>NZ_JBVKBH010000001.1:452966-864428 GCF_055657175.1 Streptomyces sp. NPDC107581
AGGACCGGAAAGGCGGGGGCGGTCCGGAAGGACCGGAAAGGCGGGGGCGGTCCGGAAGGACCGGAAAGGCGGGGGCGGTCCGGAAGGACCGGAAAGGCGGGGGCGGTCCGGAAGGACCGGAAAGAGAGGGGGCGGTCCGGAAGGACCGGAAAGAGAGGGGGCGGTCGCAAGAAGAAGTTGCGGCCGCCCCCTTCAGCCTCAGAGGGTATCCGGCAAGTGCCGTCAGGCCCAGCTGATCAGCCGCTTGGGCTGCTCCAGGATGGCCGCCACGTCCGCCAGCACCTTGGAGCCCAGCTCCCCGTCCACCAGCCGGTGGTCGAAGCTCAGCGCCAGGGTGGTCACCTGTCGGGGCTTCACCTTGCCCTTGTGGACCCACGGCTGGAGCTTGATCGCGCCGATCGCGAGGATCGCCGACTCACCGGGGTTGAGGATCGGTGTACCGGTGTCGACGCCGAAGACGCCGACGTTGGTGATGGTCACCGTGCCGCCCTGCATCGCGCCGGGGGAGGTCTTGCCCTCGCGGGCGGTGGCCACCAGTTCGCCCAGTGCCTCGGCCAGTTGCGGGAGCGTCCGGTCGTGGGCGTCCTTGATGTTCGGGACGATCAGGCCACGGGGGGTGGCCGCGGCGATGCCCAGGTTGACGTAGTGCTTGAGCACGATCTCCTGGTTCGCCTCGTCCCAGGACGCGTTGATGTCCGGGTGGCGCTTGATCGCGACCAGCAGCGCCTTGGCGATCAGGAGCAGCGGGTTCACCCGCAGGCCCTGGAACTCCTTGTCCTGCTTGAGCTCCTCGACCAGCTTCATCGTGCGCGTCACGTCCACCGTCACGAACTCCGTGACGTGCGGGGCCGTGAACGCCGAGCCGATCATGGCCTGGGCGGTGGCCTTGCGGACGCCCTTGACCGGGACACGGGTCTCGCGGGCGCCGTCGTAGGCCACGACGGGTGCGGGTGCGGGGACGGCGGCCGGGGTCTCCAGGACGGCCGGCGCGGCGGCCTCGGCGGCCTTGGGGGCCGCCGCCGCGTGGACGTCCTCGCGGGTGATCACGCCGTCCGGGCCGGACGGTGTGATCATGGCGAGGTCGACGCCGAGGTCCTTCGCCAGCTTGCGCACCGGCGGCTTGGCCAGCGGGCGGGACCGGTCCTGGACGGCCGGGGCGCCGTGGCCGTTCAGCTCGGTCTGGATCGCCTGGGCGGCCGCCGGGACGGTGACCCCGGCGCCCTTGCGCGGGCGGCGCTTGGTGGAGGTGGTCGCCACGCCGTAGCCGACCAGGACCGGCTGGCGGGCCGCCGGCTTGGCCTCGGGCTCCTCGGGGGCCGCCTTCGGCTGCTCGGCCACCGGCTGCTCGGCCGGCTGCCCGGCGGGCGCGCCGCCCGCCAGGTCCACCGCGATGATGGCCGTGCCCACGTCCACCGTGGTGCCCTCGGGGAAGCGCAGCTCGCGCACCACACCGTCGTAGGGGATGGGGAGTTCGACGGCCGCCTTGGCGGTCTCGACCTCGCACACCACCTGGCCGTCGGTGACGGTGTCACCGGGCTGGACGTACCACTTGAGGATCTCGGCCTCGGTGAGTCCCTCGCCCACGTCGGGCATCTTGAACTCGCGTACGGATGCTTCCGTCATCGTCGTCACGAACCCTCTCCTCAGTACGCCAGGGCACGGTCGACGGCGTCGAGCACCCGGTCCAGACCCGGCAGGTACTCCTCCTCCAGGCGCGCCGGCGGGTACGGGGCGTGGTAGCCGCCGACCCGGAGCACCGGGGCCTCCAGGTGGTAGAAGCAGCGCTCCGTGATCCGGGCGGCGATCTCCGCGCCGGAGCCGAAGAACACCGGCGCCTCGTGGACGACGACCAGGCGGCGGGTCTTCTCCACCGAGGCCTGGACGGAGTCGAAGTCGAGGGGGCTGACCGAGCGCAGGTCCAGCACCTCCAGGGACTTGCCCTCCTCGGCGGCCGCGTTCGCGACCTCCTGGCACAGCTTCACCATCGGACCGTAGGCGGCCAGGGTGAGGTCCGTGCCCTCGCGCACGACCTGCGCCTTGTGCAGCGGGCCGGGGATGGCGTCGGTGCTGACCTCGCCCTTGTCCCAGTAGCGCCGCTTGGGCTCGAAGTAGATCACCGGGTCGTCGCTCTGGATGGCCTGCTGCATCATCCAGTAGGCGTCCGACGCGTTGGAGGGGCTGACGACCTTCAGGCCGGCCACGTGCGCGAACAGCGCCTCGGGAGACTCCGAGTGGTGCTCGACCGCGCCGATGCCGCCGCCGTAGGGAATGCGGATGACGACCGGCATCTTGACCTTGCCCAGGGCGCGGGCGTGCATCTTCGCGAGCTGCGTGACGATCTGGTCGTAGGCCGGGAAGACGAAGCCGTCGAACTGGATCTCCACCACCGGGCGGTAGCCGCGCAGCGCGAGGCCGATCGCCGTGCCGACGATGCCCGACTCGGCGAGGGGGGTGTCGATGACGCGGCTGTCGCCGAAGTCCTTCTGCAGTCCGTCGGTGACGCGGAAGACACCGCCGAGCTTGCCGACGTCCTCGCCCATGACGAGGACCTTGGGGTCCGTCTCCAGGGCGCGGCGCAGCGATTCGTTGATCGCCTTGGCCAGTGCCATGGTCTTGGTCTCGGCTGCCATGATCAGACCCCCTCTGCCTCTGCGTCCGCGAACGACGCCTGGTAGGCGGCGAACTGGGCTCGCTCCTCGTCGACGAGCGCGTGCCCGTCCGCGTAGACGTTCTCGAAGATGGCGAAGTGGTCCGGGTCCGGCATGGCACGGACCGCTTCGCGCACTCGCCTGCCCAACGCCTCGGACTCCGTCTCGAGTTCCGCGAAGAATCCGTCGTCCGTGTGGTTTGAGGCCTCCAGGAACCGGCGCAGGCGCAGGATCGGGTCCTTCGCCTCCCAGGCCAGCCGCTCCTCGTCGCCCCGGTAGCGGGTGGGGTCGTCGGAGGTGGTGTGGGCGCCCATGCGGTAGGTGTAGGCCTCGACCAGGGTCGGGCCCTCGCCGTTGCGGGCGCGCTCCAGCGCCCACTTGGTCACCGCGAGGCAGGCCAGCACGTCGTTGCCGTCCACGCGCACGCCCGGGAAGCCGAAGCCCTGGGCGCGCTGGTAGAGCGGCACGCGGCTCTGCTTCTCGGTGGGCTCGGAGATCGCCCACTGGTTGTTCTGGCAGAAGAACACCACGGGGGCGTTGTAGACGGCCGAGAAGGTGAACGATTCCGCCACGTCGCCCTGGCTGGAGGCGCCGTCGCCGAAGTAGGCGATGACGGCCGAGTCCGCGCCGTCCTTGGTGATGCCCATCGCGTAGCCGGTGGCGTGCAGCGTCTGGGAGCCGATGACGATCGTGTACAGGTGGAAGTTGTTGCCGTTCGGGTCCCAGCCGCCGTTGTTCACGCCGCGGAACATCCCGAGCAGGTTGGTCGGGTCGACCCCGCGGCACCAGGCGACGCCGTGCTCGCGGTAGGTCGGGAAGACGTAGTCGTCGTCGCGCAGGGCGCGGCCGGAGCCGATCTGGGCGGCCTCCTGGCCGAGCAGCGAGGCCCACAGTCCCAGTTCGCCCTGGCGCTGCAGGGCGGTGGCCTCGGCGTCGAAGCGGCGGGTGAGCACCATGTCGCGGTACAGGCCGCGCAGTTCCTCCGGGGTGATCCCGGCGACGTAGCCGTCGTACTCGGCGTTCTTGACCCGCTTGCCCTCGGGCGTCAGGAGCTGCACGAGGTCCGGGTCGGTGCTCTTCTTGGCGGTGGTGCGGGTGGTGCGCTTGGTGCCGGTGGTCCCGGCGCTGCTGCCGGTGGTGCCGGCCTTGCCTGCGGCGCTGCGTCGCGGCTTGCGCGCGGCACTGCTGTCCACGGTCACGTGTGCTCCTCCGTCGTTCCGGCCCCCGGGGTTGCCGGTAGGCCAGTGCGGCTCACCTGTTGTCGACCACCGGGCACGGGGTGGGTGCCACTCGGCCGGGAACAGGCGTGACAGGTGCCCCGGCGAGCGCCCTGCAACTTTTACGTTACCCAGTGCTCCACATTTCTGTGAAACCCCTCCTGACCTGCGTTTTTGCTTGGATTTCCAAGTAAATCCGCAAGGCTCGGAAGACCGCTGGTCACAGCCTTGCAGGAGGCCGGAGCTACGGCACGTTATCCCGGCGACCCCGGACACGGGAAGAGCCCTTGTGTGAGACTGACCTCGTGCACGAAGGCGGAAAAGTCCGGGTATTTCCACTCGACGGCCATGAGGTCGTCCGCCGCGGTGTCCACGAGACGCTGTCGGTCGAACCGGACATCGAGGCCGTCGGCGGGGCGGGGACGGCGGCCGACGCGCCGACGCGCGTTCCGGCCACGCGGCCCGACGTGGCGGTGCTCGACGTGCGGCTCCCGGACGGCAGCGGCGTTGAGGTGTGCCGGGAGATCCGCGCCCGCGACGAGTCGGTCCGGCGCCTGATGCCGACCTCGTTCGCGGACGACGAGGCCCTCTTCGACGCGATCACGGCGGGCGCCTCCGGGTACGCCCTCAAGGCGATCCGCGGCAATGAACTGCTGCGGACCGTGCACGACGTCGCCGCCGGAGGATCCCTGCTCGACCCGGTCGCCACGGCCCGGGCCCCGCAGCGGCTGCGGGAGGGGGCGGCGCGCGCACCGACGGCCGACCGGCCGCGCGCACCGAGCAGGAGCACAGGATTCTCGAACTGATCGGCGAAGGACTCATTGATCGCCAGATCGGCGAACGGCTCCGTCCCGCAGAGAAAACGATCAAGAATTACGTTTACGGACCGCTCGCGAAACTCGGCATGCAACGGCGTTCCCGGGCGGCCGCTTATGCGGCCCGAATGCAGGCGGGAAAATCCGCAAGTCACTGAGGGGCCGACGCATTTACGGCGCATCGTTTGACCGAATTTTTGACATGGTTCGTGACCGAAAGCGACCGTCGGCGACTACCTGTGACAAGCCCCAGCTCACGGGTCCTTTACGTGCCCTAACATCTGGCGCGTGCCGCGCTCATGTGTACCACCCCTGGTTTCCCACGCGCCCCCTCTGGGCGCCCTGCTGCGCCTGTACGCCGCCGGTAGCGCCCTCACCTGCGAACCGGTCGACCAGGGCCTGCTCAACCGCGGCTACCGGCTGCGCACCACGCGCGGCCGTTACTTCCTCAAGCACCATTTCGACCCGGACACCGCCGACCCGGCCGCCATCGAGCGCCGGCACCGGGCCACCCAGCGCCTGGCCGACCTCGGCGTCCCGGTCGCCCCGCCGCTCGCGCACCGCGAGGGCCGTACGGTCGCCGTCGTCGGCGGCCACGCCTACGCCCTGCACCCCTGGATCGACGGCCGGCACCGCCACGGCGGCCAGCTCACCCGCGGGGAGAGCGCACGCCTCGGAGCGCTCCTGGGCGCCGTGCACGCCTGTCTGGAGCGCGTGATGCCCCCCAAGGGGCGCACCCGCCCGGCCACGAGCCCCCATCCCGTGCGGAGCGCCGATCCGGCCGCCACCTTCGCCCTCATCGACGACCTGCTCGCCCACGTCCGCCGCCACCGCCCCGCCGACGCCTTCGACACACTGGCCCGCCGGCGGCTCCTGGAGCGCCGCGCCCTGCTGGAGCAGCACACGCACCGGCGCCCGCCGCGCGGCGGCTCGGTGGGCTGGGTGCACGGCGACTTCCACCCGTTCAACCTGCTCTACAAGGGCGACGCCCCGGCCGCCATCGTCGACTGGGACCGCCTCGGCGTGCAGCCGCGCGCCGAGGAGGCCGTACGCGCCGCCGCGATCTTCTTCCTACGGCCCGTCGGCGCGCTGGACCTGCCCAAGGTGCGGGCGTACGCGCGCGCGTACCGGCGCGCGGCCGGGGCCACGCCCTCGGAGCTGGCCGCGGCCGTGCACCGGGTGTGGTGGGAGCGCCTGAACGACTTCTGGATGCTGCGCTGGCACTACGAGCGGGGCGACACCCGCGCGGACTGCCAGTTCCCGGCCGCCTCGGCACTCGTGGCGTGGTGGACACGGGAGTACGACGCGGTGTGCGACGCCTTCGTCACGTAGGACCCTTCGTCGCCTAGGGCCCTGCGTCGCCTAGCTAGGGCCCTACGTTGCCTGGAGCCCTACGTCGCTCGGGGCCCGTAGCCGTCTGAGATCCCTCGTCACCCAGGACCCGTCGTCACCCAGGACCTGTCGTCGCCCAGGACCGTGCGGTTCTTCAGGGCGAAGCCGGGGCCGCCGGGATCGTCGGTGGCCTTCAAGTTCCGTCGCCGGCGGTGGCACCGCCGTCCGTGGCGCCACCGTCCGTGGTGCCGTCGGTGGCGCCCCCGTCCGCGCCGCCGTCGGCCGGGTCCGTCGGCTGCGTCGGCGTGGTCTCGGGATCCGTCGGCTCGTCGGAGGTCTCCGGGTCGGTCGGCTCGTCGGTCGGGCCGGAACTGAACGACGGGGACGGCGTGTACGACGGGGTGTACGACGGCGTGTAGTCGGAACCGGTGCCCGGGTCCGTCCCGGTGTCCGTGTCCGGGTCCGTGGGCTCGTCGGTGGAGTCGTCCGACGGCGTCTTGGAGGCCTTGTCGTCCTTGGTGGTCTTCGAATGGCTCGGGGTCGGACCGGTGTCGGTGCCGCTGCCGCCGGTGTTCTTGTGCTGGAGCGCGAGCGCGACACCCGCCGCGATCGCGATCACCGCGAAGACGGCGAGGATCCACAGCTTGCCGCGGCCGGTGCCGCCCTTGTTGCCGTGCCCCTCGAAGCCGCCGTCGTCCCCGTGCCCGTACCCGGTGGGCAGGATCGGCTGCGGGATCTGCGCGGTGCCCGCGCCGAAGTCGCCCGGGTGCTGCATCGCGGTCGTGCCCGCGAAGCCGCCCGCCGGGGTGCTGCGGCCGTCGTGCGTCTCGACCGGGCCGGTGTTCCAGGTGCCGGTGTGGCCTCCCTGGTCGTACAGCATCTGCAGGCCGTACTGGACCATGCCGCGCATCTCTTCGGCCGTCTGGAACCGGTCGTCGGGCTCCTTGGCGAGCGAGCGCATGACCATGCCGTCCAGCTCCGGCGGGCAGCCGTCGCAGAACCCGGAGGGCGGGGTCGGAATGTCCTGGACGTGCTGGTAGACCACCGACAGCGGGGTCTCACCGGTGAACGGGGGCCTGAGCGCGAGCAGTTCGTACAGCAGACAGCCCGTCGCGTACAGGTCGGAGCGGTGGTCGACGGCCTTGCCCAGCGCCTGCTCCGGGGAGAGGTACTGCGGGGTGCCCATGACCATGCCGGTCTGCGTCATCGTCGTGGACGCGCCGTGCAGGGCGCGGGCGATGCCGAAGTCCATGACCTTGACGGCGCCGTTGTGGGTGATGATGACGTTGGCCGGCTTGATGTCACGGTGCACGATGCCGTGCTGGTGCGAGTAGGCGAGCGCCTCCAGCACCCCGGAGACGATGATCAGGGCCTGCTCCGGGCCCGGCGCCTCGGCGTTCATCAGCAGGTCACGGATGGTGCGGCCCTCGACCAGCTCCATCACGATGTAGGGCACGGACTGGCCGCCCACGTAGTCCTCGCCGGAGTCGTACACGGCGACGATCGCGTGGTGGTTGAGCCCGGCCACCGACTGGGCCTCGCGCGTGAAGCGGGCCTTGGAGACCGGGTCCTCCGCCAGGTCGGCGCGGAGCAGCTTGACCGCGACGGTGCGGCCCAGGCGGACGTCCTCGGCGGCGAACACCTCGGCCATGCCACCCCGGCCCAGCCGGTGGGTCAGCCGGTACCGGCCGTCGCCGACGAGCCCTCCGTTGCCCCACATCTCCGGCGTGTCTGACATGCCGCCGCCAGTCGCCTCGGGGTCGGACGGGCCCTGGGCGCTGTGCGTCTGTGCCATCGGTCCTCGCCGTCGTTTCTGCCCGCGGTGCGCGCGGTGTTGTTACGGTCTCCGTCGGCCACGCTACAGCCTCCGCGCAAGCCTCCGGTCCGGGATCGGAACCTGGACCGGCCCGAGACGGACCGGCCATGAAACCTGTAGCACGCGCTGTCGTGCAAATTCCGTGTACCGGTCGTACGCCCGCTGTAACGCTTCCGCGACGCTTCTTTCGCGTACGGTCACGGAACGGGCACCGCGCTTGACGTGTCAGTGCCCTGGGGCAGACTTGGCCGGGAATGGGACATTCGATCAAGGCTTGTTCGCTCAATGACGGCGCCGGACGGCCAGTGGGGGACGCGGAGAGATGAGCCAGGACGGCGCACAGGGCCGGTACACGGGGTGGTCGCTGGCCGGCGGCCGCTACCAGCTGCGCGACTTGCTCGGTGAAGGCGGTATGGCCTCGGTGCACCTGGCGTACGACGCCGTGCTGGACCGCCAGGTCGCGATCAAGACGCTCCACACCGAGCTGGGCCGGGAGCAGGCCTTCCGCGAGCGCTTTCGCCGTGAGGCCCAGGCCGTGGCCAAGCTCACGCACACCAACATCGTCTCCGTCTTCGACACCGGCGAGGACGACCTCGGCGGCATGACGACGCCGTACATCGTCATGGAGTACGTCGAGGGCCGCCCGCTGGGCTCGGTCCTGGACGAGGACATCCGGCAGTACGGCGCGATGCCCGCCGACAAGGCGCTCAAGGTCACCGCGGACGTGCTGGCGGCGCTGGAGATCAGCCACGAGATGGGGCTGGTCCACCGCGACATCAAGCCGGGCAACGTGATGATGACCAAGCGCGGCGTGGTCAAGGTCATGGACTTCGGCATCGCCCGCGCCATGCAGTCCGGGGTCACCTCGATGACGCAGACCGGCATGGTCGTCGGCACCCCGCAGTACCTCTCGCCCGAGCAGGCCCTGGGCCGGGGCGTGGACGCCCGCTCCGACCTGTACTCGGTCGGCATCATGCTGTTCCAGCTGACCACCGGCCGGCTGCCGTTCGAGGCGGACTCCCCGCTGGCGATCGCCTACGCGCACGTGCAGGAGGAGCCGGTGGCTCCTTCGTCGATCAACCGCGCGCTGCCTCCGGCCGTGGACGCCCTGATCTCCCGCGCCCTGAAGAAGAACCCGAACGAGCGCTTCCCGACCGCCGAGTCCATGCGCGACGAATGCCTGCGGATCGCGGCCTCCCTCCAGGCGGCGGCGCCGAGCATCGTGCCGGGCTCCGGTCCGACGCAGAGCGGCTCGGGCGTCGGCTCCGCCGTGTTCCCTCCGGTCGACCAGTCGACGCCGGCGCCCACCGGCCCGGTCCAGACGCCGTACCAGCCCACTCCGGCTCCGGGCCCGTACGGCACCCCGGTGCCCGCCCCGGCCCCGGCCCCCGCGTACGGCTATCCGCAGCAGGGCGGCTACCAGACCCCTCCGGCGGAATACGGGCAGCAGGCGGCCGCGACACCGCCGCCGTACAACCTCACGCCCCAGCCCTCGGGCCCGTCCCAGGGCGGGGGCGGCGGCAAGAGCAACAAGCCGGTGGTCATCGGCTCGATCGTGGTGTCCCTGGTCGCGGTCGTCGGGCTGGTCGTCGCGCTGACGCTCAACAACGGCAGCGACGACGACCAGGGCGGCGGCGGCTCCAGCCCCTCGGCGTCGCAGCATCCCGCCGGCTACCGCGGCCCGGACACGACGAAGACGATCGACAAGACCGAGTGCTCGGAGCCCCAGGAGTCGTACAGCGACGCGAACAAGATCCGGCTGCCCGACTTCCGGTACAAGAACATCGACTCCGTGAAGGCCTGCTTCCAGGCCGCGGGCTGGAAGTACGAGATCAAGAAGGAAGACAACAACACCTGGGGCGACGGGACGGTCCTGGACCAGTTCCCCTCCTCGGGCACCGATCTCGATCCGAAGAGCATGCCGTCGATCGAGCTGAGCATCTCGACGGGCAATCCCGAATAGCGGACGGTCCCCGGCGGTCTCGACCGGCGATGCTGATGTGACAGAGATCACCACGTAGAGATCGCCGTACGGGGACCACCGCACGGGGATCACGACCTGCGCGAAGGGCCCGGCGGACGACCGCCGGGCCCTTCGTGTGTACGACTTGCGGACAGGGCGGACGATCGCCCGCCCTTCGGTTGTGCGGCTTACAGGTACGGTCCGCCCGTGCGGCCGACGGTCCGGGGGTCGTCCCCGTCCTCGTGGCCCCCCGTGCCCGGCGGGAGCGCACGGCGCATCTGCTCCAGCTGGGCCCGCGCGGCCATCTGCTGGGCGAACAGCGTCGTCTGGATCCCGTGGAACAGGCCCTCCAGCCAGCCCACCAACTGGGCCTGTGCGATGCGCAGTTCCGCGTCGCTGGGGGTCACGTCGTCCATGAAGGGGAGCGAGAGCCGCTCCAGCTCGTCGACCAGCTCCGGAGCGAGGCCGTCTTCCAGTTCCTTCACCGAACTGCGGTGGATCTCCTTGAGCCGGGCCCGGCTCGCCTCGTCCAGGGGGGCGACTCGCACCTCCTCCAGAAGCTGCTTGATCATGCTGCCGATGCGCATGACCTTGGCGGGCTGTTCCACCTGGTCCGTCACCGGCGTCTCGCGGGAGTCCTCGTCTCCGTTGCCGCCGCTGAGCGCCATGCCGTCCTGGCCCACGACCAGGATCTGCGGGTTCTCCGGCGACCGTTCGTTCCTCGGCATCTCCATGCCGCCATTCTCTCGCACCCGTACACCTCATCACCGTGGTGCCCCCTCTAGTGAGTGATCCACCGTTTGGATCCGACGGCCTAATAGGAAATGCCTGACTGATCCCGGAATGTGAGGCTGGATTCCGTCCGATTTTCGTCGGCACGGGGACTTGGCTCCGGGAGGTCACCGACGTGACTCCATGGCTGCGATGCACATGGCGCTTCGTGCGGCTGCTGCTCGTCCTGGCGACGGCGGCGCCGGTGTACGGCACGGCCGCCGCGTACGGCGCCGAGGCCGCCCCGCCGGATTCCCCCACGCCCGCGGCCCGGCTCGCAGACCGGCTCGCAGGCCATCCCGCGGACCGGCTCGTAGACCGGCTCGCAGACCGTCCCACGGACCGGCCCCTCGCGTCCGCCGCCCCGGCCGCTCGGGCCTCGGCCTCCGGTGTGGCACTGACCTCCGCCTCCGCCGCGGCTTCCCGTTCCGCCGCCACGTCCCGTCCCGTCGCCCCTGAGCCGTCACGGGCCGGGAGCCGGGCCGGTGAGGGCCGGATGCGGCCGGGCCGCCCGGACGGGCCGACCTCCGAGGAGGAGGGCGACGACGACACCGGCCCGGTCACGAGGGATCCGGAGGACGTCGACCCGGACGGCGCCTACCCGGAGGAGCCGGAGACCGCGGATGTCCCGGTCGGGCTCCCCACCCCCTCCGGCTCGCCCCGGGAGGCCGGGCTGGACCCCGCCCGGCCCGCGCTGCAGCCCGCGGACCAGAACGCCGTCCACCAGGGCGAGGCCCCCGCCGAGCCGACCCTGCGGATCCTCCCGCTGGGCAGCGGCCTGGTGCTCATCGGCCTGGGCCTGGGCCTCGCCCTCCTGGGACTTCGGGTACGCCGCAACTGACCCATCGGTTACGGCGGCCGGACCGATTGACCGGTCGGGCCGACGGCCTGATCCGCCGCCCATGGCAGCGGATCCGAGCCATCGGTCACGGCCGTGGATCCGAGCCGCCGGTCACGACAGCGGGGCCGGTCCGTCGTCGACTACGGCGCCACCAGCAGCACCTTGCCGATGTGGCCGCTCGCCTCCAGCACCCGGTGCGCCTCGGCCGCCTCCGGCATCGGCAGCTCGCGGTCGACGACCGGGCGGACCTGCCCGGTCGCGAGCAACGGCCACACGTGCTCGTGTACGGCTGCCACGATGGCCGCCTTCTCGCTCAGCGGCCGGGCCCGCAGCGAAGTCGCGCTGACGGCGGCCCGCTTGTTCAGCAGGGTCGCGATGTTCAGCTCGCCCTTGATGCCGCCCTGCATGCCGATGATCGCGAGACGCCCGTTGACCGCGAGGGCCTGCACATTGCGGTCCAGGTACTTGGCACCCATGTTGTCGAGGATGACGTCGGCACCCGCGCCGCCCGTGGCCTGCGCGACCTCGGCGACGAAGTCCTGTTCGCGGTAGTTGATCAGCACGTCCGCGCCCAGCCCGGCGCAGTACTCCAGCTTCTCCTTCGTCCCGGCGGTCACCGCGACCTTGGCACCGACGGCCTTGGCCAGCTGAATCGCCATCGTGCCGATGCCGCTGGACCCGCCGTGCACCAGCAGGGTCTCGCCGGGCCGCAGATGGGCGACCATGAAGACGTTGGACCAGACCGTGCAGACCACCTCGGGCAGCGCGGCCGCCTGCTTCAGGTCGACGCCTGCGGGCACGGGCAACAGCTGCCCGGCCGGAACCGCGACCTTCTCGGCGTACCCACCGCCCCCGAGCAGCGCGCACACCTCGTCTCCGACGGTCCAGCCGGAGACTCCGGAGCCGATTGCGGTGATCCTGCCGGAGCACTCCAGGCCGGGGTACGCGGACGCCCCGGGCGGCGGGTTGTAGAAGCCCTGCCGCTGCAGGATGTCGGCACGGTTGACGGCACTGGCCACCACCTCGACCAGCACCTCTCCCTCACCGGGCACCGGATCGGGGACCTCGTCCCACACCAGCGCCTCGGGCCCACCAGGTTCGGGAATCGTGATCGCATGCATGCACGGGACGCTACTCCCCGCCCATGCCCTCTTCCGGGCAGGCCCGCTCAGTCGTGGAGCAACGGGCGAGGATGCGGGGTGACCCGGGCACCGGGGGTCGCGCGGACGATGGTGATCAGGCGGTCCGTGAGCTGGAGGGTGCCGATGGACGGGTCGTCGTAGCCGAGCACCCGGTGGCCGCGTACGACGCTCACCACGAGGTCGTGCGTCTCGCGCGGGGACTTGCCCGCCTCGGCCCGCACCACGGGCCGTTCGATGAGGTCGAGGCCGCTGCCCTGCTGGATCAGGTCCTCCATGACCATGCCGGCGGCGGGGCTGAGCACGGAGAGGCCGAGCAGCCGGCCGGCCGCGCCGGAGCTGGTGATGACGGCGTCGGCGCCGGACTGCTTGAGCAGCGGGGCGTTCTCCTCCTCGCGCACCGCGGCCACGATCTTCGCGCTCCGGTTGAGCTGCCGGGCCGTCAGGGTGACGAGGACGGCGGTGTCGTCGCGCTGGGGGGCGACGATGATCTGCCGTGCCCGGTGGACCTCGGCGCGTTTGAGGACCTCGCTGCGGGTGGCGTCGCCCATGACGCCCGCGTAGCCCTCGGCGGTCGCCGCGTCGATCACCTTGGAGCTGGGGTCGACCACGACGACCTGCTCCTTCTTCAGCCCGGTCGCGCAGACGGTCTGGACGGCGGACCGGCCCTTCGTGCCGAAGCCGATGACGACGGTGTGATCGCGCAACGTGGCCCTCCAGCGGTTCAGGCGCCATTCCTCCCGGGTGCGTTCGGTGAGGACCTCCAGCGTGGTGCCGACCAGAATGATCAGGAACAGCACCCGCAGGGGCGTGATGACGAGGATGTTGATGAGCCGGGCACCGTCGCTGACCGGGGTGATGTCGCCGTACCCGGTGGTGGAGAGGGTGACGGTCGCGTAGTAGAACGCGTCGAGGAGGTCGACCGGGCCGTCGGAGCTGTCGCGGTAGCCCTCGCGGTCGGCGTAGACGATCAGCGCCGTGGCGACCAGCACCGCAAGGGCCATGAGCAGCCGTTTGCCGACCTGGCGGATCGGCCGCTCCACCACCTTCCTCGGGAGTTTCACCCGATGGGTCACCAGGTGTTCGTCCGCCTGGCGGGCGATGGCGTCATGGCCCGGAAGTTTCACGTGAAACACACCCCGATTCCGGCCGCCGCCCACGGCAGGTCCAGCAGCTCGGCCTCCTCCCCCTGCCGGGCCCCGCCCGGCGGTACGACGGCGAGCGCGTCGGCGGCGGCGATCCCCCGCAGCATGGCCGGGCCGTTGTAGTGCAGCGGCACGGCACGGTCGCCGCGCAGCACCACCGGAATGAGCCGGGTGTCGTACGGATGCCCCTGCACCGCCTCCCTGAGCGGCAGCGTGTACGGCTCGGGCGCGGGGCGGGCGGCGAGGGTGCGCAGCAGGGGCTCGGCGAGGGTGAGCAGGCCGGAGACGGCCGCGAGGGGGTTGCCGGGCAGGCCGACCAGGTGCTGGTTCTCCTTGGTGCGGGCCAGCAGCATGGGGTGGCCGGGGCGCACCTTGACGCCGTCGACGAGGAGTTCGGCGCCGAGGCGTTCCAGGGTGGGATGGACGTGGTCGACGGGTCCGGCGGCCGTGCCGCCGGTGGTGACGACGAGATCGGCGTCGGAGGCGGCGAGTGCCTTGCGCAGGGCCCTTGCGTCATCGCCCAGTCGGCGTACGGCGGTGACCTCGGCGCCCATCGCGCGCAGCCAGGGCGGCAGCATGGGGCCGAGCGCGTCCCGGATCAGTCCGTCGTGCGGGAGTCCCTCGGTGAGCAGTTCGTCACCGAGGACGAGGACTTCGGCGCGGGGGCGGGGGACGGCGGTGACGGTGTCGTATCCGGCGGCCGCGGCGAGGCCCAGGACGGCAGGGGTGACCAGGGTGCCGACGGGCAGCAGCTGGTCGCCGTTGCGGCACTCCTGGCCGCGCGGGCGGATGTCCTGGCCGTGGCTCACCTCCCGGGTGGCGTGGAGGCGGCCCTGAGCGTCGGTGCGGCCGTGCTCGGTGCGCAGGACGGCGGTGGTGTCGGCCGGGATGCGGGCGCCGGTCGCGATACGGACCGCCTGGCCGTCGGTCAGCGGCTCGGGCTGACCATGTCCGGCGAGCACTCCCTCGTCCCGTACCTCCCAGGGGCCGGGTCCGGCCACGGCCCAGCCGTCCATCGCGGAGGTGTCGAAGGAGGGCAGATCGGTGAGGGCGTCGAGGGGGGCGGCGAGGGCCAGGCCGAGGGCGTCGGCCAGGGAGACGGACACGGGGGTGCGGCGGCCGCCCGAGCGGGCGGCGCGGGCGGCGGTCTCGCGGGCCCGGGGCCAGGGGGTGGCCCTGTGCTCCTCGTGCCGATCGCCCGGGGCGGCGGGGGCGGGCACCGGTCCGCCGCTGCCGTCCGTGGGTTCCCTGACGAGGGCCAGGGCCTCCTCGACGTCCAGGTCGTCGCTGTCCTCGGTACTCGCCCCGGTCCGGGTGCCGGGGGCGGTCATCCGGCGTCCCGGCCGGAGGGGCCCGAGCCCTTCTCTGCGTCCTCTTCCTCCCAGCGCAGGGCCAGTGCGGTGGCCTTGCGGGCGGCCTCGGCGACCGCCTCGGGACCGCCCTTGCCCTGGGCGGCGGCATAGCCGACGAGGAAGGTGGTCAGTGGCGCTGCGGGCCGGGCCACCGAGTGCGCGGCGTCACGGGCCAGGTCGAGCAGGACGCCGGTGTCGACGTCCAGGTCGATGCCCAGCTCGTCCTTGACTGCGGAGATCCATTCATCCAACACGTGCCCATGCTCCCTGATGCGTGCCCTGGCGTTGGCGATGTCGTCCCAGGTGTCGCAGTCGAAGGAGGCGAGCGGGTCCGGGACGCGGGTGAGATCGAGGGCGCCGGTCAGCCGGCGCAGGGGCAGGCCGGTCAGACCGTCGGACGCGGCCGACAGGGCCGCAAGGGCGCGGCGCAGCGAGGCGGTGCGGTAGGCGGCGACGAGCGGCTGGTCGCGGCCGTCGGCGTCGGTGAGCAGCGCGCCGTCGGCGCCGGTGTCCCGCAGGGCGGCCAGCAGCCGTTCCAGGGTGGCCGTTTCGAGGAACGGCAGGTCGGCGGAGAGGACGACGGCGTGCTCGGCCGTGGTGAGCCGAAGTCCGGCCTCCAGGGCGGCGACCGGTCCGGCGCCGGGCGGTTCCTCGCGTGCCCAGCGCACCGGGCGGGCGGTGGACCGGGCGCCGGCCACGACGACGGTCGTGCGGGCGCCCGCGCAGGCTGCGAGCACCCGGTCGAGCAGTGCCCGCCCGCCGACGTGCAGTCCGGGCTTGTCCGCCCCGCCGAGCCTTCGCGCGGCACCGCCCGCCAGCACCACGGCGTCGTACGGCGTGGCGGTCCCGGGAGCGGCGGGCGGGCTGTCGGTCACCTCCCGAGTATGTCCTGCCTGCCCGTGCTCCAGACCCCCGCGGAGGTCACAGAGTGCGTAGCAGGACCGCCGGCTGCTCCACGCAGTCCGCCACGTACCGCAGGAAGCCGCCTGCCGTGCCGCCGTCGCACACCCGGTGGTCGAAGGTGAGCGAGAGCTGGACGACCTGGCGTACGGCCAGCTCGCCCTCGTGCACCCAGGGCTTGGGGACGATGCGGCCGACGCCGAGCATGGCCGCCTCGGGGTGGTTGATGATCGGGGTGGAGCCGTCGACACCGAAGACGCCGTAGTTGTTCAGCGTGAACGTCCCGCCGGTGAGTTCCCCGGGGGTCAGTGTCCCGGTCCGGGCGGCCTCGGTGAGCCGGGCGAACTCGGCGGTCAGCGACTCGACGTCGCGCGCGTGGGCGTCCCGGACGACCGGCACGACCAGTCCGCGTTCGGTCTGGGCGGCGAACCCGAGGTGCACGTGGTCGAGCTGGACGACCTCGCGGGCGTCGGTGTCCACGTAGGAGTTCAGCTCGGGGTGGCGTGCGAGGGCCGCAGTGCAGATGCGGGCGAGCAGGGCGAGGAGGGAGATCTTCGTCCCCCCGGCCGCGTTCATCGCCGCCCGTGCGCGCATGAGTTCCGTGGCGTCGGCGTCGACCCAGCAGGTCGCGTCGGGGATCTCCCGGCGGCTGCGGGAGAGCTTGTCGGCGACGGCGCCGCGGACGCCCTTGAGGGGGGTGCGGATGCCGTTGCGCACGGGGGAGACACGCGCGGGCGGTGCCTGCGGCACGGGGGCCGTGAGCACCTCGGTGGTGTGGGCCGCCTGCGTCCTGAGGACGTGCTCGACGTCCGCGCGCAGGATCAGTCCGTCCGGTCCCGAGCCCACCAGGTGGCGCAGATCCACGCCGCCCTCGCGGGCGAGGCGCCGGACCAGGGGGGAGATCACGGGAACGGGCCCTGCCGCCTGGGCCAGGGCCACGCGCGCGGTGGACAGGCCGGCGGGGGCCGCCGGCCGGCCCGGCAGTGCCTCGGCGCCCTCGGACGGCGCGTTCGCGGTCCGTGGCCGGTGCGCGCCGGTTCGCCCGTTCGCGGTGACCGGCCCCATGGGTGCCGGCCGCACCCGGCGCCGGCGCGTCGGCGCGTCCGAGGTGCCGTACCCGACCAGTACGTTGCCCGACCCCTCGCTCTCCCCTGCGGGGGCCGGCGGGCCCACCGCCACCGTCAGCAGCGGTGCGCCCACGGGCAGTTCGGTGCCCTCCTCGCCGAAGCGGGCGGTGATGACACCGCCGTAGGGGCAGGGGACCTCGACCATCGCCTTGGCCGTCTCGACTTCCACGACCGGCTGGTCGACGGCGACGACGTCACCGACCTGCACCAGCCACCGGACGATCTCCGCCTCGGTGAGACCCTCGCCGAGGTCGGGCAGCTTGAACTCCAGCACCTGTGCCATCAGCCCTCGGCCTCCCACTGCAGGCGCGCCACGGCGTCCAGGATGCGGTCGACTCCGGGCAGGTGGTGCCGCTCCAGCATCGGCGGCGGGTAGGGGATGTCGAGGCCGGCCACGCGCAGCACCGGCGCCTCCAGGTGGTGGAAGCAGCGCTCGGTGACCCGGGCCGCGATCTCGCCGCCCGGGCCTCCGAACCCGGTCGACTCGTGCACGACGACCGCGCGGCCGGTGCGCCGTACGGCCGCGCAGACCGTCTCGTCGTCGAACGGCACCAGGGAGCGCAGGTCGACGACCTCCAGGTCCCAGCCCTCCGCCCGTGCGGCCTCGGCGGCCTCCAGGCAGACGGGCACGGACGGGCCGTAGGTCAGGAGGGTGGCGCTGCGGCCGGGGCGTCGCACCACCGCGCGGCCGATGGGCTCGACATCCGTGGGGTGCTCGGGGTTCCAGCTGTCCTTCGACCAGTAGAGCCGCTTGGGCTCCAGGAAGACGACGGGGTCGTCGGAGGCGATGGCCTGGCGCAGCAGACCGTAGGCGTCGGCGACGGTGGCGGGCATCACGACATGAAGGCCCGGGGTGGCCATGTAGTAGGCCTCGGACGAGTCGCTGTGGTGCTCGACGCCGCCGATGCCGCCGCCGTAGGGGACCCGGACGGTGATCGGCAGCGGCATCCGGCCCCGGGTGCGGTTGCGCATCCGCGAGACATGGCTGATCAGCTGCTCGAACGCCGGGTAGGCGAAGGCGTCGAACTGCATCTCCACCACC
Organism: Streptomyces sp. NPDC107581; assembly: GCF_055657175.1. Lineage (NCBI taxonomy): Bacteria > Bacillati > Actinomycetota > Actinomycetes > Kitasatosporales > Streptomycetaceae > Streptomyces > Streptomyces sp. NPDC107581. The sequence goes on from NZ_JBVKBH010000001.1 coordinate 471,075, forward strand.
GGGCGCAGGCCGTACATGGCCATGCCGACGGCGGTGCCGAGGATGCCCGCCTCGGCCAGCGGGGTGTCGGTGCAGCGGTCCTCGCCGAACTCCTTGGCGAGCCCGTCGGTGACCCGGAAGACACCGCCGAGGGTGCCGACGTCCTCGCCCATGACGTGCACGGTGGGGTCGGCGGCCATCGCGTCGCGCATCGCACGCGTGAGGGCCTGCGCCATGGTGGCGGGCTTGACGGCGACGGTGGTCATCGGAGGTCGCCTTCCTGGTCGTCCTGCTCCGCCTCCAGCTCGGCGCGCAGCAGGGCGCGCTGCTCGCGCAGTTGCGCGGTGGTCTCGGCGTAGACGTGGTCGAAGAGGTCCATCGGGTTGAGCTCGGGGTCCTGGTTCATGCGCTCGCGCAGGTCGGCGGCCATCGCCTCGGCGTTCTGCCGGGCGGCTTCGATGCCGGCGTCGTCGAGCAGCCCGCGCGCGGTCAGCTCGCTCTCCAGCAGCTGGACGGGGTCGTGTGCGCGCCAGGCCTCCACCTCGGCGTCGCCCCGGTAGCGGGTGGCGTCGTCGGCGTTGGTGTGGGCCTCGATGCGGTACGTCACCGCCTCCACCAGGGTCGGGCCGCCGCCCGCGCGTGCGTGCCGTACGGCGTCGCTGAGGACCTCGTGCATGGCGGCCGCGTCGTTGCCGTCGACCAGCCTGCCCGGCATGCCGTATCCGACGGCCTTGTGGGCCAGGGAGGGTGCGGCGGTCTGCTTGGCGAGCGGGACGGAGATGGCGAAGCCGTTGTTCTGCACCAGGAAGACGACCGGTGCCTGCCAGACGGCGGCGAAGTTCAGCGCCTCGTGGAAGTCGCCCTCGCTGGTGCCGCCGTCGCCGACCATGGCGAGGGCGACCACGTCGTCGCCCTTGAGGCGGGCGGCGTGCGCGAGACCGACGGCGTGCGGCAACTGGGTGGCCAGCGGGGTGCTCAGGGGCGCCACCCGGTGCGCGAGGGGGTCATAGCCGCTGTGCCAGTCGCCGCGCAGCAGGGTGAGGGCCTCCACAGGGTCCACGCCCCGGGCGACGACGGCGAGGGTGTCGCGGTAGCTGGGGAAGAGCCAGTCGCGCTCCTCCAGGGCCAGGGCTGCGGCGACCTCGCAGGCCTCCTGACCGGTGCTGGACGGGTAGACCGCGAGACGGCCCTGCTTGGTCAGCGCGGTGGCCTGAATGTTGTAGCGGCGGCCGCGCACCAGCTGGGCGTGGAGCCTGCGCAGCAGGTCCGGGTCGGCCTTGGCGGCCGCTTCGGTGCCGAGGACGCGGTAGGGCTCGGCGTCGGGCAGCAGCGGCGCGGGGTCCATACGGGGCTGCCAGGCGGGCGGCGGCGAAGGCCGGTACGCGCCCCGCTGCTCCATGACCGTCATGACGGCACCTCCTCGTGGGAGTGGCTACGGGAGGCGCGTCGGCTGTGACTCGCCTCACCAACCGATTGTTCGGTCGTCGGCACATTTTGGCTACAGGCCCCGTCAGGCTGTGGACAAACGGTTCTCCACAACCTGGAATGAATGCAGGACGTCCACGGCGATGAAGCGGGGGGACATGGCAGCTGAACAAATGGCCGAAGGGCAGCAGGACGGACCCTCCCTGCCACCGGCCCGCCCGCTGGACGCCATCGACCAGGACATCCTGAAGATCCTCCAGGCGGACGGCCGCTCCTCGATACGCTCGGTCGCCGAACGCGTCCACGTCTCCCGGGCCAATGCCTACGCGCGCATCAACCGTCTCGTGGAGGACGGCGTGATCCGGGGCTTCAGCGCGCGCGTCGACCACGAGCGGGCAGGTCACGGCACCTCGGCGTACATCACGCTGAAGATCGTCCAGAACACCTGGCGCACGGTCCGCGAGCAGCTCAGACAGCTGCCCGGCGCCTCCCACATCGCTCTGGTGGGCGGCGACTTCGACGTTCTGCTCCTGGTGCACACGCCCGACAACCGGACGCTGCGCGAGCTGGTGCTCACCCGGCTCCAGGCGATCCCCGAGGTGCTCAGCACCCGCACGCTGCTGGTGTTCGAGGAGGAGGACCTGGAGCCGGAGACCTGACACCGGGGCCGGCGCGGCACCGAGAACGCCGGCCGCCTGGAAACCCGACGTCAGGGCCGACGCGGCACCGACGCCGGCCGCCCGGAAACCCGACGTCAGGCCCGGCGCAGTCCCGAGAAGGCCAGCCGGACCACGGCGTCGGCCACCTCGCGGCCGCTGGCACCGCGCGTGTCGGGCCGGTACCACTCCACGATCGAGTTGACCATCCCGAAGACCAGCCGGGTGGCCAGGCGCACCTCCACGTCGCCGCGTATGTCTCCCTCGGCGGCGGCGGCCTTCAGCAGCTCGGCGACCCGGTGGTCGAAGTCGCGGCGCCGCTCCAGGGCCCAGCGCTCGGTCTCCGTGTTGCCGCGCACGCGCAGCAGCAGCGTCACGTACGGCAGTTCGGATATGAGCACCTCGACCATGCGCCGTACGACGTGTTCCAGACGGTCCGCAGCGGGTCCCACGCGCGCGCGCTCCTCCTCCAGGATCCCGAACAGTCCCTCCAGCGCGCGGCTGACGGCCCGGCGCAGCAGCTCCTCCTTGCCGCTGACATGGTGGTAGATGGACGACTTGGAGATGCCGGCCGCCTTGGAGAGGTGCTCCATGGAGGTGCCGTCGTAGCCGCGGTCGTTGAACACCTGGACGGCGACGGAGAGCAGTGTCTCGGGGGTGTACGTGTCGCGCTTGGCGGTGGTCATGGGGTGCCCTCCCGCTGGTCGGTGGCGTACGCGTGGCGGTAGAGCGCGAGGGACGGCGCGTACCGGCCGGAGGGGTCGCGCAGGTGCAGGTCGTCCAGCAGGTCGTAGGCCCAGCCGCGGCCGAGCCTGCGGCTCCACTCGAAGGGGCCGAGCGGGTAGTTGACGCCGAGGCGCATCGCGGTGTCGATGTCCTCCTCGGTGGCCACGCCCTTGGCGACGGCGTCGTGCGCGAGGTCCACGATCCGGGCGACCGTGCGGGCGACGATCATGCCGGGGACGTCGCCGATGACGCTGACGTCCTTGCCGAGCGCCTGGAAGAGGCCGGTGGCCTCGGCGAGGGTCGCCGGCGCGGTGTCCTGGGAGCCGGACAGGGCGATACGGGTGGCCTTGCGGTAGTCGAAGGCGAGGTCGAAGTAGACGACGTCGCGGAACTCCACGGAGGTCTGGCCGTCGGCGAGCACCAGCTGGCCGCCGCTCGGCAGCACCAGCCGGGTGCCCTGGTCCTCGTCCTCCTCGCGGATCTGGATGCCCGCCTCGCGGATCAGCGCGAGGAGTTCGGCCGCGGGGCCGAGGCTGCCCTCGGCGACGACGTAGGCGGGCGGCTGCGCCTTCTCGGCGGTGTGCGGCTCGGGGCGCTCGGCGTCCTCGGCGTAGTCGTACCAGCCGTGCCCGGACTTGCGGCCGAGCCGCCCGGACTCGACCAGCCGGCGCTGGGACAGCGAGGGCGTGAAACGGACGTCCTGGAAGAAGGACTGCCACACCGAGTGGGTGACGGACTCGTTCACGTCCTGCCCGATGAGGTCGGTCAGCTCGAACGCGCCCATCCGGAAGCCGCCCGACTCGCGCAGCACCGCGTCGATGGTGGCCGGCTCGGCGGCCTGGGCCTCGTAGACGGCGAGGGCCTCGGCGTAGAAGGGGCGGGCGATGCGGTTGACGATGAAGCCGGGGGTGTCCGCGCAGGCCACGGGTGTCTTGCCCCAGGCGCGGGCGGTCTCGTACGCGCGCGTGGCCGAGGTGACGTCGGTGGCGAAGCCGGAGACGACCTCGACCAGCGGCAGCAGCGGGGCCGGGTTGAAGAAGTGCAGGCCCAGGAAGCGGCCGGGGCTGCGCAGGGCGCCGCCGATGGCCGTCACCGACAGGGACGAGGTGTTGGTGGCGAGCAGACAGTCCTCGGCGACGATCTCCTCCAGCTCGCCGAAGAGCCGCTGCTTGACGTCCAGCCGCTCCAGGACGGCCTCGACGACCAGCGCGCAGTCGGCCAGGTCGGCAAGGCTGTCGGCGGGCGTGAGCCGGGCGTGGGCCGCGTCCCGGTCGGCGGCGCCGAGCCGGTCCTTGGCCACGAGCCGGTCGAGGCGGGCGCCGATCGCCGCGGCCGCCTCCTGGGCGCGCCCGGGAACGGCGTCATAGAGCCGCACCGGATGGCCGGCGACCAGCGCGACCTGGGCGATGCCCTGGCCCATGGTGCCGGTGCCGACGACGGCCACGGGGCTGCTGAGGTCGAGTGCTGTCATGTGCGCGATCCTCCCGCACGGCGTTTTCCACAGATGCGGCGGACCCCCTTGTCCCGACCGATCGTTCGGTTACTCTAGCTCTGACTGCCTGTTCCCGCCTCTGTTTCCGCCCAGGTCGAACTCGACGAAGAGTTCTCCAGACGAGGAGTTGGTCCCGCATGGCCGCCCAACTGACCCCCCACGAGCTGATCGCGAAGCACCGGCCCACGCTCGACCAGGCACTGGAGGCGATCCGCACCCGCGCGTACTGGTCGCCCCACCCCGAGCACCCCAAGGCCTACGGCGAGCACGGCAGCCTGGACGCGGCGGCGGGCAAGGCCGCCTTCGACGCCCTGCTCGGCACCCGCATCGACCTCGGCCAGCCCGGCACGGACGACTGGGTCGGCGGCGAGGTCTCGCCCTACGGCATCGAGCTGGGCGTGACCTACCCGCATGCGGACATCGACGTGCTGCTGCCCGCGATGAAGGCGGGTCAGCGCGCCTGGCGCGACGCGGGTGCGGAGGCCCGCGCGGTGGTCTGCGTGGAGATCCTCAAGCGGATCAGCGACCGGACGCACGAGTTCGCACACGCGGTCATGCACACCAGCGGCCAGGCCTTCATGATGGCGTTCCAGGCGGGCGGCCCGCACGCCCAGGACCGCGGCCTGGAAGCGGTGGCCTACGCGTACGCGGAGCAGGTCCGCACGCCCGAGACGGCGGAGTGGACCAAGCCCCAGGGCAAGCGCGACCCGCTGGCGCTGACCAAGCAGTTCACTCCGGTCCCGCGCGGCATCGGCCTGGTCATCGGCTGCAACACCTTCCCGACCTGGAACGGCTTCCCGGGCCTGTTCGCCTCGCTGGCGACCGGCAATGCGGTCCTGGTCAAGCCGCACCCGCGCGCGGTGCTCCCGCTCGCCCTCACCGTCCAGGTCGCCCGGGACGTGCTCGCCGAGGCCGGCTTCGATCCGAACCTGGTCGCGCTCGCCGCCGAGCGCCCCGCGGAGGGCATCGCCAAGACCCTCGCCACCCGCCCCGAGATCCGGATCATCGACTACACCGGCTCGACGTCCTTCGGCGACTGGCTGGAGGCCAACGCCCGCCAGGCCCAGGTCTACACGGAGAAGGCCGGCGTCAACACGGTCGTCGTGGAGTCGACCGACAACTACAAGGGCATGCTCTCCAACCTGGCCTTCTCGCTGTCCCTGTACAGCGGCCAGATGTGCACCACCCCGCAGAACCTGGTCATCCCGCGCGACGGCATCCGCACCGACGAGGGCCCCAGGACCTTCGACGAGGTCGTCTCCGACCTCGCCCGCGCGGTCGACGGCCTGCTCGGCGACGACGCCCGGGCGAACGCCCTGCTCGGCGCGATCGTCAACCCGGACGTCAAGGCCCGCCTGGAGGCGGCCGCCGGCCTCGGCGAGGTCGCCCTGGCCTCGCGGGAGATCAGCAACCCCGAGTTCCCGGGCGCGGTCGTCCGCACGCCCGTGATCGTCAAGCTGGACGGCGCCAAGCCGGACGACGAGGCCGCCTACATGAGCGAGTGCTTCGGCCCCGTCTCCTTCGCCGTCGCGGTCGACTCGGTCACCGACGCGGTGGAGCTGCTGCGCCGCACGGTCCGTGAGAAGGGCGCGATGACCGTCGGCGCGTACACCAGCGACGCCGAGGTCGAGCAGGCCGTCGCGGAGGTCTGCCTGGAGGAGGCCGCCCAGCTGTCGCTCAACCTGACCGGCGGGGTGTACGTGAACCAGACGGCCGCCTTCTCCGACTTCCACGGCTCGGGCGGCAACCCGGCGGCGAACGCGGCCCTGACGGACGGCGCGTTCGTGGCCAACCGCTTCCGGGTGGTGGAGGTCCGCCGGGAGGCGTGACGTCCCGCCCGCTACGGCCGGACGGCCGGCGGCACGGCCGCCGGCCGCCGGTGGCGGGGCCCGCCCACGCGGCGGATCCGCACACCGGCACAGCCACGCCCGCCTAAGGGGTGCGCCGCGCCCCCTCGGTCGCGCTCCAGTGGTAGAGCGTCATGGCCACGCTCGTGGCCAGGTTGTAGCTGGAGACCTGGGGGCGCATCGGCAGGCGCAGCAGGTGGTCGGCCCGCGCGCGCAGCTGCGGCGACAGGCCGCTGCGCTCCGAGCCGAACGCCAGCACGGCGTCGTCGGGCAGCTTCGTGGCCCGGATGTCCTCACCCTCGGGGTCGAGGGCGAACAGCGGCCCGGCGGGCAGCTCCTCGGCCTCCAGCCGTTCCACGGCGGTCGCGAAGTGCAGCCCCGCCCCGCCGCGCACCACGGTGGGATGCCAGGGGTCGAGCGTGCCCGTGGTGACCACTCCGGTCGCCCCGAACCCGGCGGCCAGCCGGATCACGGCTCCGGCGTTGCCGAGGTTGCGCGGGTTGTCGAGGACCACGACGGGCGCGGTGCGCGGGGTGTGGGCGAGCGCCCGCAGACTGGCCTCGCGCGACGGCCGTACGGCCAGGGCGGCCACCCCCGTCGGGTGGGTGCGTGGCACGAGCGAGGCGTACGTCTGCTCGGGCACCTCCGCCAGGAGCGTGTCCAGCGCGTCCTTGACGTCCCCGGCCAGTTCGGCGGCGAGGGCGAGCGCCGCCCGCCGGTCGGTGGTGACCGCCACCGGGACCTCGGCGCCGAAGCGCAGGGCGTGCTTGAGAGCGTGGAAGCCGTCGAGCAGCACGGCACTCCCGGCACACGCGCGCCAGCGGGTCACGGGGTCGCTCATGCAGTGAACCCTACGCGGCCGGGCCGGGCCTCCTCCGCAGAGCGCGGCGACGGCAGCGTACGGTCGCCGTCTCCGTCGCCGCGCCGCAACAGCCGGCCCCGCGCGCGTGCCGCCCACCCGCCGAGCAGCAGCAGGAACGACGTGGGCAGGAAGACCGCGTCCGCGGTGATCATCGCGAGCGAGAAGAACGGCAGCCCGAGGACGACCGCGATCACGGCGTGCTCGGTCATCATCAGCACCAGCAGGACGTTCTTGACCCGCCGGTTGAACAGCGTGAACGGGAAGGCGACCTGCACGATGACCGTCCCGTAGGTCACGATCATCATGATCGTGCCGCTGGAGGACATCAGATCGGCCAGGCCCGGCCAGGGCGAGAAGTAGTCCAGGTGGAGCGGGTAGTAGACGGCGGTGCCGTCCTGCCAGCGCGAGCCCTGGATCTTGTACCAGCCGGCCGTGGCGTAGATCAGACAGGCCTCCGCCATGATCACGAACATGGCGCCGTTGTGCAGGACGTTGGCGATCACGTCCAGCAGGATCCGCGGCTCCTGCGACCTCGCCCACCGCTGCACCGCCCCCCACAGGCCGAGCACGGCCCACGCCGTCCACAGCAGCGCGGGCACCAGCCAGCCGTTGTCGAACCGGCCCGCCAGCGTCACACCGCCGAGCACGAGGCCGAGCACCGCCCACAGCAGCGGACCGACCCGGTCCGCACGGACCCGCTCCCCACGCGCGCGTGCCGCTTCCCCACGGGCCGCCCGCCGCGCGTCGAGGGACCACACCTGAGCGCAGCGCGTGAACACCAGGTAGAAGGACATCAGGTGCAGGACGTTGTCGCCGCCGTCCCCCACGAAGACGCTGCGGTTCTGCAGCGACAGCACGCCCACCATGAACAGCACCGACGCGGTCCGGGTGCGCCAGCCCAGCAGCAGCGCCGCGCTGGAGAGGATCGCCAGCAGGTAGAAGACCTCGAACCAGGCCTGCCCGTCGGACCACATCAGGGCCGAGAAGGCGTGGTTGTCGGAGGTCAGCTGCTGGGCGAGGTCCCAGCTCCAGGGGCCGTCCGGGCCGTACAGCTCCCGGCGGTGGGGAAACTCGCGCAGCAGGAAGAGCAGCCAGGTCGCCGCGAAGCCTATGCGGATCACGGCGCTCTGGTACGGGCCGAGCGCCGACTCGGTGACGCGCGCGATGCCGCGCGAGAGGGTCAGGGAGAGACGGTTCACCGCACACCCCCCGTGGCCTCGTCGGCCGACACCGTCCACCAGGGCAGCACACGGTAGAAGGGCCTGTCGGAGATCTTCTCGCGGCTCCACTTGGGCGGCTGCACATTGGTGGTGCTGGAGCGGACCTGTACGCGCTGGATGACGCCCTCCCGGCTCGTGCCCTCCCGGTTCAGGCGCATCACGACGATCCGGCGCACGTACTGCTCGGAGAGCGCGCCGCGCATGCCCACGGGCCGGTTGTCGGGGCCGTGCGTGGCGACGAAGAAGTCCCAGGCGCGGCGCAGCTCGTTCTGCTGGGTGTGGCTGGGCAGCAGACTGCCGTCGATGGCGGCACCGTCCCGGGCGGAGAGGTCGTCCCAGCCGGTGGTGCGCGTGCTGCCGTCCTTCATCCGCACTTCGGCGCGCACCTGGACGGCGATGTTCTGCTGCAGCGGGTTCGGCGCGAACAGCTTCCAGTTCTGCTCGAACTCGGGGTACACCCACTCCTCGATCGCCTTGCCGTGCTGCTTGGTCACCGTGTTCGCCGGCGCGAGGCTGAGGAACACCATCCCCAGGTGGACACAGGCGGTGACGGCGACCACCGCGAGCGCTATGGCCGCGCCGAGCTGGTAGCGGGGGGAGAGGGCGGCGACGCCGGTGCGCGGCGACGCCGGGAGGGGCAGGGAATCGGGCGGCGGAGAGCCGGCCGGGCCGCCGGAGGTCTTGCGGGCGAGGGCGCCGCCGGGCCCGCCGGCGCCCTCGCGGGCAGGAGGACCGTCGGGATCGCCCGATCCCTCTCCCTCTCGCGCACGAGAGGCGTCAGGATCGCCGGAGCCGACCCCGGAAGGGAGACGGTCAGGATCTCCGGAGCTGTCCCGGGAAAGGAGACCGTCAGGATCGCCGGAACCGTCCCGGGAAAGGGGACCGTCAGGATCGCCGGAGCCGACCCGGGCGGAAGGACCGTCGGAATCGCCGGAATCGCCGGAGCCGTCCTGGGAAAGGAGACCGTCAGGATCGCCTGACCCGTCTCGGGCAGGGGGACCGTGGTCCCCCGGATCCTGCGGGCGACGCGCCCCGGTCGACCCGTCAGGCCCGCGCTGGGCCTGCGAGTCCTCGTCGTACGCGTCCATTCCGCCCCGTCCCCCGCTTCCGCTCCGTCGTCCGGCCGCCGTCACAGGCGCCTCGCTCTTCCCGAGCGCCACTCCTCGGCACTCGCACGGAACGGTACTCAGCCCCGGCCGCTCGGCGCAGCCCCGGGTACGGCCCGGATCAGTGGCCCTCACCACGCCACACCGCTCGCCCACGGTTTTCCACAGGCTCACCGCCGGGTTTTCCACAGCGGTTGACACCCGAAGCGCCCCAGCACACCATTGATGACGCACGGACCGAACGATCGGTCGGGACCGTGCTCAAGGAGAGCCCGAGGTCAGGGGGACCGCATGGCCACAGCAGCCGCGCACCGCACGGCAGGCACGAAGCCGGACGGCGCACCGCAGACCGCCGCCGACACGGCGGCGTACCAGCGCGCCTTCGACACGGCCGTGGCCGCCGACGAGCGCATCGAACCGCGCGACTGGATGCCCGACGCCTACCGCGCGACGCTGGTCCGGCAGATCGCCCAGCACGCGCACTCCGAAATCATCGGCATGCAGCCCGAGGCCAACTGGATCACCCGCGCACCCAGCCTGCGCCGCAAAGCGATCCTCATGGCCAAGGTCCAGGACGAGGCCGGCCACGGCCTCTACCTGTACAGCGCGGCCGAAACCCTCGGCACCGGCCGGGACGAACTGCTCGACAAGCTCCACAGCGGCCGTCAGAAGTACTCCTCGATCTTCAACTACCCGACGCTGACCTGGGCCGACGTCGGCGCCATCGGCTGGCTGGTGGACGGCGCCGCGATCATCAACCAGGTCCCCCTGTGCCGCTGCTCCTACGGCCCCTACGCACGCGCGATGGTGCGCGTCTGCAAGGAGGAGTCCTTCCACCAGCGCCAGGGCTACGAACTGCTGCTGGCCCTCAGCAAGGGCACCCCGGAGCAGCACGCGATGGCCCAGGACGCGGTGAACCGCTGGTGGTGGCCCTCGCTGATGATGTTCGGCCCGCCCGACGACGAGTCCCAGCACTCCGCGCAGTCGATGGAGTGGAAGATCAAGCGCCACTCGAACGACGAGCTGCGCCAGCGCTTCGTCGACATCTGCGTCCCGCAGGCCGAGTCCCTCGGCCTGACCCTCCCCGACCCGGACCTGCGGTGGAACAAAGAACGGGGACACCACGACTTCGGCGCCATCGACTGGACGGAGTTCTGGGAGGTCCTCAAGGGCAACGGCCCGTGCAACGAACAACGGATCACCCAGCGCAGGCGCGCACACGACGAAGGCGCATGGGTACGGGAGGCGGCCGCGGCATACGCGGTCAAGCACACCGGCACCACCGGTGGGACGGGAGAGACGCGAGCATGACGAACACCGACTGGCCCCTGTGGGAGGTCTTCGTACGCTCCCGCCGCGGCCTCTCCCACACCCATGCCGGCAGCCTGCACGCACCGGACGCGGAGCTGGCCCTGCGCAACGCCCGTGACCTGTACACCCGGCGCGGCGAAGGCGTCTCGATCTGGGTCGTCCCGGCCGCCTCGATCACCGCCTCCTCACCGGACGAGAAGGACCCCTTCTTCGAGCCGGCCGCCGACAAGCCCTACCGGCACCCGACCTTCTACGAGATCCCGGAAGGGGTGAAGCACCTGTGACCGCGACCGTCCCCGCGACCGCCGCGCTCGCCCTCGGCGACGACGCCCTGGTGCTCTCCCACCGCCTGGGCGAGTGGGCCGGGCACGCTCCCGTCCTGGAGGAGGAGGTCGCCCTCGCCAACATCGCCCTCGACCTGCTCGGCCAGGCCCGTGTCCTGCTGTCGATGGCCGGTGACGAGGACGAACTGGCCTACCTGCGCGAGGAGCGGGACTTCCGCAACCTCCAGCTGGTCGAGCAGCCGAACGGCGACTTCGCCCACACCATCGCCCGCCAGCTGTACTTCTCCACCTACCAGCAGCTGCTCCACACCGCACTGGCCGCGGGCGAGGGCCCGTTCGCACCGCTGGCCGCGAAGGCCGTCAAGGAGATCGCCTACCACCGCGACCACGCCGAGCAGTGGACCCTGCGGCTCGGCGACGGAACCGAGCTCAGCCGGGAGCGGATGCAGCGGGCATGCGACGCGCTGTGGCGGTTCACCGGGGAGATGTTCCAGCCGGTGGAGGGCCTGGACGCCGACTGGGCAGGCATGGAGAGCCGCTGGCTGGAGTCCGTGACGGCCGTGCTCCTCCGGGCCGGCCTGAGCGTGCCCGAGGGCCCGCGTTCGGGCGCCTGGACGGCGGGCGCCGGCCGGCAGGGCCTGCACACCGAGCCGTTCGGACGGATGCTCGCCGAGATGCAGCACCTGCACCGCAGCCACCCGGGAGCGTCATGGTGACGGCCACCGCCCTGGAAGCGGAGCTGCTGGAACTGGCCGGCTCGGTGCCCGACCCCGAACTGCCCGTGCTCACGCTCCAGGAACTGGGGGTGCTGCGCGCGGTGCATGTCACCGACAGCGGCACGGTCGAGGTCGACCTGACCCCGACCTACACCGGCTGCCCCGCCGTCGAGGCGATGAGCACGGACATCGAACAGGTGCTGCACGCCCACGGCATGCGCGAGGTCACCGTCCGCACGGTGCTCAGCCCGGCCTGGTCGACCGACGACATCACCCCCGAAGGCCGCCGCAAGCTCCAGGAGTTCGGCATCGCTCCCCCGCGCATGCGCCACGACCCGGGCCCCGTGCCCCTGTCCCTGGGCGCGACCCGCACCCTCGCCGAGGACACCGACCCGGTCCGCTGCCCGAACTGCGGATCCGCCGACACCGAACTGCTGAGCCGGTTCTCCTCCACCGCGTGCAAGGCACTGCGCCGCTGTCTGTCCTGCCGTGAACCCTTCGACCACTTCAAGGAGTTGTGATGGCACGCTTCCACCCGCTCCCCGTGGCCGCGGTCGACCGGCTCACCGACGACTCCGTCGCCCTCACCTTCACCGTCCCGCCCGATCTGCGCGAGGAGTACCGGCACGCACCGGGCCAGCACCTCGCCCTGCGGCGGCAGGCGGACGGCGCCGAGATACGGCGGACCTACTCGATCTGCTCCCCGGCCCCCGACCCGGCCGGCGAAGGCCCGGGCACGCTGCGGGTCGGAGTGCGGCTGGTCGAGGGCGGTGCCTTCTCCACCTACGCGCTCAAGGAGGTCGGCGTCGGTGACGAACTGGACGTGATGACCCCGGCCGGACGCTTCACCCTCGAACCGGCGCCCGGTCTCTACGCGGCGATCGTCGGCGGCAGCGGCATCACCCCGGTGCTCTCGATCGTCTCCACGCTGCTGGCTCGTGAGCCCGCGGCCCGGTTCTGCCTGATACGCAGCGACCGTACGGCCGCCTCGACGATGTTCCTGGAGGAGGTCGCCGACCTGAAGGACCGCTACCCGCAGCGGTTCCAGCTGGTGACCGTGCTCTCCCGCGAGGAGCAGCAGGCGGGCCTGCCGTCCGGGCGGCTCGACCGGGAGCGGCTCGCGGGGCTGCTGCCCGCGCTGCTGCCGGTGGACCAGGTCGCGGGATGGTTCCTGTGCGGGCCGCTTGGGCTGGTCGAGGGCGCGGAGAAGGCCCTGCGCGAGCTGGGCACCAGCCGGACCCGTATCCACCAGGAGATCTTCCACGTGGACGGAGGCGTGGCTGCCGCGGCCACGGTCCGGTCGCCCGCGCACAGCACCGTCACCGCCCGGCTCGACGGGCGCGGCGGCAGCTGGCCGGTGCAGGACGGCGAGTCCTTGCTGGAGACGGTGCTGCGCAACCGGCCCGACGCGCCCTACGCCTGCAAGGGCGGGGTGTGCGGCACCTGCCGGGCCTTCCTGGTCTCGGGCGAGGTCCGCATGGACCGCAACTTCGCGCTGGAGGCGGAGGAGACGGAGGCCGGCTATGTCCTGGCCTGCCAGTCGCACCCGCTGACCGAGACGGTGGAGCTGGACTTCGACCGCTGAGGCGTGCCTCGACGATGGGTGGGGTGGGGCTGGGGGGAGGGGAGGGAGGGGGAGGGGGACCCTCAGAAGCGATCTCGAGAAGCAACCTCGAACACGCCGCCCCTCCCTCCCCGTTCCCTTCTCCTAGAACCTGTTCTATCTTGACGCCCCGTCAGACGAACCGTCGGACGAGCGGACTCGCCGGGAGGACAGGCCGTGGACTTCACCTTCACCGAGGAGCAGCTGGCGGCGGCCGAAGCGGCACGGGGGGTGTTCGCCGGGGTGGCACCGGACGCGGTGCCGAGCCCGGCCCTCACCACCGGCGCCGTTGCCGAGGGCTTCGACCGGGAGCTGTGGTCCCGGCTGGCCGGGGCCGACCTGGTCGGCCTGCTGCTGGACGAGGAGTACGGCGGGGCAGGTCTCGACGCCATCGCGCTGTGCCTGGTGCTGCGCGAGTCCGCCAAGGTGCTCGCCCGGGTGCCGCTGCTGGAGCACAGCGCGGCCGCGATGGCCGTACAGGCCTACGGCGGCAAGGAACTGCGCGGGCGGCTCCTGGCCGGGGCGGGGCGGGGCGAGCCGGTGCTGACCGTCGCCGCGCACGGCCGGACCGGTCACGACCCGGCCGGCCTGGCCGTCACCGCACGGCGGGACGGGCAGGCGTGGGTGCTGGACGGGGTGCAGACGGCGGTGCCGTGGGCGTACGACGCGGACCTCGTCCTCGTCCCCGCGCACACCGGCGCCGACCGGACCGTGCTCGCGCTGGTGCCGCGGGGGCAGGAGGGGCTGGTGCTCACCGAGCAGATCTCCACCAGCGGGGAGCGGCTGGCCGAGCTGCGCCTGCGGTCGGCGCGGATCGCGGCGGGCGATGTCATCGAGGCGCAGGGTGCCTGGGAGTGGCTGCATGCGCTGCTGGCCACCGGCACCTGCGCGCTGGCGCTCGGCCTGGGCGAGCGGGTGCTGAAGATGACCGGCGAGTACACCGGCAAGCGGGAGCAGTTCGGGCACCCGATCGCGACCTTCCAGGCGGTCGCCGTCCAGGCCGCCGACCGGTACATCGACCTGCGTGCCATGGAGGCCACCCTCTGGCAGGCGGCCTGGCGGATCGCCTCGGGCGCACCGGGGGCGCTGCCCGCCGCGGGAGACGTCGCCGTGGCGAAGATCTGGGCCGCGGAGGGGGTGCGCCGGGTGGTGCAGACGGCTCAGCATCTGCACGGCGGGTTCGGCGCGGACACCGATTACCCGCTGCACCGGTATCACGCCTGGGCCAAGCACCTGGAGCTGGCGCTCGGCCCGGCGGCGGCGTACGAGGAGACGCTCGGCGACCTGCTGGCGGCCCACCCGCTCAGCTGACCGGGCTTCCGCTGCCCGGGCTTCCGCTCAGCCGAGCGTGCTCCGGCGGCGGGGCTGCGCGTGCTGGGGTCCGTCGGCTCTAGACGACGGCGCCCGGTGCCCCGGCGGCGGTGACCACCGGTCGGCCCGCGGCTTCCCAGTGCTGCATGCCGCCGGCCACGTTCGCGGCGTCGATGCCCTGCTGGACCAGGTACATCGTGACCTGGGCCGAGCGGCCGCCGGAGCGGCAGATGACGTTGACCCGGCCGTCCTGCGGGGCGGCCTCGGTCAGCTCGCCGTACCGGGCCACGAACTCGCTCATGGGAATGTGCAGCGCCGCTGCGACGTGGCCTGCCTCCCACTCTTCGTCCTCGCGGACGTCCAGCAGGAAGTCGCCGTCCTTGAGGTCCGCGACCTCGACCGTGGGCACACCAGATCCGAAATGCATGTCTTCGACGCTACCGGAAGGGCGGCGTGGTTCACCCCTCCCCCAGCAGGCCCGCCAGCTCGGTCTCCCGCTGCTGGATGTCGGCGCGCAGCCGGTCGGCGATCTCGCCGAGCAGGGCGTCGGGGTCGTCCGGGGCCAGGCGCAGCATGCCGGCGATGGCGCCCTCCTCCAGTTCGCGGGCGACGAGTGTGAGCAGCTCCTTGCGCTGGGCGAGCCATTCGAGGCGGGCGTACAGCTCCTCGGCGGGGCTCGGGCGCCGCTCCGGCGGCACCGGGCCCGCCGCCCATTCCCCGGCCAGCTCTCTGAGCAGCGTCTCGTCGCCGCGGGCGTAGGCGGCGTTGACCCGGGTGATGAACTCCTCGCGGCGTCGGCGCTCCTCTTCCTCCTGTGCGAGGTCGGGGTGTGCCTTGCGGGCCAGCTCGCGGTAGAGCTTGCGGGCCTCCTCGCTGGGCCGTACCCGCTCGGGGGGCCGTACCGCCTGGTCGGTGAGCATCGAGGCGGCCTCCGGGAACAGGCCGTCCCCGTCCATCCAGCCGTGCAGCAGTTCCTCGACGCCGGGCATCGGCAGCACGCGGGCGCGGGCCTCCTCGGCGCGGCGGAGGTCCTCGGGGTCGCCGGTGCGGGCGGCCCGCGCCTCGGCGATCTGCGCGTCCAGCTCCTCGATGCGGGAGTAGAGCGGGCCGAGTTTCTGCTCGTGGAGCCGGGAGAAGTTCTCGACCTCGACGCGGAACGTCTCCACGGCGATCTCGTACTCGATCAGCGCCTGCTCGGCGGCCCGTACGGCCTGTTCCAGCCGTTCCTCGGGCCGCGGTGCCTGGGACTGCTCAGCTTCCGGGGTCGTCACGGGACCAGCGTAGGCCACGGCCGGAACCCGACGCCCGGGGCGGCACGGCTCGCGCCCGGGACGGCAGGGCTCATGCCCAGGACGGCGGGGATCATGCCCGGGCAGCTCGGCTCGCCCCCGGGATGACGCGCCCCGCCCCGGCGGTGCGGGTCAGTCGGCCGGGCGGGCGTCCGGGCAGTTGGCGGGTATCCACTCGGCCTCCAGGTCCCGGCAGGCGACCACGAGGGTGCCGGGCCGGCAGGCCAGCTCATGGGTGCAGCCGCCGGGGTGCGGAAGGATCTCGTCGAGGATCACGTCGCCGAGGGAGGCCGGGTCGCAGACGTCCAGGACGTCCGACTGGAAACGGGAGACGCCCGAGTAGCGGACGAGGAGGTCCTCGTCGTGCTTGAAGCAGTTGTGACGGAAGCGGATCTCGAGGTCCCCGTCGCCGGTGCGGCGTACCTGGGCGGGCTGGAGGTCCTTCACGCACCGCTTGCCGCCGAAGTCGTAATGTCCGGGGTCGGTGGCGAACGCGCGGGCGCCCGGCGGCAGTTCGGCCGCGATTCCGGGAAGCTCGGCGAGGTAGGGCCGGGGGTCCATGAATCCCGGTTCCTCGCCCTCGCCGCCGGTCAGTTCGACGTACTTCACTTCACCACCGCCTCTGCCCTCGCCCTTCCGGCTTCCGCCGTCACACCCCCGTCTCCGCCGCGATCCGGCCCGACCGCACCGCCGCCACCAGCTGTGCGTGGTCCGCCTCGGTGCGGTCGGCGTAGGCGACGGCGAAGCCGGCTATCGCCTCGTCCAGTTCCTCGTTCTTGCCGCAGTAGCCGGCGATCAGGCGGGGGTCCGCGCTGTGCGCGTGGGCGCGTGCCAGCAGAGCGCCGGTCATCCGGCCGTAGTCGTCGATCTGGTCGGCGGTGAGGGCGGCCGGGTCCACGCTGCCCTTGCGGTTGCGGAACTGGCGCACCTGGAACGGCCGCCCGTCGACCGTAGTCCAGCCGAGCAGGATGTCGCTGACCACCTGCATCCGCTTCTGCCCGAGGACCACCCGGCGTCCCTCGTGCTCCACCGGGGACGCCTCGAACCCGGCCGTGGCCAGGTGCGGGACCAGTACCGAGGGGCGGGCCTCCTTGACCTGGAGCACCAGCGGCTGCCCGCGGTGGTCGAGGAGGAGCACCACGTAGGACCGCGTGCCCACGCTGCCGGTGCCGACCACCCGGAAGGCCACGTCGTGGACCGCGTGCCGGGCCAGCAGGGGCAGCCGGTCCTCGGAGAGCGTCGCAGCGTACGACTCCAGGGCGGCGGCCACGGCCGTCGCCTCCGCGTCCGGGACCCGCTGCAGCACGGGTGGTGCGTCGACGAAGCGCCGGCCGCCGTCGGCCACCTCTTCGGTCGCCTTCGCGGCGAACCGGCCGCTGGTGTTGGACCGTGCCTTCTGCGAGACCCGCTCCAGCGTGCCGAGCAGGTCATGGGCGTCGGTGTGGGAGACCAGTTCCTCGTCCGCGATGGCGTTCCAGGCGTCCAGCACGGGGAGCTTGGCCAGCAGCCGCATGGTGCGCCGGTAGGCGCCGGCCGCGTCCTGGGCGGCCTTGCGGCAGGTGTCCTCGTCGGCGCCCGCCTCCCGCCCGGCCAGCACCAGCGAGGCCGCGAGCCGCTTCAGGTCCCACTCCCAGGGGCCGTGCACCGTCTCGTCGAAGTCGTTGAGGTCGATGACCAGGCCGCCGCGGGCGTCGCCGTAGAGGCCGAAGTTGGCCGCGTGGGCGTCGCCGCACAGCTGGGTGCCGATCCTGGTCGTGGGGGTACGCGCCAGGTCGTACGCCATGAGTCCGGCCGAACCGCGCAGGAAGGCGAAGGGGGTGGCTGCCATCCGGCCCACCCGTATCGGTGTCAGCTCGGGTATGCGGCCCGCGTTGGAGTCCTCCACCGCGCTGATCGCGTCCGGGCGGGATCCGTCCAGGTCGAGGGTGCTGTGCACACTGCGCGGCACGCTCGTCCTGAGCGCCTTGCCCTCCTCCTTGGGCGAGCCCGGCGGCGGCCAGTGGGCGAATCCGCGCACCCGGGGCAGCCGGCCCACCGCCGCCCGCTCCGCCTCGTCCACACCAGCCTCGGTCACCGCGACCGCCTCCCCCGAACACC
Source organism: Streptomyces sp. NPDC107581 (assembly GCF_055657175.1). Taxonomy (NCBI): domain Bacteria; kingdom Bacillati; phylum Actinomycetota; class Actinomycetes; order Kitasatosporales; family Streptomycetaceae; genus Streptomyces; species Streptomyces sp. NPDC107581. Next base: position 488,999 of record NZ_JBVKBH010000001.1, read on the forward strand.
CGCTCGCACGAAGATCGACTCGAACATCAACTCGTGCAGACCGTACAGCCAGCGGCCGAAACGCGTCAGATCCTGTGGACAACTCGGCACTTGTGGAAAACTCCGGACCGCATGACGGCGGCGTGCCACGACCACGGCCTCACGCGCCCCGCCTCACGCGCCCCGCCCTCACGCGCCCCGCCTCACATTCACCGCCCCCACACTCACCCCCTCCCCACGCACCCCGCCTCACGCCACCACTTGTCCCCCCACCCCCCACCTCGCCCCTCCGCCTCACGCCCGCAGAAAGGCCAGCACTGCCAGCACGCGTCGGTGCGTGTCCTCGGCGGGCGGCAGGTCGAGTTTGGTGAGGATGTTCCCGATGTGTTTGCCGACGGCCGCCTCGGAGACCACCAGATCGCGGGCGATCGCCGCGTTCGACCTGCCCTCGGCGACCAGCGCCAGCACCTTCCGCTCGCGCGGGGTGAGCCGTTCCAGCGGGTCGCGGCGGCGGCGCAGCAACTGCCGTACGACCTCGGGGTCGACGACCGTGCCCCCGGACGCGACCTCGTCCAGTGCGGCCATGAACTCCTCGACCTGGCCGACCCGGTCCTTGAGGAGGTAGCCGACGCCGGTGCCGTCGCCGGAGTCCAGCAGATCGGAGGCGTAGGCCCGCTGGACGTACTGGCTGAGGACCAGCACGGGCAGCGTGGGCCGGCGGGTGCGCAGCCGGACGGCGGCGTGCAGTCCCTCGTCCTGGAAGCCGGGCGGCATGCGGACGTCCGTGACGACGACGTCCGGGCCTTCTGGACCGGTCTGCTCGTCGCGTTGTGCGGAGTGCTGGCGGCGTCCTGGCGGGCGGGCCGCACCGGCCCGCTCCAGGCGCTGAGTGAAGCCGACGTGGACGCCCGTGCGACGACGTGGGGCCGGCGGTTCGCCGGTACGGCGCTGTTGCTGACGGCCGCCGTCACCCTCGCGACGACGCTGGTCGGTGACCCGGGCGAGCTGCTGCACCGCAAGTCGTACGTGAGCCGCCCGATGCTGCTGACCGGTGCGGTCGCGCTGCTCGCCCCGGCTCTGGTGCGGCCCTTGGTGCGTGCGCTGGTCCGGCTGCCCGGCGCCATGGGTCTGCTGGTCCGGGAGAGTGCGTCCGGCGCCGTGCGGCGCACCACGGCGGTCGCCGCTCCGGTGCTGGTCACGGTCGCCCTCGCGGCCGCGCTGCCCGGCAGCACGGTGATGCTGGAGGCGGCGAGGACCGCTGAGACGCGGGCGCGGACGACGGCCGCGTTCGTTGTCACCCCTGCGTCCGGGGCGGGCTTCGACGCGGCGGCCCTGCGCCGGCTGCGCGCGGTACCGGGCGCAGAGGTGTCGCCGACCGCGTCGGACGAGGTGTTCGCGGTGGAGGACGGCGTGGCCCTGATCAGGTCCGAGGCCCGGGCCGCCGATCCGGCCGCGCTCGCCGCCACCGCCCGCCTGCCGCTCACCGCCGGAAGGATCACCGCGCTGGACGACGACTCGATCATCGTCAACGAGGAGTGGCAGCGGCACACCGTGGGCGAGCACGTCACCGTGCGACTCGGCGACGGCACCCGGCGCAGCCTGCGGATCGCCGCGGTCATGGCCACGGGAACCGGTGACAACGGCGTCTACGTCACCCCGCGCAACGCACCGGGCGCCCCCGTGGACCGGGTCGATGTCACCGTCGCGGAGGGCGCGGAGCGGGCCGTCGTGGCGGCCGGACTGCGCGCGGCCGTACGCGGCGTGCACGCACGCGTGCTGACCGGGGATCAGTGGATCAGGGCGAGTCACCCGGCGGACGACCGCACCACCCGGCTCGGGCTCCTCCTGGTGCTGGGCATCGCTCTTCTCTACACGGGCATCTGTGTGGCCAACACCATGGTGATGGCGAACGCGGACCGGCTGCGCGACCTGGCCGCCCTGCGGCTGGCCGGTGCGACCGGGGGGCAGTTGCTGCGGCTGGTGGCCCTCGAAGCGCTGACGGTCGTGGCGGCCGGCACCGTACTGGGTCTCCTCGCCGCCGCGCTGCATCTGGCGGGGCTCGCCGCCGCACTGCACCTGCTGTCGGCGCCGGTCACCGTCCGCGTCCCCGGGCCTGTGATCGGCGGCACGGTGGCGGTGTGCGCACTGCTCGCCGTGGTCGCGGCCACGGTCCCGGCCGCCCTCGCGCTGCGCCGTCGCACCCCCAGACCTCGAAGGATGGACCGCAAAGGGCAGACCTCGAAGGACACATCTCGAAGGGCAGACCTCGAAAGGTAGAACTTGAAGGGCAGAGAAGGGCGGACCTCTAAGGTCAGGGGCCGTAGATGTCGGTGACGGCGCGCCACTGCGGGACGGGAGAAGGGCCCGTGAGGAATCGGATCATCCGGACGACATGGTCGCTGTCTCCCTGGCAAGGGAGTGCGACACCAGGATGACGTCCTTGGCGGCGTTCAGTCGGGTCGGTCCCGCCGCGCTCTTCTCCGTCAGTTCGGCGCGGGCGCCGCGCCGTCGAGGACGAGGTCGACGATCCGCCGGCTCGCCCGTTCCGGATCGAGCCGGTCGGGGCTGCCCGATGCCATGCGGGCGAGGAGCGGGGAGACGAGGAGGTCGGAGATCAGGTCGGGGTCGACGTCGGAGCGGATCTCTCCTCGTTCCACTCCGCGCCGCAGGACACGGTTCATGGCTTCCCGGCGGGGAGCGACGATCTCCTCGAAGTAACGGCTGTGCAGCCGGGGGAAGGTTGCGGCCTCGGCGTTGAGGGCGCGCAGCATGCTGCTGGCCCGTTGGTCGGCGACGCGCTCGGCCAGGGCCTGCAGCAGGACCACGAGGTCGCCGCGGGTGTCGGCGTCGACCGGCGAGGGCCGCGGTTCGTTGATCGTCTCCAGTACGTCGAGGTAGAGCTCGTCCTTGTTCTTCCAGCGCCGGTAGACGCTGTTGCGTGAGACCCCGGCCTGCTTGGCGATGGTCACCAGCGACAGGCCGGTGAGGGTGGCGCCAGCGGCGACCATGTCGAGGACCGCGTCGATGATGGCCGAATCGGTGCCAGGGTCACGCTGCCGGCCGCCGCGACGGCTGGGGAGTTCCGTGCTCACGCCGGTAACGATACAACCCTGTTGCGTTTGGGTGCCGCTCCGAGGCAATAATGGAACAGACCTGTTCTGTTTCCTTTGGGGGTTTCCCATGTCCTCCCTGCCCGGTCCCCTCGGCGTTCCATCCACCCGAGCCGACAGTAAGGCCGCAACGACCACTGCCGCTACGGCCGTTGCCGCCACGACCGCTGCCGCTACGGCCGTCGTTGCCGCTACGACTATTGCTACTCCTGCGGTTGCTGCCGCTACGGCCGCTGCCGCTGCTCCTCCTGCCGCTGCCGCCCCTGCCGCTGCCGCCGCCGTTGCCGCTTCACCGCCACCCGCCCACGTCCACGTCCCCGTCCTGATCGTGGGCGGCAGCATCGTGGGGGCTTCGGCCGCCCTGTTCCTCGCGGCCCGGGGCATCACCCCCGTCCTGGTCGAGAAGCACTCCGCGGTCTCGACCAGGCTGCGCGCCAAGCTGTTCTATCCGCGCACGATGGAGGCATACCGCTCGGTCGGGGCCGACCAGGACGTCTACGCCGTCCAGCACCGGCTCCCGCCGGCCGACCACGCCGCGGTGGTCGCCTCGCTCAGCGGCCCGGAGCTACGGCGCTGGCGGCTGCCGGCCGCGGAGGACTTCAGCAGCGTCTCGCCCTGCCCCAGCGCCCTCGTCAAACAGGCCGACCTGGAGGAGGTCGTCCGCGCGCACGCCCGTGCCGCCGGCGCCGACCTGCGCCTCGGTCACCGCCTCGTCGGACTGCGCCGTCACGACGACCACGTCGTGGCCCGGATCCGCGGCGTCGACGGCGCCGACTACACCGTGTCCGCCGACCACCTGCTGGCCGCGGACGGAAACGGCAGCCCTGTCCGCGAGCACCTGGGCATAGGCCGCAGCGGCACCGAGGCGGTCGCACAGGTCATGGAGATCGGCTTCGAAGCCGACCTGCGCCGGGTGCTCGACGGCCGACGGCTCGCCCTGGCCTTCACCGGCCCGCCCGAGCGGGCGTTCCTGAGCTGGAACACGGCGCAGGACCGCGGGACGGTGTCGGTGACCTACGACCCCGCGACCGAGGATCCGGCCGCGTTCGACGTCCAGCGCCGCCGCGGCATCGTCTCGCGCGCGCTCGGGCTGCCGCCGTCGCACTTCGCGCTCACCGGACATCGGCCCTGGCAGATGAGCGGCTGGCTGGCCGATTCCTACCGCGCCGGCCGCGTCTTCCTGCTCGGCGACGCGGTCCACGTCACCCCGCCGACCGGCGGATTCGGCGCCAACACCGGCATCCAGGACGCGTGGAACCTCACCGCCAAACTGGTCTCGGTCCTCCGCGGCCACGCCGACCCGCGGCTGCTGGAGGACTACGAACCCGAGCGCCGCGCGGTGGGCCGGATCACCGTGGAGCAGGCGCTGATGCGCGCCCGCGACCGCGTCCGGGTCCCCATCGAGGACCGCCCGCTGCTCAGCGAGGCGGCAGTGGCCATCGGCTACCGGTACCCCATGCCCGGCGACGACCCGGCCGCCGGACTGCCGGCCGCCGACGAACCGGACCGCTGGCGCGGCGAGCCCGGCACCCGGCTGCCGCACCTTCCGCTCCCCGGCGGGAACGGGCCCCGCTCCACGCTCGACCTGGTCCGCGACGGCCGCTACCTGGTTCTCGCCGGCCCCGAAGGACACCCCTGGACCCGAGCCGCCCGCGAGCTGGATCCGCAGGGCGCCTTCCTCGACACGGCGCTCCTGCCCGGCCGGATCGCCGCCGCACCGGCACGGCCCGCCGACACCTGCGGCATCGGCGACCACGGCGCCCTGCTGGTCCGCCCCGACCACGTGATCGCCTGGCGTACCGCCGACGCCGCCCCGAACGCCCTCACGGTCCTCACCGCCGCCATGCGTCGGGCGTCGGGAGCCGACCGCCCCGCAGCACACTGAGGGCGGCTACGGCCGACCGCCATGACCACGCGGCGAAGCAGGCGTGAGGCATCGGGCCGTCTCAGCATGAGGCCTCCGGCCGGTCTCAGGGCGAGACGTCCGGCCGCCCCGGCGCGAGACCTCCGGCCGTCTCAGGGCAAGGCATCCGGCCGTTCCAGCGCGAGGAATCCGGCCGTCCCAGTCCGAAGCCTCCGGCCGTCCCGGCGCAAGGCATCCGGCCGTCCCAGCGCGAGACCTCCAGCCGTCCCGGCGCAAGGCATCCGGCCGTCCCAGCGCGAGACCTCCAGCCGTCTCAGGGTGAGGCAGGGGTCAGCGGTTGGCGTCTGCCCGCCACTCGGCCGCGGAGCTGGGGGGCAGCAGGTCTGCGGAGGCCGGGCGGTCGGCGTCGAGGACCTCCGTGGCGATCCGGACGAAGTCCCAGACGTCGACCGCAGGGTCCGCCGGATCGAGCAGCATGCCCAGCTCGTCCCAGCTCAGCCGCGTGCCACCGGAGACGGCGAAGCGGAGGCGGGCGAGCGCGTCCGGCACGGTGGCCGGCTCCACCCGCTTGAGCGCCGCCTCCAGGTCGAAGTCGCTCGCCGGGAACCGGGCCTCCAGCCGGGCCACTTCCGCATGGGCCCGCCGGGTGGCCGCCTCCGTGTCGGCCGTCCGCACCTCGGTGAGCAGCGCGCGGCGTTCGGGCCGGTCGAGGAAGATGCCGGCCTCGCGGACGATGTCGGCCGGCTCGTCGGCGACGTGCACAAAGTTGATGATCTTGTTGGGCGGGTCGAGCACGGTCCGCAGGTGCTCGGGGCCGCGGGCCTCGGGGTCGGCCGAGCCCTTGAGGTCGGCCAGCCGGACCGAGCCGGGCACGGCCGGGTCGTGCCGGTCGTCGCGCACGATGAGCAGGAGCGAGTCGGTGACGCTGTGCATGAGCGTCATGAGCGCGAGCCGGTCGGTGGTGTAGACGTGCCAGTTGTAGCGCCACAGCTCGCGCATCGAGTGCCGGTTGTGCCGGATGGGCGCGCTGGCGAGGATGCTGAAGCCCTGGTCGGCGAGGTAGCGCAGGGTCCGCCCGGCACGGCGGGCGGCCATGCCGTCGCACTTGAAGCTCAGCAGGCCGAGGGGGGCGAGTGCGTCGGCCGCGGCCCGGGCGCGGTCGGCTCCGGCCGCCGGGTTGGCGTCCGGGGTGCCTGCCGGGGCGGTGCCCGCCGGAACGGTGCCTGCCGGGGCGGTGCCCGCCGGTACGGTGCCTGCCGGGGCGGTGCCCGCCGGGGCATCCGGCGCGCCGGGGGTGCCGAGGATGTCGAGGGCGTCGGACCAGCACTCGCGGAAGTAGAGGTCCTCGGCGAACAGTTCGGTCTTGGTGGCCGACACGGTCAGCGAGCGCCACAGCTCCGCGTCCGGCATCCGGCTGTCGCGGGCAACAGGTGCGCTGGTCATACGGTCTCCCTCCGCCGGCTCTGACCGCCGGCGCTCAAGTGCGGCTGCGGGGCGGACGCCCAGGACCGGGGATCGGGGTTGGTCAGCATCTTGGGCTGCCCGGGCTCGTCGTACACGATGACGTAGGTGCCCAGCACGGCCAGGTCCCAGCGCTCGGGGCGGGCACCGCAGGCGGTGAGATCCGCGAGGAACGGCCGCCACTCGACGCGCTCGCCCCGCACCATCCGTTCCAGCCGGTGCCGCGCGGCGTCGGCGGCCGGCCCGGGGGTGGCCGCCTCGACCGCCCGGGTCACCCGGTCCAGTGCATCGGCACGGTCCAGGGACCGGCTGGGGGAGGCGAAGCGTTCCCGGGCACGGTCCAAGGTGTCCGCGTCCTCGGTGGAGAGGCGGCCGTCGGCCAGGCTGCCGAGCAGCGCACGGCGGGTGGTGGCGTCGAAGAGCAGGCCGAGTTCGCGCAGCAGGTCCGCCGGTTCGTCGGCGACGTGGACGTAGCTGAGGACGCGGTTCGGCTGGCCGAGCAGGGCGCGCAGGGTGCCGGGCTTCTGCGCCTCCAGGGTGGCGGAGCCCTTGAGCGTGGACAGCCGCACGGTGCCGGGCAGCGGGTGCCCGGGCTCGCTGCTCAACAGCAGGAACAGGGCGGGACCGGCGCCGAGCAGCAGCTCGTTGACGGCCAGCCGGTCGAGGGTGGCCGAGGTGAGCTGGTAGCGCCACAACTCCCGCCAGTGGAAGGGCTGGAAGGGGAACTCCCGGGCGGCGGTCACGGTGAAGCCGTGCTCGCCGAGGTAGTCGAGGACGGCGTGCAGCCGGCCCGCGGCCAGGCCGTCCGGCTTGACCATCAGCAGGGCGCTGTCGCGCAGGGCGGCGGGCAGCTGTCCGGCCAGGACCTCCTCCGCGTCGCTCAGACCCTCGCGGAAGTAGGTCTCGCGGGCGTACAGATCCCTTTTCGTCTGGCTGCGGGTCAGTGCCGACCAGTCGAGCGTTGCCATGAGGCCTTCCCCCGTGCCGGTTCCGTTTTCTGGCATCGGCTGGATGCTAGCAGGTCCGTAATTCGGGACGGGATCACGTGAGACGGGATTTGGGAATTCACCGAGGCCGGGTCCCCAGCTGAGACAGATACCGCACAACAAGCGTCCCGCGATCCCGACAGAAGGGGTATTTACGGTTCAATTCGGACAGGTTTAGAGGGCCTCCAGGGCGGTTCGGTAAAGAAAAACCGCAGGCCTCCGCATTCTATGGCGCCCAGCACACCCTTGACGGCCTCGGCCGGCATCCGGCTAATCTCCGGACTGCGGGAAATTCCTCCCGTCTAAACCGATAAGGAGGGTGGTCGACATGCGTGAAGCTGTTTCCACCGCTGTGCAGAGCAGCAACTTCAACCTGAAGAATGAGGTTGTTGAGCTCATTCCTTCCGGTGTTGCCGCCGGGCGCGCCGTCCTCGGCATCCGCGAGCTGGAGGCCTTCCGTGCCGCCGGTTCCTTCGTGCCGGCCTCGAAGCACGGCCTCGAGGTCATCACCGGCGCGAGCTGCGAGACCGGCGCCCAGTAGTGCACGGCCGGGTGGGCCCGCCCTTTCGGGCGGCGCCCACCCGGCGTCTTTCCCGGGCACTCGCCCTCCTCCTTTCAACCATCACATCCGACGTCGGAGGAAAAGGTCATGACCGACACCCCGTCCCGCGCACTTCCCACGGTTTCCGTTGTGACCTCGCACGGCCGGCAGCCGCTGAGTGGCGCAGCCGACGAGCGCCTCATCGACATCCTCAACCGGAATCGCGTCCCGTGGTCCGCGGTCGCGGCCTATGTGATGCCGGAATCCGGCGGGGACCCGGTCCTTTCCCCCTCGCTCGACCGCACTCTGGCCGAATTCGAGGACGCCTCCGAAATCCTGCTGTACTTCAACCGGAACGTCAATCCGTTCAATTTCTCGATCGAAGACTTCAAGACCATCGAGAGTGACAATCCGGGGGCGGAGGCCACCGAATACGTCTATCAGCGTCTCGACAACGAGTCCGGGACGGCGGAGTCGTTCCTGAAGAAGCTGAGCCCCGAGGAGTGCCGGCAGATCATCGCGGACCGGGTCGGCGACACCATCCGCGCGCACGTCCCGGAGGGCGCGGACCTGGTCGTCGGCGTCAGCGGCGGCGGCGACAGCAACGCCCTGCTGTACGGCCTGAGCCAACTGTCCGACCACGGCATCACCGTCCACCCGGTGATCCTCAAGGGCATTCCCGACTGGGACGCCGGTGTGCCCCGGGCGCAGGCGCTGTGCGAGAAGTACGGTCTGGAACTCACCGTCATGGAGGCCGACGAGGTCAAGGAGCTGCTGGGCATTCCGGCGGACTCCGTCGACCTGATCGACCGGTTCGAGCGCGAATTCCAGGGCGACGACTTCGAGTTCCTCGGCACGCTGCTGATCCGGCTCGCGCTCTCCAAGGCCGCCCGGGACATCGGCACCTCGTACATCGCCACCGGTGTCAACCTCGAGGACATCGTCTGCGAGAACCTCTACCGGGTCACCACCGGTCTGAAGCCGGCCGCGTTCCCCGCCCGGCAGATCGGCGAGACCACGCTCGTGCTGCCGCTGTGGCTGTGCCCCAAGCGCATCATCGACGGCTGCTTCCCGAAGTACTCGCTGGAGAACTACGACGCCCGCTACCCGTGCTTCTCGCTCGGCCGGAACCTGTACTACAGCGTCGTCTACGCGCTGCAGTCCCAGTTCCCCGGCTACCTGGAGCAGGTGGCCCGCGGTCTGTCCCAGCTGAGCATGAAGGACCCGGTCGAGTACACGTACAACGAGCAGCTCGGCTTCCACGTCGAGCGCACGGTTCCCTTCCCGCTGCTGCGCCGGTTCCAGAAGATGCTCAGCGGCGCACAGCCGTCCGCCGGCTGACGGGGAGCGGGAGGTGGGCAGCATGACCGCGCACTGTGTGGTCGTGGTCGGCGGTGGCCCCATGTGCACGTACGCCATGGCACATCTGGCGGCCGTGCTTCCGGAGGCGCCGCCGGCCCGGCCGGTGCGGATCGTGGTCTTCGAGCGGGGCGGCCGCGCGGGCGCGGGCGAGGTGCACAGCGACATGCAGCCCCCGACCGGCTATCTCAACCGGGTGGCCGGGCAGATCGCGTTCGCCCCGGACGAGTCGAGCGATCCGCCGCGCAAACTGCTGCCCGGCGCCCTGCGGCCCACCTTCCAGGAGTGGTGCGCCGCACAGCACGCCGCCACCGGCCGCACCGACTTCGACCTGCGCCCGCACGACGTGCCCAAGCGGTACGTCCACGGGCTCGCGCTGCGTGAGATGTTCCGGCGCTACACCGACCGGCTGCGGGCGGTGGCCGGCGTCACCGTCGAGGTGCGGGCGGCCGAGGTCGTCGAGGTGCGCCGCACCGGCGACGCCGGCGACGTCGAGGCCGGCCGGTTCCTGGTCCGCTCCGCGGACGGCGGCGGCCTCGTCGCCGACGAGATCCTGTTCGTCACCGGGCACTCCTGGAACGCACCCGCCCCGGGCAGCGAGGAGGAGCTGCTCGCCGCGCACCCGGGCTATGTGCCCACGCCCTACCCGCTGGCCGGGCTGCCGGGCGAGCAGGCGCTGCCGTCCGGCCGGCCCGTGGCGGTGCGCGGGCTCGGGCTCACCGCGATCGACGTCCTGCTGCAGCTGACCGAGGGCCGCGGCGGCACGTTCGTCGCCGACCCCGACGCGGCCCCGCAGGGGCTGCGTTACGTACCGGCCGGCCGGGAGCCGTCGGTGATCGTGGCCGTCAGTCCCAGCGGGGTGCCCGTCTCGGGCCGGCCGCGCAACGACAAGGTCGGCGATCCGGCCCGGCTGGAGCACAGGGGCGAGTTCTTCACCGTCGACGCGGTGCGCACGCTGCGTTCACGGGTCGGCGCACCCCTGCCGGACGGGCGCCGGCCGCTCGACTTCGACCTGCACCTGTTCCCGCTCGTCGCCCTGGAGATGGCCTGGGTGCACCACCGCACCCTGCGGGACGGGACGGCCGTACGGCGGCTGCGCGCGGCGGTGGAGCCCGCGCACCGGGATTTCCTGGCCGGGCAGGGGAGTTGGGGACAGGCGGGCGCGGACGCGCTGATCGCGGCACTGGAGGCCCCGCTCGGCGCGGCGGAGCCCGGCCGGTTCGACTGGCGGGCGCTGCTCGACCCGCTGCCCGCGGCCTCGGCCCGGCGTGACGACGACGGCGCCGACTGGTCCCGGCGCTGCATCGACCACCTGCGCCGGGACCACGTCGACGCGCTGGAGGGCAATCTGCGCAGCGCCGGCAAAGCGGCCTGCGACGGCGTCTGGCGGGATCTGCGGGCCGTGTTCGGCGAGGCCGTGGACTTCGGCGGCCTGACCCCCGACTCCCACCGCCGCTTCGTCCGCACCCACCTGCGCCACTACAACCGGCTCTCCAACGGCGCGGGCCTGGAGCCGATGCGGAAGGTGCTGGCACTGCTCGACGCCGGTCTGCTCGACCTCTCGGTCGGGCCGGAACCCTCGGTGCGCCCGGCCGGGGACGGCACCGGCGAGTTCACCGTGACCGGCGGCCGGACCGGGGTCGTACGAAGAGTGGACGCCGTGATCGAGGGACGCGTCCACCCCTTCGACCCCCGGCGTGACGGCCTGCCGCTGTACCGCTCGCTGCTGGACGCCGGCCTGGTGCGGCTCTGGCGCAACCGGGGGCCGGCCGGCACCGACGACTACGTGCCGGGCGCGCTGGACCTCACGGACGGCTTCCACCCCGTCCTTCCCGACGGCTCCCACGAACCCGGGCTCACGTTCCTCGGCGCTCCCGCCGAGGGGCTGCGGGTCTTCCAGCAGAGCGCGGCCCGCCCGCACTCCAACAGCTCGGTCCTCGCGGTCGCAGCGGACTGGGCGGAGGAGGCGGTGCAGCGCATGTCCCGCCCGGCCGGGCCCCCGACCCCTACGCAGCAAGGATGGTTGACGCGTTGACTCGGCACTCCCCCATGAGGCTCGGGGCCTTCCTGTACCCGACCGGCTATCACGTGGCGGCCTGGCGTCATCCCGGCGTGCCCGCGGACGCGGGGGTGAACTTCGCGCACTACGCCGAGCTGGCGCGGACCGCCGAACGCGGCACGCTGGACTTCCTCTTCCTGCCGGACAGTTCCGCGATGCGCGGGTCCGACCTGACGGAGCTCAGCCGTACCGCCATCCGGTACGTGGCCCAGTTCGAGCCGCTCACGCTGCTGGGCGCGCTGGCCGCGGTCACCGAGCGGATCGGGCTGACCGCCACGGTCTCCTCCACGTACAACGAGCCGTACCACACGGCCCGGATGATCGCCTCGCTGGACCACATCAGCGGGGGCCGGGCCGGCTGGAACCTGGTGACCTCCCAGAACCCTTACGAGGCCTACAACTTCGGCCTGCCCGAACACCCCGAGCACGACGCCCGTTACCGCCGGGCGAACGAGTTCGCCGAGGTCGTCAAGGGGTTGTGGGACACCTGGAGCGACGACGCCTGGGTCCGGGACAAGGAGTCCGGCCGCTTCTTCCACCCGGAGCGGATCCGGCCCCTGGACCACCACGGCGAGCACTTCTCGGTGCGCGGGCCGCTGAACATGCCGCGCAGTCCGCAGGGGCACCCCGTGACGTTGCAGGCGGGCTCCTCCGGGATCGGCCGCGACCTGGCCGCCGCCACCGCCGACGTGGTGTTCACCGCGCAGCACGACAAGGACGACGTACGCGCCTTCACCGAGGACGTGCGGGCGCGCGCCGAGAAGCTCGGCCGTGACCCGTCCTCCGTGCTGGTCCTGGCCGGGGTCTTCCCCTTCGTCGGCCGGACGCAGGCCGAGGCCGAGGAGAAGGTGGAACGGCTGCAGGACCTGATCGATCCCGAGGTGGGGCTCGCCCTGCTCGCCAGTGAACTGGGGCATGTCGACCTCTCCGGCTGCGACCTGGACGGGCCGCTGCCCCAGCTGCCGCCTTCCAACTCGGGGCAGAGCAGGCGGGATCTGCTGGTGCGGATGGCGGCCGACGAGGGACTCAGCATCCGGCAGCTCTACAAGCGCGTGGCCGGCTCCCGGGGGCACCGGCAGGTGGCGGGCTCGGCGGAGTCGGTCGCCGACGAGCTGGCGGACTGGTTCGAGAGCGGGGTGGTCGACGGCTTCGTGGTGATGCCGCCGTCCCTGCCCGACGGCCTGGACGACTTCGTCGACCTCGTGGTGCCCGAGCTGCGGCGCCGCGGACTGTTCCGGAGCGCGTACGAGGGCACGACGCTCCGCGAGCTGCTGGGGCTGGAGAGGCCGGGCCGCCGGTGACCGGGCGGGAGCAGCGGGAGCGGGCGGCCGAGTTCGACCGGGTGGCGCAGCGTGCCGGGCTCACGGTGCCGCCGGAGTGGCGGGCCGGGACCGTCGCGTCGTACACGGAACTCATGGCGTTCGCCGACCAGTTGCGCGATCCGGCCCGGCCGGCCGGGCACGAGCCCTCGGCCGTGTACCGCGTCACCGTGGAGGACGACGATGCGTGAACCGGGCGAACTGAACGAACTGTCCGTCGCCGCGGCCGGTGCGCTGCTGCGTTCGGGCGCGCTGACCTCCTCCGAACTGACCCGGGACACGCTGGCGCGGATCGCCGCGGTCAACCCGGTGCTGCACGCCTTCGTGACCGTCACCGAGGAGCGGGCGCTCAAGGACGCCGACCGGGCCGACCACGAGCTGGCGGCCGGGCTCGACCGTGGCCCGCTGCACGGCATCCCCTACGCCCTGAAGGACATCTTCGACACCCGGGGCATCCGCACCACCAGCCACTCCTGGCTGATGGCGGAGCATGTGCCGGACGAGGACGCCGAGGTCGAGGCGCGGCTGCGGGCCGGCGGGGCGGTCCTGGTCGGCAAGCTGGCCACACATGAGTTCGCGCTCGGCGGCCCGAGCCCCGAACTGCCCTTCCCGCCGGCCCGCAACCCCTGGCACACCGAGCACTTCACCGGCGCGTCCTCCACGGGCGCGGGAGCGGCGGTGGCGGCGGGGCTGGTCCGGGTCGCCATCGGCTCCGACACCAGCGGGTCCGTGCGCGGCCCGGCCTGCCACTGCGGCACCGTGGGCCTGAAACCCACCTACGGCCTGGTGTCCCGGCGGGGCGCGTTCCCGCTGTCGTACGCGCTCGACCACATCGGTCCGCTCGGCTGGACCGTCGAGGACACCGCGCTCGCCACCCAGGTCGTCGCCGGGTACGACCCACGGGACCCGGGCAGTGTCCGACGGCCGGTGCCGGATCTGACGGCGGGCCTCGGACAGGGCGTGCAGGGGCTGCGCATCGCCTACTCGCCCTGCTGGTTCCGGGACGACCCCGTGACCTCGCCGGAGGTCACCGCGGCCATCGAACGGGTGCTGGCGGAGCTGGCCGGGCTCGGGGCCACCGTGCACGAGGTGGAGCCGCCGCCCTACGGACGGTTCAACGCGTGCGGGCGGGTCATCATGGCCGCCGAGGCGTACGCCGTCCACGAGGCCGACCTGCGGGAGCGGCCCGGCTCCTACGGCCGCTACACCTACCAGCGGATCGCGGCCGGGGCGGGGCTGAGCGCGGCCGACCTGGTGCAGGCGCACCGGCTCCGGCAGGAGCTGGCCGACGCCGTGCAGCGCACGGTCTTCGACCGGTACGACGTGTGGGTGACCGCCACCGGGCTCGCCCCGGCGCCCCGGCTGGACGCCTTCCCGGTCGACTGGCCGCCGCCGCGGGAGCTGACCGCCATGCAGACCGTTCCCTTCAACGTCACCGGCCACCCTGCCCTGGCCCTCCCCGCCGGCCGGTCGGCGACCGGACTCCCGCTGGGCCTGCAGATCGTGGGCCGGCCCTTCGACGAGGTGACGGTGCTGCGGGCGGGCGCCGCGGTGGAGGCGATCACCCGGCACCCGGAACACAGGCCGCCCGGCTTCACCGCGCAGACGATGCCGACGGCGCAGACGGAACCGCGAACCTGAGCCGGCCGGCTTCGCCACGCAGACGACGCAGACGGGACCGCGGGCCCGAGCCACCCGGCCCAGGAGCCGGGAACGGGCTGCGGGCCTGAGCCGCCCGACTTCGCCACGCAGACGACGCGGACAGGACCGCGGGGCTGAGCCACCCGGCTTCGCCACGCAGACGACGCAGACGGCGCAGACGGGACCGCGGGCCCGAGCCGCCCGGCCCAGGAGCCGGGAACGGGCTGCGGCCTGAGCCGGCCGGCTTCACCACGCAGACGACGCGGACAGGACCGCGGGGCTGAGCCACCCGGCTTCGCCACGCAGACGACGCAGACGGCGCAGACAGGACCGCGGGCCCGAGCCGCCCGGCCCAGGAGCCGGGAACGGGCTGCGGCCTGAGCCGGCCGGCCCGGGGCCGGGAACGGGCGGCGGGGTCAGGCCTGCGCCAGCCAGCCGGACTCCAGCAGGGCGTCGAACAGCCTGGCCGTGGTGGCCGGGTCCAGGGGGCGGCGCAGGCCGTACGACGTCTCGGTGACGATCCGCTCGCGGTCCCGGGTGCCGTCGGCGCGGATCGCGAGGTTGAACAGCACCGACAGATGGTGCTTGTCCTCGGCGATCATTCCCCCCAGCACCGAGCGTGTGGCGGGCGGGAGTTCGCCGAGCATGGCCCGCAGGTTGAGCGGGCCCTGCCAGCACCGGCGCACCGGCCGGCCGGCCGGGGCCTGGGCCGCCCCGGCGAGCCTGCGGGCCTCGGCGTCCGGCGCACCGGCGGCCAGCGCCAGCAGGGCCGTGTTCCGGCGCGCCACGTGGTCCACGAGGCCGCGGGCCCAGGCGTCGTCCCCGCCGCCGTCCCGGACCAGCCGGGCCGCCGCCTCCTGCTCGCGCCGGCACCAGCGCTCCACCACGGCGGTCCGGGCGGCCGGGTCCGGCCCGTCCGAGGCGAGCAGGTGGGCCAGGGCGGCACCGGCCACGCAGGAGCGCGTCATCTCCACGGGAGAGACCTTGTCCGGGGAGTCGCCGGCCGAGTGGTTGAAGCGGTCGGCCGGGTGGCAGAACTGGACGGCGGGCCGGTCCACCGAGGGATCGGCGTACAGCGCGTGGTCGGAGAAGCCGAGGAACGAGGACGGCTGCCAGCTGCCGGGGCTGTCGGCAGTGGCCGCGAACACCTGCTCCACCACGTGCTCGGCCAGGGGCCCGAGCAGGGTCGGTGTGGTCTCCGGCGGCCGCTCGACGACGAACGGCGAGCGGCACAGCGCCTGGTCCTCGCCGACCATGTCGAGGTTGATCAGCGCCTGCGGGAGACCGCCGCCGCCCGGCTGTGAACGCCCGTGCAGCACCGCCGCGTTGCCGAGGAACTCGGCGCCCCAGAAGAACCGGATCGGGCGCCGGGTGCCGTAGCGGGCGTCCGCCTGCCGGAGCCGGGCCAGGGTCCCGGCGATGCCGAGCAGCGCGGCGACCCCGGAGGCGTTGTCGTTCGAGCCGGGGCGCGGATGGCACAGGTGGCCGGTGAGCCAGATCTCCCCCGCCTGGTCGTCACCCGGCAGCACCCCGCTCACCAGGGGCATGGCGGCGCTCCGGTCCACGGTGACCTCGGCGCGCGCGACCGCGCCCCGGTCCGCGGCGGCACAGGCCGACCGGAACGCCTCGGGGGTGAGGCTGAAGCCGAACAGGGTGCTGTCCGGGGGCAGTTCGATACGGCCGGCGTACGGTGCCGCCCCGGTGCCCTTCCACGGCGCGTCCGTGACGAGACCGAGCGCGCCCGCCGCGGTCAGTTCGGCGAGCAGCGAGCCCCGCACGAAGGCCGCCCGGTCCACCACCGCGACCGCCCCGGTCACGGCGGCACCGACCGGATCGTCGCCGCGGACGGGGACCAGCGGGGCGACCACGCCCCCCTGCGGGGTGGCGGCGGAGTAGGTCGCCACGGTGAAGGGCTGTTCGGCGTGATCGGTGCGGAGCACCACCGGGGTGTCCGGGCCGGGACCGGCGAACACGGTCAGGCGGGCGTCGAGCGGGGTCCAGGCGACCGGCGCGCGGAAGGTCCACCACTGCGGCTCGCCGTCGGCGGGGAAGCGCTGCACGCCCACGTCGGCCAGCCCGGCCGCCTCGGCGGCCTCGGCCACCAGCTGTGCGGCGTGTTCGAGGCCGAGCGAGGCCTGGTAGCGGTCGTGGGCGCTCACCCGGGCGACGTGGCCCATGACGTCGTCGATGCGCACCGAGCGCAGGAGCCGCTGGACCAGAGAATCGTCCGAAAACTGTGAATCGCCCATGGAAAATACTCCGAAAGAAATCGGCTCGGCTACCGGCACCCCCATCTTTGCAGAGCCCGGTCGGGGGTCGGCAATCACGAACTTGTCTCACGTCGTGCTCGTTTTCCCACGGGCGCCGGAGCCGGAACGTCCCGCCGGAATGGGGGCTCACCTGCGAGAACGTCAACTCGCCCGGCCCAGTTGAACAGTTGACTGTCTCATGTGGACCTTGACGGGGCCACCGAGCGGCTTGTTGCATTCCCGTTGTCGGAAACCGGGAATCGCGATGGCGACTTTCTCGCCGTCACCACTCCCGATGATTTCACAGGGGAGGTGAATGCAATGCGCAAGTACACCAAGCCGGCTGCCAAGGAGGTCACCTCCGGCACCGTTCTGAAGATGGTCGTCTGAGTGTTCTCGGACGCCACTGCTTGCCGCGCCCGGCACCGGCCGGGCGCGGCATGCCCGGCACCGATCCCGGCGTGAATCCAGTCTCCGCAGCGAGCGAGGTAGAGGTATGTGTGGCCTGTCCGGCATTGCTCGGGTCGACGGCCGTCCCGTGGGGGAGGAAGCGGACGCCCTGCTCCGCCGGATGGCACGCGCGGTGGCTCACCGGGGCCCTGACGACGAGACCTACTTCCGCTCCGGCCCGCTGGGGCTCGGCTTCGTCCGGCTCTCCCTGGTCGACCCGGAGGGCGGCGCCCAGCCGCTCGCGACGGACGACGGCTCCCTGGTGCTCATCGCCAACGGCGAGATCTACAACCATCGTGAGCTGGCGGCCGGTCTGCCCGCCGGCACCCGGCTGCGCACCCGCTCCGACTGCGAGGTGCTGCTCCATCTCTATCGCCGCGACGGTCTGCGCTTCCTCGACCGGGTGCGCGGCATGTTCTCGCTGGTGCTGTGGGACCGCGACCGCGACCGTCTGGTGTTCGCCCGCGACCGGTTCGGCGTCAAGCCGCTCTTCTACCACCTCAACCGCGAACGGGTCGTCTTCGCCTCCGAGATCAAGGCGCTCTTCGAGGACCCCGACTGCCCGCGCGAGCTCGACTGGGGCACGGCACTGAGCGACCAGCTGCTCAGCATGGCACCGGTGACCGACGACAGCCCGGCCCACTCCTGGTTCAAGGACATCGAGCTGGTGCCCGCCGCGTCGATCGTCACGCTCGACCTCACCGACGGCTCCAGGTCCACCCACCGCTACTGGGACTTCCCCTCCTTCGAGGGAGACGCGGCGGCCTCCGAGTCCCAGCTCGTCGCCGACTACGGCCGGATCCTGGCCGAGAGCGTCCAGGACTGCCAGATGGCGGACGTCGAGATCGGGCTGTTCCTGAGCGGCGGCATCGACTCGGCGGCCGTGGGGGCACTCGCCTCCCTCAAGCCGCGTACGTTCACCGCGCTCAACGGCAGCACCCTCGCCAACGGCGACGCGGAGTCCGCGCACCACATCGCCGGTGTCCTGGGCCTGCACAACCACCAGGTGCTGCTGGACACCGCGCAGACCCCCTCGGCCGAGGAGTGGAAGCGGCACCTGTGGCTGCTGGAGACGCCGCTCGCGGGTCCCGAGACGTTCTACAAGTACGAGATGTACCGCTACGTCGGCGCCCACGCGCCCGAGATCAAGGCCATGCTGCTGGGCGGCGGTGCCGACGAGTTCAACGGCGGCTACTCCAAGACCATGGCCGAGGGCGGCGAGTGGCCCGACTTCGTGCGCAACGTCGCCGGCCTCGGCGCCGCCCGGGACCGCGCCGTGCGCCCCGACCTCGGCGCCTGGTGGGACGGAGCCGGCCGTTCGATGGTCAGCGCCCGCTATCTGCGCGAGGCGGCGGCCCGCCCGGCGAACGACCCGTACGCGGAACTGTTCCGCTGGAAGTACCGCGATGTGCAGCTCTACAACTGCTGGCACGAGGACCGCACCGCGGCGGGCAACGGCATCGAGGCCCGGGTGCCCTTCCTCGACCACCGGCTGATCGAGCTGGTGGCGGCGGTGCCGGAGCCGCTGCGGGCGAGCCTGGTGTGGGACAAGCAGATCCTGCGCCGCGCCATGGTGGGCGTCCTGCCGACCGAGATGGTCAACCGCCCCAAGGGCCCCTTCTTCTACGGCAGCGGCGAGCACCACACCTATCGCACCTTCCTGCGGATGCTGGCCCAGAACGGCGACCAGCTGCTGGAGGAGGCGCTCAGCTCCGAGGCGGCCCGCCACCACGTGGACGCCGACCAGGCCCGCGCCCAGCTGCGCCGCCTGGAGAACGACCCGTCGGCCGGCCATGTGGAGCTTCTGCTGCGCGTGGTCAACCTCGGCCTGCTGGAGCGGATGACGCACGATCTGCCCACCCCGCACGTCGAGTCCCGCAGGGCGCCGGTGCCGCAGGGCGTCCCGGTGACCGACTGGGCGGCCGAGCGGGAGGCCGTCGAGGCGCGAGTGGTGCACCACCGGGACATCACGCCGGAGCAGGTGCTGGAACTCCCCGAGAACGTCCTGCTGCTGCACTCCGCCGACGAGCCCGCCGTGTGGTACCTCGTGGTCGACGGCAGCATCGAGTACGTGCTGGACGAGCTGGAGAACCCCGACTGGCTGCGGTTCCTGCACGCCCTGGACGGCAAGCAGCCGTACGGCGAGCTGGTCGCCGGGCTCGGCATCGACGCCGCCGCCGTGGCCCCGCTGGTCTCCGAGGCCGTGGAGCTGGGACTGCTGTCGTCGGTGGTCCGCGCGGAATGACGGGGCGTGGCCCGGTGAAGGATCCCGACGCCACCCTGGTGCACGGCCCCTGGGAAGCACCGGCGGTGAAGGCGGGCCTGCTCGGCTGCCTGGAGGGACTGGAGGACATCGGGCTGCTGCCCGCCGACCACCTCGCCGTGACCTGTGTGGGGTCCGTCGCCCGCGGCTGGGCGAACGACGGCAGCGACTACGACTTCAACGTGGTCGCCGCCGGACCCTGGCACGGTCCGGCCGTACGCACCATCCCGGTGCCCCTGCGGCCGGCTTCGGTGCCCGCGGTGGTGGAGTACGTCGACGGACGCCGCTGGGAGGTCAAGTACTGGCTCGACACCCAGGTCGACCAGATGCTGGCCAAGGTGTCCTGGGAGCGGTTCGAGGAGCGCACCGTCGCGTCCGACGTGCTGACCGAGACCGAGGAGCTCTTCCTGGAGCGGCTGGTCACCTGCCTCACGCTCAGCGGCACCTGGTGGGTCCGCGGCCGGCGGCTGGAACTCGACGCGACCGCCTTCCGGGCGTTCGTGACGACGCGTTCGCTCGCCGAGGCCGACGCCTCGATCGAGGACGCCCTCGGGCAGCTGGCCGCCGACGACACCGACAGTGCCGTGCTGTCGGCCCGCAAGGCGTTCGGGCACGTGGTGGACGCACTGCTGGAGAGCCAGGGGGCGTTCGGCTCCCGCATACCCAAGTGGCGGGCCCGGCGCTTCCACGAGGTACGGCCCCGGCAGCTGTCGTACGAGGACTACTGGGCGGTGGAGACCATGCGCGACCTCCCCCAGGACCGGCCCGGGGTCTGGGTGACCCGGGTCGTGCAGCTGTGCAGAGATCTGTCGATCGACGTGGAGATTCACTGATGGCCGATACGGAGTTGCAGCCGGGCAGCGTGGTGCGCCGCCGCATGGAGGCGCGTACCCGCAAGTACCGCGGCAAGTTGTACATAGCGGTCCAGGACCAGGCCCTGGAGCTGGACGAGGTCGCACAGGCCATCTTCCGCCGCATCGACGGCACTTCGACGCTGAGCCAGGTGGCGGCCGGGCTCGCGGAGGAGTACGGGGTCCCGGTCGACGAGGCGACCACCGACACCGTGGACTTCGCCGTCCAGCTGCTCGGGCACGGAGTCGTGGAGGTCGTGGCGTGACCGCGCTCGCGCGCGGTGGCCGTGCCGGGAAGGGCATGGCATGTGTGGGACCGTAGGAATGTTCGTCGGCTGCTCGGCCCTGTCGTACTGTCCCCGGCGCCTGCTGCGCGCACCCTCGCCGGATGCGGAGGAGGCGGAGGGCGACGAGACCGACGCGGCCTCCGGGTCCGCCGAGACCGGCCAGACCGGCGGTGTCCTCGGTGCCGGCGGTGCCGCCCGGGCCGCTGACGGTGCCGGGCCCGCGCCGTACCGCAGCCCCTTCCGCAGCTGGTACGAGCGCTCCAGCGTGCGCAGCGCACCCCGGCGGCTGCTCGACGCCGACGCCCGGGACGGCGGTCGGGCACCCTGGCTGTTCCCGCCCGACCTGGTGCCGGTCACCCGGCACCCCCTGGTCCGCGCGCTGCCCGCGCAGCAGTTCGACGAGGTGCTGGTCCAGCACCTCTACCGGTACCTGGACTTCACCGCGAAGCTCGAGTACCTGGTCGTCAACCGCACGGTGCTCGGTATCGCGCGCGGTTCGGTGAGCGTGCCGGTGCCCGAGGAGATGCGCCTCGACGCCTACAAGATGTACTGCGACGAGGCGTACCACGCGCTGTTCTCCGCGGATCTCGCGGCCCAGGTGCACAGGGTCACCGGAACGGCCGCCCGACTGCCCGACGAGCCCTTCTTCCTGCGCCGCCTGGACGAACTGCTGGCCGATCTGCCGGCCGCCGACCGGCCGCTGGCCGAGCTGCTGTTCGTGATCGTCTCGGAGACCCTGATCTCCGCGAGCCTCGCCGAGGTGCCGCAGCGCGACGCGGTCGCCCCGGCCGTCACCGGCACGATCCGCGACCACGCCGTCGACGAGGGCCGCCATCACGCCTACTTCGCACACTTCCTGCACCGGCTGTGGGCCCACCTCGAACCGGCGGAGCGCAGGACGGCCGGCCGGCTGGTGCCGGCGCTGATGGACGCCTTCCTGCGGCCCGACCTCGACGCGCTGCGCGAGGAACTCGCCGGTTACGGGCTGAAGAGGGACGAGGTCGAGCAGGTGGTCGCCGAGGTGTACACGCCCGAGGTGCTGGGCGAGCACGCCCGTGCCACCTCGCAGCAGACCCGGCGCTACTTCCGGGAACTCGGCGCCTTCGAGAGCACCGCGGCACGGGACGAACTGGCGGCGTACGGCCTGCTCGACTGAGGCGGGCCGGTGCGGGCCCCTGTGCCGCGCCGGACGCCCTTCCCTGACGTACGGACCGACGGGCGGGGCCGGGCGATGTGCTCCCCGGCCCGGCCGTCACACCTGTGCCGTACGGTGAAGCCGTCCGGCACCCGTTCGCGTCAGCGGGCGGCCGCCGAGGCGTTCTTGCGGGTCAGCAGCGGCTCCTCGCCCTTCAGGACGGTCCGCTCGGTCACGGTCACCCGCACCACGTCCTCCAGCGACGGCACGTCGTACATCACCGACATCAGCGCCTCGTCGAGGATGGCGCGCAGACCGCGCGCGCCGGTGCCCCGGCTGATCGCCTGGTCGGCCACCGCCTCCAGTGTCCCGGCCTCGAAGACCAGTTCCACGCCGTCCAGCTGGAACAGCCTGCGGTACTGGCGCACCAGCGCGTTCTTCGGCTCGGTGAGGATGCGCAGCAGGGCGTCCCGGTCCAGCTGCGCCACCGAGGTGACCATCGGCAGCCGGCCGATCAGCTCCGGGATCATCCCGAACTTCACCAGGTCCTCGGGCGTCACCCGGTCGAAGAGGTCGTCCGCCGCGGCCTCCTGCCGGGACCGGACGCTGCCGCCGAAGCCGATGCCCTTGGCCCCGGTCCGCGCTTCGATGATCTTCTCCAGTCCCGCGAAGGCACCGCCGACGATGAAGAGGATGTGCGAGGTGTCGATCTGGATGCCCTCCTGGGCGGTGCGGCTGCGGCTGCCCGCGACCGCGCCGGTCCCCCGCCCCGGCGGGGCGACCGTCACCACCGAACCCTCCAGCACCTTCAGCAGGGCCTGCTGCACACCCTCGCCGGAGACATCACGTGAGACAGCCGGACCGTCGCCCCGGCGGGCGATCTTGTCGATCTCGTCGATGTAGACGATGCCGGTCTCCGCCCTGCGCGGGTCGTGGTCGGCGGCCTGGATCAGCTTCATCAGCAGTGCGTCCACGTCCTCGCCCACATAGCCCGCCTCGGTGAGTCCGGTGGCGTCGGCGATGGCGAACGGGACGTCGAGAATCCGGGCCAAGGTCTGGGTGAGCAGGGTCTTTCCCGAGCCGGTGGGGCCCAGCAGCAGGATGTTGGACTTGGCCAGTTCGACATCGTCGTCGTCGCCCGCGGCCGTACCGCGCACCCGCTTGTAATGGTTGTAGACGGCGACCGAAAGCGACTTCTTGGCCCGCTCCTGACCCACTACATAAGTGTCCAGGAATGCCCGTATCTCACGTGGCTTCGGAAGCCCGCCGACGAGACCCGCCTTTTGCCCCCCGTTTCTCGCTTCCGCGACCACTTCCGCACACAGGTCGACACAGCCGTCGCAGATGTGCACGCCCGGTCCGGAGACAATCTTCAAGACTTCCTCTTGTCTCTTCTCGCAGAACGAGCACGTGATTTGAGAACCACGGATGCCGACAGCCGCCATTGGGTGAACTCCTTCATACGGTTCGCGAAAAGCTCGATGCACGGAACTTACCCAACCGCCGAGTAACACCGATCAATTGAGAAGGGGGCAGCTCAATCGGCAAGGCCGGGTTGCGAATAGTGAGACGTCAGTCGCACGGCTGGCGTAACTCTGGCAGGATGGGGCCGAGTTAATCAATGCGTCCGAGGAGTCACATGACCGCGGTATCCCGAGTCGTAGCACGTGAAATCGTCGACAGCCGTGGCAATCCCACCGTCGAGGTCGATGTCACCCTCGAAGACGGCTCGTTCGGCCGTGCCGCGGTGCCCTCCGGCGCGTCGACCGGCGCCAATGAGGCCGTCGAGCTGCGCGACGGCGACACCTCCCGGTTCCACGGCAAGGGCGTGCGCAAGGCCGTCGACGCGGTCAACGGGCCGATCGCCGAGGCACTGCGCGGCCTCGAGGCGGAGGACCAGTCCCTCGTCGACGAGACGATGATCAAGCTGGACGCCACGCCCAACAAGGGCGCCTTCGGCGCCAACGCGATCCTCGGCGTCTCCCTCGCCACGGTCAAGGCGGCCGCCGCGGCCCACCGGCTGCCGCTGTACCGCTACGTCGGCGGCGTCGGTGCCCGCACCCTGCCGGTACCGATGATGAACATCGTCAACGGCGGCGCCCACGCCGACAACCCGATCGACTTCCAGGAGTTCATGATCGCGCCGATCGGCGCGGCGAACTTCGCCGAGGCCGTGCGGATGGGCTCCGAGGTCTTCCACACCCTGCGCAAGGCCCTGGCCGAGGCCGGCCACAACACCAACGTCGGCGACGAGGGCGGCTTCGCGCCCAACCTGCGCTCCGCCGACGAGGCCCTGAGCTTCGTGGTCCGTGCCATCGAGCGGACGGGCTACACCCCGGGCGAGGACATCGTCCTCGTGCTCGACCCGGCCACCTCGGAGTTCTTCCACGACGGGGTGTACGACTACGCGGGCGAGGGCGTCAAGCGCTCGGTCGAGGAGCACATCGCCTACCTCGCCGAGCTCGTCTCCCGCTACCCGATCGCCTCCATCGAGGACGCGATGGCCGAGGACGACATCGACGGGTGGAAGCAGGTCACCCGCGAGCTGGGCGGCAAGATCCAGCTCACCGGCGACGACGTCTTCTGCACCAACGTCGACCGGCTGAAGGACGGCATCCGCGACGGCTACGCCAACTCCATCCTGGTCAAGGTCAACCAGATCGGTTCGCTCACCGAGACCCTCACCACCGTGGAGACCGCGCACAAGGCCGGCTATACCGCGGTGATGTCGCACCGGTCCGGCGAGACCGAGGACACCACGATCGCCGACCTGGCGGTGGCCACCAACTGCGGTCAGATCAAGACCGGTTCGCTGTCCCGCTCGGACCGCACGTCCAAGTACAACCAGCTCATCCGGATCGAAGAGGAACTGGGTTCGCAGGCCGTCTACCCGGGCAGCAGCGTGCTGCGGGTGCGCTGACGCCGGTCCTCCTCCTTCTCCTTCACGACCAGCCTCCGGGGCGGGCGCAGTGTGCGCCCGCCCCGTGCCGTCACCGCACCGGAAGGCGACTCCCGCCCATGTCCCTCGCCATCGGCTCGTACGAGAAGCTGAGCGACCTGTCCGACGGCTCGGACCTGCTCAACCTCGCCTGGACCCAGGACGAACGGGACCTCCTGGGTGCGGACCTCATGGCGGCCGTGGCGGACGAGCTGACCGCCGAGGTGGCCGAGGCACTGCCGTACGCCGGTGACTACATGGTCAAGGACCCCTACGGCGAGGGCGCGCTCGGCCCCGTGGTCGCCGACTTCTTCGGGCGGCCCGGCTGGACCGCCTCGGTGACGTGCGGCGCCGGTGTCGGTCCGCTGCTGCACGACCTGAGCCTGCTGGCCGCGGGCGCAACGGTGGAGGCCGTGACCGACGTCTACCCCGACCACCCGCACTGGGTGGCCAGGGCGGGCGGCCGCTGTGTGCCCTTCGGCTCCGGACCGCCCGGCGACGTCCTGCTCCTGGAGCGCCCTGCGCTCGCCGACGACCGTTTCGCCGGTCTCGACGCGGTGCGCGAGCTGTGCAGGGCAGCGGCGGACCGGGGCGCGGTGGTGCTGGTGGACGAGTCCAACGCCAACTACTGCCCCCCGGAGTTCAGCGCGGCGAACCTCGCCGCGGAGGTGTCCAACCTGATCGTGGTGCGCGGACTGTCCAAGGCCTACGGCCTCGGCGGAGTGCGTCTCGGCTACTGCGTGGCGTCCGCCGCCCTGACCGGGGCGGTGCGCGGCGCGGTGGCGCCGCTCGGCGCGTCCTCGCTGTCGCTGCGCATCGGACGCCGTGTCCTCGGGCTCGGCGACGTGGCTTCCGGGCTGCGGGCCCGGATCGCGCGGAACAAACCGCACGTGCGTGACCTCCTGGCGGCCGCCGGGGTGCCGGAGCCGGTCGCGGCGGCGGACGGGCTGCCCTACGTGCTCTTCCCGAAGGAGCCGCAGGAGGCGGTGGAGTCGCTCGCCTCGCGTGGCATCCAGGGCAAGGTGCAGCCGGTGTGGTCGGCCCGGACCGGTGCCCTCACCTCGGTCGGCCGGATCAGTGTGCCGCTGGCGCCACACCGGCTGGCCGAACTGGAATCACGCCTGGCCCGCACGGCGGCCCGCCCAGTGGACTGACGGCAGCCCGGCAGGCCTGCCGGCCTGACGGACCGACGGCACACCGGCGGGACCGCTCGGGCTACTCCGCGGCGAGGACCCCGGCCGGCGCGGCGGCGGCCTGCAAAGCGTCGGGGCCCTCGGCCGTCACCTCCACGGTGCTGCCCGCGGTGGCGCCGAGCGCCATGAGGGCCAGTACGCTCGTCGCCGCCGCCGAGCGTCCCCGGCACTCGATCCGGACGGCACTGGCGAAGCGCGGTGCGGCGGAGCTGGTGCCCAGCCCGCCGTGGTCGTTGCCTCCCGCAACGGCAACCGGCACGCTCTCCGACCCGATCTGTCCGACCAGCTCTGCCACCCCGGCAGCTAGCTCTACGCTGTGTGACACCAGAACGATGCCAACGAACGGGTTCATGAACAGCTGGCCTAGATATCCGAACGTGGTTCAGCAATACAGAACACATACCGAATCTTGAGGAAGAGCCTGGTGGTTGAGTCGGTCAAGCGTGCCGTCCGCATCCTGCGGGAGCTGACGGCCGCGCCGCGGCTGGGCGTCACCGAGCTCGCCGAGCGCATCGGCGTATCGAAGTCGGCTGTCCACGGCCTGCTGCGCACCCTCGAGTCCGAGGGCCTGGTGGGGCAGGACCCCGAGTCCGGCAAGTACCGCCTCGGTCCGGCCCTGGTCACCTTCGGCAACGCCTACCTGGACATGCACGAGCTGCGCACCCGCTCCGTGACCTGGTCCGATCTGCTGGCCGCCCGGAGCGATGAGGCCGTCTGGGTGGGTGTGCTGGTCAGGAACGAGGTGATGGTCGTCCATCACGCGCTGCGCCCGCAGGGCGGGGTGCAGGCGCTGGAGACCGGAGCCACGCTGCCCTGGA
Organism: Streptomyces sp. NPDC107581; assembly: GCF_055657175.1. Classification (NCBI taxonomy): domain Bacteria; kingdom Bacillati; phylum Actinomycetota; class Actinomycetes; order Kitasatosporales; family Streptomycetaceae; genus Streptomyces; species Streptomyces sp. NPDC107581. Next base: position 515,502 of record NZ_JBVKBH010000001.1, read on the forward strand.
ACGCAAGCGCCCTGGGCAAGGCCATCGTGGCCTTCTCCGCCCCCGAGGTGCGCGAACGCGCCCTGGCCGGCCCCCTGGGCGCACTCACCGGCCGGACCGTGACCGGACCGGCCGAGCTGACCGCCCAGCTGGAGCTGGCCCGAGAGGTCGGCTATGCCGTGGAGAGCCAGGAGTCGACCCTGGGGGACGCCGGCATCGCGGCGCCCGTCTTCGACGGCACCGGGGCCGTCGCGGGCGCCATGGGGCTGGTCGGGCCGGTCGAGCGGCTGCTCGCGGAGCCGAACCGCGAAGCACACGCGATCGCGACGCGCGAGACGGCGCGCAACCTCTCGCGCGAACTGGGCGCGTTCCGCGTCGGCGGCCGCCAGACCGCGTACTGAACGCGGCTTCTCTCCCTTCAACTCCGCCGCCCACCAGCACAAACCGCGGTGGTTCGAGACATGGACATCCCTTGACACGCGGGGTTACGAAAACCTAACTTTCAGGTATGCGTTCAGCGATGGAGAACGGCGTTCTGAGCGTATGGGGAGTTGTTCAGGAACCGCATTCGTCGTGATCTGGCGTCCGCGGATCTGACGACCGCTCGGGGCGAGCGGTCGCTCATGGTAGGGGGCCGTCCTGAAGAAGCTGATCAACAGCGCCGAGACCGTGTTGTCCGACACGCTCTCCGGGATGGCCGTCGCTCATCCCGGGCTGCGCATCGACGCCGAGACCCGGGTGATCACGCGCGCGCAGGGCCGGGTGCCCGGCAAGGCCGGCCTCGTCTCCGGCGGCGGATCGGGGCACGAGCCGTTACGCGGAGGGTTCGTCGGGCCCGGCATGCTCGACGCAGCCGTGCCGGGCGAGGTGTTCACCTCCCCCACACCGGACCGGATCCTGGCCGCGCTGCGGGCCGCGGACGCGGGTGCCGGCGTGCTGCAGATCGTCAAGAACTACAGCGGCGACCAACTCAACTTCGCCATGGCCGCCGAACTGGCCGCCGACGAGGGACTGAAGGTGCGGACGGTCGTGGTCGACGACGACACCGCCACCGGCGGTCCGGACCAGGACCTGGGCCGCCGCGGCACCGGCGCCACCGTCTTCGTCGAGCGGATCTGCGGCGCCCTGGCCGAGCGGGGCGCGGACCTTGCCGCCGTCGCCGGGACGGGGGAGCGGGTCAACGCCGGCTCCCGCACCATCGCGCCGGCCCTCGCCCCCTGCACCCATCCCGCCGTGGGCCGCCCCGGCTTCGGACTCGGACCGGACGAGGTCGAGTTCGGAGTGGGCATCCACGGCGAGCCCGGACTGCGCAGAACGCCGCTGCGCCCCGCCCGCGACCTGGTGGGGGGAGGCCATGAAGGTCCTTCTGGCCCACCTCCCGCCGGGCCCGGCCGAATCCCTCGTACTGGTCAACGGGCTCGGGGCGACACCCCTGCAGGAGCTGTACATCGTGCTGGGAGAGGTCGCCGCCGTACCGGGCGCGACCGGTCTGTCGCCCGCCCGCACCCTGGTCGGCAACTACGTCACCGCGCTGGACATGGCAGGCGTGTCCATCACCGTCCGCCGTGCCGACACCCACCTGCTCGACCTCTGGACGGCACCCGTGAACACCCCGGCACTGCGCTGGGGCTGCTGAGGGTGACATGAGCCGACGACCACATACGCACGGGAGGACGACCGTTGGACCCCGCACGGATACGTGAGTGGCTGCGCACGACGGCCCTGCTCATCGACCAGGAGAAGGACCGGCTGACGGACCTGGACGCGGCCATCGGCGACGGTGACCACGGCGTCAACATGCAGCGCGGATTCACCGCCGTGGCGCACTCCCTCCAGGAGAGCGGACCGGACGACGTGACGGCGGGACAGCTTCTGGTCTCCGCGGGCAACACCCTCATCTCGACGATCGGCGGGGCTTCCGGACCGCTGTTCGGCAACTCCTTCAGAGCCCTGGGCAAGGCCCTCGACTCCCCCGGGCCCGACCCCCACGCCGACCCCCACGCCGACACCGACACCGCCGCCGACACCGACACCGCCGCCGACACCGACGACCGCCGGCTGGCGGCCGCGCTGGCCGCCGCCCGCGACAGCATCCAGCGCCTGGGCGCCGCCGGGCCGGGCGACAAGACCATGTACGACGCGTACGGGCCGGCCGCCGCCGCGTTCGCCCGCGAGGCCGAGGCCGGCGGCGGCCTCGCGGCCTCCGCGCGGGCCGCGGCCGCCGCAGCCGCCGAAGGGGCACGCGCCACCGAGCCGATGCGGGCGCGCCGGGGCCGTGCCTCCTATCTCGGCCTGCGCAGTGTCGGCCATCAGGATCCGGGCGCGGCCTCGACCGCGCTGGTCTTCCGTGCCCTCGCGAGCGCCCTGGAGGCCAAGTGACCCGGTACCCGCAGACCGTCTCCCCGCTGCGCCGCGCGGCCGCTCTCGGTGCCGCGCGTCCTGCCGAGGCGCCGGCACCCTACCCGCAGACGCAGGCCACGACGCCCGGCGCCGGCCGCTTCGCCTGGCTCGCCCCGATGGCGCTGTGGCCGCTGGCCCGCCCGCACCTGCCTCGCCCCGCGGCGCGGCCGCAGGGCGGCGGCACCCAACGCGCCGACGACGAGGCGATGTTCGCGGCGATCGTGTACGTCCTGGTGAGCGGGGTGCCCTGGCGGGCGCTGCCGAAGTCGTTCACCGTGTCCTGGCAGAACACCCACCGCCGTTTCACCCAGTGGAGCGAGGCCGGTCTGTGGGACCGCATCCGTGAGTCCTCCCGCCGGCAGCAGATGCCGGGGCACACCCGGCAGTGGGCCGACATCATCGGCGCCCTGGCCGAGGAGCGGCTGAACCGCACCGCGCCCACCGTCGGCCGGACCCCTCAGGCACCGGGGCGCGGCGAGGGCCTCAAGCCCCGCATCCGGCTGCACCAGCCGGGCGACCTCACGGTCCGCCTGTTCGGCCCGACCCGCACCCCGGTCGAGGCCGCGGGCCAGGCACTGCGCCGGGCCCAGTGAACGCCCTCCGGTCCGGGGCGCTCCGGGCACGGCCGACGATGCCCGGAGCGCCCCTCACCGCCGCCACGGTCCGGCGCCCCGTCCGAGCCGGTTCCGGCCGGGCACGTCCGACAGAGAGTGTGGTCGATCTCCGGTGAACGCCCCGCCACCGCTGTCCCTCACCGACTTCCGCGGCCGACTGGACCGTGTGATGGCCGAGAACCCGGGACGGCACGTCGTCGTGCTCGCGCTCGACGGCGTCAACCTCCCCATGGCACAGGCCTGCTGGCCGTCGGCCGACGTCCGGCTGATGCGTGCGGTGGCGCCGACCACGTCCTCCGCCTGCTGGCTCAGTTCCCTGACCGGTCTGCCCGTCGCCGACCACGCGGTGCCCGGAGTCGTCTTCTCCGCGCCCTCGGGCGGCACCGGACTGGTCACCTTCCTCGACTATCACGGCGCCGGCCTGACCCCCGCGGACGACAACGTCTTCTCCGACGCGGTCCGCCACGGCCGTACGCCGCTCGCGGTGCTCGGCGACATGGAGCACTACGGCTCGGCCTGGCGCGACGCCCTGCTGGCGCACGCCCGCACGGTGCCGGGCAACTCCTTCTACACCGAGGACGGCGCCTACCGCGCCCGGCCGCCCGCCGAGGTGGCCGCGCGCGTCCGCGCGGCGGTCGAGGACACGCTCGCCCGGCACGGCACCCGGCAGCCCTGTCTCCTGTGGTGCTACGTGGAGGTCGACCAGCACGTGCACCGGCACGGCTACGACGACCACACCGCCGAAGTCCTCACCGCGCTGGGCGAGTTCGCCGACTCGCTGGCCGCGCGGGACGTCGTGGTGGTGGCCCATGCCGACCACGGCCTGGTGCCCACGGTGCACGACCCCGCCCTCGCGGACCTTCTCGACCACCTGGGACGGCGGCACGGGTTCACGATGGGCGGCGCCGGACGCATGCGATGGCTGTATCCCGAGGGCCGGGACGGCGGCGACGCACTGTCCGCGCGACTGCGCGAGGTGCTGCCCGCCGATGTGCGGGTGCTGCCCTCGGACCGGGTCTTCCCACCGGGCTCGGCCGCACGTGCCCGGGTCGGCGACGTCCTGCTCGTGGCCGAGGGCGAGACGTTCCTCACCGATCCCGCCTACCGCTACGACCACGGCTCCTTCGCCCCCGAGGAGACCGACACCCCCTTCGCCGTGTGGCGCTGATCCGGCCCGTCGCGCAGACCCGAACACCCTGTCTCACGTGGCAGTTGACGGTCCGAGCGGCTGTGCTGAACGCTGAGGCGAGAACCCACCCAGGAGGTAGAGCGATGAGTACGAGCCTGACCGGCTGCCTGGAGGAGATGGATCGCCGCGGGCTCATACCGGCCGACTGCCTCGCAGTGTGCTGCGTGGGTTCGGTCGCCCGCGGCTGGTCCAACGAAACCAGCGACTACGACTTCAACGTCGTCTCCTCCACCCCGTGGACCGGCGAGAGCGCCCGCACCATCCCCGTGCCGCTGGAGCCCGGTGTCGTCCCCACGACCGTGCTGCACGTGGACGGGCGCCGCTGGGAGATCAAGTACTGGCTGGACGGCCAGGTCCAGCAGATGATCGACAAGGTCAGCTGGGAGCAGTTCGAGGCGGGCAGCTCCACCGCCAAGGCGCTGATCGACGCCGAGGAGCTGTTCCTGGAGCGGATGAGCACCTGTCTCACCCTCAGCGGAGCCGCCTGGGCCGACGCGTGCCGGCGCAGCGTCGAGGACTCCGCCTTCCGGGCCTTCGTGACCACCCGCTCGCTCGCCGAGGCCGACTCCTCCATCGAGGACGCCGTCGGCCAGCTGGCCGCCGGGGACTTCGACAGCGCGGTGCTGTCCGCCCGCAAGGCGCTCGGGCACACCGTGGACGCCCTGCTGGAGAGCGAGGGGAACTTCGGCTCGCGCACCCCGAAGTGGCGAGCCCGCCGGTTCCGCGAGGCCCGGCCCAAGGCACTGTCGTTCGAGGAGTACTGGGCCCTGGAGACCATGCGGGCCTTCTCCCTCGACGACCCCCAGGCCTGGGCGAACCTCGTCATCCAGCGCTGCCGGGATCTGACCATGGAGGTGGAGATCTCTTGACGGCACATCAGAACGTCGGCCCGCTCGAAACGGCAGCGGACCGGCCCCGCTCCGCCTCCGCGTTCTGGCGGTACTGGACGGCGTCCACGATCAGCAGCGTCGGCGACGCGGTCACGACCGTCGCCCTGCCCCTGGTGGCCGTCAGTGTGCTGCACGCCTCCAGCCTCCAGGTCAGTTTCCTGACCGCGGCCCAGTATGCCGCCTGGATCGCGATCGGCCTGCCCGCCGGGGTGATCGTGCAGCGCCTGCCGCTGCGCGGCACCCAGGTCGCGATGGACCTCGTCCGGGCGGCCGCTCTGCTGTCGGTACCGGTGGCGGCCGCGTTCGACGTGCTGCACCTGGCCCACCTGGTCCTGGTGGCCCTGGTGATCGGGCTCGCGACCGTGGTGTTCGACGTGGGCAATTCCACGTTCCTGCCGTCGATCGTCAGCAAGGAGGAGCTGACCGCCCGCAACAGCCTGACCTCCGCCTCGGTGTCGGCCACCCAGCTGGGCGGGCCCTCGCTCGGCGGTGTGTTCGTCCAGCTCTTCGGCGGCGCCCTCACCCTGGTCTTCGACGTCGTCAGTTATGTCGTCTCCGCGGTGCTGCTGCGCAGCCTGCCGCGGGCCGTCCCCGTCCGGCCGGAGGGGCGGAGCGAGTCGATGGCGGGGCAGATCAAGGAAGGCTGGCGGTTCGTCACCCGGCACACGGTCATCCGCCCCTGCGTCGCCGCCGCCACACTGGCCAACTTCACCTGCGGCGCCTACATGGCGCTGCTCCCGGTCTTCCTGGTGCGCACGCTCGACGCACCGGCGGGGCTCGTGGGTGTGCTGATCGCCACGGAGGGGCTCGGCAGTCTCCTCGGCGCCACGCTCACCCCGCGGCTCGCGAGCCGCCTCGGCAGCGCCCGCACCATCCTGGTCTCCACCCTGTTCGGCGCGTCCGCCGCGCTGTTGATGCCGCTCGCGGGCAGCGGCTGGGGGCTGCTGCTGTTCGCGGTCGGGAACGTGTGCTTCGGCTCCGCCATCGTCGTGCTCAGCATCCTCACCCGCACCCACCGGCAGACGGTCACCCCGCCCGAACTGCTGCCCCGGGTGATGGCCACCGTCCGGTTCATCTCCTGGGGTGCGGTGCCGTTCGGCGCGCTCACCGCGGGCGCCACGGCCAGTGCCCTGGGCAACCGGGAGGCGCTGTGGCTGATCTGCGGCCTCGCCTTCCTGACCCCGCTCGCCGTGTGGACCAGCGCCATCCGCCGGATGCGCGACCTGGCGTGAGGCGCGGCGGCCCCTCCCCATCCGTCCGCCCCCGCGGCACGGGCGGCCCCAGGGCCTTCCTCCGCGCCTGAAGGCAGCTACGCAGGGCCGGCGGCGGCGAGCCGCAGCGTCGTCGCCACCGGCTCTGCGGCCTGCCGCTCCGCCAGCAGCGCCAAGGCACGGCGGCCGCTGTCCGCGCCCGTCGTGTCCGACACGGACGCGTGCAGCTCGACGGCCGCTTCCAACGCCGCACGGGCCGGCTCGCGTTCGCCGCGGCACAGAGACAGCAGACCCAGTTCGTGCTGGAAGTACGCCGTGTCGGCGGCGGCTTCGCGCAGGCCCCGGGCCGCGTGCCGTCCGTACCGCAGGGCACGCTTCCACGCGTCCCAGGCTCCTGCGGCCGCAAACTTCGCCGAAGCGACCCGTGCGAGTCGGACAGCCGTCGGGGCACCTTCGCCGCTCGTGGCGGCGACGAGGCCGGACAGCGAGGACAGGATGGCGGGCGCCTCCACCGCAACGTGCGTCGAGGTGACGTCCGCATGCCCGGTGTACCAGGCGTAATGCTCCCCGATGGAGCACAGGCGGCCGATCGCGCCTTGTCCGTAGCCCTCGGCCACCAGCTGCGCCACGACGCCCTCTGCGAGCCTGTACCGCTCCCCGACCACGGTGGCGAGACCGCACTGGACCGGCTCGGCCACGGCCAGCTCGGCGTGCGGCGTGCCCAGCAGCGCCGGCACGTGCCAGTGGTGCGGTAACTCCCCGTCCAGAGCCACGGCCAGTCGCAGCACCTCACGGGCATCCTCGCTCAGCCGGCGAGCGAGCAGGGCAGCCGGAGCCGCTCCTTGGGCCACCGACGGCAACGCCGCCTGCTCGCGGTGCCGCAGCAGCGCCCCGGCCTGGACGAAGCTCAGAGCCAGGCCCTCGGTGATGAACCACACGTCGCCGCCCCAGTAGTCCTCGTTCTCCGTGAGCTCCCGGCCCACCGACCAGCGCAGCAGCTCCCGGCCGGCCTGCCGGCTGAGAGGGCTCAGGCGGACCTCTTCCACGTAGCAGTCGACCGACGGTACGGGCGTCTGCGGCGTGGCGGAGAACAGAAACGCGCATTCGGGAGTGGCCTCGAGGAACGCGTAGAGCTCGGCGCCGCCGAATCCGAGATCATCGACCACGACGATCGCCCCGATCTCCCGGACGAGTCGGTGAAGCCGCGCCCGCCCGATCCGGTGGCCCCTGAGGTCGAACACCGCGGCAGCCAGTTCGTACAGCAGCTCCGCCGGGTCTTTGCCGTGACCGGAGAGACGTACGACGCCGTCGGGAGCCACCTCGGAGCAGTCGCCGGCCACCATGTCGAGCAAGGTGGTGCGTCCGGATCCGCGCGGGCCGGTCAGCCTCACCGACCGGCCGCGGACGAGGAGGCGCTTCAGACGGTCCCGCTCGCCCTGCCGCTCCAGCACCGGCGGGCTCGCCGGCGAAGAGCCGGGAAGCAGCAGCGCGTCGGCCGGCTGCCGGTCGCGCAGTGCGCGCACCGCAGCGCTGTGCCGTTGCGGGGTGTCGGGCGCTTCCTCGATGGGGCAGGCACTGACCGTGCCGCAGGCGTGCGGAGCGACGGTGAGCGCGATGAAGCCGACCGGCGACGATGGCTGCGGGGCCGGCTCCGGCGGCGCCGCAGCCGGGGGAGGCGGGCCGGCCGGGCGCTTCCTCTGCCGCGTCAGCACGCTCCTGAGCAGGCTGTGGATGTCCTGTCCGTCCTTCAACCCCTTCAGGAGCACGCCGGTCGTTTCGATCTCCTCGGGTGTCTGCAGGGAGACCGCCCGCTCCATCCGCGCGACCAGCTCTTCGTGCTCTCCTCTGGGCCAGAGCGAGTCGGCGAACCTCAGGATGTGGAGTGGGCCGTGACCAGCTGCCTCCGCCGCGCTCGCCGGAGCCGAGGGAGACGACGGCGCGGCCGTGTCCGCCCTGCCCCCGGCCGCGCCTCCCGGCTCGGCGCCACGGGCACCCCCGGTGTCGTGGGACCTGTCGTCGCTGGCCGACGGATTGTCCGCCGGACAACCGGACGGCATGCCGTCCTCCGGTTCCGACAGCCGCTGCATGGTCTCGGCCTGCGCGTGCAGGACTCCGTCGATCTTCGACAGCGCTTCGTCGACGTCTTCGGACAGGTCGGTGACGCTCTTCTGGCGCGCGTCGAACCGGGTCTCGTCGGAGAAGCCCATGTCCGCGGCGCCTTGCTCCGCGCGCAGCTTGGCGAGTTCCTCCTGGAGCTCCTCGATCTCCAGTTGCACCGCGATGCAGCGCTGCTCGGCCTCGGCACGCTGTTCCTGCGCGGTCTCCAGCTTCTGGGCGGCCCGCTCGCGCTGCTGCTTGGTGCGCCACAGTTCCCGGGCCAACTCGTCGAGCTGGGCGGTGTACGTCGTACGGTCGCGCTGCAACTCGTCCCGTTCGACGGAGAGATCGCGTACCTGCCGGTCGAGCCGCGCCATCATCCGCAGCAGGAACATCACCAGGAGCCCGCCGTCTTTGCGCAGCGCGTCCAAGTCCTCGACCAGGCGCTCCTTCTGGGCCAGCAGCGACTCGACCTGGCGCTCCGAGCGGACCAGGGCCGGCGCATGGGGTGCCGCGCCGGCCATCCGGTGCAGCCGCTCCGCCCGCTTGAGCATGGAGGGCCGGAGCGGCACCGCCACCGTCTCGGCCACGATCCGTTCGACGACATCGAGCAGGGGCAGTGATTCACCGCCCATGAACTCGCTGAGGCGCTGCTCGGAAACCTTGATCTTGAGGGCCAGGTCCTTCTGACTGATGCCGCGCCGGTCCACGACGTCCCGCAGGAACTGGGCGAGGTCGCGCATCTCGTGACTGACGCCGCCCTTGATCTCGCTTCTCGGTCGCGGCACCCAGCCCCCTCCCCGCACCGACGCGGACAACCCACCGTTATCCGGTAATTCAACCGCTCTCATCCGTGGCTTGACCAGGCCGCCCGTTGTCCGGAAGTTGTCCGGCGCATGCGTGACCCGCCGAAACGGCCGACTCTCGTACCCGGGCCGCCGCAGTCGTGGCGGTCGAAGAAGAAGGGGTCCGCCCGCGAGATGTGGAGTCGCGACGGGCGGACCCCCGGACCAGAAGGCCCGCACATGACGGTACACATCGACAGCCCGGCGAACTTGTGGATCTTCGCTGTCGCCTGCCTGAACGGGTACATCGCGTACCGGCGAAGCCGGCCGCAGCCTCCGCTCCCGCCGGGGCCCGGCGACCTCGGCACGGCGTTCAGCGTGGGCGCGATCACCTTGGGCGCGCTCGCGTTCCTGTTCGGCATACCGATGCACTGACAGGCCGAACGCCCGGGCACGTCCCGGGTAACAGCACGGCATCATTTGCAGAAGAGCCGTAGACCCCGCCCGTGAGTTAGCTCACCGGCGGGGTCTCCTGCGTCCACCCCCGGCTGTGCGATCCCTCACAACCCGGACACAACGAGAAACGGGCCCCTGCCGTGACTTCCGTCACCGGCAGAGACCCGTTTCATCGGTTTCTCTCTGTGCGCGAGGGGGGAGTTGAACCCCCACGCCCTTGCGGGCACTGGAACCTGAATCCAGCGCGTCTGCCTATTCCGCCACCCGCGCATTGGGTGTGTCTTCCGGCTTCTGCCCCTTCGGGCCGGCCCCTTCCGACACCCAGAACATTAGCACGTCGTACGGGGTGGGTTCACATCCCTTCCCACCGCCCGACCCGGCCCCTCTACCCGCCCGCGTATCAGCGCATGCCTGGTCACGTATCAACCTCGTACCGGTCCCGCGCATCTCTCCACAAGGCGGACCGGGTCCACAGCCGGGTGCGGGACACTGGTCCTCGGCCGCCTCTACGATCCATGCCAGGAAGAGTTCGAAGGGGAGCCGCTGGGGGAACCGGCTGATTGCCGGGCGCGTAGATACGATCAGTAAGCAGTACCGGAAGCAGTACCGGGCAAGACAGCGGCACAGAGCAGGGCAAGACACAGCGGCAGCGATGGAGGAGGTGCCCCATGGGAGTCCTGAAGAAGTTCGAGCAGCGTCTCGAAGGTCTGGTCAACGGCACCTTCGCCAAGGTCTTCAAGTCCGAGGTCCAGCCGGTGGAGATCGCCGGTGCGCTCCAGCGGGAGTGCGACAACAACGCCACCATCTGGAACCGCGACCGGACCGTGGTCCCGAACGACTTCATCGTGGAGCTGAGCGCGCCGGACTTCGAGCGCCTCAGCCCCTACTCCGGGCAGCTCGGCGACGAGCTGGCCGGCATGGTGCGCGACTACGCCAAGCAGCAGCGCTACACGTTCATGGGCCCGATCAAGGTCAACCTGGAGAAGGCGGACGACCTCGACACCGGCCTGTACCGGGTGCGCTCGCGCACCCTCGCCTCCTCCGCCGACCAGCAGGGCTCCGCTCCCGCGGCCCCGGCCGGCCGGCCCGCCCAGGGCGCCCCGGGCGGCCACGGCTACCCGCCCGCCGCTCCCTCGGGAGCGCCCCCGATGCCCTCCGCGCCGCCGCCCGGCGCCCGCCCCGGTGGCTACGGCTATCCGCAGCCCGCCGCCCAGCGGCCCGCTGCCGCCCCGGCGAGCGGCGGCCGCACCCGCTTCTGGATCGAGATCAATGGCACCCGCCACCAGATCTCCGGTCCGACGCTGGTGCTGGGCCGCAGCACCGACGCCGACGTGCGGATCGACGACCCCGGCGTCTCGCGCCGGCACTGCGAGATCCGGACCGGAACGCCCTCGACGATCCAGGATCTCGGATCCACCAACGGCATCGTGGTGGACGGGCAGCACACCACCCGCGCTACGCTCCGCGACGGCTCGCGGATCGTCGTGGGCAGCACCACCATCATTTACCGGCAAGCCGAAGGGTGAAGCGGGGGCAATGTCAGAGCTGACCCTCACGGTCATGCGGCTGGGTTTCCTGGCCGTACTGTGGCTGTTCGTGATCGTGGCCGTGCAGGTCATCCGGAGCGACCTGTTCGGTACGCGTGTCACCCAGCGCGGATCGCGTAGGGAAGCCGCGCGCCCGCAGCAGCAGCAGGCGGCCCGGCAGCAGGCCGCGCCCCCGCAGCAGCGCGGGCAGCAGGGCGGCGGCGGCCGACGCGGCCGCAACGCCCCCACCAAACTGGTCGTGACCGAAGGCACACTGACCGGTACCACCGTTGCGCTGCAGGGCCAGACCATCAGCCTGGGCCGGGCGCACGACTCCACGATCGTGCTGGACGACGACTACGCCTCCAGCCGTCATGCCAGGATCTACCCGGACCGCGACGGCCAGTGGATCGTCGAGGATCTCGGCTCCACCAACGGCACCTACCTGGACCGTTCCCGGCTGACGACCCCCACACCGATCCCGCTGGGCGCGCCGATCCGCATCGGCAAAACCGTCATCGAGCTGCGGAAGTAGTACGACAATGAGCGAGCGGAGCGAGCACGCAGCGGCAGGCCGCACCCCGGTCTCCGGCGCGCTCCCGACCGGAGGGTGGGCAGTGTGGCTCGACACGACCGGCTGTACCCGGAGCCGACGGGCGAGGTGCGTATGAGTCTGTCCCTGCGCTTCGCCGCCGGATCGCACAAAGGCATGATCCGCGAGGGCAACGAGGACTCCGGTTACGCCGGTCCCCGCCTGCTCGCCATCGCCGACGGCATGGGCGGCCAGGCGGCCGGCGAAGTCGCCTCCTCCGAGGTCATCTCCACCCTGGTCACGCTCGACGACGACGTGCCCGGCTCCGACATCCTCACCTCCCTCGGCGTCGCCGTGCAGCGCGCCAACGACCAGCTGCGCGCCATGGTCGAGGAGGACCCCCAGCTGGAGGGCATGGGGACGACCCTCACCGCCCTGCTGTGGACCGGCCAGCGACTCGGTCTGGTGCACGTCGGCGACTCGCGCGCCTATCTGCTGCGCGACGGGGTGCTGACCCAGATCACCCAGGACCACACCTGGGTGCAGCGGCTCGTCGACGAGGGCCGGATCACCGAGGAAGAGGCCACCACCCACCCGCAGCGTTCGCTGCTGATGCGTGCCCTCGGCAGCGGCGACCACGTCGAGCCCGACCTGTCGATCCGCGAGGTCCGGGCCGGCGACCGCTATCTGATCTGCTCCGACGGCCTGTCCGGCGTCGTCTCCCACCAGACGATGGAGGAGACCCTCGCCAGCTACCAGGGCCCGCAGGAGACCGTGCAGGAGCTGATCCAGCTCGCGCTGCGCGGCGGCGGCCCCGACAACATCACGGTGATCGTCGCCGACGTCCTCGACCTGGACACCGGGGACACCCTCGCCGGGCAGCTGTCGGACACCCCGGTCGTGGTCGGTGCCGTCGCCGAGAACCAGCTCCATCTGCACGACAACGGGATCATGCAGACCCCGGCCGGCCGCGCCTCCCACCTCGGCCGCCAGGGCCACCGGCAGGGCGGCGGCGAGTTCGGCCCGCCCGGCTCCGGCGACACCACCGGCTATGTGCCCGCGGGCAGCTTCGGCGACTACACCGACGAGGACTTCGACAAGCCGCGCAAGAGCCGCAAGTGGCTGAAGGGAACGCTGTACGGCGCCCTCGCCCTCGCGGTCATCGGCGGCGGCCTGTACGGCGGTTACCGCTGGACGCAGACGCAGTACTACGTCGGCACCAGCGGCGAGCACGTCGCGCTGTACCGCGGCATCAGCCAGGACCTGGCCTGGGTGTCGCTGTCCAAGGTGGAGAAGGACCACCCGGAGATCGAACTCAAGTACCTGCCGCCCTACCAGCAGAAGCAGGTCAAGAGCACGATCGCCGCGGGCGGCCTGCAGCAGGCCCAGACGAAGATCGAGGCACTGTCCGTGCAGGCTTCCGCGTGCAGGAAGCAGGCGGAACGCACGGCCGCCGAGAGCGAACGGAACGCCAGGACGGGCCAGGGCCAGGCAGGAGGCACCACGGGAACCAACCGTGCCTCCTTCACGTCCAAGGCATCACCGTCCCCGAAGCCGTCGGGCTCGGCGTCCTCTTCGACGCCCCCCTCGAAGCCCTCGACCCCGTCCGCGACCGCCACTCCCCGCCCCGGCCCGAGCCTGTCCGAGGATGAGCAGAAGGTCGTCGATCAGTGCGGCAAGCAGTAGGCAAGCCGTGAGAGGCCCCGTCACACGATGAGCAGTACTACGAATCCGACGCACCACACGTCGACGATCGGCGCGATCGGTGCCCCGAGCCGCCGCAACACCGAGCTGGCCCTGCTGATCTTCGCCGTGGCCATCCCGGTGTTCGCCTACGCCAACGTGGGCCTGGCCATCAACGACCAGGTTCCGGCGGGCCTGCTGAGCTACGGCCTGGGCCTCGGTCTGATGGCCGGCATCGCCCATCTCGGCGTCCGGAAGTTCGCGCCGTACGCGGACCCGCTGCTGCTGCCGCTGGCCACCCTGCTCAACGGGCTCGGGCTCGTCATCATCTACCGCCTCGACCAGTCGAAGCTGCTCCAGTCGCTGCCCCACTTCTCCCCGTCGGCGCCCCGCCAGCTGCTCTACACCGCGCTGGGCATCGCCCTGTTCGTCGCCGTGCTGGTCTTCCTGAAGGACCACCGCGTCCTGCAGCGCTACACGTACATCTCCATGTTCGCCGCCCTGGTCCTGCTCCTGCTGCCACTGGTGCCCGGCCTCGGCGCCGACGTCTTCGGCGCCAAGATCTGGATCCGGATCCCCGGTCTCGGCTCGCTCCAGCCCGGTGAGTTCGCGAAGATCGTCCTCGCCATCTTCTTCGCCGGCTACCTGATGGTGAAGCGGGACGCGCTGGCCCTGGCCAGCCGCCGCTTCATGGGCCTCTACCTGCCGCGCGGCCGCGACCTCGGCCCCATCCTGGTCGTCTGGGCGATCTCGATCCTCATCCTGGTCTTCGAGACCGACCTCGGTACCTCGCTGCTGTTCTTCGGCATGTTCGTGATCATGCTGTACGTCGCCACCGAGCGGACCAGCTGGATCGTCTTCGGTCTGCTGATGTCCGCGGCCGGTGCCGTCGGCGTGGCGAGCTTCGAGCCGCACATCCAGACGCGTGTGAACGCCTGGCTGAACCCGATGCGCGAGTACGAGCTCAGCCGCCAGATCACCCACGACGGCGTCCTCCACTCCGACCAGCTGCAGCAGGCCCTGTGGGCCTTCGGCTCCGGCGGCACCCTCGGCACCGGCCTCGGCCAGGGCCACTCGGACCTGATCAAGTTCGCCGCCAACTCCGACTTCGTCCTCGCCACCTTCGGCGAGGAGCTGGGCCTGGCGGGCATCATGGCGATCCTGCTGATCTACGGCCTGATCGTGGAGCGCGGCGTGCGCACCGCCCTCGCCGCCCGCGACCCGTTCGGCAAGCTGCTCGCCGTCGGCCTGTCCGGCGCCTTCGCGCTCCAGGTCTTCGTCGTGGCCGGCGGTGTCATGGGTCTCATCCCGCTGACCGGTATGACCATGCCGTTCCTGGCCTCCGGCGGTTCCTCCGTGCTGGCGAACTGGGCACTGATCGCCATCCTGATCCGCATCAGCGACACCGCACGCCGCCCGGCGCCCTCGCCCGCCAGCAACCCCGACGCCGAGATGACCCAGGTGGTCCGCCCGTCATGAACAAGCCCCTGCGCCGGATCGCGATCTTCTGCGGACTGCTCGTCCTGGCCCTGCTGATCCGCGACAACTGGCTCCAGTACGTCAAGTCCGACGAGCTGCGCACCGCCCCGCAGAACCGCCGGGTCACCATCGAGCGCTACGCCAACCCGCGCGGCGACATCATCGTCGACGGCAATCCCATAACCGGATCCGTCGTGTCCAAGAACGGCGACTTCAAGTACAAGCGCACGTACAAGAACGGGCCCATGTGGGCCCCGGTCACCGGCTACTCCTCGCAGGCCTTCGACAGCAGCCAGCTGGAGAAGATCAACGACGGCATCCTCACCGGCAACGACGACCGGCTCTTCTTCCGCAACACCCTCGACATGATCACGGGCAAGCAGAAGCAGGGCGGCAACGTCGTCACCACGCTGAACGCGGCCGCGCAGAAGGCGGCGTTCGACGGGCTCAAGGAGCGGGGCGGCAAGGGCGCGGTAGTGGCGCTCGACCCGTCCACCGGCAAGATCCTCGCGCTGGCCTCCTACCCGTCGTACGACCCTTCGTCCTTCGCGGGCAACTCCACCTCCACGGACTCCAAGGCCTGGACCGCGCTGCAGAAGAAGAACAACCCGGCCGACCCGATGCTGAACCGGGCGCTGCGCGAGACCTACCCGCCGGGCTCCACGTTCAAGGTGGTCACGGCGGCGGCGGCGCTGGAGAACGGGCTGTACACGGACGCCACCTCGCCCACGAGGTCGCCGCTGCCCTGGATCATGCCGGGCACCACGACCCCGCTGAAGAACGAGGGCAACATCGCCTGCAAGAACGTCAGCATGGAAGAGGCGCTGCGGATCTCCTGCAACAGCGTCTTCGGCAAGATCGGCGCCGACCTCGGCAACGACAAGATGCTGGCCGAGGCGAAGAAGTTCGGCTTCGACTCCGAGCAGTTCACCCCGGTCCGCTCGAACGCCTCGGTGTTCTCCGACAACATGAACCCGTCGCAGACCGCGCTCTCCTCGATCGGCCAGTACAACACCGCGGCCACCCCGCTGCAGATGGCCATGATCGCCTCGGCCGTCGCCAACGACGGCAAGCTGATGAAGCCGTACATGGTCGACGAGCTGCAGTCCTCCAACCTCGACCCGGTCGCCAAGACCGAGCCGAAGGAGATGAGCCGGCCGCTGTCCCCGAAGAACGCGCAGATCCTGCAGCAGATGATGCAGACGGTGGTCGAGAAGGGCACCGGTACCAAGGCGCAGATCGGCGGCGGCGTCACCGTGGGTGGCAAGACCGGTACGGCCCAGCACGGTGTGGCGAACAGCGCAAACCCCTACGCATGGTTCATTTCGTATGCCAAGCTCAGCGACGGCAGCTCGCCGGTCGCCGTGGCCGTGGTGATCGAGGACGAGAGCGCGCACCGCGATGACATCTCCGGTGGCGGCCTGGCCGCGCCGATCGCGAAGAACGTCATGAAGGCGGTCATCGACTCCAAGAAGTGACCCTGCACACGTCCCCTTCACATCGCTGCACGTTGCGATACCGGTCCTGTATCGGGTTACGGGCTTGGCCAGGTCACACACAGCGAGCCGGGTACGGTAGGCCCGGACGGCAGCCTCCGGCCGCACACACGTGGCGGCCGGGACCGACGGAGAGGGCTGGTAGGTAGCTATGGAAGAGCCGCGTCGCCTCGGCGGCCGGTACGAGCTGGGCCAGGTGCTCGGCCGTGGTGGCATGGCGGAGGTCTACCTCGCGCATGACACCCGGCTCGGCCGCACCGTGGCGGTGAAGACGCTGCGCGCGGACCTCGCGCGCGATCCGTCCTTCCAGGCCCGCTTCCGCCGGGAGGCCCAGTCGGCCGCCTCGCTCAACCATCCCGCGATCGTCGCTGTCTACGACACGGGCGAGGACTACATCGACGGGGTCTCGATCCCGTACATCGTGATGGAGTACGTCGACGGCTCCACGCTCCGTGAGCTTCTTCACTCCGGTCGCAAGCTCCTGCCCGAGCGCGCCATGGAGATGACCATCGGCATCCTGCAGGGCCTGGAGTACGCCCACCGCAGCGGCATCGTCCACCGTGACATCAAGCCGGCCAACGTCATGCTGACCCGCAACGGTCAGGTCAAGGTCATGGACTTCGGCATCGCCCGGGCCATGGGCGACTCCGGCATGACCATGACGCAGACGGCCGCGGTGATCGGTACCGCCCAGTACCTCTCCCCGGAGCAGGCGAAGGGCGAGCAGGTCGACGCCCGCTCGGACCTGTATTCGACGGGCTGCCTCCTCTACGAGCTGCTGACGGTACGGCCGCCGTTCGTCGGCGACTCCCCGGTCGCCGTGGCCTACCAGCATGTACGCGAGGAACCGCAGGCGCCCAGCGTCTTCGACCCCGAGATCACCCCCGAGATGGACGCCATCGTCCTGAAGGCGCTGGTCAAGGACCCGAACTACCGCTATCAGTCGGCCGACGAGATGCGCGCCGACATCGAGGCCTGCCTCGACGGCCAGCCGGTCGCGGCGACGGCCGCGATGGGCGCGGTGGGCTACGGCGGCTACCCCGACGACCAGCCGACGACGGCCCTGCGCCACGACGCGGGCGCCGGCGCCACCACCATGCTCCCGCCGATGAGCCCGGACGACGGCGGCTACGGCTACGACGACCGCCCGGACCGGCGCCGCCAGCAGAAGAAGAGCAACACCTCCACGATCCTGCTCGTCGTCGCCGGCCTGCTGGTCCTGGTCGGCGCGATCCTGATCGGGAAGTACGCGGTCGACGGGAAGAACACGGACGACACCTTCGCGGCCCCGAACTTCGTCGGCAACAGCTACGCCACCGCCCAGAAGATGGCCGTGAACTCGGACCTGAAGCTGGCGGCCCCCACGCGCAAGGAGTGCGAGAGCCAGCCCAAGGGCAACGTCTGTTCCCAGGACCCCAAGCCGGGCACGGACGTGAAGAAGGGCGACACGATCACGCTGGTGGTGTCGAAGGGCGCGCCCACGGTCCTCGTACCGGATGTCCGCGGCATCCAGTACGACAAGGCCGAGAAGCAGCTGAAGGACAAGGGCTTCCTCGTCGACAAGAAGACCGAGGTGTCCCCCCAGCCGCCCGGCATCGTCACGGCCCAGAACCCCGATGGCGGCGTGTCACGGCAGAAGGGCTCCACGATCACCCTCACGGTCGCCAAGGCCGAGGAGAAGATCGCCATCCCCAGCGACCTCGTCGGCAAGTCCTGCGACGACGCCAAGGCCGAGCTCCAGAACCTGGGCCTGGTGCCGACCTGCAACGACACACCGACCAACGACCCCAACCAGGACGGCAAGGTCCTCTCGACCAACCCGACGGCGGGCGAGCAGGTCGTCAAGAACACCAACGTGGCGATCAGCGTCGGCAAGGTGCAGGGCCAGACCGGCCAGGTCCAGGTCCCGAACATCCAGGGGCAGAAGCTCAAGGACGTCAAGGCCCTGCTGCAGCAGGCCGGCCTGCAGGTCGGCAACATCACCGGCTCGCAGGACGACAACGCGATCGTCTTCACGTCGAACCCGGGCCAGGGCAGCACGGTCCAGCAGGGTTCGTCGGTCGACCTGGTCACCGTCGGCCAGAACGGCAACGGGAACAACGGCGGCAACGACGGCGGCACCAACATCTTCGGCGGCACCGCCGGCTGACGCCCCCGACGTCTCCGAAGGCCTCGGCACCCCTCGTGCGTGCCGGGGCCTTCGCCGTGTCCCGAGGCCTTCGCTGCACGCCGGGGCCATCGCTGTGTGCCGAGGCCTTCGCGAGCGAGTCGGTCAGGGGCCCGCGCGGCCTGGGTCGCAGACCGATCAGCGCCCCTGATCCGCCGGCTGCGGATCACCTCGACGGCATGGAGCTCAGTCGAGCCGCCGAGGCTCCCGGAGTGGGCACGGCCTGGCGCGAAGAGGCCCGAAGCCGCAAGAGGAAGTCGCGGCTTCGGGCCTTCGGCATGTCAGAGGACGGAGCTCCTCGGAGACCCCCGGTCAGCCGGACAGTTCCTTCGGCGGCGTCCGCTTGCTGTCCACCTTCTCCACCCGGACCAGCTCGCCCCACACCACGTAGCGGTAGCGGGAGGTGTACACGGGGGTGCACGTCGTCAGGGTGATGTAGTGGCCCGGCTTCTTCTTACCGGACTCCTCGGGGACCGACGACAGCACCTTGACGTTGAACTTCGAGGTCTCGGGGAGGATCGAGAACACCTTGTAGACGTACCAGTCGTCCTTCGTCTCGAAGACGATCGGGTCGCCCTGGTGCACCTTGTCGATGTTGTGGAACTTGGCGCCGTGGCCGTCGCGGTGGGCGGCGAGGGCGAAGTTGCCGTCCTTGCCCGTGACGGGGAGGGTCGCCTTGACCGGGTCCGTGTAGTAGCCGGCCACGCCGTCGTTCAGGACGTCCGTGCCCGTGCCCTTCTCGACCAGGACCTCGCCGTTCTTCATCGACGGCACGTGCAGGAAGCCGATGCCGTCCTTGGTGTCCAGCGCACCGGGACCCGAGTCGGCGGCATGGGCCCAGTGCTGGCGGACCTTGTCGGCCTCCTTGTGCGCCTTGCGGTCCGCTATCACGTTCGTCCACCACAGGGAGTAGACGACGAACAGGGCGAGCAACAGGCCCACCGTGATCAGGAGTTCCCCGAAGACACTCACCGCCATCGCGATCCGGCCGGGGCGCCGGCGGCGCGCGCCGGGCGCCGGCCCGGACGCGTCCGTGTGCTCTTCGGTGTCGTCGGCGGTCGCTGCCACTGTTCTTTTGCCCCTACTCGATGAGCGCGTCGGGTTTGCCCTTGCTGCGCGGGCGTTCCTCGACCATCTTGCCCCAGACGATCAGCCGGTACTTGCTGGTGAACTCCGGTGTACAGGTGGTGAGGGTGATGTAGCGGCCCGGCTCGGTGAACCCCGAACCCCTGGGGATCGGGTTCAGCACACTGGTGTTGGACGGCGAGGTCACCGGCAGCGTCGAGGTCACCTTGTACACGAAGTACGTGTCCTGTGTCTCGACCACGACCGCGTCACCGGGCTTGAGCTTGTTGATGTACCGGAACGGCTCGCCGTGCGTGTTGCGGTGGGCGGCCAGTCCGAAGTTTCCGGCCCTGGCGCTCGGCATCGCCGTCTTCAGCGCACCCTCGCCGTAGTGCCCGACCATGCCCTTGTCGAGCACCTTCTTGTTGCTGACGCCCTCCGCTATCGGCGCCACCACGTCCAGCGTGGGGATGTGCAGGATGGCGAAGCCCTGGCCCGGCTCGAACACCCCCGGGCTGCGCTTGCCGCTGGCCCAGTCGTCCTGCAGCTGGTGGGTCTCGCTGCCCGCCTGCGCATGCGCGCGGACGTTCGTCCACCACAGCTGGTAGGTGACGAACAGCAGCATCAGCACGCCGGTGGTGATGAACACCTCACCGATCGCCCGGCTCGCGAGGACACCCGGGCTCGGCTTGCGCAGCCGCGCCTGACGCCGGGCCTCCACACGGGAGAGCGGCCGCCGCGGCCCCGGCGCCGACTCCGGCGAGGTGCCCGTCGGACCCGCCGGCTCCCGGTGGCCGCCATGACGGCCACCACGCCGCTTGGCTGCCTTCCTGCGGGCCGCACGGCCACCCGGTGCGGGTCCAGTGCTGTAGGAGGCTGAAGGGGCTCCTGAGGCGCGTATGGGCTCGTTCTCGGGGCCCGGCTGCGGATCGGGGATCCGCAGCGCCATCGTTTCCTCGTCCGCCGCCGGCGCCGCCGGGACCGTCGGCATCGGCGCCGTGGCAGGCTCGCCCGCGCTCGCGTACGGCACACGGCCGTAGGACTCGTACGGCCCTGCGCCGTACAAGTCCTCGCGCTCGGGGCGCAGCGCGGTCACGCCGTGGCCCTGCCCACCACCGGGGCGAGCCCCGCCGACCTCGCCACGGCACCCTGGTCGCCGCACTCCACCAGCCAGTTGGCCAGCATCCGGTGCCCGTGCTCGGTCAGCACCGACTCGGGATGGAACTGCACGCCCTCGACCGGGAGTTCCCGGTGGCGCAGGCCCATGATGATCCCGTCGTGCGTACGGGCCGTGATCTCCAGCTCCGCCGGGACGGTGGCCGGCTCGGCCGCCAGCGAGTGGTAGCGGGTCGCCGTGAACGGGGAGGGCAGCCCGGCGAAGACGCCCCTGCCCTCGTGCTCCACCAGGGAGGTCTTGCCGTGCAGCAGCTCGGGCGCCCGGTCGACCACACCGCCGTACGCCACCTGCATCGACTGCATGCCGAGGCAGACCCCGAAGACCGGCACTCCGGTCGAGGCGCAGTGCCGGACCATGTCCACGCACACGCCCGCCTGCTCCGGCGTCCCCGGGCCGGGCGAGAGCAGCACGCCGTCGAAGCCGTCCTGGGCGTGACCGGTGGACACCTCGTCATTGCGCAGCACCTCGCACTCGGCACCCAGCTGGTACAGGTACTGGACGAGGTTGAAGACGAAGCTGTCGTAGTTGTCGACGACGAGAATCCGCGCACTCACTGGTTGTCCACCGTCACATCGTTGAAGGGCAGCAGCGGCTCGGCCCAGGGGAAGACGTACTGGAACAGGACGTAGACCACGGCCAGGACCAGGAGGAGTGAGATCAGCGCCTTCACCCATGCGTGCCCCGGCAGATGCCGCCAGATCCAGCCGTACATGCCGTCCCTTCCGTTCCACCACGGCACCTGACTCACGCCGTACAGCACCAGACTAACGGCGCAGAGCCTTCGGTTCGCCTGACTCCACAGGCTGTGTGGAGTCCAAGTGCGCCCAGACGATCAGCCGGTGGCTGTGCCCCCATTCCGGATCACACGTGGTCAGCGTCAGATACCGGCCCGGGCGCGTGTACCCCGACTTACGTGGCACAGGGTCGATCACCTCAACGTCGGTCGGAACGGTTTTGTAGGGCCCTTTGTCGATCCGATACGTGAACCAGGTGGTTCCGTCCGTGAGCACCACCGCATCGCCCGGCCGCAGCAGCGGGAAGTCCTTGAAGGGGTCGCCGTAGGTACGCCGGTGGCCGGCGACCGCGAAGTTGCCCTCCTGGCCGAGCCGGGCCGTCCCGGCGTAGTGGGCGAGGCCCTTCTTCAGCACGTCCGTGCCGGTGCCCTCCAGCACCGGCTTGTTCCACGTGAAACCGAGCCGCGGGATGTACATGATCGCGAAGGCCCTGCCTTCGTGGTACGCGGCCGGCTTCGGCACGTCCGCGGCGGTCCGCGAGGTCCCCGCGCCCCCCGTCGGAGTGCCCGCGGTCCCGGCCGAGGGCCGCACGCTCCCCTTCGACCACTGCTGATGCAGCTGGTCGATCTGGTCGTTCATGGCCCCGTCGGCCTGCACGCCGGTCCAGAACAGCACGTAGACGACGAAGAGCACGATCAGACTGCCGACGGTGATGCACAGTTCGCTGACGGTCCTGACGATCACGCGCACCGGCGGCTCCTGAGCGGACGGCTACTGCACGGGTTTCGCGTAGTGCAGATCCACTGTGCCCGAGTAGCCCGGCAGAGTCACCGTTCCGTCGTCGGTGACTTTCCAGCCGAGGCCGTAGACGTTGACGTAGACCATGTACGTCTGGATCGCCTTGCTGGCCGCGAGCGCCTGCTGGAGCCTGTCCGGGTCCCCCACCGCAGTGATCTTGTACGGCGGTGAGTAGACGCGGCCCTGGAGGATCAGGGTGTTGCCGACGCAGCGGACGGCGCTGGTGGAGATCAGCCGCTGGTCCATGACCTTGATGCCCTTGGCCCCGCCCTGCCACAGGGCGTTCACCACGGCCTGCAGGTCCTGCTGGTGGATGACCAGGTAGTCGGGCTGCGGCTCCGGGTAGCCGGGGAGCTTGGCGGTGGCGTTCGGCGGGGCGTCGTTGAGGGTGACGGAGATCGCCCTGCCCGTGAGTTTCTGGGTGCCCGTGCTCTTCTCCAGCCCGGTGAGCTTCTCGTCCTGGGCCTTGGTGCTGCCGTCGTCGCTCTCCGCGAGCGACTCCACGCTCTCGCGCAGCGCCGCGCTGGACTCGTCCAGCTCCTTGTTCTTGCGGCTGCGCTCCTGGATCAGGTCGGACAGCTTCAGCAAGGAGGAGTCCTTGCGGATGTCCGTGCCCTTGGCTGTGTTGAAGCTGGTGAAGAAGATGAGCCCCGCCAGCGCGAAGACGGCCGCCGTGAGGATCCGCACCGGACGGAAGCGGCGCCCACGCGAGGGGCCGGGATCTGTTGATCCCGTCCCGGGGGAGTCGGCAGAATTGCTCAACGTACCCTTATCTCCTTCGGCGCCGCGGAAGCACTACGCTAACGGACGCCCGGGGGAGCACTCAGTGTCCCCTTGTACGCTGCCCCGGACCGACCCAGTTACCTGCGCGGCCACGCAGCGCATCGACAGGAGAGACCCTCGTGCCGAAGTCACGTATCCGCAAGAAGGCCGACTACTCGCCGCCGCCCGCGAAGCAGGCACAGGCCATCAAGCTGACCAACCGTGCCTGGGTCGCGCCCGTCATGCTGGCCATGTTCCTCATCGGCCTGGCCTGGATCGTCGTCTTCTATGTGAGCAATGGCTCGCTGCCGATCGACAGCCTGGACAACTGGAACATCGTGGTCGGCTTCGGCTTCATCGCCGCCGGCTTCGGTGTCTCCACGCAGTGGAAGTAGCCACGGCGGGAGCAGCTCTGCCCAGGGCTGTTCGCTGAGTTATCCACAGCCTCGACGGCCTGTCCACACCCTCCCTGGGGAAAAGACTACGATCTGTGGATAACTCATCGGCCGTTGACGCCGGTGTGACTGCCCTACCGGTCCCCATACACCCGTTCGCCCCCTGTCCGACCTGCGGAAACACATCCGAGCGACAGGGGGCACAGCTGTTCCCGCACGGTATGCACAAGATCCGGCACACACTGTGGACAACGGTTCGGTATCAGGTTCGGTATCAGGTGAGCTGAGCGGTCCTGACCAGCGTCAGGACCACCACCACGGCCAGAACGAGCACACAGGCGCCGTACTGGATCAGCGTCCGCTTGTCGCGCGGGGCGTGGACCATGGCATAGCCGGTCAGCACACCGGCGACGAGGCCGCCGACGTGGGCCTCCCAGGCAATGCTCATCCCCGGGCTGAAGGTGATGATCAGGTTGATCACCAGCAGCGCGATGATCGGCCGCATGTCGTAGTTGAGCCGGCGCATGAGGACGGCGGTGGCGCCGAAGAGCCCGAAGATCGCACCGGAGGCGCCCAGCGAGGGCTGGTTGGGTGCGGCGATCAGGTAGGTGAGCGCGCTGCCGGCCAGGCCCGAGACGAAGTACAGGGCGAGATAGCGGGCGCGGCCGAGTGCGGCTTCCAGCGGGCCGCCGATCCACCACAGGCTGAGCATGTTGAACGCGATGTGGGTGTAGCCGCCGTGCAGGAACATCGCGGTCAGCAGCCGGTAGTACTGGCCCTCCGCGATGCCCTGCACACCGGGGAGGTAGTAGGTGTAGGCGTGGCCGATGAGCTCGAAGCGATTGGTGAAGCGGTCGCCCATGGACAGCTGTACCAGGAAGACGGCCAGGTTGATCCCGATGAGGATCTTGGTGACCAGGCGGGGGTCCGCGGTCAGGGTGCCGCCGGCGACCGTACGGGGGCGGGAGGCCGCCGGGGGGTGGCCCGTGCCGGAGTCGCCGCGCACGCACTCGGGGCACTGGAAGCCGACCGAGGCGCTGACCATGCACTCGGGGCAGATGGGGCGCTCACAGCGGGTGCAGCGCACACCGGTCTCACGGTCCGGGTGCCGGTAGCACACGGGCAGGCTCCGGGCGTCCTGCGTGCTGCCTGCGGCCTGGTCCATGAGATCCCCTTGCTGGTCGTGGGCGGCCCCCCGGCGCTGTCCCGCCCCGCTCTTCCTTACGGACGAGCGGGGCGTTTTGTTCCCTGAGGGGATTCCGGAGCGCGGCGGGGCTCAGCCCTGGCGCTTCTCGACGACGACGGTCTCGATGACGACGTCGCTGACCGGACGGTTGTTCGGCAGCGTGGTCGGCACGGCGGCGATGGCGTCCACGATCTTCTGGCTCGCCAGGTCGGTGACCTCGCCGAAGATCGTGTGCTTGCGGTTCAGATGGACCGTCGGGGAGACGGTGATGAAGAACTGCGAGCCGTTGGTGTTCGGACCGGCGTTGGCCATGGCGAGCAGGTACGGCCTGTTGAAGGACAGGTCCGGGTGGAATTCGTCCGCGAACTCGTAGCCGGGTCCGCCGATGCCGTTGCCCAGCGGGTCGCCGCCCTGGATCATGAAGCCCTTGATGACCCGGTGGAAGAGCACGCCGTCGTAGAGCTTGTCCTTGCTCACCGTGCCGGTGTCCGGGTGCGTCCACTCCCGCTCGCCCTGAGCGAGTTCCACGAAGTTTCTGACCGTCTTGGGCGCGTGGTTCGGGAACAGCCGGACCTCGATGTCGCCGTGGTTGGTCTTCAGGGTGGCGTAGAGCTGCTCGGCCACGATCCGCCTTCCGTTGTCCTCGTGTGCTCCCCGATCCTCGCACGGCCCAGGACGGAGGACGCCCGACAGAAGGGAGTTCTCCCGGTGAGGGAGCGCATCGCGACGATTCGTGGCAGTGTCGTCAGGAAGCTCCGGTTGCACCCATATGCCCGTCCTCGCATGCCTCACAGGCGGCGGGCAGGCATGATCCGTAAAAGGGTGGAAAGTCGAATTACCGTACGCCACCGAGGAGGAGGAACCCGTGACCCGCATCGACAGCGTGCGCGCCGCGACCGGCTCGGCGAGGGACAGCGTGCTGCACGCCGCGGAAGTGGTGGCGCCCTACGCCGACACGGCCAAGGAGCGTGCCGCGTATTACGCGCAAGAGGCACGCGTACGGCTGGCGCCCGTGGTGTCGCAGGCCGCTGAACAGGCCCGCGAGCAGTACGACGCCCGGCTTGCCCCGCGTCTGGAGCAGGCCCGCACGCATGTGCCGCCGAAGGTGGACCTGGCCGCCCACGAGGCCGCCGTCCGCACCCGCAAGGCTGCCCGGCAGGCAGCCGAGTATTCACGTCCGAGGATCGAGCAGGCGGTGGCCGCGGCGGTCCCCGTGCGCGACGAGGCGGCCGCGCGCAGTGCCGCCGCGCTGGCCGCACTGCGCGGCCAGGTCTCGGCAGAGGAGATCCGCAAGCTGGCCCGCAGGAACGAGCGCCGGTGCAGGACCCGCCGCGCCATGAAGGTGCTGGTACTGCTGGGCCTGGTGGCCGGCGGTGCCTTCGCGGCCTGGAAGTGGTGGGACAAGCAGGCCAACCCCGACTGGCTGGTGGAGCCGCCCGCGGCGACGGAGGTGCCCGAGTCCGGCCGGCTCGGCGCGGTGGACGGCAGTGGTGCCTCCGTGCTGGACCCGGAGGTCCAGGCGAAGCAGGCCGATGACGAGGCCGCCCACCGCGACGAGAAGGAGTGAGGTCGCCGCTTCTTTACGACACCCAACCGATTTGTGTGCAGGGCAAGTTGACCACCGCCCTGCACACGGCTCGTTTCACGTGAAACCTCCGGCCGCGCCGAGGACACGTGGCCCGGCCGCCGCGCCGGACACTCCCGGTCGGTTGTCCCACCCGCCGCGTGACGGTGGTCATGACGCCTCCTCGGGGGCACGGATACGGGAGGACGCACCGGCGTCCTGGTGGCTGCCGAGTGGCCGGTACAGCAGCCACCACAGGGCGAGCCGGCTGACGACGGCTCCGAGTACGGCGGTCATCGTGAGATAGAGCCCGTCCGTGGAGTCACGGACGTGGGTGAGCCAGGCGCCGACGGTGATGAGTCCGCCGAAGTAGACGGCGTTCAGGGCGAAGGCGATCGCGCCCCTTCCGGTCTGCTCCAGCAGGGACAGTGCCGTCAGGGCCAGGGCGGTGCAGCCGAAGCTCGGTCCCACCACCTCGACGAAACGTGCGGCCTCGTCGGCGGTGGCCGGACCCCCGGACAGCGCCGACACCAGCGCGCTGCCGCCCAGCACCAGGGCCGCGGTGACCACCAGGTAGCAGCCCAGGACCAGAGCGGCCCCGTTGCGCAGCGCCTGGCGCACCGGTGCCGGTGCCCGGCCGCCCTGAGCTGGTCGACCAGGATCGCGATGGCGGAACCGAAGCCCACGGCGGGCACGATCACCACGGTCTGCAGGGTGTAGCCGAGCATGAACCCGGCCACCGCCCCGGTGCCGTAGGGAGCGACGATCCGCAGGAAGAGCAGGTTGACGACGAACAGCAGCAGGAACGAGGCGCCGACCGGAAAGCCCACGGAGGTGACGAGGGCCCGGGCATCCGGCGTGCGGCTGCGCAGCGCGGCCGCGCCGAGCAGCCCCTCCCGACGCAGCAGCACCAGTCCCAGGGCGAGTTCGACAGTGCCGGCGGCCGCGGTGGCGACGGGAACGGCGGTCAGTCCCCAGTCGGCCCCGAGGCCGAGGCCCGCCACCCCGCCGATGGTCAGGGCAACCGCGATGACGGTGGTCAGGACGCCGAATCCGGTCCGGCCGATGCCCCGGAGCACCGCTGCGCACAGCTCGCCGAGGAACCCGATCGCGGTCACCGCCGCCATGACGGCCAGGAAGGCCAGGAAGCGGGACCGCTCGGCGGCGGGCACGGACAGCAGGGACGCCGGCGGCCGGCCGCCGAGCAGCACCAGGACCCCGCAGCACAGATAGGCCCCCAGACCGATCCGGGCCATGGCCGCCAGGTGTCCGGGGATCTCCGCCCGCCTGCCGCTTCCCGCGCAGCGGGCGGCACCGACCTGGAGCGCCACCGACAGACCGGAGGTCAGGGCGAGGAAGACGAAGCTGACGGGGGCGTAGACGGACCGCAGGTACAGCGCGGATCCGCCGACGGCGCCCAGCAGGGCCACCACCGCGAACTGTGCGCCGAGCGTCACCACGTTGCCCAGGACCACGGGCGCGGCGAAGGCGGCCACGCGGCGCACGCTCGGGACGGCGGGAGCCTCCCCGGTCGTCGGGCCTGCCGCGGTCACGCGGCACCCGCCCCGGTCGGCCGGAAGGCGCCCAGGGCGGTCAGCGCCGGCTCGGCTGTGGTCGGGCCACTGCCGAGCAGGCCGGACAGCGCCCCTCTGCCGCCCTCGGCGCCCGCCGTGCCCCGCGCGCTGCCCGTGGTGCCTTCCACGGAGCGGATGAGCGACACTGCGCGTCGGACAGCGCGGAAAGGTCCGTCACCAGGCGGTAGGGCGCGTCCGGCCCGGGATCGCCGGCGAGGGACACCGCCTCCATCGCGAGGGTTGCCATGACTGGTCCGTCCCTTCAGATGAGCCCTGGCCATGTCTTCGGATGAGCCTTGGCCATGTGCTGACGCCGGATCTTGCCCGTACCTGACCCACATGCGAAAGCGCAGGCGTCCCGGCCCTCTGCTGGTCCCTGGAGAGATCCGACCAGAACGGCGGGGTGTACGGGGGACCGGCTATGGCCCTGGCGAACGCGTCGAGGTCCGCTGTCTCCACGGCTAGCGATGCGGAGAGCAGTTCGACGGCCAGGTCCTTGTCCTGCGCTGCGACCCCGAAACCCCGCCTTCGCATGGGCGTCCTTGCGTAGCCCCACTGAGAACTCCATGGTCAGTTCCCGTACGTCAAAGCGAGGCGCCTGGCCGCTGCCGCCGCGGCAACCAACTGCTGTCGCAGGACAGCGACAGCCTGTGTGAGTTCGATCTCGGAAAACGACTCGCTCACGATCTCCCCGTGTCACGGTTAGCCGGGGATTACTGAGCAGCCTAACTGCGGCTGCCTCAACGGCGGTTGCCTTTACAGGGCCGCGTTAATGACAACGGGTTGTTGAAAGTGATGTACCAGCCGTCTTCCCAGATCTCAGCAGTCCGCACGGCCTTCACCGACGCCATATCGGCCCAGGGGATCAGCAGGGGAGACCAAGGGGGCTCGGACCCCGGAAACTCGGGTTTCTCAAACCGCTCGTCAGCACCACCGTGCTGACACGTCAGCACGGCGCCTCAGCACCTTGCACTTGCAAGGCCAAGTGGCGCCAACCCCCTCCGCGCCGCCCCCGCAGAAGGGAACGGCCAGCTTCGGAAAAGCGGAGCGAGGGGTCCTTCCTCAAGAGCTGGAGTGCAGCAGTCGACTCGGCTCGACGTTCTTCCGAGCGCCGGCTGACCAGCAGCTTCACCCATCGCGACAAGCTGACCCATCAGCGGAACCGTGGAAACCGGCGCCCACCCGACGCGACAGCAGAGCCACCGGTCTTCGGGTCCCCCTGCGCACCGACCTCGGCTGGTCCTGGAGTCCTGCTGGAGTGAGCTGGTCACACTTCAATCAATGAGCGTGACACTGGGTGCCACGGAGGAGACGTGTCATGGTCGATGCAGACACCGGCGGGTCAGTTCCTTGACACGCCGAATTTCTGGGGGAGTGTCATGGACATTGAAATTCTTGGGCCGCTCGCTGTCCGGCTGAACGGACAGTCGATCGTGCCGAGTGCGGGAAAGCCGCGCCAGCTGCTGGCGCTGCTGGCCATCAGGGCGGAGCGGGTGGTGACCGTACCGACGCTGATGGAGGAAATCTGGGGCGATGCGATCCCCAAGAGCGCGGCCACCACGCTGCAGACGTACATCCTCCACCTGCGCAGGAAGGTGACGGCCGCGCTGCGCACCGGGCCAGCGGATGGCGAGCCCGAGCAGGTCGGTGACGCCAAGGACGTACTGACCACCTGCTTCGGCGGCTACCGGCTCGCGGTCCGCCCAAAGGACAGCGACGTGCGCGAGTTCCAGTCGCTTGCGGCTCGCGGCTCGCTCGCGCTGGAGACCGGCGACGCGCACACCGCGTCCGTGATGCTGGACCGGGCGCTGGAGCTGTGGCGCGGGCCGGCGCTGGTGGACGTACCGACCGGGCTCGTGCTCGGGGTGGAGGTGCTCGGCATGGCCGAGCAGCGCACCCGGGTGCTCGAACAGCGCATCGAGGCGGACCTGCTGCTCGGCCGACACGCCTCGCTCCTCGCCGAACTGCGGATGCTGGTCGCCCGCCACCCGATGAACGAGAACCTGACTGCCCAGCTCATGACGGCGCTGTACCGGTCGGGCGCCGTGTGGCGGGCGCTGGAGGTCTTCCAGCAACTGCGCCGGACACTCATCGAGGAGCTCGGTGTGGAGCCCTCACAGCGCCTGCAGCGGTTGCACCAGGCGGTGCTGTCCGGAGAGCCGGAGCTGGAGTCGCAGCACGCAGGGCGCCATCTGCTGCGCACCGGCGCCTGAGGCTCAGACCAGCCAGCCGGACTCACGGGCGATGCGCACCGCGTCCACCCGGTTGCGGGCGTTCAGCTTGGTGACGACCGAGGTCAGGTAGTTCCGTACAGTCCCGGTGGACAGGCGCAGCCGGGAGGCGATCTCCGGCGCCTCGTCGCCCTCGGCGGTGAGGCGCAGCACCTCCCTCTCACGATCGGTGAGCGGGCTCTCGACGCTGTCCCAGGCCGCCAGGGCGAGCTCGGGGTCGATGGCCCGGTGGCCCGCCACGACCCGGCGCACCGCGTCGGCGAGATCCTGGGGCGAGGCGTCCTTCGGCAGGAAGCCGGAGATCTTGGCGTCCAGCGCCCGGCGCAGCACGCCCGGGCGGCCGAGACTGGTCAGGATGAGCGTGCGGCAGCCGGGCAGCTCCTCGGCGAGAAGAGCCGCCGCCGACAGGCCGTCGAGGCCCGGGAGGCCGATGTCGATGATCGCGACATCGGGCCGGGTCTCCAGGGCGGTCGGCAGGATCTTGTCTCCGCGCTCGACCTGTGCGACCACTTCGAGGTCACCCTCCAGACCGAGCAGCGCCACGAGCGCTCCCCGGACCAGGTCCATGTCTTCGGCCAGCAATATGCGTATCACTATTGGTGATCCCCCCCGGCATCTTGACCGTTTCACACTACAGTTTTACTTTCACCTTTTCCCGCCTTTATTTTCGAGCGGTCTCCGTCGGCCCTTCACACGTCCGGGAGAGAGCGGGAGCCAGCGGGGCCCGGGCAACCATCCTGAACCAGCCGTCGTCGCCCAGCTGAGTGGTGAGGCTGCCGCCGACGCGGGTCAACCGGAGGGTGAGGTTGCCCAGGCCCCTGCCGCCGGGGTCGTCCGCCTGCTGCGGCTCCCGGGCCGCCTCCTCGGGGTCCACGCCGTCGTTGGCGAGACTGAGCACGACCATGCCGTTCTCCTCCCAGCACCGGATGGTGCAGTGGTGGACACGGCTGTGCCGCAGGGCGTTGGTGACGCCCTCGCGGAGCACCGTGGCGAGGACCGTGTCGATCTGCGACGGAAGCGGACCTGTGTCGATGGCGGTCTCCACCTCTATGCCGACCGACTCCAGCATCGAGCAGGTGACCGCCGCCTCCTCGGTCAGGGACATGTCGCGGTAGCCGGTGGCGACCTTGCGCACATCGG
This sequence comes from Streptomyces sp. NPDC107581, assembly GCF_055657175.1. Taxonomy (NCBI): domain Bacteria; kingdom Bacillati; phylum Actinomycetota; class Actinomycetes; order Kitasatosporales; family Streptomycetaceae; genus Streptomyces; species Streptomyces sp. NPDC107581. The sequence continues at coordinate 546,632 of NZ_JBVKBH010000001.1, forward strand.
CGAGCGACTGGCGGGACACGGCGAGGACGGACTCGATCTCGTTCCGGGCGGTCTCGGGCATGTCCGGCACCATGCGCCGGACCAGCTCGGTCTTGAGCGTGATCGCGGACAGGTTGTAGCCGAGCAGGTCGTGCAGGTCCCGGGAGAAGCGCACCCGCTCGCTGGCCACGGCGAGCCGGGCCAGATCGGCGCGGTGTGCGTGCAGCCGGGTCACCAGGCCGGTCAGGCTGCTCAGCCCGAACACCACGAGCCCGGTGACGAGCGTGGCCTCCATCGCGTAGACACTGTCGAGCACGCTGCTGCCCTCCAGCGCCGAGTAGGTGAAGAGGGAGAGGCCGATCGTGCCGTACAGCGGCCAGGCGGCCCGGCCGGGTAGCAGAAGGAGTACGGAGCCGGCCAGGAAGCCGCCCATCGCGCCCCAGGCGACACCGAAGAGCGCGAGCGGTACGAAGCAGAAGAGGCCTTGCAGCAGGAGGGTTGTCACTCGGTGCCAGTACGGGCTCTGCCGGGCCAGCGGCCGGGAGTGCACGACCTGGAGGCCGAACACGGCGAGCAGGGCGGTGAAGCTTACACAGCTCTCGACCGGCGTCGGCCTGTCACCGAGGATGTTCACGGCGGTGACCAGCGAATATCCAGCCATCACGGCCAAGAGGACCGCGCGCGCCAGCCGCGGGGCGGGCATGTCGGAAACCTCGCCGGAGAGGGTCGGGGCCGGTCCGTCCGGCTCGTTGAGGTGCTGTTCACGTGGATTCATCAGGGGCGACGACTTCTCTGCGGAGGGTGATGGACACACCCGGGAGCCGTCCCGGCGGTGGCCGGGACAGCGGGGCGAGCTGATCATCGCTCGGACGGCGCTGTCCGGACGAAGAACATCGTGGTGATTTTGGCCAAATACGAGAGATGGTCGCTGGTGGCCAGAGGTCCGGTCCGTGGGGTCCGACGGGCGGCGGTCCCGGCGTCATCGACGGGGCCCTGGAGTGAACAGGCCAGGAAAAGTGCAGGCCAGATGCCATATAGCCCGATATGGGCGGCCGGGGTCAGATGAAGAGCGGCAGCGGATTGAGACGCTCGTACGGCGTGGGCTCGGTGAGCCGGCCGAGGGCGACCGGCACGTCGAAGAGGCGGCCCGGAGCAAAGCGTGGCCAGAAGTGACGCATGCCGGGAATGACCACTTTCACCACCGGAAGCCCGACGTCGGGCCGGGTCTGGTCCAGGACGAGGACCTCGAGACCACGCTCCCGGGCGAGCGCGGTCAGCGCCGCCACGTCGTCGGCGAGGTCGGCTCGGGGAGTGTGCGCGTGGTCACCGGGAACGGTCGGGCGGCGCTTCGGGTCGGGCAGCAGATAGGGCTGGCCGGCGACAGTGGCCGTGCGCCACCAGGACAGGGCCTGCGGATCGTCCACCGTGTAGCCGGAGCCGTCCAGGCGGGCGCCGATGACCGCGGGCAGCAGCTGTCCCATCTCGGTGAGCGCACGGCGCACCGCGATGCGCGGGTCGAGGTGGGCGCCGAAGCCGAACAGCACGTCCTCGGCGGCCCCTTCGGTGCGCCGGGACAGGGCGGCGACCACCGGGATGCCGAAGTCGGAGGTCAGGTCGAGGGCCCAGACCTCACGGCCGACCGAGCGGTAGCCCGCGCGCAGCGGCTCGATCCAGTCGTCGCCCGAAGCGGCGAAGGCGTCGAGATCGAGGGCGGGTGCGAGGGTGCGGTTGTACCACCACAGGGCGACCGCGTCGCGCTCCACCAGTTCCAGGAAGCCCTGGACGAAGGCGTCCTCGCGGCTGGACCCGGCGGCGTTGCCGTTGGAGTCCGCGCGCAGCGGGGCCGCGGGGTCGGCGTCGAAGTAGAGCAACGAGGTGGGCAGCAGCCGCTGCCGGCCGGCGGTGAGGGACCACACCGGGGTCCAGTCGAGCACCGCGTCCTCGTCGAAGAGGCGACCGACGTACTGGAAGGGCGAGCGGGCGGCGTTCCAGGCGGCCCTGTCACGCAGCTGCCGGGCGTCGTGGAGCCGGACGCTGTCCGGGTGCACCGCAGCCACACCGAGCGCGCGCAGGCTGTCGCGGACCACCGGCTCGTCGCCGTGCCGGGTGCCGCTGTAGCGCTCCACCGCCTCGCACAAGGCGCTGACCCGGGCCTCCTCGGAGGTGAGGCCCTTGCCGCCGCTGAGCGCGCGCAGGCCGGCGGTGTGCCCGGCCAGGGTCTGCGTCCGCAGTGCCAGGTTGTGCCCGGACAGGTAGCTGTGGGTGAAGGCGGGGCTGCGCGGGTCGCGCCGCACCTCGCGCACGACGCCGGTGACCGGGCTCACCAGGTGGCCGTAGGTGTCCCACATCTGTCGGGGCGTCAGGGCGCGGTGGCCGTTGCCGCCGGCCGCCGCCTTGGGACGGGGCCCGGGAACGAAGGGCGCGCGCACCGTGGCGGCGACCAGTCCGGGGTCGCCACAGGCCGGGCACTGGGGGCGGTGGACGACCGGGTGCTGGTCGACGGTGAGGGTGAGGGTGTCCAGGACGTGTACGGCGTCGCGCGCCGGACTCGGCGTGCCGGCCAGGTACTTGGCGGTCTCCAGGACGGCGGTGTGCAGGCCCAGGGCTCGGCTCGCGGCGAGCGAAGCGTCGGGCCGGGCGATCGGGCCGGCGCTGCCCAGGGCGCGGTGCAGGGGCGCCTCGGAGCCGCGCTGGAGGCGCAGACGTTCGGCAAGGCAGTGCCAGCAAGGGCCGCCGCCGGGGCGGAGCACCGGGCCGGTCCACGGTGCGGGGCCGCCGGGCTTGGCGAGGATCCAGGGGCGGCCTGCCGCGCGCTGGCGGGCGTCGATGCCGGCGAGGCCCGGGTCCAGGTAGTCGGCGCAGAGCACCAGGGTGACGGTGGCGTCCGCCGCGTCGGGCGGCACCACGGTGAGCCCGGACTCGGTGCAGGCGGCCGCTGCCTGCGCGTGGCCGACTGGGCCGTCGAGCACCAGGAGCCGTACGGTCGGACCGGTGGGTGGCGCGGTGCCGGCCAGGTCCCAGAAGGCGTCGGCCGAGGGGTCGGCCGGTGCCGGTGCCTCGGCGGAACGGGCGCGCAGCAGGCCGGCGGACCAGAGCTCGGAGAGCGCGCGGCGCAGTTCGTCGGGGGACGTCCCGGGTGCCGACAGGTTCCCGGCGGCGGCCCGCAGCACCTCGTCGGGTGTGCGGGTGCCGTCGAGCAGGGGGGCCAGCGCCTCGGCCGGGGTGCCGCGCACGGCGCGGACGCCTCGGCCGGAGACCAGGTACACGGCTTCGCCCGGCACGACGACGCTCCGCAGATGGCTGCGCCAGCCGATCCGCGGTGCGCCGCCTCCGGCCACCGGACCTTCCTGTTCCCGCACGATGGTTGTCAGGCCGCGTTGGCCTCAGCCGGCTCGGGAGCCAGCACGCAGAGAGTGAAGAGGGCCGACGCGTCGGCGGGGACCGAGTCCAGGTCCTCGATCGTCAGCGTGGTCGAGGACCGAGGGTCCGGCGTGAGGACAGAGGCCCAGGTGAGGTCCTCGGTGAGGACGGGGAGCATGGCGGTTCCTTCCAGGAGTCTTCCAGGCGAGCATGTGCTGCTCGAAGGTGCAGTCAGGCAGCGCCTCGTCTGCATTGTGTGAACACCTGATGATCGCCGACCAGTGCATTCTTCACGAATTTGGGGATGCCGGATTCACAGTGCCCTGCGGGCGCGCGCCAGCTCGGTGATGGTCACCGTCACGTCGTGCGGGGTGGGCAGCCCCGCGATCTCCTTGCTCAGCTCGTCGGTCCGGGCCTTGTAGGCCGGGTTCTCCAGCAGCTCGCGGCAGGCCTTGGCGACGTTCTCCGGCGAGTCGTCCTGCCCGGCCGTGAGCATGATTGCGGCGCCGTACTCGGCAAGCCGCTCGGACATGCCGACCTGCTTGGGCATGGCGGGAATCACCAGCTGGGGAACGCCACACACGATCGCGTGCAGCATCGTGTTGCCGCCGGCCCGGTGCACCAGCAGGTCGCAGGTGCGCAGCACGACGTCGAGCGGCAGCCAGCCCGCGCGCACGTTGTCCGGCAGGTCGCCCAGGGCGTCCGCCATCTCCTGGGGAGCCGCGATGAGCAGTTCCACGTCGAGCCCGGCGACCTTCTCGACCAGGGCGGACAAGGCGTCGGCCTCGTAGTCGGCGGAGACCCGGCTGCCCGCCGAGACCAGTACGCGTGGCCGGTCCCCCTTGGTGTACATCCAGGGCTCGAGCGCGCGCTGGGTGTTGAAGGGCACGTACTGCATGAACTGCGCGGGCCCCGCGTCCGGGCGGCGGGCGCCCGGCGGACAGATCTCCACGTACATGTCCGGGTCGGGGAGGGCGGACAAGCCCATCTCCTCCAGCTCCGGCGCCAGTTCGGCGGCGGCGGACAGGTCAATGATGGACGGCTCGCCCATGTTGAGCGCGTGCCGCACCCAGGGCAGGCCGAAGCGGTGGGCCACCAGCGGCGCCGCGTACGAGAGCGCCCCGGCGACCAGGACGTCCGGCTGCCAGCACTCGACCAGGGGGACCAGCCCCTCCATGCTGCCGAGGGCGAGTCGGGCCATGCCCCGGCCGTTGAACAGGTTGCGCTCGTGCGGGTCCTTGGGGATCTCCAGCGGGTTGCCGTGCCGGTCGCGCTGCATGAAGTCGAACATGGTGCGCGAGGTAATCGGGGCGCCCGGCAGACCGGTCGCCGCGACCAGCGGCATCACGTTCTCCGTGGCCCCGACGATCACTTCGTGGCCGGCATTGCGCGCCGCCAGCGCCAGCGGGGTGATGGGGAAGACCGCTCCCGCGCTTCCTCCGGACACAAAAAGGAATCTCATGGCTTCGGACGCTAGGGAGCGGGGGTCGAGCGTTCCTGGAGCGGCGCTGGAAGCACCAGGAGCGGCCGGTGAGGGAACCGTCGGGCAACGGGAGGCGCGAGGCGGGTCCGAGCCGTGTCCTAGCCAGGCGCCGCACAATCCCCTTGACCTCTAGCGCACTAGAGGTTTCATCATGGTCCGGCCGCAGCGGCCGGAACCTGTCCACGGGACCCATCCGTGCAGGGGCCAAACCTGTGGGCGCACCGCTTCCCCCTCCACTTCCGCTTCCCGAAGGAAGAAACTCCCGATGACAGACACAGAGAAGCCAGGGGCTTCGGTGCCCGGTTCCAGTGCCGACGCGGTGAACCGGCGCAGGGTCCGGCTGATCATGACGGGGCTCCTGCTCGGCCTGTTCATGTCCGCGCTCGACCAGACGATCATCTCTGCCTCCCTGCGCACCATCGCCGACGACCTCAACGGCCTTTCGGAGCAGGCCTGGGCGAACACCTCGTACATGATCACGTCGGTGATCACGACGGCGTTGTACGGCAAGCTCTCCGACATCTACGGACGCCGTCCCGTCTACTGCACCGCAGTGGGCGTCTTCGTGCTCGGCTCGGTGCTGTGCGGCCTCGCCCAGTCCATGACCATGCTCGCGGTGTTCCGCGGGGTCCAGGGCATCGGCGCGGGCGGTCTGATGAGCCTCGCCTTCGCGATCCTCACGGACCTGGTGCCGCTCGCCGAACGCAGCCGCTACCAGGCGTGGTTCGGCGCGGTCTTCGGTGTCTCCGCGGTCATCGGCCCCGTCGCGGGCGGGTTCTTCGCCGGACTCGACAGCTTCATGGGCACGTCCGGCTGGCGCTGGGCGTTCTACATCAACGTGCCGATCGGTGTGGCGGCCGCGCTGATCATCGCCTCGACAGTGCGCATCCAACCCAACCGCGCACAGCACAAGTTCGACATCGCGGGCCTGCTCGCACTGGTCGCCTGCCTGGTGCCGCTGCTCTTCGCGGTGGAGCAGGGACCCAAGTGGGGCTGGGGCGCGGGCGGGACGCTCGGCCTGTTCGCCCTGGGGCTCGTCGGCCTGGTGCTGTTCCTGCTGGCGCAGAAGCGGGCGGGCGGTGCGGCCCTGCTCCCCACGCCGATGTTCCGCAATCCGCTCTTCTCCGTGTACAACGGTGTCAACACGCTGGTCGGCGCGGCCGTGTTCGGCGCCCTCTCGGTGCTGCCGCTCTACCTCCAGATGGTCAAGGGCCTGTCGCCCACCCAGGCCGGCCTGATGATGCTGCCCCAGACGCTCGGCATCGTCGTCGCGGGCCGCATCGCGGGCCCGTTCGTCACCAAGACGGGCCACTACAAGGTCGTTCTGCTCACCGGCCTCGTGCTGATGGTCGCCGCGACCTTCTGGTTCGGCACGCTCACCGCGGACACCGCGCTGTGGCAGACCGGCATCGCCGCCGGCCTGATGGGCTTCGGCATCGGCCTGTGCTGGCAGGTCATGCTGATCGCGATCCAGACGGGCGTCTCCCCGCAGTACATGGGCGCGGGCATGGGCTCGTTCACCTTCTTCCGCCAGATCGGCGGCACCGCGGGCATCGCCGTCTTCCTGTCGATGTTCTTCGGCGCGGTCAGCGACAAGGTGGCCGCAGCCTACCGCGACGCGGCCTCCGACCCCGCCTACACGGCGGCCGTCAACGACCCGTCGGTGACCGGCGAGGCCGCCAACAAGGTGCTCCTCGGCGCCCGGCAAGGAGCTGTCCCCATGGACAACAGCTCCTTCCTCAAGCACGCCGACCCGCGTCTGGCCAAGCCGTTCCTGCACGGCATGGCCGACGCGATGCAGATCGTCTTCGTGGTCAGCGGCGTGATGCTGGTGATCGCCCTGGTCCTCGCGGCCATCCCGAAGGAGAAGCGCCGCGAGCCCGCCGCCGCACCCGGCGGCGCCAAGGAAACCAAGGAACCTGCGGGCAAGAACTGAGCCCGCACACCGCCCGATCCGGGCGATCACCCGCGTGTCCACCCGCCGCCCCCGAGGCGGGTGGACACGCCCCCACACGGACGCGTGCCCATCCCCCGTGCACCGTCCCACGAAGGGGGCCGGCCCATTGGCCGGCCCCCTTCGCCGTGTCCACAACCCCGCACGCACCCGCCCGCCGGGCGGAGTCCAGTTGGAGTGGACCCGCTCTCTAGGTCGGCTTCCCAGAATCGAGCCCGTAACCAAGGCCGGGGCAAAGGTGCGAGTGAAGGGTTGCCATGAAGGCGCTGATTCTGTCCGGAGGGATGGGGACCAGGTTGCGTCCCTTCACCTATTCCATGCCCAAACAGTTGGTGCCCGTCGCCAACAAACCGATCCTGGTGCACTGCCTGGAGAACGTCCGCGACATCGGCGTCCGGGACGTGGCGGTCGTCGTCGGTGACCGTGCCCAGGAGATCCGCGCGGCCGTCGGGGACGGCTCCGCGTACGGCCTGAACATCACCTACCTCCAGCAGGAGGCCCCGCTGGGCCTCGCGCACGCCGTCTCCATCGCCGAGGAGTTCCTCGGCGACGACGACTTCGTGATGTACCTGGGCGACAACATCCTCGCCGAGGGCATCGCCACCTCGGCCCGCGCCTTCCGCGCCGGGCGACCCGCCGCCCAGCTGCTGCTCACCAAGGTGGCCGACCCGCGGGCCTACGGCGTCGCCGAGGTCGACGCGGAGGGCCGGGTGCTCGCGCTGGTGGAGAAGCCGCAGCAGCCGCGCAGCGACCTCGCCGTGGTCGGGGTGTACTTCTTCACCTCCGCGGTGCACGAAGCGGTGAAGGCCATCGTGCCGAGCGCCCGAGGCGAGCTGGAGATCACTGACGCCATCCAGTACCTGGTGGAGCGCGGCGACCGGGTGGTCGCCGACGAGTACGCCGGCTACTGGAAGGACACCGGCAGCCCGGACGACCTCCTGGACTGCAACCGGCTGCTGCTCGGCCGGCTCGGCCACGGCGTGCACGGTGAGGTCGACGCGGCCAGCACCGTCGAGGGACCGGTGGTCGTCGAGGCCGGGGCCGTCGTGGAGCGCTCGTACCTCGTGGGACCGCTCATCGTCGGCGCGGGCAGCGTCGTGCGCGACAGCGAGCTGGGCCCGTACACCGCACTCGGACGCGACTGCGTCCTGGACGGCGCCGGGATCGGCGACTCCATCGTCCTGGACGAGGTGTCCATCCAGAACGTGCGCGGCCTGTCCGGCTCGATCATCGGCCGCTCGGCCGCGGTGCGCGGCGGCGAGACCGCCGGGCGCCGGCTCATCATCGGCGACCACACCCAGGCGGAGGTGGCGGCATGAGGATCCTGGTCACCGGCGCCGCCGGGTTCATCGGCTCGCACTACGTCCGCGAGATCCTCGCGGGCAGCTATCCCGAGTCCGAGGACGTGCACGTCACGGCCCTGGACCGGCTCACCTACGCGGGCCGCCGCGACAACCTGCCCGCCGAGCACGAGCGCTTCGAGTTCGTGCACGGCGACATCTGCGACCGCGAGCTCCTGGACCGGGTCGTCCCGGGCCACGACGCAATCGTGCACTTCGCGGCCGAGTCCCACGTGGACCGGTCCCTTGAGGGCCCCGGCGAGTTCATCCGTACGAACGTGACGGGCACCCAGCGGCTCCTCAACGCGGCCCTGACGGCCGGCGTCGACCGGATGCTGCACGTCTCCACGGACGAGGTGTACGGCTCGCTGGAGACCGGCACCTGGACCGAGGACAGCCCACTGCTGCCCAACTCGCCCTATGCGGCGTCCAAGGCGTCCAGCGACCTGATCGTCCGCGCCTACCACCGCACGCACGGGCTCGACGTGCGCGTCACCCGCTGCTCCAACAACTACGGCCCGTACCAGCACCCCGAGAAGCTCATCCCGAACTTCGTCACCCGACTCCTGACGAACCGTCAGGTGCCACTGTACGGGGACGGCCTCAACGTGCGCGAGTGGCTGCACGTGGACGATCACTGCCGGGCCCTGCACCTGGTGCTCACCAAGGGCCGGGCGGGCGAGATCTACAACATCGGCGGCGGCAGCGGCATGAGCAACCGCGACATGACGTCCCGGCTGCTCGACCTCCTGGGCGCGGACTGGGACATGGTGCTCCCTGTCGAGGACCGCCTCGGACACGACTTCCGCTATGCGATCGACGACTCCAAGATCCGCGAGGAGCTGGGCTACGCGCCCCGCTGGTCGATCGAGAGCGGGCTGGGGTCGGTCGTGGACTGGTACCGCGACCACCCCGAATTCTGGCGCACCCCGGCCTCCTGACGGACGGCCGACCCGGGGGCGCCGCATCCCCCCACGCCCACCCTGCTGTTCGCACCCGCCGGCACCGGCCGGCGGGGACCTGTCGACGAGAAACGGAATCCACATGTCCGCTCTGCGCAGCCGTGCCCGCACCGCCGCCATCGCCGTCCCGCTGGCCATCACGGGCCTGGTGGCCGCCACCTCCAACGCCTCGGCCGCTCCGGTGAAGACGTACTTCGACTGCCGCGTCGGCACCACCACGGGCCTCGCCTACAGCGCGTACGTCGACGCCGTGGCCCCGGCCACGGTCAAGCCCGGCGCCACCTTCGACGTCACGCTCGACCCGGCCCCGATCACCCCGAACCCGGCCTACAACAAGGTCGTCAAGGACGTCACCCTGCAGTTCAAGCTGCCGGAGGGCGCCACCGTCGTCTCCTACCAGGTCGCCGACGGCGGCGCCGCGGGCACCCCGACGCTGGAGGTGGACGGCACCAAGGCGGTCCTGCGCGCCGCGGGCCCGTACGTCTCCAACACCGAGTTCGACCTGCCGAAGGTCACCATCACCCTGAAGGCCCCCAAGACCCGGACCACCCTGGAGACCCGCTTCGGCGGCACCTCGCACGACGACCCGGGCTTCAGCTGGACCTTCACCCCGGTCAACTGGCCGAGCGACGCCAAGCTCGACTGCTGGCCGGACCAGCCGATCGCGCTGGCCAAGACGGTCGTCAAGTAACCGTCGCACAACAAGCGTTCGCACCAGCCGCGCCGGCCGGCCCCTCAGCGGGGTGGGCCGGCGCGGCCGCGCTTGACCTCTAGCGCGGTCGAGGTTGCAGGCTGGGCGAGAAGGATCCTGAAGTGGGGAGACAGCGGCAGTGAAAATCGAGATCTGGTCCGACATCATGTGCCCGTGGTGCTACATCGGCAAGGCGCGGCTCGACAAGGCGATCGAGCACGTCGGCCGTGACGACGTCGAGATCGTCTGGCGCAGCTTCGAACTCCGCCCCGAACAGCCGCGTACGCCCGGTGCTACGCTCGGCGAGATGATGCGGGAGAAGCTCGGACTCAAGGACGGGGAGACGGTCGAGCTGTTCGAGAAGATCCGTGTCCTCGGCGAGGCCGAGGGCCTGGACATCCGGCTCACCGGCGTCCGCCCCGTGAACTCCTTCGACGCGCAGCGCCTGGTGCACCTCGCGGCCGGGAGCGGCCTCGCGCACCGGCTGAAGAACGACCTGTTCCGCGTCTATCTGACGGAACAGCAGAACGTGGCGGACCACGACGTCCTGCTGCGCACCGCGACCGGCGCCGGGCTCGACGCCGACGACGTGACCCGTGTCCTGGCGGGCGACGCCTACGCCGCGGACGTGCGCGAGGACGAGGCGGCCGCCGTCCGGCGCGGAGTGACCGGAGTGCCGACCGTCTTCGTCGACGGCGTGCGGGTCGCCACCGGCGTGCCCTCCTTCGAGCAGTTCCACTGGGCCCTGGCGGAGGCCGGCTGACATGAGCGTCGCCCGGCCCGCGTACCACGTCACCGAACTCACCATCGGACAGCTGTCCGCGCGCAGTGGCGTCGCGGTCACGGCCCTGCACTTCTACGAGTCCAAGGGGCTCATCAAGAGCCGCCGGACCCCCGGCAACCAGCGTCGCTACACGCGGGACACGCTGCGCCGCATCTCGGTGATCCGGGTAGCGCAGCGCATGGGCATCCCGCTGAGCACGGTGAGCGAGGCGCTGGCCGAACTGCCCGAGGGGCGCACCCCCAACCGGGCCGACTGGGCCCGACTCTCCCAGCGCTGGCGCGCCGACCTCAACGAGCGGATCGAGCAACTCCTCGCGCTGCGCGACGGGTTGGAGGACTGCATTGGCTGCGGCTGTCTGTCGGTGAGCGACTGCCCGCTGACCAATCCGTACGACGAGCTGGGTGAAGAGGGACCGGGGCCGCGCAAGCTGCTGCGCGAGCCGAGGGGCGCGGCGGCCCGCGTCCTGGCGGCGCGCACCGCCCCCATCGAGGACCCCTGCGGCGGCGTGAGCACGTCCTGCCAGGGCGACACGACGGACTGAGGCGTACGGAGCGGAGGGGTTGGCCTCCACTCCGTACGCCTCAGTCGGCGGTACGTTCCGGCTCCGGCTAGCGCGCCGGGTGCAGTTCGCGGGCGTAGGCCTCGGCGGCGGCGTCGAAGCCGAGCACTACGTGGCTGGCCGCGGAGTGGGCGTCCCGCCAGTGGCGCTGGAGCGGTGCCGACTCCTGGTGGGCGCGGGTGCCCGCGGAGGCGAACAGCCGGTCCACGGCGGCCGTGGCGAGCTCGGCGGCGAGCGCGCAGTCCCGGCCGCTGCGGGCCACGTCGAAGGCGGTGACGCGGCCGGCGTCGGCGGTGCGGGCCGCGCTCTCCAGGAGCAGCGCCGCCGTGTCGGCCTCGCCCGCGGCACGGCTGAGGACGACGGCCGCCGCGCTCTCCAGACCACTGGACGCGGAGGTGTGGCGGGGCGCGGTGCCCTCGCGCCAGGCGGCAAGGGCGCCGCGCGCGGCGCCGAGCACCGGGGCCGCGAAACACAGCCCGTTGACGGCCTTGAGCGGCACCTCGTGGCAGGGCGCCTCGGCGTCGTCGGCGAGGCCGGTGGCGATGGTGTCGCGGGTGAAGGTCAGCTCGTCGGGCACGTAGGTCTGCTCGATCGTCAGGGTGTTGCTGCCGGTGCCGCGCATGCCGACCGAGGACCAGGTGGCCTCGGTGCGATAACTGCCGCGCGGGACGGCGAAGAAGCGGGCGGTCGGCCGGACCTCGGTGGTCATCGCGCACACCAGCGCCCAGTCCGCGTGGTCCACCACGCTGACGTAGGGCCAGGTGCCGTCGATCCGCCAGCCGCCCTCCTCGCGGCGCGCCCGGCCGAGCGGCATGAGCGCGCCCACGATCAAGGTGTCCGGGCCGCCCGCCCAGATGCGCCGCCGGCCGGCCTCGGGGAGGTAGGCGGCCATCCGGCCGAGCGAGGCGGTCAGCGACGCGGCCCAGGCGGCCGAGGTGCAGCCCTCGCCGACGACGGCCACGGCCCGCACGATCTCCTCGAAGGTCCCCGCATCGCCGCCGTGCCGGCGCGGTACGAAGTGGCGCGCGAAACCGGCGTCGACCATGGACCGCACCACCTCCGGGGTGAGGCGGTGGTCGCGCTCGGCGGCCTGCGCGTGCTCCGCCGCGATCTTGGCGACATCGGCCGCCGCGACCACGACGGCGGCGGATTCGATGCGGGGCGGGTGCTGTGTCGGCATCCTGGTCAGCTCCTCGTGACAGTGCCTGTGGCTGGTGGTGTACGACAGCGTCGTGCGGGCCGCTCGAACGGGACTACAGGCCGCCCTGGAAGGCTGTCGGGCCCGCTCAGACCTCCGTGCGGTACGCGGCCCGGCGGACGGCGTCGACCAATTCGGCCTGCCGGAGCACCACCGCGTCGTCGCCCGTGCCCCGGCGCACGGCGGCGGCAAAGGCACCGGCGGCCGTGGCCGCCTGGTCGTGGGCGGGCAGGACCCGCTCCTCGGTGCCGGAGGCGTGCTCCAGACGCAGCACCGGGCGGTGATCGGCGGGCGGCGAGTAGGCCCGGTCCAGGGCGAGGCTGCCCTCGCTGCCGTGCAGCCGCCAGCCCGCCGTGTAGTGGTGCTCCATGCCGAACACCAGCTGGGCGCTCGCCCCGGTCGCCGGGTCGCCGAGCAGGGCGCTGCCGCCCAGGTCGACGCCGCGCGCGGTGTCGTGGCGCAGGGTGGCGCCGTGCACCGTCAGCTCCGGGCCGAGCAGCAGCGAGGCGAGCCGGACCGGGTAGACCCCGATGTCGAGGAGGGCGCCGCCGTCCAGGTCGGCGCGGTAGCGGATGTCGTCGGCGGGGCGCGGCGGGATGGTGAACGAGGCGCTCAGCGACCGGACTTCACCGATCGCGCCGGCCGCCACCAGCTCCCGTACGGCGGTGTAGGCGGGGTGGTGGACGAACAGGTAGTTCTCGGTGAGCACGAGGCCGAGTGCGCGGGCGAGGCCGAGCAGCCGGGCCGTGTCGGCGTACCGCGCGGTGAGCGGCTTCTCGGCCAGGACGTGCTTGCCCGCGCGCAGGGCGCGTTCGGCCCACTCGGCGTGCAGGGCGACCGGCAGCGGCACGTACACAGCGTCCACGTCGGGGCGCTCCAGGAGCGCGTCGTAACCTTCGACGGCCGCGCAGCCGAAGGCCCCGGCGGCGGAGCGCGCCTTGGCGGCGCTGCGGCTGGCGACGGCCGTCACCTCGGTGTGCGGGGAGGCCGCGAAGGCGGGCAGCATCCGTCGCAGCGCGATGTCGGCGCAGCCCGCGACGCCGATCCGCAGTCCGCTCACCGGGCCGCCCCGTGGCCGGGCAGGGTGCGCACACAGGCGAGCAGGGTGCGCGCCTCGACGTCGACGAGGTTGCCGATCAGTCCCGCCCGGGTCAGCTGACGTACCGTCATCCATGTGTAGTCCTCGGGGACGTCGAGCGGGACGTCGGCTCCGTCCACGACGAGGTAGCGGTTCTCCGCGTGGTAGAAGCGGCCGCCCTCCTCCGAGTGGACGGTGTCGAACAGGACCCGCTCGGGCGGCGCTGCGAGCACGGCGTCCAGATAGGGCGGGCGCGCTGCGCCCTCGGCCAGGTTGCCCGGGTTGCACTGCACGGTGGGCCCCAGCTCTACGGCGTCGAAGGTGCCCGCCTCGGCGCGGGCCGCCACCAGGAGGTGGCGCTCGCCGTGGATCTCCTTGCTGACGAAGGCGATCACCCCGCGGCCGACCGGCGCCAGCATCGGCTGGGACCAGGAGGCCACCTCGCGGCTGTCGGCCTCGACGTCGACGCCGATGATCCGGAAGTACCGGCCCGCGTCGTGGACGATCTCGCCGCGCTCCCCGTCGCGGTGCCAGCCGCCGACCTCGCCCAGCGGGACGACCGCGCGCTCGGGGCGGTGGCGCACCTTGGCGCCGGCGAACCAGTGCAGCAGGGCCCCGGTGTCGTGCAGCGGCTTGTCCGCCGTGCGCTCCGGCGCCCCCGGCTCGTCGGGCAGGCCGGCGAGGACGGTGCGCGAGTCCATGTTGACGAGGTTGTCCACGCGCAGGAGTTCGGCCATCACCGGGCGCGGCACCCAGCAGAAGTCCTCGTGCACCGGGACGTCCCCGGTGGTCTCTACGACGATGTTGCGGTTGCGCTTGCCCAGGAACCACGAGCCCTGCTCGCTCTGCAGCGCGTCGTAGTGCACCCGGTCCCCGGCGCCCGGCGTGAGGAAGTGGTCGAGGTAGCGCACGGCGGCGCCCCGGTGCACCCGCGTGTAGTTGCTGAAGGTGGCCTGCACGGTCGGCGAGAGCTGGAGCGTGTTGATGTTGCCCGGCTCCATCTTGGCCTGCATGAGCAGGTGCAGAACCCCGTCGAACCGCTTGACGAGGATGCCCAGGATGCCGGTCTCGGGCTGCCGGATGATCGGCTGCGTCCAGGCGGGCGCGGCCGGGTCCGGGCGCTGGAAGTGCAGTCCCTCGATGGAGAAGAACCGGCCGCTGCGGTGCCGGATGTCGCCGGTCCCGGGCTCGGTGTACCAGCCGTCCAGGGCGTGCAGCGGGGCCGGGGCGATGCGGTAGCGGTGGGCCGCGCCGCGCTCGGCGAACCAGGCGTGGAAGCCGGCCGCGTCCTCGACCGGCATCAGCCGGCCGCCTCGTCGGTGACGGACAGCGGGCCGACGGCGAAGCGCACGCCCTGGCCGTGCAGGGAGTCCGCGAGCAGCGCGAGGCCCGGTACCAGCGCCGTCGGCCGTACGTCGGCGAGCGGCCCCGGCGTCCAGGAGTCCGGGCGCGCGGGCTCCGGCAGGGCCTGCCCGAGCCGGTCCACGGCGAACACCTCGGCGCCGTCGAGCACCCAGCGCGCGACGCCCGCCGCCGGGTCCACCACGAGGGCGCAATGGTGCGCGTCGGAGGCGGTGCGCGTGGCGACAGGCACGCTGTAGGAGAAGCCGCCGCGGGTGCCGTCCGAGCCCGGCACCCTGCCGTACAGCGCCCACACCCGGCCGCCGGTCAGCGCGAAGTCCATGATCAGCCCGGCCTCGCGGTCGAGCACGACCAGCGCGCCCGCCCCGTCGCTCACCGTGTCCCCGGCGGCCCCGAACAGTTCGGCCGACAGCGTCGTGGACACGGTCAGCGCGCCGCCGCCGGTGGCGATGGCCGGACCGAACGCGGACCAGCGCAGATGGTCGAACGCCTCGCCCTCGGGCGGTACGTGGAAGGCCGGCCGGCCCGTGCCGGGGTCGGTGCCGGCGGACTCCACCACCAGGCCGGCGGCCGTGCCGCGGGCGGTGCCGTCACCGGCCGCCAGCGGTCCGGCGGGCCGTAGCGTCCAGGGGGCGTCGGTCCCGGACCGCAGCCCTTCGGCGAAGTCGTCGTGGAACAGGAGCGTCATGGCGTTCTCCGTGCGGTGAACGGGCGGGAAGGTGAACGGTGTCGGGGCGGCGGGTCAGCCCGCGGTGCCGGAGCGCTCCAGGGCGCGGGCCGCCGCCCCGACGATGGCCAGGCGTCCCTCCAGGCCGGTGGCGGCGGCCGAGACCATGACGCCGAGGGTGGTCACCCCCGCGTCCGCGTAGGCGCGCATGCGGTCCGCGATCCGGTCGACCGGGCCGATCAGGGCCGTACGGTCGATGAAGCCGAGCGGCAGGGCGGCCCCGGCGCCCGCGCGGTCGCCCGCGCCGTACCGCTCCAGGAACGCGGCCACCTCGGCCTCGTACCCCATCGAACGGGCCATCGCACAGTAGAAGTTGCGCTCGGGGTCGCCGATTCCCATCAGGTAGACGTACTGGCCGCGCAACGCGTCCGCCGCCTCCATGGCGGTGTCCGCGACCGCGGTGGGCAGGCTGGGCAGCACCTCGAAGCCGTCGAGGTGGTCGGAGCCCCGGCCCTTGCGGATCTCCGCGACCGCCTCCGTGACCGCCTCCGGCGAGGTGAAGACGCCGAGCCAGCCGTCCGCGATCTCGCCCGCGAGGCGCAGATTGCGCGGGCCGACCGCCGCGAGCAGCACCGGCAGCCGGCCGGGCAGCCGCTCGGTCAGCAGGTGCAGCGGGGCGGCCCCGCCGACCTCGAAGTGCTCGCCCTTGTGGCGGACCGGCTCGCCGTCCAGGGCGCGCCGCACGATGTCGACGTACTCCCGGGTGCGCTCCAGCGGCCGGGCGAACGGGACGCCGTACCAGCCCACCGACACATCGGGGTTGGACACCCCGAGGCCGAGCCGGAAACGGCCGGCGCTCAGCGAGTCGAGCGTCGCGGCGGTCAGCGCGGCCATGGCCGGCGGGCGGCCCGGGATCTGCATCACGCCGGAGATCAGCGCGATGCGTTCGGTCACCCCCGCCACCAGGCCGAGGACGCTGGCCGCGTCCGAACGGTAGCCCTCCGGGGCCAGCGCGGCGGCGTAGCCCAACTGCTCGGCGGTGCGGGCGAGTTCGCCGGCACCCTGGTGGACGAGGTTCACGGCGAGTCGCACGGTCGGTCTCCTGGGGTGGTGAGGGGGTCGGACGGGTCAGAGGAGGTGGGCGCCGCCGTCCGCGAGGAGGACCTGCCCGGTGGTATACGTGGAGCGGACCAGGGCGAGGACGGCGTCCGCGACGTCCTCGGGGCGACCCGTGCGGCGCAGCGGAGTGGTCTTGCGCACGTGCTCGGCGATCGGCGCGAAGAAATCGCTGTTCTGCGTCCACGGCGTCTCGATCAGCCCGGGTGCCACCGCGTTGACCCGCACCTCCGGGCCCACCGTGTTCGCGAGCAGCCGGGTCATGTGCTCGATGGCCGCCTTGCTCACCGCATACGGGATCGAGCTGCCGGCCGGGCGGCTGCCCGCGATCGAGGAAACGTTGACCACGGCGCCGGCGCCCGTGCGGGACAGGTGCGGCATCGCGGCGACGGTGGTCTGCCAGGTGCCGATCACGTTCAGGCCGAGGACCTCCTGCCACACCTCGGGCGTCGCCGCGGCCAGGTCGGCGTGCGGGATGGCGCGGGTGCGCCCGGCGTTGTTGACCAGGAGGTCGAGCCGGCCGTAGTGCGCGACGGCGGTGTCCACCAGGCGGCGCGCGTCCGCCTCGACGGAGACATCGGCCTGGACGTAGCGCGCGTCGGGCAGCGCGGCGGCCGTCCGCTCGCCGTCCTCCACCGAGCGGGCCGAGTTGACGACGACCCGGTAGCCTTCGTCGGCGAGCCGCTGGGCGACGGTCTGCCCGATGCCGGAGGAGGATCCGGTTACCAGCGCGACCGGTGCGGGGCCGGCCATCAGTAGTTGCCCAGCCCGCCGCAGACGTTCAGCGCCTGCGCGGTGACCGCGGCCGCGTCGTCCGCCACCAAGTACTCGACCATCGCGGCGACCTCACGGGTCTCCACGTAACGGCCCAGCGGCACCCGGTTGGTGATGCGGTCGAAGGTCTCCTGCTCGGACACCTCCCAGATGCCCGCGTAGTGCTCGCGCACCCGCTCGGCCATCGGGGTCTCCACGAAGCCGGGGCAGACCGCGTTCACGGTGATGCCGGTGCGGGCCAGTTCCAGGCCGAGCGCCTTGGTCAGGCCGACGACGCCGTGCTTGGACGCCGAGTAGGGCACCGCGTGCACCACGCCCTGCTTGCCGCCCGTGGAGGCGATGTTGATGATCCGGCCGCGCTTCTTGGCCAGCATCCCGCCCGCGTTCAGTACTTCCTTCGTCATCAGGAAGACGCTGGTCAGGTTGGTGTTGATGACGTCGAGCCAGAGTTCGTCGGGGATCTCAGCGGTGGCGCCGCCGCCGCTGCGGCCCGCGTTGTTCACCAGGATGTCGACGGTGCCGTAGCGCTGCACGGCCGCCGCCACGAAGGCACGGATCTGGGCCGGGTCGGCCACGTCGCACACCGTGCCGTCGACGTCGAAGCCCTCGCCCTGGAGCTCCTTCACGGTCGCCGCGAGCCGGGCCTCGTCCCGGGCACACAGGAACGTGCGCGCGCCGAGCGCGGCGAGGCGCCGTGCGATCGCCAGACCGATGCCGCTGGTCGCACCCGTCACCAGTGCCACCGGCTTCGCCGCCGTGGCCGTCGCTGTCGTCATTGCTCGTGTCTCCCTCGGGTGGGGTGGGGCGTCCTGCCGTGCCGCGACCGAGCGTGGCCGCACCCCCTCGAGCGGGAGTGGAAGCCAGATCGAGTGCGGCACCGCCCGCGCGTCCCACCGGTGCGCGAGCCGCCCTCAAGGCGGGCGGGGGAGTGTCCCGGTGTGTCAGTGAGGTACGGCGGGCGAAAGGAGCCCCACGCGATGCCCAGCAGTACAGGAGGACGACGGTGACCCGGCGCGTAGTGATCACCGGGGTCGGGGTGCGGGCCCCTGGCGGCTCGGGAACCAAGCAGTTCTGGGACCTGCTCACCGCGGGCCGCACCGCCACCCGGCCCATCAGCTTCTTCGACGCCTCGCCGTTCCGCTCCCGGATCGCGGGCGAAGTCGACTTCGACGCACAGGCGGAGGGCTTCTCCCCGCGGGAGGTCCGGCGCATGGACCGTGCCACCCAGTTCGCCGTCGCCTGCACCCGGGACGCGCTGGCCGACAGCCGTCTGGAGACCGGTTCGGTGGACCCGTCCCGGATCGGTGTGGCCCTGGGCAGCGCGGTCGCCTCCGCGACCAGCCTGGAGAACGAGTACCTGGTGATGTCGGACGCCGGCCGCGAGTGGGTGGTGGACCCGGCGCACCTGTCGCCGTACATGTTCGACTACCTCAGCCCGGGCGTCATGCCGGCCGAGGTCGCCTGGGCGGCCGGCGCCGAGGGCCCGGTCACCATGGTGTCCGACGGCTGCACCTCGGGCCTGGACTCGGTCGGCTACGCGGTTCAGCTGATCCGCGAGGGCAGCGCCGACGTGGTCGTCGCGGGCGCCGCCGACACCCCGGTCTCGCCGATCGTGGTCGCCTGCTTCGATGCCATCAAGGCGACGACGCCGCGCAACGACGACCCGCAGCACGCGTCGCGGCCCTTCGACGGAACCCGCAACGGCTTCGTCCTGGCCGAGGGCGCCGCCATGTTCGTCCTGGAGGACTACGAGGCCGCCAAGCGGCGCGGCGCGCACATCTACGCCGAGGTCGGCGGCTACGCCACCCGCTGCAACGCGTACCACATGACCGGTCTGAAGAAGGACGGCCGCGAGATGGCCGAGTCCATCCGGGCCGCCCTCGACGAGGCCCGCCTGGACCGCACCGCGATCGACTACATCAACGCGCACGGGTCCGGCACCAAGCAGAACGACCGCCACGAGACGGCCGCGTTCAAGCGCAGCCTCGGCGAGCACGCCTACGCCGTGCCGGTCAGCTCCATCAAGTCGATGGTGGGCCACTCGCTCGGTGCGATCGGCTCCATCGAGATCGCCGCGTCGATCCTGGCCATCGAGCACAACGTCGTCCCGCCGACGGCCAACCTGCACACCCCCGACCCCGAGTGCGACCTGGACTACGTCCCGCTCACCGCTCGCGAGCAGCGCATCGACACGGTGCTCACCGTGGGCAGCGGCTTCGGCGGTTTCCAGAGCGCCATGGTCCTGCACCGCCCGGAGGTGGCCGCATGAGCACCCGTCCCCTGAAGCGCGCCGTCGTCACCGGCATCAGCGTCGTCGCACCCGGCGGCCTCGGCACCGAGCGCTACTGGAAGTCGTTGCTGACCGGCGAGAACGGCATCGCCGAGCTGTCCCGCTTCGACGCCTCGCGCTACCCGTCCAAGCTGGCCGGGCAGATCACCGACTTCGAGGCCGCCGAGCACCTGCCCAGTCGGCTGCTCCCGCAGACCGATGTCTCCACCCGGTACGCCCTGGCCGCCGCGGACTGGGCGCTGGCCGACGCGGGCGTGGGCCCCGACTCCGGCTTCGACGACTACGACCTGGGCGTCGTCACCTCGACCGCGCAGGGCGGCTTCGACTTCACCCACCGCGAGTTCCACAAGCTGTGGAGCCAGGGCCCCGAGTACGTCAGCGTGTACGAGTCGTTCGCCTGGTTCTACGCCGTCAACACCGGCCAGATCTCCATCCGCAACGCCATGCGCGGCCCGAGCGCCGCCCTGGTCGGCGAGCAGGCCGGCGGCCTCGACGCGATCGGCCACGCGCGGCGCACGGTCCGCCGCGGCACCCGGCTCGTGCTCAGCGGCGGCGTCGACTCCGCGCTCGACCCGTGGGGTTACGCATCGCAGCTGGCCGGGGGCCTGGTCACCACGGTGGCCGACCCCGAGCGCGGCTACCTGCCCTTCGACGCCGACGCGTCCGGCCACGTGCCGGGCGAGGGCGGCGCCGTCCTCATCGTCGAGGACGCCGAATCGGCCCGTGAGCGCGGTGCCGAGCGGATCTACGGGGAGATCGCCGGATACGCCGCGAGCTTCGACCCGGCGCCCGGTTCCGGCCGCCCGCCGGCACTCGGCCGGGCCGCCGAACTATCCCTCGCCGAGGCGGGTCTGACGCCCTCCGATGTCTCCGTGGTGTTCGCCGACGGCGCGGGCGTCCCGGAGCTCGACCGCGCCGAGGCCGACGCGCTCGTCCGGCTCTTCGGCCCGCGCAGCGTCCCGGTGACCGCGCCCAAGGCCCTCAACGGACGGCTGTGCGCCGGCGGCGGCCCCGTCGACGTGGCTGCCGCCCTGCTCGCCCTGCGCGACCAGGTCATCCCGGCCAGTGGCCGCACCGCGCGGGTACCCGAGGCGTACGGCATCGACCTGGTGACCGGCGAGCCCCGTGGCGCGGCCCTGGACACCGCGCTGGTGCTCGCCCGCGGTCGGCACGGCTTCAACTCGGCCGTCGTCCTCACCACCCACCGCCCCTGATCCCCCAAGGAGACCCAGACATGACTCAGCTGACCCTCGACGCCTTGCGCGCCATCCTCGTCGCCTGCGCGGGTGAGGACGACAGCGTCGACCTGTCCGGCGACATCCTCGACGTCACCTTCGAGGACCTCGGCTACGACTCCCTCGCCCTCATGGAGAGCGCCGCGCGCATCGAGCGCGAGTACGGCGTCTCGCTCTCCGACGACGACGTCAACGAGGAGCTCACCCCTCGCCTCCTCCTCGACCTCGTCAACGCCACGGTGGCCGAAGCTGCCTGACGTACACCGTCACCAGGCTGCGGGGGCACGCACGTCGCGTTCCCCCGCAACACCCCCGCCTGTACCCCAACCCGCCGAAGGAGTACGCACCATGGCCCAGACCGCCGCCCTCCCCACCGTTCACCGCAGTGAGCACACCGTGACGGTCGCCGCGCCGGCCGAGGCACTGTACGCGCTGGTCGCCGACGTGACACGGTGGCCCGCCGTGTTCGAGCCGACCGTGCACGTGCGGCACCTGGCCCGGGAGGGGCGGACCGAGCGGTTCGAGATCTGGGCCGAGGTGAATGGTGAGGTCGCGCACTGGCGTTCGCGCCGGGTCCTCGACCCGGAGCGCCTCTACGTGTCGTTCCGCCAGGAGCACAGCCGTCCGCCCGTGACGTCGATGTCCGGCGGGTGGCTGTTCAGGCGACTGGCCGACGGCGGCACGGAGATCGTCCTGCGCCACCGGTTCACCGTTGCCGACGACAACCCGGCGGCGGTGGCCCGCATCGAGGAAGCGCTCGACCGCAACAGCGTCCGCGAACTCGGCGCGCTCGCCGCACTCGCCGAGACCGGCCACGCCGTGGACGACCTGGTCTTCTCGTTCACCGACACGATCCCGCTGCAGGGCGCGGCCCTGGACGCGTACACCTTCATCGAGCGCGCCGAGCGCTGGGCCGAGTTGCTACCGCACGTGGCCCGGGTCGAGCTGACCGAGCCGGAGCCGGGCGTGCAGTGGCTGGAGATGGACACCGTGACGGCCGACGGCTCCGCGCACACCACGCGCTCGGCGCGGATCTGCCGGGCACCCGAGTGGATCGCCTACAAGCAGCAGCGCACCCCGCGGCTGCTGTCCGGGCACAGCGGCGAGTGGACGTTCGCCGAGACCCCGCAGGGGCCGGTGGCGACCGCCCGCCACACGGTCGCCGTCGACCCGACCGGCATCACCGAGGTCCTCGGCACGGACGCCACCCTGGCCGACGCCCGTACCTACCTCCGCGACGCACTCGGCCGCAACAGCCTGGCCACCCTCCGCCACGCCGCCGAGGCGGCCCAGCGCGTCTAGGGCGTGCCCGACGGGTCCGGCTGGGCCAGCGACACGCTGCGTGCCCGCAGCCGGACTCCCTGTCCGTACGCCGTGGTCGCGAGCAGTCCGAGGCCCAGCGCCAGGCGGTCCGGGGCCACCTCGGTGCGCGGGCCCGGGGTGGACCGCTCCAGGTGCTGGCCGTACCGGCGGGCGTCGAGCTCCAGGCCCGTGCGGTCCACCGCGAACACCTCCTCGCCCCCGAGCAGCCAGCGGGCCCGCCCGGCCGACGGGTCCACCTCCACCGCACAGCGGTGCCACGTCCCGGCGGCGCGGTGCGCCACCGGGACGGCGTACGCGAACGTGCCGTGCGCCGATCCGGGGCGCGGCAGCCGCTCGTACAGCACCCACACGAAGTGGTTCGTCAGGGCGAAGTCGAAGGCCAGGCCGGACGCAAGGTCCACGCAGATCAGCGCGGCCATGGCACAGCGCGGCCCGTCTCCGTCCGGGTGCCGGTCCGTACCGAGCACCCGCGCCGACAACTCCGCCTCGGCCCGGAACGGGCCGGGGCCGCGCGCCTCGGGCTCCGCGAAGGCCGCCCACCGCAGATGGGCCGCGCCCTCCTGCCCCTGTGGCGCCCGGGTGAAGACGGGCTCCTCGAACTGCCCCGTGCCGTAGCCGGATTCCACGCACAGCCCGTCGCCGTCGCCGGGCGTCCTCGCTCGCCCGTCGCCCTCGGCCAGCCACGGCAGCGGCCGCAGCCGCCAGCGGGCCGCCCGGCCCGGCGCCGCCCAGTCCTCCCGGAAGTCGTCCTCGAACAGCATGCCCATGCCCCACTCCTCCAGTGCCTCAGGTAACGCCCCGAGGCTCTTCGGCCGGGCTCAAGCCGTAGTGGAGGGCACTTCGAGCCCGCCCGGCGAGGGTGACGCCATCGACCATCTCCCGCTCTGGAGGAACCGGTGACCGCCACCGCAGTCCGTACCGACGTCTACGCCCAGGTCCAGCACTTCTACGCCCACCAGATGCAGGCCCTCGACGGGGGCCGCTTCACCGACTACGCTGCCACCTTCACCGAGGACGGCACCTTCCAGCACTCCCCCGCCGCCGAGCCGGCCGTGGGCCGCGCCGGGATCGTGGCCGAACTGGTGGAGTTCCACAAGCGCTTCGAGGGCGACCCGGTCCAGCGCCGGCACTGGTTCAACCACATCGCCCTGGAGCCGCAGGCCGACGGCTCGCTGCGCTCCACGGTGTACGCCCTGGTCGTCACGGTTCGCCCCGGCGGGAAGCCGGAGATCGCCCCGAGCTGCGTCGTGCACGACGTCCTGGTCGTGACCGAGGAGGGCGTGCACACCCGCTCCCGCCTGGTCACCCATGACCAATTGGCCTGACCCGCCGGTGCGGACCCCGCCCGCGCCCGGCCCCGGGCGTCCGCTGCTCGTCCACGGCATCGTCGAGGAATGGGCGGCTCGGGCGGCCCGGCACCCCGGGCACCCGGACGACGCGGAGCGACTGGAGGGGCTGCGCGACGACCGGCTGCGGCGGCGTTTCCGGGCCTCCCGGCTGCTGCTCCGCACCACCCTCGGCGCGCTGTCGGGCCTTGACCCGGACCAGGTCCGCCTGGGCCGGACCGCGCTGGGCCGCCCGTACGCCCGAGATCTTCCGGAGCTGGACTTCAGCCTCAGCCACACCGGCTCCCTGCTGGCCGTCGCGGTCCTGCGCGGCGGCCGCGTCGGCGTGGACGCGGAACGGCCGGGGCGCCCCATGTCCGTACTGGAGCACCGGATGTGCACGCCCCACGAGCGCGCCGGTCTTGACGCACGGGGGCTCCGCGACGCGGCCCGCGACGCGGAGCTGCTGCGCCTGTGGACCCTGAAGGAGGCGTACACCAAGGCGCTGGGGACGGGGCTGCGCCACCCACCGCGCACCTTCGGCCTGGATCCGGCCGACCCGGCGGGCCGCCCGGTCCTGCGGGACGCGGCGGGCGCCGCGCTGACCGGCCTGCTGACCACCCGCACACAGCTGCTGAGCGGCGTGCTGGTCAGTGTGGTCGCGGCGCGTCCGAGCCGGGAGCCGGTGGAGTTCGAGCCGGGCTCCAGTCGCTGAGCCGACGATGAACCAGATCCATGATGTCGAACAGGAGGCCCACATGACCGGAGTGACTGCCGGAGTGACTGCCGGCGCGACCGGAGGACCGGTCGGCCGCAGGCCGGAGTTGGCGGAGGTCGCCGACGGCGTTTTCGCCTATGTGCAGCCCGATGGCGGCTGGTGCCTGAACAACGCCGGCCTGATCGTCTCGGGCGACCGCGCGGCCGTCGTGGACACCGCGGCCACCGAGGCGCGCGCCCGGGCGCTGCGCGCGGCGGTGCTCGACGTCGCCCCGGGCGCCCCACAGGTCCTGGTCAACACCCACTTCCACGGCGACCACACCTTCGGCAACTTCGTCTTCCCCGAAGCTTTGATCGTCGGCCACGAGCGCCTTCGTACAGAAATGGCCGAAGCGGGCCTGCATTTGACGGGTCTGTGGCCGGACGTGGAGTGGGGCGACATCGCACTCGTCACGCCCACACTCACCTTCCGCGACCGGCTCACCCTGCACATCGGCGACAAGACCGCCGAACTGCTGCACCTGGGTCCGGCACACACCAGCAACGACACGGTGGTCTGGCTGCCCGCCGAGCGGGTCCTGTTCACCGGCGACGTGGTGATGAACGGAGTGACTCCGTTCTGCCCCATGGGTTCGGTCGCCGGCACCCTGGAGGCGCTGGACACGATGCGTGCCCTCGCCCCCGAGGTGGTCGTCACCGGCCACGGACCGGTCACAGGACCGGGGGTGTTCGAAGAGACCGAGGGGTACTTGCGCCTGCTCCAGGACCTCGCGCGACAGGGACTCGCCGAGGGACTCGACCCGGTCGCCCTGGCCCGCCGCACCGACCTGGGCCGGTACGCGCGGTGGCTGGACGGTGAGCGACTCGTCCCCAACCTCTTCCGGGCGTATGCCGAGGAACAGGGCGAGCCCCGCGGTTCCCGTGTGGACATGGGAGAGCTTTTCCGGCGTATGGTCGAGTACCACGGCGGACTGCCCGCCTGCCACGCCTGAGCGCTCGGCGCTCACGGGCGCGCGGCGATCTCTGCGGGCGCCGCGTCCCACGCGGCGAAGGCCCTCCGCCGGTACAGCAGCGGGCGGGCCTCCTCCCTCATCTGGACCTGCTCCATCCGCCCGATGAGCAGCCGGTGGTCGCCAGCCGGAATGCTCCGCTCCAGGGTGCACTCGGCGTGCCCGAGCGCACCGTCGAGCAGTACGGGGCAGTCGGGCACCGACTCGCCGCGCCGCCACGCCACCCCGTCGAACTTCCGGTCCGAGCGCCCCGCGAAGGTCAGGGCGAGCTCCTCGCCGCCCTCGGCGGACAGCAGGTGCAGCGCGAAGACCTCCGAGCTCAGCAGCGCGGGCAGCGTGCGGGACTTCTCGTCCACGGACACCAGGAGCAGCGCCGGGTCCAGGGACACCGCGCAGAACGCGTTGCAGGTGAAGCCGAGCGGTCTGCCGTCCGGGCCCACCGTGGTCACCACGCCGACGGCCGTCGGTACGGATCCGAAGAACTCGCGGAACGC
The DNA here is from genome assembly GCF_055657175.1 of Streptomyces sp. NPDC107581. NCBI lineage: Bacteria > Bacillati > Actinomycetota > Actinomycetes > Kitasatosporales > Streptomycetaceae > Streptomyces > Streptomyces sp. NPDC107581. The sequence continues at coordinate 572,333 of NZ_JBVKBH010000001.1, forward strand.
CTCAGGCCCCAAAGCCATGCCCCTCACCGCCGTCACATCGCACGTTCGCAGCGCCGGGCGGACCCCGGCCACGCTGGACAGCGTCGTCGGGCTCTCTGGAGGTCACCTGGACTCCCGCTGGAGCCCGACCATCGGGCTTCCGTGAGGGGCGACCGGTCAGCCGGCGGCGGCGGGGGACTTCTTCGCTGATGCCGGGATGGGAGGTGACTACGCGGAGGACGTTCCAGGGGTGGGTGGCCTGGGGGGCGACTCCACATCCGGTGCCGTCTGCGTTGCCTCCGTAGTCCATGTGGCCGGTACCCGGACTGCCGTCGATCACCAAGTCCGGAGTCGCCGGCCGGCAGGAGACTCGAAGCGCCATACCGGCCTGGGAGCGCACGGCCTCGGTCTGCTGAAACGTGATGACCACGATCAGGGCTGGACCTCAGTCCACCCGGCGAGCCCGGGAGATCAGCAGGAGAGCACGGACACTGCCGGCGCCCCCGAGTGCAGCCGTCCGAAGCCGATCGTCAGCATCACCGTGCTGACACGTCAGCACGGAAAATTGGGACAAAAACACCCACCTGACAGCGTTTCCGCAGGTCAGATGGGTGCAACAGCGTGGAGCCTAGGGGAGTCGAACCCCTGACATCCGCCATGCAAAGACGGCGCTCTACCAACTGAGCTAAGGCCCCGAAAGGGAAGCGACGGCCGAAGGTATCGCGTACTCCGGCGCGTGCCAGAGACCAGAGTACCGGGTCACCCCCCGTATCCCGCAAAAAGATTGGGGGTCCCCCTGGATGACCACTCTCCGTAAGATGCTCGACATGGTTCGCTACAGCGAACCGCGGTTCAGGGGAAGCGATGGGGAGACGCAATGGACGCCGCACAGCAGGAAGCCACCGCGAGAGCGCGGGAGCTGCAGCGGAACTGGTACGGGGAGCCGCTGGGGGCGCTCTTCCGTAAGCTCATCGATGATCTCGGGCTCAACCAGGCCCGTCTCGCGGCGGTCCTGGGCCTGTCGGCTCCGATGCTGTCGCAGCTGATGAGCGGCCAGCGCGCCAAGATCGGCAATCCTGCCGTGGTCCAGCGGGTACAACTGCTGCAGGACCTGGCGGCGCAGGTCGCGGACGGCAGCGTCAGCGCGGCGGAGGCCACCGACCGCATGGACGAGATCAAGAAGTCCCAGGGGGGATCCGTGCTCAGCAACACCACACAGACGACCAGCAGTTCGGGGGCGCCGACGGTCAAGCGCGTGGTGCGCGAGATCCAGTCGCTGCTGCGCTCGGTGGCCGCCGCCGGCGACATCATCGACGCTGCCGACACCCTCGCCCCGACCCACCCCGAGCTGGCAGAGTTCCTCCGGGTCTACGGCGCCGGCCGCACCTCCGACGCGGTCACGCACTACCAGTCCCACCAGAACTGACCCCGGGGCCCGGTTCCGCGGAGGGGGGTCCGGGGGGCCGGGCCGAGGGGTGGCCCGTTTCAGGGCGTGGGAGAGGGGTCGTCACGCTCGTCCGGGGGGAAGAGGGGGAGACGAGGGGCTAGGGGGAGGAGCGGCGGACTGTCATGGGTGAGGTCTTCGCCGGCCGGTACGAGCTGGCCGACCCGATCGGACGTGGCGGCGCGGGGGCCGTATGGCGTGCCTGGGACCACCGGCGGCGGCGCTATGTGGCCGCCAAGGTGCTCCAGCAGCGCGACGCCCACTCGCTGTTGCGCTTCGTACGGGAGCAGGCCCTGCGCATCGACCACCCCCATGTGCTCGCTCCGGCCAGCTGGGCCGCCGACGACGACAAGGTCCTGTTCACCATGGACCTGGTCGGGGGCGGCTCGCTGGTCCACCTCGTGGGCGACTACGGCCCGCTGCCGCCGCTGTTCGTGTGCACCCTGCTCGACCAGCTCCTGTCGGGTCTTGCCGCGGTCCACGCGGAGGGTGTCGTACACCGGGACATCAAGCCCGCCAACGTGCTGCTCGAAGCAACCGGCACCGGCCGGCCACGGCTGCGGCTGTCCGACTTCGGCATCGCCATGCGGTTCGGTGAACCGCGTCTGACGGAGACCAACCTCGTGGTGGGCACGCCGGGCTATCTGGCGCCGGAGCAGATGCTGGGGTCCGAACCGGACTTCCCCGCCGACCTGTTCGCCGTGGGACTGGTCGCCCTGTATCTGCTGGAGGGCGCCAAGCCCGATGCCAAGGCGCTCGTCCAGTACTTCATGGAGCACGGAACGCCAGGCCCGCCCCAGGACGTTCCCGAGCCGCTGTGGCAGGTGGTCGCCACCCTGCTCCAGCCCGATCCGGAGGCCCGGTTCCGTACCGCCACGGGAGCACGCAAGGCGCTCGCCTCCGCCGCGGAGCTCCTGCCGGAGCCGGGACCCGACGACGAGTTGATCGAGGTCTTCGATCAACTGGGGCCGCTGCCGCCCGGGTTCGCGTCCGACGGCCCCCTCCGGCGCGCCTCCGGAGTGCGGGAGGGCCGGCCTGCCGCGGGCGCCCACGAAGGCGATGCCGACGGCACCGGCAGCACGGCGGGGCGGGCCGCCGACGGCACCGGGAGCGCGTCGGGGGCGGTCTCCGCCGCCGTACCCCTCGATCCGCGCCTGAGCGGCGACGGGACACAGCACTCCGTGTCGCCCCCCGCTTCGTCCTCCGTGCCGTCCCCCACGTCGTGGCCCTCCGCCCCAAAGGCCTCCACGCCGCCCGCCTCCACGCCGCCGGTATCCACGTCATCGCCGTCCACGTCATCGCCGTCCATGTCGGACACCGGGAGCTTCCACCTGCCGCCCCCGCAGCCGACTCCCAGCCCGCAGGCGTACGGGCTCCGGCACCCGCACGAAGACAGCGGGCAGGCACAGCAGGGCGGGCAGCACGGCGGCCGGTACGGCGGGCAGCACGGCGGCCGGTACGGCGGGCAGCACGGCGGCCGGTACGGCGTCCAGGCCGGCCCGGATCCCGCCGAGCATCCGCCCACCCCCGCCACAGCCCCTGTCTCCCGTTCCCCGCACACCCCCGCCCAGCCGCAGTCCTCCCTCCACCCGTACGACACCTGGCACCCCGCCCCGGCGGACCCTCCGCCCCCGGTCCCGGTGCCGGAGGAGCAGCCGCGCGGTGACACCTCCACCGCCGAGTACACCGCTCGGGACGCGCGGGTTCCCCCTCCCCTGCGGCCCGCCGAGCCGGGTCCCGCGCACGGCCGCCGGGCCCGCCGCGCGAAACGCCGTCCCGGCCCGCCGGCCAAGGCGGCGATCCCGGTCCTGCTCCTGGCGCTGGCCTGCTACGCCGTGGGCTTCTGGGCGCTGACCCGACTCTGAGTCCGCCGGGCCGCCAGCATCCACCCGCCCAGCCCGAGCAGCAGTGCGGTCCCGGCGCCGAACCCGACGACCGCGAGCACCTTCATCGCGGTGTCACCGGCCCCGGTGCTCCCGGTGACCGCCGCCTCCCGGTCGTGCTCCGTGACCGCGAAGATGCCGTCCGGCACGGATCGCCCAGCGTATCCGGGCCCGCCGTGCGCCTGCCCGCCGACCCGCACCCGCAACGTCACCGCGAACGGCCCGGTCCCGAACGTCCGGGTCATCTGGTCGCTGAGGTGCACGACCAGGTAGTAGTCGCCGGCGAACCGCACCGCGCGCTGCGCGCTGAGCACGGTGTACCGGTTGGTGTACTCCACGGGCGGCAGCGGGCTGAGCGCGGCGGGCTTCCGGGTGCCGGTGTAGCCGAGGGAGGCGTCGTCGACGAGGCCGCGGACGGGGTTGTACAGCGACAGGTTCAGGGCGCCGCCCACATATCCCCGGCCCTGGGGGGAGCTGTCGAGTTCGGCAACGGCGTGCACCTGCCGGCCCCAGTCGACCGGGACCTTGTAGAAGAGGGTCTGGCCGGGGACGATGTCGGTCCGCCAGACCCCCTGGCCGAGCGGGCGGGCCCCGGCGAACCCGGCGCCGCCGGACCGGCGGCGGGGCTCCCCGGAGAGGGGCTCGGGGGAGGCGGAGTCCCAGGTCCCGGGCGCGCTGGTGGGCCCGGCCTCGGCCAGGCGCGGCTCCATGACGGGCGCGATCTCCAGACCCCAGCGCTGCGCCGCACCGGAACCCGTACCGGAGCCCGCCGTACCGGAGCCGGAGTCCGTCGCCCCCGAGCCCGCCGCACCGGAGCCTGCTGTAACGGAGCCCGGCGTTCCGGAGCCCGCCGCACCGGTACCGGAGCCCGGCGTTCCGGAGCCCGCCGCACCGGTACCGGAGCCCGTCGCCCCCGAGCCCGCCGTCCCGGAACCCGCCGGGCTCTCCGACTCGACACGTTCGACCAGGACGTAGTACGTGCCCGCTCCCTGGCACAGCGTGCCGCCCGTCTCGCGCTGACCGAGGGCCGTGACGGGGCGCGGGCTCAGTCCGGCGCCGAAGCGGGCGGAGGAGTAGGAGCAGGCGCTGCCGCGCGCGTCCCGGAGCGAGACGCGGATTCCGTCGGTGGCGGAGACGGTGGCGTGGGCCGGGGGCACGGCGGTGACGGGGACGTACGCCGTGGTCGTGGCGGCGAGGTCCAGGCGGTAGTAGAGCTTGCCGTTCCTCGGGAGGAAGCTGCGGTAGGTCCGTCCGGGCTCCAGCCGTGCGGCGCCGGAGGTGGCTGCCGCACCCGCGACCGGCAGGGCGTCCGGAGCGAACGCGTACGTCCCGTCCTGGACACCGGCCGCCGTCCCGCCCGGCAGGACGGCCACGGCGCACAGCACCGCGGCCACGACCGCGGCCTTCACGACCGCGGCCTTGACGCAGACCCCTGCCGGACCGCCGACCCGCCGCCACCACGTCGTACGCGCTCGCCCCCGCACGTGCCACCCCCTGTAGCTGCCCGCCCTGTCCCTGCCCACCCGGCCGTGGCCCGCTCTGTCGCGGCCCACCCGGCCGTGGCCCACACGGCCTGGCCCATCCTGCCCCGGGCGGCTCTGCGGCATCCGGGGAATGCGTACGGCCGTCCGAAACGGCGCTCCGGTCGGTGCCGGGCCCTACGGCGCGCGTACACCACCCGTCGGGAGCCGGCAACACGAGGCGGGATCACGGCCCCGCTGCGCCGTCCGGGCAACACAAAACCCCGACCGCAGGGGCGGTCGGGGTCTGATCAGATTCTGGATCGGTACTCACGAACCCGTGGGCACGGAGTCAGTCGCCTCCGTCCACAGGTCCTGCTCGGCGCGATCCGCCTGGATCTGGCGGTACACGAGGAGCCCGCCGATGGCGGCCAGTGCGACCAGGAGCAGCTTCTTCACCGCGCGACCTCGTCTTTCCTTGACGTAGGGGACCTCTGGCGCCCGACTATACACACCGACCGATATCGATCGGTGACCTGCACAGGGCCCCAACTCCGGCCTGCGGCAGCGCATTAGGCGAGGTCGGAGCCGTTCCGATCGGAGGGTGATCACACCCCCACGGAACGTGACATTGCTCCCCCTTCGGTCTCCCTCACCTGGCTTTGGGGGTTTTCCGACGCTCTTGCGTCCATCCGAGTGGTGTTCATCGGAACATCGACGCGCCACGGGCGTAGGTCCACCACTTCGCGAGCCCCATACACATCATGAACAAAGTACGCAAATCGCCCGACCCGAAAGTGAGGGGCCATGACCCAGAACAAGGTCATGAAGCTGTGGACCGCCATCGTCACCGCCTTCGTCGCGCTGTTCACGGCGCTGGGACTCGTCACCGCGACCGACGCGACGGCCGCCACCCGGCCCGAGACCCCGAGCAACGGCACCACGCACCACACGGCCCCCACGATCCCGGCGATGAACCCCTGGGCCCGATCCCATCCCAGGGCCCTCCTGCCCCCCACGATGAAGCAGCGGATCCGGGCCGAGGCCCACGGGAAGTCCCCCAGCTGCCGGCACCGCCCCCTCACCGAGACAGAAGCCGAGACGGACGCCACGACCCAGGACACGGCCCCTCTCGCCTGCTGAGCACGGCGGCAACACGCAGGACCGCAGACGTTTCGACTTCACGGCGACTTGCGTACGCAGCAGTCGACACGGAAAGACCCCCGGCCGGGATCGGCCGGGGGTCTCGCGCGTTCGGGGGGCTTACGCGTCCCCGGGGGGCTTGCACGTTCGGGGGGGCTTGCACGTTTTTTTGGGGGGCCTGCGCGTTCCGGGGGCTTGCGCGTTCCGGGTGCCGCCGGCCGTCCCCGTCCCGACTCGCCGGCTTCGTTCGACCGGTCGTAGCCTGGACGAGTGCCCCAGGCCTACGAGGAGATCGCGGACGACGGGCAGCACGGGCGCGGGGCGTTCGCACGGCGTCCTCGCACCCGGGTGGTGCGCGACAACCGGCGACACCAGTGGGAGAAGGACCGGGCCCTGCAGCCCGCTGACACGCGGGCCCGGACCGGCGCCACGGAGCACGACACCGGTCTGACACCGGGCGACCTCGTCTTCTTCGCGCGCTACCGCACGCTCCGGGCGCCCGCCGGGCTGGCCGGGGCCTTCGGCGTACCGGAGGGCACGGCGCTCCTGGAACGCACCTACCGGACGCGGTACGCGGCGGAGACGGCCCCCTTCAGCCTTGTGACCTCGTACCTCCTGCACGCCATGGCGGCGGCCAATCCCGACCTCCTGGACGAGTCCAAGGAGCCCTGGCCCGGCGGCACACCCCACCAACTCTCCACCGTGGGCGTCGAGATCGACCGCGTCGAGGAACGGTGCACCGTGCGCCCGCCGATCCCGCAGGAGGTAAGGGAGTTGGCCCTGCCGGCCGGCACGCCGGTGATCCTGCTCCGCAAGACCTCGTACGACACCGGCGGCCGGGTCGTGGACGTCTCCGACGTCGTACTCCCCGGCGACCGTACGGAGTTGCTCTTCACCACGCCTCTGGAAAGGTGGTGAATGCCGCCGTGAGCCGGCGCGTCACCGTGATCACTGCTGTCCATGCCCCGTCCGCCGGCTTTCTGCCGCAGGCCTACGCGTCCCTGCGCGAGCAGCGGCTTCCGGACGGCTGGGAGTGGGACTGGGTGATTCAGGAGGACGGCAGGACGGACGCGGTACGCCCGTACGTCCCCGACGACGCGCGGGTGAGCTTCCGTCAGGGGCGGCCGGGCGGCGGGCCCGGCATCGCCCGCACGATCGCGCTGGCGCACGCCGACGGCGCGTATGTGAAGGTCCTGGACGCCGACGACCAGTTGCTGCCCGGCACGCTCGCCCGCGAGGTGGCCGTACTGGAGGCCGACCGCACGCTCGGCTGGACGACGTCCCGGGTGCTGGACCTGCTGCCCGACGGCTCCACGGCCGGTTTTCCCGGCGATCCGGACGAGGGTCCCGTCGAGCGCGGGGCCGTACTGCGCTACTGGAAGGAGCACGGGTACCGGGCCCAGGTCCACCCGGCCACGCTCTGCGTCCGCCGGGATCTGCTGACGGCCCTGGGCGGCTGGATGGCCCTGCCCGCGTCCGAGGACACGGGTCTGCTGCTGGCGCTGAACGCGGTCAGCCGCGGGTGGTTCTGCGCGGAGGCCGGGCTGCTGTACCGCAAGTGGGACGGCCAGATGACGGGGCAGGCCTCGCACGTCGATCCGGTGGAGCGGGAGGCCCGGATGGCGGTTGCGGAGGCCAGGGCACGGGCGCTGGCCTCGTTCGAGTGGGCCTATCCGGCCGGTCCGGCCTCTTCAGCCCGTCCGGCTCCTCCGGCTCCTCCGGCCCGTCCCGCCGGGAACTGAGCCGAGCCGCGGCTCCGTTGCTGCGGGGAAACCGGGCATCGCTCCGTTCCCGCCGGGAACCGGGATCCCCTCTCCTCCTGGGGACCCGGGCCCTCACTCCGTGAGGACGATGGCCTGTGAGGGGCACTTCTCGACCGCTTCCCACACCTGCGGATCGTCCCCGGCCCCTTCCCGGCCGGGCCGGACGACGCCGTATCCGCCCTCGAACGCGAACACGGACGGGGCCCGGTGCGCACACTCGGCGGAGCCGTAGCACACGGTGCGGTCGACGGAGACCTTCATACGTCCTCCAGCCCTCGGTGACCTTCAGAGTGACCTTCAGGACGTCACTGCCCGGCGCAGCGCACGCCGAACCGGGCCGGGCCGTACGGAGGCGGCCCTGCCTCAGGGGGCCTGGCCGTTCCGGCGTCCGGCGCCTGCGGTCGAGAGCCAGTGCGCCACGCGGCGGACCGTGGGTTCGTCGAGCCGTTCCACGAGTGCGCGCACCGCGTCCTCGTCCTCGGGGGCGAGGTCGTAAAGACCCGCCTTGCTCAGACCGGCCATCAGCACCTGGTGCCGGCGGTCCGACATGCGTTCCGCGAGCCTGACCGGCTCCTCGGCGGCCTTCGGGGACGGCTGCGCAGCGGCGGCGGCCGCCTTGCCGGCCGGAGCGTCGAACCGCTGCCAGGCGCCGTCCTGCGGGCCCCACAGAGCGACCGCCACCTCGCCACCGCGCGCCCGCACCGTCTGGGCCATGTCTCCTACGGCGTACAGCACGGGAGCCCGGTCGGGGGACTCCGCACCCACCTGCCAGGAGGCCTGCGCCGATCTGTAGAACATCGCGACCCAGCGGGGCACACCGGGAGGCTGTGGGCATTCGGGACGCTTCACCATGGCACTCACCCCTTCGGGAACGGGCGGGAGGCAGACCCTATCTGACGGATCGTCAGTTATCCAGAGAGCCGGTACCCCTGGCCTCTTCACGGTGGGCGTGGCACCCTGCCCGCGCCCGGCCCGGACACCCCCACAGGGAGACCGAAGAGACACCCCACAGGGAGACCGAAGATGAGCGGACTGGAAGAGGCAGCGGCAGGGACCGCCGTACCGACGGCGGCTCCGGCAGCCCTGCGGAAGATCCACGCCGACCGTGCACGCCGTGCGTACGAGCGCGCCGCCGCCACCTGCCTGCATGCCGGAGTGGGCGAGGACGATGCCCAGCTCGTGCCGACGAGTCCCGTCGGCCGGGCCGCAGGCGCACTGCGTCTGTCGGCCGGGTCCATCGCCGCGCTGGCCTCGAGTGCGCCCGACCCCGCGGCGGACGCACGCTGTGCCCGCAACGCCGCCGCCGCGGCGGCCCTGGCGGCCCAGGTGGCCGCGGCACACCACACCGGGACCGAAGCGGGCACCACGGCAGCCGTCTCCGCCTCCGCCCTGCGCGCCGCGCTGACCGCTTCCCAGGCCGCCGCGCTGGCCGCGGGCGGCGCGGCACTGGGCAGGGACGCCGCGTTGAACGCCGCCGCCGACGACGCCGAGCGGCACGCCGCCGCAGCGGCGCGCGCGGCGGGATGGATCTCCCGGGCGGCTGAAGGACCGGGCCACCGTCCCGCCTGAAGCACAGGCGGAACAGGCCCGTCCGAAGCGCAGGAGGAGCCGGCCCGTCCGAAACGAAGGAGGACCCGGCGGCCCGGCCCGTCCGAAGCCCCGGGGCACCGGCCCGTCCGGCACCGGTCCCTCCCCACGTGGGGACCGGTACCGGACGGAGCAGGTGGTCTCGACCGTGCCGTGACGGCGTATCGGCACGGACCGAAGCAACGGCATCGAAGCAGGGCCCGGCCCGTACCCGGTCCGGTCACCCGCCGCCGATGTCCGTGACGGCTCTCGTATCTGGCATCTCTCTGGTGCCTGCGCTGCGTGTGAAGCCTTGGGCGGAAGTTGTCCAAGAACGCTCGGCGCCACCTGGTGTCTCATCGTGCACTGGGCCGGTGGCCTGTCCGGACGCCTTGTGTCGGGCCCGCTACCGCGACGTGATCCTGCCATCTGTCGCCCCGGAGGAGGAGATTCCCGTCTCCGGTCCAGGGCTTATCCGCAGGTCAGCCATATAGGGTGAGTTTTCCGGTCCGGACGTCCAGATGCGGGGGGAAGTAAGGGGTGGGGCCTTGGGTTCCGACTCAGGGGCACGCACGGCCTTCGCCGAGCGCCTCGCACTGCTCTACAAGGAGGCCGGAAATCCGCCTCTGAAGAGCGTGGCCGAGGCGGTCGGACGACTGCAGCGGACGGACGAGCGCGGCCGGCCCGTGCGGGTGTCCGCCCAGCGCATCAGCGACTGGCGGCGGGCCAAGAACGTACCGGCCCAGTTCGCCGCCCTCGCGGCCGTCCTGCAGATCCTGATCCCCGAGGCGCGGCGCCAGCGGCCCGTTCCGGTCTCCGGCGGCCTGTACGACCTCGCGCAGTGGCAGCGCCTGTGGGAGCGCGCGCTGGCCGATCCGGCCGGCGACCGCCCGGCGGTGCCCGCGGAGGAGGAGCAGCGCCCGGCCGCCGAGGCCCCGCCCGTCGCCGGCGGTGTGTGCCCGTACCGCGGGCTGGCTCCCTACCGCGAGGAGGACGCCCGGTGGTTCTTCGGCCGGGAGCGGAGCACGGATGCCCTCGTCGCCCAGTTGCGGGCCGCGGAGAAGACGGGCGGGCTGACCATGCTCGTCGGCGCCTCGGGCGCCGGGAAGTCGTCGCTGCTGAACGCGGGCCTGGTGCCCGTGGTCCAGGACGGTGCGCTCGGGGACGGCAACAGCCGGCCGAGCGTGGTGCTCCAACTGGTGCCCGGCGTCGATCCGCTCGGCGAGCTGACCCGCCGCATCCCGGAACTCGCCTCGCTCGCCGCCGCCGCGCGCCGGGCCGAGAAGGAGGCGGCCGGGAACCCGGCGGCGACGGGGTCCGAGGCCGCGCACTTCGCCCGCGGGGTGCGGGAGGCCGTCACGGCATGGGCCGAGCGGGAGGCGTCCGCGGCCGAACAGCCGACCGGGGAAGGGTCCCCGGACGGACCGGTGCCGGAGGAGGCGTCCCCCGGCACCGTCCTGCCGGAGAAGGAGACACCGGCCGCCGCTCTGCGGGAGAAAGAAGCACGGGCGGGCGGCCTGCGGGAGAAGGAAGCACCGGCCTCCGGCCTGTCCCCGACCGCCCGGCCGGTCCTGATCGTGGACCAGTTCGAGGAGACCTTCACCCTCTGCACCGACGAGGCGGACCGGCGCACCTTCCTGCAGTTCCTGCACGCGGCCTGCACGCCGGCCACCGACTCGGGCGGTCCCGCCCCCGTGCTGGTGGTCCTCGGCATCCGCGCCGACTTCTACGAGCAGTGCCTCCGCTATCCGGAGCTGGCCGACGCGCTGCAGCACCGGCACATGGTGCTAGGGCCGCTGACCACGGCCGAGCTGCGCGAGGCGGTGACCGGCCCCGCCAAGGCCGTGGGTCTGGAGCTGGAAGCGGGGCTGGCCGAGCTGATCGTGCGGGAAGTGAGCGCCGACGGCCCGCGCGGGTCGCACGACGCCGGAGTGCTCCCGCTCCTCTCGCACGCCCTGCTCGCCACCTGGCAGCGCCGCAAGGCGGGCCGGCTGACGCTGGCGGGCTACCGGGCGGCGGGCGGCATCCAGGGCGCGGTGGCGGCGACCGCCGAGCGTGCCTGGTCCGGCCTCGACCCCGCCGCCCGTACGGCCGCCCGGCTGCTTCTGCTGCGTCTCGTCCGGCTCGGCGAGGACACCCAGGCCACCCGCAGGCGGGGCACGCGGCGCCAGCTGTCGCAGGAGTCGTCGGACCCCGGCAAGACCGAGGAGTCGTTGGAAGCCCTGGTGCGCGCCCGCCTCGTGACCCTCGACGCGGAGACCGTGGAGATCACCCACGAGGCGCTCCTGCACGCCTGGCCCCGGCTGCGCCACTGGATCGACGACAACCGCAACGACCATCTGGTGCGCCAGCGGCTGGAGGAGGACGGCCGGGCCTGGGAGGCCTCGGACCAGGACAACTCGCTCCTGTACCGCGGCTCCCGCCTCGAACAGGCCCGCGGCTGGGCGAAGTCCGCCGGGGACACCTATCTGACCCGCAGTGCGGTGCAGTTCCTGGCCGCCGCGGTCAGGCTGCGCAGGCGCACGGTGCTGATCAGCCGTGCCGCGGTGACGGCGCTGGTCGTGCTCGCCGTGCTCGCCGCCGGTTCGGCGGTGGTCGCCTGGCAGCAGCGGGACGACGCCGTGTTCGAGCAGGTGCTCGCCGAGGCGGACCGGGTCCAGTACACGGATCCGTCGCTGGCCGCCCAGCTCGATCTGGTGGCCCACGATCTGCGGCCGAACGACCAGGGGACGTACAGCCGCCTGATCTCGGTGGTGAACGCGCCGCTGGCCACCCCGCTGCTCGGCCACACCGGCGCCGTCTACCTCACGTCCTTCAGCCCCGACGGCAAGACCCTGGCCACGGCCGGCTACGACCGCACCGTCCGGCTGTGGGACGTGGCCGACCGCAGCCACCCCAAGCCGCTGGGCAAGCCCCTGACCGGCCACACGAGCTGGGTGAGCAGCGCGGTCTTCAGCCCGGACGGGCACACCCTGGCCAGCGCCGGCGACGACGGCACGATCCGGCTGTGGGACGTGACCGACCGCAGCCGTCCCAAGCCGCTGGGCAAGCCCCTGACCGGCCACAAGGGCACGATCTACCTGGTCGCCTTCAGCCCGGACGGGCACACGCTGGCCTCCGCGAGCGAGGACCGCACGGTGCGGCTGTGGGACGTGGCCGACCCGCGGCGCCCGAAGCAGCTCACCGTGCTGGGCGGCCACACCGCGGCGGTGCGCTGTGTGGCGTTCAGCCCCGACGGGCGCACCCTCGCGGCGGGCGGCGACGACAAGACCATCCGGCTGTGGAACACGGCCGACCCGCGGCATCCCGTACCCCTGCACCGGGTGCTGACCGGTCACACGGACCTCGTGCACTCGGTGGCGTTCAGCCCCGACGGCAAGACCCTGGCCAGCGGCAGCGCGGACGACACCATCCGGCTGTGGAACGTCTCCGATCCCGGCCGCGCGGCACCGGTCGGCTCGCCGCTCACCGGGCACACCGGCCCCATCTGGTCCGTGGCCTTCAGCCCCGACGGCGGCCGGCTCGCCGCCGCCAGCGCGGACAGCACGGCCAGCCTGTGGAACGTCGCCGACCCCACGTCTCCCTCCCAGGTCGGCGAGCCGCTGGTGGGCAGCAGCGGCGAGATGTTCGCCCTGGGGTTCAGCCCCGACGGGCGCACCCTGGCCACCGGCAGCGGTGACAGCAAGGTCCGGCTGTGGTCGGTCCCGACGTCGGACATGATCGGCCGCAGCGGGGCGTTCCGGCCGGACGGCAAGGTGCTCGCCACCGCCGGCCGCGACGGCAGGGTCCGGCTGTGGAACGTGGCGGCGCCCGGCAGGCCCGTGGCGCTGGGCAAGCCGTTCATGCCCGCGGACGGCGGCCACCGTTCGATGCTGTTCTCCCCCGACGGCCGCACCCTCGCCATGCTGAACGGGACGGGGACGCTGCACCTGTGGAACGTCACCGACCCGGCCCACCCGGTCCCCGCCAGGCCCCCGATCACCCTGCGCACCCGCTTCGCGGGCGGCCACACGCTGGCGTTCAGCCCGGACGGACACACCCTGGCCACCGCCTACGACGACCGCACCATCCAGCTGTGGAACGTCACCGACCCCTCCCGTACCGTCCCGCTCGGCAAGCCGCTCACCGGCCACCGGGGCTATGTCAACGCCCTCGTCTTCAGCCGGGACGGGCACACCCTGGCCAGCGGCAGCGCGGACCGCACCATCCGGCTGTGGAACGTGACCGACCCCCGCCGCGTCACCCTGCTCGGGCATCCGCTCACCGGGCACTCCGGTCCCGTCAACGCCCTCGCCTACAGCCCCGACGGCCACACCCTGGCCAGCGGCAGCGACGACGACACCGTACGGCTCTGGAACGTCACCGACCCCCGGGCGGCGAACGCCTACGGCGCCCCCCTCATCGGCCACACCGAGGCGGTCACCTCGCTGACCTTCACCACGGACGGCCGCACCCTGGCCAGCGGCGGCGACGACAGCACGGTCCGGCTCTGGAACGTCACCCGTCCCTCGTCGGCCAAATCCATCGGCCAGTCGATGAGCCCGTACGCCAAGACGGGCAACTTCCTGTCCTTCAGCCCCAACAGCCGTGTGCTCGGGGTGTCGAGCGGCGCGGACACCGTCCGCCTGTGGAGCCTGAACGCCGACGAGGCCATCCGGCACATCTGCTCGGTCACCCGCGACGTCCTGACCCCGCAGAAGTGGCACGAGTACCTGCCCCGCCTGTCGTACGACCCGCCCTGCCCCCGCTGACCGAACAAGATCGGCCAACTACCCGGCCAAACCGTCCCGTTGCCTCCCGCAGTCCCCGCAACCTTGTTACCCTTGGCCATAGCCCGATCGCTGGTGCATCCCCCGTCGCCAGCGATCGGGCCTTTTTTCGTGTCGTGAACCGGCCTCCGCGGCGCCCCCCTACTGCCGTCCCGCCCCCACGAAAGCCCCGGCCCAGGTGGACCGGGGTCTTCGTCCTGCGCGGCCGACAGGTCCGGAAGAGCCCTATTCGGGCAGCAGACTGAAGCCGAGCAGCACGGCGGCCTCGACGCGCACCGTCCCGGGAGCCAAGACACCGTCGGACTCGGGATCGCCTCCCGTGCGGCTCCCATGACTGCGCAGCCCGACCGATTCCGGGTCGACGTCCTGGATGTGCACCACGGGGCCGAGCCGCACACCGCAGGCATCCGCGTAGACCTCGGCCTTGCGCCGTGCGGCCCCGACCGCCCTACGGCGGGCCTCGTCCCGCAGCGCGGGCTTGTCGAGCACGTCGAAGTGCACTTCGTCGACCCGGTTCGCGCCGGCCCGGACGGCGTCCTCTATCAGAATGTCGAGCCGGTCGAGGACTTCCATCTGCACGGTGTACGTCGCCTCGCAGCGATAGCCGAGGAACGTCCGGTCCGCGCCGTAGCCCTTGAATTCCGACTGGAGGGCGAGGCGTGATCCGGATACCTCGGAGTCGGGTATTCCATGCTCCCGCAGCACGATCCGCAGCCTGGCAACTGCTGATCCCGCCCGTTCAAAGGCTTCTTTGGGTGTCGGTGCCAGAAGGTCAACCGCGAGCTTCACCTGAGCGAGCCGGGGTTCCGCCGACACGTTCCCCGCCCCGAGCACACTGAGCCCCCAGGGCTCCTTGATCTCTGCCATCCGAGGATGGAATCAATAACGCCTCACCACCACAACAGCCTTGAAATCCGTCATGGCAGCGATGGCGCGGTTCACGGCCGGGATCGCTACGGGCGAGCCGGCAGGGGACCGGATCACCGGAGACGGGTCCGCGCACGACCGCAACCGAAGTGATCACCGGCTGCACGCCTCAGCCGTTCGGTGTCAGCCGTGGACGGAAGCCGCAGATGGCAGTCGTAGATGTGAGCCATGGATGCCAAAAACCCCCAACCATGATCGATTGGGGGTCTTCGCACTGGTGGGGCTAACAGGATTTGAACCTGTGGCCTCATCCTTATCAGGTCGGTCATGGGGTTCACGGACCACGGTCAACGGGCCCCTCAACTCGGCAGCTTGTCCGCAGGGGGTCGTTGTCAACCGGCGCCGTTCGTGCTTGTTGGTGTCAGCTGCTGGTGTCAGCCGACGTCGTTCCCTCGGCTACTTCATCGCCCGGATCGATTGGCTGCGCGGCCGCCCATCGCTTGACGAACTCAGTGCCTGCCTCGGTGAACTGGTACACCTCTAGCAACGGGACATCACCGATCTTCACTCCACCCCATGGAACCCGGACCAGGTAGCCATCCTGGACCAGGTACATCACTTGGAGTGCTGTGCCGACTCCGAGCCGGAAGTGCGGCGGTCCGCTCGCTGTATGGCTCTGCTGCTGCAGAAGATTGGCATAGAGCTCGATGAGTCGGCGTTCGGTGTCTCCATACCGGCTGTTGAGCACAGCGAGATTCGCCTTGTACTGGCGGAGTGACTTGCGGTCGATCTGATTTGCGCCGTTTCCTTTGCGCCGGTGGCACGTAGGGCACAGGGCGATCAAGTTTTCGAACTCATGCTTCTTGACCTGTGCCCAGTCGTCGATGTGCTCAATGTCGACGGGGTGCTGTCGGCACGTAGGGATGGCGCATCGATGTCCAGCTTCGACGAGCACTCGTCGCTTGAGCTCTGCTGGGATGGAGGGACGTCCTTCGGCCATGTAGGAAGGCTAGGCCAGATCTGGCCGATGGCCAGGCCACTCGTCTTAACCCACACCTTCCTTAGGCTCCCATCCCGTCCGCCGTCGACCCACACACCGTGGAGCGGGCGTGGTTCATGGCGTCCAGGTGGAGCGCGCCACTGTACGAACGACCTGGACGCCATGGGCCGCGTCTGCTCGGCTTCGCCTGGGTCGACGGTGGACGGGATGGGAGCTCCCCGCGCACGCCCCTACGGACCTGCACTCGGGAACGGCGCCCCCTCCATCCCGGTGCCGGCCGATCCCCCGCCGGAGGCATTGCCTTGACCTCGGGCCGCGCTATGCGGTGATCGACTCATGGCCACCGGCCCTATCCAGATGTGGGCGCGCGTCGGCGCAGCGTGCGCGGAGCGGGCCGAAGGCAGGAGCGCAGCGCGCAGTGGAGCCGGGAAGCGCGCCCGGCGGAGCGGAGCGCAGCCGGGGCTTGATGAGGTAGAGAAACCTGTAACAGCTCGCTCCACTGGGCCCAGGGCAAGACGCCTCGGTGGTGTCAGGTAGAGGGCGCGTCGCTGCGGAGGAGTCGGCTGGTGAAGCCTCGCTGGCGGAGGCGGTCATAGGCGTGGATGACGTCGTCCGGTACGTGCTGGCTGATCATGAAGCCTTGTTCCGGGTAGATCAGAAGTCGCTGTAGCGCACCCACGAGCATGTCGATCACCAAGCGCGCGTCGCCGATGGAGTCGACGTACTCCTCCAGCGACATCGGGGTGGACGCACTGATGATCTCGACTTCGGGCCAGAGTTTGCGCGCCGTGGCGTACGCCCTCCTCTCCTCGTACGGCTTGCTGATCAGGAGGACCGAGGCCACGTCGACCCCGGCCTCCTCCAGCACGGCCCTCGAAAAGAGGATGTTCTCGCCCGTGTTGCGGGCGCGCGGTTCCACCAGCACGGCGGAGCTGGGCACGCCAAGCTCCAACGCCCGTTCCCGGTAGTGCACGGCTTCACCTCGGGGCATGCGCTCCCGGGTCGTGGGGCTGGTGGCTCCGGTGAATACAAGCAGGGGCGCCATACCGCGCTTGTAGAGATCAACCGCAGTGTCGGCCACTCCCAGGTCGTGGCTCCCCAAACCAACTGCAACGGAGCACGGCCGGAGCGAGTGGCCCATCTGGTGGTAGTCCCACAGGCGTCGCGTGTCAGCCCAGTCCTGTGCTGAGATCACTTCTGCGCCTCCCTGTCTCTCGCCGAGTCCGGCACCTTGAAGTCGTACTCCCACGCGAAGCGTGAGGCCGCGTGTACTCCGATGGCGAACTCGACCACTGTGCCAGCGGCCGTGTAGGCGGTCCGGTGCAACTCCACGACGGGTTCCCCAGGTGGCAGTTGCAAGAGCTTCACCTCGTCCGGGGTGGCGGCGCGGGCCCAGAGTTCTTCCTTCATGTGATCGATCTCGTAACCCGCGTCGTACAACACGCGAAATCCGCCGCCTCGGCCGGCCGGACCCGGCGTCGGGTCCACCAGACGCGTTCCTTCAACGTGCTCCGGCCGGTAATAGCTGGTCAGCGTGTGCGTTGGCTGCTCGCCTTCCTTTACCAGTCGCGCGCGTGCGTAGACATCGGCGCCGACCGGTAGCCCGTGGGCGGCTGCCACCGCGGGGGGCGCTTCAACGAGACTGACTGTCTGGGTCTGCTCGTTCCGGCGGTACGCCCGGCCGGTGGCCACTCGGTCCGCGATGAACGCCACCTCGTCCCCGTCCCGCCACTTCGCCTTGTCGTACCGGGCGATGCCAAGTCGCTTGAGCGGGACCTGTTGCCGCACGACAGTGCCGTGACCCCGGGACGAAGTGACCAGGCCTTCCGCTTCCAGCGCCTTGTAAGCGGCATGGACGGTCGCCTTGGAGCCCTCGCCGGCCTCGACCAGCTCTCTGATGTGCGGCAGCTGCTGGCCCGGTGCGTAGTCACCCCTCTTGATCTGCTCGGCCAGCTTGTCTGCCAGCTCTCGCCACTTGGGCGCCATCACGAACCCCTCTCGACAGGGTCTAGTGAAGCACATAGTCCTAGGACTGTTGACAGTCCTAGGACTGCGGTGCAATATCTCTCTTGTCGCTCACAGTCCTAGGACAGCGAGGAATGGAAGCCCTTCTCTGGGCTGCCCCGACGTCAACGCAGGGAGTACTGATGCCGTCCTTCAAGATCGACCTCTCGACCGCCGTGGTGTTCGTTGCGACCGCCCCCGAACCCAAGATGGCCAACAAGAAGACCGGTGAGCGGGCCGTGGACCGGGAGACCGGTGCGGACCTGTCGACCGTGGGCCTGCTGGTCTCGGACGAGGGAGAGGGCAACCTCTACCAGGTGACCGTTCCCGAGACGGGCTACCCGGAGGGTCTGGCGCCGGGCATGCCGGTGCGCGTCACGGGCCTGAAGGCGCGGGACTGGGAGAACGAGTTCAACGGCCAGAAGCGTCACGGCATCTCGTTCCGCGCCATCGCGATCACCCCGGCGGCCTGACCATGACCGACCTGACGATGTGGCTGGAGACCGCAGGGGGCCTGGCGGCCGTCGGTGGTGTCGGCTACGCGAAGGTCCGGGCGCCGCGTGCGTACTGGGCGCTGGTGGGTCTGCCGGTGACGCTGACGCGGTTCGGGTTCTCGTACCGGTCCACGATGGACGTGTGCGGGCTGACGGTGCGGCCGTCGGGTCTGCGGGCGTTCGTGACGCGGAACCTGGCACGTCGTGAGGTGCAGCCGGTCCCGCCGAAGATCCGCCGGGTGCGGGGAACGTCGACCGGGCTGCGGGTGACGCTTCGGCTTCCGGCCGGCCTGGAGCCCGCCGACGTTGCGGCTGCCTCGGAACGGCTGCGTCACGCCTGGGGCGTGCACTCGGTGACCGTGGCAGAGACCAAGCCGGGCTTCGTGGAACTGCGGATGACCGGGTATGACGTGCTGCGTCGGGTCCGGATGCCCCGTAAGGCCGTGCCGCACGACATGATCGTGCCGGTCGCCTTGCGTGAGGACGGGACCGCCTTCGAGCGCGACTACCGCAAAGCGCCGATGGCGCTCACCCTGGGTGCGAACCAGTCCGGCAAGTCCATGTATCAGCGCAATCTCATAAAGGGCCTGGCCCAACTGAGGATCGCCCTGGTTGGAGTGGACTGCAAGCGCGGTGTGGAACAGTCCGGCTATGCGCCGCGTCTGTCGGCTCTGGTCACCACCCCGGACGACGCTGCCTCCCTGTTCGGCGGCCTCGTGGCGGAGATGGAGGATCGCTTCGACCTGCTGAGCAAGCAGGGCGCGTCCGACATCTGGGAACTGCCCGAACGCCTGCGGCCGGTGCCCGTGGTCGTTCTGGTGGACGAGGTCGCGGAACTGTTCCTGATCTCCTCGAAGAAGGATGAGGAGCGGCGGGAGCGGATCGTGACCGCGTTGATCCGGCTGGCGCAGATGGCTCGCGCGGTCGGGATCTACCTGGAGGTCTGCGGTCAGCGTTTCGGGTCCGACCTGGGCAAGGGCGCCACCATGCTCCGCGCTCAGCTCACGGGCCGTGTCGTGCACCGCGTCAACGACAAGCAGACCGCCGAAATGGGGCTCGCCGACGTCGCCCCGGACGCTGTACCGGCCGCGAGTCTGATCCAGATGGACCGCCCCGGTACCGCCGTCGCGGCGGACACCTCCGGCGGCTGGTCGAAGATCCGCACCCCGGCCATCACACGAGACGAAGTGATCGCTGTCTGCCGGGACTTCGCCCACCTGGTCCCGGACCTTCCGTTCCTCGACCCCTTCCGCTCCTACGTGCCCGCCAAGGCGCCGGCGGACAGCCCGTCGCTGCTCAAGCCGCGACCAGTCACCGAGTAACACCCCCCTTCCACGGTCGGCGCGACCGTCCTTCGCGCCACGTCCCTACCCCCTCCATGCCTGATTCCGAAGGGAACCCCCGATGTTCTGCGAGTACTGCGGCGACGTCGACGGCGAGGAAACCGGCGTCGACCACGACGAACGCGACTGCCCCTGGTACGACACCGACAACGGCGCGGTGACGATCGACGCTGACCAGCTGGCCGACACCCTGACGGCCACGGCGGACGGCGTCCCCGCCCAGCGGGCCGCGATCGGCCTCCTGGTCGCCCACGGCCTCTGGATCAACCGCCTGGCCGAACGGCCCGGGCTGCTGCTCATCGACTACTCCGGCCCTGCCCCCTCGCCGTACGGCGTGGACTGGGTCAAGGTCGTCGAGGCCTTGGGCGCGAAGGAGTTGCCGGCCTCCAGCGGGGAGCTGCGCATCCTGGCGCTGGCCGCCTCCCTCGCCCACCCGGCCGCCCGGGTCCCGCTCGGGGATGCGGTCAGCGGTCTGGACGCGGCCAACCTCGACTTGGTCCTGACGGCCATCGCCGAAGCCAACGGCCGCCCCAGGGTGCAGTGATGGCGTCCCGACTGCGCCCGGACGCCGTTCTCATCCAGGCCGTCATCGCGGGTGCGCTGTCTTTCGCCCACCTGCACGACTTGGCCGGGGCGGCCGGCCAGTCCGGGTGGAAGGCCTGGGCCTATCCGGTCTCCGTCGATCTGCTGTTGGTCGCCGCCTGGCGCCGACTGCGGACCGCCCGGCGGGACCGCTCGGCCTGGACCTGGTTCGTCATCGCCCTGGGTGCCTCGCTCGGCGCCAACATCGCCACCGCCGGACTCCTCGACCTGCACCAGGTGCCTTCCTGGCTGCGGATCCTCGTGGCTGGCTGGCCCGCCCTGGCCTTCCTCGGCGGCACCCTGCTCGTCCACTCGCCCACCACCCCGGCTCCGCCTCCCGCTGAGCCGGAAGCCGAAGAACCGACCGCGCTGGACGTCGAGGTCCACCGCGCCGACGAACCCGCGCCCGCTCCGGCTCCGGAACTGGCTTCGGCGCCGGAACCGACACCTGTGAAGCCCGCGGTTCCTGCCCCGGTCGTCCCGGTGGCTCTGCTGGATCACGCCCGCAAGCTCGCCGACGCGCACCGGGCCTCCACCGGGTCCCCGATGCCCGCCGGCACGCTCTCCGCCCGCCTCGGCCTGCCCGAGGACATGACCCGCGCCATCACCGATCAACTCCAACTCGCCTGACCCCAAAGGGGGATTCGCCGTGACCGTCTACCGCCGCTTCCGCGACGTGATCCGCATCGGCCCCGTCCAGGTCGCCACGTACTTCGACGGCCGCGGGCGTGAGAAGCACACCGCCGCCTGCACCGCCCCCGGCTGCGGCTTCTCCGCCGACTACCCCGACCGCTCAGCCGCCGAACTCGCCGCCCGCACCCACCGCTGCAAGGCCTAGGAGGACAGCTCGTCATGAACGTTCCGCTCTGGCTCGCCCTGCTCGCCGTCGGCTACCTCGGCGTCAAGCTCGCCCGCCCGCCGTGGTGGCTCGTGGCCGCTCTCCTCATCGGCGGCTACCTCGTCGCCCACAGCGTCCTCGGCCCCGTCGTCGCCTCCGCCATCGACAAGTAACCCACCCCGAAGGGACAAGGCTCATGCTCACCCCGAAGTACCCGCCCCAGGACACCGCCCCAGCCCAGGCCGCCATCCAGCCGCAGACCACCGCCCCGGCCCCCGTGCAGGCGGCCCCTGCCCCGGTCGCCCCGGCCTTGAACCGGCCCACTGTCCAGCTCACCCCCGGCAGCGCGCTCGCCCTCGCCGCCGGCGGCGGTGCCGTGGTCCTCGTCATCGGCGCGGTCCTGGTCTCGCTGCTGCTGGCGGTCGCCATCACCGGCGCCTCCGTCGCCCTGGTCGCCGTCGTCCTGCGCCTGCTCATCAAAGACCTGAACAACGGTCGGTGACCGGCATGGACACGAACCTGATCGCCGCGGGCTTACCGGCCCTCGGCTGGACCATCCACGGCGGAGTACTCCTGCGCCGCCTGGCCACCGCCCGCCGCGACCCCCTCACCGGGCTGCACACCCGCGACGGATGGACGGCCCGCGCCGAACGCCTGCTCGCCAAACACCCCGGCGCCCTGGTGCTCCTGGTCGACCTGGACGACTTCAAGGCGATCAACGACACCCACGGCCACGCCGCCGGAGACGACGTACTCGCCGCGACCGCCCGCCGCCTGAGCACCTGGTGCGGACGCAACGGCATCGCCGCCCGCCTCGGCGGAGACGAGTTCGCCGCGATCGTCACCCACCCCGGCCACACGACCGGCCTCCACGCCCTGCAGGACTCCTTGGACCGCCCGGTCGACCACAACGGACACGCCCTGCCGGTCTCGGCCTCGGTCGGCTTCAGCCACCGCCCCGAGCTGGCAATCGCGACCCTCACCGACGCTCTCTCCGCCGCCGACTCCGCGATGTACGCGGCCAAGGGCCACGGCAGGCGCAACACACGCTAAGCGGCCCCCGGAGCGGCCTCGGTCGCCAAACTTCGTCCGCTCCGGGCGCCTTCCCACCTTCCTGATCCAACGGACCCGAAAGGGAAGCCTCATCATGCCCCAGCCCGCCTCGAACAGGCCCATCTGCCGCGACTGCGACGGCTTCTCCACCGCCGCGATCACCACCGGCACCCGCAACACCGACGGCACCCGCGCCACCCTCACCGCCGTCTGCCCGACGTGCAAGGGCACCGGCGCCGCTCGCACCACGCGCAAGCAGCAGGTGACCGCGTGACCGACACCGCCACCATGGCGGGCCTGGACCCGGCCACCCTCGCCGACGTGCTGAGGCTGGCCGGGTCCACCGGCTTCGACCGCCTTCAGGAACAGCTCCGCCGTACCGGCGGCTGCTCCGACCCGATCCACCTGACGGGCGCCACCGTCACCCGCGACCGCACCACCAGGCAGGTTCTCCACTCGTACTCCACGGACAGCGAACCCGGCGGCCGACTCCGCCTCGCCTGCGGCAACCGCCGTGCCTCCCGCTGTCCCTCCTGCGCCTGGACCTACGCCGGAGACACCTACCACCTCATCCGCGCCGGCCTCGTCGGCGACCCCGACAAGGGCACCCCGCACACCATCCGGGACCACCCCCGCGTCTTCGCTACCCTCACCGCCCCCTCGTTCGGCCCGGTCCACAACCGGCCCGGCAACCGTCCCTGCCGCTGCGGCACCCACCACCAGGAGGACGCGGCCGAACTCGGCACCCCGCTCGACCCCGAGACGTACGACTACGCGGCTGCGGTGCTGTGGAACAACCACGCCTCCGACCTGTGGCGCTACTTCACGATCTACCTTCGCCGCGAGATCGCCCGCCGCGCCGGCCTCACCCAGAAAGCCGCCCGCGAACAGTCCCGCGTCTCCTTCGGCAAGGTCGCCGAGTACCAGAAACGCGGCGCCGTCCACTTCCACGCCGTCATCCGCTTCGACGGTCCCGACGGACCCGACAGTCCGCCCCCGGCCTGGGCCACCTTCGACCTGCTCACCGACGCGATCCGCGCCGCAGCCGCCCGCGCAACCGTCGACGTCGACCCGGCCGGAGACCAGCCCGCCCGCACCCTCACGTGGGGAACACAGCTCGACGTGCGCCCGATCCGGGCCTTCGGCAACGGCGAGGAGATCACCGAACAGGCCGTCGCCTCCTACGTCGCCAAGTACGCCACCAAAGCTGCCGAGACAACCGGCACCGTCGACCGCCGCATCGGCAACAAAGAGGCCCTGACTCTGCTCGGCGTCCCCGACCACCCGCGGCGACTCATCGAGGCCTGCCTCGACCTGCACCCGCTCTACCCGGACCGCAAGCTCCAGAACTGGGCCCACATGCTCGGCTTCCGCGGCCACTTCTCCACCAAGTCCCGCCGCTACTCCACCACCCTCGGCGCCCTCCGCCAGGTCCGCGCCGACTACCGCGCCGCCCAGCAACGCGCCGCCCTCGGCCTGCCCGACTCCGACGACGAGGCCGAGGCCACCACGCTCACCCTCGCCCACTGGACCTACGCCGGCCACGGCCACACCCTCGGCGAATCCTGGCTCGCCGCCAACATCCGCCGCGACATCCAGCAAAACCGCGAACTCGCCCGCGAAGAACTACCCGCCCTGCTCGACCTGGAAGGAGCCGCCGCATGACCACCGCCGCCCCCGAGCTGCTCACCGTGCCGGAGGTCATGGTCCGGCTCAAGGTCGGTCGTACCAAGGTCTACGACCTGATCCGCACTCACCGGCTGGTGTCCATCAAAGTCGACGGCTGCCGTCGTATCCCGACCGACGCGGTGCGGGACTTCATCAACGGTCGGATCGGAGAGGCCGCCTGATGGCCAAGCGTCGCCCCAACGGCGGGGGAACGATCACAAAGCGCAAGGACGGCCGGTACCAGGGCGCCGCCTACGTCACCGACACCGACGGCCACCGGGTCCGGAAGTATGTCTACGGCGCCACCTGGGACGAAGCGAACGAGAAGCTCGGCAAGCTCCAGGACCAGGAGCGCAACGGCATCCCGGTGCCCTCCCGCTCGTGGACGCTCGGCGAGTGGCTGACGTACTGGCTGGAGCACATCGTCAAGCCGGAGCGCGAGCACAACACATACGTCAAGTACGAGTCGAAGATCAGGCTCTACCTGCTGCCGCATCTCGCCAAGAAGCCGTTGGTCAAGCTCACACCAGCGCAGGTCCGCACCTTCATGGCCGCGCTGAAGCGTGAGGAGGTCGGTGCCTCGACACGTTTCGAGGTGCTCCGCGTCCTCCGCAACGCCCTCAACCGGGCCATCCGTGAGGAGCTACTGACGCGCAATGTCGCGCTTCTGGTCGACATGCCCAAGGTCACCAAGGACAAGGGCAAGGCGTGGAACGCCCGTGAAGCGATCACGTTCCTCCGCTCGACCCGTGCTCATCGCCTCTACGCGGCCTGCATCCTGGTGCTCGTCCTGGGCCTCCGCCGGAGCGAAGTCCTGGGCCTGCGCTGGCAGGACATCGACTTCGAGGCTCACCAGTTCACCCCGGTCAAGCAGGTACAGCGGGTCAAGGGCGTCGGCCTGGTCCTCAAGGATCTCAAGACGGAGTCCTCACAGGCCGTGCTGCCCCTGCCTGAGTTCTGCGCCCGTGCCCTGGAAGAGCGGCGTGAGCTGCAAGAGCTGGAACGGAAGATCGCTGGTGAGCACTGGTCGCAGGCGCCGGACCATGACCTGATCTTCTCCTCGGAGCATGGCGGCATGATCGACCCGGTCGGTTTCTCCCGGACCTTCGAGCGGCTCGTGAAGCGCGCCGGCGTCCGCCGCATCACGGTCCGGCTCGCCCGGCACACCTGCGGCACCCTGCTCGCCTTCCTGAAGGTGCATCCCAAGGTCGCTCAGGCGATCCTCCGGCACAGCCAGATCAGCATGACCATGGACGTCTACACGCACGTGGTGGGTGACAGCGAAAGGGAAGCTGTCGGGATGCTGGCCGAACTTCTGGAAGACCCGCTTATCGGATGATCGTCGCAATTCATAGCCGTTGATGTCAGCCGTAGATGTCAAAGACCCCCGGGCTTGATCACCTGGGGGTCTTTTCGCATGTGGGGCTAACAGGATTTGAACCTGTGGCCTCATCCTTATCAGGGATGCGCTCTAACCAACTGAGCTATAGCCCCGCCGCGCTCTGCGGTGTATGTCCCGCGCGCTGACTCCTGAAGATTAGCGCACGAGGGCGGCAGTCCCAAAATCGGTTCCCGGGGGACCGTCAACGCAAGGCGGCAGGCGGGTTCACTCGTCCTCGGCCAGCGTCAGCTCGATGCCGCCCACGAAGCCCGCGGACAGGTTGTAGATGAACGCGCCGAGGGTGGCGAGCGCCGTCGCGAGGACGACGTCGATGACCGCGATGATCGACGTGAACGTCAGAACGTGCGGCAGGGAGAGGAAGGCCTGGAGGTCGAAGCCGTTCGCCTCGTTGGAGCCGGTCGCCTCCGAGATGGTGCCGCCGACCGTCGAGAACACGCCCATCGCGTCCATGACCATCCACAGCACCGCCGAGGCGACGACCGTGCAGATGCCCAGCGCGATGGAGAGCAGGAAGCTGACCTTCATGACCGACCACGGGTCGGCCTTGGCGACGCGCAGCCGGGCCTTGCGGGTGCGCGGCGCGGTCTTCGCGCCGGTGCGCGGCCGGCGTACGGCGCCGGCCGGGGCCTGCGCCGGATAGGCCTGCGGCGGGTGGTAGGGCCCGGCGGACTGCTCGGTGCGCCGCTCCCCGGGCAGCGGAGAGGCCTGCTGCCCCTCGGCCGGGCCGGGCTGGGTCTGCGCGCCGCGGGTGTCCGTCACAGTTCCCCCCTGGGATCCTTGTGTGTCGGTCGAGGACGAGCCGCCCTTGCCCGCGTCGATCTTGCGCAGCTGGGTCGTGTGCGGGTCACCCGCACCCTTGGCGCTCGTGGCGGAGCCACGGCCGCCGCCCGTTTCCGTACCCGTGGAGGTACCGGCCGATCCGGCGCCCGTGGCTCCGCTCACGATGACTCACTCCTCGTGCTACTCGGCCGAGGGCGCCTCACCCTCGTCCGTGCCGGTGGTCGCGGCATCCTCGGCGATCTCGTCCACGGCCACGTCGCCGTCGACTTCCTCCGCCTCGCGCCCCGCCTCGGCGTTACGTGCGATACCGACCACGGCATCGCGCTTGCCCAGGTTGATCAGTTGGACGCCCATGGTGTCACGGCCCGTCTCCCTGACCTCGTTGACTCGCGTACGAATCACACCGCCGGACAGGGTGATGGCGAGGATCTCGTCGTTCTCCTCGACAATCAGCGCGCCGACGAGAGAACCACGGTCCTCCACGATCTTGGCGGCCTTGATGCCGAGGCCGCCGCGACCCTGGACGCGGTACTCGTCGACGGCGGTCCGCTTCGCGTACCCGCCGTCCGTCGCAGTGAACACGAACGTACCGGGTCGAACAACATTCATCGAGAGAAGCTCGTCGCCCTCGCGGAAACTCATCCCCTTGACGCCGGAGGTGGCGCGGCCCATCGGGCGCAGGGTGTCGTCCGAGGCGGTGAACCTGATCGACTGTGCCTTCTTGCTGATCAGAACGAGATCGTCGTCGGCCGAGACCAGCTCGGCACCGATCAGCTCGTCGTCCGAACCGTCCTCGCGCTCGCGCAGGTTGATCGCGATGACACCGCCGGAGCGGGGCGAATCGTAATCCTTCAGAGGCGTCTTCTTGACCAGACCGGCCTTGGTGGCCAGGACCAGGTAGGGCGCCGCCTCGTAGTCACGGATCGCGAGGATCTCGGCGATCGCCTCGTCCGGCTGGAACGCGAGCAGGTTCGCCACGTGCTGGCCGCGCGCGTCCCGGCCGGCGTCCGGAAGCTCGTACGCCTTGGCCCGGTAGACCCGGCCCTTGTTGGTGAAGAACAGCAGCCAGTGGTGCGTGGTGGAGACGAAGAAGTGGTCGACGATGTCGTCTTCCTTCAGCTTCGTGCCGCGCACGCCCTTGCCGCCGCGCTTCTGCGCCCGGTAGTCGACGGTCTTGGTCCGCTTGACGTAACCGCCGCGCGAGACCGTGACGACGATGTCCTCCTCGGCGATCAGGTCCTCGATGGACATGTCACCGTCGTAGGGCACCAGCATGGTCTTGCGGTCGTCGCCGAACTTCTCCACGATGGCGGCGAGCTCGGCACTGACGATCCCGCGCTGACGGACCGGCGAGGCCAGGATCTCGTTGTACTCGGTGATCTTCGCCTGGAGCTCGTCGTGCTCCTGGACGATCTTCTGGCGCTCCAGGGCGGCCAGGCGCCGCAGCTGCATCTCGAGGATGGCGTTGGCCTGGATCTCGTCGATCTCCAGGAGCCCCATCAGGCCGGTGCGCGCGATCTCGACGGTGTCACTGCGCCGGATCAGCGCGATGACCTCGTCGATGGCGTCCAGGGCCTTCAGCAGACCGCGCAGGATGTGGGCGCGCTCCTCGGCCTTGCGCAGCCGGAAGCGCGTCCGGCGGACGATGACCTCGATCTGGTGCGTCACCCAGTGGCGGATGAACGCGTCCAGGGACAGCGTGCGCGGCACGCCGTCGACCAGCGCCAGCATGTTGGCGCCGAAGTTCGACTGCAGGTCGGTGTGCTTGTACAGGTTGTTCAGCACGACCTTGGCGACCGCGTCCCGCTTGAGGACGATCACCAGGCGCTGGCCGGTACGGGACGACGTCTCGTCGCGGACGTCCGCGATGCCGCCGATCTTGCCGTCCTTGACCAGGTCGGCGATCTTCTGCGCCAGGTTGTCCGGGTTGGTCTGGTACGGCAGCTCGGTGACCACCAGGCACTGGCGGTTCTGGATCTCCTCGACCTCGACCACCGCACGCATCGTGATGGAGCCGCGGCCGGTGCGGTACGCCTCCTCGATGCCCTTGCGGCCCACCACCAGGGCGCCGGTCGGGAAGTCCGGGCCCTTGATGCGCTCGATCAGCGCGTCCAGCAGCTCCTCGTGGCTGGCCTCGGGGTTCTCCAGGTACCACTGGGCGCCGGCCGCGACCTCGCGCAGGTTGTGCGGCGGGATGTTGGTCGCCATGCCGACCGCGATACCGGCCGAGCCGTTGATCAGCAGGTTCGGGAAGCGGGAGGGCAGGACGGTCGGCTCCTGGGAGCGGCCGTCGTAGTTGTCCGTGAAGTCGACGGTCTCCTCGTCGATGTCGCGGACCATCTCCATCGACAGCGGCGCCATCTTGCACTCGGTGTAGCGCATGGCCGCCGCCGGGTCGTTGCCCGGGGAGCCGAAGTTGCCGTTGGAGTCCACCAGCGGCATCCGCATCGACCACGGCTGGGCGAGGCGCACCAGGGCGTCGTAGATCGAGGAGTCGCCGTGCGGGTGGTAGTTGCCCATGACGTCGCCGACGACACGGGCGCACTTGTAGAAGCCGCGCTCGGGGCGGTAGCCGCCGTCGTACATCGCGTACAGCACACGGCGGTGGACGGGCTTGAGGCCGTCCCGGACGTCGGGCAGCGCACGGGACACGATGACGGACATCGCGTAGTCCAGGTACGAGCGCTGCATCTCGGTCTCGAGCCCGACGGGCTCGATGCGCACGGTGGTGTCGCCCTCGGAGCCCTCGGGCGTCACTGGAGTGTTCTCGTCGGCCATTGCTGGTGAAGATCCTTCCTGATGCGGTCAGCTGAGACCGACTCAGATGTCGAGGAAGCGGACGTCCTTGGCGTTGCGCTGGATGAACTGGCGGCGGGCCTCGACGTCCTCGCCCATGAGGACCGAGAACAGGTCGTCGGCCTGGGCGGCGTCGTCCAGGGTGACCTGGCCGAGGACGCGGTGCTCGATGTCCATGGTGGTCACGCGCAGCTCCTCGGCGTTCATCTCGCCGAGACCCTTGAAGCGCTGGATCGAGTCCTCCTTGACGCGCTTGCCGCGCTGACGGCCCATCTCCAGCAGCGCGTCGCGCTCGCGGTCGGAGTACGCGTACTCGACCTCGTCCCGGCCCCACTTGATCTTGTACAGCGGGGGACGGGACAGGAACACGTGCCCGGCCTCGACCAGCGGCCGCATGAAGCGGAACAGGAACGTCAGCAGCAGGGTGTTGATGTGCTGGCCGTCGACGTCGGCGTCCGCCATCAGGATGATCTTGTGATAGCGGAGCTTCTCGATGTCGAAGTCCTCGTGCACACCCGTGCCGAACGCGGAGATCAGCGCCTGGATCTCCTGGTTCTGCAGGATCTTGTCGATCCGGGCCTTCTCGACATTGAGGATCTTGCCGCGGATCGGGAGGATCGCCTGGTACTGCGGGTTGCGGCCGGACTTGGCCGAGCCGCCGGCGGAGTCACCCTCGACGATGAAGATCTCGCACTTGGTGGGGTCGTTGGACTGGCAGTCCGACAGCTTGCCCGGCAGGGACGCCGTCTCGAGCAGGCCCTTGCGCCGGGTCAGGTCGCGGGCCTTGCGGGCCGCCACGCGCGCGGTGGCCGCCTGGATGCCCTTGCGGACGATGTCCGCGGCCTCGACCGGGTAGCGGTCCAGCCAGTCGTTGAGGTGCTCGTAGACCGCCTTCTGCACGAAGGTCTTGGCCTCCGTGTTGCCCAGCTTGGTCTTCGTCTGGCCCTCGAACTGCGGCTCGCTCAGCTTGACCGAGATGATCGCGGTCAGACCCTCGCGGATGTCGTCACCGGTGAGGTTGTCGTCCTTCTCGCGCAGCAGCTTCTTGTCGCGCGCGTACTTGTTGATCAGGCTGGTGAGGGCCGCGCGGAAGCCCTCTTCGTGCGTACCGCCCTCGTGGGTGTGGATGATGTTGGCGAACGAGTACACACCCTCGCTGTAGCCGCTGTTCCACTGCATCGCGACCTCGAGGGACAGGCTCTTGTCCTTGTCCTCGGCCTCCAGGTCGATGACGGTGGGGTGCACCGCCTCTCCCTTGCGGGAGTTGAGGTACTTCACGAAGTCGACGATGCCGCCCTCGTAGTGGTACGTGACGGTCTTGACCTCGTCCTTCTCGTCCGCACCCGCCTCGTCCGCCCCGGCCGTGGCCTTCGCCGACTCGCGCTCGTCAGTGAGTTTGATCGTCAAACCCTTGTTGAGGAACGCCATCTCCTGGAAGCGCCGCGAGAGCGTCTCGAAGGAGTACTCGGTGGTCTCGAAGATGTCCGGGTCGGCCCAGAAAGTCACCGAGGTGCCGGTCTCGTCGGTCGCCTCGTGCTGGACCAGCGGGGCCGTCGGGACGCCCAGCTTGTAGTCCTGCGTCCAGCGGTATCCGTCGGTCCTGATCTCGACGGCGACCTTCATGGACAGGGCGTTCACGACGGACACGCCCACACCGTGCAGACCGCCGGAGACGGCGTAACCGCCGCCGCCGAATTTGCCGCCCGCGTGCAGCACGGTCAGCACGACCTCGACGGCCGGCTTGCCCTCGGAGGCCACGATGCCCACCGGGATGCCACGGCCGTTGTCGACGACGCGCACGCCGCCGTCGGCGAGGATCGTCACGTCGATGGTGTCCGCGTAGCCGGCCAGCGCCTCGTCGACCGAGTTGTCGACGACCTCGTACACCAGGTGGTGCAGACCGCGCTCACCGGTGGAGCCGATGTACATGCCGGGCCGCTTGCGGACCGCGTCCAGCCCTTCGAGCACGGTGATGGCACTGGCGTCGTAAGAGGCAGAGCCTGCGGCAGAGGCGGTGGCCTCGCCGTTCACGCCGGCGTCGGTGGACGGGATGTTCTCGTTGGGGTTGCCGGAATCGGCCACGAAGCGCCCTTTCTGGCACTGGCACAGCACGAGCCGGGCTCCTGGGGGTGCCCCCTCTGGTGGAGGGGTGCCGGAGCGGCTGCGGCATGTTGCGTTGGTAAGCCTTGATCAGCGTTGCTCAGCTTTTCCCGGGCGGTCCCCACGATTGGGGCGGGATCGGCTTCCAGTCTACCGGTAGCGCCGACAGTGATGGGGGTTTGCCGGTACCTGAGTCCTCATGTGCCGCCCTCAACCGGTCTCGACCGGGTCCCGATATGTGGAAGGGGGCTCCAAGCGGCTCACAGCGCCACTCAGCGCTTCGGGCCGTCAACCCTTGGCTACTGGGGGGTCAGCTCGGGATCCACGCCTGGAGAAGGGCGTACGGCAAGGGGTGCGCCGGCACCGCGCGTCGGCCGAATGACGTGAGGTACGTCACCCGTAGGTATCGCCGGGACCCGTGCTCCCCGGCGCCCGCAGGGGGCCGTAACGCCGGGCGGGGCCGCCGGGACCGTTGACCTTGAGCAGCCGGACCGTGCCGTGCCCGAGGTCCTCGTTGAGGCGCGCGACCAGCGTCGGGGCGAGCAGGCGCAGCTGGGTCGCCCATGCCGTCGAGTCGCACTGCACGGACAGCACACGCTCGTCCTCGTCGTAGCGCTGCGGCACGCAGTGCTTGGCCAGGTCCTCGCCGACGATCTGCGGCCAGCGGCCCATGACGCCGCCCACCGCCGCCGGGGTCTCCCAGCCGCGCTCGTTGATCAGCCGGTTGATCGCGGCGCCGAGCGCCATCGGGTCGCGTCCGTCGGCGCGCGCACCGGAGCGCAGACCGCCGCCGCGCCGTGCCTGCTTCTTCTGCCGCGCCGCGTCCCCGCGCGCGCGTGCCTGCTCCTTCGCGGCACGCAGCGCCACGCGCGCGAGGTCGACACCGGAGGACTCCGGAGATTTCTTCTGGTCGTCCGAGCCCTTCGAGCCCTTGGGACTCTTCGGGCTCTTCGGGGCGTCCGGGTTCTTCGGGGCGGGATCGCCGGTGCTCATACGCGCTCCACCGTCCCGTCGGCCACCGCGTACCGGGCGCCGGCCAGCACATGCGGTACGTCGTCGTCCACAGCGGCGGTGACCAGCACCTGCTCGCCGGGCGCGACCAGCTCGGCCAGCCGGTCACGGC
Source organism: Streptomyces sp. NPDC107581 (assembly GCF_055657175.1). Lineage (NCBI taxonomy): Bacteria > Bacillati > Actinomycetota > Actinomycetes > Kitasatosporales > Streptomycetaceae > Streptomyces > Streptomyces sp. NPDC107581. The sequence continues at coordinate 604,390 of NZ_JBVKBH010000001.1, forward strand.
GGCGGGCGTCCAGTTCCGCGAAGACGTCGTCCAGGATCAGCACCGGCTCGTTGCCCTCCGCGCGCAGCAGGTCGTACGAGGCCAGGCGCAGGGCGAGGGCGTAGGACCAGGACTCGCCGTGGGAGGCGTATCCCTTGGCGGGCAGCTGACCGAGTTTGAGCGTCAGATCGTCCCGGTGCGGGCCCACGAGGGTGACGCCCCGCTCGATCTCCTGCTTGCGCGCCTCCGTGAGGGCGGCCGTCAGCTGGGCGTAGAGGTCCTCGCGCGTGTGGGCGTCGCCGGGCGCGGACGGCTTGTACTCCAGCGCGAGCGGGCCGCCGCCGGGGGCCAGCTGCTCGTACGCCTTGTCGGCCAGCGGCTGCAGCGCGGCGATCAGGTCCAGGCGCTGGGCGAGCAGCTCGGCGCCCGCGCGCGCGAGGTGCTGGTCCCACACGTCGAGCGTGGACAGGTCCAGGGAGCGGCCGCCGTGCCGACGTGCGAGGGCGGCGGTCTTCAGGAGCGTGTTGCGCTGCTTGAGCACCCGCTCGTAGTCGGAACGCACGCCCGCCATGCGCGGGGAGCGCGCGGTGACCAGCTCGTCCAGGAACCGGCGGCGCTCCCCGGGATCGCCCTTGACCAGCGCGAGGTCCTCGGGCGCGAAGAGCACGGTGCGTACGATCCCCAGCACGTCCCTCGGTCTGACCTGCGAGGAGCGGTTGATGCGGGCGCGGTTCGCCCGGCCCGGGTTCAGCTCCAGCTCGATCAGCTGCTGCCGCTCGCCCTGTCTGACCTGCGCCCGGACGATCGCGCGCTCGGCGCCCATACGGACCAGGGGAGCGTCCGAGGCGACCCGGTGGCTGCCGAGGGTGGAGAGGTAGCCGATCGCCTCGACCAGGTTGGTCTTGCCCTGGCCGTTGGGGCCGACGAAGGCGGTGACGCCCGGGTCGAGCGGGACCTCGACCCGGGCGTAGGAACGGAAGTCGGCCAGCGAAAGATGCGTGACGTGCATGGTCGTGCGCCGACCTCCCCCAGGGTTGTGGATCGCGGGGCGACCCTGTGGATTACTTCTTCTCTACGGCGTGGCCGCCGAACTGGTTGCGCAGCGCGGCGATCATCTTCATCTGCGGCGAGTCCTCCTGGCGGGAGGCGAACCGCGCGAACAGCGACGCGGTGATCGCGGGCAGCGGCACCGCGTTGTCGATGGCGGCTTCCACAGTCCAGCGTCCCTCACCGGAGTCCTGTGCATAACCGCGCAGCCCGTCGAGGTGCTCGTCCTCGTCCAGGGCGTTCACCGCGAGGTCGAGCAGCCAGGAGCGGATGACCGTGCCCTCCTGCCAGGAGCGGAAGACCTCGCGGACGTTCTCCACGGAATCGACCTTCTCCAGCAGCTCCCAGCCCTCGGCATAGGCCTGCATCATCGCGTACTCGATGCCGTTGTGGACCATCTTCGCGAAGTGCCCCGCGCCGACCTTGCCGGCGTGCACCGCGCCGAAGTCGCCCTCCGGCTTGAGCGCGTCGAAGACCGGCTGCACCTTGGCGACGTTCTCGGCGTCGCCGCCGTACATCAGCGCGTAGCCGTTCTCCAGGCCCCAGACGCCGCCGGAGACGCCGCAGTCGACGAAGCCTATGCCCTTCGCGGCCAGCTCCTCGGCGTGCTTCTCGTCGTCCGTCCAGCGGGAGTTGCCGCCGTCCACGACCACGTCGCCGGGCTCCAGCAGCTCGGCAAGCCGGTCGACGGTGGTCTGGGTGGGCTCGCCGGCCGGGACCATCACCCAGACCACGCGCGGACCGCTGAGCTTGCCCACAAGCTCTTCCAGGCTGTGGACGTCCGCGAGGTCGGCGTTGCGGTCGTATCCGAGGACGGTGTGGCCCGCGCGGCGGATCCGCTCGCGCATGTTGCCGCCCATCTTGCCGAGGCCGACGAGACCGAGCTCCATCAGTTGTGTTCCTTAGGTTGCTGTGTGGCGTGTGGGGCACCTGCGTACCCGGGGTCCGAGCCTAGCCCCGGCCCCTCACGCACAGCTGTGGGCATCCGCGCTCATGCGTAGCCCCTCACCTGCGGATTCCCACAGGCCGGTGAGGGTTCTCCACCGGCCTGTGGACGACCGACGGCGACTCAGCCGCTCAGCCGCACCGGCATGATCAGGTACTTGTACGCGTCGTCCGCCTCGGCGTCCAGCGCCGGCTTGCCGCTGAGCAGCGCGGGCTTGGTGGACGTCGTGAACGACAGCTGGGCCACCGGGGAGTCGATGGCGCTCAGACCGTCCAGCAGGAAGGTCGGGTTGAAGGCGATCGAGATGTCGTCGCCCTCCAGCTGGGCGTCGACCCTTTCCACAGCCTGTGCATCGTCGCTGGAGCCGGCCTCCAGGATCAGCACGCCCTGCTCGAAGCTGAGCCGCACCGGGGTGTTGCGCTCGGCGACCAGGGCCACACGCTTGACGGCCTCCACGAAGGGGGCGGTCTCGATCACGGCGACGGAGTTGAACTCGGTCGGGAACAGCGTGCGGTACTTCGGCAGGTCGCCCTCGAGCAGACGCGTGGTCGTCCGGCGGCCCGCACCCTCGAAGCCGATCAGACCCTCGCCCGCGCCGGAGCCGGAGAGCGCCAGCGTGACGCTGTCACCCGCGCCAAGCGACTTGGCGGTGTCCAGCAGCGTCTTCGCCGGGACCAGGGCGACCGCGGAGGCTTCCGGGTTCTCCGGCTTCCACAGGAACTCGCGGACCGCGAAGCGGTAGCGGTCGGTGGAGGCCAGGGTGACCGTGTCGCCCTCGATCTCGATGCGCACACCGGTTAGGACGGGCAGCGTGTCGTCGCGCCCGGCGGCGATGGCCACCTGGGACACGGCGGCCGCGAAGACCTCGCCGGGGACGGTGCCCGTCGCGTTCGGCATCTGCGGCAGTGCCGGGTACTCCTCCACAGGCAGGGTGTGGAGTGTGAACCGCGAGGAGCCACAGACCACGGTCGCCCGTACACCGTCTGTGGAAATCTCCACCGGGCGGTTGGGCAGGGCGCGGGAGATGTCGGCGAGCAGCCGGCCGGAGACGAGGACCGTGCCCTCCTCGTCGACCTCGGCCTCGACGCTGACCTTCGCGGAGACCTCGTAGTCGAAGCTCGACAGGCTCAGCTGGCCGTCCTCGGCCTTCAGCAGCAGGCCGGCGAGGACAGGCGCCGGCGGACGGGCCGGGAGGCTGCGTGCTGCCCACGCCACTGCCTCCGCGAGTACGTCGCGTTCCACCCGGATCTTCACCGTAAGCCGCCTCCTGCTGTTGCTACTGAGTCCTCCGACTCGGTGTCACCGCCCACTGCGACGGGAAGGACACCGGGGACCAGTCTGACGCACCGCACTGACAGTAGGTGCCTGTCGGGGTCAAGTCGCTCCGAGGGGCAGCCGGGCTCGAGAGAGCGAGTTGTGCACAGGCCCCGCTTCGAAACGGTTCCCAGGCTCTCTCTAGTCGGGAGTAGTAGTAGGGCCTGTGGATACCGTGGATAACCACGTTTTCCCAGCTCAGAGCCCAAATTTTGTCCACTGCCCCTGTGGGTGGAGGCGGTGGACAACCAGGTGTCTCTGTGGAGAACAGAAAGTTCTGCACACACCGCCCACAGCCCGAGGGCAGTTCTCCCCAGCTGCGTCCCCAGGTTTACCCACGTTTCCCACACCCCAATCCGGCACCTTCGTGTGACGGCTTTCACTCGAGGCGGTGAGTGGGTGCGTCGCGTTGCCGAACAGTGGACAGCCGTGTGGAGAAGCCGGGAATCGCTGGGGACAACCGGCTCCAACCTGTGGGCTGCCAGTGGACAACTTGGTGCACAGCCTGTGGATCTCGACTTTGTCCACAGTCTGTGGAGATCGTTTGTCCACGATTCCACAGGCTGCTGAGCTGGGCGGACGGCTCTTCCCCAGGTTCCCTGTGGACACAGTTCGGGACAACTCGGCAGTCCCCAGGATGTGGACGGAAGAAAGTCACCGAATCTGTGGAGAGTGGCCGTAACCAGGCACTTAATCGAACAGCGAGTGTCCGGGGAGGGGCGCCGACGGGACGGCGCGAAGCCGGTTCGGGGGTGGCGACGAGCCCAGAACGGGGCGGTGGTGAGCCGAGGACGGGGCTGTGACGGGGCGGCGGTGAGCCGGCTTCCGGGGGCGGCGAGCCGTCGGCAGGCCGGCGTCGGGGGCTGTGGCGGGGTGGCGGGCGAGGACGGGGCAGTGCGGGGCGAGCCGAGGACGGGGCAGTGGCGAGGCGGGGCAGTACGGGGCGAGGCGGAGCGAGGACGTGGCGCTGACGTGGCGCTGACGGGCGGGGCGGGGCTTGCGCAGGGCGTCGGCAGGCCGCGGCAACCGGTGCCGGCGGCCTGCCGGGACGCGAAAAGGCGCCCCCGGGATCTCCCGGAGGCGCCTCTGCGCCGTTCTGCGGCCGGTGTCAGCCGTTCGTTGTCAGCCGTTCTTGATGCGGTTCGTCAGCTCGGTCACCTGGTTGTAGATCGAGCGGCGCTCGGCCATCAGCGCGCGGATCTTGCGGTCGGCGTGCATGACGGTCGTGTGGTCGCGGCCGCCGAACTGCGCGCCGATCTTCGGCAGGGACAGGTCGGTCAGCTCCCGGCACAGGTACATGGCGATCTGCCGGGCGGTGACCAGCGCCCGCCCGCGCGAGGTGCCGCACAGGTCCTCCACCGTCAGCCCGAAGTAGTCGGCGGTGGCGGCCATGATCGCCGTGGCGGTGATCTCCGGTGCGCTGTCCTCGCCGCCCGGGATCAGGTCCTTCAGGACGATCTCGGTCAGGCCGAGGTCCACCGGCTGCCGGTTGAGCGAGGCGAACGCCGTCACCCGGATCAGCGCGCCCTCCAGCTCGCGGATGTTGCGCGAGATGCGGGAGGCGATGAACTCCAGTACCTCCGGCGGGGCGTTGAGCTGCTCCTGCACCGCCTTCTTGCGCAGGATCGCGATGCGCGTCTCCAGCTCGGGCGGCTGGACGTCGGTGATCAGGCCCCACTCGAAACGGTTCCGCAGCCGGTCCTCCAGCGTGACCAGCTGCTTGGGCGGCCGGTCGGAGGACAGCACGATCTGCTTGTTGGCGTTGTGGAGCGTGTTGAAGGTGTGGAAGAACTCCTCCTGCGTCGACTCCTTGTCCGCGAGGAACTGGATGTCGTCGACGAGCAGGATGTCCATCTCGCGGTAGCGCTTGCGGAAGCTGTCGCCCTTGCCGTCGCGGATGGAGTTGATGAACTCGTTGGTGAACTCCTCCGAGCTGACGTACCGCACGCGCGTGCCCGGGTAGAGGCTGCGCGCGTAGTGCCCGATCGCGTGCAGCAGATGCGTTTTGCCGAGTCCCGACTCCCCGTAGATGAACAGGGGGTTGTACGCCTTCGCCGGCGCTTCGGCGACGGCCACCGCGGCCGCGTGCGCGAACCGGTTGGAGGCGCCGATGACGAACGTGTCGAACAGGTACTTCGGGTTCAGTCGCGCGGTCGGTTCACCGGGGCCGCTCGCCGGCGCGGGCTGTGCGGCCAGCGGACCGGGCGCGCCGCTCCCTCCGGCCGGCGGCAGGTCCGGGCGGCCGGGGCCGCCGCGGTGCACCGGGCCGACGCCGGAGGGCGGTTCGGGCAGCTCACGGCGGACGGGATCGCGCTGGTCGTACTCGGTCCGGGACGATTCGTACTCGGAGCGCGGGGAGTCGTACTCGGGGCGGTCGTAGTCCGGGCGCGGCGAGTCGTAGTCCGGGCGGTCGTAGTCGGGGCGCGGTGCCTCGTACTCGGAGCGCTGCTGATCGTACGACGGACGGTCCCTGCCCGGCGAGCGGTAGTCCTGGGCCGGCGAGCCGTAGGCGTCCTTCTTGGAGGAGCCGTAGGCGTCATGCGGCGGCGAGGCGTACGGGTCGCGCTCGGGGAAGCCGAGGCGCGGCTGCTGCCAGCTGTACTCGTCCTGCGTGGGCCGCGGCCAGGCGCCGGGCTCGGGGCGCTGGTACTCGGACGGGTACGCGGGGCGGGCGGTGGGCAGCTGGTCCGGGCGGGAGGACGGTTCGCCGCCCGGGTGCTGGTCGCCGGCGCGGTGCCGGCCGTAGCCCTCGTACGGACCCGAGGGCAGCTCCGGCTCCTCGTAGCGAGGCTGCGGCTGCTGTGCGGGCGGCGCCGCGGGAGCCGGCGGCTCGCCCGCGGAGTCGTCCACGGTGATGGCGATGCGGATGGGCCGGCCGCACTCGCGGCTGAGGGTCTCGCTGACGACCGGAGCGAGACGGCCCTCCAGCACGTTCTTCGCGAATTCGTTCGGTACGGCGAGCAGAGCGGTGTCCGCGACCAGCGCGAGCGGCTGGCAGCGCCGGATCCAGCGCTCGTCCTTCGCCTCGAAACCCTGTCCGCGGCCCTCGCCGAGGAGCTGCTCCAGTACGCGTGGCCACACTGCGGCAAGATCGGCAGGTACGTCAGCCACGGGGCACGCTCTCTCACAGGTCCCACGAACGTGTGGTTCGGGGACAGGTCGGGACGGAATCCGGATCGGTGGGCGGGGCAATCCCGCTCGGGCCGGGACAAGGGAACGAAACGGAGTTCAGCCACGGTAGTCAGCGTGGCGGCTGCGGTTCAAGTTGTTGTCCCCAGCCTGTGGATAGTGTCTCTCCGTGACCCCTGGTTTGACCGGATGGCGTAGCCCCGCGTACCGTAACCAGGTCGAGTTGTCGATGGCTGCTGCCGCCTGCCTCCGATGGGCACAGATCACTTCAGGTGATCGGGAAGCGGTGCAATCGGGCGTGACGCGAGCTACTCGTGGGCGCACGGTGACAGCCAGGACGGCACCCCGCCACCACCGATTAATTTCTGGAGCCCCCGAGTGAGCAAGCGCACCTTCCAGCCGAACAACCGTCGTCGCGCGAAGACCCACGGCTTCCGCCTGCGGATGCGTACCCGTGCCGGCCGCGCGATTCTCGCGAACCGCCGCAGCAAGGGTCGCGCCAGCCTGTCCGCCTGATCCGATCAGGTCATGACGTCGTGCTGCCTACCGAGCATCGGCTGAGGCGGCGCGAAGACTTCGCGACCGCGGTACGACGGGGTCGCCGGGCAGGCCGCCCGACCCTCGTCGTCCACCTTCGTAGCGGTGCCACGGACCCGCACGCGCCTGGGGAGAGCGCTCCCCCGACGCGTGCGGGTTTCGTCGTGAGCAAGGCCGTGGGTGGCGCGGTTGTGCGCAACAAAGTGAAGCGCAGACTGCGCCATCTGATGCGTGACCGAGTCGCCCTCTTTGCCCCCGGTAGCCTGGTAGTCGTACGAGCGCTGCCCGGATCGGGCGACGCAGACCACGCACAGCTGGCCCGAGACCTGGATGCCGCCCTGGAGCGGCTACTGGGAGGGGGCGCGCGATGAAGTACCCGCTGCTGGCTCTGATCAAGCTGTACCAGTGGACGATCAGTCCTCTGCTGGGGCCGGTTTGCAAGTACTACCCGTCGTGCTCCCACTACGGCTATACGGCCATCGACCGGCACGGTGCGATCAAGGGCACGGCACTCACGGCCTGGCGCATCCTCCGGTGCAACCCGTGGTCGCTCGGCGGCGTGGACCATGTTCCGCCGCGCAAGCGCCCGCGGTGGCACGAAATGCTGCGCAACGCTTGGCGTGCACGCAGGGGCGGACCCTCCGCCGCCGAACCGGCCACCGGCGGGAAGCTCCCCTCCGAGCTTCCTCCGAGCCCGGCCGCAGAGACTCCGTCCCATGCCCAAGGAGCATGATTAGTGGACACGATTGCCAGCCTGTTCAGCTTCATCACGACACCCGTCTCATGGGTCATCGTCCAGTTCCACACGGTGTACGGCGCCATCTTCGGCCCTGACACCGGGTGGGCCTGGGGCCTGTCCATCGTGTCCCTCGTGATCCTGATCCGTATCTGCCTGATCCCGCTCTTCGTGAAGCAGATCAAGGCGACCCGGGCCATGCAGACGCTGCAGCCCGAGATGAAGAAGATCCAGGAGCGCTACAAGAACGACAAGCAGCGCCAGTCCGAAGAGATGATGAAGCTGTACAAGGAGTCGGGTACCAACCCGCTCTCCTCGTGCCTTCCCATCCTGGCGCAGTCCCCGTTCTTCTTCGCCCTGTACCACGTGCTCAACGGCATCGCGTCGGGCAACACCATCGGCGTCATCAACGAGTCGCTGCTGGCCAGTGCCCGTAAGGCGCACATCTTCGGGGCCCCGCTCGCCGCGAAGTTCAAGGACGGCTCCGCCACCGTCCAGGCCCTGGGCGCGACGGTCACCGATGTGCGGGTCGTCACCGCGGTCATGATCATCCTGATGTCGGCGTCGCAGTTCTACACGCAGCGCCAGCTGATGACGAAGAACGTCGACACCACGGTGAAGACGCCGTTCATGCAGCAGCAGAAGATGCTGATGTACGTCTTCCCGGTCATGTTCGCCGTCTTCGGTATCAACTTCCCGGTCGGTGTCCTCGTCTACTGGCTGACCACCAACGTGTGGACCATGGGCCAGCAGATGTACGTCATCCACAACAACCCGACCCCGGGTTCCAAGGCTCAGGCCGCCTACCTCGAGCGCCTGACCAAGCACGTCACCCACCACGGCAAGATCCGCCGGCGGAGCGAGAAGGCCATCGTCAAGGCCATCGTCTCCAAGGGCCGCGACCGCAACGAGTTCGAGCGCAAGTTCATCAACGCTCTGAACAAGGCGGGCCTCGCCGCCCAGGCGGACGGCACCGTGGGCAAGAGCGAGGCCCAGACCGTGGTGGAGACCGAGGACGGTACGACCACCACCGCGGCCGCCGCTGCCGCCGGGCGGCGCCAGCAGCCCAAGCGCCAGAGCAAGGCCCAGCGCCAGTCCGGGCCCAAGCAGGCGGGCGACGACACGTCGGCCACCTCCCTGGAGAAGTCCGAGGAGCCGCAGGACGCCAGGCCTGCCGCTGCCAAGCAGCCCCAGAAGCCCGGCTCCGGCACCCGCAGCAAGGCCCAGTCCGGCCAGCGCAAGGGTGGCCCGCAGCGGCCCAAGTCCCCGTCCAAGAAGTAAGAAGGAGCCCATCCCGTGACGGAAGGCACCACCTCCGCCGCTGCCGAGGGTGCAGACACCCTGACCCGCCTGGAGCAAGAGGGCGAGATCGCGGCGGACTATCTGGAGGGTCTGCTCGACATCGCTGACCTCGACGGCGACATCGACATGGATGTCGAGGCCGACCGGGCAGCCGTGTCGATCATCAGCGACGCCAACACCCGGGACCTGCAGAAGCTGGTCGGCCGAGACGGCGAGGTGCTGGAAGCGCTTCAGGAGCTGACGCGCCTGGCCGTGCACCGGGAGACCGGTGATCGCAGCCGGTTGATGCTGGACATCGCGGGCTACCGGGCCAAGAAGCGTGCCGAGCTGTCCGAGCTGGGCGCCAAGGCCGCCGCCGAGGTCAAGAACACCGGTGAGGCCGTGAAGCTCAAGCCGATGACCCCCTTCGAGCGCAAGGTCGTGCACGACGCGGTCAAGGCCGCCGGACTGCGCAGCGAGTCCGAGGGTGAAGAGCCGCAGCGGTTCGTCGTCGTGCTGCCCGCCTGATCGGCCCCTACGTTTCACCGGCCCCGTCTGCCTGCAGACGGGGCCGAACTTTGTCAGCCTGGTAGTTCTGGTGGCCGGCGCGCACAGCGTCGGCGCTGTACGGAAGGACGGTCCCCGTGACGGAGGCAGCGGAGCTTCCCCCCGCGCCCGAGCAGGCGCGGGAAGTGTTTGGTGATCGCTTCGCCGATGCGGTCCGCTATGCGGAGCTGCTCGCCGAGGCGGGCGTGCAGCGTGGCCTGATCGGTCCACGCGAAGTGCCCCGCCTGTGGGAGCGGCACCTGCTGAACTGCGCGGTGCTCTCGGAGGCGGTCCCCGAGGGGGTGACGGTGTGCGACGTCGGGTCGGGCGCCGGCCTGCCGGGCATCCCGCTGGCCCTGGTCCGCGAGGACCTGAACATCACTCTGCTGGAGCCGCTGCTGCGGCGCACCAATTTCCTGACCGAGGTCGTCGAGCTACTGGGCCTGGACCACGTCACCGTGGTGCGGGGCCGGGCCGAAGAGGTCATGGGTAAGCTGCCGCCCGTCCATGTGGTGACCGCCCGCGCCGTGGCCCCACTGGACCGCCTGGCCACCTGGGGCATCCCCCTGCTGCGCCCGTACGGCGAGATGCTCGCTCTGAAGGGGGACACCGCCGAGGAGGAGCTGAAGGCGGCGGCCACCGCGCTCACCAGGCTCGGGGCGGTGTCGACGTCCATCCTGCAGGTGGGAGAGGGCGTGGTGGATCCCCTGTCCACGGTGGTGCGTGTCGAGGTGGGCGAGAGCCCTGGCGGTGTGCGATTCGCGGCCAAGCGGGCCAAGGCGGCGCGAGCGGGTCGGGTACGCCGTCGTCGCTGAGTGAGGATGTGGGCGTCTCTGATCCGTCCCGGCGAAGAGACGTACTCCACACAAGCTGCCAAACCTACGCGAGTCGGAGTGTCGCGAAGCCCCGGTCGCTATCGCTGTGCATCGTGTTTCACGTGAAACGTCGCTCACTGCTGCACGGCATCATCAGTCGTGGTCGCGCTGCGGCCGAACCGCGGGACCGGAAGCCTCTCGGTTCACTCGGAGAGGTACCGGAGTTGTCCACAGAGGTGGATTTCTCCACAGAACAACAGGCCTCACTGGTTCACGACCCCGAAGGCATGGGAGGCTCTGTTCATTGCGAGCCTGAAGTCGAGGAGAGTGAATCCGTGCGGTCCGACGCCAACATCGCGGGACCGATGACCGATCCGGTCCCCGGTCCCCGTACCGAGTCGATGGGGGCGGATGTTTCACGTGAAACACCGCCTCCGATGGACGACACTCCCATCGGTCGCGCTGCCCAACTGGCGGTGGAGGCTCTGGGCCGCGCCGGCGAAGGCCTGCCGCGACCGGAGCAGACCCGAGTCATCGTGGTCGCCAACCAGAAGGGCGGCGTGGGCAAGACAACGACGACCGTCAATCTTGCTGCTTCGCTGGCTCTGCATGGTGGCCGTGTCCTGGTGATCGACCTGGACCCGCAGGGCAACGCCTCCACCGCCCTGGGGATCGACCACCACGCCGAAGTTCCCTCCATCTATGACGTGTTGGTCGAGAGCAAGCCTCTTGCCGAGGTCGTCCAGCCGGTGCCCGACGTCGAGGGGCTCTTCTGTGCTCCTGCCACGATCGATCTCGCCGGTGCGGAGATCGAGCTGGTGTCTCTGGTGGCACGGGAGAGCCGACTGGAGCGGGCGATCCAGGCGTACGAGCAGCCGCTGGACTACATCCTCATCGACTGCCCACCGTCCCTGGGCCTGCTGACGGTCAATGCGCTCGTCGCGGGCCAGGAGGTCCTCATCCCGATCCAGTGCGAGTACTACGCGCTGGAGGGCCTGGGACAACTGCTGCGCAATGTCGACCTGGTGCGGGGGCACCTCAACCCCGACCTGCATGTGTCGACCATCCTGCTCACCATGTACGACGGCCGGACGCGTCTTGCGTCCCAGGTCGCGGACGAGGTGCGCACCCACTTCGGTGACGAGGTGCTGCGGACGAGCATTCCCCGCTCGGTCCGTATCTCCGAGGCGCCGAGCTACGGGCAGACGGTGCTGACCTACGATCCTGGATCGAGCGGCGCCCTCTCCTATCTTGAGGCCGCACGAGAAATCGCCCTGAGGGGTGTCGGTATCAGCTATGACCCGACGCAGCCCCACATCGGCGCACAGAGCAACCCGAGCATGGTGGAGGGCATCCAGTGAGCGAGCGACGGAGGGTGGGACTGGGCCGTGGTCTCGGCGCACTGATCCCTGCTGCCCCAACGGAGAAGACCCCGACTTCGGCTGGAGTGGGAGGCGCGTCGACGTCTCCCGCAGCGGTACCGGTTCTTCTGTCCGACCGCGGTGTGGCCGCTGCGAAGGTGGCCGGCCTGCCGCCTGCTGCCCAGGACGCCGATGAGCTGTCGGTGAACGCCGCCGTGGAAGCGCCCGCGTCTCCGGTGGGCGCGCACTTCGCCGAGATCCCTCTCGACTCCATTACGCCGAACCCCCGTCAGCCTCGTGAGGTCTTCGACGAGGACGCGCTGCAGGAGCTCGTCACCTCCATCAGGGAGGTCGGTCTCCTCCAGCCCGTCGTCGTACGACAGCTGGGTCCCGCCCGGTACGAGCTGATCATGGGCGAGCGCCGCTGGCGCGCCTGCCGTGAGGCCGGACTCGAAGCCATCCCGGCGATCGTCCGGGCCACGGACGACGAGAAGCTTCTCCTGGACGCCCTGCTGGAGAACCTGCACCGGGCGCAGCTGAACCCGCTGGAAGAGGCGGCCGCCTACGACCAGCTGCTCAAGGACTTCAACTGCACCCATGACCAGCTGGCCGACCGGATCGGGCGCTCCCGTCCCCAGGTCTCCAACACGCTTCGGCTGTTGAGGCTCTCGCCGGCTGTCCAGAAGCGGGTGGCCGCCGGTGTCCTGTCTGCCGGTCACGCCCGGGCGCTGCTGTCCATCGACGACTCGGAGGAGCAGGACCGGCTGGCCCACCGCATCGTGGCCGAGGGCCTCTCGGTGCGGGCCGTCGAGGAGATCGTGACCCTGATGGGTTCGCGGCCTCAGACGCCCCAGCGCGCCAAGGGACCGCGGGCCGGTGCCCTGGTCTCTCCGGCGCTGACCGATCTGGCCGGCCGTCTCTCGGATCGCTTCGAAACCCGGGTGAAGGTCGACCTGGGCCAGAAGAAGGGCAAGATCACCGTCGAGTTCGCCTCGGTGGAGGACCTTGAGCGGATCCTCGGCACTCTCGCTCCGGGCGAGGGGCCGATCCTGCAGAAGGTGCTTCAGGAGGGCGAGCCCGAGCAGGACGACCTCTGATCCTCGGGCGATTCTGTCCCATGGGCGCAGGAGAGCGGATCGTGTCCGGTGTGTAACGGATCGCGGTCCGCTCTTTGCTTTGAGGCGGTATCGAGGGAATCGCATCGTGGATACGATGCCAAAGGGTATGGCGCATCCACCTGGCAGATCTCTGAGTGGGGAGACAGAGCCATGCGATCGATGAGCCGCACCGGACTGGTGAGCGCGGTCCTGGGCTTCGGAGCGGTCGGCGGATTCGTCGGCAGTCTCCTCAGCGACCGGAGCGCTCTGGCAGCCGCTCGCGATGCCGCGGGCGAAGGAAGCGAGGAACAGCCTTCATGGGGCGTCGGCTCGTACCGCTCACGCTGGACAACCTTCAGGACCTTCCCCCACGCTGCCGCTCGTGCGTCTTCTGGGAACTCGACCCCGTCCGCGGCGAGGCAGCGGTAAAGGCGGGAACCTCCGCAGTGGAGAAGGAGTCCTGGATCTCCGCCGTCCTGCTGGATTGGGGATCATGCGGCCGGGTGGTCTACGTCGATGATGTTCCGGTGGGCTATGTGGTCTACGCACCGCCGGCCTATGTCCCCCGCTCGACGGCGTTCCCCACGAGCCCGGTCTCGCCGGATGCCGTCCAGCTCATGACGTCGTTCATCATGCCCGGCTACCAGGGGCAGGGGCTTGGCCGGGTGATGGTCCAGACAGTCGCCAAGGATCTGCTGCGCCGGGGCTTCAAGGCGATCGAGGCGTTCGGTGACGCCCGTTGGAAGGAGCCTGCCTGTCTGCTGCCCGCCGACCATCTTCTGGCCGTGGGCTTCAAGACGGTCCGGCAGCACCCCACGCATCCCCGGCTGCGGCTGGAACTGCGGTCCACGCTGTCGTGGAAGGAAGACGTCGAGTTGGCTCTCGACCGGCTCCTGGGCGCCGTCCAGAAGGAGCCCGCACTGAGACCGCTCTAGGGGCGGGTGCCAGGCCGCTCCAGAGGCGAGTGTCAGCTGAGCGTCTCATGCAAATGGGCCAACCCGGAGGGGTTGGCCCATTCGTGTTTCACGTGAAACGTCACTCGGCGATGAAGTCCGAGAGGTCGCGCTCGATGGCCGCCTTCGGCTTGGCGCCGACGATGGTCTTGGCGACCTCGCCGTTCTGGTAGACGTTCAGGGTCGGGATGGACATGACGCCGTACTTGGCGGCCGTACCCGGGTTCTCGTCGATGTTGAGCTTGACGACCTCGATCTTGTCACCGTGCTCCTTGGCGATGGCCTCGAGGGACGGAGCGATCTGACGGCACGGACCGCACCAGGCAGCCCAGAAGTCCACGAGGACGGGCTTGTCGCTCTTGAGGACGTCTTCCTCGAAGGAGTCGTCGGTCACGTTCTTCAGGTCGGCCACAGCGGGGCTCCTAACTGGGTGTGCGAGGGGGTGGGGGAAGGGGAAGGTCAGACGGTCGCCTGGGCCTGAGCCTTGTCCTCGTCCGCAAGAGCAGCGAGGAAGCGCTCGGCGTCGAGGGCGGCGGAGCAGCCGGTGCCGGCCGCGGTGATCGCCTGCCGGTAGGTGTGGTCGACCACGTCACCGGCGGCGAAGACACCGGTCAGGTTGGTGTGGGTGGACGGAGAGGCGACCTTCAGGTAGCCCTCCTCGTCCAGGTCCAGCTGGCCCTTGAACAGCTCCGTGCGCGGGTCGTGGCCGATCGCGATGAACAGACCCGTCACGGGCAGCTCCGACAGCTCGCCGTTCTTGATGTTGCGCAGCTTCAGGCCGGAGAGCTTCTGATCGCCCTCGATCTCGGCAACCTCGCTGTCCCAGACAAACTTGATCTTCGGGTCGCCGAAGGCACGCTCCTGCATCGCCTTGGAGGCGCGCAGGGAGTCACGGCGGTGGACGATCGTCACGGACTTGGCGAACCGGGAGAGGAAGGTGGCCTCCTCCATCGCGGTGTCGCCGCCGCCGATCACGGCGATGTCCTGGTCCTTGAAGAAGAACCCGTCACAGGTGGCGCACCACGAGACGCCACGGCCGGACAGGGCGTCCTCGTTCGGCAGCCCGAGCTTGCGGTGCTGGGAGCCGGTCGTCACGATGACGGCCTTCGCCTGGTGGACCGTGCCCGCGGTGTCGGTGACGGTCTTGATCTCACCGGCCAGATCGACGGAGACGATGTCGTCCGGGATCAGCTCGGCGCCGAAGCGCTCGGCCTGCGCCCGCATGTTGTCCATCAGGTCGGGGCCCATGATGCCGTCGCGGAAGCCCGGGAAGTTCTCCACCTCGGTGGTGTTCATCAGCGCACCACCTGCGGTGACAGCGCCCTCGAACACCAGGGGCTTCAGCGATGCACGGGCGGTGTAGAGCGCCGCCGTGTAGCCCGCGGGCCCGGAGCCGATGATGATCACGTTACGGACGTCGCTCACGGCTTGATTCCTCGTCTCTGGTCTGCGTCATGTCGACCGGTGGGAGCCCCTTTCGGAACTCTCACCCCACCCAACGGATCCTAAGGGGCGAGCATTCCCGGTGTGTCTGGGCGCACGGCGTTGCCCACAGTACGGGTGGCCGGAAGGGGCCGAGACGAACGCCTTTCCCGGCTCAGGGACGAGCGAGGGACTCCTTCAGCAGCACCTTGCCCGGGGAGGCGGGCTGCCGGCCGACGCAGGCCGCGTCGACGACGTAGACCGTGACCCGCGTGCTGTCGTCGGTGTCGGGCAGCACGACGAGATAGGCACTCTTCCCGGCGTACATTCCTGTCTTGGCGCCGAGAACATCACCACTGCGGGTGATCGCATTCCGTACGCAGTCGGGCACGGAGGGCTGGGTCTGGAGGAACGTGTTGGCGCTCTGGGTCGACCCTGGGGTGTTCTGCTCCGACTGGACGCCCGATCGTGGCCGCTGGCTGTCGGAGCCCGAATGCGTGCCCTTGTCGACGGAGAGCAGATTCTTCACCTGATTCTGGACGCTGTCCCCGGAGAAGGTCCCGACGGACGACGTCGGTTTCCCATGAGCCGTCGTGTCAGAGCCGCCGCTGCCGAGCGACTGCAGGACCAGAGATCCTGCTCCCAGGACCGCGGCGGTGAGAACGGCACCCAGGACGACCGTCCTGCGGCGGCGCCCGCGGTCGCGTGCCTTGCGCCCCGGTCCCGCCGCCCCTTGGGGGCGGCCGACAGGGCGGTCCGCAGAGGGCGCTGTTTCACGTGAAACAGCGTCGCCGGGGACCTGGTCGGCCGGTTCCCCGGTCCCGGAAATCAGGACCGATGTGTCCAAGGCGTTGGGTGCGGCGGCGTTCAGCAGCGCTTCGGCGGCGAGGGCGGCGTCAATACGACCTGCCACGTCCGCCGGCATGCGCGGAGGGCCCGGCACCGTGCCCAGCAGCCCCCGGATCTCCGCCAGGGAGGCACGGACGTCCGCGCACGGCTCGCACCCGTCCAGATGGCGCCGTAGCTCCGCGCTCCGGTCCGGGGGGAGGAGGTCTTCGGTGAGGTCGGAGATCTCCTCGACGTCCGGGTGCCCGGCCGTGTCTGTCGTGGAACTCACGCTCGCCCACCTCCGCCCTTCACTACGGTTGAATCGCTCGGACCCGTGACTCGGGAACCTCCGTCCCGAGGTCCCGTCGCCGGTGGGACGGGGGGATCCGGCATCCGGTTCCGTCCCGGGCGGGATTCTTCTTCGTCGCCAGTGCTGCCCGGACGTAGATGTGTGATCAGCGGCAGGAGCCTGGCCCTTCCCCGGGCACACCGGCTCTTCACCGTCCCCGTGGGTACATCGAGGATGCGAGCAGCCTCGGCCACGGGGTAGCCCTGCATGTCCACGAGGACCAGAGCGGCACGTTGCTCATGCGGCAGCGTGCCGAGTGCCTCGATGAGCTGCCGGTGCAGATCGTTCCGCTCGGCGGGAGCGGAGGCCGACTCGTGCGGCTCCAGCAGCTGCTCCAGCCGCTCGGTGTCGTCGACGGGAGCGGTTTTCCGGGTGTCGGCCTTGCGAGCCCGGTCCAGACAGGCGTTCACCGTGATCCTGTGCAGCCAGGTCGTGACGGCAGACTTCCCCCGGAAGGTATGCGCGGCACGGTACGCGGAGACCAGCGCATCCTGAACGGCGTCAGCCGCCTCCTCCCGGTCCCCCAGCGTCCGCAGCGCCACCGCCCACAGCCGGTCCCGATGCCGCCGCACAATCTCGCCGAAGGCATCGGGGTCGCCTTCCACATGGCGAGCGAGCAGCTCGTGGTCGCCCACTCCGTCGTATCCGGCGCCCTCTGCCATCTGCCCCTCCCGGGGGGAACTTAGCTGGTCACCTTGATGTCTGCCACCCTGCCTCGCCATTGGCCCTGAGCGTCGGGGTCCGGAGGCAGCTGGGTCAGCCACACCAGCAGGTATTGCGTCCGGAGCGGCTTATCGGGCTTGAGCGTCACCGTCGTGCCCGAACCGCCGGCGACCTTGCTGAAGGCCGCGAACGACGTCGGCTCCGATCCCGCGTCCGCCCCGGCGGCACGGAGTTCGACCGACGTCTCCCCCATGAAGCTGATCGTTGCCTTCCCGACCTGCTGGACCTTGCCGAGGTCGAGGATGACACCGACACCTGGCTTCAGGTTGCCGAACTTCGGACCGAGATAGAAATCCGTGTGCCAGTAGGAGGCGGGGTCGTTGTCGTAGGCCTTCTTTATGTCGGCAGGCTTCTCGGACTGGTCGCCGAACGGATCGAAGTCACGAGCGCCCTGGATCGCGATGGGCTTGCCCGACGTCGGCTTCGGGGCGTTCTTGCCGCCGCCGTCCTGCGTCTGCGTCTTGTTGGTGTCGTTCGACTTGTCGCTCTGATCCATCAGCGCGTCCGCCAGCTGCCAGCTGCCCAGGCCGAGGGCGGCGATGAGCAGGGCCGACACCGTCCACTTCAACACCTTGCCGGCACGGCTCTGGAGCGGGGGCGGCGGGGCGGCGATCGGCTGCGCGGCACCGGGACGCGGCGCAGGGCGGCCGTACGTGCCCTGCTGGTACGTCGTGCGCTGGTACTCCGGCGGAGCCGTGAACGAAGGCTCTGGCGGGCGGATGCGGGGCATCTCGCCGATCGCCTTCACCAGTTCCTCGGGCGTGGTGCACGGAGCCTCGTGACGGGACGCCGTGGCCCCGTCGTTGACGAGAGCCCGCATGGCGAGTTCGGACAGGCCACGATGGACACCGGCCCGTACCTGGTCCGGCGCGATCAGGCCGATGGTCTTGGGCAGACCGGACAGACCGTAGGCGTCATTCTCGTACGGCCAGCGCTGGGTCAGCGCCGCGTACAGCAGGGCGCCGATCGACTCGGTGTCGGTGCGCTGCGGGGTGTCGGAGTTGATGCCCCGCAGCGCCGCGTTCACGGCGAGGCCGCGGATGCGCCACTGACCGGTGGAGGCACGCAGCACGGCGTTCGGGTTCAGCCGCAGATGGGCGAGGCCCTCACGGTGTGCGGCGGCCATGGCGGAGGCGATCTGACTGACCATCTGGTAGGCGTCGTGCGGCTCCAGCGGGCCGGCCGCGAGCAGCGCGGTCAGCTCGGTGGCATCAGGCAGCCACTCGTGCACGACGTAGACGAGGTCGTTCTCCTCGACGGCGTCGAGGACCTGCACGAAGCGTGGATCGCCGAGCAGGGCCGAGGAACGGGCCGCGGCCAGTACGGAACGGGCCCGTGTGTGGTCCGCGGGCAGGATGTGGACCCCGACGGCACGCCGCAGTTTTTCGTCGACCGCACGCCAACTGCTGAATCCGTCCAGACGGGTGACGCACTCCTCCAGACGGTAGCGTCTGGCGAGTTTGTGTCCGCTGTGCAGTTCGGGAGGCGAGGCCTTCTTTCCGGGACCCTCCGTCCCGCTCCCCTGAGCCTCGTTGCTGTCCGTGTCCCGCTCCGGGTTCTGGGCCACCCCGTCGGCCGTGGACTGGTCCGCCTTGGCGGTCAGCGGCTGCTCGCCGCTGTTGTCTGCCACGTCGACGGCAGCCGTGCTCCGTTCCGCCACCGTCGTCCCTGCCTCCCCATCCGTTGCACGCTGTCCGACGCCGAAACCAATTGTGCCCACAGTCCGCCGCTATGCACGACACGCGGCGGCGGACGATGGTTGTGCGCCTACCCCCGCCTCAGCGACCCAGACGCCCGCGGACCATCCCCACGAGCGAGTTGAGTTCCTCGATCCGCATCCGGCGGGCGGCGACGAAGAAGACGCCGACCAGCACCGCACCACCGGCGACCAACGCGGCGAAGGAGCCGATGACGCCCTGGCCGAGCGTGTGGCCGATGCCGTAGCAGGCCGCGCCGCTGAGCAGGGCCGCCGGTACCGAGGCGATGCCTAGCCGGGCGTAGGTCCGCAGCACCCGTGTGCCGTCCAGATCGCCGCCCAGCCGCTGGGACAGCCGCCGCCAGGCGACGCCCACACCGATCGCGTAGGCGAGGCCGTACGCGGCGGCCATGCCGGCCACCGCCCAGCGGGTCGGCAGCAGGAAGTAGCAGAGCGCGGAGGCGCCCGCGTTGACCGCAGCCACGATGACGGTGTTGTAGAAGGGGGTGCGGGTGTCTTCGTAGGCGTAGAAGGCACGCAGGACGACGTACTGCACGGAGTACGGGATCAGGCCCAGGCCGAAGGCCATCAGCATGTAGCCCATGTTGGTGGCTTCGCTGGTGCCCGAGGAGCCGAAGATCAGCGTGCACATCGGGATGCCGAGCGCGACGAAGCCGAAGGCGATGGGGACGATGGCGACAGCGGTCGTCCTCAGGCCCTGGGAGATGTCGTCACGGACGGCGCCGCTGTCACCCTCGGCGGCCGAGCGCGAGATGCGCGGCAGCAGCGCGGCCATCAGGGACACCGTGATGATGGCCTGCGGCAGGCCCCAGATCAGCTGGGCGTTGGCGTAGGCGGCGAAGCCGGTGCCGTCGATGTGGGAGTGCTTGCCGGCGGCGGTGGACAGCTGAGTGACGACGATGGCGCCGGCCTGGTTGGCGAGCACGAAGAGCACGGTCCACTTGGCGAGCGTCGCCGCCTTGCCCAGGCCGTGGCCCTTCCAGTCGAAACGCAGGCGCAGCCGGAATCCGGTCTCGCGCAGGTACGGGATCATCGCCAGAGCCTGGACGACGAGACCGAGGAGGATACCGACGCCGAGAAGGCGCTGGGCCTCCGGCGGGATGTTCGTGACCTTCATCCCGGAGTCGGCCGCGGTGCCGTACACCCAGATGAACATGCCGAGCGTCACGATGATGACGATGTTGTTGAGGACCGGGGTCCACATCATCGCGCCGAACTTCCCGCGGGCATTGAGGATCTGCCCCATCACCACGTGGACGCCCATGAAGAAGATCGAGGGAAGGAAGTAGCGGACGAAGGTGATGCCGACCTGGTTGGCCGCCGGATCGTCCGCCACCGACGGGGACAGCGCGTGGATCAGCAGCGGTGCGGCCACGACCCCGAGCACGGTGAGCGCGCCGAGCGCCACCATCACCAGGGTCAGAAGCCGGTTGGCGTACGCCTCGCCGCCGTCGTCGTCCTCCTTCATCGAGCGCACCAGCTGCGGTACGAAGACCGAGTTGAGGCCGCCGCCGACGGTCAGGATGTAGATCATCGTCGGCAGCTGGTAGGCGACCTGGAAGGTGTCGCCGAGCACACCGACACCCAGTGCCGAGACGATCAGCGCGGAGCGGACGAACCCGGTGAGGCGGGAGACCATCGTGCCGGCCGCCATGACGGCGCTGGACTTGAGCAGCCCGGAGGCGCGCCCGCCCTTCTTCGCGGCCGGAGCCGCGGGCGCGGAGACCTCGGATGCACCGGTGGGCTCAGGGGCCGCGGCCGGGGCCGGTACGGGGGGCTGCACCGGGTTTCCGGCTGTGGGGCCACCGGCCTGGTAGGGCGACTCGGAGTAGTGGCCCGCATACTGCGGGTTCTGGGTGTGCGGCGGCGCCGGGTACGGGGTCACGGAGCCCTGACCGACACCCGGTGCGGCGGCCGGGCCGGGGACGGCCGGGGGATTCACCGGCGCGGGCGCCCCGCCCTGCTGCTGGTCCCGGAAGAGGTGTGCGAAGGCATCCGGCTGGTGGTACTCCTCGCCGGAGTGCGTGACCAGGTCGTCCACGCCCACGAACTGGGTCGTGCGGGGGTCGTCGCCGTACGGCAGGTACTGGCTCGCGCCGTCGGGCTCCGGCGCCGGGGTCTGCGCCCACACGCGCGGATCGGGCGCGTACGGCGACTGGGCCGGCGGAGCGTACATCGGCTGCTGCTGCTCGTATGAGCCCGCGGGCGGCGGCGGGTGCGCGGCACGGTCGTAGAGCGCCTCGGCGACCGGGTCCTGGGCAGTCAGATCGTGCGCCCGGTAGGGGTCCTGGTCGTAGGCGTCCTGGAGGTACATGTCCGCCGGGTGCTGCGGCGGCGTCTGACCGGGCCCGGGCGGCGGCTCGGGGTAGCCCGAGTCGGCCGCGCCCTGGCCGCGTTCACCGTCGTACGGCGCGTTCATGGTTACCCCACCTCATCGTCCCGGGCCACACCGGCCACGACATCGCTCAACGGTCCACTCTCTCACCCGTCCCGGACGGGTCGGCGCTTTCCGGTGCGGTGTCCGGTGCAGGGTCACTCGGCTGCCCCGGGGCGTCTGCCCCGGAGGAGGCATCGGACTCCTCCGGGAGACGGTCTCCGGGGCTGCCGGGGTTCCCGGGGCCGTCGGGGGTGCCCTCTCCCGCCGGGTCGGGGCCGTCGTCCTCGGCCTGCCGGGCGGCCGCCCGCTTGCGCTGGGTGTACATCCGGAACCCGGCGAGGACCAGGAGGAGCACGCCGCCGCCGATGACCAGCATGACCGTGGGCGTGACCTCGGTGACCTTCACGTCGAAGCTGACGGGCTGGCCGTACTCCTGGCCGTCCTCGGTGAAGAGCTGTGCGGTGACCGTGACCCGGCCGTTGGCATTGGCCGCGGTGGTGAACTTCACGGACTGACTGTGTCCGCCGGACACCTCGACGCGCTGCTCCTCGTAGGCCTTGCCGCCGATCTTGAGGCGGGTGGGCATGGCCGAGGTGAGCCGCAGAACCAGATGGCCCACGGGCTGGACGAGGTTGTTCTGGACGGTGACCGGGATGGTGGCGCTGCGCCCGGAGAGCTTCGTCTCGGACTTGTCGATCAGCTTGACCTGGTCGATGAGTTCGTCGAGCCAGTCCTCGACGCCGGCGCGGAAGCCGTCCGCCTCCCCGCTCCGGCCCCGCCACGACGTGGACATCTCACGGTTTATGGCTCGCCCGAACGGCGTGACCACGCGGGACTGGTCGCTGAGGATCACCTTGAAGTTGTCGAGCTTGTCCTGGGTGCGCGCGATCTGTTCGAAGGCCGTCCCCGGGAGCTCCCGCTTGCGCAGCGAGGACGGGTACACGGACGTCGACGGGATGCGCGTGGTGGCATCCGGGTCGGGCTTGGCCTTGGCGGTCGCGGTCAGGTCCTGTGCCTGGGACCAGGTCCCGCCCTGGAGCGCCTTCAGCGCCGCCGCCATCGCCTGGGCCTGGCTCGCCGAGGGCATGCGCTGCGGGGCGACGACGATGCTGCGCTGCTGGTCCGTCTGCGCGGTCACCTCAAGGCTCTGCGCCAGGAACTGCTGGACGGCGAGCGTGGCCGAGTCCGCCTTGGTCAGATCTCCCTCGAAGGACGTGGACAGCCGGGCATCGGCGACCACCGCGGTCGTACCGCCACCGATGGGCCGGGCGGCGGAGGGGGTGTAGGACAGCCCGGCGGTCTCCTGGAGGCTGTCGCTGCGGGCGATCACCCGGTCGGCGCCGGCGGAGGTGGCGACCTTGATGATCGACGGATCGACGGCGCCTTCCACCGGCCAGGCGAAGTCGGTCGTCGGTGTGACGTGAAGCACGGTCTTCACGGTGGTGGCGGCGACGTCGGTGGCGTCCTTGAGGTGGCTGAGCGAGCCGGTGACGCGGGTGCCGTTGTGCGCGAGGGAGGCCAGGTCCGGGTCGGCGTAGGGGAGCGCGACGACCTCCTTGCCCGCTACGGCCTTCTGCAGGCCCGCCAGCCACTGCTTGGCGACCGCCTGATGGGTGCCGGCCGTGGTGGTGCCGTCGTCGTTCTGAACGCGGTAGTTGCCCGCCATCGCGTCCACCGAAGCCAGCAGGTCCGGGTCGATCACCCAGGTGACATCGAGGTCCTTGCCCAGCTCCAGCATCTGCGCCAGCCGGCCGCCCGGCGCGATCTCCTTGGCCAGGTCGTCGTTGAGGAAGACCGGCGTCTGCAGCTCACCGGCGCCAGTCTTGGCCGTCATATGGGCCGTGGAGATCAGCGGCCACAGGAACGTCGTCTTCGTCTTCGTGTCAGCCTCGGACGGCTGCCACGGCAGGAAGGTCCGCTGGATGCCGAGCACCTGGTCCCAGGGCTGCGCAGACGTCTGACCGGACAGCGAGACACCGAACTGGTAGACGCCGTCCTCGCCGAGGTCCAGCTTGTCCACCGGCACGGAGATGCTGAAGTGCTCGGCGATCCCCGGAGCCAGCTTGGGGAAGTTCTCCACATACTTCCCGCCGACCTCGGCGCCGGTGCCGCCCTGGAGATCGTCGGAATGCCGGGCGATACCGTCGATCGCCGACCGGGTGTTCAACAGGGGACCCACACGCAGACCGACGTGGGCGCCGGTGACGGACTGCTTGCCGTTGTTGGTCACCGTGCCGGACACCGTCAGCGTGTCCCCGTCGGTGGGGGCGCTGGGGCTGAGCGAGTCCACGGCGACGGATACGGTGTCCGAGGTGGCGGCCTGCGCGGGCGCTGCAGCGGGCAGCTGAAGCAGCCCGGCCAGCAGGGGCGCCCCGGCGAGCAGTGCTCCGGTGCGCCGGACCCACCGGCGGGCAGGTGAGGGACTGATCCCCTGGAAGTCTGCCGCCTCGGCCACGCGCTCGTCCGTCCCTCGTCGTCTTCAGTGGTCGTCGGAATGTGCGTCCACGCATGGTAACGATGCGCGCCGAGGGGAAGTGCCGCGGTCTGCCTCACAAGATCGGTAGCCGGCGACCACGCGTCCTCTATATCCAGTATCGAGCGGACAGCGGCGGTGTACGTCACAAGGGCAGCGCTTGTGCGGGTATGGCTGGAGGGGTCCGCGCCCGCGTAATGGAGGCGCCCCCGGTCGCCCGGGCCACGTACCCTGTTCTGTTGTGCCGAACCCCAACGAAGACACTCCCTCTGCCCTGAGCCAGGCGCAGCAGCGCGCGGTGAGCGAGCTGCTGCGGGTGGCTCCCGTTGCCGATGACCTCGCCCGCCGATTCCAGGAGGCCGGGTTCTTGCTCGCCCTGGTCGGCGGCTCGGTCCGGGACGCGCTGCTCGGCCGGCTCGGCAACGATCTGGACTTCACCACCGACGCGCGGCCCGAGGACGTACTGAAGATCGTGCGGCCATGGGCGGACGCCGTCTGGGAGGTCGGGATCGCCTTCGGCACGGTCGGCGCGCACAAGGGCGGCTACCAGATCGAGATCACCACCTACCGGTCGGAGGCGTACGACCGCACCTCGCGCAAGCCCGAGGTGTCCTACGGCGACTCCATCGAGGAGGATCTGGTCCGGCGCGACTTCACGGTCAACGCCATGGCCGTGGCGCTGCCGGAGAAGGAGTTCATCGACCCGCACGGCGGCCTCGAGGACCTCGCGGCCCGGATGCTGCGCACCCCCGGCACACCTGAGGAGTCCTTCTCGGACGATCCGCTGCGGATGATGCGGGCCGCCCGGTTCGCCGCCCAGCTGGACTTCACGGTCGCCCCCGAGGTCGTCACCGCGATGTCGGAGATGGCCGGGCGGATCGAGATCGTCTCCGCCGAGCGGGTCCGGGACGAGGTGAACAAGCTCGTCCTCTCCGCGCACCCGTGCAAGGGACTGACCCTGCTGGTCGACACCCGCCTCGCCGACCACGTGCTTCCGGAGCTGCCGGCCCTGCGCCTGGAGCGTGACGAGCACCACCGGCACAAGGACGTCTACGAGCACACCCTGATCGTGCTGGAGCAGGCGATCGCCCTGGAACAGGACGGTCCCGACCTCACCCTGCGTCTGGCCGCGCTGCTGCACGACATCGGCAAGCCGCGCACGCGCCGCTTCGAGAAGGACGGCCGGGTCTCGTTCCACCACCATGAGGTGGTCGGCGCGAAGATGACCAAGAAGCGCATGACCGCCTTGAAATACTCCAACGAACTGGTGAAGGACGTCTCGCAGCTGGTCGAACTGCACCTCCGGTTCCACGGATACGGCACCGGGGAGTGGACGGACTCGGCGGTCCGCCGCTACGTCCGTGACGCCGGCCCGCTGCTGGACCGCCTGCACAAGCTGACGCGTTCCGACTGCACCACGCGGAACAAGCGCAGGGCGGCCGCGCTGTCACGGGCCTACGACGGCCTGGAGGGCCGCATTGCCGAGCTGCAGAAGAAAGAGGAGCTGGACGCCATCCGCCCGGACCTCGACGGCAACCAGATCATGGAGATCCTGGGCGTCGGGCCGGGCCCCGTCATCGGCAAGGCGTACAAGCACATGCTGGAGCTGCGCCTGGAGCACGGCCCGATGGAGTACGACGCGGCAGTGGCGGCCCTCAAGGAGTGGTGGACCGAACAGAGCTGAGGCCGTGGGACGGGTCATGTTTCACGTGAAACATGAGCGGCCGGACGGTGTCGAGGGGCGATGTTTCACGTGAAACATCGCCCCTCTTGCTGTCCCGCCCTCCGGAGGAAACGTGCCAGAGCTACGGCGACCCCGGCATAGATCAGAGCGACCAGTGCCACCAGCACCGCCGAGCGACCGTCTGGCGGCAGCATCAGGGCGGCGACACCGGCGGCGCCGACGAAGGCCACGTTGAAGAGCACGTCGTAGACGGAGAAGACCCGACCACGGAAGCCGTCCTCGACGGAGGCCTGGACGATCGTGTCCGTGGCGATCTTGGCGCCCTGGGTGATCAGACCCAGAACGAAGGCGGCCACCAGTAGGGGGGCAGTGGCGAAGGGAAGGCCGAGCGCGGGTTCCAGAAGGGCGGCGGAGCCGGAGCACACCACGATCCAGTAGCCGGGGCCGAGCCGGTCCACTGCCCACGGAGTCACCACGGCCGCCGCGAAGAAACCCGCGCCGGACACTGCCAGCGCCAGCCCCAGCAGCCGGAGCCCGACATCGGGGCTCGAGGAGAGGGTGTACCGGCACAGCATGAGCAGCAGGACGAGCAGGGCGCCGTAGCAGAAGCGCATCAGCGTCATCGCGGCCAGCGCCCACACCGCCTTACGCCGTCGGGGTCCAGCCAGATGCCGGACGGCGGCGAGAAGGTCGCGTGCGGTGTCGCTGAGCGCGGTCCGCAGCCGGGGCTGTGACCGTGCCCGGTCGGGGCCGAGCAGGGCGGGCGCCATGCGGAGCGAGGTGAGCCCGGCGCACAAGTAGAGGAAGGCGCCGAGAAGTACCACCGCGGCATCGGATCCCGACGCCACGAGCCGAACGGCGAAGGCAAGGCCGCCGCCCGCGGTCGCGGCGAGCGTGCCCGCTGTGGGAGACAGTGAATTGGCCAGCACCAGACGCTCGGCGTCGACCACGCGCGGCAGGGCGGCGGACAGTCCCGCGAGGATGAACCGGTTGACGGCTGTGACACACAGTGCGGAGACATAGAACAGCCAGTCCGGTACATGGCTGACCATCAGTGCGGCCGTGGCTGCCGCCAGCAGCGCGCGCAGCAGGTTGCCGTACACGAAGACCTGTCGGCGCCGCCAGCGGTCCAGCAGGACGCCCGCGAAGGGGCCGACCAGTGAGTAGGGGAGCAGCAGGACGGCCATCGCCGAGGCGATCGCCGTGGCCGAGGCCTGTTTCTCCGGGGAGAAGACGACATACGCGGCGAGCGCGACCTGGTAGACGCCGTCGGCGCCCTGGGAGAGGAGACGGACGGACAGCAGACGTCGGAAGTCCCGCAGGCGCAGCAGGACGCGCAGGTCACGGACGACGGGCATGGGGCACAGCCTCACACATGCAGAGGGTCCCCGGGTCGGAACCCGGGGACCCTCATAGCCCTGGCAGGAGCGTTCTCTGCGGTGCGCTCAGCACACCGCGCCGTGTCGATCTAGCGCACCGCGCGCTGTCGACCTAGCGCTCGACTTCGCCGCGGATGAACTTCTCGACGTTCTCGCGGGCCTCGTCGTCGAAGTACTGAACCGGCGGGGACTTCATGAAGTACGAGGACGCGGACAGGATCGGGCCGCCGATGCCGCGGTCCTTGGCGATCTTGGCAGCGCGCACGGCGTCGATGATGACACCGGCGGAGTTCGGGGAGTCCCAGACCTCGAGCTTGTACTCCAGGTTCAGCGGGACGTCACCGAAGGCGCGGCCCTCGAGACGGACGTAGGCCCACTTGCGGTCGTCCAGCCAGGCCACGTAGTCGGACGGGCCGATGTGGACGTTCTTCTCGCCGAGGTCCCGGTCGGGGATCTGGGAGGTGACGGCCTGCGTCTTGGAGATCTTCTTGGACTCCAGGCGCTCGCGCTCGAGCATGTTCTTGAAGTCCATGTTGCCGCCGACGTTCAGCTGCATCGTGCGGTCCAGGATGACACCGCGGTCCTCGAACAGCTTCGCCATGACGCGGTGCGTGATGGTGGCGCCGACCTGGGACTTGATGTCGTCACCGACGATCGGCACACCGGCCTCGGTGAACTTGTCCGCCCACTCCTTGGTGCCGGCGATGAAGACCGGGAGGGCGTTGACGAAGGCGACCTTGGCGTCGATGGCGCACTGGGCGTAGAACTTCGCCGCGTCCTCGGAGCCGACGGGCAGGTAGCAGACGAGAACGTCGACCTGCCTGTCCTTGAGGACCTGGACGACGTCGACCGGCTCGGCGTCGGACTCCTCGATGGTCTGGCGGTAGTACTTGCCGAGGCCGTCGTGGGTGTGGCCGCGCTGGACGGTGACACCGGAGGTGGGCACGTCGCAGATCTTGATGGTGTTGTTCTCGGAGGCGCCGATGGCGTCCGCGAGGTCGAGGCCCACCTTCTTGGCGTCGACGTCGAACGCGGCGACGAACTCGACGTCACGGACGTGGTAGTCGCCGAACTGCACGTGCATCAGGCCGGGGACCTTGGACGCCGCGTCGGCGTCCTTGTAGTACTCGACGCCCTGCACCAGCGAGGCGGCGCAGTTGCCCACGCCGACGATGGCTACGCGAACCGAACCCATTCCGGTTGCTCCCTGTGTGTACGAGTGAGGCCCTGAGTGGGTCTCACGTGGCGGTGTCGCCGGGCGTATCCGTCCGGGGGGTGTCCCCGGGACGGGGCAGGCCGCCCGTCGCTCCATGTGTGGTGTCCTGCTGAGCGGACCCCCCGGATGCGGAACCCTTCAGGTCCCGACCGGCCCGCTCGCTCTCGATGAGCTCGTTCAGCCAGCGCACTTCGCGCTCCACGGACTCCATCCCGTGGCGCTGGAGCTCAAGCGTGTAGTCGTCGAGGCGCTCCCGGGTGCGCGCCAGGGAGGCGCGCATCTTCTCCAGGCGCTCCTCCAGGCGACTGCGCCGGCCCTCCAGCACACGCATGCGCACGTCGCGCGACGTCTGCCCGAAGAAGGCGAACCGTGCGGCGAAGTGCTCGTCCTCGTACGCGTCAGGACCGGTCTGCGAAAGAAGCTCCTCGAAGTGCTCCTTACCTTCCGCCGTCAACCGGTAGACGATCTTCGCGCGGCGTCCGGCGAGGGGAGCGGCGAGGGCGTCCTCATGGGTGGTGCCCGGTTCCTCGATCAACCAGCCGTTGGCGACCAGCGTCTTGAGGCAGGGGTACAGGGTTCCGTAGCTGAACGCCCGGAACACACCCAGTGACGTGTTGAGTCGTTTGCGCAGCTCATAGCCGTGCATCGGGGACTCGCGCAGCAGCCCGAGTACGGCGAACTCAAGGATGCCGGAACGCCGGCTCATGCTCGCCTCCTCTCGGTCCGCAGCGTCTTTATCTCGCGCTGATGTATCGACTCGATACATCACGACGATAGAACGGCCTTCCGCACGCGACAAGAGGGAGGACGGTGAACGGGATCACATCACCGATTCGTGGGAGGCGAGTTGCCTGTTTTGGGGTGAACTTCGAGCCTCGACAGGTTTTGGTGGTGCGTAGTCTGTGCGGCATGCAGACCACCGGGAACCAAGTGACGCCTGGGGAGCGTCCTCGTCCCCGGTGCAGTACGGGTGAATGCGAAACCGACCACATCCGTACTTCGGGGGGACCGGAAACCAGCCGCCGTTCCAGGCGCGCAAGGGTGCGCCTGCCCGAGGAGTAATCGTTCGATGAGCGAGCACCGTCGCAAACCGCCGCCGCCGCAGGGAGGCGGACGTGCCGCGGCCCGACGCGGTCAGTCCGGCTCGTCCTCCGGCCGTCGTGCGGCACCGCGAGGCGCCACCGGGTCTTCAGCCGACTCCTATGGTTCCAGTTCCCATGGGTCGGACTCCTACGGCTCCGGGGGTGACGAGCGCCCCTACAACAGTCGTGCCGAGGCCCGGCGGGCGGCACAGAGAGGCAGCGGCCGACGTCGGGCCGCCGACAACGCGGGTCCGGGTGGCCGGCGCGGCGGCCCGGGCGGACCGACGGGTCCCGGGCGCGGCAGAGGCCGCGCGACAACAGGACCTGACAAGAAACGGTTGATCGACTACCCCCGGGCGGGCAAGTACGGCTGGCACCGCTGGGTGCCGTCCTGGAAGCTCGTCACGGGTCTCTTCGTCGGCTTCGTCGGCAGCCTGGTCGCCATGGTGGGCATCGGTTTCGCCATGGTGCAGGTCCCCAACGAGAACATCGCCGCCCAGTCCCAGAACAACGTCTACTACTGGGCCGACAGGTCACAGATGGTGGCCACCGGCACCGGTGTGAACCGCCAGAACGTCACCATCGACAAGATCCCCGATGCCATGCAGTGGGCCGTGATCTCGGCCGAGAACAAGAGCTTCTACCAGGACTCGGGCGTCGACCCCATGGGTATCGCACGAGCCCTGGCCAACATGGCACGAGGCGGTCAGACGCAGGGTGGTTCGACCATCACCCAGCAGTTCGTCAAGAACACGTACCTCAGCCAGGATCAGACGGTCACCCGCAAGTTCAAGGAGATGTTCATCTCCATCAAGGTGGGCACGAAGTTCACCAAGCCGCAGATCCTGCAGGGCTACCTCAACACCTCGTACTACGGTCGGGGCGCCTACGGCATCCAGGCCGCGGCACAGACCTATTTCGGCAAGGACGCCGTCGAGCTCAAGCCGACCGAGTGCGCCTTCCTCGCTGCGCTGCTCAAGGGCCCGACGTACTACGACCCGGCCGGTAATCCGGACCTCGACAAGGCGGCGAGCCAGCAGGCCAACGAGAAGCGCTCCAAGGCGCGCTGGTCCTGGATCCTCGGCGAGATGCACAAGGACAAGCGCCTCACGGACGCCCAGTACCAGGAAGCCATCGCGAAGTACCCCGTACCCGAGGGCCGCAAGGCGACCAAGGGCATGACCGGCCAGATCAGCTACCTGGTGGACACGGCGAAGAAGTACGTCCTTACGCACTCCGACATCACGGAGGCCGAGTTCGACAAGGGCGGCTACCAGATCTACACGACCTTCGAAAAGAAGAAGGTCAACGCTCTGAGCGCGTCCGTGAAGAAGATCCAGAAGGAACGCCTCAACCCGAAGCGGAGCCTGGACAAGTACGTCCAGTTCGGCGCGGCGTCCGTGAAGCCGGCGAACGGTGCGATCGTCGCGCTCTACGGCGGTGACGGCTACGAGAACGGCCACTTCACCAACAACGCCGACACCTCCGGTGTCCCCGTCGGTTCGACGTGGAAGCCGTTCGTGCTGGCCGCGGCCATGGAGTACGGCACGTACAGGTCACCGGGCACGCCGGTCTCGCCGTTGAGCAAGTACAACGGCAACGACCACCTGAAGGTTCTGAACTCGGACGGCTCGTCCTACCTGAACAAGGACAATTCCTTCTTCTTCCAGAACAATGAGAGTCCACACAAATGGGGCTACATCACCTTGCGCAAGGCGATGGAGCAGTCCATCAATACGCCGTTCGTGCAGCTCGGCATGGACGTCGGGATGACGCACGTGCGGGACGTCGCCCGGTCGGCCGGCATTCTCCAGCAGAGCATGTCGGTGGACCTCAACCCGTCGTTCGCCATCGGTACGTCCACTCCGAGCGCGATCCGCATGGCCGACGCCTACGCGACCTTTGCGGCGTCGGGCAAGCAGGCGGATCCGTATTCGGTGACCGAGGTGAAGAAGGACGGCACGGATCAGTCCGGCTTCGAGAAGCCCAAGGTCAAGCAGGCCATGGATGCGGACATCGCCAACAACGTCACGGACGTCCTGCAGAACGTGATCCAGAACGGTACGGGTACGAACGCCAAGGCCCTGGGGCGTACTGCGGCGGGCAAGACCGGTACCACCGACGCGAACAAGTCGGCCTGGTTCGTCGGCTACACCCAGCAGCTGTCGACCTCGGTGGCGATGTTCCGTGAGAATCCCAAGGACCACGAGCTGCTCTCCATGAACGGCACGGCGGGCAAGGACTCCATCCACGGTGGTGACATCCCGACGCTCGTATGGACCGAGTACATGAAGGCTGCGCTGAAGAACGCGAATGACCCCGGTTTCCCGGAGGCCGTCAAGATCGGCAAGGTCCAGGACGAGGCAGGGGCGCCCTCCCCGACCCCGTCGGTCACCATCACGCCGAGCCCGACGCCGAGCAACACTCCGAGCCCGACACCCAGCGTCACGACTCCGTCCCCGACTCCGACGCCCAGTGACTCCTGCCAGTTCGGCTGGGGGAACAACTGCAACGACATCGGCGGCACAGGGAACGGCGGCACCGATGGTGGGACGACACCCACGCCGACAGCCACTGACACCACCGGCACCGGTAACACCAGAGGCAATGGCAACGGAAACGGCAACGGAGGCTTCTTCGCAGGTCAGACCGGCCAGTAAGGCGTTCTGACCGGTTGGCGGTCATTTCGCCCGCCAAGGCTGTTTCACGTGAAACATGGGCCGCCGCACCCACGAGGTGCGGCGGCCCTCGGCGTATTCCTAGACAGGTACGGCAGGATGTGGCCCATGCCCAGTGCAGAGATGACGCCCGCGAGCAAGCACGAGCCCGAGCCCGTGCCGTCCGCCCAGGCGGAACCGGTGCGGCCGACCCGGGAGGACGAGATCGCCGCGGCCGGGAGTGAGCTGATCGGTGGCCCCATCGGGCGTCGCGCCCTGCTCGGGACGTCCTGGTGGACTCCCGTCCGGGTGGTCGCGCTCGTCGCGATCGGCATGTTCGCCCTCGGCCTCATCCAGAAGGCGCCCTGCTACCACAGCGCCTGGTTCTTCGGCGCGAGCTCGCAGTACACGCACGCCTGCTACTCGGACATCCCGCACCTGTACCAGGGCCGCGGGTTCGCCGACGGGCTGGTGCCGTACTTCGACAAACTCCCGGGCGACATGGACTACCTCGAGTACCCGGTGCTGACCGGTGTGTTCATGGAGGTGGCCGCCTGGCTCACGCCGGGCAGCGGCAGCATTCAGCACCAGGAGCAGTGGTACTGGTTCGTCAATGCCGGAATGCTGATGGTGTGCGCGGCCGTCATCGCCGTCTGTGTGACCCGCACCCACCGGCGCCGCCCCTGGGACGGCCTGCTGGTCGCTCTGGCGCCCGCTCTCGCGCTCACCGCCACCATCAACTGGGATCTGCTTGCGGTGGCTCTGACGGCCGCCGCCATGCTGATGTGGTCGCGAGGGCGTGCCCTGGCCTTCGGTGTCCTTCTGGGGCTCGCCACGGCCGCCAAGCTCTATCCGGTCTTTCTGCTCGGTCCGCTCCTGGTGCTGTGCTGGCGGGCCGGCAAATGGCGGGAGTTCTTCCAGGCGGCCGGTGGTGCGGTGGTCGCGTGGCTGGTCGTGAACCTGCCGGTGATGCTCTTCGCCTTCCAGGGCTGGTCGAAGTTCTACACGTTCAGCCATGACCGGGGCGTCGACTTCGGTTCCTTCTGGCTGATCTGGGCGCAGAACTCCAGCAACCCGCCCACCACCGACTTCGTGAACACCGTCGCCACCGTGCTGGTGGTGCTGTGTTTCCTCGGCATCGCGGCACTCGCGCTCACCGCCCCGCGCCGGCCGCGCTTCGCCCAGCTCGCCTTCCTGATGGTGGCGGCCTTCATCGTCACCAACAAGGTCTACTCCCCGCAGTACGTCCTGTGGCTGGTGCCGCTCGCGGTCCTGGCCCGGCCCAAGTGGCGGGACTTCCTGATCTGGCAGGCGTGCGAGGTGGCGTACTTCCTGGGGATCTGGATGTACCTCGCCTATACGACCAGCGGAGACGCCCACAAGGGCCTGCCGACGCAGGGATATCACTCGGCGATCTTGATCCACCTGCTGGGCACGCTGTACCTGTGCGCCGTCGTCGTACGGGACATCCTCATGCCCGAGCGGGATGTGGTGCGCCGGTCCGGGGACGACGACCCCTCGGGCGGGGTGCTCGACGGCGTCGAGGACGTGTTCGTGCTCGGCGCGGCGGCCCGTCCCCCACGGCACGCCACCCCTTTCAGCGGGCCTCAGGTGGACTGGGGAAGGCCGGAACTGCCGCCGTACGGGGAGCGTTCGCTCTGAGTGAACACTCCCCGCGGTGGCCCCTCGATGCCGCCTTCGGCGGGCCTTCGATGCCTCCTTGGTGGGCCTTTGGAGGCCCGGCGGAGGGAGCATGAAGAAGGCCGTACACGAGCGACTCGTGTACGGCCTTTGCGCTTCAGCAGCCCGGACTAGCGGTCCACGATCCGGTCGAACTGCGTGGTGGTGTGCCGAAGGTGGGCGACCAACTCGTCGCCGACATGCGGCTCGGGGGCGTCCGAAGGGACGAACAGGATCGACACCTGCATGTGCGGCGGCTCGGCGAACCAGCGCTGCTTGCCGCCCCAGACGAACGGAGAAAGGTTCCGGTTGACGGTGGCGAGGCCGGCCCGTGCGACGCCCTTGGCACGCGGCATGACGCCGTGCAGGGCCTTCGGGGCCTCCAGGCCCACCCCGTGCGACGTACCGCCCGCCACGACCACCAGGAAGCCGTCAGAGGCCGCCTTCTGCTGCCGGTAGCCGAAGCGGTCACCCTTGGCCACGCGCGTGACGTCCAGGACGGCGCCGTGGTACTCGGTGGCGTCGTGGTCCCCCAGCCACAGCCGCGTGCCGATGCGGGCGCGGAACCGGGTCTGCGGGAACTGCTGCTGCAGCCGGATGAGTTCCTCGGCCTTGAGGTGGCTGACGAACATCGTGTGCAGCGGCAGCCGGGCCGCGCGCAGCCGGTCCATCCAGCCGATGACCTCCTCGACGGCGTCCGAGCCGTCGGTGCGGTCCAGCGGCAGGTGGATGGCGAAGCCCTCCAGCCGGACGTTCTCGATGGCGGCGTGCAGCTGCGGAAGGTCCTGCTCGCTGATGCCGTGCCGCTTCATCGAGGACATCACCTCGATGACGACACGGGCGCCCACCAGGCCGTACACGCCGTCCACGGACGAGACCGAGCGGATCACACGGTCCGGCAGCGGGACGGGCTCCTCACCGCGCCGGTACGGCGTCAGCACCAGCAGGTCACCGCCGAAGAAGTCCTTGATGCGTGCGGCCTCGTACGTGGTGCCGACGGCGAGGACGTCGGTGCCCAGACGCGTGGCTTCCTCCGCCAGGCGTTCGTGTCCGAAGCCGTAGCCGTTGCCCTTGCAGACCGGGACGAGACCCGGGAACTGCTCCTGCACGTGCTTGTGGTGCGCACGCCAGCGCGCGGTGTCGACGTAGAGCGTGAGCGCCATGGCCGGACCCGGAACCTTTCTCGTGGCTGCGGTGAATCAGAGATGTGAAGGCTGTGAAGCCTATGGAATCAAACGCCCGCGGATCAGCGGCGCGACATGTAGATGTCGAGCGCCTTGTGCAGCAGCTTGTTCAGCGGGAAGTCCCACTCGCCCAGGTACTCGGCGGCCTGTCCACCGGTGCCGACCTTGAACTGGATCAGGCCGAACAGGTGATCCGTCTCGTCCAGCGAGTCGGAGATGCCGCGCAGGTCGTAGACGGTGCCGCCGAGCGCATAGGCGTCGCGCAGCATCCGCCACTGCATGGCGTTCGAGGGCCGGACCTCACGGCCGATGTTGTCGGAGGCGCCGTAGGAGTACCAGACGTGTCCGCCCACGATCAGCATGGTCGCGGCGGACAGGTTCACGCCGTTGTGGCGGGCGAAGTACAGCCGCATGCGGTTGGGGTCCTCGGTGTTGAGGGCCGTCCACATGCGCTGGAAGTACGACAGCGGGCGGGGCCGGAAGTGGTCGCGCACAGCCGTGATCTCGTACAGCCGCTGCCACTCGGCCAGGTCCTGGTAGCCGCCCTGGACCACCTCGACACCGGCCTTCTCGGCCTTCTTGATGTTGCGGCGCCACAGCTGGTTGAAGTTCTTGTGGACCTCTTCCAGGGAACGGTTGGCCAGCGGCACCTGGAAGACGTAACGGGGCTGCACGTCGCCGAAGCCGGCGCCGCCGTCCTCGCCCTGCTGCCAGCCCATGCGGCGCAGCTTGTCGGCGACCTCGAAGGCGCGCGGCTCGATGAAGTCGGCCTCCATGTCGCGCAGGCGCTTCACATCGGGGCTCTGGATGCCGCGCTTGATCGTCTCTGCGTTCCAGCGGCGGATGATCACCGGCGGGCCCATCTTCACCGAGAAGGCGCCCTGCTGCTTGAGGTGCGCCAGCATCGGCTGGATCCAGTCGTCCAGATTCGGCGCGAACCAGTTGATGACCGGGCCCTCGGGGAGGTAGGCGAGGTAGCGCTTGATCTTGGGCAGCTGGCGGTACAGGACCAGGCCCGCGCCGACCATTTCGCCCGTGCGCTCGTCGAACCAGCCGAGGTTCTCCGAACGCCACTCAGCCTTTACATCGGCCCAGGCCGGGACCTGCATGTGGCTCGCCGCCGGCAGGCTCTGGATGTAGGCCAGATGCTGCTCGCGGCTGATGGTCCTCAGGGTCAGGCTCATGTCGGGGCGCTCCTCGGGCTGGTGTGTCCCCATGGGTACAGGGGCTCCGGCTCTCGCGCCGAAGCCTACTGCGCCGTGCGAGCGCCCCGACTGGGCGTACGGCACCTTCGCCCCGGCGGCGGGCCGACGAGGCGTTTTCACGGTGTCCGGACAGGTGCCGCAGGGGCGGCGTCCGGATGGTGCGGGACCGCCGGCCGGGAGGGTCAGCCGATGAGCCCGCCGAACAGCCCGCCGTGTGCCATGCCGATCATGAAGCCGATTCCGGAGGCACCGAGACCCAGGATCAGGCCGGTCCGCTCACGCGTGGTCTCCGAGATCCACTGTCCGTACGCGCCGACGAGGATTCCCAGCAGACCGGTCCACGACGTGAGCAGGTGAAGGCCGTGGAAGAAGGACGTGATGAAGGCGATCAGGCCCAGGACCAGCGTCACCGCCATCAGAGTGTCCTGGAGCGGACGGACCTTGCCGTCGGTGGCGAAGAGGGATCCGGCCGTATTGGGTCGCAATGCCTGTGTCATGAGGCACCTCCTGCGGATCGCGGCGCACAGTAGCGCCTTACACACCCGATGTGTACAGACTGACGGCCTCCACCGCCGGATTTCAACCGGAAGCGGGTGTGCAGGTAGTCTGTACCGTCTGCACCGGTGTCTGCCCATGCCCTTACAGGTCATGCGGGGATTCCCAGCGGAGCCCCCCGACTGTCAGTGGTGGCCGATACCGTTGCGTACGCATCACAACCCTCCTGCCACGGAACGACCGTGGCCGCTGAGTCCAAAGGAGGTGGGTTCCACATGCGTCACTACGAGGTGATGGTCATCCTCGACCCCGATCTGGAGGAGCGCGCTGTCGCCCCCCTGATCGAGAACTTCCTCGCCGTCGTCCGTGAGGGCAACGGCAAGGTCGAGAAGGTCGACACCTGGGGCCGTCGTCGTCTCTCGTACGAGATCAAGAAGAAGCCCGAGGGCATCTACTCGGTCATCGACCTGCAGGCCGAGCCTGCGGTCGTGAAGGAGCTCGACCGCCAGATGAACCTGAACGAGTCGGTCCTCCGGACCAAGGTCCTCCGCCCCGAGACCCACTGAGCTCTTCCGCTCAGCTGATCTCGGGATTCGAGTAGCAGCAAGCAGCCAGCAGCAAACCCGCCGAGAGGTTCCCCCATGGCAGGCGAGACC
This sequence comes from Streptomyces sp. NPDC107581, assembly GCF_055657175.1. Lineage (NCBI taxonomy): Bacteria > Bacillati > Actinomycetota > Actinomycetes > Kitasatosporales > Streptomycetaceae > Streptomyces > Streptomyces sp. NPDC107581. The sequence goes on from NZ_JBVKBH010000001.1 coordinate 641,258, forward strand.
GTCATCACGGTCGTCGGCAATCTTGTCGATGACCCCGAGCTGCGCTTCACCCCGTCCGGTGCGGCGGTCGCGAAGTTCCGCGTCGCGTCCACTCCCCGCACCTTCGACCGTCAGACCAACGAGTGGAAGGACGGCGAGAGCCTCTTCCTGACCTGCTCGGTCTGGCGTCAGGCGGCGGAGAACGTCGCCGAGTCGCTCCAGCGTGGCATGCGCGTCATCGTGCAGGGCCGGCTGAAGCAGCGGTCCTATGAGGACCGTGAGGGCGTCAAGCGCACGGTCTACGAGCTGGACGTCGAGGAAGTCGGCGCCAGCCTCCGCAACGCCACGGCCAAGGTCACCAAGACCGCCGGTGGCGCTCGCGGTGGCCAGGGTGGTTACGGCGGCGGTGGCGGCCAGGGTGGCGGCGGCTGGGGCGGCGGCTCCGGCGGTGGCCAGCAGGGCGGCGGCGCTCCGGCCGACGACCCGTGGGCTTCCGGCGCTCCCGCCGGTGGCCAGCAGGGCGGCGGCGGTGGCGGCGGTGGCGGCGGCTGGGGTGGAAACTCCGGCGGCGGCCAGCAGGGCGGCGGCTACTCGGACGAGCCCCCCTTCTAAGGGCTCGCATCCCCACTTCTTGATCACACAGGAGAAACACCATGGCGAAGCCGCCTGTGCGCAAGCCTAAGAAGAAGGTCTGCGCTTTCTGCAAGGACAAGGTCACGTACGTGGACTACAAGGACACGAACATGCTGCGGAAGTTCATTTCCGACCGCGGCAAGATCCGTGCCCGCCGCGTGACCGGCAACTGCACGCAGCACCAGCGTGACGTCGCCACGGCCGTCAAGAACAGCCGTGAGATGGCGCTGCTGCCCTACACCTCCACTGCGCGATAAGGGAAGGGTGACCGACACATGAAGATCATCCTCACCCACGAGGTCTCCGGCCTCGGTGCCGCGGGCGACGTCGTCGACGTCAAGGACGGTTACGCTCGCAACTACCTGATCCCGCGGAAGTTCGCTATCCGCTGGACCAAGGGTGGCGAGAAGGACGTGGCGCAGATCCGCCGCGCCCGCAAGATCCACGAGATCCAGACCATCGAGCAGGCCAACCAGGTGAAGGCCCAGCTCGAGGGCGTGAAGGTTCGTCTGGCAGTCCGCTCTGGCGACGCCGGCCGTCTCTTCGGTTCCGTCACCCCGGCCGACATCGCTTCCGCGATCAAGGCTTCCGGTGGCCCCGAGGTCGACAAGCGCCGCATCGAGCTGTCCGCCCCGATCAAGACCCTGGGCGCCCACGAGACGTCCGTGCGTCTGCACCCCGAGGTTGCCGCCAAGGTCAACGTCGAGGTCGTCGCGGCCTGATCGCCGCATGATCGCTGCGCTCGCTTGAGCCGGTGAAAGGGGCCGCACTCTTGACGGGGTGCGGCCCCTTCCCATGCCCGAGGTGGCTGCGGCCCGCTCACGTTTCACGTGAAACGGTCACCGCGTCGCGCCCGTCACGATCCAGCGTCCCGATCGGGCGCGCAGCCATAGGGTTGCCATCCTGACCGTCATCATGAGCGTCATGGCTGCCCACAGCGCGGTGAGTCCTCCGCCAAGCGTGGGGACGAGCAGTGCCACAGGCGAGAACACCGCCAAGGTGATCACCATGGCCCAGGCCAGGTACGGTCCGTCGCCGGCACCCATCAGGACACCGTCCAGGACGAAGACGATGCCGCAGATGGGCTGCGAGAGAGCCACCATCAGTAAGGCAGGCAGCGCGGTGTCCTTGACCACGGAGTCACCGGTGAACAGCGGCAGGAACAGCGGCCGGGCGGCCACCACGAGCAGGCCCAGTACGACTCCGGCGGCGATGCCCCACTGGACCATACGACGGCAGGCCTCGCGGGCGCCGTGGGCGTCGTCAGCACCCAGGTAGCGGCCGATGATGGCCTGTCCGGCGATGGCGATGGCGTCGAGGACGAAGGCCAGCAGGCTCCACAGGGACAGGATGATCTGATGGGCGGCGATGTCGGCGTCGCCGAGGCGCGCAGCGACGGCCGTGGCGATCATCAGGATCGTGCGCAGGGACAGGGTGCGGACGAGCAGAGGGACTCCGGCCTGCGCCGAAGCCCGGATGCCGGCGGTGTCCGGACGCAGGGATGCACCGTGCCGCCGGGCGCCGCGGACGACGACGCTCAGGTAGACGGCTGCCATGGCGCACTGGGCGATGACGGTGCCCCAGGCCGAGCCGGCGATGCCGAGCCCGGCGCCGTAGACGAGACCCGCGTTGAGGCCGGCGTTGGCGACGAAGCCCCCGACGGCGACGTACAGCGGGGTCCTGGTGTTCTGCAGACCGCGCAGCACACCGGTGGCGGCGAGGACGACCAGCATGGCCGGGATACCGAGTGCGGAGATGCGCAGATACGTCGTGGCGTAGGGGGCCGCGGTGGCGGACGCACCGAAGAGGTCCACGATGCCCGGGGCCAGAGGGAGGACGAGGGCGATGACCGCCCCACCGAGGAGCAGTGCCAGCCAGATGCCGTCCATGCCCTGGCGGATGGCTGCCTGAAGATCGCCGGCTCCGACGCGTCGGGCAACGGCTGCCGTGGTGGCGTAGGCGAGGAAGACGAAGACACTCACCGCGGTGGTGAGAAGGGCTGAAGCCACACCCAGGCCGGCGAGTTGGGCGGTCCCTAGGTGGCCGACGATCGCGCTGTCCGCCATGACGAAGAGAGGCTCGGCGACGAGTGCGCCGAAGGCCGGGACGGCCAGCGCGACTATCTCTCGGTCGTGCCGCCGTCGGGTGGCCTGGGGTATCGCAGGAGCCTGTGTCATGAGCATCAATCTAATCGTCCACAGGTAAGAGATGCAATTGCCTTATGCCCCTTACTCTCGGTCTCGGCCCGTGCACTTTCGTGCACCGTTCGAAGCGATCTTGAGCCGACCGGGGAAGTTTTTCTTCTGCACAGCCGGTGGACGGTAAAGGTGCAGGTCAGGGCGGTCGTCCTGGTAGGATCGAGGGCTTGTTCACAGCGCTGTCCACCGGGTCGTGCACAGGTTTCGGCGGGTTCTCCACAGCATCGGGGCCGTCGTCCACATGGCCTGTGGATAACCAGATTGGCTGACGGTGCCGCGGGGCCTACCGTGGTCCGGCGCCCGCTCCTGTCCTCGACCCGGTAAACGTCACAAAACCGACGCGTCAGAAGCGGAGTTGGGCCTCTCGATTTGTCAGTGTCGTGCCGTACAAAAGAGACCACGGCGAGGTCCGCCGTGCGGACGGGAGGAGGTTGCTCGGTGAGCATTTCCGAGCCCTTGGACGATCCGTGGGCGGACAGCGGGCCCAGCGATCGTCTGCCGGCCTCCCGTCGGCGGAGTGATGTCGGCCGTGGCCGTGACGAACAGCACGACCGGGGCCGGGAGAACGGCGCCTGGGACGGCGGAGGCTCCTCCTTCGAGCGGGTGCCGCCGCAGGACCTGGACGCCGAGCAGTCCGTCCTGGGCGGCATGCTGCTGTCCAAGGACGCCATCGCCGACGTGGTCGAGATCCTCAAGGGCCACGACTTCTACAAGCCCGCGCACGAGACGATCTACCAGGCGATCCTCGACGTCTACGCGAAGGGCGAGCCGGCCGACCCCATCACCATCGCCGCCGAGCTCACCAAGCGCGGCGAGATCAACAAGGTCGGCGGCGCCTCGTACCTCCACACCCTCGTCCAGACGGTGCCGACGGCGGCGAACGCCGAGTACTACGCGGAGATCGTCCACGAGCGGGCCGTTCTGCGCCGCCTGGTCGAGGCCGGCACCCGCATCACGCAGATGGGATACGCGGCCGACGACGACGTCGACGAGATCGTCAACCGCGCCCAGGCCGAGATCTACGCCGTCACCGAGCAGCGCACCAGCGAGGACTATCTGCCGCTCGGCGACATCATGGAGGGTGCCCTCGACGAGATCGAGGCGATCGGCTCGCGCAGTGGCGAGATGACCGGCGTGCCCACCGGATTCACGGACTTCGACTCGCTGACGAACGGTCTGCACCCGGGTCAGATGATCGTCATCGCGGCCCGTCCGGCCATGGGTAAGTCGACCCTCGCGCTGGACTTCGCCCGGGCCGCCTCGATCAAGAACAACCTCCCCAGCGTCATCTTCTCGCTGGAAATGGGCCGCAACGAGATCGCGATGCGTCTGCTGTCGGCCGAGGCACGCGTCGCGCTGCACCACATGCGGTCCGGCACGATGACCGACGAGGACTGGACCCGGCTCGCCCGACGCATGCCCGACGTCTCGGCCGCCCCGCTCTACATCGACGACTCCCCGAACCTGTCGATGATGGAGATCCGGGCCAAGTGCCGGCGTCTGAAGCAGCGCAACGACCTGAGGCTGGTCGTCATCGACTACCTCCAGCTGATGCAGTCCGGCGGCTCCAAGCGCGCCGAGAGCCGTCAGCAGGAGGTCTCGGACATGTCCCGTAACCTCAAGCTCCTCGCGAAGGAGCTGGAGCTCCCCGTCATCGCGCTCTCCCAGCTGAACCGTGGTCCCGAACAGCGCACCGACAAGAAGCCGATGGTCTCCGACCTGCGTGAGTCGGGCTCCATCGAGCAGGACGCCGACATGGTCATCCTGCTGCACCGCGAGGACGCCTATGAGAAGGAGTCCCCGCGTGCGGGCGAGGCCGACCTGATCGTCGCCAAGCACCGAAACGGCCCCACGGCGACGATCACGGTCGCCTTCCAGGGCCACTACTCCCGCTTCGTGGACATGGCCCAGACCTGATCCGGCCGGGTGCAGGGCCTCGGATTCCGTCAGATTCCGTCAGATTCCGTCAGGTTGGAAGAATGCGAGCATTTTCTGGGCGGCGTCCGGCGACGTCAGCAATTCGTGCATGTCCGCGGACATGCGGGCGGCAGCGCTGGTGCGTTCGAACATCTCGCGTTCGTATTCCTTGACGGCGGAGGCGAAGTCGTCCGGGTGCGCGGCCAGCGCGAGACCGAGCAGGGCGCCGTCGAGCAGTGCCATGTTGGCGCCCTGTCCCACCGGCGGCATCAGGTGCGCGGCATCGCCGATCAGCGTGATGCCTGGCGTCGACGGCCAGGTCAGGCCGATCGGGAGAGTGGTGATCGACCGCGGCACGACCGTGTCGTCGCAGGCCGCGATCAGCGCGGTGAACCGTGAGTCCCAGCCGGGGAGCAGCTCGATCAGCCGCGCCCGGGCGGCGGCCGGTTCGTCGAGCGGTATCCCGCTGGTGGCGAACCAGTCCTCGGCGGTGTTGTAGAAGCTGAGGCCGATGCGAACGCGGCCGTCGCCGTTGCGCTGGGCCGCCAGGGACAGTCCGTTGCCGAGCACCCAGTAGTTGCCGCGCCCGACCATCGCCGCGAGGCCGGGGTGCGTGCGGTCGATGTCGGGAATGCCGATCTCGACGACGTTCTGGCCGATGTGTTCCGGGCGGGCGTCGGTGAGCAGTGCGCGGACCCGGGACTGCGCGCCGTCCGCGCCGACCAGCAGGTCATACGCCGCACTGCTGCCGTCGGCGAAGTGCAGCAGACCGTTGTCGGCGGACTGGAACGCGTGCCCCCAGCGCACCACGTCTTCGGGGAGCGAATCCAGCAGCAGGTTGCGCAGATCGGCGCGGTCGACCTCGGGTCGCTCGAGCGGGGCGTCGTCGGGTGTGTCCTCCTGGAGCAGCAGGGTGCCGTCCGGCTCGAGAAGACGCATGTCCTGGCCTTCACCACGGGCGATCGCGTGGAACTGGTCCATCAGACCGGCCTCGCGCAGCGCCCGCTGGCCGGAGTGGATGTCGAGCATGCCGCCCTGACCGCGCGCATCGCGTGACGATTCACGTTCGTACACGACGGCGTCGATGCCGTTCACGTGCAGTACCCGGGCAAGGGCCAGGCCGCCCAAGCCGGCTCCGACAATGGCGATGGTCATGATTGCCTCCTTCGATACCTTCAATACCGTCGATACGCCGTACTGGCCGATACACTGTATCGCTCGATGCGATGTATTGTTAGCGGCATGTTGGTGTGGGAGAGGCCGGAGCCACCGAATCGACCCGTGCCGGCCCCGTTGAGCCGGGAACGGATCGTGCGAGCGGCGATCCGGCTGGCCGACGCGGACGGCCTGGATGCGGTGTCGCTGCGCAAGGTCGCCACCGAGCTGGATGTCCGTCCGATGCGGCTGTACGGCTACATCGCCAGCAAGGAGGAGTTGCTCGACCTGATGGTCGACGCCGCCTACGCCGAGATCCGGCCGGTCGGAGACGGCTGGCGGGAGGTGCTCCGGTCCCTTGCCGAAGTCACTCGGCACGCCGCTCACGAGCACGAATGGCTCGCCGATCTGCTGGGCGGCCGGCCCCAGCTGGGGCCGCACGCGCTGGCCAGTGGGGAGACCGTGGTGGCCGCACTGGGCGATGTCGGCGTGGACGCCGTCATGCCGGTGGTCGCCGCAGTCCACGCGTACGTGATCGGTGCGGTGCGTCGGGAGATCGCCGAGCGGCGTGCCGAGCGGGCCACCGGGATGGACGAGAAGCGTTGGCAGGCCTCACTCGGGCCGTATCTGGAGCGGACCTTCGCCACTGGCCGATTCCCCGCGCTGGCCACGGTGGTGCGCGATGCCGCCCACCTGGACGCCGACCACACCTTCCGGATCGGCCTCGACTGCCTGCTCGACGGCATCGAAGCCCGCATCTCAAGGTGACGCGCGGAAGAACCACAGGTCACAGCCCCGTCAGCGTGTGCCGTGCCGCCGTACGGACGGGAACGCCAGTACCACTCCGACCGCGGTCAGCTGCCACAGCACACCGAATCCGAGGAGCCGGTCCGCCCCCACGACGTCCGACACCGGCCCGGCCAACGCCAGCCCGAGCGGCCCCAGGGCGAAGGCACCCAGACCGTCGAACGCACTGACACGTCCGCGGACCTCGGCGGGGATCTCGCGCTGGATGACGGTCGTCACGAGGGTGTTGCACACCGCTGCCCCGGCCCCTGCGAGAAGTGCGGCCGCGGCCACCCAGCCCAGCGGCAGCCTCGCCGCCAACGCCGCCGCCGGAGCTGCCCAACCCGCGGATGCGGCCACGGACCAGACGAGTGCCCGGCGGGGGTTCCAGCCGAGCATCGCCAGGCCGCTGCCGATCGAGCCGATGCCGTACAGGGCCAGCACCAGCCCCCAGGCCCTGGCACCGCCGAGCCGCTGCTGGGCAAGAGCCGGTCCCAGCACCAGGAACGGTGCCCACAGGACGAAGTTGAAGAGGCTGATGTGCAGGGTCGTGATCCACAGCCACGTGCGGGAGGTGAACTCCTTCCAGCCGCGCCCCAGGTCGGTGAACAACCTGTGGCGGGGCGTGGCCGGCTGAGAGAGGGGCAGCCCAGCCAGGGCCAGGACGCTCACGCCGTAGCTGACCGCGTCGACGGCCACCACTGTGCCCGCATCAGAAACAGCGATGAGCAGACCGGCCAGACCCGGACCTGCGACCGAGGCCACAGCCTGGGCGATCTGCAGCAGCGAGTTGGCATCCGCAAGGTCGTCTGCGGGGACGAGGCCGGGCACCAGAGCCGTCAGACCCGGGCTGAACCCTCCCTCACCGATTCCGAAGACCACGGCCAGCGTGACCACTTCCCAGATCCTCGCGCTGTGGGTGAGGAGCAGCACAGCCAGCACGCCCTGGGCGGCCGACCGGAGCAGATCCGCTGTCAGCATGACTGCACGGGCTCCGAGCCGATCGGTGAACACGCCTCCGAGCAGCAGCACGACCAGTACCGCGAGGATCCGCGCCGCCATCACCCCGCCGACGGCGTCGACCCCGCCCCCAGGCAGCTGCAGTACGGCGAAGGTCGTAGCGATCGTGTTCATCCCCGAGCCGAGCAGCGATGTGCCCTGGCCGATGAGGAGGCGGCGGAACCGGGGGCGCCGCAGCGTGCGCAGACGGTTGGCGGCTGTCCGGGGCCCGGATGCAGCAGAAGGGCGGGTCCGAAGGGTCATGGCTCCGCACTGTTCCTCCGCCGAACCATTCCCTGCAAGTGCTTCCAGTAAAGAAAACTGAGTCCTTTACGAGCAATTTTACTTACGGGTCAATTGACGCAGTAAATGGCAGGTATTTACTGCAACATGCCTGGTGGTAGGCTCGGAAGTCGAAGAATGGCGCAGGCTGCATACAGTTCATTTACTGCGGATGGTCAGCATGAGTCAGCACCAAACCGACGGTGTGAGCACACCTCGGTCGGCACCGGTGGAGTACAGCGCCGCCGTCGACCGCTACCTCGCCGCGTCCGATCTCGGCAGTGCCTCCCGCCGCGTCTACCGCATCTCGCTGGCCGGGTGGGCGTGGCCGCTGGTCGACCGCCGGGCCCCGACCGGTCGCGAGCGCCGGGGTGCCCACCCGCCCGTCGTTCCTCTCGCCCTGCTCGACGACCCGAACGCCCCGGAGCGGCTGCGACGAGGACTGGCCGACCGGGCCGCCGCTGCGGAACCACGCACACTGGCCCGCGAGCTGGCCTGCCTTCGAGCCGCTACGGCATGGTGGCTGGCTGCAGGCTGGATCACCGCAGACCCGGCCGCCGCACTGGCACCGCCGACGCCCTGTCCCGGACCGGCACCGGCCCCCTCTGGCGCTTCCACTGCTACGAGGGTGATGACCCCCGACCCGGATCGGGCCCGCGCCTGCCTGGCCTTGCGGGCTCCGCTCAGGGAGTTGGCTCTGTGGCACCTCCTGCACGAGTCGAGAGCCCCCGTCGAACAGGTGCTCGCCCTCAACATCGACCACCTCGACCTGCCCGGACGACGCACCAGGGTGCGCGCGGCAGCATCCCTGAGCTGGGGAAGGGGCACGGCACGTCTGCTGCCCATGCTGCTGGCCGGGCGCACCGCGGGGCCGGTGTTCGTCACCGACCGACGGGCCCCCGCCACCACACCGGCGGCCGACCGCTGTCCGGTGACCGGCCGAGGGCGGCTCTCCTACCGCCGGGCCGCAGAGCTCTTCACCGCCGCGACCAGGCCACTCGACCCAGCCGGCCGCGGCTGGACCCTGCTCGTCCTGCGCGACCGGACACCCTGAGACAGGCCGGTCCCCGGATGGCGTACCGGCGAGCTGCTGTCAGCAGACTCTCGACGACGCCCGCTCCCCGGTCACATGACAACGAAGTGGAGGCCCTGCTCCGGGGGCCCGGGGAAATGAACTCGACGCTCGGCGCCCGAGCGGATGGACTGGGCCCATGACAACTTCTCAGGAAGAGCTGCTCCCGGGGACCCGGCGGGCGTTGCTGCACCGGATCGCTGTCGCGCAGGCCGAAGGGCGGGCGCCCTCGCTGGTTGCCGCGGTCGTGCGGGGCGGACGGACCGTCTGGCACGGCGCCCGGACGTCGGTGCACGGACATGCACCGGACGACACGGTGCAGTACCGGATCGGCTCGATCACCAAGACGTTCACCGCCGTACTGGTGCTGCGGCTGCGTGATGAGGGTCTGCTCGATCTGGGTGATCCGCTGGAGAAGCATCTGCCGGGCACCGGAGCCGGGGAGGCGACGATCGCCGAACTGCTCGCGCACACCGGAGGTCTGGCGGCGGAGTCCCCCGGGCCTTGGTGGGAGCGGACTCCGGGCTCACTGCGTCCCGAGCTGAGCGATGTCCTGGGTGAGCAGCCGCTCCTGCACCCGGTCGGCCGGCGCCACCACTACTCCAACCCGGGTTACACGTTGCTCGGCGCGCTGGTGGAGGAGCTTCGTGGCGCCCCCTGGACCGAGGTGCTGCGCAGCGAGGTGCTCGAACCACTCGGCCTCCGGCGCACCAGCGCCCAGCCGCAGGCGCCGCACGCGGGTGGTTGGGCCGTGCATCCCTGGGCCGACGCGTTGCTGCCCGAGCCGCTGGAGGATCTCGGCCGGATGGCGCCCGCCGGCCAGCTGTGGTCCACCACCGGGGACCTCGCACGGTTCGCCGCCTTCCTGGCCGGGGGAGACGACCGGGTGCTGAGCGCGCAGTCGGTGCGTGAGATGCGGACTCCGGCGGCGCCCGCCGAGGCCGCCGACGTGGTGGACGGAGCCACCTATGGGCTCGGCATGCAGATCCAGCGCCGCGACGGCAGGCTCCTCGTCGGGCACTCCGGCTCGCTGCCGGGCTTCCTCGCCAACCTCACTATCAGCGTGGACGACGATGTGGCGGCAGTGGTGCTGGCCAACTGCACCAGCGGCCCGCTGCTGGGAGCGGTGGGTGCCGACCTGGTCCGTATCGTCGCCGAGGCGGAACCGCGTATCCCCGAGCCGTGGCGGCCGCTGCCTGAAGTTGATCCAGCGGTGCTGGAGCTGGCCGGGCAGTGGTACTGGGGGACCCATGCCTTCGGCTTGCGGGTGGCGGCCGACGGGCTCCTCGCGCTGGGCCCGCTGAGCGGCGGCGGCCGCCGGGCCCGGTTCCGCTCGAACGGAGAGGGGACGTGGACCGGTCTGGAGGGTTACTACGCCGGTGAGCTGCTCCGGGCCGTACGCCGTCCGGACGGGTCCGTGAGCCATCTCGACCTGGGGTCGTTCGTGTTCACCCGGCAGCCGTACGAGGAAGGCGCCGGAGTGCCCGGTGGCGTGGATCCGCAGGGCTGGCGAGGGATCGCGGACTAACCGGTCCGTCGGGGGCGGGCGTTTCACGTGAAACGTCCGCCCGGCTGTCGTCAGAGCTGAAGCTTGAAACCCACGTGCGAGGCGATGAAGCCGAGCCGCTCGTAGAAACGGTGGGCGTCCGTGCGGATGTTGTCGGAGGTCAGCTGCACCAACTGGCAGTCCTGGCGCCGAGATTCCTCGATCGCCCACTCGATGAGCTGTGTGCCCAGGCCGCTGCCGCGCTCGTCGGCGTGGATGCGGACGCCTTCGATGATCGAGCGGGTCGCTCCCTTGCGGGTGAGCCCGGTGACGATCGTGAGCTGGAGTGTGCCGACCACCCGGCCCTCACGGACGGCGACCACGAGATGCTGGTTCGGGTCCGCATTCAGCCGCTCCAGCGCTGCCCGGTACGGCGTCAGGTCATCAGGTGACTCGCGTTGGGCGCCCAGGCGATCATCGGCCAGCATGGCGACGATCGCCGGCAGATCGTCCGCGGTCGCACGGCGTATCTCTAGATCTCCCATGCCTGCACCTTATGCGGGCACGTTCTCATGCCTGCACTCTATGCGGGCACGTTCAAGGACTCGACGACCCTCACCAGCGGGGCCAGCTCGGGGTTCCTGGCGGCCTCGTCGAGAGCCTCACGCAGAGCCGCGTCGTTGGTCGGCCGCGCCTCCTCCAGCAGCCGCAGACCCGCCTCGGTGACATTGGTGTAGATGCCGCGACGGTCGGTGGGGCACAGGTAGCGCTCCAGCAGGCCGCGGTCCTCCAGGCGGGTCACCAGCCGGGTCGTGGCGCTCTGGCTGAGGACGACCGCGTCGGCGACCTGCTTCATCTGGAGATGCCCGCCCTCGCCGTCGTGCTGTCGGCTGAGCACGTCGAGCAGCGAGTACTCCCGCACGCTCAGGTCGTGCTGCGCCTGCAGGGCGCGCTCGATGTGCGCCTCGATCCTCCCGTGCAGCAGAGAGAGGGCGCACCAGCCCTGGGCGAGGGCGGTGAGCGCGGGGTCCGTCGCTGTCATTGGCGTTCTCCTCCGTCCCGGAGCGGCTGAATCCAGAGTAGAGCACCTCCGCAATTGTCCGCGCTTGCACTTAGCCCGCGTCTGCAACTATTGTGAACGCAGGCAAAGCGCTCCTGCAATCGTTTGGGAAAGGTGTACCCCTCCATGCCTCTCGCGCTTCTGGCCCTCGCGATCGGGGCCTTCGGAATCGGAACGACAGAGTTCGTGATCATGGGCTTGCTGCCCGAGGTGGCGGGCGACTTCGGGGTCTCCATCCCGACGGCGGGCCTGCTCGTGACCGGATACGCCCTCGGTGTGGTGATCGGGGCCCCGCTGATGACCGTGCTCGGCACCAGGGTCCCGCGCAAGCGCATGCTGATGCTGCTGATGGGCCTGTTCATCGCCGGGAATCTGCTCTCCGCCGTCGCACCCACCTTCGCGATCATGCTGATCGGCCGGGTCGTCGCCTCCCTCGCCCACGGCGCCTTCTTCGGCATCGGCTCGGTGGTCGCCGCCGAACTGGTGGCTTCGGACAAGAAGGCCGGCGCCATCGCCATGATGTTCACCGGCCTGACCGTCGCCAACGTCGTCGGCGTCCCGCTGGGCACACTCATCGGCCAGAACATCGGCTGGCGCGTCACCTTCGGCGTCGTCGCCGCCCTCGGTGTCGTGGGACTGGCCGGCGTCGCCAGGCTGGTGCCCGAGATGCCCAGGCCGCAGGGTGTGCATCTGCGTCACGAACTGGCCGTCTTCAAGAACGCGCAGGTGCTGCTCGCCATGGCGATGACCGTCCTCGGCTTCGGCGGTGTCTTCGCGGCCATCACCTACATCGCACCGATGATGACCCACATCACCGGCTTCGCCGACGGGTCGGTCACCTGGCTGCTGGTTCTGTTCGGCCTCGGCATGGTGGGTGGCAACCTCATCGGCGGCAAGTTCGCCGACCGCGCTCTGATGCCGATGCTGTACGTCTCGCTGGGCGCCCTGGCCGTCGTTCTCGCGCTCTTCACCCTCACCGCACACAACAAGATCGCGGCTGCCGTGACCATCGCCCTGATCGGCGCCCTCGGTTTCGCGACCGTCCCGCCGCTGCAGAAGCGCGTTCTCGACCAGGCGCACGGCGCCCCCACGCTGGCGTCGGCCGTGAACATCGGCGCATTCAACCTGGGCAACGCCCTCTCGGCCTGGCTCGGCGGCATCGTGATTACGGCCGGCTTCGGCTACACGGCCCCCAACTGGGTCGGCGCCGCCCTCGCCACGGCCGCCCTGGTTCTCGCCGTACTCTCGGCCGCCCTGGAGCGCCGTGACGCCGTGCGCAGCGCCGTGGTGGCCTCTGCAACGCCCTCCGAGCAGCGGACCCCTGTCCACCACTGAGCCCGCCCCGGCCCGCACGGCCTCACCGCCCGAACCCGGCCACAGCTCCCACGCAGAGGCGCGCCCTCACCACGGGCCCGGGCGCGCACCGCCCCGGCCCCCACAGCACCACCTCACCGTCCGCACCGTCGCACCAAGGAGAACGCTCCATGAGCACCACCGCCGTCGTTCCGCTCACCACCGAGGACGCCGAGCTGCTCGTCGCCACGGCCCGCCGCGCGGCCGAGGACGCCGGAGTCACCGTCAGCGTCACCGTCCTGGACGTCGGCGGTCATCTGCTCGCCTTCCGCCGGGACGACCGGGCCGTACTCATCTCCGGCGAGACCAGCACCCGTAAGGCCTACACGGCGCTTCAGCTGGACTCGGCCACCGCCGACCTCGTCGACGCCGTCCAGCCCGGAGGTCTCCTGCACACGCTGCCCACGGCCCTCGACCGGCCCCTGCTGTTCATCGCGGGCGGTGTCCCCGTCCACCGGGACGGTCGTCTGATCGGTGCGATCGGGGTCGGCGGCGCCGCACCGGACCAGGACCACGGCTTCGCCACCGCAGCTGTTCAGGCGCTCGCCTGATCAGAGCCCCCGAGCGTGACAACGACGGTCCCCGCTCCTGAGCGGGGACCGTCGCTTGCCGTGCGATCACTCAGCCCGCGGCCACCGTCAGGGGCGCGAACCGTCGTGTCCAGTCCCCCGGCAGATCCGTGATGCCGTAGGTCATGACGGCGTTGAAGGCAACGGAGTCGAGTCCTCGCGCCTTCGCCCAGGCCAGCAATTCCTCGTGTCGTACATCGATGTCGGTACGCAGCGGGCGGTCCGTATGGGCCGCGAGTGAAGTGATGAGGGCCTGGGCCGTCTGTGTGTCCCGGGCGATCAGCGGGCCGACGACATGGGTGTCCATATTGGGCCAGGCGGCCGTGTAGCCGATGATCCGGCCGCGGTCCTCGGCCACCCGCAACTGGTCGGCGAAGGCGGGCAGGCGAGTGATGAGGGGGGTGCGGTCGGTGCCGAACACCTCCTCGTCGAGCCGGACGATCGAGGGCAGGTCCTCCGCGGTGGCAGCGCGGGTCTCCACTCCGGATGCCGGTCCGCCGGGAGTGAAGTGTCCCGTCAGCATCTCCGCCCGGCCGATGACCTTGAACCCCAGCTCTTCGTAGAGCGGGCGTCCGTTCGGGGTGGCGTGCAGGGTCAGCGGTGTGGTGCCCATGGTCGATACGACATGTCGCATCAGGCGGCGTCCGACGCCGCGGCGGGCGTGGCGCTCGGCCACCAGGACCATGCCGATGGCGCCCAGGTCCGACCGTTCCCAGGAGCCGTACTCCGTGACGACACACGCGGCGACGAGTCCGCCGTCGGGGTCGTCGATGCCATAACCCTTGCCGGCCGTGAGGAGGAAGCCCCACTTGTGTTCCTCGCGCGGCCACCCCCGGTCTTCGGACAAGTCGGCGCAGGCGGTGAGATCCCGGAGCGTCAGACGGCGGATGGGCAGAGCAGCGAGGGAAGGAGTCGGCACGCAGGTCAGGCTGTCCGACCGGCACCCCTGACGTCCACCTGTTTCGATGCAGACGCAGGTGCTTTTGGCCATGCCGTGGCCAATCCCACAGGGCGTGAACAGGCATGGGTGTTTCACGTGAAACAACCGAAGCCCATTAGCCTCGGGCTCCATGGCGAGACTTCATCTCTTCGACCTTGACGGCACTTTGCTGCATGGCACCACCGCGCCGGTGGAGATTTCACGCCAGTTGGGCAGAGAGGCGGAAACGGTGGCGCTGGACCGCGCTATTGCCGCCGGGAGGATCGGTCCGCCGGAGTACGCGAGCCAGGTGCATGCCCTTTGGGCGGACCTCACCGACGTGCAGGTGAGCGCGGCCTTCGAGGCGGCTCCATGGCTGGCCCGGATCCGCGAGGTCTGGGCGGAGATCAGAGGCGTGGGCGACTACTGCGCGGTCGTGTCCCTCTCACCGTCCTTCTTCGTGGAACGCCTCCTCGACTGGGGTGCGCACGCGGCCCATGGATCACGCTTCCCTGCCGTGCCGTTCACCGAAACCGTCGACCCGGCCGGGGCGCTCAGCGCCGCGGCCAAGGTGACGATCGCGGAGCGGCTCTGCCAGGAGTTCGGGGTGTCGCGTACGGCGATTCGCTGTCGGACAAGGATCTCTTTGCTGCCGTACCGGTTTCCGTGGCCGTCAACGCGGACAGCCACCTGGCCGGGCTCGCCACGCACTCCTACACGGGGCGGGATCTGTGGGATGCCTATGAATTGGTGAGGAGCGTCCGGTAGTTGAAGGAGCTCACGGTTCGCACCTTGCCCGCTTCGTGAGGAAGGAAGTCGGGACTTGTGTGCGTGGCCACGGCCGGTAGGGTCGACTCCGGTTCACGTCCGGGATGGAGTGCACGCATCCCGTGCGGGCCGAGAGCAGGGCAGGCAGCCTAACGGGACGAAGAGATCGAATACCCGCGTTTCCGAGTACATGGCCGCGGTATCCGCTCACGATGGGATGCTGCGGAAAGTGCTACGGCCGGCCGCCCGCCGGGGGAAAGCGTGCACCTTCCGGGAGGGGGTGCGCAGACCGACCGACAGATGTTCGAGGCGAGGGCACACCATGGACGCTCCGACCACCACGTCGGGGGAGAACGGCATAGCGGGCGGGGGCGGCTGGTTCATGCCGCGCAAGTCTTCGGCCCCGCCGGACGGTGATCAGGGACCGGCCGGGGACCGCGAGCCCGCGGCCGGTGCCTCCGAGGCCCCTGCCGCGCAGCCCGCCGGGCCTCTCACGTCCGGCCCGGCCGCCCGCCAGCACGTGCCCGCCCAACGCTCGGCTCCGCCTGTCGCGGAGGGCTCACCGGATGCGCTTGTCATCCGCCGCACGATGGCCGAGATCGCTCCCGTCGCCGACAAGGTCACGTCCTACTTCTACGCGCTTCTCTTCGTCCGCCACCCCGAGGTACGGCCGATGTTCCCGGCCGCCATGGACACCCAGCGGGACCGCCTGCTGAAGGCGCTGCTCACCGCGGCCGAGCACATCGACAACACGCCGGTCCTCGTCGACTACCTGCAGAACCTGGGCCGCGGACACCGAAAGTACGGCACTCGCCCGGAGCACTACCCGGCTGTGGGCGAATGCCTGATCGGCGCGCTGAGCAAGTACGCCGCCGCCTGGAGTCCGGAGACCGAGGCAGCCTGGGTACGGGCCTACACGACGATCTCCCAGGTGATGATCGACGCCGCGGCGGCAGACGAACTGCGGGCCCCGCCCTGGTGGCACGCCGAGGTCGTCGCACACGACCTCAGGACCCCCGACGTCGCGGTCCTCACCGTCCGCCCCGACCAGCCCTATCCGTTCCTCGCCGGGCAGTACACCAGCGTGGAGACGCCCTGGTGGCCTCGGGTCTGGCGGCACTATTCCTTCGCCTCGGCGCCCCGCTCGGACGGCCTGCTGACGTTCCATGTGAAGGCGGTCCCGGCAGGCTGGGTCTCCAATGCGCTGGTGCACCGAGCCCGGCCCGGCGACGTCATACGCCTCGGCCCGCCGACCGGCTCGATGACCGTCGACCACACCACCGCCAGCGGACTGCTGTGCCTGGGAGGCGGCACCGGCATAGCTCCCATCAAAGCTCTCGTCGAGGATGTCGCCGAGCATGGCGAGCGTCGTCCGGTCGAGGTGTTCTACGGCGCCCGTACCGACCATGACCTGTACGACATCGACACCATGCTCAGGCTTCAGCAGAGCCACCCGTGGCTCTCGGTCCGGGCGATCATCGACCAGCAGGCCCGTCTCCAGCTTCCCGACGCCATACGGGAGTACGGTCCCTGGAACGAGTACGACGCCTATCTCTCCGGCCCGCCCGGAATGATCCGGAGCGGGGTCGACGTGCTGCGGAACAGCGGGGTCTCCTCGGACCGCATACGGCACGACTCGGTCGAGGAACTGGTCGTCACCGGCTATTGAGCGGCTGATGGGCTACCCGAGATCGGGAGCGTGCATGGCGCGGACTCCCTCGATGTTGCCGTCTAGATAGTGCCGCAGGGACAGCGGGACGAGGTGGACGGAAGCGATCCCGACCCGGGTGAACGGTACGCGGACGATCTCGTACTCGCCCATCGGCTCCTCCACTTCAGGGCCGTGGCGCAGGGAGGGGTCCATGGACTCCAGCCGGCAGACGAAGAAGTGCTGTACCTTCACGCCGGTTGCGCCGCCGTCCTCCCCGATGTGCTCCACGGTGTCCACGAAGCAGGGGACGACGTCGGTGATCTTGGCGCCGAGCTCCTCGTACACCTCGCGGTGCAGGGCGTCGACGACGGTGGGGTCCCCGGGTTCGACCCCGCCACCGGGAGTGACCCAGTAGGGATCGACACCGGGCTTGGTGCGCTTGATCAGGATCAGGTCGTCACCGTCCAGGAGAACGGCACGGGCGGTGCGCTTGACCACGGGTCGGACGGTCATGGGAGAAATGTGGCCCGGCTGGTTCCACGTGAAACATCGCGCAGCGCCACCGGCCGAGTGCTTCGCGCAAAGGCCCGAAAAGGCGGGCTCAGCACCAGCTCGCAGCCGCACGTTGGAGCCACTCGTGCGCCCGTGCGATGTGCGGCATTGCGAGGGTGCCCGTACGCACGACCAGGAAATACGTCCGCAGCGGCGGTACCGCCGGGTCGTGCAGCGTGACGACCTCGCCGCGGTCGAGGCCCGACGCGCACAGATAGCGGGGCAGAACCGCCAGTCCGGCGCCTGCGATCGCACAGGCGAGCACCGCGCGCAGATCGGGGACGATGACCATGCCCGAGGCGGCCGGGCGCGAGTCGAAGACGGAGGCCCAGTAGCGCGAGACAAAGGGCAGTGACTCGTGGACCTCCACGACAGGCAGATTCTCCAGGGCGGGTGCCCCCTTGAGGCGCAGCGCTCCCGGGCCGATCCGCTCGGCCCAGCGCGGGGCGGCGACCAGCACATGCTCCTCGTCGCAGAGCGGGGTGGCGGTCAGCAGGGCGCCGCGGGGCCTGGCTGTGCTGATGGCCAGGTCATGGTGGCCTGCGGCCAGCCCTTCCAGTGCTTCTTCTGCGGTACCGAAGGAGGTGCGCAGTGCGAAGCCCTGGCCGTCGTCGCCGGTCAGTTCCGTCAGGGCGGGAAGCGCGCGTTCGGCGGTGAACTCAGGGGGGCCGGCCAGGTGCAGCGTCCGTAGCGAGGAATCGTCGTCCAGGCCGCTCTCAGCGATCTCCACCAGGGCGTCGAGGTGGGGCGCCGCCTTGTGAGCGAGTTCGTCGCCGATGGTCGTGGGGGTCACCCCGCGGGCCTGGCGCAGGAACAGGGGGCGGCCCAGCTGACGTTCGAGGGTGCGGATCTGCGAGGTGACGGCCGGCTGGGAGAGGCCCAGCAGGGCCGCGGCGCGGGTGAAGGAACCGGCCCGGTGCACGGTGACGAAGGTGCGCAGCAAGGCCAGATCCATGGCATGCCCTCCCCTGTTCCCTGCCCCCCTCCGGCCCCCAGGCAGACACCAACTATAAATAAGTCGATAGGTCTCTGTCGCTACCGTGATTGGACACTGACAGAGAGTCAACTAGCCTTGTTCGCGCGGTTCTTCGCGCGCGGAACCGCAGGCGGTCCGAGCCACGAGGGGGGAGGCTCGGACCGCCCAGAAGGCCTCTGGAGAGGCCCCGCCCGGTCACCCGGCGGACTCGTCCAGAGCGCGCAGGACATCCGTCACCAGGTCCTCGGGGTCCTCGGCGCCGACGGACATGCGGATGAAGCCCTCCGGGACCGCGTCGCCGCCCCAGCGGCCACGGCGTTCGGCCGTGGAGCGTACGCCGCCGAAGCTCGTCGCGTCCTCGACCAGACGCAGTGCCGCCAGGAAGTGCTCGGCACGCGCGCGCGTGGGCAGCGTGAAGGAGACCACACAGCCGTAGCGGCGCATCTGCTGCGACGCGATCTTGTGCGAGGGGTCGTCGGACAGCCCCGGATAGCGCAGTCCGGAGATCTCGGGCCGCTGCCGCAGGGCCTCGGCGACCGTGAGGGCGGTGGCGTTCTGCCGGTCGACACGCAGCTGGAGCGTGGCGATGGAGCGGTGGGCCAGCCAGGCCTCCATGGGCCCGGAGATGGCGCCGACGATCTTGCGCCACCGGCGCACGGCGGCCATCGCCTCGGCGTCGCGCCCGGTGACGTAGCCCAGCAGGAGGTCACCGTGCCCGGTCAGCTGCTTGGTGCCGCTGGCCACGGAGAAGTCGGCGCCCAGTTCCAGCGGGCGCTGGCCGAGCGGGGTGGCGAGGGTGTTGTCGACGGCCACCAGAGCCCCCCGCTCATATGCCGCCTCCACCAGCCGCCGGATGTCGCAGACGTCGAGTCCCGGGTTCGACGGCGACTCGATCCACAGCAGCCGTGCGCCGTCGAGGACCTCCAGCTGGGCGTCACCGCCGGTGGGCGCGGTGCGCACCTCGATGCCGTACGCCTCCAGCTGGGCCCGGACCAGGGGCAGCACCTGATAGCCGTCGGAGGGCAGTACGACCGCGTCGCCGGCGCGCAGCTGGGAGAAGAGCACCGCGGAGATCGCCGCCATGCCGGAGGCGAACACCAGCGTCTCGACGTCCTCCCGGCCGGGCGCCTCCAGCTCGCCGATGGCGCGCTCCAGCAGCGTCCAGGTGGGGTTGTCGTCCCGGCCGTAGGAGTACGGGCCCGTCACCTCGCCCGGGAGATGGAAGTGCGCGGCGAACACCGGCCCGGGCAGGGTCGGCTCGTGCTTCACCGCCTCGGGCAGTCCCGCCCGTACCGCGCGCGTGCCGTCGCCGGTGCGGTCCGCGTCCTCGGTGGTGTCGCTCATGCGGCCCGTCCCTCCAGTTGTTCCCGTACGGCGGCGAGCAGCCCGGTGCTCGCCGCCTCCACCATCTCAAGGCACTCCTCGAACCCGTCCCGGCCGCCGTAGTACGGGTCCGGTACGTCGAGGTCGTCGCCGGCCGCGGGGTCGTACGAACGCAGCAGACGCACCTTGCGCGCGTCCTCCTCGGTGGGCGCGAGACGGCGCAGGGCCTTGAGGTGACCGGCGTCGAGGGCTATCACGAGGTCGAGGCGGGCGAACCAGGAAGGCTCGAAGCGGCGTGCCGTGTGGGCGGTGCCGTAGCCGTGTTCGTCGAGGACCGAGACGGTGCGCGGATCGGCGGCGTCCCCCTCGTGCCAGCCGCCGGTGCCGGCGCTGTCGATCTCGACCAGGCCGTCGAGTCCGGCCTCTTCGACGCGCGCGCGGAAGACGGATTCGGCCATCGGGGAGCGGCAGATGTTCCCCGTGCACACAAAACAGACGCGGTAGGTCACGGCGCGCTCAGTCCTCGTCGGGCAGGACGACGTGCAGCGCCCAGGAGACGACGGAGATGATCAGGCCGCCGAGCACGGCTGTCCAGAAGCCCTCCACGTGGAAGCTCAGGTCGAGCTTGCCGCACACCCAGGAGGTCAACAGCAGCATGAGCGCGTTGACGATCAGGGTGATCAGTCCGAGGGTCAGAATGAACAGCGGAAAGGTGAGCACCTTCACGACCGGCTTGACCAGGAAGTTCACCAGGCCGAAGATCAGCGCGACGATGATCAGCGTGCCGATCTTCTTGCCCGTGTTGTCGCCGGTCAGGGTGATCTTGTCGAGCAACCACACGGCGACCGCGAGGGCACCCGCGTTGGCGATCGTCTTGACTACAAAATTCTTCATGTGTCTGATCGTGGCAGACCAGATCTACGGTGAGCAGTGGGGCGAGGACGGACGACGGCGATGAAGGCATTCCGGCTGGACGAACTGGAGGCGGAGCGCGCCGCCAACGAGGGGGCCTACCTTCAGTTTCTGCGGGAGCGGAACATGTCGGTCGGCCTGTACGCCCTGAACGCGGGCGAGCACGACCCGCAGAAACCGCACAACCAGGACGAGATGTACTTCGTCGTCAGCGGACGGGCGTCGATCACGGTCGGCCTGGAGACGACCCAGGTGGCGCGGGGCAGCGTGGTCTACGTGCCGGCCGGCGTCGCCCACAAGTTCCACCACATCAGCGAGGACCTGAGGGTTCTGGTCGTCTTCTCTCCGCCTGAGGCCTGAGTGCCGGCCCCGGGATTCCCTAGGGGGAGGGTCAGGGGAGGAACAGGGATGCGAAGCCCCCGTTCGACCCCCCGGTGGCCCTAGCATCGAGTGCAGACATCGAGAACTGCGTCCACGAGAGTGTGCAGCACGCCGTGGACGCAACGGAACGCAAAGGACGAGGGCATGCGAGAGATCTTCGCGGGGCTGCCGTGGTGGGTGAAGTGGGTCGCGGTGCCGGTCATCGCCCTGGTCGTGTTCGGCAGCCTGATAGCGACCGTGGTGGGCTTCGTGATCGGCCTGCTCTTCAAGGCACTGATCTTCGTCGCCCTCATCGGCGGACTGATCTACATCGTGCGGAAGTTCATGTCGAACTCCTCGTCGCGCAGCGACTGGTGAGGTCCGTGGGAGCCGGTGAGAGGTAACGGACGTCACCGGTTCCCTCGGGCGGGGGAAGTTTCCCCGGGGGGCCGTCTGCACGCGGTGGCGGACGGTTAGAGTCCGGAACCCCACGCGGGGCCCGGGCCCCGCGGGTGGCGTACACCCCCACCCGTGCTCCTCGCACGGGCTGCCCCACCCTCGCGCTTCGGGAGTGCCTCTTGGCCACGGTCGACACCGCATCGACAGAACCACACGCACCCCTCACTCCGCCGCGCTCCTGTACACCTCCCGTGCAGCGGCCACCCGCCGCGGCCGTCCCCGGACAACCGGACTGCGCCGGCGCCCCGGGGCAAGCGCCCGCCGCCACGCTCATCGGATCCGTCCAGCGCGCGATGCGCCTGCTGGAGACCGTCGCGGCACACGAGTTCGGCGCGCCTGCCAAACAACTCGCCCGCGAGACCGGGCTCGCTCTGCCCACGACGTATCACCTGTTGCGGACCCTCGTGCACGAGGGCTATCTGCGCCGCGAAAAGGGACTCTTCTTCCTCGGCGACGCGGCCGAGCGGCTGAGCAGTAGCGGAGCGCAGCAGAAACGTCGCAGCACGGTGGCGGACACCCTTGCACACTGGCGTGATTCCATCGGTGTGCCGGTGTACTACGCGATGTACCGGGACGGCGAGATCGAGGTCGTCTGCGTCTCCGACTCGCCGGAGACCCCGGCGGTCGAGGAGTGGGCCGACTTCCGCGAGACCGGGCATGCCCACGCGATCGGGCAGTGTTTGCTCTCCCAGCTTGACGAGGACGCCCGCCGCGAGCACCTGGCCCGCTATCCCGTGCAGTCCCTCACGCCGTACACCGTGCGCGACAACCATGCCCTGCTGCGCCGTCTGGCCAGGATGCCGCGGATGGAGCCGGTGGTGGAGCGCCAGGAGTACGCGCTCGGGACGGTCTGTGCGGCGATTCCGATCACCATCGGCACCACGGCGGCCACGGTGGCCCTCTCGCTGCCCTTCCACCAGAGCGACCGGCTGCTGCCCGCCGCTCATCGGCTGCAGGCCGAGATCGGGCGTCATCTGGGCTCGCTGGCCCTCTCTATCAGTATCTGAAAACTCACTCCTTGTGATCTGTCGTGTACGTTGAGCAAGATTTGACCACGGTCGAAGGGTATTAATCCCGGCCAATCGATGTCATACGACGGGGTAGGCGATGCGCGAATCCGTACAGGCAGAGGTCATGATGAGCTTTCTCGTGTCCGAGGAGCTCTCCTTCCGCATTCCGGTGGAGTTGCGGTACGAGACCTGTGATCCCTATGCCGTGCGGCTGACCTTCCATCTGCCCGGCGACGCCCCGGTGACTTGGGCCTTCGGTCGCGAGTTGCTGATCGACGGGGTCGGACGGCCGTGCGGGGAGGGGGACGTGCACATCGCACCCGCCGACTCCGAGCTGCTGGGCGAGGTGCTCATCCGGCTTCAGGTCGGGGGCGACCAGGCCCTGTTCCGCTCCTCGGCGCCGCCGCTGGTGGCCTTCCTCGACCGCACGGACAAGCTGGTGCCGCTCGGCCAGGAGGGTGCGCTGGCCGACTTCGACGCGCATCTCGACGAGGCCCTGGACCGCATCCTGGCGGAGGAACAGAGCGCAGGCTGAAGCGCTGCGGCAACGGGCGCCCGGCGCTCCGCCACGCCGTCCGAGACTGTGCAGGAACGCTTCTCCAGAAGAGTTCCGGGTCTGCCCGGCCTTGCTCACCGCTTCCGGCGCCGGCCCCTGCCACCGCTGCGCGCCGGAACGGGCCGGGCCCCTGCGGGGGCTGCCGCGCCCGGTCCGGGCCGGTCGGCCGAGACCACCAGGGCGGCGAGGGCGGTGGTGACCGGGACCGAGGCCACCAGGCCGATCGACCCCACCAGGGTGCGCACGATCTCCTCGGCCACCAGTTCGCTGTTGGCCACCGTGCCCACGCTGCTCTGTGCGATCGAGAACAGCAGCAGCAACGGCAGCGCGGCACCGGCGTAGGCGAGCACCAGGGTGTTGACCACCGACGCGATGTGGTCACGGCCGATGCGGATGCCCGCCCGGTACAACCCGCGCCAGCCCATCGCCGGATTGGCCTCGTGCAGCTCCCAGACCGCCGACGTCTGGGTCACCGTCACATCGTCCAGGACACCCAGCGAACCGATGATGACGCCGGCCAGCAGCAGACCGCTCATGTCGATCGACGGGTACAGGCCGTGGATCAGACCGGTGTTGTCGTCCGTGTTGCCGGTGAGCGCTGCCCAGTCGATGAACTCCGACCCGAGAAAACCGATCAGCAGCAGGGAGACCAGGGTGCCGAGCACCGCAACGGACGTACGGGCCGACAGCCCGTGGCACATGTAGAGCGCGATGAGCATGATCGCACTCGCCCCGACGACGGCCACCAGCAGCGGATTCGAGCCCTGCAGGATCGCGGGCAGGATGAAGAGCGTGAGCACCAGAAAACTCACGGCCAGGGCGACCAGCGCCATGACACCGCGCATCCGCCCCACCACCACGACGGTGAGTGCGAAGATCCCCGCCAGCAGTGCCATCGGGATCTTCCGGTCCACATCCGTGACCGAGTACTGCAGATCCTTCGGCGCCGAGGGCTCGTAGGCGACCACGACCTTCTCGCCCTGGTGCAGCTGCCGCGACTGGTCCGGCTGCACGATCTCGATGAAGGTACGGCCCTTGTCCTTGCCGGTGTCGACCCGGACCGTCGCCTTCTTGCAGGTGCCCTTCGCCTCCTGCTGCGCCGAGTTGCCCTCGGCGGTGGAGGTGTCGCCGGTCGGTGAGTCACCCGAGGCGTTCACCGACTTGCAGCTCACCTCGACCACCTTGGCGACCGTGGCCCGCTGAGTCTGGCGGTCGAAGCCGACGCCCGTGCGCTCGTGCGAGGGAGCTCCCCCGGGCCAGAGCACCACCAGGCCGACGACGACCGCCGCGGCGAACGGGATCAGAATCGCCGCGATGACCTTGCGCAGATGCTTGGAGACGGGCGCGGCGGGGCCGTGGCTGTGGCTGTGACCATGCGAGTGGCCGTGGCCGCCGCCGCCCGAAACCGGGTCACGCGGGTGCCCATGGCCGTGCCCGGCCTCGGTGTCCCGGCCGTGTCCATCACCGGCCGCATGGCCTTCGTGGCCGTGTCCGCCGTCCTCCCCGGAGCCGTTTCCGCGTGGCGGCTCGGGGGGCGGGTACGGGTACTGCTCCATCGTGGTCACCGCCCGATCATCGCAAGAACGATGGGGGCCCTCTGTTCACCGCGCCCGAATTGACGCTAGCGTGGAGGCACCTTTGCACACGCGGGAGCTCGGAGCACCGGGCTGAGAGGGCGCTGACCTCCGTATACGCGATGTTTCACGTGGAACGAGGTTTCACGGGGCACATCGGCGGACGGAAATCGCTGCGTCGACCGCCGAACCTGTTACCGGGTAATGCCGGCGTAGGGAGTAGGTCTCATGACCAACAAGGACGCACGCACGCCTGCCTCCGCTCAGGACGAGAAGTCCCAGGAGGCCGGGAAGTCCATCGGCTGGCACAAGGCATACGTCGAGGGCACCCGCCCCGACCTGCACGTGCCGGTCCGCCAGGTGCACCTCACCAACGGGAAGTCCGTCACCCTGTACGACACTTCGGGCCCGTACACCGATCCGCTCGTCGACACCGACGTCCGCAGGGGTCTGTCGCCGCTGCGGGAGAACTGGATCATCGCCCGTGGCGACACCGAGGAGTACGCGGGCCGACCCGTCCGTCCCGAGGACGACGGGATCAAGCACACCTCGCCGCGCGGCGGGCTGCGCAACCTGGACGCGGTCTTCCCCGGCCGCCCCCGCCAGCCGCGCCGCGGCCGTGACGGTCAGGCGGTCACACAGCTCGCGTACGCGCGCCGGGGCGAGATCACGCCCGAGATGGAGTTCGTGGCCGTCCGGGAGGGCGTCTCTCCCGAGGTGGTCCGCGAGGAGATCGCGGCGGGCCGCGCGGTGCTGCCGGCCAACGTCAACCACCCGGAGATCGAGCCGATGATCATCGGCAAGCGCTTCCTGGTCAAGGTCAACGCCAACATCGGCAACTCCGCGGTGACGTCCTCCATCGAGGAGGAGGTGGAGAAGATGACCTGGGCGACCCGCTGGGGCGCCGACACGGTCATGGACCTGTCCACCGGCCGCAACATCCACACCACCCGCGAGTGGGTGCTGCGCAACTCCCCCGTCCCCATCGGCACCGTGCCGCTGTACCAGGCGCTGGAGAAGGTGGACGGCAGGGCCGAGGAACTGACCTGGGAGATCTACAAGGACACCGTCATCGAGCAGGCCGAGCAGGGCGTGGACTACATGACCGTCCACGCGGGCGTGCGCCTGCCGTACGTCCCGCTCACCGCCAACCGCAAGACCGGCATCGTCTCGCGAGGCGGCTCGATCATGGCCGCGTGGTGCCTGGCGCACCACAAGGAGTCGTTCCTGTACGAGAACTTCGAGGAACTCTGCGAGATCCTCGCCGCCTACGACGTCACGTACTCGCTGGGCGACGGTCTGAGGCCGGGCTCGATCGCGGACGCCAACGACGAGGCGCAGTTCGCGGAGTTGCGCACACTCGGGGAACTCAACACGATCGCCAAGCGTTTCCATGTACAGACGATGATCGAGGGCCCCGGGCACGTCCCGATGCACAAGATCAAGGAGAACATCGACCTTCAGCAGGAGATCTGCGATGAAGCTCCGTTCTATACGCTCGGCCCGCTGACCACGGACATCGCGCCGGCGTACGACCACATCACCTCCGGCATCGGTGCCGCGATGATCGCCTGGTGGGGCACGGCGATGCTCTGCTACGTCACGCCCAAGGAGCACTTGGGCCTGCCCAACCGTGACGACGTCAAGACCGGTGTCATCACCTACAAGATCGCCGCCCACGCAGCCGACCTCGCCAAGGGGCACCCGGGCGCACAGGAGTGGGACGACGCGCTGTCCGACGCCCGCTTCGAGTTCCGGTGGGAGGACCAGTTCAACCTCGCCCTGGACCCGGACACGGCACGGGAGTTCCACGACGAGACGCTGCCGGCCGAGCCCGCCAAGACGGCCCACTTCTGCTCCATGTGCGGGCCGAAGTTCTGCAGCATGAAGATCAGCCAGAGCATCACGGAGCGGTTCGGCGGTGCGGCGGCCGCCGGAGCGTCCTCGGAGGAGATCGCCGAAGGAATGCTCCAGAAGTCGAAGGAGTTCGCCGAGGCGGGCAACCGGGTGTACCTGCCGATCGCGGACTGACCGACGCCACGAGGCGCCGTCCCCGGAGATGTCCGAACTCTGGGACGGCGCCTGGCGGCACGGCCGGGGTGCAGACCGCCGTACG
Organism: Streptomyces sp. NPDC107581; assembly: GCF_055657175.1. Taxonomy (NCBI): domain Bacteria; kingdom Bacillati; phylum Actinomycetota; class Actinomycetes; order Kitasatosporales; family Streptomycetaceae; genus Streptomyces; species Streptomyces sp. NPDC107581. The sequence goes on from NZ_JBVKBH010000001.1 coordinate 667,923, forward strand.
AGGGCTATTCCGGCTGGTGCTCCGGGCCGCCGAAGTCGGGGCTCGTGTAGTCCGGGCTGGTGAAGCTCGGGCGGCCGGAGGCCGAGCCCTCGTCGGGGCTGCTGAAGCCGGGGCGGTCGTAGCCGAGGCGCGGCATGCGGCCGGTGGAGGCGGGCGGGACCGTGGGGTGCAGGGCTGCCGTCCCGGGCTGGGCGAGCGCGTCCCGCAGGAACGGCAGGATGCCGCGCTCCAGCAGGGCATCCCGCCAGGCCTGTCTGGCTCTGGCCACCTGCTCGCTGGCCGCGTCGTGGGCCTTGGCGTCCGCCGCGGCGCTGTTGCGCAGGGCGGTGAGCAGCAGCCCGATCGCGGCGACGAGGATCGCGGCCGCGGCCACGGCGCCGAAGACCCAGCCCGCGGTGAGCATGGTCCGGGCGAAGCCCTGGCCGGGGTCCAGCATCTTCAGGATGTAGCCGACGAGCAGGAAGATCGCGGCGGCGGTGCCGGCGAGCACAGGAGCCAGTACCGCGACGACGGCGATGGCACCTGCTCCGGCGGTCTCCGCGGCTTCGGCGGCCTCGCCCACAGCGGTGGCGAGCCCCATCGCGCCCGAGGCAGGTTCCGCGGAACCGGAATCGTGCGCGGCCGAGGGGGCGGACGGCACCGGGTGGCGCAGTTCCTCGCGGACCTCCACGTAGTGCTGGTACTCGGCGGCCGCGGCCGCCGTGATGAGAGCGGTGGCGTTGAGCGCCATGGTGCGCAGCTGCTCGGGATTGAGCCGCTGTCCGACAGCGGCCAGTTCCGGCCGGTGCGGTGCGGAGCGCAGCGCCTCATCGAGGATCCGCTCGAATTCCTGGCGGTCCTCGTTCAGCAGGTGCTGCGGAACGCTGTTCATGTGCATCCCCCGATGCTCCGTAGGGCTGGGGCTCGCACACCGGCGAGCCGTCGGGCAGAAACGGAGGGGAGCCTGCTACGGATAAGCCGATGGTAGAGCCGTGACGGCACACGGTGACAGGGGGTTGGCGGAAATTGCGTGCCGACCTGCACGCATCCGTTCGTGGACGCGTCTGAGCGGCGCATGCCCAAGGAACGCTCAGATATCCAGGGGAAGTTGCTGGACCAGCAGCTTTCCGGCCATGGTCACGCCGCCGTCCATGGCGATGGCGAGGCCTTCCGCGTAGACATGCGGTCCCTCGACCACGGGTCCGTTGCCCTCTTCGTCGTCCTCGGAGCCGACTTCGCCGAGCAGATAGGGAATGGGGCTGTGGCCGTGAACGACGCGGGTGCCGCCGTACGTATCGAGGAGGGAGCGCACGGCGTCGGCGCCGCCCTCGTCGCGGAAGGAGAAGCGCTTGGTGAACTTGCGGAACAGGTCCCAGACTTCGTCCGCCTCGTTACGGGTCAGCGTCTCGCGGACGGTGTCGTTGACCGCCTCGATCGAGTCGCCGTAGTCGAGGTAGGCGGTCGTGTCGGAGTGGATGAGCAGATATCCGTCGACCGCCTCGACGGCGTCGAGACGGGCCATCCACTGCAGGTGGTGGTCCTGGAGACGGTCCATGTCGGTCTTCTGCCCGCCGTTGAGCAGCCAGGCCGCCTGGAAGGTGGCGGTACCCGCACCGGAGTTGACGGGAGTGTCGCCGAACCGCTTGGCGCCCAGCAGCAGCAGCTCATGGTTGCCCATCAGGGCCTTGCAGTAGCCGCCGGCCGCGGCGGCCTCGGCGGAGAGCCGCATCACCAGGTCGATGACGCCGATGCCGTCCGGACCGCGATCGGTGAAGTCGCCGAGGAACCACAGCCGGGCGGTGCCCGCGCACCACTGGCCCGAGGCGTCGATCAGGCCCTTCTCCTGCAGGGCGGTCACCAGTTCGTCGAGGTAGCCGTGGACGTCGCCGACGACGTACAGCGGTCCGGGCCCCGTCGTCGGCTGCGGCGCCGGGGCGGCAGGAGCCGGGACCGGGTCCACGGAGACCTGGAGGGTGTCACCGCGGTTGATGACGGGCAGGTCGCGCTGGGTGGGCGTGTACCCCTCGGGACAGTCCTCGGCCACGGGCGGGACGGAGTCGTCGGGGCGGGTGGAGATGTACGGACCGGTCTCGTGGACGTACGCGGGTACCCGGAAGTCGCGCAGTGTCGCCGTACGTTCCACCTCGGGTCCCTGCCCGGCCCCCTGAGTCATCCGACCCCTCCACCATCGCGCCGCATCTGCACCGCATCGGACTGCCTGGTCGCAGCGGCCCGCGGTGTCGTGGGCCCATCATAGGAATGCCCGTCGCGCCGTGTGATGACCCAGGGGTGGTGAATCGGAGCAAGACTCCAGTTCACTGCGGCTTTCGCCCCGTTTGGGCCGGGCTTCGACCTGCTGCCGGTCGCCTGCCGGACGCCCGGCGAGCCGTTCGACCCGCCGCCGCGGCTCGCGGCGGGCCGTGCGAAGCGGGGCGGCCGACCCGTGTCGGCCGCGCGGGCGATCCGCGCGAATCGGGCAGGACCGCCCATACGATCGTGCTGCCCATACGATCCCGGCCGCGAGCGCCCGTGCCCGCCGGCCGCGAGCGTCCGCGCACGGGAGGGCCGGGCCGGGCTCGGAGGATGGCCGCTCCATGGCCGCCGAGCCCGGCCCGGCCGTGTGCCGCAGCGGTCCTATCCCTGCTCCGGAGCTCGCGGCGGGCTGACGGTCGTACGCGGGGGACGCCGCTGGGACGAGGTACGCACGATCAGTTCGGTCGGTATCACCTGTTCGACGGGCTGGTCCGACTCGACGCCCTCGATGGCGTCGATGAGGAGCTGGACCACGGCCGTGCCGATCCGGCGCGGTTTGAGGGAGAGCGTGGTGATGGGCGGCTCGGTGTTGGCGTACACCGTGGACTCGCTGCAGCACACGAGCAGCAGGTCGTCCGGGACGCGCAGGCCGTAGCGGCGGGCGGCGGCGAGCAGGTCGGTGCCGTTGGGGTCGAAGAGGCCGTAGACGGCGTCCGGCCGGTCGGGCCGGGCGAGCAGCCGGTCGGCGGCGACGGCACCCGCGCACGGGTCGTGGGCCGGGTAGGCCTCGTAGACCGGGTCCTGGCCCACCCGCTCGCACCAGCGCAGATAGGCGGTGGTCGACAGGTGGGTGTACGTGTCCGTCGTCGTGCCCGTGAGCAGGCCGATCCTGCGGGCGCCCGCGTCGGCGAGGTGGTCGAGGATGCCGAGGACGGCGGCCTCGTGGTCGTTGTCGACCCACGCGGTGACCGGGAGCGAGCCGGCCGGGCGGCCGTCGGAGACGACCGGTAAACCCTGACGGACCAGTTCGCTGACGACCGGGTCCTGGTCGGAGGGGTCGATGACGACCGTGCCGTCCAGGGCCACGTTGGACCACACGTCATGTCGGGAGGTCGCGGGCAGGATGACGAGGGCATAGCCGCGGGCGAGCGCGGCAGAGGTGGCGGCCCGGGCCATCTCGGCGAAGTACGCGAACTCGGTGAAGGTGAAAGGTTCATCCCCGTACGTCGTCACGGTCAGGCCGATCAGCCCCGACTTGCCGGTACGGAGGGTCCGGGCGGCGGCCGAGGGGCGGTACCCCAGCCGGTCGGCGACCTCGCGGACATGGCGTCGGGTGGCATCCGGGAGTCGACCCTTGCCGTTGAGGGCGTCGGAGACGGTCGTGATGGAGACTCCGGCGGCGGCGGCCACGTCTCTGATGCCCGCCCGGCCCGGCCGACTGCCTCGACGTGAGGTTTCCGCGCGGCTCACCTGGTGCTTCCCTGCTGCTGTCATGGCGAGCCGATAGTAGGGCTCATGTGGTGGGGTAGTGCGGACGCATATGCACGCGTTGACAGGCACGTTTCTGCAAGGTCGGTGCAGGCCAACTGCATTAGAAAGCAAGGCAGTTAAGCGCTCTCATCCCAAGACGTGACTTGTCCGCGCGCATGGGCCTGCCAAGTGTCCGATGTCTCGAAGAGGTCTCAACTCACCTTCACGGGTGATGCGCGCCAGGGCGTGAGCTACCGGCGCATAGATATATGTACGGCGCGCCCCCCGATACGTGCGCCTTCGTGTGGCGATGCCCCTGATGCCTCCGGGACGCATGAGGTTCGCCTCTTGCGGCCCGCACCTGTTCGCAGCGGCGCCGAATCCTCATATGGTGAGGAGTATTGGAAGCCGGCGGCGTCGACGGTCCGCCGGTGGTCGCGAGGAGGACTGCGGTGAGCGAGATGAGCCCCAAGCTGCGCGCCGAGCTGGAGGGTATCCCCACCTACAAGCCGGGTAAGCCCGCCGCGGCCGGCGGTCCGGTCGCCTACAAGCTGTCCTCCAACGAGAACCCGTATCCGCCGTTGCCCGGCGTGATGGAGAGCGTGACCGCGGCCGCCTCCAGCTTCAACCGCTACCCGGACATGGCCTGCACCGGGCTGATGAACGAGCTGTCGGAGAGCTTCGGTGTGCCGCTCTCCCACCTGGCCACCGGCACCGGCTCCGTGGGCGTGGCCCAGCAGCTGATCCAGGCCACCAGCGGACCGGGCGACGAGGTGATCTACGCCTGGCGCTCCTTCGAGGCCTACCCGATCATCACGCAGGTCAGCGGCGCCCGGTCGGTGCAGGTGCCGCTCACGCCGGGCGATGTGCACGACCTGGACGCGATGGCGGACGCGATCACCGACCGGACGCGTCTGATCTTCGTCTGCAACCCCAACAACCCCACCGGCACGGTGGTGCGGCGGGCCGAGCTGGAGAACTTCCTCGACCGGGTGCCCGGCGATGTACTGGTGGTGCTGGACGAGGCCTACCGGGAGTTCATCCGTGACCGCGAGGTGCCCGACGGTGTCGAGCTGTACCGGACGAGGCCGAACGTCTGCGTTCTGCGCACGTTCTCCAAGGCCTATGGCCTCGCCGGGCTGCGCGTGGGTTTCGCGATCGGCCATGAGCCCGTGGCGGCGGCGCTGCGCAAGACCGCGGTGCCCTTCGGCGTCAGCCAGATCGCGCAGGAAGCGGCGATCGCATCGCTGCGGGCCGAGGACGAGCTGCTGGGCCGGGTCGGCTCGCTGGTCTGCGAGCGCACGCGCGTGGTCGACGCGCTGCGCGCCCAGGGATGGACGGTGCCGGAGACCCAGGCCAACTTTGTGTGGTTGCGGCTGGGGGAGCAGACGGTCGCGTTCGCGGCAGCCTGCGAGGAGCACGGCGTGGTGGTCCGGCCGTTCCCGGGCGAGGGTGTGCGGGTGACGGTCGGAGAGAACGAGGCGAACGACATCTTCCTGAAGGTGGCGGAAGGGTTCCGCAAGGAGCTGTAGCTCCCGTCGTCGAGCAGGAGTCCTAGGGAGTCCTACTCGGCGATCAGTTCCACGCGTATGGGGTCGCCGTCCCGCACGGTCGCCAGGACGGCGGCTTCCCCGTCCACGCTGCCGAGGACGTTGCACGGGCTCGCGAGGCGGCACTCGTCGCCTCGCGAGATCGGGGTGGGGCCATAGGGGAGTGCGAGGGCGTCGCCGTCCGTCCAGAAGGCCACGGTGCCCGGCTCCACGACCTGCCGGGCATCCGTTTCACGTGAAACAGACACACCCGTGTCGAAATAGACCTCCTCGCCCCAGGTGTGGGCGGTGGAGGCGAGTGGCAGCGCCTTGCCGAGGGCCTGTGCCGTCGGTGTGTTCTCAAGGGTCGCGGTGAGATGGCCCGCAGGCCACGAGATCCGTATCTGCATGAAGTGCAATTCAACAAGATGTTGAAGTTGCCGCCAAGGCCTTGACGCGAAGGCGAAGGAGGGACCCCCCTTCTATTGCCGAAAATCAGTGCGTCATAATGGCTTGTGAATGTGAACGCGTTCACAAGCGTGTCCCGGTTGCTCCCGTGATGTACGTGACAAAAGGGGCAAACTGCCGTTACCACGGCGAAGTAAGGAGCTGACGACGTGGAATTGGCCTTGGCGCCGGAGACACTGGCGCGCTGGCAGTTCGGCATCACCACCGTCTATCACTTCCTGTTCGTCCCACTGACGATCTCCCTGGCCGCCCTCACGGCCGGGCTGCAGACGGCCTGGGTGCGCACGGAGAACGAGAAGTACCTGAGGGCGACGAAGTTCTGGGGCAAGCTCTTCCTGATCAACATCGCGATGGGTGTGGTCACCGGGATCGTGCAGGAGTTCCAGTTCGGCATGAACTGGTCGGACTACTCGCGCTTCGTCGGTGACATCTTCGGCGCCCCGCTCGCCTTCGAGGCGCTGATCGCGTTCTTCTTCGAGTCCACCTTCATCGGTCTGTGGATCTTCGGCTGGGACAAGCTGCCCAAGAAGATCCATCTGGCCTGCATATGGATGGTCTCGATCGGCACGATCCTGTCGGCCTACTTCATCCTCGCGGCCAACTCCTGGATGCAGCACCCCGTCGGCTACAAGATCGACAAGGTGAAGGGGCGCGCCGAGCTGACCGACTTCTGGGCCGTGCTGACCCAGAACACCGCGCTCAGCCAGGCCTTCCACACCCTCTCCGCGGCCTTCCTGACCGGCGGCGCCTTCATGGTGGGCATCGCCGCCTACCACCTGGCCCGCAAGAAGCACATCCGCGAGATGAAGACCTCGCTGCGGCTCGGCCTGATCACCGTGGTCATCGCCGGTCTGCTCACCGCGGTCAGCGGGGACATGCTCGGCAAGGTCATGTTCAAGCAGCAGCCGATGAAGATGGCGGCCGCCGAGGCGCTGTGGGACGGCCAGAAGCCGGCACCCTTCTCGATCTTCGCCTACGGCGATGTCGACAAGGGTCACAACACCGTGGCGATAGAGGTCCCCGGCCTGCTGTCCTTCCTCGCCAACGACGACTTCACCTCGTACGTCCCGGGCATCAACGACGTCAACAAGGCCGAGCAGCAGAAGTTCGGGCCCGGGGACTACCGGCCCAACATCCCCGTCGCCTTCTGGGGCTTCCGCTGGATGATCGGCTTCGGCATGGCCTCCTTCGCCATCGGCCTCGCCGGACTGTGGCTGACGCGCAAGAAGTTCATGCTGCCGAAGCATCTGAGGGTCGGCGACGACGAGGTACCGAACCTGGTCCTGTTCAAGAACAAGGCGCTCGGCCCGAAGCTGACCACCTGGTACTGGCGCATCGCGGTCTGGACCCTGGCCTTCCCGCTGATCGCCAACTCCTGGGGCTGGATCTTCACCGAGACGGGCCGTCAGCCGTGGGCGGTCTACGGCGTGCTGCAGACCCGGCACGCGGTCTCCCCCGGCGTCTCCCAGGGCGAGGTCCTCATCTCGATGATCGTCTTCACGTCCCTCTACGCCATCCTCGCGGTCGTCGAGGTCAAGCTGCTCGCAAAGTACGTGAAGGCCGGCCCGCCCGAGCTGACCGAAGCCGACCTCAACCCGCCCACGAAGATCGGCGGCGACACACGTGACGCCGACAAGCCGATGGCCTTCTCGTACTAGGCCGAGGGGACAGTCATGGAACTTCACGACGTCTGGTTCGTCCTGATCGCCGTCCTGTGGACCGGCTACTTCTTCCTGGAGGGCTTCGACTTCGGGGTCGGCATCCTCACCAAGCTGCTGGCCCGGAACCGGCCCGAGCGCCGGGTACTGATCAACACCATCGGGCCCGTCTGGGACGGCAACGAGGTGTGGCTGCTCACGGCGGGCGGTGCCACCTTCGCCGCCTTCCCCGAGTGGTACGCCACCCTCTTCTCCGGCTTCTACCTGCCTCTGCTGGTCATCCTGGTCTGCCTGATCGTCCGGGGTGTCGCCTTCGAGTACCGGGCGAAGCGGCCCGAGGAGAACTGGCAGCGCAACTGGGAGGCGGCCATCTTCTGGACCTCACTTCTTCCGGCGTTCCTGTGGGGTGTGGCCTTCGGGAACATCGTGCGGGGCGTGAAGATCGACCAGCACTTCGAGTACGTCGGCGGCCTCGGGGATCTGTTCAACCCCTATGCCGTGCTCGGCGGCCTGGTGACGCTCACCTTGTTCACCTTCCATGGAACGGTGTTCACCGCACTCAAGACGGTCGGTGACATACGGCTGCGGGCACGCAGGCTGGCGCTGCGGGTCGGTCTCGTCACCGCTGTTCTGGCGCTCGGCTTCCTGGTGTGGACCCAGGCCGACAGCGGAGACGGCAAGAGCCTGGTGGCCCTGATCGTGGCGGTCGTGGCCCTGGTGGCCGCTCTGGTCGCCAATCAGGCGGGCCGTGAGGGATGGTCGTTCGCGCTGTCCGGCGTGACCATCGTGGCGTCGGTGGCGATGCTGTTCCTGTCGCTCTTCCCGAACGTCATGCCGTCCACGCTCAACGGGGACTGGAGCCTCACCGTCACCAACGCCTCGTCGAGCCCGTACACCCTGAAGATCATGACGTGGTGTGCGGCCATCGCCACACCGCTCGTCCTGCTGTACCAGAGCTGGACCTACTGGGTGTTCCGCAAGCGGATCGGCACGCAGCACATCGCTCCTGACGCTGCTGCCGGCGCCGCACACTGAGTCCACCGAGGGTGTGTTTCACGTGAAACACACCCTCAGGGCCGAAGGGCATGTTTCACGTGAAACCGATCGATCCGCGCCTTCTGCGATACGCCCACGCCACCCGCCTCTTTCTCGTGGCGATCGTCGGCCTGGGGGCCGTCGGGGCCGGGCTGGTCATCGCCCAGGCGATGCTGATGGCCGAGGTGGTGGTCGGGGCGTTCCAGCACGGTCAGTCGGTGACTGAACTGCGCACTCCCCTGCTGCTGTTGGCAGCCGTGGCCGTGGGCCGGTCGGTTGTCGCGTGGCTCACCGAACTCGCCGCACACCGCGCGAGCGCGGCTGTGAAATCGGAGCTGCGCGGACGGTTGCTGGAGCGCACCGCTCAGCTGGGCCCCGGATGGCTGAGCGGCCAGCGGACCGGCTCACTGGTCACCTTGGCCACCCGCGGGACGGATGCTCTGGACGACTACTTCTCGCGCTATCTCCCCCAGCTGGGTCTCGCCGTGGTCGTCCCGGTGGCCGTGCTTGCGCGGATCGTCACCGAGGACTGGGTGTCGGCGGCGATCATCGTCGGCACCCTGCCACTGATCCCTCTCTTCATGATGCTGATCGGCTGGGCCACGCAGTCCCGGATGGACCGTCAGTGGCGGCTGCTGTCCCGGCTCTCCGGCCACTTTCTGGATGTGGTCGCGGGGCTGCCCACACTGAAGGTGTTCGGCCGGGCCAAGGCGCAGGCCGACTCCATTCGCAGGATCACCGGCGAGTACCGCCAGGCCACCCTGCGGACCCTGCGGATCGCCTTCCTCTCCTCCTTCGCGCTGGAACTGCTGGCCACGCTGTCGGTGGCGTTGGTCGCCGTGACGATCGGCATGCGCCTGGTGCACGGCGAGATGGACCTCTCCATCGGTCTGGTCATCCTGGTGCTGGCGCCCGAGGCGTATCTGCCGCTGCGCCAGGTGGGCGCGCAGTACCATGCGGCGGCGGAGGGCCTCGCCGCGGCCGAGGAGATCTTCGCCGTCCTGGAGACACCCGTACCGGCGTCGGGGACCGCGGCGGCGCCCGTGGGCCCTGTGGCCTTCGACGGAGTGACGGTCCGCTATCCGGGGCGGTCGGCGGATGCCGTGACGGACGTGACCTTCACGGTGGAGCACGGCGAGACCGTGGCCCTTGTCGGACCGAGCGGCGCGGGCAAGTCGACACTGCTCCATGCGCTGCTGGGCTTCGTACGGCCGACCGAGGGCCAGGTACGCGTCGGGGGAGTCGATCTCGCCGAGGTCGATCTTGAGCAGTGGCGGTCGCGGATCGCCTGGGTGCCGCAACGGCCTCACCTGTGCGCCGGGACGATCGCGGAGAACGTGCGGCTGGCCCGGCCCGACGCGGACGACGCCGCCGTACGCGGGGCCCTGCGGGAGGCCGGCGCGCTGGAGTTCGTGGATGCGCTGCCCGAGGGGGCCGACACGGCACTCGGGGAGGACGGGGCCGGGCTGTCCGCCGGCCAGCGGCAGCGGCTCGCGCTGGCCCGGGCCTTCCTCGCCGACCGGCCCGTGCTGCTGCTGGACGAGCCGACGGCCGCGCTGGACGGGGCGACGGAGGCCGAGGTCGTGGCGGCGGTGCGGCGCCTCGCGGTGGGCCGCACGGTGCTGCTGGTGGTGCACCGGCCGGCGCTTCTGGAAGTGGCGGACCGGGTGGTGCGGCTGGAGGGCGCGGAACCGACGGCACGTCCGGCGGACACCGGCCCTCCTCCCAGGGGGCTTCACTCCCTGGACCCCGGCTTCTTGGACTCCCGTGTCCTGGACCCCGGCTCCTTGGACCCCCATCCCCTGGATCCCGGCTCCCCGGACCCTCAGCCACATCCCACCGCCATCCTGCGCGCTCAGCGGGAAGACGGCTCGACAGGCCGGTCCCCGGCGGGTTCCCGGCGGGTGCTTGCCCGGGTTCGGAGACTTGCCGGGCCCGGGCGTGGCCGGCTGCTCCTCGGACTGCTGCTCGGGAGTCTGGCGCTCGGCAGCGCCGTGGGGCTGATGGCCACCTCGGGCTGGCTCATCTCGCGGGCCTCGCAGCAGCCACCGGTGCTCTATCTGATGGTGGCCGTGACGGCGACGCGGGCCTTCGGTATCGGGCGTGCCGTCTTCCGGTACGCCGAGCGGCTGGTGTCGCACGACGCCGTTCTGCGCATGCTGGCCGACACCCGGGTCGCCGTCTACCGGCGCCTGGAGCGGCTGGCGCCCGCGGGGCTGCGCACGGCCCGCCGCGGTGATCTGCTCTCCCGGCTGGTCGCCGATGTGGACGCACTTCAGGACTACTGGCTGCGCTGGCTGCTGCCCGCCGGGGTGGCGGTGGCCGTCTCCACCGCCTCGGTGGCCTTCACGGCGTGGCTGCTGCCGGAGGCCGCAGCCGCTCTCGCGGCGGGCCTCGTGCTGGCCGGTATCGGTGTTCCGCTGGTCACCGCGGCCGCGGCCCGGCGTGCCGAGCGGCGGCTGGCGCCCGTCAGGGGTGTGCTCGCGACCCGGGTGACCGACCTGCTCACCGGCACCGCCGAGCTGACCGTCGCCGGGGCGCTGCCGGCCCGTACGGCCGCGGCCCGGGAGGCCGACGGCACGCTCACCCGGATCGCCTCGCGCTCCGCCGCGGTCACCGCGCTCGGCGACGGGCTCACCGCGCTGGTCTCCGGTCTGACCGTCACCGCCACCGCGCTGCTGGGCGCGCAGGCGGTGGCCGCGGGCCGGCTCGGCGGCGTGGCGATGGCCGTGGTGGTCCTCACCCCGCTGGCCGCCTTCGAGGCCGTACTGGGCCTGCCGCTCGCCGTGCGCTTCCGGCAGCGGGCGGAGCGGAGCGCGGAGCGCGTGTACGAGGTGCTGGACGCCCCGGAGCCCGTACGGGAGCCGGAGGTGCCCCGGCAGGCGCCGGCCGCGCCCTTCCCGGTCGTGGTCAAGGCTCTGGACGCCCGGCACGCGGGGCAGCACCGGGACGCGCTCGCCGGGCTCGACCTCACCCTGGAACAGGGGCGCCGGATCGCCGTGGTCGGGCCGTCCGGCTCTGGCAAGACGACGCTCGCCCAAGTCCTGCTGCGCTTCCTCGACCCGCTCGCCGGCTCGTACACGCTGGCCGGAGTGGACGCCTGCGCGCTGGCGGGCGACGAGGTTCGCCGGCTCGTCGGACTGTGCGCCCAGGACGCACACCTTTTCGACAGCACCGTGCGCGAGAACCTGCTGCTCGCCCGGAAGGACGCCACCGAGGCCGACCTGTGCGACGCACTGGCCCGGGCCCGGCTGCTGGACTGGGTGGAGGAGCTGCCCGACGGTCTGGACACGCTGGTCGGTGAGCACGGGGCACGGTTGTCCGGCGGGCAGCGTCAACGCCTTGCCCTGGCCCGGGCGCTGCTCGCCGACTTCCCGGTGCTCGTCCTGGACGAGCCCGCCGAGCACTTGGACCTGCCGACGGCGGACGCCCTCACCGCGGATCTGCTGGCCGCCACCGAGGGCCGTACGACGCTGCTGATCACCCATCGACTGGCGGGGCTCGAGGCGGTGGACGAAGTGGTCGTGCTCGACGGGGGCCGGGTGGTGCAGCGGGGGACTTACGCGGAGCTGGCCGCGGTGGACGGCCCGCTGCGTGCCATGGCGCACCGGGAGGCGGCGGCGGAGGCGTTGGTGGGGGCCGGCTGACGGGGCGCCAGGAGCCCCGTCGGGAGCTCCCGCCACGGGCCGCACTCCCGGGGTGGGGTCAGTCGCGTTCGGCGAGCAGCCGCTCGATCACGACCGCCACGCCGTCCTCGTTGTTGGCGACCGTACGGCCCGAGGCCGCGGCGACGACGTCGGGGTGGGCGTTGCCCATCGCGTACGACCGGCCGGCCCAGGTCAGCATCTCGACGTCGTTGGGCATGTCCCCGAAGGCGACGACCTCCTCGTGCGAGATACCGCGCTCGGCGCAGCACAGGGCGAGCGTGCTGGCCTTGGAGACGCCGGGGCCGCTGATCTCCAGCAGGGCGCTGGGGCTGGAACGGGTGACGTTGGCGCGGTCGCCGATCGCGAGGCGGGCGAGGGTGAGGAAGGCGTCCGGGGTGAGGGCGGGGTGGTAGGCGAGGATCTTGAGCACGGGCTGGTCGGCGTCCGGGCCGTCCGCGGCGAGGAGGGCCTCGGCGGGCAGGAGGTTGTCCGGTATCTCCATGTGCAGCTTGGGATAGGCCGGTTCCTGGTGGAAGCCGTACGTCTGCTCGATCGCGAACACCGTGCCGGGTGCCGCGTCGCGCAACAGCCGTACGGCGTCCAGCGCGTTCTTCCGGGCCAGCTCGCGTACCTTCACGAACCGGTGGGCGCCGGGGCCGCCGTGCAGGTCGACCACGGCGGCGCCGTTGCCGCAGATCGCCAGGCCGTGGCCGTGGACGTGGTCGCTGACGACGTCCATCCAGCGCGCCGGGCGGCCGGTGACGAAGAACACCTCGATGCCCGCGTCTTCGGCGGCGGCCAGCGCGGCGACCGTCCTCGGGGAGACCGACTTGTCGTCGCGCAGCAGAGTGCCGTCGAGGTCGGTGGCGATCAGCCGCGGCCGTAGGGCGGCGGCCGGGGTCCCGGGCTGTCTGGTCGCTGAGGTCACCCGGCCATTCTCGCGCATATGCCTGCACGGCCGTGCGAGAGTCCGCACAGATGAGTCCACAGACACATCACAGATGGCCTGCGGGCGACGTCTGTCGCGTGGCCGGTGGGCGATGCCTGTTATCTGGCCGGTGGGCGACGCTCGTCACCCGGCCGGTGGGCGACGCCCGCCACCGGGGTCACGCCAGCTGGGCCAGACCCTCCATGGCGATCTGCTCGAACACCTTCTCTTCCGCAGCGAAGTCCGAGTCCGGGATGGGCCAGTGGATCACGATCTCGGTGAAGCCCAGCTCCCGGTGGCGGCCGGCGAAGTCCACGAAGGCGTCCAGGGACTGCAGAGGCCGGCCGCGGTCCGGGGTGAAACCGGTGAGCAGGACCTTCTCCAGCCCGGCCGTGTCCCGGCCGGTCGCCGCGCAGGCCTCGGACAGCTTCTCCATCTGACCGCGCAGCGCCTCGACCGACTGCTCCGGGGTGCCGCTCTCGTACAGCTTCGGGTCGCCGGTGGTGACCCACGCCTGTCCGTACTGCGCGGCGAGCCTCAGTCCGCGCGGGCCGGTGGCGGCCACCGCGAAGGGCAGCCGGGGCCGCTGGACGCAGCCGGGGATGTTGCGGGCCTCGTGCGCCGAGTAGAAGCGGCCTTCGTACGACACGGCGTCCTCGGTGAGCAGCCGGTCGAGCAGCGGCACGAACTCGGCCAGCCGGTCGGCGCGCTCGCGGGGCGTCCACGGCTCCTGGCCGAGGGCGGTGGCGTCGAAGCCCGTGCCGCCCGCGCCGATGCCCAGGGTGATGCGTCCGCCGGAGATGTCGTCCAGGGAGATCAGCTCCTTGGCGAGGGTCACCGGGTGCCGGAAGTTCGGCGAGGTGACCAGCGTGCCCAGGCGGAGCCGCTCGGTGGCGGCCGCGGCGGCGGTCAGCGTCGGTACGGCGCCGAACCACGGGCCGTCGCGGAAGCTGCGCCAGGACAGGTGGTCGTAGGTGTACGCGGTGTGGAAACCGAGCTGCTCGGCCCGCATCCAGGCCGAACGGCCGCCCTCGCTCCAGCGGCGGTAGGGCAGGATCACGGTGCTCAGTCGCAGACTCATGGGTCCGAGGGTAAGCGGACCCACCGGCAGGGTCCGAAATCGGTCACCGCACGTGCCCGCCGGGCTACGGGGTGAGCAGGACCTGCGGGGGGTGTGCTTTTTGTGGGTGCCGTCAGTGCCGGTCGGGAAAGCGCAGGTAGCGGGGCGGTACGGCCGGGGTGAGCCACACGCCGTTCGCGCTGCGGTGGAAGACATGGCCGTCGCGGTGCATGGCTGCGGCGTCCACGGCGAGCACGACGGGGCGGCCGCGCCGGGCGCCGACCCGGGTCGCGGTCTCGCGGTCGGCCGAGAGGTGGACGGCGTGCCGGTTCATGGGCCTGAGGCCCTCGGTGCGGATCGCGTCCAGGGAGCGGGCGACGGTCCCGTGGTAGAGGTACGGCGGAGGGGTCGCCGGGGGCAGCCCGAGGTCGACGTCGATGCTGTGGCCCTGGCTGGCGCGGATCCTGGTGCCCTCGATCGCGAAGCGCTGTTTGTCGTTGACGGCCACGACGTGGTCGAGTTCCTCGCGCGAGATGCGGAAGCCGTGTGCGGAGGCGGCGGCGATCAGGGTGTCGATCTCGACCCAGCCGCCCGCGTCGAGGGTGAGGCCGATGCGTTCCGGCTGGTGGCGCAGATGCTTCGAGAGGTACTTCGACACCTTGACGGTGCGTCTTTCATCCATCTCCCCAGCGTGCGGGAGAGATGCGGATCACGCAGGTTATTTTTTGTCCGGAGGTTTGATCCACAGCCAAGTCGAGTTATCCACAGGGGAATTGGCGAAGTTGTGGACAACTGACGGGCTGTTCAGGGTGATTCGCCAAGACCTTTGTGCGGAAGTTCCGATGATGACAGTTCGTCCAAGAGGCGTGCCCGGACCTCACGTTCGGCCGAGAGGGTGATGAACGCGACGGTGTGCTCGGGGCCAACAAGGCTTTCCACGGCGCTGATCGTCTCCTCGGGCAGCTCGACGGAACGCCTGTCCCTGCGCGGCTCGGGCGGAGTCCCGGTGCCCAGGCGGGTGCGAAGGTGCCGGGTCGCGAACACGCGCATGGCACGGGCCAGTTCGGCATCGACCGTCTGCTGGGCGAGGGGCCGTAGCCGGCGTACCAGCGAGGCGGCCTCCGCCGCGTGTGCGTCCGTGCGCCGGCCGGGGTCGTCCAGGTAGCGGGCGAAGACGTACTCGGTGGTGAACTCCAGGAAACGGGCGGCTATGTGCTCGACCTGTCCCCTCAACTCCCGCAGATGGCCAGAGATCGCTGAGAGCGGCACGCCGGCCGCATGCAACTCGGCGGCCACGGACAGCTCTTGGGGGCTCGGTACGAGGAAGGTGTCCCGGTCGCCGTCGACCGGCTCCAGTACGCCGAGCGCGACGGCCTCGGCCACGGCGTCGTCGTCCGGGGTGCCGCCGAAGCGGGCGTTCAGCTCGGTGCGGGTGATGCGGGCCGGTTCCTCGTCGGTCCACGGGCCTTCCACCTCGGTGACCAGGCCCAGGACGCCGCCCAGGCCGCGGCCGGTGTCCCAGGCGTCCAGAAGCTCCTTGATGGAGGCCAGGGTGTAGCCGCGGTCGAGGAGGTGGGCGATCTGGTGGAGACGGGTGAGGTGGATGTCGGAGTAGAGGTTGGCCCGCCCCTGGCGTTCGGGACGGGGAAGGAGTCCTTTGTCCTGGTAGGCCCGGATGGTCCGTACGGTGGTGCGGGTGCGGTGGGCGAGGTCTTCGATGCGGTAGGCCTGGTGGGCCGGCGGATCGGTCACAACTTCGGCTCCACGCGCGCGATTCCCCTCAGCACCCCCGGCATGAACCGGGACAGGAGATGTGCGCCCCGTGCCTCCGGTGTCACGGGTACCACCGCCCTGTTGCGGGTCACCGCGTCCAGGATCGCCTCGGCGACCTTCTCCGGCGGGTAGTTGCGCAGCCCGTACAGGCGCGCGGAGTGTTTCTGGCGGCGGCGTTCCTCGGCCTCGTCGACGCCGGTGAAGCGGGCCGTGGAGGTGATGCCGGTGTTCACGAAGCCGGGGCAGATCGCCGTGACGCCGATGTCCTGCGCGGACAGTTCGGCGCGCAGGCACTCGGAGAGCATCAGGACCGCAGCCTTGGAGGTGCTGTAGGCGGGCAGCGCCCGGGAGGGCTGGTAGGCCGCCGCCGAGGCGATGTTGACGATGTGGCCGCCCTGGCCGCGCTCGGCCATCCGCCCTCCGAACAGGCGGCACCCGTGGATCACCCCCCACAGGTTGACGTCCAGGACCTTGCGCCAGTCGTCGGTGGTGGTGGTGAAGAAGGAGCCGGACAGACCGATCCCCGCGTTGTTGACCAGCACGTCCAGCACGCCGTACGCGCGGTGCACCTTCTCGGCGAGCTTCTCCATGGCCTGCTCGTCGGAGACGTCCGCGGTCTCCGCCCAGGCCTCGGGGGCCCCGATCAGCCGGGACAGCTCGGCGGTGCGGGCGGCGGCCTCGGCGTCACGGTCGACGGCCACCACGCGCGCGCCGGCCTCCGCGAACGCGAACGCCGTGGCGCGGCCGATACCGCTGCCCGCGCCGGTGACCAGCACCAACTGCCCGCCGAACCGGTCGGCATGGCGGCCGGTGGCGGTCGGCTCGGGGCGGCCGCCCTCCACGGACGTCACGAACTCCGCGATCCAGGAAGCCAGTTGATCAGGGCGTGTGCGCGGGATCCAGTGCTTGGCCGGAAGCGTGCGCCGGGTCAGCTGCGGTACCCACCGGTCGAGGTCGTCGTAGAGCCGCTCGGACAGGAACGCGTCCCCCTGGGGCGTGATGAGCTGCACGGGCGCGTGCGCGTACGCGTCGGGGCGCGGCCTGCGCAGCCGGGCGCGGACGTTGTCCCGGTACAGCCAGGCGCCGTGGGCCGCGTCGGAGGGCAGGGAGGCGGTCGGGTAGCCGTCGCCCGGGACCTTCTCGACCCGCTGGAGGATCTTCGGCCAGTGCTTGCCGAGGGGCCCGCGCCAGGCCAGCTCCGGCAGGGCGGGCGTGTGCAGCAGATAGACGTACCAGGATTTGGCGCCCTGGCCGAGGAGCTGGCCCACCCGGCGGGGTGTGGGGCGCTGCACGCGCGCGTTGATCCAGTGCCCGAAGTGGTCGAGGGACGGTCCGGACATCGAGGTGAAGGAGGCGATGCGGCCCTCGGTGCGGCCCACCGTGACGAACTCCCAGGACTGCACCGAGCCCCAGTCGTGACCGACCACGTGCACCGGGCGGTCCGGGCTGACCGTGTCCACGACCGCCAGGAAGTCGTCCGTGAGCTTCGCCAGGGTGAAGCCGCCGCGCAGCGGCTGCGGCGCCGTGGAGCGGCCGTGGCCCCGGACGTCGTACAGGACGACGTGGAAGCGGCCGGCGAGGCGCGCGGCGACCTCCGACCAGACCTCCTTGCTGTCCGGGTAGCCGTGCACCAGCACCACGGTCGGCTGCGACGGATCACCCAGCTCGGCCACGCACAGCTCGACCCCGCCGGATCGCACCCGGCGCTCACGCGCACCCTTCAGTGTCACTTCTCCTCCGCCCAGCGCCGCACGTGCGGCAGATCGTCGTCCAGCCAGAACGCGCTCTGTTCGGGGTCCCGGGAGTCGGTGACCACCAGGATCTCCTCGAACTTCGCGCCCGTACCCCGGAAGCCGAGGTGCGGTTCGACCGCCCACAGGCCCGGCTGCGGCGGGTGGTCGGAGAAGCGGTACGGCGACCACAGGGGCGACCAGCCCTCGCGGTGGCCGTGCAGGGCGTCGGCGGCCAGGCCCTTGAGGGACTGCGTGCCGAACCCGAACAGGTGCGGGGACCAGCGGCGCTGCTTCACCCGGTCGACCTTGTGGGCGATCACGCCGAAGGGATACGCCCGGTGCCGGTTGGCGTAGCCCTGGCGGACCATGAGGCGGTCCACGTCCTCGTAGATCTCGCGCAGCGGCCGGCGTTCGCGGACCTCGCGCAGGATCAGCTCGCGGTGCGCCTCCAGGTCGGCCATCAGCCGGTCCTGCACCGGGTTGACGCCGAGGGAGCCCGAATAGCCGATGTCGGCGGTGTATCCCTCGTAGACCGGGGCCATGTCCAGGATGAACGGCATCCCGGGCTCCAGGGCCCGGTCGGTCGGGAAGAACTGCAGGGGGATGCGGAAGCCCGCGAACGCCGTGCGGTCGCCGAACCAGGCGAAGGGCAGGTGGAACCAGTCCCGCACCCCCCGCCCGCGCAGCCATTCCCGCTGCATCCGTGCCGCCTCGCGCTCGGTCACGCCCGGTGCCAGGCGCGCGGCCACCGCCTCCGCGCACTCGTAGGCGAGGCGCTGCACCCGCCTGAATCCCCGCAACTCAACGGAGAGTCCGCTGCTCACTGCCGTCGTCATGCCGCCCCGTCCCGTCGACTGCGGTACGCGTCCGTAACTTGACACTGGTGAATGTGACAGTTGTTAGAGGCGGCGTCAATAGGCGGGATCAAGGCCTGTGGACGACTCGCCGTACGTGTCTGTGGACAACGCTCGCCCAGGGGGATCCCCTAGTGCCCCGTAATACTCGAGTCTGACGCGAAGACGGCTCTGAGGTCTGACGTCCGGCGCGGTATGCGTCACTACCGTCGAAGCCGTGACTGTGATCGTGACCGAAAGCCTGAGCAAGCGGTTCCCCCGGGTGACCGCGCTCGACCGGCTGTCCGTGGACATCGGACCCGGTGTGACCGGACTCGTCGGAGCCAACGGCGCCGGCAAGTCCACGCTCATCAAGATCCTGCTGGGTCTGTCCCCCGCCACGGAGGGCCGCGCCGAAGTGCTCGGCCTCGACGTCGCCACCCCGTCGTCGGGTGCCGCCATCCGCGAGCGCGTGGGGTACATGCCGGAACACGACTGCCTGCCGCCCGACGTCTCGGCCACCGAGTTCGTCGTGCACATGGCGCGCATGTCCGGCCTGCCGCCCACCGCCGCGCGCGAGCGCACCGCGGACACCCTGCGCCATGTCGGCCTGTACGAGGAGCGCTACCGCCCCATCGGCGGCTACTCGACCGGCATGAAGCAGCGCGTGAAGCTCGCCCAGGCCCTGGTGCACGATCCGCAGCTGGTCTTCCTCGACGAGCCGACCAACGGCCTCGACCCGGTCGGCCGCGACGAGATGCTCGGCCTGATCCGCCGCATCCACACCGACTTCGGCATCTCGGTCCTGGTCACCTCCCACCTGCTGGGCGAGCTGGAGCGCACCTGCGACCACGTCGTCGTCATCGACGGCGGCAAGCTGCTGCGCTCCAGCTCCACCACCGACTTCACGCAGACCACGACCACCCTCGCGGTCGAGGTCACCGACAGCGACGGTCACCCCGACGGCACCCGCGCGGTGCGCGACGCGCTCCACGCGCGCGGGGTGGACACCCGGGACGAGGGCGGCGGGCTGCCCGGCGCCGGCCACATCCTGCTGCTCACCGCCGCGGGCGAGGAGACGTACGACCTCGTGCGCGACGTGGTCGCCGACCTGGGCCTCGGCCTGGTGCGCATGGAGCAGCGCCGGCACCACATCTCCGAGGTGTTCACCGACAGCGACGAGCAGCGGAAGGAGGCCGCCGGCCATGGCGGTTGACCAGCCCATGCACCCGGCGGGCGCGCCCTCCGGCGATCAGACCCGCATCCACGACATCGGCTATCGCGGCTACGACGGCCCGCGCCTGGGCCGCGCCTACGCCCGCCGCTCGCTGTACTCGCAGTCCCTGCGCGGCTCCTACGGCCTCGGCCGCTCGGTGAAGTCCAAGGTGCTGCCGATGCTGCTGTTCGCGGTGATGTGCGTGCCCGCCGCCATCATGGTCGCCGTCGCGGTGGTCACCAAGGCTCACGAACTGCCGGTGTCCTACACCCGCTACGCGATCGTCATGCAGGCCGTGATCAGCCTGTACGTCGCCTCCCAGGCACCCCAGTCCGTCTCGCGCGACCTGCGCTTCAAGACGGTGCCGCTGTACTTCTCGCGGCCCGTGGAGACCGCCGACTACGTCCAGGCGAAGTTCGCGGCGCTGGCCTCGGCCCTGTTCATCCTCACCGGCGCCCCGCTGCTCGTGATGTACGTGGGCGCACTGCTGTCCAAGCTGGGCTTCGCCCACCAGACCGAGGAATTCGCCCAGGGACTGGTCTCCGTGGCCCTGCTCTCACTGCTGTTCGCCGGCATCGGCCTGGTCATCGCCGCGGTCACTCCGCGCCGCGGTTTCGGCATCGCCGCCGTGATCGCCGTGATGACCATCTCCTACGGTGCCGTCTCCACCCTCCAGGCCATCGCCGACACCCAAGGCAGCAGCAGTGCCGTCCCGTGGATCGGCCTGTTCTCGCCCATCACGCTGATCGACGGCGTGCAGTCCGCCTTCCTCGGCGGCAGCTCCGCCTTCCCCGGCGGCGCGGCCCCGTCCAGCGGTGCGGGCGCGGTCTACGTCCTGGCCGCCCTCGGCCTGATCGCCGCGTGCTACGGCCTCCTGATCCGCCGCTACCAGAAGGTGGGCCTGTGACCATGCCCAGCCCGTCGCCCGCCACCACCCTTCCCGGGAAGGGGCCGCGCCCATGAGCACTCTCGTCATCGACCACGTCTCCCGCTGGTTCGGCAACGTGGTCGCCGTCAACGACATCACGATGACCATCGGCCCCGGCGTCACGGGCCTGCTCGGCCCCAACGGCGCCGGAAAGTCCACCCTCATCAACATGATGGGCGGATTCCTCGCCCCCTCCACCGGCTCGGTCACCCTGGACGGGCAGCCGGTGTGGCGCAACGAGACCATCTACCGGCACATCGGCATCGTCCCCGAGCGGGAGGCGATGTACGACTTCCTCACCGGCCGCGAGTTCGTCGTCGCCAACGCCGAACTGCACGGACTGGGTGCCAAGGCGGCCCAGCGGGCCCTCGCCACGGTCGAGATGGAGTACGCGCAGGACCGGCAGATCTCCACGTACTCCAAGGGCATGCGGCAGCGCGTGAAGATGGCCTCGGCGCTCGTTCACGACCCCTCCCTGCTGCTGCTCGACGAGCCGTTCAACGGCATGGACCCGCGCCAGCGGATGCAGCTCATGGACCTGCTGCGGCGGATGGGCGACGAGGGCCGCACCGTGCTGTTCTCCTCGCACATCCTGGAGGAGGTCGAGCAGCTCGCCCGGCACATCGAGGTCGTCGTCGCCGGACGGCACGCGGCCAGCGGCGACTTCCGCAAGATCCGCCGCCTGATGACGGACCGCCCGCACCGCTATCTGGTGCGCTCCAGCGACGACCGTGCCCTCGCGGCGGCGCTGATCGCCGATCCCTCGACGTCCGGCATCGAGGTCGACGTCACCGAGGGCGCGCTGCGCATCCAGGCCGTGGACTTCGGCCGCTTCACCGCCCTGCTGCCCAAGGTCGCCCGTGACCAGGGCATCCGGCTGCTCACGGTCTCGCCGTCCGACGAGTCCCTCGAGTCCGTCTTCTCGTATCTGGTCGCGGCGTAGGAGGCCGAAGATGTACGACCCCACCGTCGCCCGGCTCACCTACCGGGCCCTGCTCGGCCGCCGCCGGGCCCTCATCCTGGGCGCGCTGCCCCTGCTGCTGATCGTGATCTCCGCGGCAGTGCGCGGTCTGACCGGAGCGGACGACCAGACGGCCGCCGACGTCCTCGGCGGGTTCGCGCTCGCCACCATGGTGCCGATCATCGGTGTCATCGCCGGCACGGGCGCGATCGGGCCGGAGATCGACGACGGCTCCGTCGTCTACCTGCTGTCCAAGCCGCTGAAGCGGCCCACGATCATCTTCACCAAGCTGATCGTCGCCATCGCGGTCACCATGGCGTTCTCCGCGGTGCCGACCCTGATCGCGGGCCTGATCCTGAACGGCAACGGACAGCAGGTCGCCGTTGCCTACACGGTGGCCGCGCTGGTGTCCTCGATCGCCTACTCCGCGCTGTTCCTGCTGCTGGGCACCGTCTCCCGGCACGCGGTCGTCCTCGGGCTCGTGTACGCGCTCGTGTGGGAGGCCCTGTTCGGCTCGCTGGTGCCCGGTGCGCGCACCCTGAGCGTCCAGCAGTGGTCGCTCGCCGTCGCCCACAAGATCGCGGGCGGGGACCTGGTGACGTCCGACGTCGGGCTGACGACCGCCACGGTGCTGCTGGTCGTGGTCACCGTCCTGGCCACCTGGTACGCCGGCCAGAAGCTGCGCGCCCTGACGCTGGCGGGCGAGGAGTAGGCCTCGATCGGGCCCCGGCGGCCTTTGACAGGGACTTCACCTGTGTCCGGGCACACTGGGCAAAGCGGATGTACGGCTAGGAGGCCGCAGCAGATGGCAGAGGAGACGCCGCAGCACGACGCCCGCGGGACGCCGCAGCACGACGCCCGCGGGCGGGCCGAGGGTGACGTGTGGGACGAGCTGGTCCTCGACGAGAGCTTCGTCCGGGGCGCCGGGGCCTGTGAACCGTCCGCACGGGCCCGTATGCTCGCCGCCCGCTGGCGTGCCGAGGAGCCTGAGCCGCAGCCGTGGCGGTCCGACGAGCCGCCCGCGGGCTGGTTCTTCAGCAAGGCGCGCCGGCGCAGATGGCGGCGCCGCTAGCGCGGTCTCCCGGCCGCCGGTTAATTCGGTGGCGTCCAACTCGGCGGCGGGGCACAGTGGTTGTACCCCATCCGCCGGGAGTGTCCCGGCGCCGCGAACCGGGAGTGGAGGTGGGCGATGTCCATGCACGGCAGTACGCCCAGCTCCCGACAGGGCAGTCCGAGGCCGGCTCCGGAGTAGCCATTACCTCTCCGTGAGCCACGGGAGCTGCCCGGGGCGGCCGCTTCGAGCACGCGATGTCGCTCTCGCGTGGGCCGCCCACCCGGAGGATTGGCCGAGTGGCAAGGCACCGGCTTGCTAAGCCGTGGTCGGGGGTGACCCCGCGCACGTTCGATCCGTGCATCCTCCGCAAGACGTCGCCCCTGAGACCCACCCGAGCAACAGACCCAGGCCCCAGCCCACGCAATGGCAGTACATGAATGGCAGTACATGACTGCCCACGACGCCTGAAGCGCCCTGAAGGGGCGCGGGGAACTGCGCGATAGCCCACGACGGCCCGCACCCGGCAATGGCCCGCATCCGGCGACGGCCCGCACCCGGCAACGGCCCCGCACGCCTCGCGGCGGGGACCCGCCGGTCACCCCAGCATCCGCTCCAGCACCACCGCGATCCCATCCTCCTCGTTCGAGGACGTCACCTCGTCCGCCACCGCCCTCAGGTCCTCATGAGCGTTGGCCATGGCCACACCCCGCGCCGCCCAGCCGAACATCGGGATGTCGTTGGGCATGTCGCCGAAGGCGATCGTGTCGGCGGCCTTCAGGCCCAGTCGGCGGGCCGCGAGGGACAGCCCCGTGGCCTTGGACAGGCCGAGGGGCAGCAGCTCCACGATGCCCGCGCCCGCCATGGCGACGGTGACGAAGCCGCCGGCCGCACGGCGGGCCGCCTCCGCCAGTTCGTCGTCGCCCAGCGTCGGGTGCTGTATGTAGATCTTGTTCAGCGGAGCGGTCCAGAGGTCGGACGCATCCGTGAAGGGGGTCGCGGGCAGCCTGCCGGTGACCGCGTACCCCGGCCCGACCAGCACCTCGCCGTCCAGGCCGTCCCGGCTCGCCGCCAGATGGAGCGGCCCCACCTCGGCCTCGATCTTCGCCAGGGCCACGCCCGCCAGCTGCCGGTCCAGGGTCACGGACGTCAGCAGGCGGTGCTGCCCGGCGTCGTACACCTGCGCGCCCTGGCCGCAGACGGCGAGGCCGCCGTAGCCGAGGTCGTCGAGGATGTGCCGGGTCCAGGGCACCGCGCGGCCGGTGACGACGATGTGCGCGGCGCCCGCCGCGGTGGCCGCGGCGAGCGCGTCACGGGTGCGCTGCGAGATCGACTCGTCGGAGCGCAGGAGCGTTCCGTCGAGGTCGGTGGCGATGAGTCGGAAGGGGAAACCGGCGCTCACTTGGCGACCGGCTCCAGGACCTCCCGGCCGCCCAGGTACGGGCGCAGCACCTTGGGCACGTAGACGGAGCCGTCGGCCTGCTGGTGGTTCTCCAGGATCGCCACGATGGTGCGCGGTACGGCGCACAGGGTGCCGTTGAGCGTGGCCAGCGGGCGGACCTGCTTGCCCTCACGGACCCGGATCGACAGCCGGCGGGACTGGAACTCGGTGCAGTCCGAGGTCGAGGTCAGCTCGCGGTACTTGCCCTGGGTCGGGATCCACGCCTCGCAGTCGAACTTGCGGGAGGCCGAGGCGCCGAGGTCGGCGGACGCGACGTCGATGACGCGGAACGGCAGCTCCAGCGAGGTCAGCCACTGCTTCTCCCACTCCAGCAGGCGCTGGTGCTCCGCCTGCGAGTCCTCGGGAGTGACGTATGTGAACATCTCGACCTTGTCGAACTGGTGCACGCGGAAGATGCCCCGCGTGTCCTTGCCGTGCGAGCCGGCCTCACGGCGGAAGCACGGGGAGAAGCCCGCGTAGCGCAGCGGCAGCTTGTCGGCGTCGATGATCTCGTCCATGTGGTACGCCGCCAGCGGGACCTCGGAGGTACCGACCAGGTAGAGGTCGTCCTTGTCGAGGTGGTAGACGTCCTGGGCCGCCTGGCCGAGGAAGCCGGTGCCGGCCATGGACTGCGGGCGCACCAGTGCCGGGGTGAGCATCGGCGTGAAGCCGGCCGCGGTGGCCTGCGCGATCGCCGCGTTCACCAGGGCCAGCTCCAGCAGGGCGCCGACGCCGGTGAGGAAGTAGAAGCGGGAGCCGGAGACCTTGGCGCCGCGCTCGACGTCGATCGCGCCGAGGATCTGGCCCAGCTCCAGGTGGTCCCTGGGCTCGAAGCCCTCGGCACCGAAGTCGCGGATGGTGCCGTGCGTCTCCAGCGTGACGAAGTCTTCCTCGCCGCCGACGGGCACGTCGGGGTGGACGAGGTTGCCGAGCCGCTGGAGCAGCTCCTGGGTCTCGGTGTCGGCGGCGTCGCGCTCGGCGTCGGCGGCCTTGACGTCGGCCTTCAGCTGCTCGGCACGCTTGAGCAGCTCGGCCTTCTCGTCGGCGGCGGCCTTGGGGATCAGCTTGCCGAGCTGCTTCTGCTCGGCGCGCAGCTCGTCGAAGCGGACGCCGGAGGACCTGCGCCGCTCGTCGGCAGACAGGAGAGCGTCGACGAGCGCGACGTCCTCTCCACGGGCGCGCTGGGACGCGCGCACACGGTCGGGGTCCTCACGGAGCAGGCGAAGGTCAATCACGTGGCCAAGGCTACCGGTGCGAGCTCGCAGGCCACGACCCACTATTACGACTCACGCGCTACGTGCCGTTATGGGGTAATTGCGCAGAGTGTCGGAGTCGGTCAATAAAACCCGTCTCATTCCCTGGAAGGTAGCAGCAGGTGAACATCCGGTTGACTGGATTCCCTTGTGGAGAACGGCACTTGGGGAGGCCGTTGTCCACAGGAATCCGCACCCCGGGAAGAGTTATCCACAGGCTGTGCGGAAAGCCTGTGGACTTCGGAATTGATCACTCCGGAACTGTCGGCCGGACTGAAGAATTCCCTGCCCAACCACGGGTGACACCCACTTTCGAGTGGAAAGGGGTCGCTCCAAAAGATGAACCAAAGGAAACGGGTGGACGAAGGGTGACTTGCGGGGCAGCGGCCTCAAGAAGGACTTGCAGGGCGATTTGTCGACTGGGTCGCCTACCTCTGTCGACTTGTCCCCAGGTCGAGAAGCGGACCTGTGGATAACTTCTGTGGATAACGAAGATATGCAGGTAAGACTGGCTCCAGGCAGTCTACGACCGGGTCAGAACCGGCCGTCCTGGCAGCGCGCCACCCAGTCGGCCGCCGCCACGAACTCCTCGTCCGAGGTCCCCGGCAGGGTGGGCCGTGCCTCGCCCGGCCGGATGTCGGCACGGGGATAGGAGCCGAGGAAGCGCACCTGGAGACAGATCCGTTTCAGCCCCATCAATGTCTCGGCCACCCGGCGGTCGGAGATATGGCCCTCGGCATCGATGCAGAAGCAGTAGTTGCCGATGCCCGCACCGGTCGGCCGGGACTGCAGCAGCATGAGGTTGATGCCCCGGCCGGCGAACTCGCCGAGCAGGTCGCGCAGGGCACCGGGGTGGTCGTCCCGCTGCCACAGCACCACCGAGGTCTTGTCGGCACCGGTCGGTGCGGCGGGCCGGGCCGGACGGCCGACCAGCACGAAGCGGGTCTGGGCGTTCTCCGCGTCGTGGATCCCGGTCTCCAGGGCCTGAAGGCCGTACCGGGCGGCGGCGAACTCGCCCGCGAAGGCGGCGTCGTACTGGCCCTCCTGCACCAGCCGCGCGGCGTCCGCGTTCGAGGCGGCCGACTCCCAGTGGACGTCGGGGAGGTTCTTCTTGAGCCAGTTGCGGACCTGCGGCTGGGCGGCCGGATGGGCGGAGACCGTCTTGATGTCGGACAGCTGCGTGCCCGGCCGGACCAGCAGCGCGAAGGTGATCGACAGCAGCACCTCGCGGTAGATCATCAGCGGCGCGCCCGCGACCAGCTCGTCCAGGGTGGTGGTGATGCCGCCCTCGACGGAGTTCTCGATCGGCACGAACGCGGCCTCGGCCTCGCCGGCCCGCACCGCGTCCAGCGCGGACTGCACCGACACGTAGGGGATCAGCTCCCGGGTGGCCGCCTCCGGAAGCGTGCGCAGGGCGACTTCGGTGAAGGTGCCTTCGGGACCGAGATACGCATAGCTCGCTGGCATGTCCCTCACCCTAATGGCCGCGGTGACACGCGTCGTCCGTGTCTCACGGACGCCACCCGACCGGGTGGTTTCAAACCCGGAATCACCCTTCCAGCAGCCGCTGGCCCACGTACTCTCCCTCGGCCGCACCGCCGGGCACCGCGAAAAGACCGCTCGACTCGTGCCGGATGAACTTCGACAGGGCGTCCCCGCGATCGAGCTTGCGCTGTACGGGCACGAAGCCGCGCAGCGGGTCCGCCTGCCAGCAGACGAACAGCAGACCGGCGTCGGGCGTGCCGGTCGTGTCGATGCCGTCGTGGTAGGAGAACGGGCGCCGCAGCATGGCCGCGCCGTCGTTCTGGTCGGGCCGGGTGATCCGGGCGTGCGCGGTGACCGGGACGACGTACTCGCCCTTGGCGTCGGCCTTCTCCAGATCCATCGGGGTCGTCTCGGTGCCTCCGGACAGCGGCGCGCCGTCGTTCTTGCGCCGCCCGATGACCGCCTCCTGGCCGCCGGGCGAGAGCTTCTCCCAGTCGTCCAGCAGCATGCGGATACGGCGTACGACGGCGTAGGAGCCGTTCGCCATCCAGGCGGGTTCCGCCGAGGCGGGTACGAAGATCCGTCGGTCGAAGTCGGCGTCGGCCGGCTTCGGATTGCGGGTGCCGTCCAGCTGGCCCATCAGGTTGCGGGCCGTCATCGGGTGGGCGGTGGCGCCCGGGGTGCGGTTGAAGCCGTTCATCTGCCAGCGGACGCGGGCCGCGGCGCCCGCGTCCTTCTGGATCGCGCGCAGGGCGTGGAAGGCCACCAGGGCGTCGTCGGCACCGATCTGCACCCACAGGTCGCCGTCGCTGCGCGCCTTGTCGAGGTGGTCGGAGGAGAAGTCGGGCAACGGGTCGAGGGCGCCGGGCCGCTGCTTCTCCAGGCCGGTCCTCCCGAAGAAGCTGTGGCCGAAGCCGAAGGTGATCGTCAGCGAGGACGGGCCCGCGTCCCGGGCCACATCGGTGTCGTCGTGCGCGGCGGCCTCGCCCGCCATCAGCCGCTGGGCCGTCGCCGACCAGCGGCGCAGCAGGGCGGCAGCCTCCTTGCGCCCCGCGCCCGCCGCCAGGTCGAAGGCGACGAGATGGCCGCAGGCCTGCAGACCCTCGGTGATGCCGGGCTGATGTTTCCCGTGAAACATCGCCCGGCCCGAGCCCACCGAGGTCAGCGGGGTGGCCTGGGCGGGTGCGGATGCGTAGCCCACGGCCCCGCCGGCCGCGCCGAGTACGAGTCCGGTGGCGCCGGCGGTACCGAGCAGCGCACGCCGGGAGACGCCGTGGCCGCTGCCGGAACCGGGCTTCTGTGCGGCGGACCCGGGCTCCTGCGCCGCGGAACCGGTGTCACGCGCCGCCGAGCCGGGCGTACGGGCCTGAGGGACGGACTGGTCGGGCATGGTGTGGTTCAGCCGATCTGCGCGTTCTTGGAGACGGTCACCTGGTCGATGTCGGAGGTCCGCACGGTCACGGCGACCTTCCAGTTGCCGGCCATCGGGATCTGCACGCTGCTCGCCGACCAGTGGCCGGTGGTGATGTGGTCGGGGGTCACGGGAAGCGGACCGATCTTCTTCTCCGTGAGGGTGAAGGCGACCTTCACCTCGGGGATGTCGAAGGCGCGTCCGTTGGGCCGCTGTACATAGACGTGCATCTCGTTGCCGCCCACGCGCGCGGGGTCGATGTCGATCCGGACCAGGCCCTTGCCGTCGGTGCCGCCGGTGTCGAAGGGCATGTCCAGCGTCAGCGCGCCGGACGAGGACGAGGAGGCCGAGGAGGAACTGGCGGACGACGAGGAGGCGGCCTTGGCCTCCTGCTCGGTGCGGCCCGGCTCGGTCTGGCTCAGCCAGGTGGCGACGGCGAGCAGTACGACCGCGACGCCGGCCTCGGCCAGCACCGAGCGGCGCAGGCCGAAGCGGTTCGGGTCGGCGTCGCGCAGCTGCTTCTGCCGGGCGGTGGCCACCGCGGCCCGCTGCCGCGCCAGCTGGGCGGCCCGCTTGTCGCCACCGGAGGCCGCACCCTTGCCGGCGCCCTTGCCCGCCTTCGACGCGGAGACGGACTCCTTCTCGCGCTGCTTCGCCTTCTTGGATCTGGTGGCGGCGATCGTGTCGGTGAGCCGTCCCGTCCAGCGCCGCGAGATCCCCGCGATGCCCACCAGCAGCGCCACCAGTGCGATCTTGACCAGCAGCAGCTGGCCGTAGCGGGTCTCGGTGAACGCCGACCAGGAGCCGAGCTGGCGCCAGGACTGATAGGTGCCGGTGGCGACCAGGGTGAGGACGGAGCCGAACGCGAGCCGGGAGAACCGCCGGACGGCGGCGGCCTCGATCGGTGTGTCCGCGGGGGCCCGGTAGAGGGCGACGAGCAGAGCGGTGAGGCCGCCCAGCCAGGCCGCGACGGCCAGAAGATGGAGGACGTCGACGGGCATGGCGACAGCCGGCTGGAGCCCGGTGGAGGCGTGCTCGGCCATGGCCCAGCTCGCCGCGATCCCGGCGGCCACGACCACCCCGCCGATCGAGAGCCCGAAGGTCAGGTCGCTCTTCTCCTCGCTCTCCTCCCGCCGGTTGTAGGCGCCGAAGAGGACGGCGATGAACAGCGCGGCGGCGGCGAGCAGCAGCAGCCGGGAGACCAGCGCGGCGCCGCTCTTGGTCTGCAGCACCTGGCCGAGCAGGTTCAGGTCGAAGACGTCGGCGAGCTTCCCGGAGGAGGTGTAGGAGCCGCGCAGGAGCAGCAGCCACAGGGTGGCCGCGGTGAGCGCGAGCCAGCCGCCGACGACGAGCCGCTGCACGGCCCGCACGCCCGAGCCGCGCCGCCAGCAGGCCAGCACGAAGGCGGCGCCGCCCGCCAGCACGATGAACCCGGCGTAGGAGACGTAGCGTCCGATCGCGTAGAGCGCGCCGACGACTCCGCCGCCCGCCCCGGTCCCGACGCCGGAGACGACGGTCTGGGAGGGCGCCCCGATGGAGAAGGTGTAGGCGCCGGAGACGGGGTGGCTGTCGGCCGAGACGACCTGGTAGGCGACCGTGTAGGTGCCCTTGGCGAGGCCGCTCTTGAGCCTCACGGCGTACGTCGTCCCGCTCACGTTGGACGGCGAGCCGACCTCGACCTTCTTGCCCTTGGGGTCGAGGACCTGCAGCGAGTCGTCGTTCATCGCGACCTGCTCGGAGAAGGTGAGCGACACCTGGGTGGGCGCCTTGTCGACCACCACCCCCTGCGCGGGGTCGCTGCCGGTGAGCGCGGCGTGCGCGGAGGCCGGTCCGGCGCCCGCGAGCAGTGCGCCGGTGACGGCGAGGAGCAGCAGCACCAGGGTCCGCAGGCGGGGGGTGATGGTCCGCATCAAGATGGTCCCTCCCTCAGTGTCCGGTCGACGGGTTGTACGTGGCGGACTCCACCGGCATCTCGACGGTGAGGGGCCCGGACTTGGCAAAGGTGAGCTTCAGGGTGACCTTCTGGCCCTGTTCGGGCTTGCGCTTCAGCTTCTCGAACATCAGATGGTTGCCCCCGCTTTTGAACACGAGTTGACCATGGGCGGGTACGGCGAAGGAGGTCTTCTCCTCCATGGCCCCGCCGACGGTGCTGTGCATGGTGACCTGGCCGGCTATGTCGCTGGTGACCGAGGTCAGCTCGTCCTTCGTGCCGCTCTTGTTGGCGATCGTCAGGAATCCCGCGGCCATGTCGGCGGAGACCGGCTGGGGCATGTAGGACGCGCGCACGGACAGCTCGGCCTTCGAGGACGCCGAGGAACCCGAAGAGCCCGAGGAGCCGGAGCCGGAGCCGCAGCCCGCGAGGGCCAGGGCGGCGGCGAGCGCGGTCACGGGCAGGACGGCACGCTTCACGGTCTGGCTCGTGCGCCTCACGGCTTGGCTCCCTTCACGAGCTTCGGCAGGTCCTTCGTGTAGTCGTCGACCGTGGCGTCCTCGCCGTAGAGGACGTACCCGGCGTCGGTCTTCGGCGAGAAGGCGATGACCTGGGTGCCGTGCACCGAGACGAGCTTGCCGTTCTTGTCCTTCGACGTCGGCTCGATGGAGATGCCCACGGAGCGGGCGCCGGCCTGGATGGTGGAGAAGTCGCCGGTCAGGCCGATGAACTGCGGGTCGATGCCCTTGAGCCATTTGCCCAGTTCGGCGGGGGTGTCGCGGTCGGGGTCGGTGGTGACGAACACGACCCTGAGGTTGTTCTGCTCGGCCTTGGGCAGCGCCTTCTTGGCGACGGCGATGTTGCTCATCGTCGTGGGGCAGATGTCGGGGCAGTGCGTGTAGCCGAAGTAGACGAGGGTCGGGTGGCCCTTGGTCTCGGCGCGCAGGTCGTACTTCTTGCCGTGCGTGTCGGTGAGGACCAGGTCCGGCTTCTCGAACGGCTGGTCGAGGATGGTCGCGGCCTTGCCCGAGTCGGTCTCCTCGGAGACCACGGCGACGGGCGACTTGCCGTCCTTGCCGCTGCCACAGGCGGAGAGGGGCAGGATGGCGGCGGCGAGCAGCGCAGCCGCTGCGAGCGTCTTCTTGCGCATAGAAAAATGTCCCAGATGTGAGAACTCCGGCGCGCACCGGGGTCGTACGACAGCGTCGCACGGCCCCGGTGCGCGCGCGGAACGGTGGGTCAGGCGCTCCGGCGGCGGCCGGCGAGAACGCCGTAGGCCACACCCGCGGCGCCGATGACGATGCCGACCACGCCGAGCACGCGCGCGGTGGTGTCGCTGCCGCCCTTCGAGTCGTCGGCGGCGGCCGTCTTCTCGGTCTTGCCGTCGGTCGTCTCGGAGGCGTCCTTGGCCGTGGAGCCGCCGTGGTGGTCGCCGGTGGCGGCGGACAGCTCCAGCGCCGGGGCCGGGTTCTCGGGTTCGGCCTGGCCTTCCTGGGGCGTCTCGATCCAGCGCACGACCTCGTTGTTGGAGTAGGTCTGGATCGCCTTGAAGACGAGCTGGTCGGTGTCCTCGGGCAGGGCGCCGACGGAGAGCGGGAACTTCTGGAAGTAGCCGGGCTCGATGCCCTTGCCGTCGGCGGTCCAGGTGACCTTGGTGACGGCCTCGTCGATCTTCTCGCCGTGCATCGTCAGCGGCTTGTCCAGCTTGGACTTGGTGACCTGCACGCTCCAGCCGGGGATCGGCTGGGGCATGACCGAGGCGAGCGGGTGGTCGGCCGGGAGGTTCACCTCGAGCTTGGTGGTCGAGGCCTTGTCGCGCTCGTTGGGGACCTTGAAGTCGATGACCGCGTAACCGCCCTTGGCCGCGGCGCCCTCGGGCTGCACGGTCACGTGCGCGAAGGCGGGGGCGGACAGGGCGAGGACGGCCGTGCCGGCGGCGGCAGCGGCGGCGACGATACGAGAAGCCTTCATGGCAGGGAGCACTCCACTCCGGGTGAGTTGCGGTGGTGATCAGGAGTACGCGTGCGCAGGGCGACACCACTCGGGGTGCCGGTGCCGATGTGCGCACACGCGCGTGCCGCGCGACGGCGGCCCCTCCCGTCCGGCTCTCCGTCTCCGGCTCCGGTGGAGTGTGGTCGCCTCGCGTCAGGCGGCGAGGAGGAACGCGTCGGCGGGCGGGCCGCGCCGGATCACCGTGTGCTGGAGTGCGGTGGTGTGCGGGGCGGGGCCCTCGTCCCGGGCGGTGCGACGGCCGCGTGGGTGCGGCTCGGCCGCGGGCAGGAGCTCGGCGCACAGGGCGTGCGCCAGCGCGAGCGCCGCGCGCAGGGATCGTACGAGCGCCCCCTCCGTGACTCCATGCACCGACAGCTCGATCAGCCGCAGCACGGCCAGATCGCCCCGGCGCAGCAGCCAGCCGGCGGCGACCGCCGCGAGGACGTGCCCGAGCAGCATCGGCAGGGAGGGCAGGAGCGAGGCCGAGGTGCCGGTGGCGTCGGCCATGTGGGGCATGGGGGGCATGGTGCCCACGGCCCGGCCCGACGGGTCGATGAGGCGCGCGTCGAGCAGGAGCCGGTAGGCGTGCCCGGGGGTGAGCACCGACGGGCTGGACCCGCACACGAGCCGGGCGGCCCGCTCGACGAGCGCGCTACTGCTCAGCGACCCGTCCGTCGGGCCCGTCGGCATCGCGCCCGCCGCCGCGTGCCCGCCCAGCCCGAACAGCGTGTGCAGCGCGATCTGGCCGAGCGCGAGGAGGGTGGCGATCCCCGGCAGCGAGCGTTGCCGTCCGGTGAGCGGTGCCACGACCAGCAGGGATCCCAGGAATCCCGCGCCGAGCGTCCACAGCGGCACGCGCGCGCAGGAGGCCAGTGTGTGCCCGGCCGCGGCCAGCACGACGCAGGCCGCGGCGAACACCGCGGCCCGCAGCATCCGGAGCCCGGCTCCGGGGCCCGCCGTGCGCGGGTGGGGGGCAGTCATGGCGGGCTCATCATCCCACTGGCCTTACCCGAGCCCTACGGCAGGTCACGGGATCCCGTCACGGCCGGAAGGGACCGCCGCCGCGGCGGAAAGATCGCCGTTACGAGTGGAAGATCGTCCTCCGCCGACATTCATGCCCTCATACACCGATTCCTCCCGGGGCGCATCGCCTGAATGGGCGGAGTCACGTCAATGGTGTGCTTACGGGCGCGTGCGGGCGGCAATACGTATCGGTATGTCGAGCCGCGGCCAGGAGGCTGGAGCATGAGCATCTGGTGGTCACTCCATCTGCGCCGCGAGGCTGCGAGCGTGCCGCTCGCCCGGCGGTTGCTGATCGGCACGATGGAGACGGCGGGCGTCGACCCGGACGTCTCCTACGATCTGTCCGTCGCACTCAGTGAGGCCTGCGCGAACGCCGTCGAGCACGGCGGGGGCGGCGCCACACTCGGAAGCCGCTCGGAGGCCTATCGGGTGACGGCGTACCTCGACGGCGAGAAGTGCCGGATCGAGGTGGCGGACGCGGGCCCCGGCTTCACCCGCGCTCCGGACGTCCGGCCCGCCCGCATGGACGCCGAGCACGGTCGCGGGCTGTGCCTGATCAGAGAACTCGCCGATCATGTCCACATCGGCGCCAAACCGGGCCGGGGCGGGACCGTGGTGAGCTTCGACAAGATTCTCAAGTGGAAGAAAGATCCTTCCCTGCTTACGGCATGACGGTCCCCTTAACGGGCTCACGCCGTTAAGGTGCGCGCATGTACACCGATTGCAGGGAAATACAGGACGCGGAAACAGTGGGCGGTGTGATCCTGCGCCCGCTCGCACCGGACGATGCTTTCGCGCTCGCCTCCGCCTATACGGAGAACAGGAAACACCTCGAACCGTGGGAGCCGGTCAGACCGGATTCCTTCTTCACCGTCGAGGGCCAGGCGGAGCGCATCGACGGGCTGCTGCGGCAGTCCGCCGAAGGAGCCCTGGCGCCGTGGGTGTTCGAGGCTCAGGACGGGCGGATCGTGGGGGCGATCACCCTGTCCGGGATTTCCCACGGCCCTTTCTGCAGCTCGTATCTCGGGTACTGGGTCGCCGCCGACCAGCAGAACAGGGGGCTGGCCAGCGCCGCGGTGGAGCAGGTCTGCCGTATCGCCGCGGACCGGATGGGGCTGCACCGGATCGAGGCTTCGACGCTGACCGAGAACACCGGTTCACAGCGGGTGCTCCAGAAATGCGGTTTCGAACAGATCGGGCTCGCCCCGAATTACCTGCACATCAACGGGAAATGGCGGGACTGCCGGCTCTTCCAGCGGATACTGCACGACCACGCCCCGACGCCGTGAGGGCGCTTTTCCCGCCTCCTTCTCCAGGTGTGCCCGGTCTGCACAGCGCTTTGCCGGGGCATGTCCGCCGGACCGGTCAGCGGCGGTCCCGGCTTTTCCGGATTTCCCGGCCGTGACGGGAACCCACCGGAAAACCGCCGCACCGGGCACCGTGATGCCGGCGGGCGATGTGTTGCCGGTCAGTTCGCGAGCAACGGTTCGGTGACCGTGCGGGGCGCACGGCCGGCGGCCCGACGGGCTGCCGGCCCCATCGCGCAGGCCGCGACCGACATCAGCGCGCCCAGCAGGAGCCAGCCCGGAGTGCCCCAGCCGAGCAGCAGCGAGGTCACCACGAGCGGCCCGAGCGCGCGGGCCACCGTCACGCCCGTGCCGAAGAAGCCCTGGTACTCGCCCATCCGGTCGGCCGGGGCCAGGTCGAAGGAGAGCTGCCAGGAGCCCGCCGACTGCTGCATCTCCGCGACGACCTGCAGCACCGCGCCTGCCACCAGGAGCAGGGCCGCGGGCCACGCGGACCGGCCCGCCGACAGCGCGAACACCGCGCAGGACCCGAGCATCACGACCCCGGACCGGCGCAGCACCCGCAGGGCCGTGGCGAGTCCGGTGACCGCCCGGGCCGCCCGCACCTGGAACAGCATGACGAAGCCGGTGTTGAGGACGAACAGTGCGGAGGCCAGCCAGGCCGGCGCCCCGGTCCGCTCGGTGATCCACAGCGGCAGGGCGAGGCTGAGCAGCGGCATCCGCAGCAGCAGCACGGCGTTGAGCAGCGCGACGAGCGCGTACGGCCGGTCGCGCAGCACGGCGAACCGCTCCTTGCGCCGTCCGTCGTCGTCCGTCATGGAGGCCGTCGTCGGTCGTTCGTCGTCGTCCGTCACGGAGACCGGCGCCCGCCGAACGCTGCCGGCCGCCACGGCTTCCGGTGCCGGCAGCCGCAGCAGGATCAGCGCGCACATCAGGAAGCACATCGCGTCCAGCGCGAACACCGCCCGGTACGCCACCGCCGTCCCCGCGCTCAGCGCGAGACCGCCCAGCGCCGCGCCGACGGCGAGTCCCCCGTTCAGCGTCGACTGCAGGCGCGCCAGCAGCCCCGTGCGCTCCCCGGCCGGCACCAGCCCCGCCAGCAGCGCCTGCCGGGCCGCCGCCAGACCCGACTGCGCCGACGCGTAGGCACAGGCGGCGAGGGCGAACGGCACGAACCCCCGCACCAGGAGGAACGAGGCGACCGCCGCCCCGGTTCCCAGGGCCAGCAGTACCGCCGTCCCGCGCGCCCCGCGCCGGTCCGCGAGACGCCCGAGCGGCACCCCGACCAGCGAGCCCACCGCCCAGGCAAGCGTGAGCCCGAGTCCGACGCGCGCCGGGTCGAGACCGGCGACATGCGTGAAGTACAGCGCCGAGGTGACGTAAAAGGCGCCGTCACCGACGGAGTTGGCGAGCTGGGCGAGGGCCAGGAAGCGCCGCGGACGAGTCTTCATACCGTTGACGCTAGGGACCCGGCGGACCCTTGAGCAGACCCAATCGGCCGTCGCTCCAGTGGCCCACTTTCAGTGGCCCAGCACCGTGGCCAGCACCTCCAGCGCCTCCGGATACAGCCGTTCCCGCGGGGTGCCGTAGCCGACGACCAGGCCCTGCGGCCGGCCCTCGCCGGGTGTGTGCCAGTGGTCGCCGAGGGCGCCGAGCGCGAGCCCCTTCGCCGCGGCGCGGGCCAGGGTCTCCGTCTCGTCGGGCACGTCGACCAGCGCGTGCAGCCCGGCCGCGATGCCGCGCACGCTCTGCCGCCCGCCGAGCCGGTCCAGCAACTGGTCCCGGCGGCGCCGGTAACGCAGCCGG
The DNA here is from genome assembly GCF_055657175.1 of Streptomyces sp. NPDC107581. Classification (NCBI taxonomy): domain Bacteria; kingdom Bacillati; phylum Actinomycetota; class Actinomycetes; order Kitasatosporales; family Streptomycetaceae; genus Streptomyces; species Streptomyces sp. NPDC107581. The sequence goes on from NZ_JBVKBH010000001.1 coordinate 704,093, forward strand.
CACGCGCGCACGTGCCGGTCGTAGGCATGGCTGCCGATCAGCTCGGCGAGCGCCAGCTGCCCGATGGTCTCGGTGTGGTGGTCGCTGTGCAGCTTGGCGTCGGCGACCGCGTCGACCAGGTGCGGCGGCAGCACCATCCAGCCGAGCCGCAGCGCCGGGCCGAGGGTCTTGGAGGCGGTGCCCAGGTACACCACCTGGCCCGGTGCCATGCCCTGCAGCGCACCGACGGGCTGGCGGTCGTAGCGGAACTCGCCGTCGTAGTCGTCCTCGACGATGAGCCCGCCACGCGCGCGTGCCCAGTCGGTGAGCGCGCGCCGGCGCTCGGGGTGCAGCGTGACTCCGGTCGGGTACTGGTGGGCCGGGGTGACCACCACGGCCGCCGCCTCGCCCAGCTCGCCGGGACGGACCCCGCGTTCGTCCACCCGCACGGGCAGCACGGTCCCGCCGTTGCGCCGCACCACCTCCCGGTGGAAGGGCAGCCCGGGGTCCTCCATGGCGAGACGGGCGCCGTCCAGCACGCGGGTGAGGAGCGCGAGCCCCTGGACGTAACCAGAGGTGATCACGATCTGCTCCGGCGGCGCGAGCACCCCGCGCGCCCGCCCCAGGTAGCCCGAGAGCGCGGTGCGCAGTTCGATCCGGCCGCGCGGATCGCCGTAGTCGTAGGCCAGGGAGGGCGCCGTCGCTATGGCCCGGCGCAGCGCGCGCAGCCAGGCCGCCGCCGGGAACGCGCCCACGTCGGGGCTGCCGGGCCGCAGGTCGAAACGCGGCGCACGCGTGCGTGCGCGTGTCTGCGGCGCCTCGGAGTCCACGGAGGGCAGCGGGGCGACCCGGGTGCCCGAGCCCTGCCGTGCCATCAGGTATCCCTCGGCGACCAGCTGGTCGTAGGCGGCCTTGGCCGTTCCCCGCGAGATGCCGAGCTCGCCGGCGAGCCGCCGGGTGGCCGGCAGCCGGGTGCCGGGCGCGAGCCGCCCGTCGCGCACGGCGTCCCTGAGCGCACGCTCCAGACCGGCCCGGCGGCCGTCCGCCGCGTCGGGTTCGAGATGCAGGTCGACGCCGATTCCGGACCAGAAGTCGTTCACGATCCCCCTACGTGAGTTCCGCGTCCCGAAGGGCGCGGCGCTGCGTCCGACATGGGCCCCGCCGCGTGGGCGCGACCCGCCACCCACTGCGTGCGCACGCGACCGGCCGCCTACCGCGTGCGCACGCGACCGACCACGCACTGCGTGCACACCAAATGGCCGGGTACCCACCGGTACCCGGCCATTCAGTGTGACGTCAGCCCTTCAAGGACGCCATCCATTCCTCGACCTCGTCCGACCGGCGGGGCAGTGCGGCGCTGAGGTTCCGGTTGCCGTCCTCCGTGACGAGGATGTCGTCCTCGATGCGGACGCCGATGCCCCGGTACTCCTGCGGGACCGTCAGGTCGTCGGCCTGGAAGTACAGGCCGGGCTCGACGGTGAGCACCATGCCGGGCTCCAGCGTGCCCTCCACGTACGTCTCGGTCCGCGCGGCCGCGCAGTCGTGGACGTCCATGCCGAGCATGTGGCCGGTGCCGTGCAGGGTCCAGCGGCGCTGCAGGCCCAGCTCCAGCACCCGCTCGACCGGGCCCTCGACCAGGCCCCACTCGACGAGCTTCTCGGCGAGCACGCGCTGGGCGGCGTCGTGGAAGTCGCGGTACTTGGCGCCCGGCCTGACGGCCGCGATACCGGCCTCCTGGGACTCGTACACGGCGTCGTAGATCTTCTTCTGGATCTCGCTGTACGTGCCGTTGACCGGCAGCGTGCGGGTGACGTCCGCGGTGTACAGCGTGTGGGTCTCCACGCCCGCGTCGAGCAGGAGCAGGTCGCCGGAGCGGACCGGGCCGTCGTTGCGCACCCAGTGCAGCGTGCAGGCGTGCGGGCCGGCCGCGCAGATGGAGCCGTAACCGATGTCGTTGCCCTCCACGCGCGCGCGCAGGAAGAACGTCCCCTCGATGTAGCGCTCGCTGGTGGCCTCGGCCTTGTCGAGGACCTTCACGACGTCCTCGAAGCCGCGCACGGTGGAGTCGACGGCCTTCTGCAGCTCGCCGATCTCGAACCCGTCCTTGACCAGCCGGGCCTCGGAGAGGAAGACGCGCAGCTCCTCGTCGCGCTCGGCGGTGACCTTGTCGGTCAGGGCCGCCTCGATGCCGGCGTCGTGGCCGCGCACCACACGGACCGGGCCGGTGGCCTCGCGCAGCCGGTCGGCCAGCTCGCGCACGTCCGCGGCCGGGATGCCGTAGAGGGCCTCGGACTCGGTGAGGGAGTGGCGGCGGCCCACCCACAGCTCGCCCTGGCCGGAGAGCCAGAACTCGCCGTTCTCGCGGTCGGAGCGGGGCAGGAGGTAGATCGTCTCCTGGTGGCCGTCCCCCTTCGGCTCCAGCACCAGGACGCCGTCCTCGGTCTGGTTGCCGGTGAGGTACGCGTACTCGACCGAGGCGCGGAAGGCGTACTCGGTGTCGTTCGAGCGGGTCTTCAGGTTGCCCGCGGGGATGACGAGGCGCTCGCCGGGGAAGCGTGCGGAGAGCTCGGCGCGGCGGCGGGCGGTCTCGGCGGCCTGGGCGATGGGCTCGAGGTCACGCAGCTCGGTGTCGGCCCAGCCGGACTTCATGTTCTCGGCCAGTTCGTCGGAGACGCCCGGGTACAGGCCGTTCTTCCGCTGCTTGATGGGCTCGTCGGACTCGAGTTCCGGGTCCGCCGCGGTAGCGGTGGCATCGGAAAGAGCCTGGTTGAGCTCGTCGGACACGTGATCCTCCTCCGTACGGCATGTGATCTCCCCCGGGCCCGCGACGCTCACGCTTGTGGCCGAGCGGGGGGACCTCCATCATCGTACGGTCGTGCGGAAAGCGACCCGGGGCCGGAAGATCTGTTATGCCCGCCCATGCCAGGCGGTGTGAAAGCGCTCTCAGTCGCTCGCCGCGTCAAGCAATCGCTCCCCGCGTCACGCAGCCGCTCCCCGCCACTCTCGGGCGCTCCTAGTCGAAGCGCGCCGCCAGCAGCACCACGTCCTCCTCGCTGTCCGCCGTGTCCAGGCCGTCCGGCAGCACGGTGTGCAGGACGTGGTCGGCGACGGCGCCGGGATCGCGGCGCAGCGTGCGCGGGATGCTCGCGGCGGCCGCGTGCAGCCGGGCGAAGGCACGGTCCATCGGGTCGCCGGTACGGTGCAGCAGCCCGTCGGTGTAGAGCAGGACGGTCTCTCCGGCCTCCGCCTGGATCTCCACGCTGGGCGCCTCCCAGCAGGCGAGCATGCCGAGCGGAGCGGAGACGGAGGTCTCGGCGAACTCGGTGCGCCGCTCGCCGATCAGCAGCGGCGGGCTGTGCCCGGCGCCGGCCAGGGTGACCTTGCGCAGGGCGGGTTCGCAGTAGGCGAACAGGGCGGTGGCGGAGCGGGCGGGCTCGGTCAGCCGCAGCAGCAGCTCCAGGTCGGACAGGACGGCGACCGGGTCCTCGCCCTCCATCACGGCGTAGGCCCGCAGGGAGGCGCGCAGCCGGCCCATCGCGGCGACCGCGCTGGGGCCGGAGCCGGTGACCGAGCCGACCGAGAGCCCGAGGGCGGCATCGGGCAGCGGCAGCGCGTCGTACCAGTCGCCGCCGCCGCGCGGGCCGGTGCGGTGCCGGGCGGCGAGCTGGACCCCGGCCACCCGTGGCAGCCGGGAGGGGAGCAGTTCCTCGGCGATGGTCGCCACGCACGCGCGCGTGCGCTCGACTTCCAGCAGCCGTGCGAGGTGTTCGGCCGCATGACGGATGTACAGGCCGACCAGGTGGCGGCGGCGCTCGTCCGGCTCGGCCGGCTCGTCGTACAGCCAGACGGCGGCACCGAGCCGGCCGGCCGGCCCGGCCGACAGGGGGAGGGCGTAGCTGGCGGCGTAGCCGAGGCGGGCGGCCACCTCGCGGTGGCGGGGGTCGAGGCCGTCCTCGGCGAGCAGGTCGGCGTGCACGACCTCGGTGCCCGCGCCGGTGTCGAGGAGGGCGCCGTAGGGGAGCGAACCGCGCGGCACGGTCTCGATGTGGCCGAGGTCGGCGCGGCCGAGGCCGAGGCCGATGGTGGTGCAGGGGCCGAGGCCGTCGCCGGGTTCCAGGACGACGAGGCCGCGACGGGCGCCGACGAGGGCGGATCCGGCGCGCAGCAGTTCCTGGAGAGCGGGCTCCAGCGCGTCCGTGCGCGACAGCCGTTCGGTGAGCTCGTGGAGGGTCGTGAGGTCCGAGACCCAGCCGGCCAGCCGGTCCTGGAGCAGGGTCCCGGGAGCGGGGCCGGTGGGGGCGGGGAGGGCTGCGGCGGTGTCCGGGGAGGGGCCTGTGCCCGGGGAGGTGGGTGTGGGCGCGACAGTGTGTGCAGGCGTGGGGACCGTTGGATCGATTCCAGCCACTTTCGGAGGGTGGGGAGCGTTCATGGCGTCCGGCCTTCAGACCGGTGCGTTTTGCTCAAAAGCATCGCGAACCCCCATGTCATTCTGCGCCGCTAGCAGTGTCTCCACATGTACACGCACTCGTAAGGGGATGTCCAGCATTGTCCTGCAGGGATTCCTGGTGTCCATGGGCCGGATGTGGGTTTCTTCCGAAACCCTTGCCTTACTGTCAAGTTGGCTTAAAACTGCCTCGGGTATCGGTTCATTGCGGTCGACTGGCCTTGCTCCACAGAGCGTCACAGCGGTCGTGATGGGTACGTACTCGGAGAAGGCCAGGGGTGGTTGGGGGCCACCCGGAACCTGGCGACGGACCCGGGCGTCATAGCCACCGACGACCGAGCCCCATCCTCCCGCGGCGGAGGCGGAGAGAAATACGTGCGACGGCAAAACGCCATACTTCGCCACCCCCGCGCCGCAACCGTGCTTTTGATGGACGCGCCATGGACGCGGACGCGGCCAATGCTCGACCCCCTGGGGTTCCCTCTGCCGTGCGCAGGGGTGTGATGCGCCAACAGGTACGCACAGTGAAGTGATCGACACATGGTGTGATGTGGTCCACGGTGTTGCCAGCGGTGCAACGGAAAGGAACGAGCGCTGATGCGCGAGATCCTCGGAAGGCGACGCAGGCTCCTGTCCAGGCGGAACGGCGGGCGGCCTGAGCTGATCAGCGCGGCCCTGACCTTCGCGACGGAATGGCAGTGGCCCGTACTCCCGGGCGTGGCCCCGGACCCGCAGGGCCGGGCCCGCTGCGGCTGCCCCGACCCGGAGTGCACGGTCCCCGGTGCGCACCCCTTCGACCCCGGCCTGCTCGCGGCCACCACGGACGCGCGCATGGTGCGCTGGTGGTGGACCAACCGGCCGGGCGCGCCCATCGTCCTCGCCACCGGTGGCCCGGCGCCCTGCGCGGTCAGCCTGCCGGCGCCCGCCGCCGCCCGCGCTCTCGACCTGCTCGACCGGCGGGGCATGCGCCTCGGCCCGGTGATCGCCGCACCGACCCGGTGGGCGGTGCTGGTCAGGCCGTACACCATGGAGCAACTGGGTGAACTGCTCTACGCCCAGGACTTCGTGCCCGGCTCGCTGCGCTTCCACGGCGAGGGCGGCTATCTCGCCCTGCCCCCGTCCGAGACCGGCCAGGGCGCCGTCCGCTGGGAGCGCGCGCCGCTGCCGGGCTCGGCCTCGCCCTGGGTGCCCGATGTGGAGGCCGTGGTGGACGCCGTGGTCCATGCCCTCACTCGTACGGGTGTGAGCGCGCCCGAGTTGTAGGGATCTCGGGCGCGGCCGGGCGGTTTGCCTGTCTGCGGTCGTTATCTTCCGCTACATGCTGCGCATTTCTGGGGGTCACGGCACTCGTTCGTCGCACCGCGGCGGGCCGGACCCCCGCAGGCTCCGTCTGCTTGCCCTGGTGGGCGTCGTCGCGGCCGCGGTGGCGCTGCCGCTGGCCGTGGCGTCCGCGGGACAGGTGGGTGATGTGCCGGGACCTGCGGACCACGGCGGCCGTACCGCCGTCACCGCCTCCCCCGACGACGCGAAACTGCCCTCCGCCGACCCCTCCCGCTCTCCGCTGCTGCTCGGGCTGGGCCTGGCCACCGCCGCCCGCTGCGGGCCCGAACTCTCCTCCCCGGACGGGATCGAGGCACAGACCTGTGTGCTGACCCAGGGCGCGGACACCTGGGCGCGCACCTACTACCGCAACGCCACCGGTGCGGCCGTGGACTCCGTGCTGAGCCTGATGGGGCCGGGCGGCCGGACCGTGCAGACGCGCTGTCCGGTAGGCGCCGACGACGAGCCCGCCACCTGCGAGACGCCCCGTGAGCACACCCGGGGCGCGCTGGACGGCTACACGGCCGTCACCGAGTTCGCCGCGCGCGGCGCCGACGGGCCGCTGCTGCTGCGCTCGGCCAGCAACTCCGAGGATCCAAAGGGGAGTTGACGCTCCGCCGGGCGGTGCGCACCGGACGCGGACATGAAAAGGCCCGGTTGCTGGCGACGGGGGATGCACCAGCAACCGGGCTACTGGAACGGTAACAAGAGATCGGCGGTTCGCAAATTCGATCTCGGCTATTCGGACACCGATTTCCCTGCGGAGACGGGGAGTTGTGACAGGAGTCACCCGTTCCGGTGTGGTCATCACGGCTGAACGGTCGGTCAGCCGTGATGTGTGTGCGAGCGCGACTCAGCTGAGCGTGACCTGCCGGTTGGTCAGTCCGCCGCGCGCCCGGCGTTCCTCGGCCGTGAGCGGCTCCTCGGCGGCGAGAGCGGTGGCGAGCCGCTCGGCGAACTCGGCGGCCGGCTTCTCCACGTCCTCGGCCGTGACGCCGCTCGGCAGGTCCCAGACCGGCACTGTGAGGCCGTGAGCACGGAAGGAACCCACCAGCCGGGTGCCCTCGCCGAGGCTGGAGCGGCCCGCCGCGTGCAGCCGGGCGAGTGCGTCCAGAAGCTGCTCCTCGGGGTGCGGCATGACCCAGCGCAGGTGGTTCTTCTCCGGGGTCTCGCACCAGTACGCGGCGTCCACGCCGGACAGCTTCACGGTCGGGATGGCGGCGGCGTTGGCCCGCTCCAGCGACGCGGCCACCTCCGGGGTGGCGTTCTCCGCGTCCGGCACCCAGAACTCGAAGCCGCTGTGCACCACCGGCTCGAAGGCGCCCTCGGGGTCGAGGAGGTCCTGCAGCCGCGGACCGTCGGCAGGAGCGCGGCGGCCCTCCACCGGCGTGCCGGGCTCGGCCGCGAGCGCGCGCTGGAGGGTGTCGGCGAGGTCCCGGCTGATGTCGCCGGAGGGCGTGTCGTTCTGCAGGCCGAGCAGCACCGAGCCGTCGTCGCGGCGCAGGGCGGGCCAGGCCATCGGCAGCACCGTGGCGAGCGTGACCGACGGGACGCCCTCGGGCAGGCCGTCCTTGAGGGGCAGCTCGGCCGTCGCGGCCGGCACCAGCTCGCGCAGCGCGACCCAGTCGCCCTCGCCCGGCAGTCCCTCGAACGGGCGGCGCACCAGTTCGGTCACGGCGTGGGCGGCGGCTCGGCCGTGGCATGCCTTGTAGCGCCGGCCGCTGCCGCAGGGGCAGGGCTCGCGGGCGCCGACAACCGGGATCTCTCCGTCCGTGATCTGCGGCTTGGCCTTCGTCTGGGGGCGCTTCTTGGCCATCGTGGGTGTCTCCCGGTTACGGCTTGTCTCGTACGGCGGGAGCCTAGCCGTTCGCGCCGCGAGCGACGGGAACCTGTGGACAACGGACGCGTGGCCGAGGCCGACGGTGTGAACCTGCGGACCGCTTCCGTGCCCATCGGCGGCCCGGCCCGGCCCGGACCGTGGCGGCCCTCGCCTCCGGCGGGGCTGGTGGGCGGCAGGTGTCGCGGTGCCTCTGGCCTCCCGCGGGGCTGCGGGCGGCCGTGACGGCCCTCGCCACCGGCGGGGCTGTGGTCGCCAGGGATCGTGGCGGCTCTGGCCTTCCGCGATGCTGTGGGCGGCAGGTGTCGCGGCGTCTCTGGTCCTCCCGCAGGGCTGCGGGCGGCAGGGATCGTGGCGGCCCTCGCCTCCCGTGGGGCTCAGTCCAGGTCTTCGAACGCGTCCGCGAAGTCCAGCTCGGCCATGGCCGGAACCGTGGAGGAAGTGACGCGCGTAGCGAAACCGCCGCGGTGACACCCGGCATCCGGATCGTGCACGTCCTCGTGGACCACGACCCAGACCGTGACCTCGCCGTGGGTGTCGTCGCGGACGCCCCAGTCGTCGGCGAGGGCCGTGATGATGTTCAGTCCGCGGCCGCCGTGTGCGGTGACCGACGGGGTCGCCGGAGCCGGGCGGGTCGGGCCGCCGCCGTCCGTCACTTCCACGATGAGCCGCCCGCGCGTGTCCACCCGCCAGGCCGCACGCACGTCGCCGTCCCCGGCCAGAGCGTCGCCCAGGGGCCGCCCGTGTTTGCAGGCGTTGCTCAAGAGCTCGGAAAGGATCAGTACGGCGTCGTCGATGACCGGTTCCGATACGCCGCCGCTGCGCAGCTGCGACCGCATCCTGTGCCTGGCCTTTCCCACGCCCGCAGGGCCATGGGGTACGGCCATGCTCGACGACGTGGGCACCTCCTGTGCCACCACCAACGCCACCCCCGAGACCTCCTTTGCCCCACGCCACGGTGTGGATGCCCCATTGGCCTGTACCGGAAACCGGCCAATCCCCTTCCGGTGACGCATTCGCAACAACCGAACACGGACCGAACGCGCCGGAGCACTCCCTGTGACGGGCCTGTCGTCGTGTGGCTGGATTTCAATGGTGTGGCCGAGAAGGGAGGATGCTGGAGCCCGGCGGCCGGGTCAAGGGGTGCGGACCGGTCCTTACGCGGCTCTTGTGGTCCGCTCCCGCGCGATGGCCGCGCGGACCCGGCGGATCTGCCGGCCCGGCCTCCGTGATCAGCGGCCCAGCTGTCGCAGCACCTCGCGCGGGCGGTTGGTGATGAGGGCGTCGACGCCCAGCTCGACACAGAGGTCCACGTCCTCGGGCTCGTTCACGGTCCAGACGTGGACCTGGTGGCCGGCGCGTTTCAGCCGCTCCACGTAGCCGGGGTGGTTGCGCACGATGCGGACCGAGGGACCCGCGATCCGCACCCCCGCGGGCAGCCGCCCGTCGCGGAGCCGGGGCGAGAGGAACTGCACCAGGTAGACCGTCGGCAGTGTCGGCGCCGCGGCACGCACGCGGTGCAGCGAGCGCGCCGAGAAGCTCATGATCCGTACCGGCGAGGCGGCGTCGGAGGCCGGGGCGTCCAGCCCGAACCGTTTCAGCAGGAGCAGCAGCCGCTCCTCGACCTGCCCCGCCCAGCGCGTGGGGTGCTTGGTCTCGATGGCCAGTTCCACCCGCCGCCCGGCGTCCGCGACCAGTTCCAGCAGCCGCTCCAGGGTGAGGACGGAGGTCTCCTCGAGGTCCTCGGGCCGGTGTTCCCAGTCGGGCTCCTCGTCGCGTCCGCGCCAGGCCTCTCGCGTCTTCCAGGAGCCGAAGTCCAAGGTGGCGAGCTCGGCCAGTTCCAGGGCGGAGACGGCCCCGCGGCCGTTGGAGGTACGGTTCACCCGCCGGTCGTGGACGCAGACCAGATGACCGTCGGCGGTCAGTCTTACGTCGCACTCCAGGGCGTCCGCCCCGTCCTCGATGGCCTTCCGGTAGGCGGCCAGCGTGTGTTCGGGTGCGTCCTCGGAGGCCCCCCGGTGGGCGACGACCTGGATCTGGTGCTGTGGTGCGTGGGTCACCGCGTCATGGTCCCATCGCCGCGGGGTGCGCCGGGCGGCGCCGATGCGTCCGTGCGGCGAACGAGGGCATAGCTCCTGCCGGTTTATATAACTTTTGCCTAAAAGATCCTATATAAAGAATGGCCCTGGACCCACAGCCACCGCTTATGGTGCTCTGACGGCCCGTGGGAAAAGCTGACTGCATACAAGCGCGACACTGGACCATGCACAGCCGCTTCGCGCCGGACCATCGGCAGCGCGAACGCGCGTGACCGAATGCGACCGGACGCGACCGAGTGCAACCTACTGACAACAGCCGTGGATCGAGGAGAAGAGCTGTGAGCACCGAGAACGAGGGCAACGCGGTACCCCCGGCGCCGTCCGCACCTCCCGTGCCGGTGGCATCTCCCGCTGCTTCCCCGGGCCCCGCGCCCGACGGGAACGCACCGACGGCTCCGCTCCCGCCCGTGCCCCCCGGTACTCCGGGTGCGCCCGAGCCGGGCACGGCGCCTGCCGCACAGGCCCAGCAGGGCCCCTCCGACGGATACCAGCCCCCCGCCGGCCCCACCGGCCCCGCCCCCGAGGGACACCAGCCCCCGGCCGGCCCCGCGCCCGACGGCTCCTGGCCGGCTCCGCACCCGGCCACGCCCTCCTACGGCGACGGCGGCATGGGCGCCGCGGGCGTCGGCTGGGGTGCTTCGTACCAGCAGCCCGCTCCCAAGCCCCGCAGCGGTCGCGGCGGGCTGGTCGCGGCGGTCCTGGTGGCCGCGCTGGTCGCCGGCGGCCTGGGCGGCGGCCTCGGCTACACCCTGGCCAAGGACAACGACAGCAGCGGCTCCACCACCGTCTCCGCCTCCGACGGCAGTGCCGCGCAGGTCAAGCGCGCCCCCGGCACGATCGCCAACGTGGCCGCCAAGGCGCTGCCCAGCACGGTCACCATCGAGGCAGAGAGCAACAACGGCGAGGGCGGCACCGGCACCGGATTCGTCTTCGACACCCAGGGCCACATCGTCACCAACAACCACGTGGTGGCGGACGCGGTGGACGGCGGCAAGCTCACCGCCACCTTCCCGAACGGGAAGAAGTACGACGCCGAGATCGTCGGCCACGCCCAGGGCTACGACGTGGCGGTCATCAAGCTCAAGAACGCCCCCTCCGACCTCAAGCCGCTCGCCCTCGGCGACTCCGACAAGGTGGCCGTCGGCGACGAGACGATCGCCATCGGCGCCCCCTTCGGCCTGTCCAACACGGTCACCACGGGCATCATCAGCGCCAAGAACCGCCCGGTGGCCTCCAGCGACGGCAGCGCCAGCAGCAAGGCGTCCTACATGAGCGCCCTGCAGACCGACGCGTCCATCAACCCCGGCAACTCGGGCGGTCCGCTGCTGAGCTCCTCGGGCGCGGTCATCGGCATCAACTCGGCGATCCAGTCCAGCACCAGCGGCGGATTCGGCTCGGGCCAGTCCGGTTCGATCGGCCTCGGTTTCGCGATCCCGATCAACCAGGCCAAGTACGTCGCCCAGCAGCTGATCAAGACCGGCAAGCCGGTGTACGCCAAGATCGGCGCGTCCGTCTCCCTGGAGGATTCCACCAACGGCGCGAAGATCACCGACCAGGGTGCGAGCGGCTCCGCCGCCATCGAGTCGGGCGGCCCGGCCGACAAGGCCGGCCTCAAGCCCGGCGACGTCATCACCAAGCTCGACGACAACGTGATCGACAGCGGACCGACCCTGATCGGCGAGATCTGGACCCACAAGCCCGGCGACAAGGTCACGATCACCTACCAGCGGGGCGGCCAGGAGCACACGGTCGACCTCACGCTGGCGGCGCGGGCGGGCGACAGCTGACCCACCGGCAGACACGGAAAGGGGGCGCCTCTCGGGGAGGCGCCCCCTTCCTCATGGGCCCTCGCGGTCCTGTCGACTCCTGCGGTCCCGCGCTGCCCACCGGCCCCTGCGGGCGTGGAAGTTGGGCCGCCGCGGGTCTGCGCGGGGGCCCGGACGGACACCGTCGGCGGGTCTCCTGACGGCCACTCCGCCACGACCCGGCGGCGGGCCGGTAATCTGTACCCGCGCCGCCGGTCTCCGGCGGGAGCGGGGAGGCGTGCCCGAGCGGCCGAAGGGAACGGTCTTGAAAACCGTCGTGGCAGCGATGTCACCGTGGGTTCAAATCCCACCGCCTCCGCACAGGCCATGAGCCTTGCAGGTCAGAAGGGGTGTCTCTCGCTGAGGGGCACCCTTTCGCATGCAGCTTGTCTGCCGGGCTTCCCGCAGAACTCGCGGAGGCATCGGCTGCAGTCATGAGCCGGTCGAACGACCTCAGGGATTCGTCCCTGGGCACACCCGAGGTGCTTGAGCAACTGCACGATGCTCCCGAGCACCAGCCTGACTGGACCGTCGCCTGCCACATTGCCAAGGTGGCCTCCGCGACGCCCGACGCCACGATGTCGGGTTCGCGCAGGCCATCGGTCCATGTACAGGCTCCGCCGCGGGCGCCGCTCCTGCCTTCGCGACCCTCAAAGATCATGGCCAGACGCTATGAGTGACCGTGAACTTTGCGTACGCGGTATCTGGTGAGAGGAACTCCTTATTCTTGACGGACATTTCCCAGGTAAGCGGGCCGCCGCGGGTGGGAACCACCGTGGGTGCAGTAAAGGCCTCGCCGTCTTTGTCGGTGGTGACGCAGGACGTCCCTTCATACAGGAGTAGCGTCACCTGCACAGTAACTGTGTTGTCGCTCCTGAGTCGCGCATTGAAGCGCAACTCGCCTCTGGCCTGCTCGTCTGCACACTTCCGGATCGAGAATGCAGCATTTGTCCTGCTGTGCGTCATGTCTCTTTGGATCCGGAACGGGAAATGCGCTTCCCCCCAACCGTCGGCGCCGCAGCAGGAGAGCACGCTCAGCCGCCCTTTGAAGACCATGATGTGCGTCTCTTCGAGGGCTGCAGCGGGCTGCGTCATGCCTGCGAACGGGATGGGGGTCAACAGAACTGCGGCCGCCATGGCATGTGCAAGCTTCATTGGGAACCTCGCGCGAATCAAGGCCCTGCTCAATTGACGGGCACCTCGGCGCCAACAAGGGGCTTCGATGCAGACCTCTTACCATCAGAATCTCACTGTGGCAATTTCGGCGCATCTCGGGAAGGTGGTCCGACGGTAAGCCGAATTGCACCTGTAGTTGAATCGAGCATTGACCGGCGCGTGCCCGGTGCTATGCAGCAGCTGCGCGCAGCGCCGGGCACGAGGGGCGGCTCAGCGGTGGTGATGCCACCAGTACAGAGCGAGCGCCCCGTCCTCATCGCAGCCCTGTTCGCAGCATCGCAGAGATCCTTGGGATCGCTGCGAGTGCTACGGCGAGCGTGACAGCCGACTTTGCCGGAGCCCCCGTCGGGGGCAACGCACCCAGTCGCGCGACACTGTTGGCGTACGCCAACAGCAACGCACACCCATCGGCAGCCCCAGCAGTCCGCAACCGTGTGATCGGCCCCGGAGGTCAGGGGCACGGCTTGAAAATCAGGCGGTCGCGGGGCTTGATCGCCGGGGCTGTGACGGACTTGCCCGGGCGCAGCAGGAGCGGGGTGCCACCTGCTGGGAGCTTGCCGAGCGGGCCGGCCGTACCGAGTTGCGTCGGCGTCTGAGCGGCTTCGTCGATGACCCGCTGGAATGCGGGGCCGCATGTCCCGGATGATCCTGAAGGCATGTCCGGACCGATTCGAGTGATCGTGCATCCGCCGTCGCCCACGGGTGGCCGACGCGTACGTGTGGACGGCGAGATCCTCGGCCTGGCCCACAGCGTGGCCGACGTCGCCGAGTTCCTCCGCCGGGCCGGGCTGGAGATCGACCCGGCAGAGGTGGCGGGGGCGGCGTGGATCGACTGGCGCGGAGTGGGGCCGGAGCACTGGGGCCCGGAGACGTGACGCCCTGGGTGATGCGCCGGGTGTATCGCGCTGAGGCCGTCATCTTCTGCATCTTCTGACCCGTAGCTCTGTCCGGACCGGCCGGTGACGGCCGCTACCAGGCCCCGGAGGGACGCTGCCGGACGCGGGCGATCGCCGGGTTGCGGTGCCCGGCTGCTGTACCGCAGGATCCCGGTGGGGGTGACCATGGAACGGCAGGTGCTGGAGAAGCTGTTGGCCGGTGACGACGAGGCGTCCGTGGCTGCTCTGGCCGCCCTCCGCGGCGGCGCCACCTACAGCGCGTGGAGTACGGCGCACCCCGCAGAGCAGCATGCCGGGGTCTTTGCACGCCGACTTCGGCGCATGCGGCAGCACGGGGTCGAACCTCTCGGGCTGGAACGAATGGTGCGGCTCCTGCGCGAGCATCGCCGGCCGGTGCGCGGAGGGCTGATCGACTCTGCCGATAAGACATGGACCTTCCTGTTCTACTTCACCGAAGACGGCAGCGCACTGGTGGCCTGCGCCCGCTTCCAGCGGTGGGTCGAGCAAACACCGCTTTAGGAGCGAGGTGGAGCGACTCCGAGGCCGACCTGCCGAAGCAGCACGGAGTACTGGAGCGGCTTCTGCTCGTGAGGCTTCATGGCCGGCGCGGTCAGGTTGTGGGTGATCGCTCGGCCGGCCCCGTCTCGCAGGCCGAGCGCTTGAGCATGCTTGTTCTGATCCGTCCCTCGCGCAGCGCAGCAACCACGGTGTGGGTCTTCGGGGAGCCATTCCCATCGTGCCGGTGGTGGGTTGGTGCATCCGGATGATTCCCGCCCGAGGCGCGATCCGGATTTTTCGGAGTCCGGCGGTCCGGGGATGTCGAGAACGTGCCACCGGCTCCGTCCCGGGGACATCACCGGCCATCACCGGCCGCACGAGGAAGAAGGAGAAACCAGCATGGCGATTCAGCGGATGGACAACGTCGGGATCGTCGTCGAGGACATGGATGCCGCCATCGCGTTCTTCGTGGAACTCGGTATGGAGCTGGAGGGCAGGGGGGAGGTCGAGGGCCTCTTCGCCGACCAGTGCACCGGACTCGACGGCGTCCGCTGTGACATCGCGATGGTCCGGACCCCGGACGGTCACAGCCGGCTGGAGCTGGCGAAGTACCGCAGCCCCGCGGTGATCAGCGCCGGGCCGCGCAACCGGCCGCACAACATTCTGGGCACGCACCGCGTCATGTTCGCCGTCGACGACATCGAGGACACCGTCGCCCGCCTGCGCCCTCACGGCGCCGAACTCCTCGGCGCGATCGCACGGTTCGAGGACAGCTATCTGCTCTGCTACATCCGCGGCCCCGAGGGCATCATCGTCGGACTGGCCGAGCAACTGCGCTGAGAAGGAGGAACCGCAGCACGCAGCACCGCCACGCCGATGAACGACTTCAGAGGGCGCGGGCCACCTCTCTCCGAGGTCCGTCTCTTGGCTTCCGTCCGGCTTCGCAAATCAGGCCATCCGGCCCTGTCGTTGATCCAAAGCGTCGTTGGCCTGCGGAGCGCCAATCCCTGTGCCCCCATGGCCCGGCCTTGCAGCTCGGAAGGGCTGTCTCTCACTGAGAGGAGCCGCTTCTGCCGGGGCGGTTCTCAGTCGGCGCGGCCCGTCGCCGCCACCGTCACGCCCAGGCCGATCATCGCGAGGCCGCCCGCCCCGCCGACCATCGACAGTCGGCGGTCCGAACGCGCGAACCAGGAACGGGCCGCCGAGGCACCGAGGCCCCACAGGGTGTCCGTGATCAGGCCGATGGTGACCGGGACCAGGCCCAGCACCATCATCTGGAGGGGCACACGGCCCGCCGAGTGGTCCACGAACTGCGGCAGCACCGCGGCGAAGAAGACGATGCCCTTCGGGTTGGTGGCGCCCACGAGAACACCGTCCAGGACGGTGCGCAGGTTGCCGCGTCGCTCAGCTGCCGGGGCCTTCATGTCCGCCGCGCGCATCTCCTTGCGGTGCCGGAACGCCTGCACGCCGAGGAGGACGAGGTAGGCCGCTCCGGCCAGCTTCACGCCCGTGAACACGACCGCCGAGGTTTCCACCAGTGAGCCGAGGCCCCACGCCACGGCGGTCACCAGGAGGTAGGCGCCGATCATGTTGCCGACGATCGTCGCGAGCGCCGTGCGGCGGCCGTGCGCGAGGGCTCTGCCGATCACGAACAGCACGCTCGGACCCGGAATCACAATCACCACCAGCGCCATCGCCGCGAACGCGAGAATGCTTCCGGCAGACACCATGTGCCGTCACCTCCTGGAACGCTGCCCCGGGAGAAATACAAACAGATGGCCCACCGTCCGCTCCAGGGTCTGTCCGGCGGATCTTCGCCGGGAGCGCGGAACCATGACGCCTCCGGTGTGGCCCCGTCGAGGTCGGTCAGCCCTCGACGAGGTCGGTCAGGCCGTCGAGAACGGCCTTGAGGCCGAGTTCGAAGAGGGCGTCGAGGCGCAGGTCGTAGCCCTCGTCGAAGGCCCCGACCACCTTGGCGAAGGTGGGGAAGCGGCCGGATTCCACCAGTTCGCGCAGGGCGGGGGCCCGGCTGTCCATCCACTGGTCCTCCGACTGACCGGTGGCGGCTTCCGCGTGCGCCTCCCGCTCCAGGTGCACCGCCAGGCCCTGGACATGGCTGTAGATCAGTACGTGGATGTCGAACAGCGTGACGGGATCGAGGCCGTGGCCGTCGAGGGCGCTCAGCGCCCATTCGGCGTGGACCATCAGGCTGGGGACGAGCAACGGGCGGGTGAGTGAGCCGAGCTGGGCCAGCCACGGGTGCCTGCGGTACAGCGTCCACAGGGTCCGGGCGCTCAGTTCCAGGCGCGGGCGCCACCCCTCCGGCGGATCGCTCGGATAACCCTCCTCACCGAGTGCGGCGTCGGCCATGAGCAGGACGAGGGCGTCCTTGCCGGGGACGTACCGGTAGGGCGACATGGCGGCGACGCCGAGCCGGGCCGCGACGCCGCGCATGGAGAGCGCGGACAGTCCTTCGGCATCGGCGAGGGCGATGGCCGTGCGGACGATCCGGTCGAGCGTCAGCTCCTGCTCGGGGCCCGGGGCAGGTGACGGGGGCTTGCGGGGCGGCATGGCGGGAACGGTTCCGGCGACGACGGTCCCGGCCCGGGGGCGGGTTTCGACGAGACCTTCGAGGCGCAGGGTGGTCAGGGCCTTGGTGGCGGTGGCGAGCGCGACATTCCATTCCGCGGCGATCCGGCGGGTGGAGGGAACCCGGTCCCCGGGGGCGAGTTCGCCGTCGAGGATGCGCCGGCGGATCGCGGCGACGATGCGCAGATAGGGCGGCCGCCCCGCCTCGTCCGTGGGCTCCGTCACACCCTGCTCCCTTCCCATCCTGTACTAGTGCAGAGGTTAGCAGCGAGGACGCCGGACGGATGGGAACTGCCCTAGTACAGTCCGCTTTTCGGGCCGGTTGAAGGGGGTGGGCGTACGGCGTACGTTCAGTGCGCGTACAGCGTACCGAAGGGGTTCCCATGCAGACCGTTCTCATCTCCGGCGGCGGCATCGCCGGGCCTGTGCTCGCCTCCTTGCTGCACCGCCGTGGCTTCGAGGTCACCGTCGTCGAACGCGCCGCCGGCCCACGCCCCGGCGGCCAGGCCGTGGACGTGCGCGGCGTCGCGCTCGACGTCCTCGAACGGATGGGCCTGCTGGAACGGGCACGCCACGTCCGCACCCGGATGCGGGGCATGTCGATCCTCGACCCCGACGGCCGGGAGATCGAGCGCTCGACGGAGGCGACCTTCAGCAGCGGCCGACTCGACAGCGACGACATCGAGTTGCTGCGCGAGGACCTGGTGCGGATGGTGTACGAACACACGCGCGCGGACGTCCACTACCTCTTCGGCGACAGCGTCACCGCACTCGACGAGGACGGGACCGGCGTGCACGTCGACTTCCTGCACGCGGCGCCGCGCAGGTTCGACCTCGTGATCGGAGCCGACGGCCTGCATTCCACCGTCCGGCGCCTGGTCTTCGGCCCCGAGGACCGCTTCACCCATCACCTCGGCAGCTGTCTGGCGGTGTTCGGCGCGGACAACTTCCTGGCACTGGACCACTGGCAGACCTGGCTGCGGGACGGTGACGCGGGCGTCGGCATCATGCCCGTACGCGACAACACCGAGCTCAGGATCGTCTTCGGCTTCCGGTCCGGGCCCCTCGGCGACGGTCTTCGCGGCAACGGTGCGCTCCGGGAACTCGTCGCCGGCAAGCTCGCCTCCCTGAGGTGGGAAGGGACCCGCCTGGCCGAGGCCGCCCGCACCGCACCGGACTTCTACTGCGACGCCATGGCTCAGATCCGGATGCCCCAGTGGTCACGGGGCAGGGTGACGCTGCTCGGAGACGCCGGCCACTGCCCCTCCCCGCTCTCGGGGCAGGGCACCAGCGTGGCCCTGGCGGGCGCACACGTACTGGCCGACTGCCTCGCCCGGGCGGACGGCGATCACCAGAGCGCGTACTCCTCCTACGAGCGGCGGATGCGCCCCTTCGTCGACCTCAACCAGGCCCTGGCCACGGAGAATCCGGGCGGGCCCGCGTCCGAGGAGTCCGTCGAACACGCCAAGACCGCGCTTTCGCTGGACGCGTGACGAGGTCCGGGCAACGGACCCGTCCACGTAATGGGCCGGTCCGGGCAATGGGCCGGTCCGGGCAATGAGCCTTCGGCCTCTGCCGGCGGCCGACAGCCTGGCGGCCGACAGCCTGGCGGCCGAACGTCCGGCGGCCGACCGCCCGCACCCCACAGCGCGGCAGCCACGCCAACGGCAACGGCAGCAGCGATGGCGACGGCGGCAGCAACGGCAGCGGCAACGGCAGCAGTAACGGCAGCGGCAGCAGCAACGACAACGGCCGCCCGCCCGGCTGACCGTGCGTGCGCCGAACGGGCGCACATGGCGCGCCGTGCGCGAACGCGATGCGGCGGGTCCCGAAGGCTGGGGCGAGCCCGAGCCCACCGACGGCCCGTCACCAGGAGGTGCGCACCTCGATGCGCCGATCCCTCAAGGGCGCAGCCACTGCCCTGCTCGCGGCGGCCTGCCTGACCGCAGCCGGCCCCGCCGCTTCCGCCGCGGTCCCCGTATCGCAGCGCACGACCACCGAGGCTCCCGCATCCCGGCCTCCCACCGCCGACGCTCCCGTATCGCAGCACACGACCGCCGCGAAAGCCCCCGCATCCCGGCCTCCCGCCGCCGTGACCCCCGTACCGCAGCGCATCGCCGCAGCCCCCGCACCGCGCCCTCCCGCCGCCGTAGCCCCCGCACCGCGGCGCAGCACCGCCAAGGTCTCACCGGTGTCGGTCGTGAACCCCTTCGGGGATCTGGGGGCGGTCAGCTGGGGGCTGGCCCTGCTCGCCTCGGTACCCGATCCCGACCGCTCGCCGGCCGGGGCCAACGACTTCGGCTGCAAGCCCTCGGCCGCCCACCCCTACCCGGTGGTGCTGGTCCACGGCACCTTCGAGAACGCCTTCGACAACTGGAGCGGGCTCGCCCCGGTGCTGAAGGAGGCCGGCTACTGCGTCTTCGCCCTCGACTTCGGCGAGAGCAAACCCCACGCCGTGCTGAAGGCGACCGGCCCGGTCCCCGCCTCGGCACGGCAGCTGGCCGACTACGTGGACAAGGTGCTGGCCGCCACGGGGGCGACGAAGGTCGATCTGGTGGGCCACTCCCAGGGCGGCGGGCTGCTGCCCCGGTGGTACCTGCGCTTCGACGGCGGTGCCGCGAAGGTGCACCACCTGGTGGGCATCAACCCCAGCAGTCACGGCACCACCGCAAGCGGACTGGTCCACCTCCTCGACGCGGCACTGGACGTGCTGGGGCATGCCGGCAAGCCGCTCGGCCTCGACAGCCCCGCGGCCAGGGACCAGACGATCGGCTCCCCGGTGCTCCAGCGGCTGTACGCGAAGGGCGACACGGAGCCCGGCGTCACCTACACCAACATCGTCACCCGCACCGACCCGGTCGTGACCCCGTACATCAACCAGTTCCTCGATGCCGGTCCCGGTGCGACCGTGCACAACATCCTGCTGCAGCGCCAGTGCGCGCTGGACCTCACCGGCCACCTGGGCGGCTCGTACGACCGCAACGTGTACCGGCTGGTGCTGAACGCCCTCGATGCCGCGCACCCCGAGCCGTTGCGCTGCGCCGTCATGCCGGTCCCGGTCTGACCCCGGCCGGCCCGTGCGCACGCGGCCCGCCCCTCACGGCCGGTGCGCACGCGGCTCGCCCCTCACGGCCCGTGCGCACGCGGCCGGCCCCTCACGGCCGGTGCCCCGTCATCCGCGCGGCCGACGCGATCGTCGCCCGGGCCTCGCGTTCGGTCAGGCCGGTGTTCAGGGCCGCCTCGACCAGCGGGACGAGCAGGGCGGGGCCGAGGCCGTTCTCGTAGGCGCGGCAGGCGGCCCAGAAGAGGCGGGTGTTGCGCTGGCCCTCGTGGGCCGAGAGGACGAACTGCACCAGGCCCCGGCCGTGGTCTCCGGCGGGCGCCTGCGACGGCGCCGGGTGCGCGGCGGCCGGCGGGGGCAGGAGCAGTCGTAGCAGGGCCGGTGGGCAGGCGGCGGGCGCCAGGTGCGCGGTGCCGGGCGCGGCGGCGTACACGCCGTGCTCGGTGCGGGAGCCGGGGCCCACGAGATAGCCGCCGGCGCCCCGGATGTCGATGCCGGGGGCGAGCCGGCCGGCCGAGTTGGGGACGACGGCGTCCGGCGGGCCGGTCAGCCACAGGTGGCGGCCGCCGCTCGGGGTGAGGACGACGACCGTCTCGGGGATCGTGAACAGATGCCGCAGGGCCAGTTCGCGCAGCGCGACGGAGGAGTCGGTGCCGGACTTGGTGTCCAGGTCGACGCCGATGAGGTGGTGCGGGGGCAGTCCGCAGGCGATGCCGTAGCCGGTGGCCCAGGGGGCGGCGGCGAACAGCTCGCGGATGCGGACCGGATCGGTGGAGGCGTCGTACACCCCGTGGCCGAAGCGGCCGCACCCGCCGTGGCAGGGCGTGGGGTCGGGGTCGTCGCGGTGCGGGGAGCGCACGGCCGGGAGTTTCGTCCGGGACAGGGGGATGACGGCCAGTCCGCGTTCGGCGGCTGACAGGGCGTGTGCGAGGGCCAGCGTCGTGGCCTGCCGGTCGGTGGTGGCCATACCTCCATGTTCGTACACGCGTTCGAAAAAGAAAAGAGGAGTCGGTGCCGACGCGCCGGGGCGGGGGGATTGGCCGGAAAACTGCTGGAACGATTCACCTCTTGTGACGCTTGATACCTGAAGGTCCGTCCTGTCATGAGATGGGACATGAGTCGACCAAAGATGGCGATAAGGGTTTATCGACTTGTCATCACACTTGCGTGCGAATCACGGCTTCCGGGGTGGTTGGGAAGGGATTCGGCGGGCAACTCTGGATTCGCGACGTCGTCCACAACGTCGAGGCGGTCGGCCAACTGCCTTGGCAACAGCCGTACTTCACGTATTGCCGGCCCTAGGGCCGCACAGTGCTCGGTTCTGGAGGAACAACATGGCAAGCATCCGTACCGCCCGCGTTCTCGCCGCCGTCTCTGCTCTCCCCCTCGCAGCCGCCCTCTTCGCCGGTGTCGCTGCCGCGGACAACGGCGCCATCGCGGACAACGGATCGAGCGCCAACGCCGGTGTGGCGGGCATCATCGGCAGTGGTGTCGGCCACAACAACAACGGAAACTCGTCCACCACCCAGCAGAACGCGGTCGGCTCCGGCGCGTCGAACCAGAGCAACACCGCACAGGTCAACGGCTCGGCGTTCACGGGCATCCAGCAGGGCAACGGGAACGTCGCCGTCCACTTCACCCCTCTGTGGTGAGTCCGGGCCGGGGCCTCTCGTGATGAGGGTCCTCGTGGGGTGTGCTTCGGGGTCATGAAACGTCTGCGCGGCGGTACTTCGGTGCCGTCGCGCAGACGTTTTCCGGCGTGCCGGCGCGGGGTCCGCGACCTTGACAGGGAACGTCATCTGACGGACAGTCAGAAACCGTCCTGTCAGGTACGCGAGGCCGGGAGGGCCCACCGTGCACCTCGCCCCCACCGGGCGCCAGCAGCGCCTGCGCTCAGAACTCCGCTCCTACTTCCGGAGCTTGATGCCCGAGGACGGCGAACCCCGCGACCCCCGGGCCCTGCTGCGCCGCATCGGCGCCGACGGCTGGCTGGGCCTCGGCTGGCCGGTCGAGTACGGCGGCCAGGGCCGGGGCGCGGACGAACAGTTCGTCTTCTTCGACGAGGCGAACCGGGCCGGTGCCCCCGTCTCCATGGTCACGCTCAACACGGTCGGTCCCACGCTGATGAGGTACGGCAGCGAGCGCCAGAAGGCGAGCTTCCTGCCCCGGATCCTCGCCGGGGAGCTGGTCTTCGCGATCGGCTACACCGAACCCTCGGCCGGCACCGACCTCGCCTCGCTGCGGACCCGGGCCGTACGGGAGGGCGAGGGCTGGCGGATCGACGGGCAGAAGATCTTCACCTCGGGCGCCCAGCACGCGGACTGGATCTGGCTCGCCTGCCGCACCGACCCGCAGGCGCCCGGGCATCGGGGCATCTCCCTCCTGCTCGTCCCCACCGAGGCCCCCGGCTTCTCCTGGACCCCGATCGAGACCGTGGGCGGGCAGACCACCACGGCCACCTACTACGACGGCGTCCGCGTGCCCGCGCAGAACCTGGTCGGCGCCGAGAACGAGGGCTGGTCGCTGATCACCAGCCAGCTCAACCACGAACGGGTCGCCCTCGCCGCGATCGGGATGCAGGCCGAGGACTTCCTCGCGGCGGCGCTCACCGCCGCCCGCACCCCCGATCCGGTGAATGGGCGGCGCCGGATTGACGAGCCGTGGGTGCGGTTCAGGGCCGCCGAAGCGCATGCCCGGCTGGCGGCGAACCGCCTGCTCAGCTGGCGTCTGGTGGCAGATGTGGGGGCCGGCCGGCTGACCCCCGGGGAGGCGAGCGGGGTGAAGTTCGCGGGAACGGAATCGGCTGTCGCGACGTATCGCATGTGTCAGGAGATCGCCGGAGAGGCCGGACTGGTCCGCTCCGGCTCCCCGGGGGTCCTCGGGGACGGCGAGCTGGAGCGGCTGAACAGGGCGGCGCAGATCAACACGTTCGGGGGCGGGGTGAGCGAGGTGCAGCGGGAGATCGTCGCCGCGATGCGGCTCGGGATGACGAGGGGGCGGAGGTGAGCGCGGTGGACGTCGAGCCCGACGAGCTGGGGGTCCGGCTCAAGGAGTACGAAGGGCGCCCCGCCGCCGTCGCAGCGGCGGGCAAGGACCCGGTGAACCTGCCGATGATCCGGCACTGGTGCGAGGCGATGGGCGACAGCAGCCCGGCCTATCGCGGACCCGACGCGATCGCCCCGCCCACGATGCTCCAGGCGTGGACGATGGGCGGCCTCTCGGGCCACCAGGGCCGCACCGGCGCCTACGACGAACTCCTCGGCCTGCTCGACGAGTCGGGCTGTACGTCGGTGGTGGCCACCGACTGCGAGCAGGAGTACCTGCGGCCCCTGCGCCCCGGAGACGAGGTCACCTTCGACGCGGTGATCGAATCGGTCTCCGGGCGCAAGACCACCAAGCTGGGCACGGGGTACTTCGTCACGACCCGCATGGACGTACGGGTGGACGGCGAGCCGGTGGGCACCCACCGCTTCCGCATCCTCAAGTACGCCCCGGCGCGCCGCGAACCCCCGGACCGGCGCCCCCGGCGCCCCCGTCCGGTGGTCAACCGGGACAACGCGGGCTTCTGGGAGGGCGTGGCCGCACACCGGCTCCTCATCCAGCGCTGCACGGGCTGCGGCACCCTGCGCCACCCCTGGCTGCCGGGCTGCAACGCCTGCGGCTGCCTGGACTGGGACACGCTGGAGGCGAGCGGCGAGGGCACGGTCTACTCCTACGTGGTGATGCACCACCCGTCCTTCCCGGCCTTCACGGAATCCGATCGGGCCGCCGGCGCGGCGGGCCCCTACGCGGTCGGCCTGATCGAACTCACCGAGGGCGTGCGCATGGTGAGCAACGTGGTCGGGGTGCCGTACGACAAGGTGCGCATCGGCCTGCCGGTCCGGGTGGAGTTCCGCAGCCACGAGGACGAGGGTGCCGAGGAGGGCGCACTGGTCCTGCCGGTCTTCCGGGTCGTCGAAGGGGAGGGATGACATGGACTTCACGCCCACCGAGGCCCAGGCCGAGGCCCGCGACCTGGCCGCGCGGATCTTCGGCGACCTCGCCACCCACGAGCGGCTGAAGGCCGCCGGCACCGGCAGCGACCCCGAGCTGTGGAAGGCCCTGTGCACGGCCGGCCTGGTCGGCGCCGCGGCGGAGCTGGGCCTGCTCGGCCTGGTGCTGATCCTGGAGGAGCAGGGGCGTACGACGGCCCAGGTGCCCTATGCGGCGACCTGTGTGTACGGCCTGATGGCGGTCACCGCCCACGGCACCCCGGAGCAGCGGGAGCGCCTGCTGCCGGGCATCGAGGACGGCTCGGTGGTGGTCGGCGGGGCGCTGACGGCGCAGGGGGGTTTACGGGCCGACGCGGGTGGTGAGCTGACCGGCTCCGTCCCCGTCGTCCCCTGGCTCCGGGACGCCACGCACGTCCTGGTCGCCGACAGCGACCGCCGGCTCTGGCTGGCCCCGCTCGGCGAGGGCACCGGGATCGCCCCGGTGGAGCTGACGGCCCCCTGGTCGGCGGCCCGCCTCACCCTCGACCGGGCACCGGCGGAACCGCTGGGCGGCCCGGGCGCCGCCGCCTGCGCCGACGTCCTCGCCACCGCGCGCACCGCCTTCGCCGGGCTCCAGGCCGGGGTGTGCGCAGGGTCGCTGGCACGGGCGGTGGCGCACACGAACTCCAGGGAGCAGTTCGGGCGGCCGCTCGCCACCCGGCAGGCCGTCCAGCTCCGGGCCGCCGACGCCCACATGGACACCGAGGCGATACGGGTCACGGCGTACGAGGCGGCCTGGCGGCGGGACGCGGGGCTGCCGTACGCCACGCATGCGCTGACCGCCGCCTGGTGGGCCTCCGAGGCGGGGCAGCGGGTCGTCCACAGCGGCCAGCATCTGCACGGCGGGGCGGGAGCCGACCTCGACCATCCGGTGCACCGGCACTTCCTGTGGGGGCGGCAGCTGGACGCCCATCTGGGATGCGGAGCAGAACTGCTGCAGGAACTGGGGGAGTTGATCGCGCATGGGGAGTGAGGAGCGGGCCGGGCGGCCGGTGGCGGGCACCGAGCTGCCCGCGCTGGAGATCCCGGTCACCCGCACGCTGATCGTGGCCGGGGCCATCGCCTCCCGGGACTACCAGGACGTGCACCACGACGCGGAGCTGGCCCGGCAGAAGGGCTCCCCCGATGTCTTCATGAACATCCTGACGACCAACGGGCTCGTCGGCAGGTACGTCACGGACCACTTCGGCCCGACGGCGATCCTCCGCAAGGTCGCCATCCGGCTGGGGGCGCCCAACCATCCGGGCGACACGATGGTGCTGACGGGCAGGATCGAGGAGGTCGACGGCGACACGGCGACGGTGCGGGTGGTCGGGGCCAACGCCATCGGCCGCCATGTCACCGGCACGGTGACCGTCAGCGTCCCGGCCCCGCGACCGGCCCCGCCGCCGACCCCGCCGGCGTCCTCGGCGTCAGCCCCGGCCCCGGCATCAACACCAACACCGGCATCGGCCCCGGCACAGGCCTCTACCCCGGCCCCATCCCCGGCCGCATCCCCGTCGCCGTGCCCGTCCCCGTCCCCGTCCCCGGCCAAGGAGGCCGCGTCATGAGCGTGCGTACACGGGACTCCCTCGGCGGCCGGGCGGCGATCGTCGGCATCGGGGCCACCGAGTTCTCCAAGGACTCCGGGCGCAGTGAGCTGCGGCTGGCGGTGGAGGCGGTGGAGGCCGCGCTGGCGGACGC
This sequence comes from Streptomyces sp. NPDC107581, assembly GCF_055657175.1. NCBI lineage: Bacteria > Bacillati > Actinomycetota > Actinomycetes > Kitasatosporales > Streptomycetaceae > Streptomyces > Streptomyces sp. NPDC107581. The sequence continues at coordinate 729,511 of NZ_JBVKBH010000001.1, forward strand.
GGGGCTCACGCCGGCGGACGTGGACGGTCTGGTGACGTTCACGATGGACACCAGCCCGGAGATCACGGTGGCCCAGGCCTGCGGGATGGGCGAGCTGTCCTTCTTCTCCCGCATCCACTACGGCGGCGGGGCGGCCTGCGCGACCGTGCAGCAGGCGGCGCTCGCGGTGGCGACGGGCGTGGCGGAGGTGGTCGTCTGCTACCGGGCCTTCAACGAGCGGTCGGGCCGCAGGTTCGGCGCGGGCGTGCAGCACCGGGAGCCCTCGGCGGAGGGCGTGGCGCTCGGCTGGGCGCTGCCGTTCGGGCTGCTCACCCCGGCCTCCTGGGTGGCGATGGCGGCCCAGCGGTATCTGCACACCTACGGGCTGACTCCCGAGGTATTTGGGCATGTGGCCGTGGTGGACCGCAAGTACGCGGCGACGAACCCGGCGGCCTACTTCCACGGACGCCCCATCACCCTCGCGGAACACGCCGCATCCCGCTGGATCGTGGAGCCGCTCCGGCTGCTGGACTGCTGCCAGGAGACCGACGGCGGGCAGGCCCTCGTGGTGACGTCCCTGGAGCGGGCCCGGGACCTGCCGCGGCCGCCCGCCGTGATCGCGGCGGCCGCCCAGGGCGCCGGCCGGGCGCAGGAGCAGATGACCAGCTTCTACCGGGACGACCTGTCCGGCCTGCCGGAGATGGGAGTGGTGGCCCGCCAGCTGTGGCGGACGTCGGGACTGGGCCCGGCCGACATCGACGTGGGGATCCTGTACGACCACTTCACGCCGTTCGTGCTGATGCAGCTGGAGGAGTTCGGGTTCTGCGCCGAAGGGGAGGGGGCGGACTTCGTGGCCGGGGAGCGGCTGCCGCTGAACACCCACGGGGGCCAGCTCGGGGAGGCGTATCTGCACGGGATGAACGGGGTGGCGGAAGCCGTGCGCCAGCTGCGGGGCACGGCGGTGAACCAGATACCGGGCGCGGCCCGGACCCTGGTGACGGCCGGCACCGGGGTGCCGACGTCGGGACTGGTCCTGACGGGTGACGGATGAGCCTTCGGGGGGAGCCGTCAGGAGCCTTCGGAGAGGAGCCTTCGGGAGCACTCGAGGGCGCCCGGGAAGAGCTTTCAGGAGGGGCACTCAGGGTCGGACCCGTAGAAGAGGTGCCCCCGTACTCCACCTTCAGGAGGTGTGGAGAACCCCACCCGTACAACCTGAGGGGGACCCCGCTTCGGGACCTGGGGCCGATCCGCGGGAGCGCCGTCCGCTCATAGCGTGGAGCCATGACCACACCCGTCTGCACCAGCGCCTCGGCCGCCGCCGCACCAGCGGGACAGACCCGCCCCCACTCCCGGCTCCGGTCGGGCGGGGGGACTCCCACGTACCCGTCGTTCTCCTCGTACATGAGGGCCCGCCAGCCGGTGCTGCTGCGCACCGCACGCTCGTTGACCGCGAACCCGAGCGATGCCGAGGACCTGCTGCAGACCGCGCTCACCAAGACCTATGTGGCCTGGGAGCGGATCGAGGACCACCGGGCGCTGGACGGCTATGTGCGCCGGGCGCTGCTGAACACCCGGACCTCGCAGTGGCGCAAGCGCAGAGTGGACGAGTTCGTCTGCGACGAGCTGCCCGAGCCGGAGCCGGTGGTGGGCGGGGACGACCCGGCCGAGCGGCAGGCGCTGCACGACGCCATGTGGCGCGCGATCGCCAGGCTGCCCGCACGGCAGCGTGCGATGGTCGTGCTCCGGTACTACGAGGACCTCAGCGAGGCCCAGACGGCCGAGGTGCTCGGGGTGTCCGTGGGTACGGTGAAGTCGGCGGTCTCGCGGGCCCTGGGCAAGCTGCGCGAGGACCCCGAGCTGGGGCTTGTGCGCTAGACCCCAGTTTTCCCCTCCCTAGTGACATACCGCGTGGTATGCGCGGAGAATCGGCGCGACCTCTACCACCGCGTAGGCAATGTCGCCCAGGAGGACGCCGTGCTGAGCACCATGCAGGACGTACCGCTGACCGTCACCCGTATCCTCGAACACGGGGTGAGGGTCCACGGCCGGTCCCGGATCATCACCTGGACCGGGGAGGGCGAGCCGCAGCGGCGTACTTTCGCCGAGACCGGAGCACGCGCGGTACAGCTGGCGAACGCCCTCAGGGACGAGCTCGGCGTCCGCGCCGACGACCGGGTCGCCACATTGATGTGGAACAACGCCGAGCATGTCGAGGCGTACTTCGCGATCCCGTCCATGGGCGCGGTGCTGCACACGCTCAACCTGCGTCTGCCCGCCGAGCAGTTGGTGTGGATCGTCAACCACGCCGCCGACCGGGTGATCGTCGTCAACGGGTCGCTGATCGCGCTGATCGCCCCGCTGCTGTCCAAGCTGCCGACGGTGGAGCACATCGTCGTCTCCGGCCCTGGTGACCGTTCCCCGCTCGCGGGCGCCACCGCACGGGTGCACGAGTACGAGGAGCTGATCGCGGGCCGGCCCACCACCTACGACTGGCCCGAGCTGGACGAACGCCAGGCCGCCGCGATGTGTTACACCTCCGGCACGACCGGTGAGCCCAAGGGCGTGGTGTACAGCCACCGTTCGATCTACCTGCACTCCATGCAGGTGAACATGACCCAGTCGATGGGCCTGACGGACCAGGACACCTCGCTGGTCGTGGTCCCCCAGTTCCACGTCAACGCCTGGGGCCTGCCGCACGCCACCTTCATGACCGGCGTCAACATGCTGATGCCCGACCGCTTCCTGCAGCCCGCCCCGCTCGCCGAGATGATCGAGCAGGAGCAGCCGACGCACGCGGCCGCCGTCCCCACCATCTGGCAGGGCCTGCTCGCCGAGCTGACCGCCCGCCCCCGGGACGTCTCCACGCTCACCCAGGTCACCATCGGCGGCGCGGCCTGCCCGCCCTCCCTCATGGTGGCCTTCGACAAGCTCGGCATGCGGGTCTGCCACGCCTGGGGCATGACGGAGACCTCCCCGCTCGGGACGGTGGCCCGCCCGCCGGCCCACGCGGTCGGCACCGAGGAGGAGTTCGCCTACCGTCTCACCCAGGGCCGTTTCCCGGCCGGCGTCGAGGCCCGCCTCACCGGTCCCGGCGGCGAGCGCCTGCCCTGGGACGGCGAGTCGGCGGGCGAGCTGGAGGTGCGCGGCCCGTGGATCGCCGGCGCCTACTACAACGGCCCCGACGCCGAACCGCTGCGCCCCGCCGACAAGTTCAGCGAGGACGGCTGGCTGAAGACCGGCGACGTCGGCATCATCTCGCCCGACGGCTTCCTCACCCTCACCGACCGCGCCAAGGACGTGATCAAGTCCGGCGGTGAGTGGATCTCCTCGGTCGAGCTGGAGAACGCGCTGATGTCCCACCCGGATGTCGCCGAGGCCGCCGTGGTCGCCGTACCCGACGACAAGTGGGGCGAGCGCCCGCTGGCCACGGTCGTCCTCAGGGAGGGCGCCATCGCCGACTTCGAGACGCTGCGCACCTTCCTCGCCGAGGAGGGCAAGATCGCCCGGTGGCAGCTCCCCGAGCGGTGGACGGTCGTCGAGTCGGTGCCGAAGACGAGCGTGGGCAAGTTCGACAAGAAGGTGCTGCGCCGACGGTACGCGGAGGGGGAGCTGGAGATCACCAGCCTCTGACCCGCGGGGGGTGGGTGCCGCACGGAGCAGCCGACAGCCACGACCCGCCGGACCGGCCTCAGTGCCGCACCGCTGTCGTCACCCACCCCAGCTCTAGCCACGGCCCGCCGGGCGGGCGCTTCGGCGCCGTGCGGCCGTGGTCATCCATCCCACCTTCGGTCACGGCCGGCCGGGCGGGCGCTTCGGCGCCGTGCGGCCGTGGTCATCCATCCCACCTTCGGCCGCGGCCGGCCGGGCGGGCGCTTCGGCGCCGTGCGGCCGTGGTCACCCACCCCAGCACCAGCGACGTTCCCGCCACCGCGGCGACCCCGCCCCAGCCCCAGTGGCCGAAGGCGATTCCCGCCAGGGTCGAGGCGAGGGCGCCGCCGGTGAAGCCGGCCACGACATAGGCGGTGTTGGCGGTGGCCGGGGCGGTGGTGGTCGTCAGGGCCAGCGTCTGGTTGGCGACGTGCGCGGCGACCAGGGCGGCGTGGATGGCGATGGCGGCCGCGAACAGGGCGACCAGCACATGGCCGCCGAGCCAGAACAGCGGCACGGACGCGGCGGCGAGCAGATACGCGGACCGTACGACCTTCGCGGCGCCGAAGCGGTCGACCAGACCGCCGGCGAGCGGGGCCACCGCACTGGCCGTGAGGCCGAAGAGCCCGAACAGTCCGGCGGCCGCGGTGGACAGACCGTACGCCGGCCCGGTCAGCAGCAGGGCCAGCGAGGTCCACAGGGCGCTCCAGGCGCCGAACATCCCGGCCTGCCGGACACAGGCCCGCCACAGGTCGGGCGAGCGGCGGACTAGTCCGGGCAGCTCGGCCAGGCCGGCGAAGAGCGGACCGGTACGGCGGCGGTGCTCCTTCGGCAGGGCGCGCGCGGTGGCCAGGCCCAGGACGAGGGTGAGTACGCCGGACCCGGCGAACACCCACCGCCAGCCGAAGGCCTGTCCGGCGAGGGAGCCGACGACCCGGGCCGCGACGATGCCGGTGAACAGACCGGCGATGACGGCCGCGACGTGGCGGGCGCGGTGGTGGGCCGGAGCGCGCTCGGCGACCAGCGGGACGAGCAGCTGCGGGATCACGGTCGCCGCAGCGGCCACGAACACGGCGGCCGCGAGGGCGGCGGTGCCGGGCGCGGCCGCGCCGAGCGCCAGGGCGGCCGTCGTGGCCAGGGAGAGCAGGGCGACCAGCGGGCGCCGGTCGACGCGGTCGCCGAGCGGGGCGAAGAAGAGCAGGCCGGCCGCGTAGCCGAACTGGGCGACGGAGGCGATCCACGTCACCGCCGAGGGGGTGGTGCCGAAGTCGTGGGCGATCAGCGGGAGCAGCGGGGCCGCGAGGTAGATGTTGGCGGCCGTGACGGCGGTGCAGACGGCTATGAGCAAAAGGAAGAGCCGGCCGGAGGCGGCGGCCCGGTCACGAACGGGGACCCGGACCTCTGGTGCCTGGGTGGTGGTGGTCGCTGACGGCATGAGCGGGGGCACTCCTTGGAGGCGATGCTGACAACTAACTGGTTGGTTGGATGTCACAACAGACTGCACCTCTGCCGGATTCCCTGTCAACCAAATGGTTGGTTACAAGGGCGGTACCCTGACCGCATGGCACCAGTCAGGGACCCCGAGGCCACCAGGGCCCGCATCTTCGACGCGGCGGTCGCCGAGTTCGCCCGGCACGGCATCGCGGGCGCCCGCATCGACCGCATCGCGAGCGAGGCCAAGGCCAACAAGCAGCTGATCTACGCCTACTACGGCAACAAGGCGGAGCTGTTCACACAGGTCCTGGGCCGGTGCATGGTCGACCTGGCCGCGGCCGTCCCCGTCGACCCGGACGACATCGACGGCTGGGTCGACCGGCTCCTCGACTACCACGCCGCCCACCCCGAACTGCTGCGCCTCCTCTTCTGGGAGGGCATCGAGTACGGCACGGCCGCGCTGCCCGACGAGGCCGAGCGCCAGGACCACTACGGCCGCAAGGTCGCCGCGCTCAGTGACGGCCAGGCCCGGGGCATCATCACGGACGCCATTCCGGCCGGCGACCTGCTCATCCTGCTGACCGCGCTGACCAACTGGATGGCCGTGGTCCCGCAGATGCGCCGCATCCTCGCGGGCGTCGAGGACACCGACCGCGACCGCCTGCGAGCCTCCATCAAGGAGGCGGCCCGCAGACTGGTCGCCCGCTGAACTCCGCCGGGTCGCCCGGAGCCGCCCGCTCAGCCCTGCCGGGCCGCCCGGAGCCGTCTGCTGAAATCCTCCGGGTCGCCCGCGGAACTCCGCGGACCCGCCCGGAGCCGCCCGCTCAGCCCTGCCGGGCCGCCCGGAGCCGTCTGCGGAACTCCTCCGGGTCGCCCGCTGAACTCCGCCGGGTCGCCCGGAGCCGCCCGCTCAGCCCTGCCGGGCCGCCCGGAGCCGTCTGCTGAAATCCTCCGGGTCGCCCGCGGAACTCCGCGGACCCGCCCGGAGCCGCCCGCTCAACCCTGCCAGGTCACCCGGAGCTGCCCGCTGAACTCCTCCCGGCCTCCGCTGAACTCCGCCGGGCCGACCGCTAGTTGGTGCCGATGCGGGCCAGCAGGTCGACGATCCGGGACTGCACGTCGCTGCTGGTGGACCGTTCCGCGAGGAACAGCACCGTTTCGCCCGAGGCGAGCCGCGGCAGCTCGGCCTGGTCGACGGCGGCGGTGTAGACGACGAGCGGGGTGCGGTTGAGCTGCCCGTGCGCGCGCAGCCAGTCGATGATCCCGGTGGAGCCGGCCTGGTGCCGGTGCACCTGCAGCAGGTCCATCACCACGAGGTTCGGCCGGAACTGCCCCGCCAGCGTCACCGCGTCGTTGTCGCTCGCGGCCCGCGCCACCTGCATCCCGCGGCGCTCCAGCGTCGAGGTCAGCGCCAGCGCGATCTCGGCGTGCTCCTCGATCAGCAGCACCCGTGGCGGATGCTGCTCGCTGTCGCGCGGCGCGAGCGCCTTCAGCAGGACGGCGGGATCGGCGCCGTACGCCGCCTCGCGCGTCGCCTGTCCGAGCCCCGCCGTGACCAGTACCGGCACCTCGGCCGCGACCGCGGCCTGGCGCAGCGACTGGAGTGCCGTACGGGTGATCGGCCCGGTCAGCGGGTCCACGAACAGCGCGGCGGGGAACGCCGCGATCTGCGCGTCGACCTCCTCGCGGGAGTGCACGGTGACCGGCCGGTAGCCGCGGTCGCTCAGCGCCTGCTGGGTCGTCACGTCCGGCGCGGGCCACACCAGCAGCCGGCGCGGGTTGTCCAGCGGCTCCGGGGGCAGCTCGTCGTCCAACGGCTGCGGCCGCGGGGTGTCCGAGACCTCGACGGCCCCGCCGGGACCGTCCAGCGGTTCGGGGCCCTCGGCCGCGTTGGCGTCCGGTGCTCCTATGGCGTACGAGCGTCCGGCACCCTCGGTGGCCGGTACCAGCCGGGACTGTCCCGCGAGCGAGGGCTGCGCGGGCGGCTGTTCGGCCGGCGGATGCGGACGGCCCGACTGCTCCGGCTGTGGCTCCGGGCGCGCGGCCGGCTCGGGAGGCGTGCCCAGCTTGCGGCGGCGACCGGAGCCGCCCGGCGCGTGCGGAGGCGGGGTCGCCGTCGGCTGCTGCACCTGCGCGGCCTGGCGCGAGAACGGCACGCCCTGCCCGAGCGTGCGCACGCTGATGGCCCGCCCCTGAGTGGAGTTCGGGTCGGCCGCGGCGGCCGCGGACTCGGCGGGCAGGGGCTGGGCCGCCCGCGGCGGCCGGCCACCCGCGTGCTCCGGGGGGAGCGGGGTGCCGGGGGCGGGAGTGCCGGGACCGGCCTGCGGTGCGTGCGGGACGGGGGGTGCCTGCGGGGTGGGGACGCCGGCGCCGGAGGTGTCGTCGGTGCCGGGCCACTGCTGCGGGATCGTTGCCGCGGGGGTGCCGGCGGCCGGGACCGCGGCGGCCTGCTCCGCCGGTACCTGGCCGGGGGCCGCCTCCGCCGGAAGCGGCTGGGCGGGCGCGGCGGTCGGGGTACCGGCGTCGGGGGTGGGCTGCGCCCCTGCGGCGGGCACCGGCTGCCCGGGTGCCGGCCGGCCGGGAACGGGCTGGTCGACCGCCGGTTGCGCGGCCACCGGCCGGCCGGGAGCGGCCTGCGCCGGAACCGCCTGCCCGGGCGGCACCGGTACGCCCTGACCGGCGGTGCCCTGCGCGGGCAAGGCGGTGCCGGGCACGGACGCGGGGGGCACGGCCGCCTGCCGACCGGGCGCGGCCTGGGCCGCGACGCCGGGCTGAGCGATGGCACCGGGCTGAGCGATGGTGCCGGGCTGGGCCGCGACGGGGGCTTGAGCCGTGGTGCCGGGCTGGGCCGCGGCGCCGGGCCGGGCGACGGCACCCGCCGCAGCAGCGACGCCGGGCCCGCCTGCCGGACCCGCCGGTACGGCCGTCCGGCCGGGACCCTGAGCGGGTGCCGGTGCCGACGCGGGGGCAGCCGGGGCGGGGATGCCCTGTCCGGCCGTGCCCTGCGCCGGAAGGGGAGTGGCCGGTGCCGGAGTCGTCTGCGCCGGCTGGGCCACGGCCCGCCGACGGCGACCGGTCGGTGCGGTCGTGGGGTGCGGCTGGGGCGGGGTGTGGTCCTCGGCCTGGTCGAGCGGTACGGCGTCATGCCGCCCGTCGTCGCCCGGAACCCCCTCGACGGGCACGGGCAGCGGACCGGGCAGGGCCACCTGACCAGGGAGCTGCGCGCCGGGAGCCGTAGCACCAGGAGCCGTAGCACCAGGAGTCATCGCGCCCGGAGTCATCGCGTCAGGGGCCGCACCGCGCATGGCCGGACCTGCCGGAGCCGGACCCGTCGGAGGACCTGCCGGAGCCGGACCGACACCCGGCCCCATGGCCGTTCCGGTGCCTGCACCCGTCCCTGTGCCTGCACCCGTCCCTGTGCCTGCACCCGTCCCTGCGCCTGTACCCGTACCTGTGCCCGTGTCCCGACCCGCGTCCACGCCCATGCCCGTTGCCGAGTCCGTGGATTCGGGGGAGCGGTCGGCCTCGGCCGGTGGCAGGGCGAAGACCGTACGGGCCCCCGCCTCCTGCGCCGCGGCACGCTCCGCCGCGGCGGCCAGCGCACGCCGGCGCCGTCCGGTCGGCTGCGCACCCTCGTCGGCAGCAGGCCGTGCCGGCTCGGCACCGGCCGCCGGCAGCGCGGGCGGCAGGGCTGCCTGCGGCTCGCCGGAACCGCGCCGGGCGCGGCGTCCGGCGGCAGGCGCGGGTACGCCCTGCGGCGGTACGGCGGCGCCGAGCCCGTTGCCGGCCGCGGCGGTTCCCGCGGCATGCTCGGCCGCGGTCATCACGGCGCCCTCGGCCACGCCTTCACCGTCACCTGTGTCGGCGCCGCCGCTGTCGGCGGGACGTCCGCGTCGCCGCCCGGTGCCGCCGGACGCCGTGTCCGCGCCCTCGCCCGGGACCGGGACCGGGACCGGTGCCGCCGCCTCGACGGCGGCCGCCCCTCGCCTGCGGCGCCGGCCGGTCGGCACGGGCGCATCCGTCTCGCCGCCACCGGGCTCACCGGACTCGCCGGCGTCACCGGCGACATCGCTCTCCAGGAAGGCGTCCGTGGAGGACCGCCGGGCGCGCCGCCGCCCGCCGCCGGAGCCCTGCTCGGCGGGACCGGCACCTGTGGCACCTTCGGCGGAGGAGTCCTCGGCGTCCGGCACCCGCTCGGCAACCGCGCCGGCTCCGCCGCCCAGCGGCACCTCGAGCACATACGCGCTGCCGCTCATGCCCGGCACCTCGTGCGTCTGCAGCACACCGCCGTGCGCCCGTACGATCCCGCGCACGATCGGCTCGTGCACCGGGTCTCCCCCGGCGTAGGGCCCGCGCACCTCGATCCGTGCGACCTCACCGCGCTGCGCGGCCGCGACCACGACGGTGTTGTCCAGGTAGCCGCCCGCGGAGACGGGCGCGTTGCCGGTGGCGTCCACGCCCGCCACGTCCGCCACGAGATGGGCGAGCGCGGTCGCGAGCCGCTGCGGGTCGACCTCGGCCTCGATGGGCGGCGCGTGCACGGCGAACTGGACGCGGCCCGGCCCGATCAGCTCGACGGCGCCGTCCACACCGGCGGCGACGACGGCGTCGAGCATCACCTTCGTACGGGTGATGTCCTCGCTGCCGGCGTCCAGGCTCTGATAGCCGAGGACGTTGTCGATGAGCGTGGTGATCCGGGCGTAGCCGGCCGACAGGTGGTGAAGGACCTGGTTGGCCTCGGGCCACAGCTGTCCGGCGTCGTCCGAGGCCAGGGCGGCCAGCTCGCGCCGCAGCTCGTCCAGCGGCCCGCGCAACGACCCCGCGAGCAGCGTGAGCAGCTGCTCGTGCCGCCCGGTCAGGGCCTCGTGCCGGTCCTTCTCCCGCTCGGCGAGTGCGGCGTACCGCTCCTCGCCGGCCGTCAGCTCCTCCTGGTGCTGCTCGTGCAGTTCCTCGAGTTCGCCGACGTGCTGCTGGCGCAGCGCGGTCAGGTCGGAGGCGTGCTTCTCGGTGAGCCGCTCCAGCTCGTCGGTGTGCGTCTGCTGCAGCGCGGCCTTCTCCTCGGCGAGGGCGTCGTAGGGCCGCCGGTCGGTGAAGGTCATGACGGCGCCGACGAGCTGGTCGCCGTCGCGCACGGGCGCGGTGGTCAGATCGACCGCCACCTTCTTCTCGCCCTTGGACCACAGCACCTGCCCGCGCACCCGGTGCTTGCGCCCGGAGCGCAGGGTGTCGGCGAGCGGGGACTCCTCGTACGGGAAGGGGGAGCCGTCGGCGCGGGAGTGCAGCACGAGGGTGTGCAGCTCCTTGCCGCCCAGCTCACCGGCCCGGTATCCCAGTATCTGGGCGGCGGCCGGGTTGACGAGCACGATCCGTCCGTCGGTGTCGGTCCCCACGACACCTTCCGCCGCCGCGCGCAGGATCATCTCGGTCTGCCGCTGCGAACGGGCCAGCTCGGCCTCGGTGTCCACGGTCCCGGACAGGTCACGGACGACGAGCATCAGCAGCTCGTCGCCGGTGTAGCCGTAACCGTCGTACGCCTGCTGCCCGTTCTCCAGGTTCGCGCTCGTGACCTCGACCGGGAACTCGGTCCCGTCCGTCCGGCGCGCGATCATCCGCGTCGGCTTGGTCCTGCCGCCCGGGTCCATGTGGTCGGGTCGCCGCATGGAGCCGGGGATGAGCCGGGAGTCGAACTGCGGCAGCAGATCGAGCAGCCCGCGCCCGACGAGCGCGGTCCCCGGTGCCTCGAAGGCCTCCAGGGCGATGGTGTTGGCGTTGACGACGGTTCCATTGGCGTTGACCAGGACCAACGCGTCAGGCAGCGCGTCGAGTATGGCTGCGAGGCGAGCAGCGCCTCGGGATGGCCTGCTGCTCACGAGACGCTTCCTCCCTGTTACCGCACCTTGCCGACCGCTCGGGCCATCTTGCCAAGCGGCCCGCAGCGTGTCACGCGAGGGAGTCTAAGGGCTCGGGTTGCGCTCGCGACGCCGGATGAGAGGGAGGTCGCACGACGAAGTGACGGCGAACATGTGACCGCATACGTCTGTTCCGCGGTCGACGGCGCTCCGGCACCGCGAGACCTTCGCCGGACCTTCGCGGGACCTGTACGAGACCGGCGATTCCGTCAGGAAACGTCCACGACCGGAAAACGCCCACGGCAGGGCGGTGTCTCCGGCCGGTCGGCGCCTCGGACCGGGCGGGATCTCCACCTGGGCGGAGTCTGCGACCGGGCGAAGATCTCGCCCGGAGGAGCCTGTGACCGAACCGGGTTTCCGGCCGGTGGAGTCCGCGACCGGGCCGGCTCTACGCCGGCGAACCGAGCTTCGGCAGGTACGGCACCATCCGGTCCCACCGCCCGATCTCGCATCCGTTGCTGCGGTCGTACGAGGCGTCGACCGGCCGGCCGGCCCAGGTGCCCGTGACATGGGCGGTGGCCGGGCCGCCGTAGAGCATGGTGCAGACGCTGTCGGGGGCCACCGGCGCGAAGGTGTCCTGCCCCCACCGCGTGTTCTCGTCGAGCACTCGGCAGGCACCCGCCACGTCCGGGTGATTCCCGGCCGCGGGGTGACAGGACACCTCGTACGTCCCGTCCAGCCCGGAGCCGGCGTGCCGCACGACGACGGTGAGGTGATCACCGGCCCGGTCCTCGGGCCGCACGGGCGGCGGTACGGCGGGCGCGGCCACGGCGGGCGCGGCGGCCAGGGCGGCCAGGGCGGCCAGGGACGAGACCGAGACGGCGGCGAGGGAGGGCACCAGGACGCCGCGCGCGACGGCCGACATGACAGAGACCATGACCTGCCCAACGTCCACGGGCCCCGGACGTTGCGCCCCTCCCGCCGTCCGCCGCCTCGCCGGGCGGAGCCCTTTGCCCTGCGGGCCTCGCTCCTAGTACCGTGGGGGGCGATTGGTGACACCGCGCTCGACTGTGTCATCATCTGCACGCACCATTCGCGCGCTCGCGGGAGTGGTTGTGCTGGAGGCGTCGCCTAGTCCGGTCTATGGCGCCGCACTGCTAATGCGGTTTGGGCCTTACAGCCCATCGAGGGTTCAAATCCCTCCGCCTCCGCACTTGATCCCGAAGCCCCGGTCCCCAGGACCGGGGCTTCGGCGTTGTCCCGGCACTCGGATCCAGCGGCGCCGACGCCGCCCCATCGCCGCTCCATCCGCGTTTTCGCAGGTCACAAGGGGTATGCGAATCGGATTTCACATGACGGCGGCAGTCATGTAATGTTCTTCCTGTCGCCGCGAGCGGGCCGGAAGGGCCGGGAGCGGAAAGACAAAAACAAAAGAACAAGCACTCGTAGCTTAACGGATAGAGCATCTGACTACGGATCAGAAGGTTGCAGGTTCGAATCCTGCCGAGTGCACATCGGACCAGAGGCCCTGTGGAGAAATCCACAGGGCCTCTGGCTTTTGCCTCGACGGGGGTGTGCGACGGCGACCGCCCGGCCGCGCACCGGCTATGGCACCGACGGCGTCACCCGTGCTCGACGGCCGGTCTGCCGGTCGGCGCGACGGGCGTAGCGGTAGCGGGCCGCCGTCTTCTTGCGCGAGGCGTACCCGGGACTCGGCGAGATCTTGAAGGGGCGAGCGGCCGAGGGCCGCGCAGTCCGTACCGCACTCGGCGACGCGGACAGTCCAAACGTCCAGCAGCGTGGCGAGGAAGAGGAGTTCGGCCACGGGATCCAGTCCCGTTGCCGCCTCGCGCTGATGCGCCACCGCCCTCTTGCCGGGGTCCTTACCGCCTGCCGTCCGTCGGTGGAGGCTGCGTCCCGGGCTGCTCCGTCCCCGGCCGCGTCCACTCTGCTCCGGTTCGCAGGCGGAACGCGGCGACGGCGGCCTCCACGGTCGGAAAGAAGTGGCCCGGGTCGATGGTGCGGGTCAGCCCATAACGCTCGATCTTGCGTCGCACGGGATCCTTTAGCTCGGCGAAGACCAGATGGACCTGTTCGGCGTTGAGGGCCTCGTCCAACTCCTCCAGCATGTCGGCGGCGGTGGTGTCCACGTCGGTCATCGGCTCGGCGGCGATGACGATCCACTCGGGGCGCGGCTCGGTGGCGGCCAGCCGCCGCACCTCGTCGCGGAAGGTCCTGGCGTTGGCGAAGAACAGCGGCGCGTCGAACCGGTGGATCACGAGCCCGGGCAGCCGCCGGGCCTGCGGGTAGGACCGTACGTCGTGGTACCCCTCCAGCCCGTCGACTTTTCCGAGCGCGGTGTTGTACGGCCACCAGGCCCGCCGGAAAACGTTGAGCACGGACAGGGCGACGGCGATGGCGATGCCCTGAAGGACGCCGAGCAGGGCCACCCCGAGGAAGGCGGCGGCCGACAGCAGGAACTCGGTCCGGCGCTGCCGCCACAGCCGTGCGCTTCCCGCTATGTCGGCCAGGGACAGCGAGGCGGTGATGACGATGGCGGCGAGGGCGGGTTGGGGGAGATTGCGGAACATCCCCGGGGCGAGCAGGAGCATGAGGACGATCAGCGTCGCTCCGACGACACCGGTCAGCTGGCTCCTGGCCCCGGCACGCTCCGCCACGGCCGTCCGGGAGCCGCTGGTGCTGACGGGGAAGCCCTGAAAGAGACCGGCGGCCAGATTCGCGGCCCCGACCCCGGCCATCTCCTGGTTACCGCGCACCTCCTGCCCGGTGCGGGCGGCGAAGGCCGACGCGTTGGAGATCGTGTCCGCCAGCGACACGAGGGCGATGCCCAAAGCGCCGCCGAACAGCGGGACCAGGTCGGACGCACGGACGTGGGGGACCGTGAACGGCGGGAAGCCCCGGGGAAGCTCACCGACCAGGCTGACGCCGTGCTCGCCCAGGCCGAACACGGCGACCGAGGCGATCGCCAGGACCACCATCACCAGCACCGCGGGGATCTTCGGCACCATGCGCTGCAGCACCAGAATCAGAGCGATGCCGCCGACTCCGATCGCTGCCGAGGCCGGTACCACCGCCCCGTCGCCGATTTTCCGCACCAGCCCGACGCACTCGCCGGCCAGGTTGTCGGCCTCGACCTTGAACCCGAGCAGTTTGGGCAACTGCCCGATGAGGATCGTGAGCGCGAGGCCGTTCATGTAGCCGATCATCGTCGGCTTGGAGATCAGGTCGGCGATGAAGCCGAACTTCGCCACCGAGGCCAGGATCATGATCCCGGCCACCATGATGGCGAGCATCGAGGCCAATGCCACGGCCCGGTCGGGTTCCCCGCCCGAGGCCACCAAGGGCAGCACGACGGCGGCGATCATCGGCCCCAGCGAGGAGTCAGGGCCCAGGACCAGGATCCGGGACGGTCCGCACACCGCGTATCCGAGCAGGCAGAGGATGGTCGTGTACAGGCCGGTGATGGAGGGCAGGCCCGCCAGCTCGGCGTACGCCATACCCTGCGGCACCAGCAGGGTGGTGAGCACGACGCCTGCGACCACGTCCTTGGCCAGCCATGCGCGCCGGTAGGACGCCACGGCGCGGACGCCGGGAACGGCATGCAGCCGGGACCGGACCCCGTGGCCGCTGCGGCGGGCCATCACGCAGGCCTGCCCGCGCCCTTCGGCCGGCGGGCCGCGGGCTTGCCCGGCTCCCGGACGAACAGAAGCCCGAGGGCGCGCGGCGGGACCTGGCCGGACTGCCTGGCGTTGATGGCGGACGCACCGTTCAGGGGTTGCTGTGCTGGGCCTCTGCCTCGGCTATGGCCTGGGCCTCGGCATCGGCAAGTGCGATGGCGACACCGAACGCCTGTGCGATGTGGGTTGACGCCGACATGACGCGTGCCGTCCCCACGACGGGGGCGATCGCAACGAGAAGATCCTGCAGCTGCTCGACGGTGAAGTCGGCCTTGACCGCAGGGTCGATGTGGGCCAGATAGGAGATTGCCGGTGCGTCCATGGCCACGAGTGCGGCGATGCGGGCCTGGATCAGCGACCGCTTGTCCATGTGGCAATGTTCGATGGAGTCGATGGTCATGGCAGCGATCGTGTCGAGGACGGGAGTCTCAGGCGCGGTGGCCATGTTCGGACCGCCTTCCAGTGCTGTGGGAAGCCGGACGCGAAACCCGCTGATCCTGGGAATCCCCCTGCGCGCCGGGCAGTTTGCCCCTCAAGCGTAGGCAGCCCCGACCGGTGCCGCGCGTCGAGCTGGACGTCCGGACCGAGCATGCCGACTTTGCACAGGTGACAGGCCTGCGGCCCACGTCTTTTCAGCCGATCGCGGAAGCGGCCGCTCCGAAGCGGGTCCGCTCACCCGGCACACCGACGGCGGCCCAGACGCACCGGACGTCACCGTGACGCTCCTGTGCACTCCATGGACACTTTCACTTCTATGGAAGCAGGCACTCTTGAGGCACACCCTGAGCCTCCTGGTCCTGATCGCGCAACTTGCGTACCTGCCCTGCACCGTGCCGTTCCCGCGAGTGAAGCCCGGCGGTGTCGACTGACGGGTCGCCCGAGAGGGGAGCCTGCCAGGACGGCGTCCCCCGGGCGACACCAGCGACTGGCACCAACGAGCGCGAACAGCAACGGCCGAGGCCGACCCCCCTCGGCACTCAGAAGGCCGCAGGTTCGAATCCTGCCGAGTGCACATCGGACCAGAGGCCCCGTGGAGAAATCCACAGGGCCTCTGGCTTTTGCCTCGACAGGGGTGTGCGACGGCGACCGCCTCAGGCCGGTGGGGCGTCCGCCGGCCGTCGGGGCGATATCCGGCTGACTGCCGGCCGCCGCCCCCGCCAGGGTCCGGCCATGGCCGACGATGGGCCCGATCCTTACCGGGAAGTCATGACGCGGGAGTCCCTCGCCGCCATGATCTGCGCTCTCCGCGACGACTTCCGCAGACAGGGCGTGGAGTGGGAGAACCGCACCGTGGAGCACTACCTCGATGCGCTTGCCGCGTGGATCACGGACTCGCCCGGCTCGTACCGGAACCTCGGCGAGGAGATGCCGCCGGACGGCGACTGGACGTTCTTCGCCCGGGCGCTCAGGGCCGCTCGGCACTACGAATGACCGGCCGGGCCGAAGCGGCTCGCGAGCTGTGCGGGCCTTCGGTGTTCCGGGCTCAGCACTCCTCTTCCGGGTCGTTCCGGTTCAGCTTCTCCAGGTACTCGTGGGCCAGGGTCGTGGCCCGCGTGAACCAGTCGGTGATGACGGCCAGTTCCTCGGGGCCGTAGTCGGCGAACAGGGCCGTGAGGCGCTTGTAGTGGCCCGCGTACACCGTCTCGACCCGGGTCACGGCGGCCGGTACGGCGGCCACGCGGACCCGGCGGCGGTCGGTGGGATCGGGGCGGCGGGTGACGTAGCCGGCGCGTTCGAGGCGGTTGAGGATGCCGGTCACGGCGCCCGTGGTGACGTGCGCGCGGGCCGCGAGGTCGCCGGCCGTGAGCAGGTTCTCCCCCGCCTCCAGGACGAAGGCGAAACAGGTGAGGTCGGTGACGTTCAGTCCCAGCCGCCGGGCCAGCTCCTGCTGTCCGATCACGTGGGCGGCGATGAGGTGGTCCATCGCCGACAGCGCCTGTGCCGGGGTGGCGGGCGGTCGGGGCGTGCCGTCCATCTGTTCAGATCCCTTAGCTCGTGAGATATTCGGTTGGTGAATTGCTTAGTCCGTGAGGGAAGCTCGTCCCTGGAGGCGGCTGCATGAGTCTGTACGACGAGGGTCACACGATCGCCGGCTGGACCGGCGCCGGTATCGCGACCGTCGGAAGCGGTGTGGTGGGTCTGGGCGTGTGCACGGTCTCCGTACCGGCCCTCGTGGCAGGGCTGGCGATCGTGGGTGTGGGCGTCCTGGCCACCTGGACCCTTCATCTGTCCGGCTGGGGGAAGCCGCCGGGAGTGCGGCCGCGGGGGGAGTGGGGGATGCGCGTCCGCGACACCCGGGCCCGGCAGGGGCACCCCGGGTGCGTCAGCTGCCGGCTGGCGGGGCGGGGGCGGCCCGCGGCGGGCGCGGCGCGGGTTCCGGCGGTCCAGGGGGAGACGCGCGCCGAATCGGTGCCTCTGTCATCCATCGAGTGAAGGTACTGCCGACCGGTGGCCGTGCCGACGCCCGCCGACGGAGCGGACATCCGCTGACCGTGCAAGTGCCTGCCGTCAGCCCCGACGTCCGTCGTCCGCCCCGCCGTCCGCCGTCCGTGCCGGCATTCGCCGGCCGGTGACTGGTAGCTGGTGACTGGTGGCCGGTGGCTGGTGGCCGGTGACCGCAGCACGGTCGGCGCCCGGCCGCGTCCTGCCCGCGCCCGCCCGATCGCCCGTCCTGGCCGCGCCCGCACGTTCACCCGTCCCGTTGTCAGACCCGCCTTCTAATCTCGACGGTGATGGCACAGGTGTGGAGATGCTCGGGACTGCGCTGGACGCCGGACGGCCCCGTGCTGGTGTGGGACGGCGGGCGGCGCAGCGCGCTGCCGTGGGGGAAGCGGGTCGCGTTCGCCGTTGCGGAGGGCTCGGCGCGGTGTTGCGTGGGGGCGCGGGGGCATGCCTGTCCGCTGCGGGCCGCCGTGCCGGGGCGGAGCACGGGGGCCCGGTGCGAGGAGTGCGCGCGGCTGGACCGGGCGCACTCCGTGGCCGCCGACACCCTCGCCGACGATCCGCGGCCGTACCGCGTCTATCTGGCCTGGTTCGGACCCGGCATGGTCAAGGTCGGCATCACTGCCGTGGAGCGCGGGTCGGCGCGGCTGCTGGAGCAGGGTGCCGTCTGCTTCAGCTGGCTGGGCACCGGTCCGCTGATGGCGGCTCGCCGGACGGAGGAACTGCTGCGGGCGGCCCTCCGGGTCCCGGACCGGATTGCGTACGCCGAGAAGCGGGCGGTGCGGGCGGCGCTGCCGCGGACGGAGGCCGAGCGAGCCGCCGAGGTGCGGGAGTTGCACGCACGGGCCGTCGTACTCGGCGGATGGCCCGAGTCGTTGGGCCGCGAGCCCTGTCGACCCGTCGACCACATGGCGGCGTTCGGGCTGTCGGACGCACCGGCGGCGGTCGGTGACGTCGTCGAGCTGGTCGCCGGCGGCACCGTCAGCGGTGAACTGGTCGCGGCCGCCGGACCCGATCTGCATCTGGCCGTCGCCGGACGCGGGGCCGTCGTGCTCGACACCCGGCTGATGACCGGCTGGGAGCTGGCCCCGCCGCAGTCGGCCGTCGGCACGTTCACCGTCCCGGTGAGGGAGTTCAGGAGGGAGCAGGACGGGCTGTTCTGACCTGCGGCCGGAAGGACAGGCCGAAGGGCAGGCCTGTAATGCAGCCATCACGACAGGCCCGTACGGCAGACCCGTGCAGCAGGTCCGTACGACAGGCCCCAGGGGGAGAAGGTCAAGACTTGGATCCCCTGCGGATCCCTTTGGGCAAGGTCCATGGACCCGGGGCCCCGCCCGCGGTCATCGTGACCGACATGAGCGATCAGCCCGTTGCCCCTGTCAGCCCCATAGCCACTCCCGCTCCCGTCTCCGCCTCGACGCCCACTCCTTCCGCCACTCCCGCTCCCGTCTCCGCCCCGACACCCACTCCCTCCTCCGCCCCCTCCCCCACACCCGCCTGCGAACCTCCGTACTACGCCGTCGTGTTCGTCTCCACCCGCACCGACCAGGACCCCGACGCATACACCCGCACCGCCCACCGCCTCTCCGACCTCGTGCGGCAGATCCCGGGATTTCTCGGCGAGGACTTCGCCCACACTCCCGGCGGACTCGCCGTCTCCGTCGCCTACTTCCGGGACCTCGCCGGGATCGAGGCGTGGCGCCGGGATCCCGAGCACCTCGCGGCCAAGCAGCGCGGGCGCGAGCGGTGGTACGAGCAGTACGTGATCCACATCGCCCGGGTCGAGCACAGCCACGGGTTCGCGCGTGCGTGAGCCGTTCCCCCGCGCGTGCGTGAGCCGTTCCCAGGTGTTCCCTGAGAACCGCCTGTGCGTTTCTCAGAGAAATCACAGACGGGTGAAAGTGTGCTCTCAGAGGGCCCCGACAGGGTGTCCATCATGACCACGACCTCGCCCCAGGGGCGCACCGAACTGCTGAGGCCGGACGGGAGCCCCGTCCGAGTGCTTGTGGTGGACGACGAAATGTCGATCACCGAACTGCTGAGCATGGCCCTTCGTTACGAGGGCTGGCAGATCAGGAGTGCGGGGGACGGGCAGGGCGCCATGCAGACCGCCCGCGAGTTCCGGCCCGACGCCGTCGTCCTGGACATGATGCTGCCCGACATGGACGGGCTGACCGTCCTCGGCCGGCTGCGCCGCGAACTGCCGGACGTGCCCGTCCTCTTCCTGACCGCCAAGGACGCCGTCGAGGACCGTATAGCCGGCCTCACCGCCGGCGGCGACGACTACGTCACCAAGCCGTTCAGCCTGGAAGAGGTCGTGGCACGGCTGCGGGGACTGATCCGCCGTTCCGGGGCCGCCGACCGCCGCTCCGAATCCGTGCTCGTCGTCGGTGACCTCACCCTGGACGAGGACAGCCACGAGGTCTCGCGGGCCGGGGACTCCATTCATCTCACCGCGACCGAGTTCGAGCTGCTGCGCTTCCTGATGCGCAATCCGCGGCGCGTGCTCAGCAAGGCGCAGATCCTGGACCGGGTCTGGTCGTACGACTTCGGCGGGCAGGCCAACGTGGTCGAGCTGTACATCTCGTACCTGCGGCGGAAGATCGACGCCGGGCGTGAACCGATGATCCACACCCGGCGTGGGGCCGGTTACCTGATCAAGCCCGCCGTGTCATGAGCGGTCGACGGCGGCCGCGTCCGCAGCGGCGACGGGCGGGACAGCCGCGCACCCTGCGGACCCGGCTCGTCGTCGCGTCCGTCGTCCTGATCGCCGTGGTGTGTGCGGTGATCGGCACGGTGACCACGCTCGCGCTGCGGACCCATCTGTACGACCAGCTCGACGGCAAGGTGTCCGAGATCGGCGGGCGCGCGGTCGGTCACATGCGGCCCCCCGGCGGCGACCCCGGGGCGGACCGGGACAGGCCGAACGCCTCCTCCGTGGACACCGCCACGCCGAGCCAGAAGGTCGACAGCCTGCTGACCATCGGCCCGACACCGCCCCGGACCATCGCCGCGTACGTGAACGCGAAGGACGGATCGATCGCCTCCGCCGGCGTCTCGCATCAGCTGACCGACGGCTACGGCTTCTTCAAGAAGATGCGCGCCGATGACCTCACCGCGGGGCAGAAGACGGCGATCGCCCAGGTACCGAAGGACCGCAAGGCGCACAGCACGGAGATCCCGGGGCTCGGCAGCTATCTCGTCAAGTACGTGGACAGCAAGGAGAGCAGCGACGCCTACTACGTGGCGCTGCCGACGAAGGACGTCGACGACAACGTCGACACCCTCATCCTGGTCGAGATCAGCGTCACCGCCGCGGGCCTCGTCGCCGCCGTCATCGCCGGCTGCGTCCTCGTCGGCGTCGCCACCCGCCCCCTCCGCAGGGTCGCCAACACCGCCACCCGGGTCTCCGAACTCCCCCTGCACACCGGTGAGGTGAACCTCAGCGAGCGGGTCCCGGAGTCGGAGTGCGATCCGCACACCGAGGTCGGCCAGGTGGGCGCCGCCCTCAACCGCATGCTCGACCATGTGCACGGCGCCCTGCACGCCCGGCAGCAGAGCGAGACACGGGTACGGCAGTTCGTCGCCGACGCCAGTCATGAGCTGCGGACCCCGCTCGCCTCCATCCGCGGTTACGCCGAGCTGACCCGGCGCGGGCGGGAGCAGGTCGGGCCCGACACCCGGCACGCCCTCGGGCGGATCGAGTCCGAGGCCGGCCGGATGACCCTGCTGGTCGAGGATCTGCTGCTGCTCGCCCGGCTGGACGCGGGGCGGCCGCTGCAGTTCGAGCAGACCGACCTCGTTCCGCTCGTGGTGGACACCGTCAGCGACGCCCGCGCGGCCGGCATGGACCACAACTGGCGGCTCGATCTGCCCGATGAGCCCGCCCTGGTGTCCGCGGACGCTGCACGCCTGCAGCAGGTGCTCGTCAACCTCCTCGGCAACGCCCGCAACCACACCCCGCCGGGTACGACGGTCACCGCACGCCTCCAGCGGCGCGGGCCCTGGATGTGCGTGGACGTCGAGGACAACGGGCAGGGGATCCCGCCGGACCTGCTGCCGCACGTCTTCGAGCGGTTCGCGCGCGGGGACTCGGCACGCTCGCGCGTCACCGGCTCCACGGGTCTGGGCCTCGCCATCGTGCAGGCCGTCGCGGCCGCGCACGGCGGTGCCGTGACCGTGGACAGCGTTCCGGGACGCACGGTGTTCACCGTGCATCTGCCCGCGCTCGCCCCGGCCGTGCCGCAGCCCGTGCCCGGAGCAGGCCGGCCGCCGCACTCACAGGCACAGCACAGTGCCACCACATGGGTGCAACAGGGCGTCTGACGAGAGTCGGTGCATGCGAACCGACTCTTCTCCCGGCACCCTGCCGGCGCGGGAGCACCTCCCGGCCGGAGACGCCGGTACGCCTGTCCTGGACGTAGTGATCCCCGTCTACAACGAGGAGAAGGACCTCCGGCCGTGCGTCCTCAGACTGCACGAGCACCTCACGCGCACCTTCCCGTACGCCTTCCGCATCACGATCGCGGACAACGCGTCGACGGACACCACCCCGCTGGTGGCGGCGCGGCTGGAGGCGGAGATCCCCGAGGTCGCCCACTTCCGTCTGGAGCAGAAGGGCCGCGGCCGGGCCCTGCGGACGGTGTGGTCGGCGTCGGAGGTGCCGGTCCTCGCCTACATGGACGTGGACCTGTCCACCGACCTCAACGCCCTGCTGCCGCTGGTGGCGCCGCTGATCTCGGGCCACTCGGACCTGGCGATCGGCTCCCGGCTCGCCCGCGCCTCCCGGGTGGTCCGCGGCCCCAAGCGGGAGTTCATCAGCCGGGCCTACAACCTGATCCTGCGCGGCTCGCTGCAGGCCCGCTTCTCGGACGCACAGTGCGGTTTCAAGGCCATACGACGTGATGTCGCCCAGGTGCTGCTGCCGCTGGTGGAGGACACCGGCTGGTTCTTCGACACCGAGATGCTGGTGCTCGCCGAACGGGCGGGGCTCAGGATCCACGAGGTGCCGGTCGACTGGGTCGACGACCCGGAATCCACCGTGCACATCGTGCGGACCGCGACCGACGACCTCAGGGGCGTGTGGCGCATCGGCAGGGCCCTGGCCACCGGTTCGCTGCCGCTGGACCGGCTCACCCGGCCCTTCGGCGACGACCCGCGCGACCGCGAGATCCAGGACGTGCCCAGGGGACTGGCCCGGCAGCTCGTCGGGTTCTGCGTGGTCGGCGGCCTGTCGACCCTCTTCTACCTTCTCCTCTACGGCGTCTTCCGGCAGTTCTCCGGCTCGCAGATCGCCAACGCGCTCGCCCTGCTCGTCTCGGCGGTCGCCAACACGGCCGCGAACCGCCGGCTGACCTTCGGGGTGCGCGGCCGGGGCGGTGCCGTACGCCACCAGGCGCAGGGCCTGGTCGTCTTCGGCATCGGACTGGTCCTGACCAGCGGCTCCCTGGCCGCCCTGAACACGGCCACCGGCCATCCGGCGCACTCCACCGAGCTGGCGGTCCTCGTCGCCGCCAACCTCGCGGCGACCGTCCTGCGCTTCCTCCTCTTCCGTGCCTGGGTGTTCTCGGACCACCGGGAGCCCGGACGCGAGCCCGGACGCGAGCCCGGACAGGAACTCGGACAGGAGCTCGGACAGGAGCTCGGACGTGAGCCCGGACGGGGCTCGAACGTGGTCGAGGCGCACCACCCGGCCTCGCCCGCCCACCGCACGACGGCTCCCTACGCACCGTTCCCGCAGCGCCCGGTGCCGTACCAGCAGCCGTACCAGACCACCCAGGTCCGCGCCGGTGAAGCCGCGGACGACACCTGGAGGGACGCCACCATGCGGCTGCAGCCGGTGCGCCCTCACGACACCGACCCGGGGGACCCCCGATGACCACCCACTACGACCGGTCGGCCCAGCAGGGCGGCCCCGCCGCCTGGACCCCGCCTCCCACGCCTCCCACGGCTCCCCCGCGGGACCCGGAGACCGCCGGGTCCGGACGCCACCCCGGCCACTCCGCCGGCTCCGGCCGCTCCGGTCACCCGGGCCGCGTCAACCGCTTCGCCCGCGGAGTGTGGCGCGGCCGCCCCGAGGACCCCCGCTGGGCGCGCCCGGCCTTCCTCGGCCTGCTGGCCGCCACCCTCCTCACCTACCTGTACAACCTGAGCGCCTCCGGCTACGCCAACTCCTTCTACTCGGCGGCCGTCCAGGCGGGCAGCAGGTCCTGGAAGGCGTTCTTCTTCGGCTCGCTGGACGCGGGCAACGCCATCACCGTCGACAAGCCGTCGGCCTTCATGTGGCCGATGGAGCTGTCGGTCAGGATCTTCGGCCTGAACTCCTGGGCGATCCTCGCCCCCGAGGTCCTCATGGGCGTGGGCACGGTGGCGGTCGTGTACGCGGGGGTACGGCGCCGGTCCGGCCCGGCGGCCGGTCTGGTCGCCGGCGCGGTGCTTGCGCTCACCCCCGTCGCCGCGCTGATGTTCCGGTTCAACAACCCGGACGCGCTGCTGGCCCTGCTGATGGCGCTGGCCTGCTACTTCGTCGTGCGCGCGGTGGAGGACGGGCGGACGAGGTGGCTGGTGTGGGCGGGGGCCGCGATCGGCTTCGCGTTCCTCGCCAAGACGCTGCAGGCGTTCCTGATCCTGCCGCCGCTGGCGATCGTCTACGCCGTGTGCGGTCCGGTCAGGCTGCGCAAGCGGCTGGTGCAGCTGGGCCTGGCGACCGTCGCGCTCGTGGTGGCCGGCGGCTGGTGGGTCGCGATCGTCGAGCTGTGGCCGGCCTCCTCCCGCCCCTACATCGGCGGTTCGCAGAACAACAGCTTCCTGGAGCTGACCTTCGGCTACAACGGCCTCGGCCGGATCAGCGGCGACGAGACCGGCAGCGTCGGCGGCGGGGGTGGCGGGGGCGGCAACGGCTCCGGCCGCTGGGGCGCCACCGGCTGGGACCGGATGTTCAACTCCGAGATCGGCAGCCAGATCTCCTGGCTGCTCCCGGCCGCGCTGATCCTGCTGGCGGCGGGCCTGTGGGCGACCAGGAAGGCACGGCGTACGTCCGTCACGCGCGCCTCGTTCCTGGTGTGGGGCGGCTCGCTGCTGATCACCATGGTCGTCTTCAGCTACATGGCGGGCATCTTCCACCAGTACTACACGGTGGCCCTCGCCCCCTACATCGCGGCCGTCACCGGCATGGGCGCCGGGCTGCTGTGGGAGAAGCGGAAGGAGACCTGGGCGTCGATCACGCTCGCCGCCGCCGTGGTGGCCGCGGCCGCCTGGGGCTACGTCCTGCTCAACCGCACCTCCGGCTATCTGCCCTGGCTGAAGTGGCTGGTCCTGATCGGCGGTCTGGCGGCCGCGTTCGGCCTGGTCTTCGCCGGCCGCATCGCGCGCCGGCTCGCCCTCGGCGCGGCGGCGGTGGGTCTGCTGGCCGCGCTGGCCGGCCCGACGGCCTACACCCTCAGCACGGTGGACTCCGCGCACACCGGCTCCATCCCGACGGCCGGCCCGGCGGGGGCGAGCATGATGGGCTTCGGCGGCGGCCGGCCGGGCGGCGGCACGGGCGGCGCCATGCGCGGCGGCCCCGGCGGCCAGATGCCGGGGCAGGGCCGGGGCCAGGGCGGGCCGAACGGCAACGGGAACATGCCGGGCGGCCAGGGCCAGGGCTTCCCCGGCGGCGGCATGCCGGGCCAGAACGGCAACACCCAGGGCCAAGGTCAGGGTCAGGGCCAGGGTCAGGGTCAGGGCCAGGGCCAGGGCCAGGGCCAGGGCCAGGGGCGGAGTCAGCAGAACGGCAACGGGTTCCCGGGCGGCGGTGCCACGGGCGAAGGCGGCCGCATGGGCGGCGGCGGTGCCGGCGGTCTGCTGAACGGCGCGGACGTCGGCTCCGCGGCCAGGAAACTGCTGGAGAAGGACGCGGGGAAGTACACCTGGGCCGCCGCCTCCATCGGCTCCCAGAACGCCGCGAGCTACCAGCTGGCCACCGGCGACCCCGTGATGGCGATCGGCGGCTTCAACGGCACCGACCCCTCTCCGACACTGGCCCAGTTCAAGAAGTACGTGGCGGAAGGAAAGATCCACTACTTCATTGCCGGCGGCGGTATGGGCGGCGGTATGGGCGGTGGCGCGGCAGGCGGCAACAGCGGTTCGGCGTCCCGGATCACCTCGTGGGTCGAGAGCAACTTCAAGAAGGTGACGGTCGGTTCGGCCACCTTCTACGACCTGACGAAGAGCAGCTGACGAAGAGCACCTGACGAAGAGCAGCCGACGAAGAGCAGCCGGCGTGTGACGCCCGGCGTCCGATTCCCGCCGCCCGCCGCCCGCCGCCCGCCGCCCGCCGCCCGCCGCCCGCTGCCTGACGCCTGACGCCTGACGAATGACCTGCTGTACACCGTATAGTGATCGCTATACGGTGTACAGCATGTCCACTTCGCAAGGCCATCCGCAGCGCTGGCTGATCCTCGGCGTCATCTGTCTCGCCCAGCTCACCGTGCTGCTCGACAACACCGTCCTGAACGTGGCGATCCCCTCGCTCACCCGCGAGCTGCACGCGGCCACCTCCGACATCCAGTGGATGATCAACGCCTACTCCCTGGTGCAGTCCGGCCTGCTGCTCACCGCGGGCAGCGCCGCCGACCGCTACGGCCGCAAGAAGATGCTGATCGCGGGGCTCGCCCTGTTCGGCGCCGGCTCGCTGGTGGCCGGACTGGCGCACTCCACCGGCCAGTTGATCGCCGCCCGGGCCGGCATGGGCGTGGGCGGTGCCCTGCTGATCACCACCACGCTCGCCGTGGCGATGCAGATCTTCGCGCCCGAGGAGCAGCCGAAGGCGATCGGCATCTGGAGTGCGGTCAACGCGCTGGGCTTCGCGATCGGCCCGCTCATCGGCGGCTTCATGCTGAACCACTTCTGGTGGGGCGCGATCTTCCTGGTCAACATCCCGGTCGCGGTGCTGGGGCTGGTCGCGGCGGTGGTCCTCGTACCCGAGTCCAAGGCCGTGCCCTCCGCGGGAGCGGCCCCCGGATCCCCGGGGCGCGGCGGCCGCCCGGACCTGCTGGGTGCCCTGCTGTCGACCGTCGGGATGGCCTCACTCGTCTTCGCGATCATCTCCGGTCCCCGCCATGGCTGGTCCTCGCCGCGCGTGCTCGGTACGGCGGCCGTGGCGGTCGTGGTGCTCGCGCTGTTCGCGTACTGGGAGAGCCGGGTCGACGCGCCGATGCTCGATCTCCACTTCTTCCGGGACCGCAGGTTCACCGGAGCGGTCGCCGGGGCCGTGCTCATCACCTTCGGGATGGGCGGGGCGCTGTTCCTGCTGACCCAGCATCTGCAGTTCGTGCTCGGGTACGGGCCGCTGGAGGCGGGGCTGCGGACCGCTCCGCTGGCGCTGTCGGTCGTACTGCTCAACTTCACCGGGCTGTCGGCGAAGTGGTCCCGGCGGCTGGGCACACCGGTGTCGGTCGCGCTCGGGATGGTCCTGATGGCGGCGGGGCTGGTGTCCATGGCCGAGGTCGACTCCGGCGGTTACGCGGGGACCCTGGTCGGGCTGCTGCTGATCGGGGCGGGCTGCGCCGTCGCCAATCCGGCCATGGCGCACGCGATCATGAGCGCGATCCCTCCGGAGAAGGCCGGGGTCGGAGCCGGTGTCAACGGCACGCTCGCCGAGTTCGGCAACGGGCTGGGGGTGGCCGTCCTGGGCGCTGTGCTCAGCTCTTCCGTGGCCTCCGGGAAGTCGTTGTCGGCCGGGCTGGGGGCCGGGCAGCTGGTGGGGGCCGTCGCCGTGCTGCTGGGCGGGTTCGTCGCGGCGGGACTCTTGCGGCGGGCCGAGCGGAAGGCCGTCTGACGGCCCGGGACGGGCTGTCGTGCGGCTCGGGACGGGCACGCGTCCGGCCCGGGTCGGGCCGTCGTGCGGCCCGGCTTCGTCGTGGATGGTCGCGCCCACACGGTGGAGCCGCACAGGGGCACGGCCCCATGCCCCTGTGATGCCTGGCATCTTTGGACAGTGGCCGTGGATTTCGAGGAAGGTGCGTTCATGCCGAAGGGTGATGCGCAGTCGGTGCGGGCCAGTGTGTGGCTGGCGGGGGAGCCGCGGCGCGGTGGGCGCAGTGCGCAGCCCTCGGGGCTCGACCGGGAGCGGATCACCGCCGTGAGCGTGCGGCTGCTGGACGCCGAGGGGCTGGCGAAGCTGTCCATGCGGCGGCTGGCCGGCGAGCTGAACGTCACCGCGATGTCCCTGTACTGGTACGTGGACACCAAGGACGACCTGCTCGAACTCGCCCTGGACGCGGCCTACGGCGAGCTGCGGCTGCCCGCCGCCGAGGACGAGGCCGACTGGCGGGAGCAGCTGCGGACGCTGGCCGCCGAGTACCGGGCGCTGCTGATGCGCCACCCGTGGCTGTCGCCGCTGGCCGGCCAGTACCTCAACATCGGGCCGAACGCGCTGGCCTTCTCCCGCAGTGTGCAGCGCGTCATCCGCCGCACCGGGCTGCCCGCGCACCGCATGACGAGCGCGATCTCGGCCGTGTTCCAGTTCGTGTACGGCTACGGCACGCTGGAAGGCCAGTTCATGTCCCGGATCGCGGACTCCGGTCTGGCCCCGGACGACTATTTCCAGCAGGCCATGAGGGCGGCGCGGGAGGACCCCGAGGCCGCGGACTATCTCCAGGAGTCCCAGGAGATCATGGACGCCCGCGGCGGGGACACGGTCACCGAGATCCTGGACCGTGACTTCGTCTTCGCCCTGGACCTGCTGGTCGCCGGGATCGAGGCGATGGTCGAGCGCGGCTGACTACTCCGCGGCCAGCCGTGCCGGGAAGCCGCCGGTCGCCACCGGTCCCCAGCGCTCCGGTGTCACGCGGATGACGGACTTGCCCTGCTTGACCATGGCCTCCCGGTATTCGTCCCAGTCGGGGTGCTCACCGGCGATGTTGCGGTAGTACTCCACCAGGGGCTCGACGGAGTCGGGGGTGTCGACGACCTCGGCGGTGCCGTCGATCTGGACCCAGGGGCCGTTCCACTCGTCGCTCAGGACGATCAGGCTGACCCGGGGGTCCCGCTGGGCGTTGCGGGTCTTGGCGCGTTCGGGGTAGGTCGAGACCACGATCCGGCCCGAGTCGTCGACCCCGCAGGTCAGCGGGGAGCCCTGGGGGCTGCCGTCGGCGCGGCGGGTGAGCAGGATGGCGCGGTGGCGGGGGCGTACGAAGTCCAGCAGGTCGTCCAGCGATACACGGGTGTTCGTCGCGATGTTCGGTGCCATGGACGCAGCCTAGGGCGCGGACGGCCCGGTCGGCCTGACCCTGCCGGGGACAGGCTCAGCGGGGCAGTGCCTCGGCCGGGGCCGTCGTGCACCCGGATCGGGCACAGGCCCGGACGGGCGGCGCCTCGGCCGGGGCCGTCGTGCACCGGGGCGTCCCGGCGCACTCCGGTCAGGGCGGCCCCACGGTCCGTCCGGCGCCTCAGGGGTGTCAGGCCGCGGGCAGGGAGTCGCCCTGGACCGCCTGGATGTCCAGCTCGACCCGGAGGGTCGTACCGATGGCGGCGATGCCCGCCTGGAGGACCTGGTTGTAGTTCATCGCGAAGTCCTCGCGGTGCAGTTCGGCGGTGGCGCGGAACGCGGCGCGGGTGCCGCCCCACGGGTCGGCGCCGGTGCCGAGGTAGGCCAGATCCAGGTCGACCGGCCGGAGGACGCCGTGCATCGCCAGCTCGCCGTGGACCGTCCAGCGGTCCGGGCCGCCCTGGGAGAGGCCGGTCGAGCGGAAGGTGATCTCCGGGTGCCGCTCGACGTCCAGGAAGTCCGCCGAGCGCAGGTGCGTGTCGCGCATCCCGTTGCCGGTGTCGACCGACGCGGCCCGGATCACCGCCTCCACACGGGACTTGGTGACGTCGTCCGGGGCGATCTCGATGGTGCCGGTGAACTCCGTGAACCGGCCGTGCACGCTGGAGATCCCCAGGTGCTGGGCGACGGCGGCGACGGAGGAGTGCACCGGGTCGATGGTCCAGGGCCCGGGCGGCGGCAGTTCGGTGCCGCCCTGCCGGGTCAGGGTCACCGTGCCGACCTCGGCCCGTCCGCTCGCGGTGACGATCGCGCTGGAGGCGGTGGGCGCGTACCCGACGGCCGTCACGATCACCGTGTACGCCCCCGGCGCCAGCTCGGTGGTGTCCCGTACGGCCCCCTCGGCGTCGGTCTCGGCGCGCAGCACCTGGCTGCCGGTCATGTCGGTCACCGTGACGACCGCATGCGACACGGCCCATCCGTCCCGGGTGCGGATCTTCGCGGTCAGTCCCATCCCGTTTCTCCCTGCAACAAAAAGCTCGGTGGTCGTAAAGAATCCGGCCCGTGGCACGCGCGGCGGTGCGCGTGCCACGGGCCGGGGGTGAACTACTCGCCGGGGTGGGCGAGTTCGATGTCGTGGCCGTCGGCGCCGGGGCCGGAGACGGTCAGCGCGGTGGCCACCGGCGGGTAGCCGGTCGCGATGACGGTGTAGTCGCCGCCGTCCAGGTCGGTGAAGGCGTACGCCCCGTCGACACCGGTGGTGGCCGTGCCGAGCACGTTGCCCGCCTGGTCCACCAGCGTCACGCGGGCGTCGGCCAGCGGACCGTGCGGGGCCCGTACGACACCCTGCAGGCGGGCGCCGGAGTCCAGGTCGACCTCGACCCGGCTGACCCCGGTGGCGGCGACCTCGACGGGCAGTGCGCGCGGCCGGAACCCGCTCGCGTTGACCGCGACGGTCACCGCGCCCGGTACCAGCTCGGTGAAGGCGAACTCGCCCTGCTCACCGGTGGCGGCGGTGGCCAGCAGGTCCCCGCGCACATCGGTGACGATCACCATGGCGTCCTTGACCGGCAGTGCGCTGCCGGCCGCCCGGACCACACCGGTCAGCCCGCTGGTGCCGTTGAGCAGGATGTCGTACGACAGCGGCTCCTCGCCGACCACGATCGTGGAGGCCTGCGGCTGGTAGCCGTCGGCGGAGGCGATCAGCACGTAGGAACCCGTGCCCGGGGCGTCCAGCCTGTAGGCGCCGTCGAACTGGGCGACCGAGCGGCCCAGCTGGCGGCCGGCCAGGGAGATCAGGGTGACCGCTGCCTGCGGGACCGGGGCGCTCTCGGCGCCGCGGACGAAGCCGTGCACCGGGGTGCCGCCGGCCGGGGCGGGCTCGGCGATCGTGGCGACGGCGGTCAGCGGCTGGGTGGCGGTCGCCGTGGCCGTGGCCGGGCCGGTGGCCGCGGGGGCGGCCTCGGTGGCGGCGACGGCGGCCGGGACCTGCGCCTCGACGGCGGGGACCGGTGCCTCGACGGCGGCCGGGGCCGTGGCCGGGGTCGTGCCCGCGGCGGCCTGCGCCAGGGCTCCCTTGGTCTTCAGCGGAACCTCCTTTATGAACAGCGTGATCAGGAAGGCGAGGGCGGCGAGGCAGCCGGCGATGAAGAAGACATCGGCGATGCCGTGGCCGTAGGCGCTCTCCAGGAGCGTGCGGATGGGCGCCGGCAGCTTGTCCATGTCCGGGATGCTGTCGGTGGAGCCGGAGCCGGCGGCCAGGGCGGCCTGGTACTTGGGGCTCAGGGCGGCGACGCCGTCCTGGACGTAGTGCGTGATCCGGTGGGACATCACCGCGCCCAGCGCGGAGACGCCGACCGCACCGCCGAGGGAACGGAAGAAGGTGACCGTGGAGCTGGCCGCGCCGAGGTCGGCGGGCGTCACCTGGTTCTGCGTGGCGAGGACCAGGTTCTGCATCATCATGCCGATGCCGAGACCCAGCAGGGCCATGAAGATGGCCATCTTCCAGTAGTCGGTGTCGTACCGGATGCTGCCGAGCATCAGCAGCCCGGCCGTCACCAGCACGCCACCGCTGACCAGCCACGCCTTCCAGCGGCCGGTGCGGGTGATGAACTGGCCCGAGACGGTCGAGGAGATGAACAGACCGCCGATCATCGGGATGGTCATGACGCCGGACATCGTCGGGGACTTGTCGCGGGCGAGCTGGAAGTACTGGCTGAAGAACACCGTGCCGGTGAACATCGCGACGCCGACGAACAGCGAGGCGAGGGACGCCAGGGTGATGGTGCGGTTGCGGAACAGGCGCAGCGGGATGATCGGCTCGCTGACCTTGGACTCGACGAGGACGAACAGCGCGCCGAGGACGACCGCGCCGGCGACCATGGCGTAGGTCTGCCAGGACAGCCAGTCGAACTTGTCACCGGCGAAGGTGACCCAGATCAGCAGCAGCGAGACGGCGGCGGAGATGAGGAAGGCGCCGCCCCAGTCGACCTTCACGTCCCGCTTCACGACCGGCAGGTGCAGGGTCTTCTGCAGCACGATCAGCGCGATGACGGCGAAGGGGACACCGACGTAGAAGCACCAGCGCCAGCCCAGCCACGAGGTGTCGGTGATGACACCGCCGAGCAGCGGGCCGCCGACGGTGGCGACGGCGAAGGTGGCGCCCAGGTAGCCGGAGTAACGGCCGCGCTCGCGCGGGGAGATCATCGCCGCCATGACGATCTGGGCCAGGGCGGACAGACCGCCGACGCCGATGCCCTGCACCACGCGGCAGGCGATGAGCATGCCGGCGTTCTGCGACAGGCCGGCGGCGGCCGAGCCCAGGACGTATATGACCAGGGCTATCTGGACGAGGGCCTTCTTGCTGTACAGGTCGGCGAGCTTGCCCCACAGGGGAGTGGCCGCGGTCATCGACAGCAGGGCGGAGGTGACCACCCAGGTGTAGGCGGACTGGCCGCCGCCGAGGTCACCGATGATGTGCGGCAGGGCGTTGGAGACGATCGTGGACGACAGGATCGCCACGAACATGCCGAGCAGGAGCCCGGACAGGGCCTCCATGATCTGCCGGTGCGTCATCGGGGCGTGGCCTGCGGCGCCGCCTCCCCCATGCTTGGCGTGAGCCCGCACACCGGCTGGTGTGGTCGTTGCCATGAGCTTCCTTTTCTTACGTGTTCGCGGGTGTACGGGTGGTCTCTTCGACTACGGGGGCGGGCGGCCGCGGCGGGATGGACCGGCAGTCGCCGAACGACGCGCGCAGGCGCGTCATCAGCCGGATGAGCTGGCCGACCTCGTCGTCGGTCCAGTCGCTCAGCCGCTCGGCGAGCAGATGCGTGGTCCGCCGGGACAGCTCGTCGAGCTGCGCGAGGCCCGCGGGCGTCAGGCGCAGGATGCGCGAGCGCTTGTCCGCGGGGTCCGGCGACCGCTCGATCCAGCCGCGTGCGGCGACGTGCGCGACATGCCGGCTGGTGACCGACATGTCCACGGCCAGCAGCTCGGCGAGCTTGCTCATGCGCATGTCGCCATGGCGGCCGAGCAGCGTCAGCACGGCGGCCGAGCCGGCCGGGCAGTCGGGCGGCAGGATCCGCCCCATGTCCCGTTTCACGGCGCCGACGGCACTGAGCTGACGCGCCAACTCTTCGAACTGCGCCTGCTCGGCCATCACACCTCCCGTATTCGTTGCTTGGGGCAACCATAGATCTGTTGGTTGCTGCAGGCAAACAAATAGGGGCCGGGCGGCGCAAAAACTTGGCAAAGGCAAGTATTGCGAATGTAAATACCCAGGTGAGCGCGGGTGAGGTGCCCCCGTCTGTCCCGGTGGCCCCGCACTTGGGCAGGTCACCTGGATTCGCTAGTGTCTCGGGCCATGGCTAACACCCAGGGCCCCCAGGGCAACCACGACCCCGCAGGCAGCACCCAGATGTTCCGCGCGTTCGTCGACGAGGCTCCTCAGGGAAGCCGGCAGCAGGCGGCCGCCTCCTCCTCTTCCTCCTCCGGGCCGCGCATCGGCCTGATCGTCGGCATCGTCGTCGCCGTGGCCGTCGTCGCCGCGGTGGCCTGGCTGGCGCTCAAGTAGGACGCGGCCCCCTGGAGGGGGTCACCGGCTCCACCGGACGGAGACGTCCCGCGTCTCGATGTGCATGCCGAGCGGTACGCGCCAGGCGTCGACGCACACCGTCCAGGTGGGGCTCTTGCGCGCGCCCGGAGCGATCGGCACCGGAAGGTCCACGGTCGAATCGACCGTCCCCCAGTCGATGCCGAGCGCGCCGATGATGTGCGTCCCGAACGTCACGGTGCCCGAACGCACGGCGGTGCCGCCGGAGTTGTGGAACGCGACGGTCACCTTCTCGCACCAGCGCCGGTCCGTGTCCTTGCGCGCCGGGTCGCCCCAGCCGAGGTCGGCGGGCGTGGCGGGCGTCGTGTGCGAGGGGTCCGGCGTCGGCGAGGGAGCCGGCGGGGGCGGCTGCCGTGTGGCGGTCGTGCCGCCGCCGTCGGCGTCGCCGCCGGCGCTCGGTGCGGTGCCGGTGCTCGGCGTGGTGCCGGCGGACCCGGCCGGGCCCGGGGTGCCGCCGCCGCCCGCCGCCGGGGCCGGTGCCGTGGGTGAGCCCGAAGGGGTTTGGGCGGACCGGGACTTGGTGCCGTCGTGCGGTCCGTCCAGCGGGACCATCCGTACCGCGCCCGTGGGCCCGCCGCCCGTGTCCGCGGGCCGCGGCACACCGCCCACCGCCACGTACCCGTCCCGGCTCCCGCTCCCGCACGCGGCCAGGGCCACGCCCAGACACACGACGGCCGCCGACGCTGCCGCAACGGCGCCTCGGCGGCCCTGTGTCCACGGTGTCGTGCGAAGTGCCCGACTGCGCAGTGCCCGAGTGTGAGGTGTCGGGTTGCGAAGTGTCCGGGTGCGAAGTGTCCGGGTGTGCTGCGTCCGGGTACGAGGCATCCGGCCATGGTGGCTGACGCTACGTCAGATGGGAAGTCTCAGTCGGAGATGAGCCCTTCGCGCAGCTGCGCCAGGGTGCGGGTCAGCAGCCGGGAGACGTGCATCTGGGAGATGCCGACCTCCTCGCCGATCTGCGACTGGGTCATGTTGGCGAAGAAGCGCAGCATGATGATCCGGCGCTCGCGGGGCGGCAGTTTGGCCAGCAGCGGCTTGAGGGACTCGCGGTACTCCACGCCCTCCAGCGCGCTGTCCTCGTAGCCGAGGCGGTCGGCCAGGGAGCCCTCGCCGCCGTCGTCCTCGGGGGCCGGGGAGTCGAGCGAGGAGGCCGTGTAGGCGTTGCCGACGGCGAGGCCGTCGACCACGTCCTCCTCGGAGACGCCGAGGACCGCGGCCAGTTCCGTCACTGTCGGGGAGCGGTCCAGCTTCTGGGACAGCTCGTCGCTGGCCTTGGTGAGGGCCAGACGCAGCTCCTGCAGGCGGCGCGGGACGCGGACCGACCACGAGGTGTCGCGGAAGAAGCGCTTGATCTCACCGACCACCGTCGGCATCGCGAACGTCGGGAACTCCACGCCCCGTTCGCAGTCGAAGCGGTCGATCGCCTTGATCAGGCCGATGGTGCCGACCTGGACGATGTCCTCCATCGGCTCGTTGCGCGAGCGGAAGCGGGCCGCCGCGTAACGCACGAGGGGGAGGTTCAGCTCGATCAGGGTGTCCCGTACGTAAGCGCGCTCGGGGCTCTCCTCGTCGAGTGCGGCGAGCCGCAGGAACAGGGAGCGGGACAGGGTTCGGGTGTCGATGTCCGCCGAGGCCGGCGGAGCCGGGACCGGGGCGGCGGCCTCGGCGGCCTGGGTCGGCACGGCTTCGAGGGCCGTGACGTCATTGAGCACGTCGAGAGCGTCGAGCTGCTTGGGCGCTGCCTCGCTCGTGGGCGTGAGCACCTTCGAGCTGCCCTGGTCTGCGGACATGCCACCCCCTTTGGGTCGCGGACGGTCGCGGCGGCGCTGCTTTGAGCAACGCAGCCTTCACCTGAATACCGGAGCCGGGGCCCCGGCAAACGCGCTTCCCGCAGAATGTCACATGTCGGCAACACGCTGTAGTGACATGTCGACATGTCAGAAGTGAATCGGCCCTGGAAAGAAGGGGTCTGACGGTCTTTCGGCGCACAACTGTCGGGAAGAGCGCAGGTGAGCGATTCGCTCGCGCCGGTTACGAATCGATACTGCTTGCGATCCGGTGCGATCTGGTGTGTTCCGGGCCGTGCATCTGTGCGCCGGTTATGCCTCGATCCGATTCGCGGACCGCAGCCGCTGGAAGCTACGCGCGAGTAGCCGCGATACGTGCATCTGCGAGACACCGAGTTCCGCGCTGATCTGTGACTGGGTGAGATTGCTGTAGTAGCGCAGCAGAAGGATTCTCTGTTCGCGCTCGGGGAGTTGGACGAGGAGATGGCGGACCAGATCGCGGTGTTCCACGCCGTCCAGCGCCGGGTCCTCGTAGCCGATCCGGTCCAGCAGGCCCGGCAGCCCGTCGCCCTCCTGCGCGGCCTCCAGCGAGGTGGCGTGGTACGACCGCCCCGCCTCGATGCAGGAGAGCACCTCCTCCTCGCTGATCCGCAGCCGGTCGGCGATCTCGGCGGTCGACGGCGAGCGCCCGAAGGCCGTGGTGAGATCCTCGGTCGCGCTGTTGACCTGCACCCACAGCTCGTGCAGCCGGCGTGGCACATGGACGGTGCGGACGTTGTCCCGGAAGTACCGCTTGATCTCGCCGACCACGGTCGGCATGGCGAAGGTCGGGAACTGCACGCCCCGGTCCGGGTCGAACCGGTCGATGGCGTTGATCAGGCCGATGGTGCCGACCTGGACCACGTCCTCCATCGGCTCGTTGCGGGAGCGGAAGCGGGCGGCCGCGTAGCGTACGAGCGGGAGATTGGCCTCGATGAGCGCCCCCCGTACCCGGTGGTGCTCCGGCGTGCCCGGCTGGAGCTCCTTGAGCTCGCCGAAGAGCACCTGGGTCAGCGCACGGGTGTCGGCGCCACGGCGCTTCTCGGGGGCCGGAGGGGCCGAGGCCGCGGGGGCGGGGGCCTCCTCCTGGGGTGGCGCAGTACTGGCCGACACGGTCAACGCCACCTCTTCATCGGTCAATCATCCGTCAAAAGCGGTCATAGCATCACAAGACATGTGCACTGTGTGCAAGCACCTGATAACGTCGTGTTGTGGCTAAACGACGGCAAGTTGGGTCATAAGACGCAAGAAAGCCCCCCGCCTTTCCGGCGGGGGGCTGGTGCCGCGCGGGCTCAGAATTCGTAGTCGGCGATCACCCACGTGGCGAACTCCCGCCACAGGGCGACGCCCGCCTGGTGGGCCGGGTGGGCCAGGTAGCGCCCCAGCGCGTCGGTGTCCTCGACCGCCGAGTTGATCGCGAAGTCGTAGGCGATCGGCCGGTCGCTGATGTTCCAGGCGCACTCCCAGAACCGCAGCTCCTCGATCTGGCCGCCGAGCGCCTCGAAGGCCTCCACGCCCGCGACGACCCGCGGATCGTTGCGCTCGACGCCCTCGTTGAGCTTGAAGAGGACCAGATGGCGGATCATGGGTTGTACCTCAGCTCTTTGCTCCGTTGGCGACCCAGGTCATGAAGTCGCCTATGGCCTTGGCCGCGTCCGAAATGCCCTCGAAGCCTATCTGGACGTAGTCGGCGGCCTTGGCCGGGTCTGTGATGATCACGTACAGCGCGAAGACCACGAGCACGTACACGGCGATCTTCTTGGCGTTCACCGCCACCGCGGCCTCCCTGTGCTGTGCCCTGTGGATCCCTGCTGACGGCGGCGAGTGTAACCTTCACGCCTTCCGCCGGCGCCAACGGCCCGCCCGTCGAAGTCCCTTGCCTCCTGCTCACCGGAAAGCGGAGCGGACGCACAAAGGGCCCCGTCTCACGACGGGGCCCTTCTCAAGCGGTAGCGGAGGGATTTGAACCCTCGGTGACGGGTTACGCCACACTCGCTTTCGAGGCGAGCTCCTTCGGCCGCTCGGACACGCTACCGAGGGAGACCCTACAGCAAGGTCGTGCATGGATCGAAATCGGTATTCACCGATCCCGGAAAAACTCCGTGAGCAGCCGTGCGCAGTCCTCGGCCAGGACGCCCTCGACGACCTCGGGGCGGTGGTTGAGCCGGCGGTCGCGTATGACGTCCCAGAGGGAGCCGGCCGCGCCCGCCTTCTCGTCCCGGGCGCCGTAGACCACCCGGTCCACCCGTGACTGGACGATCGCCCCCGCACACATCGTGCAGGGTTCGAGCGTGACGACCAGCGTGCATCCGGTCAGCCGCCACTGCCCGAGCAGCGCGGCGGCCCGCCGGATCGCCAGCACCTCCGCGTGGGCCGTGGGGTCGCCGGTGGCCTCGCGCTCGTTGTGCCCGGTGGCGAGCACCGTCGTGCCGTCCGGGGACAGCAGGACGGCGCCTACGGGAACGTCACCGCCCTGGACGGCCAGGGCGGCCTCGTCCAGGGCGAGCCGCATCGCGGGCCGCCAGCGGTCGCGTACCGGGTCCGGGACCACCCGGTCGGGACCCACTGGGCCGGGGCCCCGGTGCGGGTCCTCGGGCATGGCGGGCGGAGGGGTGTGGCGCGGGGTCAGCGGACGGTCTCCAGCACCTCCGAGGCGCCCAGGGCCTCGGCGATGGCACCCAACGCGTCGTCGGCGTCCAGCGCGCGCAGCTCCTTCTCGCTGACGCCCAGGTCGTCGAGGATCTGGCTGTCGCCCACCGGGCTGTGCGGCACCGCGTCGGCTGCCTGGCCGTCCTCGTCCTCGGACTCGTCCTCGGACTCACCGTCCTCCGTGCCGTCGAGGTCCAAGGAGTCCAGGTCGGACCCGTCGTCGGCGCCCGGCTCCCGGCCCAGCAGTTCGTCGGTGAGCAGCAGCTCGCCGTACGCACTGCGGGCGGCGGCGGCCGCGTCCGAGACGTAGATGCGAGGGTCGTCCTCGCCGTCCACCCGGACGACGCCGAACCAGGCGTCCTCCTGCTCGATCAGGACGAGCACCGTGTCCTCTTCGGGACAGGCTTCCCGGGCCAGGTCGGCCAGATCCGACAGGGTCTCCACATCGTCGAGCTCTGTGTCGCTCGCTTCCCACCCGTCTTCGGTGCGCGCGAGCAGTGCGGCGAAGTACACCGTGACTCTCCCACTGGTCATAGGCGTGCCGGTTGGGGGTCCCCCCGGCGGAGGTTCTGGGCGGGGAGAGCTGTGCTCCGAGCCCCACCCACTCGGAATCGTGGCAGAAACAAGGCGCTCAGGGGACGTCTTCGGCTCCCTGTGTCTGGCTGTTTTGATCGTGCGTCCGGTCTGAAGGACAAACGACCCACCAGCGCGCTTGTTGCCGCCACCTGCGGATCGTACGCGGCTTTTCCAGGCGCTCACGCACCCCCACCGGCTGAACGCCGGAGCGGGTGTCGATCTTCCTTACCGGGTTCTTTCCGGGAGGCCACGCGAATCCGACCGTACGCCGGTCCCCCCTACCAGCGGAACGTCCGCATCCGCATGGCGTGGCGCAGCCGGGCCGCCTTGGCGCGCCGGGGCTGGACACGGGCGCGCAGCGCGCGGGCCTCGGAGAGGTCACGCAGGAACTGGGCGCGGCGGCGCCGGCGCTCGGCGTCGGTCTCGGGTTGTTCCCGGTCGGGCTGCTCCGGTCCGGTGACGTTCTTCGTGGTGTCGGTTTCGCGGTCAGGCAGGTCAGGCACAGTCACACCACCCCCGGTCCGTCCCTCCCACTTTCCCTCGGACGGGCGGTTTGATGCCAGAGCGAGGGGCGGTCCAGCGCGGTTACTGTTATGGGCATGCGTCTCCACGTCGTCGACCACCCCCTGGTCGCCCACAAGCTCACCACGCTGCGCGACCAGCGCACCGACTCCGCGACCTTCCGGCGGCTCGCCGACGAACTGGTCACCCTGCTCGCCTACGAGGCCACGCGGGACGTGCGCACCGAGGCCGTCGACATCCAGACACCGGTCGCGCGGACCACCGGCGTCAAGCTGGCCCGCCCCCGCCCGCTGGTCGTCCCGATCCTGCGCGCCGGTCTCGGCATGCTGGACGGCATGGTCCGGCTGCTGCCGACCGCCGAGGTGGGCTTCCTGGGCATGATCCGCAACGAGGAGACGCTGCAGGCGTCGACCTACGCCTCGCGCATGCCGGAGGACCTCTCGGGGCGCCAGGTGTACGTGCTGGACCCGATGCTGGCCACGGGCGGCACGCTGGTGGCGGCGATCCAGGAGCTGATCAGGCGGGGTGCCGACGATGTGACCGCCGTGGTTCTGCTCGCCGCGCCCGAGGGGGTCGCGGTCATGGAGCGCGAGCTGGCGGGCACTCCGGTGACGGTCGTCACGGCGGCGGTCGACGACCACCTCAACGAGCACGGGTACATCATTCCCGGGCTCGGGGATGCGGGGGATCGGCTGTACGGGGCGGCGGAGTAGCTCGCGGCGGTGTTTGTAGTGCCGTAGCGCCATGGCGCCGTTGGGGTGCTGGTGCGCGGGCGGCTGCGGGTTCGTCGTGGCTGGTCGCGCAGTTCCCCGCGCCCCTTTGGGGGCGCTTGGGCCGGTGGTGTTTCGGTGTGGCCGTGGGGGAGCTGTGTGTGCCGGCGGCTGCGGGTTCGTCGTGGCTGGTCGCGCAGTTCCCCGCGCCTCTTTGGGGGTGCTTGGGCCGGTGGTGTTTCGGTGTGGCCGGTGCCGCGCCTCTTTGGGGGCGGCCGGGTCAGCAGGATTTCTTGGTGGCGGGGGGCTGGGGGGCCGTCAGCTTGGTCAGGGCCTGGTCGGCCGTGGTGCGCTGGGTGAGGGTCTTGAAGGCGTCGCCGAGGATCAGATCGAGGTCGGCGCCCTTGCGGCCGGCCTCGGTGCGGCGCTCCGCGCCGGCCAGCTGGGTGGCGAGCACCGGCAGCGAGGTGTTCAGCGCGGACGTGGGGCCGAGGAGCAGCCCGGTGCCCTTGACCTTCTTGTCGAAGTCCTTGCTCGCGTTGCCCACCGCACCGATCTTGAAGCCGCGTTTCTTCAGCTCGTCCGCGGTGCTCTTGGCGAGCCCGGTGCGCGCGGTGGCGTTGTAGACGTTCACGGTGATCCCGCCCGGCTCGGGCAGCGCCCTGACCTGTGCGGCGGGGTTGGCCCTGGTGCGGCAGTCCGCCTTGGTGCCGACCGCCGAGGATTTCTTGGTGCCGCCGGTGAAGACGTCGATGAGCTGCAGCGTGCCCCAGCCCATCAGGCCGAGCGCGGCGACGGACGCCACCGCGGCGAACGCGAGCCTGCCGCGCCGCCGACGAGGGCGCATACGAGGGTATTTGTCCCCCGTGATCCGGTACTGGCCGCCCATGCCCGGAGGAGTCAGCATGCTCATGGGCGCAGCGTAGTGCGCCCGGGCGGTGATGCCTATTAGATGATCAGTCGACGTCGCTCGGCGAACCCAAAAGGGTCAACGGCCCGAGCGCGTCCGATCAGTCGAGTTCGAGCACGCGCGCGTGCAGCACCTGGCGCTGCTGGAGGGCGGCACGGACCGCACGGTGGAGGCCGTCCTCCAGGTACAGGTCGCCCTGCCACTTCACGACGTGCGCGAAGAGGTCGCCGTAGAACGTCGAGTCCTCGGCCAGCAGGGTCTCCAGGTCGAGCTGCCCCTTGGTCGTCACGAGCTGATCGAGGCGGACCGGGCGCGGCGCGACGTCCGCCCACTGCCGGGTGCTTTCCCGGCCGTGGTCGGGGTACGGCCGGCCGTTTCCGATGCGCTTGAAGATCACACGGAAAGCCTACCGGTCAAGACGTTCCGGGCGCAGCCATGGCGACGCAGTGCGACGCTGGAAAAGCCGTAGCCAAACGGGCATACGGGGGATTATCGGGAACAGGGGCCGGAGATGAGTGACAGCGAGACGCTCCCTGACGAGGCTCAGGAGATCGCCGCCGGGTACGCCTTCACCGGTCCCGCCCTCGACCTCGGCGCCCTGCTGTGGGACGGGCGGTGCCGCCCGGACGCACCGGTCCGCATCCCCCTCGCCATGCTCAACCGGCACGGACTGGTCGCGGGCGCGACCGGCACCGGCAAGACCAAGACCCTCCAGCTGATCGCCGAGCAGCTCTCGGCGCAGGGCGTGCCGGTCTTCCTCGCGGACGTCAAGGGCGACCTGTCCGGCATCGCGCGGCCCGGGCAGGCGGACGACCGGGTCCTGGGCCGCGCCGCCGAGGTGGGCCGGCCGTGGACGCCGACGGGCTTCCCGGCCGAGTTCCTCGCGCTCGGCGGGCTCGGCCACGGCATCCCGGTGCGGGCCACCGTCACCAGTTTCGGCCCGGTCCTGCTCTCCAAGGTGCTCCAGCTCAACCAGACCCAGGAACAGTCCCTCGGCCTGATCTTCCACTACGCCGACACCAAGGGCCTGGAGCTGATCGACCTCAAGGACCTCAGGGCGGTCGTCGCCTTCCTGACCTCCGACGAGGGCAAGGCCGAACTGAAAAACATCGGCGGCCTGTCCACCGCCACGGCCGGGGTGATCCTGCGCTCGCTGACCGCCTTCGAGGCGCAGGGCATGACCGGCTTCTTCGGCGAGCCGGAGTTCGACACGGCCGATCTGCTGCGCACGGCGCCCGACGGGCGGGGCATCGTCTCGGTACTGGAGCTGCCCGCCGTCCAGGACAAGCCGCTGCTCTTCTCGACGTTCCTGATGTGGCTGCTGGCCGACCTCTTCCACGACCTGCCCGAGATCGGCGACGCCGGCAAGCCCGGGCTGGTGTTCTTCTTCGACGAGGCGCACCTGCTGTTCAGCGACGCCTCCAAGGCGTTCCTGGACTCGATCACCCAGACGGTGCGTCTGATTCGCTCGAAAGGGGTGGGCGTCTTCTTCGTCACGCAGACCCCGAAGGACGTGCCGTCCGACGTCCTCGCCCAGCTCGGCAACCGGGTCCAGCACGCGCTCAGGGCCTTCACCCCGGACGACCAGAAGGCCCTGAAGGCCACGGTGAAGACCTTCCCGGACTCCGCCTACGACCTGGAGGAACTCCTCACCGGGCTCGGCACCGGCGAGGCCGTGGTGACCGTGCTCAGCGAGAAGGGCGCCCCGACCCCGGTCGCCGCCACCCGGCTGCGCGCCCCGGAGTCCCTGATGGGCCCGGTGGACGGCGCCGGACTGGACCGGGTGGTGCAGGAGTCCGCGCTCCACGGACGTTATGCACAGGCTGTGGATCGCGAGTCGGTGTACGAGAAGCTGTCGGCCGCGCCGCAGCAGGAGCCCGAGCGGCCACGGGCCCGTCCGCAGGGCGCCCCGAGGGCGAAGGCGCCCGAGGAGGAGCCGTCGCTCGTCGAACAGGTGGTGAGCAGCGGGATGTTCAAGTCCCTGGCCCGTTCGGTCGGCACCCAGCTCGGCCGTGAGATCACCCGGTCGCTGTTCGGTACGGCCCGGCGGAGGCGGTAGACCGCCTCCGCCGGCGCGTCAGCGGCCGTCCTCCTTCGCCGGCGGCTGCGGTTGCGGCTTCTTCTGTTCCCTCGGGGGCAGCGCGCTGCGCCTGGCCTCCGCGCGCAGCAGGGCGCGCAGGACCGCGTACGGGTCGGTGGGCATGGCTGTGTTCCTTGCGTCGGGCTGACAGGCCTGCGGAAGCGGGCGTCCGTCAGCAGCGCAGGACCACGGTGCGCAGCAGCGGCAGGGCGTACGGCGGCCGCGGCACGGCGGGGCACGGGCGTGCCGCCGGGCGGGCGGGCGCCGGGCCGGGGAGGGGCGCGGGGCGCTCGGGTACGTCGGCCCGGTGGACGGCACAGGCGGGTGGCCGTACGAGGGT
Organism: Streptomyces sp. NPDC107581; assembly: GCF_055657175.1. Classification (NCBI taxonomy): domain Bacteria; kingdom Bacillati; phylum Actinomycetota; class Actinomycetes; order Kitasatosporales; family Streptomycetaceae; genus Streptomyces; species Streptomyces sp. NPDC107581. The sequence continues at coordinate 772,031 of NZ_JBVKBH010000001.1, forward strand.
GTCGAGGGCGTCGTGCCCGGCGGTCTCCGCGGTCTCGGCGGCGGCGGGCGGCGCGGGGGCCGCCTGGGCCTGCACCGGGGCGCCGGGCAGCAGCAGGACGAGCAGCAGCACGAGCAGCCGCAGCCGGGCGTGGGGGCGCGGCGTGCGATGGCGTGCGGTGCTCACACCGGTCACCTGCCCGAGGGAGGCACCGCGTACAGCGCACGGCCGCCGAGATACGCCCGCTCGGCGTACCCGCGGGGCGTGGTGTTGACGCCGGCGCTCACAGGGTCCGCGGAACCTGGTGGGCACGCCCGCGGATGCGGATCGCGGTGATGATCTCGATGACGCCCACGGCCACCAGCCAGCAGCCGCCGACGACGGTCAGTACGGCGACCGACTGGAGCGGCGAGTCGATCAGCACGATGCCGGCGATGAAGGTGACGATCCCGAGGAAGATCTGCCAGCCGCGGGCGGGCATGCTGCTGTCGGAGGCGGCGGCCAGGGTCTGGGTGATCCCGCGGATCAGCCAGCCGATGCCGATCCACAGGGCGAGCAGCAGGGTCGACTGCATGGGACCGCGGAAGCAGAACAGGCCCAGCAGGATCGACAGCGCGCCGCTGATGAAGGCGAGCACCCGCAGCGAGGTCGTCCTGTGGGTACCGAAGGCGGCGACCAGCTGGAAGACGCCGCTGATCAGCAGGTACACACCGAACAGGACGCCGGCGGCGAGCAGGGAGGGGCCCGGCCAGATCAGCACCAGCACACCGAGGATCAGCGAGGCGATGCCGGTGCCCAGGACGACCTGCCAGGCGGCCCGGGACAGGGCGTGCAGCGGGCCTTCGAGCGGCGGCTCGGGCTCGTGGTGCCGGTGCGCTCCCTGGGCCGCGTGGACGTTGCGGTCGTCGTACTCCCGGCCCCCGGTGGGGCCGCCACTGGGTGTCTCGGTCATGCTCCATGCTCGGCCCGCCCGCACGGGCCCCGCCAGCGGGGTGGGCCACTTGGCTGAGCCGTCCGGCCGGGCCGTTTCGGCCGACTCGGCGCCCTGGTTGTCCTACTCCGGTCCTGTTTGCCGCCCTGCGCGGCCTACTTGGCCGTTCCGGCGGTCTTGGCGGCCTTGGCGGCCGCCTTCAGCTCCTGCTTGTGGGCGCGCACCTTGGCCAGCGACTCGGGCCCGGTGATGTCGGCGACGGACCGGTAGGACCTCGCCTCGCCGTACGCCCCGGCGGCCTCGCGCCAGCCCTGCGGCTGCACGCCCAGCTGCTTGCCCAGCAGGGCGAGGAAGATCTGCGCCTTCTGTGTGCCGAACCCCGGCAGCTCCCGGAGCCGCTCGAGCAGTTCGGTTCCGCTGCCCACGCCCCGCCACAGGGCCTCCGCGTCCCCGTCGTAGTGCTCGACGAGGTACTGGCACAGCTGCTGGATCCGCTTGGCCATCGAGCCGGGGTAGCGGTGCACGGCCGGCTTCTCGGAGAGCAGCGCGGCGAAGGCCTCCGGGTCCATGGCCGCGATCTCGTGCGCGTCCAGGTCCTCGGCGCCCGTCCGCCGGGCGATGGTCGCCGGCCCCTTGAACGCCCACTCCATCGGAACCTGTTGGTCCAGCAGCATCCCGGTGAGCGCGGCGAGCGGACTGCGCCCGAGCAGCGCGTCGGCCTCGGGGTCCTGGGCGAGGTGCAGGGTGACGTCCATGGGTCGATGATCCCGCCTGCGGCGTCAGGACGCGCGCCAGTACCCCAGGGCGTGCACCCGGGTCTTCGGCACGCCCAGGTCCCTGCGCACGTACGAGGCGAGCGTGCGGGTGGTGGCCGTGTCGCAGGCGATCCAGACGTACGGGTCGGGGGTGCCGTCGAGCACGGCGGGCAGCTCGGCGCGGACGCGTTCGGCGAGGTGGGCGCCCGCGTCGCGCCGAGGCACCTCGCGGATCTCGTGGCGGGACGGATCGGCGTGGCAGGGCAGGCCGTCCAGGGAGCCTTCGAACCAGATCGTCGCCGGGGCCGGACCCAGGGTGCGGAGGAGGGAGTTGATCGCGGGCAGCGAGGCCGGGTCGCCGACGGCGACCAGATGCGAGGGCGCGGGATCCGGGTCCAGGAATCCGGTGCCCTGGACGGTCGCCTCGATGGTGTCGCCGGGCCGCGCCGTCCGCGCCCAGTCGGCGGCGCACCCGTCATGGAGGGCGAACTCAAGGCCGAAGGTGCCGGTCGCCGGGTCCGGGTCGACCAGGGTGTAGGCCCGCTGGTGCGGGCGGCCGGCGTCGGAGAACCACAGCCGTATCCACATCGTGGGGTGGACGCCGGTGGCGGCGAGCAGTCCGCCGTCGCTCAGCCGCAGCCGCCGGTAGTGCGGGGTGACGTCCTCGGCCCCGGTGACCGTGCACACGAAGTCCTTCGCGCGCAGCAGCCGTAGGACCGCACCCTCCCAGCCCCGCCCCTGCCCCATGGCACGTCACCCCTCGCGTACGATTCCCTCACCAATGACTTAGGCAAGGCTAACCTAAAACAAAGGGGTGTCCAGGGTGACCACCGAGACCTACCGCGATGCCTGGGGCATCCCCCATCTGCGCGCCGCCGACGCCCGCGCCCTGGCCCGGGCCCAGGGACGCGTCACCGCCCTGGACCGCGCCTGGCAGATCGAGGTCGAACGGCACCGCTGCCAGGGCACCTCGGCCTCCTTCCTCGGCGCCGACGCCCTTGCCTGGGACGTCTTCGCCCGCCGCGCCCGCCTCGACGACACCGCGAGACGCTGCTTCGCCGCACTGGAGAGACGGGACCCGGAGACGGCGGACTGGGTCCGGGCGTACGTGGACGGCGTGAACGAGGGCCTCGCGGAGGGCGCCCGGCGCGCCCCCGAGTTCGCCCGGACCGGTCTCGCCCCCACTCCCTGGCAGCCCTGGACCCCCCTCGGCATCTGGCTCGGCACGCACATCCTCTTCGCCGGCTTCCCCGCCAAGCTCTGGCGCGAGGAGGCGATACGGCACCTGGGCCGCGAGGCGGTCGGCCTGTTCGCCACGGACGGCCCCGGCACCGCGGGCAGCAACGGCTGGCTGATCTCGGGCGCCCGCACCGACACCGGCCACGCCCTGCTCGCCGGCGACCCGCACCGCTTCATCGAGGACCCGGGCGTCTACCAGCAGATCCGGCTCTCCTGCCCCGAGTTCGACGTCATCGGCCTGGCTGTCCCGGGTGTCCCCGGCATCGCCCACTTCGGCCACACCGGCACGGTCGCCTGGTCCATCACCAACGCGATGGCCGACTACCAGGACGTCTACCGCGAACACCTCCGCCGCACCGGCGCGGGCGTGGAGGCCCTCGGCCCGGACGGCCACTGGCACCGCGCCCGACGCCACACGGAGACGGTGCGGATCGCCGGCGGGAACCCCGTGGAGATCGAGGTGATCGAAACGGACCGGGGCCCGGTCATCGCCGGAGGACCGGAGGGGCTGGAGCCGCAGACCACTGTTCACGGGGAGCCCGCGCAGGTTCCGCAGGCCGCCGTTCACGGGGAGCCCGGGCGGGCTTCGCAGGGCGCCGTTCACGGTGGCCCCACGCTCGTCCCGCAGGCCGCCGGCGGCGCGGTTGTCCCGCAGGGGGCGTCCCCACTCGGCGACGAGAGCCGCACCGGTGGTGCGGGCGGGGACGAGGGCGATGGCGAAGGCGGAGCCGAGGCGGGCCGCATCCCCACCGCCCTCGCCCTCCGCTACCCACCCCGCGTCACGGAGGACCTCGGCTTCAGCGCCCTCCTCCCCCTCCTCCGCGCCCGCCGGGTCGAGGACATCGACACCGCCTTCGACACGTGGACCGAGCCGGTGAACGTCGTACAGGCGGCCGACACCACCGGCGGCCTCCTGCACCGCGTCGCCGGCAAGGTCCCCCGGCGCGCGGAGGCCAACCGCCTCCGCCTGGTCCCCGCCTGGCACCCCGGCCACGCGTGGCACGGCTGGCACGACACCCCGTACGCCACTCTGACCGACGGCATCGCCGTGATGGCCAACCAGCGCGGCCCCGCGGCCCCCCTCGGCGTCGAGTTCGCCCCGCCCCACCGCGCCGACCGCATCCACGCCCTCCTCCAGGAACGCCGCACCTGGTCCGCCGACGGCCTCCCCGCGATCCACACCGACACCCGTCTCGCCTCCGCCGCACCCCTCCTCGACCGCCTCGCCGCACTCGACGGCCTCACCCCCGGGGCGGCCCGCCTCCGCGACCGCCTGCTGTCCTGGAACCGCCACATGGACGCCGACAGCGCCGAAGCCGCCCTCTACGCGGCGGTGCGCACGGCGGTCGTACGCCGGCTCGCCGCGGACCCGGCGTTCGCCGCCCTCACCGCGTCCCCCGCCTACCCCGAGGTCCTGCTCCCCTGGCTGGCCCTCGCGCCCCGCATCGGATACGCCCTCGAACACCTGCTGCGCGCCGAGGAGTTGTACGGCATCGACCGCGCCGCCGCCGTCCGCGCCGCCGTGGAGGAGGTCGCCGCCGCACCGCCGGCCGGCACCTGGGCCGACACCCACCGCCTCGCCCCCTGGAAGGCGCTGCCGGGGGAGCCGTACGACGAACCGGGGCTGGCCGGCGACCACGACTGCGTGCTGTGCACCTCGGCCGTCCCCGGCCTCACCGACCGCTCGGCCCGCGGCCCGGCCGCCCGGTACGTCTGGGACCTGGCCCGCCGCGAGAACAGCCGTTGGGTGGTCCCCTTCGGCGCCGACGGCGTTCCCGGCGCCCCGCACCACCGCGACCAGCTCCCCCTGTGGCTCAAGGGAGAACTGGCCCCGGTCGTCACCGACTGGGCCCTGCTGACACTCGAACACACCGAGGTGACACCGATGACCGACCCGTCCACCCCCGCCACTGCCTCCGCCGCACCCCCCGCCTCCTCCGCCGCCACCCCCGTCCACGAGCAGCACATCGACGGCTACGGCACCGTCCGTATCCGCCCCCTCGACCCGGTGGCCGACGCGGAGGTGGTGCACGCCTGGGTGAGCGACGAACGTGCCGTGTTCTGGGGCATGACCGGCCTCACCCAGGACCAAGTGGCCGACGTCTACGCCCATATGGCCACGCTCGACACCCACCACGCCCACCTCGTCCTCAAGGACGGCGAACCGGCCGCCCTGCTCCAGACCTACGAGCCCGGGGCCGACCGGGTCGGCGAGTGCTACGAGGTCCGCCCCGGTGACATCGGCGTCCACCTCCTCCTCGCCCCGGCCCCGGCGGCCGGCCCGCGCCCCGGCTGGACCTCGGCCCTGCTGAGCGCGATGGCGACGTACGTCCTGCTGGTCCTGGGCCGCCACCGGGTCGTGGTGGACCCCGACGTGCGCAACACCAAGGCGTTGGCCCGCTTCGCCCGACAGGGATTCCGGCAGGGGCCCGAGGTGGTCCTCCCGGAGATCGACCTCCCGGATGTGTACCTGCCCGAGAAGCGCGCCCAACTGGCCTTCCTGGAGCGGGAGGTAGCCTTCCCGGGTGACCACGCCTGACGAGCTGATCGCCCATTACGGCCTGGAGCCGATCCCGCGCGAGGGCGGCCTCTTCCGGAGCACCTGGGCAGGACCCGAGTGCCCGGACGGCCGCCCCGTGGGCTCCGCCATGGTGGCCCTGCTCACCGCGGGCGACTTCTGCGCCCTGCACCGGCTCCCCAGCGACGAGATCTGGCACTTCTACCTGGGCGATCCGCTCCGGCTCCTGCTCCTCGCCCCCGACGGCACCGCCCGTACCGCCGTCCTGGGCCCCGAGCTGCGCGCCGGGCAGCACGTCCAGCTCACCGTGCCGGCCGGCACCTGGATGGGCGCCCGGGTGGCACCCGGCAGCGCCTGGACCTTCTTCGGCTGCACGATGGCCCCCGGATTCACCTACGAGGGGTACGAACACGGCGACGCGCGCGACCTCACGGCGCGTTACCCGGCCGAAGCCGCCCGGATCGCGGAACTCTGCCGCCCATGACCCTGCTCGACGGACAGACCGCCCTGGTGACCGGCGCGGGCGGCGGCATCGGCCGCGCCATCGCCCTGCGCTTCGCCGAAGAGGGCGCCGCGGTGGCCCTGCACTGCCGCACGGCCGTGCGGGCGGCCGGTGAAGTCGCCGCCCGGATCCGCGACTCGGGCGGCGAGGCGGTCGTCCTGCAGGCGGACCTGACGGACGACGAGGCATGCCGGCGGCTGGTCGGCGAGACCACCGACTGGTCCGGCGGCCGCCTCACCGCCGTCGTCAACAACGCGGCCGTCCAGCCGGTCCAGCCGCTGCCCGGCATGACGGCAGCCGAGTGGCGCACGGTCGTCGACACCGACCTCACCAGCGTCTTCGCCTGCACCCAGGCCGCGGCCCGGCACATGGGCGGGCACGGCGGCGGCACCGTCACCCACATCGCCTCCATCGAGGCCGCCCACCCCGCCCCGGGCCACGCCCACTACAGCGCCGCCAAGGCCGCCGTCGTCGTGCACGCCCGCGCGGCCGCCCTGGAGTACGGCTCCCACGGCATCCGCGTCAACTCGGTCTCGCCCGGCCTGATCGACCGCGAGGGTCTCGCCGAGGCCTGGCCGGACGGCGTACGCCGCTGGCTCGCCGCCGCCCCCGCCGGCCGCCTGGGCCGGGCCCGGGACGTGGCCGACGCCTGTGTGTTCCTCGCCTCGCCGCTCGCCTCCTGGATCACCGGCCACGACCTGGTGGTGGACGGCGGGGTGTCGGCCCGGCCGACATGGTGAGCACGGAAGGCGATCTCTCCGTATCCCTGGGGAGGACATGCGGACCCGGATCCCCGGGGAAGGCATGCGGACCCGGCGGACGGAGGGATCAGGTGCGCGAGGAACACCGGTGGCTGCGACGGCTGACCGTCCTGGCCGCGGGCCTGCTCCTGCTCCTCCTCGGCGCGGCGGCGCCCGCCTCGGCCCACGCGGGCCTGCGCGGGACCGACCCCGCCGACGGCACCGTCCTGCGGTCGGCCCCCCGCCAGGTCACGCTGACCTTCACGGAATCGGTGGGCCTGCTGACCGACTCGTTCCGTGTCTACGACCCCGAGAACCACCGGGTGCGCACCGGCGCGGCCGGCCATGCCCCCGGCCGCTCCGACACGGCCCGTGTGCCCCTGCCCGCCCGGCTGGGCACCGGCACCTACACGGTGGCCTGGCGGGTGGTGTCCGCGGACAGCCACCCGGTGTCCGGCGCGCTGACGTTCTCGGTGGGCAAGCGCACGGCGACGGTCACGAGCGTGCTCCCGGACCGCACGGGGAACCGGGCGACGACGAGCCTCTACAACATCGCGCGCTACCTCGCCTACCTGGCGGTGGCGCTGCTCCTGGGCGCGGGCGCGTTCGTGGCGTACTGCCGCCCGCCGGGGCGGGCCCGCCTGCGCGTCCCGGTGCTGGCCGCCTGGGGAACCCTGTTCGCCTCGACGATCGCCCTCTTCCTCCTGCGGTCCCCCTACGAGGAGGGCACGTCCCCGGCGGGGGCGCTCGGCCTCTCCTCCCTCACCCGCACGGCCACGACCCGCCCCGGCGAACTCCTCCTGGCCCGCCTGGCCCTGCTGCTGCTCGCAGGTGTCTTCGCCCTGTCCCTGCGGACGTGGCGGCGACGGATCCCCCGACGGGCCGCCCTGGCCGCCGCCGTGGTCCTCGCCGTCGCCCTCTCCCTGACCTGGGCGGCCGCCGAACACGCCTCGGCGGGCCTCCAGGTCCCCCTGGCGATCACCTCCGCCGTGCTCCACCTGCTGGCCATGGCGGCCTGGCTGGGCGGCCTGACGGCCCTGCTGCTGACGCTGCGGCGCACCTCGCCGGAGCCGGCCGCGCTGCCGGCCCGGACCGTCACCCGCTTCTCCCGCCTCGCCTTCGCCTCGGTGACGGTCCTGGTGGCGACCGGTGTCTACCAGTCCTGGCGGGGCCTGGGGTCCTGGCAGGCGCTCACCGACACCTCGTACGGCCGCATCCTGCTGGCGAAACTGGCGGCGGTCGCCCTCATGCTCGCCGCCGCCTCCCGCTCCCGGCGCTGGACGGCCCGGCTGGCCCGCCCGTCCACGGCACCGCAGCGGGAGCGCGTCCCGGAGCCCGCCGGCGGCCCCCCGCTGCCGCCGGTCCCCGAGCCGCCCGCCCCGCCCCACCACCCGCTGCCGGAGCGTCTGCGCCGCACGGTGCTGGCCGAGGTGGCGGTGGGTGTCCTGGTGCTCGTCCTGACGACGCTCCTGACCAGCACGCTGCCGGGCCGGGCGGCTACCGAGGCGGCGCGGTCCGCGGCGCCGGCGGGCGGTGTCCAGACGGCCTCGGTCACCACCGTCCCCTTCGACGTCGGCACCCCCGGCGGCCACGGCAAGGTGCAGATCACCCTCGATCCCGGCCGGGTCGGCCCGAACTCCGTCCAGGCGGTGGTCTACGGCCCCGACGGCGGCCTGTCCGCGGTCCCCGAACTGCGCCTCACCTTCACCCTCGCCGCCCAGCAGATCGGCCCCCTGGACAGCAAGGTCACCGACCGCGGCGGCTACTGGGCCGCCGACTCCTTCAGCCTGCCGATCCCGGGCACGTGGACGATGAGGATGACGGTGCGGGTGTCGGAGGTGGACCAGGTGACCGTGTCGAGGACCGTGCGGGTGGTGCGGTAGCCGTGGCGAGCGAGAGCGTGCTGATCGAGGAGGTGGAGTTCGCCGCGTCGCTCACCGTCCGGTCGGCCGTCGGACTGCTCGCCCTGCACGGCAGCACGGAGGGCGGCACTGCGGAGCTGGCCCACGAGGTGGCCGCCCGCACGGGTGCCAGCTGCCTGGTCTTCACCCAGCCCTCCGGTGACCCGGTCCACATCCCGTCGCACCGGATGGCCGTGCCCCACTGCGCGGCCCTGCGGGAGTTCCTCGCCTCCGTGACGGTGGTGGTCTCCCTGCACGGCCACCTGAGACCCGAGTCCCCCCGCTCGATCTTCCTCGGCGGCACCAACCGCACCGCGGCCGCCACCCTGGCCCACAGCCTCACCGCCCTCGCCCCGGACTTCGAGACCATCGACGACCTGAGCCGCATCCCGGACGGCCTGCGCGGTCTCCGCCCCGGCAACCCGGTGAACCTGAGCCGGTCCGGGGGAGTCCAGATCGAACTCCCGCTGAGCGCCCGGACCCGACGCGCCGAGAAGCCCCAGGGCGCCCCGGAGACGCCTCCGCGGCCGGTGGCGGCGGCACTGACCGCCGGGGTCGGACAGCTGAGTGCGCAATGCCGGGGCTGACCGTGCCTCAGTCACGCCTCCCCCGGGAGGAGGGTGCCGTTCGTGGCGCGGCCGTGGCTCGGGGCGGAGCATGAGAACAGGGGGAGACCCCTCACCACCCTCCGGCGTTCCGGCGGTCGCCGGACGCCTCACCGAGCGGAGCGGGACATGCGAGAGTTCCTGGTCGAGATCACCACCACCGTCCCCGAGGGCATCGGGCAGGACGAGGTCGGCAGGCGGCGGGCCGCCGAGGCGCTCCGTGCGAAGGAACTGGCCGCGACCGGCAATCTGGCGCGGCTGTGGCGCCCCGTCGGCGAGCTGCGCAGCCTCGGGATCTGGCGGGCCGCGGACGAGGAGGAACTCCACGAGAAGGTACTCGGCACGCTGCCCCTGCGCCCGTGGATGACCCTCAAGGTCACCCCGCTCGAATCCCACCCCAACGACCCGGGACGACCCGACGCCACGCATTGAGGGCACGGCCGCAGCGGCACGCGCTTGAGGGTAGGGACGTAGCGGCACGTGCTTGAGGGCACGGATGCAGCGCCCCGCGCTGAGGGTAGGGACGTAGCGGCACGTGTTTGGGGGCACGGATGCAGCGCCCCGCGCTGAGGGTAGGGACGTAGCGGCACGTGTTTGGGGGCACGGACCCCAACGGCACGCGCCGAGGGCAGGGACGTGGCGACGTGTCGCCGCAGTGCGTGGGGCGAGCGGGTTCGCCGCAGGGCGGAGGGAGAGCGGGTGGAGGACCAGCACACCGTGGGAACAGGCGAGTCCCGAGGTGCGGAAACGCATCCGGCCGGAGGCGTACGGCGTCCGGGGCGGGCGGCGTGTGCTCGTCGCCGGCGGCCGGCGGACGCCGATCCGTGCCGGCGGGCCCGAGCAGTGCCCCGTCCACCGGGCCGCGGTGCCCCGGCCGCGGCCCCGGGAAGAGGACGCTGATGGGCAACGCCGCCGAAGTGCTGCCGGACTGGGTGACCTGGCGGCAGCGGCCCTTCCCCGACGCCAACCTGCTCCTGCTGTCCGGGCGGCAACCGGCCATGGTCGACAGCGGCTTCGGCGGCCACGCCGAGCAGACGGCGGCCTGGGCGCACGCCCGCACCGGGCACATCGATCTGGTCGTCAACACCCACTGGCACTCGGACCACGTCGGCGGCAACGCCCTGCTGCAGGCCAAGGGCGCAGGCATCGCGGCCGGAGCGCCGGAGGCCGAGGCCGTCACGCGCCGGGACCCGGGCTGCTGCGCCGCGGAGTACCTCGACCAGCCGGTACCCGCGTACACCGTCGACCTGCCGCTGGACGACGGACAGGTCCTGCGGCTCGGCGACGCCGACTGGGAAGTCGTCCGCACCCCCGGGCACACCCCCGGCCATCTCGCCCTGTGGCAGCCGGACGAGCGCATCCTCGTGGTCGGGGACGCGCTCTCGGACTACGACGTCGGCTGGGTGAACCTGGCCCTCGACGGACCCGGCGCCGCCGCCACCGCCCTCGCCTCCCTGCACCGGCTGGCCGGCCTCGCGCCGCGCGTGCTGCTTCCCTCGCACGGTCCCGTCCCCGCCGACACCGGCGCCGCGCTCGACACCGCCCTGCGCCGCGCCCGGCGCCTCGTCGACGACCCGGACGGAGCCGTCTGGTACGGAGCCCGCCGGATCTTCGCCTTCGCCCTGATGATCCGCGACGGCATCCCGGTCGACGCGGTCGAGCCGTACCTGCGGGCGCGGGCATGGCTGAACGACGCGGCACGTCTGCTGCGCCTGGCTCCCGAGGCACTCGCCGCCGAGCTGACCGGCACGATGCTCCGCAGCGGCGCCGTCGTCGTGCGCGACGGACGCCTCCACGCGGCCGCCGGGCACACCCCCGTCCCGGCGGAAGCGCTGCGCGTGCCCTACCCCCGAGCGTGGCCGCCGACGGAGCCGGTGCCCTCCCCGTGCGACGGCCGCGGACCGCGCTGAGGACAGCGGGTCACAGGCGCGAGACGTGGTAGTGCCGGATGCGCCAGGCTCCGTTCCTGCGGACGGCGATGACGGAGAGCCGTACCGGGATGGCGCCGTCGGGGTCCTGGAAGACGACGTGGGCGAGGCCGCCGATCCAGTCGTCGCCGCCCCGGTACGCGGTCAGGACGCGGACCTCGGCCCGGGTGCCCGCGGGCACCCGGCGGTAGTAGCCGAGGATCCGCTCGGGCCCGGTGACCGGGTCGGGGAACAGGCCCTGGAAGACGGCGTCGTCGGTGAACAACGCGGCCGCCGCCTCGGGATCGGGCGCGTTGAAGTGGGTCCGCCACCTCTGGAGCAGCGTGCTGAGGGTGCGTTCGGCGGCGCTCAACGGATGCCTCCGTCCGTGTCGAGGGTGATGCCCGCGGTGAAGGTGTTCTCCATCAGGAACAGGGCCGCGTGGGCGAGTTCGTCCGCCTCGCCGGGCCGGTCGAGGACGGCCACGGCGGCGGCACCGCCGCCGATGAGGGCGAGCCCGGACGACACCTGCGCTCGCGGCGGCGCCGTCCGCTCATGACGCTCACGTTGCTCATGCTGCTCATGCATGCGAATGCTTCGGTTTCTCTCGTTAGGCGTTCTGGAGCACACGGGAGTCCTCCGGGCGCCTGCCGCGCTGCCGGACGACGGCGAAGGACAGCAGGGCCAGGGCGAGTACGGCCCACACGGCGAGGACCGTGAGCGGCGTACCGCCGCCGGCGCCGTCGAAGGCCCCCTCGGCGCGGATGAACGAGGCGGCGGCGCCCGGCGGCAGGAGCTGGCCGACGGCGCCGAGGCCGTCGGGCAGCACGTCGGGCCCGCCGGCGACGCCGGACAGGGGGTTGCCGACGAGGAACATGACGACGGCGCCCACGGCGATGCCGCCCGGTCCCAGCAGGGCGCCGAGGCCGGTGATGAATCCGGCCATGCCCAGCTCCAGCAGGAAGATCGCGGCCGCGTTGGTGAGGTACGAGCCCGGCAGGACGCCGGAGAGCACGGTCAGCATCAGCGAGCCGAGCAGTCCGGAGGCGGCGGCGAAGGCGACGGCGCCGACGAGCCGGAGCCGTGCGTCGGGGACCTTGAGCACCAGCAGCAGGGAGATGATGACGGCGGTGACGATCAGCGGGAGGAAGCCCATGGTCATGCCGGAGCCGTGGGGGTCGCCGTCGGCTGCCGGGACGACCTCCTGGACGAGGTGGGAGGTGCCGGTGAGGTCGGCCAGCCGGCCCACCAGGGCGGCCGACACGGCCGGGGAGGCGGCGGAGGCCACCTTCAGCTTCCAGCCGTGCCCGGCGGAACGATCCTGCACGAAGGCGCCGTAGACCTCGCGGTGCCGCAGCATCGACTCGGCCTCGGCCTGGCTGTCGGCGCGCACCGTGCGCAGGCCGTCGCCGTCGGCCTCCGAGAGGCTGGTCAGCTGCTTGTTCCGTTCGGCGTCGGCGACGATCGCGACGGTCACATGGGAGGGCTCCGAGCGGGAGGCGGTCCATGAGAACCAGCCACCGACGAGGAACTGCACCAGGGCGACGATGACGACGGCCTTGGTCATCTCGTGCCGGGCGGAGGCGCGGTCTGCGCTCATGGCGGGGTCCCGGCTCACTTCTCGTCGAGCAGATCAGGCTGCTCGGCGGTGATCTCGTCCCACATGACCTGGAAGCTGAACCGCCCGAGCTGGTCGTCGCCGAACCCGTCGCGGGCGGCCAGCGCCTGCTCGTGGGTCATGGGCTTCGGCGTGCCCGCGGCCAGGGCGAGCAGCTGGACCCGGGCACACGACTCGTAGGTGAAGAACCAGTGCACCGCCTCCTCCAGGCTGCCGCCGACGGTCAGCAGACCGTGGTGGCGCAGGAGCAGGGCCCGCTTGTCGCCGAGCCTGCGGGCGATGTCGACGCCGTGTTCGATGCCGATGGCGGGGCCGTCGTAGTCGCCGTAGAAGACCTGGTTCTCGTAGAAAGCACAGGACTCCTGGTCGAGCGGCTCCAGCAGGCGTTCCAGGGAGCCGAGGGCCCGGGCGTGGACGGTGTGCCCATGGGCGACCGCCTCGGCCCGGGGCCCCTCGTGGATCTTGGAGTGGATGGTGAAGGCGGACGGGTTGACCCGGCCGTCCCCCTCGACCACACGGCCGGTGGCGTCCACGCAGATCAGGTCCTTGACCTTGACCAGGCTGAAGGAGACGCCGAAGGGGTTCACCCAGAACCGGTCGTGGTGTTCGGGGTCGCGGACGGAGATGTGGCCGGAGATGCCTTCGGCGTATCCCGCCTTTCCGAACAGGCGCATCGCGGCGGCCAGGCGCTGTTTGCGGTGGCGCCGCTCGTCGGCGACGGACGCGAAGACGGCGTCGTCGGGAATGGGCAGGCCGGTCGCGGTGTCGGCCAGGTAGGTGGGCGTGAGGGTTTCGGTCACCGGTACCTCTCGTGATCCGGAGGGGCGGAAGGCGCCGGCCCTCGTCCACGACGGGGCCCGGCACTGGGTGATCTTGACCGGATCTCGCCCCACGAGAAGGGGCAATCTGCCCATACAGGACTTCACGAAGATGCACTGCCGAAATGTGCAGCTCTTCGGACACGTGGGGAACTGTCCCGAGAGGAGTCACCCCGTACGAGTTGCCTGGTTGGGCCGGAAGATCATGTTCCGCTCGTGGGCGGCTCTCCGGCCGGCTCGACCACCCGTGGTTCTAGAGCCGGCCTCGCCACCACGGCGCGTCCGGGCTTTCGGCCGGGATGACCTCGGCTCTCGTCAGGATCCTCTCGTCGAGGGCCCGTACGAGGGCGCGCAGCTCTCGTGCGCTCTTCCCGGGCAATGCGTGGAGCACGGCTTCGAGGTGATCCCGGAAGACGGCCGCGTGACACCCGCACTCGGGGATGCCGCAGTCGGGACCCGCCAGGGGATCCATGAGCCGCTTGAGGGGCAGCCGGGACGTGGCCTCCCAGTGCCAGAACGCTTCTTCCGTGGCTTCGGGCCAGAAGCGGGTCCGTTCCAGCCGGCGGAGGTCGGCCGTGCAGGAACCTGAGAGGCGGTCGATGACCGGGTAGCGTCGCCGCCTCGGCGGGCGGACGCGGAATTCACCCCGAAGGGCCGACGGGCGCCTACGCGGCATTGCCCCTTTGCTTGTCGCTCATGAGGGCAAGGTACAGCCCCGCGCCTCGGCCGGCCATCGCGAAAGCGGCCGTCAACCCGCCGGGGCCGGCGAACAGTTCGAGGCCGGGCCAGGAGCCGCGCGGCCTGCTGCATTGGCATCACCGATGTCACCGGGTCGAGGGAATGCGCCGTCGGCCGGCGAGCCGGACATCCAAGACAGGTGTGACTATCGCACCACAGTGACGTGGCGACTCCAGGCCGTCACTCCATCCGGCAGGAGGACCGAACGATGAACCGCACTCCGAAACGCCTGCTCGGCGCCGCCGTGGCGGTGGCCGCGGGCGCCACGGCCCTGCTCGGCGTCTGCGCAGGCACCGCCGACGCCGCCGGCAGAGCCCACTGCGACCGAGCCGAACGGCCCATATGGGCGGGTGACCCCAGCCGCAACATGACCGCCCACGGCTGCAGCCTGCCGGACAGCAACCGCCGCTGGTACACCGTCGAGATCGACACCCTCGTGGAGCCCCACCACACGACGGACTACCTGAACGGAAAGGTCGACCGCACCGAGACCCTGCACGACAGGACCATCAGGTGCATGGGCTACACGTCCGAGAACGGCACGGTGAACTGGTTCGGCTGCATTCCCCACTGACACACCCACCGACACACCCGCACTGACGCGCCTACCGACACACCCACCGACACACCCACCGACACACCCACCGACACACCCGCCGAGAACTCCCGAACGGGTCCCCCGGCCTCTCCCGGTCCGTGACGGGAAACCGTGACGGGAATCCGGTCCGGACAATGTCGAAGGGCCCCACTGCTCGCAGTGGGGCCCTTCGACATCGTGCCCGGTGAGGCACTGGCGGAGGATACGAGATTCGAACTCGTGAGGGGTTGCCCCCAACACGCTTTCCAACTGTCCGCATGACCGTACGGGGGCGTCCGTGGGGGTTCACGCGGCAGGTCAGACGCGGTGCGCGTATGGCGGTGAACGGTGGCGACCGTCCGTGCACTGGACAAAGACCGGGACAACGAACGATGCGACATCCACTGCTGTTGCCGTCAAAGACTGCTGTCAGCGCACGGCCCACGTCCTGGGATCAGCCCAGCCCGGCACGGCCCCACGGCGGCTTTGAAGACCGCCAACAGTAGGCGGCCGGGCCGGTTGGTTCCTCGACCGATCTATGCGCCTGGAGGGCACTGGAATGCCTTGTGGTCAAGGCTCGTACTCAGTCGGCAGGTGGGACCGCGTACGCCACCGTTGCTCTCACGGAAGGTGAGGACCCAGGTGTTGTCGGTGGAGCTGTAGCCGAGGTCTGCGTACCCGAAGACGCCCGGGCCTGCCGTGAAGGCCACGGTCTGGGTGATTGACGTATTGACGGGCTGCGTCGGGTTGCCGACCGGTTGGTTGAGGACCAGGAGGTCGTCCGGGCCGTCGTCCAGTGGTCCGCCCGAGGAACCCACGGCCGGGCCGAGGTTCGGCCCGCCTGCGCATATGAGAGCAGAACCAAGACTCCCGCATCTGCCGCCTCCGCCTGGCCGTTAGCGGTTGGGTCTCCGACTGTCCCGCCTGTGCGACTGGCTCACGCGGGAGCCCGGGTCGGCCCGGGACAAGGCGTATGACCGAGCCCTGCCTTCGACAAGCGAGATCAGGGTCAAGGTCGAGGCCGCGAAGCGGATGGTGGCCCGGGCGGAGGAGCGGCTGGCCGCGGCTCACCATGTGGACGCGCCGTTCCCCGATCACGCGGGGCCAGTGTCCTGGCAAGGGCATCCCTGCCAGGACACTGGCCCCGCATTTGACCGGCGCGTTGCGCCGATGGCGGGGTGGCGCCGAGGGCTACCGCTGCGTCCAGTACTCGCTGGCACTGCCGTTGCA
Organism: Streptomyces sp. NPDC107581; assembly: GCF_055657175.1. Lineage (NCBI taxonomy): Bacteria > Bacillati > Actinomycetota > Actinomycetes > Kitasatosporales > Streptomycetaceae > Streptomyces > Streptomyces sp. NPDC107581. Next base: position 788,089 of record NZ_JBVKBH010000001.1, read on the forward strand.
GGTGTAGACGTCGATGCTGGTTCCGTTGGCGGTGCCGGCGCCCAGGGCGCTCATGCAGTAGCCGGTCTGGCCGTTGGCGATGGTGCCGTCGGAGTTCAGGGTCCACTGCTGGTTCGCGGCGCCGTCGCAGGTCTCATAGTCGACGAGTGCCTTGAGTGCGGTGGACGAGCCGGCGACGCCCACGCACAGGCCGCCGTTGCTGCCGACCAGAGCCCGTGTCGTCGCGTTGTAGGCAAAGTGCTGGTTCACCGCGTCGCTGTAGCAGTCCCAGAGTTCCATCTGGGTGCCCGGCGTGGTCGAGGAGCCCGTGTCGTCCAGGCAGCGGCTCGAAAGCTGGCCGACGAACATGCTCGCCGTCCCGCCTCCTCCTCCGCCACCGGTGCCGCCGCCGGTGATCTTGTTGAAGATCTTCGAGTAGGCGTAGCCGAGCGGCTTGTCGTAGCCGTCGACTTCCCAGAAGGCCAGCTCCTGTACCCCCTTGGAGGCGGCGAAGCTCTCCAGGGTGGCCGCGTTGGACTGGGTGAAGTTCTCGTTGTCGTCGTTGTGTCCGGCGATCGGGGTCAGGCCGAGCGTGCCCCATGCCTGGGTGGCGGAGATGCCGTAGAGACTGGCGAGTTGGCGCTCGGTGCCGTTGGCGGCCGATTCGGCGTCGGCGAGGGCGTTCTCCCCGTCGCCGAAGTCCATCGTCATGATGTTGACGAGGTTGACCTTCACGCCCTTGCTCTTGGCGTCTTTGAGTACGCCGAGTTCGGCTGACGGCAGGCCGCTGGGGTCCACGGCGAGGGTGTAGTCGACCTGTACGGCGGGGTTCTGCGCCTGCAGGGCCGCCAGGGCCTGGTTGCGGCGGGTGTTCGCCGCGGTGTCGCCGAGGGTGTCACCTTCGATGTCGAAGTCGAGCCTGGTCACGCCGTAGGTGCTGACGATATTGGCGTAGGCGCTGGTGAGACTGGAGACCGAGGTGCAGGTCTGGGCGAGTTCGCCGCCGGATTCGCCGCCGGAGGAGATGATCACGTTCCCGCCGGCGGACTTGAGTGACGACACCTGGGAGGTGAACGTGCCCAGGGAACTGTTGCCGTTCTCCCACATGGGTGTGCAGCCGGACTTGGGGATCAGGAATGCCAGGGTGTAGTAGCTGCCGCCCCCGGCGTTCATGTCCGCGGACATGTCTTTGGCGTCGGATGTGTTGATCTCGAGGTACGGCGCCGAGTAGTGGGCCGGGAAGGTGGACGCGGCGTTGGCGGCGGGTGCTGTGGCCACGAAGGCCGCCGCGCCGAGCGCTGCTGTCGTGGCGAGCGCGGCGAGCGCGGCGAGTGGGCGAATCTTGCGCATGGCTGCCTTTCAGATCATTCGCCCCGGCGTGGAGGTAGGCGGCCGGGTGAAGGCGGGGCCGACGGGCGGCTGGTGTGAAACGGGGTTGGGCGGGGAGCGGTGGTGGCGCCCGGCGTAGCCGCTTGCCCGCGTTTCCGGCCGGGTTCGGCGCCGCGCGGGTTTGCCTGACGATCGGAGACGGCCTTGTCGCCAGGGTGTGGCGCGGGTCCGTCGTCCTGCGTGGCCACGACCTCGGGGCTACAAGTTAGTAAACTTTATTACCAGTTAGCGGAGTGGCTGGATCGTGCCCGTCCAGTCGCGGCCCTGTCAAGACCTGGCGCACGGATGGGTCTTGGAAGTGCGTACCGGTAGCGGGTGGTGACGTCGGGCATGCCGCTGCGGGTCGCACCAAAGGGGGACGGGCGGAGCCGAGACGAGCATCGTCCGACAGCTTGCGCGCAGGTACGCCCACGTGCGCGGGACGCCAACTGAGGCCAGGCACGTCGAAGGGCCCCGCTGCGAGCAGCGGGGCCCTTCGACATCGTGCCCGGTGAGGCACTGGCGGAGGATACGAGATTCGAACTCGTGAGGGGTTGCCCCCAACACGCTTCCAACTGTCCGCATGGCCGTTCACAGCTGTCCAAGCTTGTACGCGGGGCAGCTCAGGACAGCCGAGTGAACGGCCCTGAACCGCGACGTCTGTCAGCGAACTGGACAAGGACCAGGACAACGACAACGAACGGCACTCTTGGAGGAACGGCAGTGGAGGCGATCGTGACCTGACGACGCCAGCGTTCGCGATGGTGGCGCACGCATTCCACGTCGATCACCGTGAGGTCGTCTTCGATGACGAGGGCGCCGACGCGTAGGGGACATCACCCTGGTAGCCGCGCAGGACGCGTACGGGCAGCCCTTCGAGGTAGCTGGTCACGAGCGCCGCGTTGCCGGAGTCGCCCAAAGACCGGTTGCCCACCCGCTCGCCGACGCCATCCTGGCCACCGTCTGGGGGCTGCGGGCGGCGCTCCGGCGCTTTCTACTACATCCCAAAAGGAGCCCACACGTGACAGAGGACAAGAAGCGCACCCGCCGCGCCAATGGTGAATCCGCTATCTACCTCGGGCAGGACGGTCGTTGGCATGGTCGTGTGCCGATGGGCTACAAGGACGACGGAGCGCCGTACCGCCGACACCTGACGCGCCCGACGAAAGGAGTTGGTCGAGGAAGTCCGGCGGCTTGAGAAGCAGCGCGACGAGGGCTCGGAGCGACAGCCCGGAAAGCCGTGGACCGTCGAGAAGTGGCTTCAGCACTGGGTCGAGAACATTGCCAAGCCGGTCGTCAGCGAGAACACCTACGCCGGCTACGAGGTGGCGGTCCGAGTCCACCTTGTGCCCGGGATCGGCAAACACCGCATCGACCGCTTGGAACCGGAGCACCTGGAGAGCCTGTACCGCCGAATGCAGAAGGGCTGGAGTAAGGCCGGCACCGCACACCAGGCGCACCGGACGGCCCGCACCGCTCTCGGTGAGGCGGTGCGGCGCGGCCACGCGGCGAAGAACGCCGCGGCGCTGGCGAAGCCGCCACGAATGGAGGAAGACGAGAGTGAGGTCGAGCCGTACTCGGTCGATGAGGTGCAGAGCCTGCTGATCCAGATCAACAAGAAGCGGAACAGTGCCCGGTGGATGCTGGCACTCGCGCTCGGATTGCGTCAGGGGGAGACCCTCGGGCTGCGGTGGTGTGACGTCGACCTGGACAACGAGTACCTGAAGCTGCGCCGGAACCGGCTACGGCCGAAGTACGAGCACGGATGCCCGGAGGCGGCGCCTTGCGGCCGTAAAGCCGGCCGGCTACTGCCCCGACCGCTTACAGGTGCGTCGCGAGACCAAGAACACCAAGCCGCGTGCGGGTAGACGGGCGGTCCCTCTGCCTGGCCCGCTGGTCGTAATGCTGCGATCACACGAGGAGACGCAGGCTCGTGAGCGTAAGGCCGCCGGGAATCTGTGGGTCGAGTCGGAGTACGTGTTCACCAAGCCGTTGGGCGGCCCGCTCAGCCCGAACACCGACTACCACGACTGGAAGCGGCTGCTCGATGACGCTCAGGTCCGTGACGGTCGCCTGCACGACGCCCGCCACACGGCCGGCACGGTGCTGATGCTGCTCGGAGTCCCAGACCGGGTCATCGACCAGATCATGGGGTGGGAGCCGGGCGGTGCGGCGCGGATGCGGGCGCGGTATCTGCACGTGACCGATCCCATGCTCAAGGAAGCGGCCCGCAAGCTCGCCAAGGTGATCTGGGGAGACCCGGAAACACCCGCTGTGGACAAAGACCAGGACAACGAGGGCTGAGACACGTCGAAGGGCCCCACTGCGAGCAGTGGGGCCCTTCGACATCGTGCCCGGTGAGGCACTGGCGGAGGATACGAGATTCGAACTCGTGAGGGTGTGAACCCAACACGCTTTCCAAGCGTGCGCCCTAGGCCTCTAGGCGAATCCTCCGCTGGGAACATTACATGACCGAGGGGAGTGCTCGCGAACCCGTTCCCGCAGGCCGTCATCGGGTACGGCCCGCACGCCGCAATCGGGTACTGTTGGGCGCAGCCCCTCACGCGGCGCTATCTGACTGAACTCCCCCAGGGCCGGAAGGCAGCAAGGGTAGGTCGGCTCTGGCGGGTGCGTGGGGGGCGCTTGCGTTTCCCGGGCTCAGGGCTGGGGCGGGGCTGGTTGTCAGTGGGCGCCTATAACCTCGTATGCGTGTCGTCTCTCGCGCTGTACCGCCGCTATCGCCCGGAGACCTTTGCCGAGGTCATCGGGCAGGAGCATGTCACCGACCCGCTGCAGCAGGCGCTGCGGAACAACCGGGTCAATCACGCGTACCTGTTCAGCGGGCCGCGTGGGTGCGGGAAGACCACCAGCGCGCGCATCCTGGCCCGCTGTCTGAACTGTGAGCAAGGTCCCACGCCGACGCCGTGCGGCGAGTGCCAGTCCTGCCAGGACCTGGCCAGGAACGGCCCGGGCTCCATCGACGTCATCGAGATCGACGCGGCCTCCCACGGTGGTGTGGACGACGCCCGTGAGCTGCGCGAGAAGGCCTTCTTCGGCCCCGCCGGCAGCCGGTACAAGATCTACATCATCGACGAGGCCCACATGGTCACGTCGGCCGGTTTCAACGCTCTGCTGAAGGTGGTCGAGGAGCCCCCGGAGCATCTGAAGTTCATCTTCGCCACCACCGAGCCCGAAAAGGTCATCGGGACCATCCGGTCGCGGACCCACCACTACCCGTTCCGGCTCGTCCCGCCGGGCACGCTGCGCGACTACCTCGCCGAGGTGTGCGGGCGCGAGAACATCCCCGTCGAGGAGGGCGTGCTCCCGCTCGTCGTGCGGGCCGGCGCCGGATCCGTGCGTGACTCCATGTCCGTGATGGACCAGCTCCTCGCCGGCGCGCGCGAGGAGGGTGTGACCTATGCCATGGCCACCTCGCTGCTCGGCTACACCGACAGCTCCCTGCTCGACTCCGTCGTCGAGGCCTTCGCGACCGGCGACGGGGCGGCGGCCTTCGAGGTCGTCGACCGGATCATCGAGGGCGGCAATGATCCGCGGCGCTTCGTCGCCGACCTGCTGGAGCGCCTGCGGGACCTGGTGATCCTCGCCGCCGTTCCGGACGCGGTGGAGAAGGGGCTGTTCGACGCCCCGGCCGACGTCCTGGAGCGCATGCAGGCCCAGGCCGGCACCTTCGGCGCCGCCGAGCTGAGCCGGGCCGCCGACCTCGTCAACGAGGGCCTCACCGAGATGCGCGGCGCCACCTCGCCCCGCCTCCAGCTCGAACTCATCTGCGCACGCGTGCTGCTCCCCGCCGCCTACGGAGACGAGCGCTCCCTGATGGCCCGCCTCGACCGCCTCGAGCGCGGCGTCCACTTCGCGGGCGCGGGCGGTGCTCCTGCCATGGGGTACGTCCCCGGGCCCGAGGCCCATGCCGGGATGGCTCAGGCTCAGGGCGGCGCGCCGGTGCCGCCCGGCGGCGGACCCGCCGCCGCCCGCGCGGCCGTACGGACGGGCGGCCCTGGCGGCCAGGGGCAGGGCCAGGGCCAGGGGCAGGTTCAGGGACAGGGGCAAGCCGGTCCGGCTGCTGCGGCGCCTGCGGCTCCCGCGCCCACTCCTGCTCCCACTTCCGCGCCCGCACCGGCTGCGGCTGCTCCCGCACCGGCTGCGGCTGCTCCCGCACCGGCTGCGGCTGCTCCCGCACCGGCGCCCCAGGCGCCCGCCCCCGCTCCCACTCCCGATTCCGCTCCCACTCCCGATTCCGCTCCCACTCCCGATTCCGCGCCCGCCGCCTCAGCCGCACCCGCGGCTTCCGCCGCTCCAGCCAGTGCCTCTTCGGCCCCGGCCCCCGGCGCCTGGCCCACCGCCGCCCCCGCCGGCAGCGGCCGGCGGCCCGGTGGCTGGCCCACGGCCGCTCCGGCGGGCGCCCAGCAGAGCCCGGCCGCGGCCCAGTCCCAGCCGCAACCCCAGCACCAGGCACCCCCCGCCGCACCCTCGGCTCCGGCTCCGGCCTCGGCTCCGGCGGGCCCCGCCGGTGGCCTCGACCCCCGCATGCTCTGGCCGAACATCCTGGAAGCCGTCAAGAACCGCCGCCGCTTCACCTGGATCCTGCTCAGCCAGAACGCCCAGGTGGCCGGGTTCGACGGCACCACCCTCCAGCTCGGCTTCGTCAATGCCGGCGCCCGCGACAACTTCGCGAGCAGCGGCAGCGAGGACGTGCTGCGGCAGGCGCTCTCCGAGCAGTTCGGCGTCCAGTGGAAGATCGAGGCGGTCGTCGACCCGTCGGGCGGCTCCGCGTCCCCGCCCTCCGGCGGCTCCCCGGGCTTCGGCGGCGGCAGCGCGGGCGGCGGCGCGGGCTACGGCGGTCCTGCCTCCGGCGGCGGTGGCTACGGCGCCCCCGCGGCCCCTCGTCCGGCAGCACCCCAACCGGCCTCGCCCGCTCCCTCCGCACCCCAGGGAAGCGGCCCCGCGGCCCAGGCCGGCCCCGCCCCGCAGCCCGCGCCGGCACCCGAGCCGCCCCCGGTCGCCCCCGAGGACGACATCCCCGAGGACGACGACCCCGACCTCGACGAGTCGGCCCTGTCCGGCCACGAGCTGATCGTCCGGGAGCTGGGGGCGACGGTGGTGGAGGAGCTCTCCAACGAGTGACACCCCTCACCGAGGGGACTCACGCCAAGAGGGGCTCACGTCAACCTTCGCCCAGGGGATTCCGGCAACTGTCGCCGAGGGGATCACGCAACCCTCGCCGAGCGGATTCCAGCAACCTTCGCCGCGTCGAATCCCTCAACCTTCGCCGAGGGGGGATCACGCCCACGGTCGCCGAGGGGATTCCGGCAACCCTCGCTGAGGAGATCCCGGGCAACCCTTGCCCAGGGGATCCCGGCAACGGACGGCCCTTTTCCGGCCTGGTCCCCTCTCTGTCTCTTTGTCTCTTTCCGGCCGGTGAAGGCAGACCGCCCCCCCGTCCGATGCAGCACGCCGCCCTCCCCTTCGTAGGAACCCACAGGATCCCCGCCCCCGAAGGTTCGGCAACCTTGCCATTAGGCTGACCCCCGTGAAGGTCCTCGTCATCGGCAGCGGCGCCCGCGAACACGCCCTGTGCCGCTCCCTGTCCCTCGACCCCGACGTCACCGCGCTGTACTGCGCCCCCGGCAACGCCGGCATCGCGGAGGTGGCCGAGCTGCGCCAGGTCGACGCGCTCGACGGCAAGGCCGTGGCCGCGCTGGCCGTCGACCTCGGCGCCGGCCTCGTCGTCGTAGGCCCGGAGGCCCCGCTGGTCGCCGGTGTGGCCGACGCCGTGCGCGACGCGGGCATCCCGGTGTTCGGCCCCTCCCGGGAGGCCGCCGAGCTGGAGGGGTCCAAGGCCTTCGCCAAGGACGTCATGGCGGCGGCGGCGGTGCCGACCGCCCGGTCGTACGTCTGCAGCACGCCGGAGGAGGTCGCCGAGGCCCTCGACGCCTTCGGCGCCCCCTACGTCGTCAAGGACGACGGGCTGGCCGCCGGCAAGGGTGTCGTCGTCACCCAGGACGTCGAGGCCGCCACGGCGCATGCGGCCGGTTGCGAGCGGGTCGTCATCGAGGAGTTCCTCGACGGGCCCGAGGTGTCCCTCTTCGCCATCACCGACGGCCGGACCGTCGTACCGCTCCAGCCCGCCCAGGACTTCAAGCGCGCCCTGGACGGCGACGAGGGCCCGAACACGGGCGGCATGGGCGCCTACTCCCCTCTGCCGTGGGCGGATCCGAAGCTGGTCGAAGAGGTGCTGCAGACGGTGCTGCAGCCGACCGTGGACGAGATGCGCCGCCGTGGCACCCCCTTCTCCGGGCTGCTCTACGCCGGTCTCGCCATCACCTCGCGCGGCATCCGCGTCATCGAGTTCAACGCCCGTTTCGGCGACCCCGAGACCCAGGTCGTGCTGGCCCGTCTGAAGACCCCGCTGGCCGGTGTGCTGCTGGCCGCCGCGAACGGCACCCTCGACGACCTGGAGCCCCTGCGCTGGAGCGAGGACGCGGCCGTCACGGTGGTCGTCGCCTCCCACAACTACCCCGACACCCCGCGCACCGGCGACCCGATCGGCGGCCTGGACGAGGTGGCCGCCGAGGACGCCCCGCACGCCTACGTCCTGCACGCCGGGACCAAGCTGGACGGCGACGCCGTCGTCAGCGCCGGCGGGCGTGTGCTGTCCGTCACGGCGACCGGCCTGGACCTGGCCGAGGCCCGCGAGCGGGCGTACCGGGCGGTGGCCCGTATCCGCCTCGACGGTTCGCAGCACCGCTCGGACATCGCGGCGAAGGTTGCCGGAGCCTGACGGCACAGCCATCGCGGCGAGGGCCGCCGGAGCCTGACGGCACAGCCGTGGAGCCGGTGAAACCGCCGGTCGCGCGCACCCCCGCAGCCACCCGGGCCCCGGATGAGAATCCGGGGCCTGATCTTTGCTGTCTGTCACCCAGCTCTGACCAGAGCCATTCCATCGAGTGAGCAATCGCCCATCCGGCTGACGAGGGCCGGGGCCCCAACTAGGGTGCGGCGCAAGCGTTCCGGCACTTGGCCCACCGGCATTGCGATGTCGGTGGCGGGTGCCACAGTGGGGGAGTGAGCAACGCCAGGACAGCGCGGTACACGGCAGGGAGGGGGTGAGGTCGGCTCGTGACCGGAATCGGTGTGGAGGCGGGCGCGCAGGCGGCGCGCTCCCGGGCCCTGGCCGTGCTGCGCATCCGCGGCCGGGCTCTGGCGGTGGCACTGCTGCCCGCGGCCGCCGAGGTGATTCTGCTGGCCGGCGGTTCCACCGGCCATCTCGTCGGTCCGGGCTGGGACGCGGCCCGCTGGATCGTGGGCGCCCCGGCCGTGCTCGTGCTGCTGGCCGCCGCCGGCATCGCCCTGGTCGTGGCCCGCGCCCGCCCCGCCATGAGCCCGACGGTCCCGATCCCGGAGTCCTCCGCCCCGGATCTCTACCGGCTGGTGCGCGACCTGGCCGACCGTCTGGGCGTCCCGGCGCCCTCGGCCATAGCGCTCACCCCGGACTGCGACAGCTGGCTGGAGGACCGCACGCATCCGGCCCACGGCCCGCCTGCGCGGCCGGCGCGGGACGAGATAGCGGGCCCCGGCTCCGGATCGGGTTTCGGCGCCCAGCGCCGTGCCGTCACCGCACCGGTCCTGGTCATCGGCTCACCGTTCCTGTGGTGGATGCGGGTCGGCGAACTGCGCGCGGTCCTCGCTCCGGTCGTCGCCGGTACGGGACCCTCCGCGCACCCGGACATAGCCGCCGCCCGCCGCTATGTGCGCGGCCTGGACGCCGCGGTGGCCGTCGCCTCGACCTCCGGCCGCTGTCCGCTGACCCGTGGGGTGTGCGCGGCCCTCGGCTGGGCCGCGCGGCTGCTGCTGCGCGCCTGCCGCGAGCACGCGACGCTCATGGAGCGCGGGGTCGCCGCGGCGGCGGCCGAGCGTGCGCAGGCCGTGGACTACGGACTGCGGATCGTCGCCCAGGAGCAGGTCGGTCTCGCCTACGCGGGCTGGGACCGGCTGCTGACCAAGGTGGCGCTGCCCGCCTGGCGCATGGGCCGCTGGCCCTCCCGGCTGGACGCGGGCGTCGTGGCCGCGCTCACCGAGCTGTCCCGGCGCGACCGGCTGGCCGAGGGCTTCGCCTCCCGCCTGGGCGAGCGCCCGGCCTGCGACCTCCTGGAGGAGCCGGGCACGGTCGACGAAGCCGCCTCGCTGCTCGCCGCCCGGCTCTTCCACGGCGTCCCGGCCGAGTCCGGCCCGGACTGGGCCCCGGTGGACTGGCAGGCGTATCCGGAGGAGGTCGTCGACCGGACCTGGCGCGCGGACGCGGCCCGGCTGCACCGCGTCCTGGACTCCCTCGGCGTCCGCCCCGCACTCGTCTCCGCCGCCCCCGGCCCCGGCGGCCCCACCCTGGCCCGAGTCCTGGACCACCTGACCGAGCAGGCCGGGCACGAGCAAGCCGAGCCGGCCGTGCACGAGGAAGTCGCCTCCACCGGCCACGAGGCAGCCGACCCGATCGGGCGCCAGCCAGCTGACTCCACCGGGCACGAGCAAGCGGGTACGACCGGCCACGAGGCAGCCGACCCGATCGGGCACCAGTCAGCCGACTCCACCGGGCACGAGCAAGCCGGTACGACCGGCCACGAGGCAACCGACTCCACCGGGCACCAGGCAGCTGATACGACCGGCCACGAGGCGGCCGAGCCGGTAGGCCACGAAGCAGCCGACTCCACCGGCCACGAGGCAGCCGAGCCGGCCGATCGCGAGGCAGCCGATTTCGCCGGATACGAGGAAGCCGACATCGCCAGGTACCGGTACGGGTACGAGGACGAGGACGCCGATTCCGGCACCGAGCGCAGCGCCGCCCTCGCCGCGGGCCTGAGCGCGGAGCTGGCCCGCGAGGAGGCCTGCGTACCGCGTGGCGCGACCGCCGCCGGCCGGGTTCTCGACAGCGACGGCGTCCTGTGGGACGACGGCGCCCTGCCGCTGTTCCCGCTCCAGCCCCCGCGCACCGCCCGGGAACTGCTCGCCGACCACGTCACGGCGATGGTGTGCTGCGCCGCCGTGGACACGGCCGGTGCCGTCCCCGGCCTGGACTGGCTGGACGGCCCCTCCCTGCTGCTCGGCGGAGAGAGAGCGGCCGACCTGTCTCCGAAGGTGCTCAGTCTGATCGAGGAGGGAGATCCGGGCCCGCTGCGTGCCTGGCTGGCCGCGTCCGGCATACGCCCGGAGAAGCCGGTGCGGCTCGTCTGACCCGGCGGTTCGTCCGCCACGGCAGCCCCCCGGTGCCGTGGCCGATCCGGCCGCTTAACGGAGCACCGTCTTCCACTTCAGGTCAATTCGCAACGAATAGTGACCGAGCCCGTGCGTTATGTGATGTGCTGGGACCGACCACGCACATGGCAAGGGCATGCGACATACGACAGCGCGACCGAGCACGACCAACAGAGGGCACGGGGGCATGAGGGAGGGGAGCGACCATGGCCTCGGATCGCATCCGCCGCTGGGAGTCCGGAGCACTCGCGCACGCCGTCACGGATCCCTTCGGCCAGGGCCCGGTCCCCTGGCTGCGCGGCAGTGAGACCTACTTCGACGACACGGGACACGTCGTGCCCTGGTACGTCGACCCGAGCCCGCGGCAGCCGGCCGGCGAGCTGCCGCGCGTCCCCGCGCCGCGCGCGTCCGGGTCCGGACCACGCTCGGCGGACGACGTGCACCGCCAGATCAAGGGCTTCACCTCCACCGGAGCGGTCACGCCCGGGCAGGCGATCGACTTCCACGTCACGGTCGACCCGCCGCAGCAGTTCAGCGTGGACATCTACCGGATCGGCCACTACGGCGGCGACGGCGCCTCCAAGATCACCACGAGCCCCCGGCTGTCCGGCATCGTCCAGCCTCAGCCGCTGGCCGCCGACCGCACGGTCTCCTGCCACCACTGGTGGCTGTCCTGGCGCCTCCAGGTGCCGTCCTACTGGAGCATCGGCGCCTATGTGGCCGTCCTCACCACCGCCGACGGCTACCGCTCCCACGTGCCGTTCACGGTCCGCGACGACCATCCCGCCGACCTGCTCCTGCTGCTGCCCGACATCACCTGGCAGGCGTACAACCTCTACCCGGAGGACGGCCGTACCGGCGCCAGCCTGTACCACGCCTGGGACGAGAAGGGCCGGCTGCTCGGCGAGGCCGACGCGGCCACCACGGTCTCCTTCGACCGCCCCTACGCGGGCGCCGGCCTGCCCCTGCACGTCGGCCACGCCTACGACTTCATCCGCTGGGCCGAGCGCTACGGCTACGACCTCGCCTACGCCGACGCCCGCGATCTGCACGCCGGCCGTATCGACCCCACCCGCTACCGGGGCCTGGTCTTCCCGGGCCATGACGAGTACTGGTCGGTGCCGATGCGGCGGGCCGTCGAGGACGCCCGCGACCGGGGCACCTCGCTGGTCTTCCTCTCCGCCAACACCATGTACTGGCAGGTGGAGTTGGGGCCTTCTCCGTCGGGTGTCCCCGACCGGCTGCTGACCTGCCGCAAGCGCAAGGGCCCCGGGAAGCCGGTGCTGTGGCGCGAGATCGACCGGCCCGAGCAGCAGCTGGTCGGCATCCAGTACGCGGGCCGGGTCCCGGAGCCGTATCCGCTGGTCGTGCGCAACGCGGGCCACTGGCTGTGGGAGGCGACCGGCGCGCACGAGGGCGACGAGATCGAGGGCCTGGTCGCCGGCGAGGCCGACCGCTACTTCCCGCGCACCCCGCTGCCCGAGCACGAGGAGCGCATGCTGCTCGCCCACTCCCCCTACACCGACAACGACGGCATCCAGCGCCACCAGGAGACGTCCCTGTACCGCGCCCCGTCGGGCGCCTGGGTGTTCGCCGCGGGCACCTTCGCCTGGTCGCCGTCGCTGGACCGCCCCGGCCATGTGGACCCGCGGATCCAGCGGGCCACGGCGAACCTGCTGGACCGCATCTGCAAACGGGACTGACCCCCCTGGCCGAATCCGATCGCCCCGGTAAGGGAGAATCGAGGCACTTGGACAGAACCACGGGGAGGAACCGTGTCCGGATTCGTAGAAAAGCCCGAGCCGATCCAGGTTCCGGGCCTGGTGCACCTGCACACCGGCAAGGTGCGCGAGCTGTACCGGAACGAGGCGGGCGACCTCGTGATGGTCGCCAGCGACCGCATGTCCGCCTACGACTGGGTGCTGCCCACGGAGATCCCCGACAAGGGCCGCGTCCTGACCCGGCTCTCCCTGTGGTGGTTCGACCAGCTGCGCGACCTGGCCCCCCACCATGTGATCAGCACCGAGCTCCCCGAGGGCGCCCCGGCCGACTGGCAGGGCCGCACGCTGGTCTGCAAGTCCCTGAAGATGGTCCCGGTGGAGTGCGTGGCCCGCGGCTACCTCACCGGCTCGGGACTCGTCGAGTACAACGAGTCCCGCACCGTCTGCGGTCTCGCTCTCCCCGAAGGCCTCGTCGACGGCTCCGAACTGCCCGGCCCGATCTTCACCCCGGCCGCCAAGGCCGAGGTCGGCGAGCACGACGAGAACGTCACCTACGAGGAGGTCGCGCGTCAGGCCGGTGCGGAGACCGCCGCCCAGCTGCGCCAGCTCACGCTCGCGGTGTACTCCCGCGCCCGGGACATCGCGCGCGACCGGGGGATCATCCTGGCCGACACCAAGTTCGAGTTCGGCTTCGACGGCGACACGCTCGTCCTCGCCGACGAGGTCCTCACCCCGGACTCCTCCCGCTTCTGGCCGGCCGACCAGTGGCAGCCCGGCCGCACGCAGCCGTCGTACGACAAGCAGTTCGTGCGCAACTGGCTGACCTCGGCCGAGTCCGGCTGGGACCGCCGGAGCGAGCAGCCCCCGCCGCCGCTGCCGCAGCAGGTCGTGGAGGCGACCCGGGCGAAGTACGTGGAGGCGTACGAGCGGCTGACCGGCACCAGGTGGTCGTAGACATGCGAAAGGCCCCCGGTGGGAACCGGGGGCCTTTCGTCGTGGAGCGGACGACGAGGCTCGAACTCGCGACCTCAACCTTGGCAAGGTTGCGCTCTACCAACTGAGCTACGTCCGCATTGCGCCGTGGCGCGAGAGCAACTATACCCAACCTCGCTCCCGTGCGAGACGCACTGCCGTATGACGGTTCTCCGCACCGAGCTTCGTGACGGCCGAGGAGAGGTAGTTCCGGACGGTCCCCGGGGACAGCGCGGCCCGCTCGGCGATCTCCGTCACCGGTGCCCCGTCGGCGGCCAGCTCCAGCACCTCGGCCTCCCGCGCGGTCAGCGGGGAGTCCCCGGCGGAGATCGCGTCCGCGGCCAACTCGGGGTCGACGTAGCGGTTTCCCGCGTGCACGGTCCGGATGATCTCGGCGAGCCGCTGCGCGCTGACCGTCTTCGGGACGAACCCGCGCACACCGGCCGCGAGCGCCCGCTTCAGGTGTCCGGGCCGGCCGTGACCGGTGACGATCAGCACCCGGCAGCCGGGCAGTTCGGTGCGCAGGGATGTGGCGACCTTCACACCGTCGGCGCCCGGCATCTGCAGATCGAGCACGGCCACATCGGGCCGGTGGGCCCGCGCCATCGCCAGTGCCTCGGGCCCGCTCGCGGCCTGCGCGACGACCAGCAGGTCGTCCTCCAGGGAGAGCAGCGCGGCCAGCGCGCCCCTGATCAGGTGCTCGTCGTCGGCGAGCAACAGTCGTACCGTGCTGCTCATGAGGTGACTTCACTCACTTCCTGCCTCAAGGGCACCTCGGCCACCAGCCGGAACCGGTCCTTGCCGACGAGCCCCGCCTCCAGCGTCCCGTCCACGGCGGCCAGCCGCTCGCGCAGACCCGCGAGCCCCGAGCCCCCGCCGCCGCTCTCGCCCGCCGCACCGTCGTTCTCCACCGTCAGCACCACACGCTCCTCCCGGGTCCGCAGTCCCACGGCACACCGTCCCGCGTCCCCGTGCCGCAGCACATTGGTGGCCGCCTCGCGCACCACCCAGCCGAGCGCTGCCTGCACCGCGGCGGGCAGCTCCGCGGTCTCGGCGCGGACCTCGCACTCGATGCCGGCGGCCCGCAACACGCCTTGCGCACCGGCGAGTTCGACCACGAGATCGGCCTCCCGGTAGCCGCGTACGACGTCCCGCACCTCGCGCTGCGACTCCTGGGCGATGCGCTGCACCTCGATCATCTGCTCCACGGCCTCCGGCCGCCCCCGCCGGGCCAGTTGCACGGCCAGCTCGCTCTTCAGGGAGATCACGGAGAGGTTGCGGCCCAGCACGTCGTGCAGGTCCCGGCCGAACCGCAGCCGCTCCTCGGCGACGGCCAGGCGGGCCTCGATCTCGCGGGCGCGTTCCGCCTCCCAGAGGACGGAGAGGGTCCAGGCGCCGCAGCGCGCCGCCGTCAGGGAGAAGACGATGGCGAAGGCGGCCACCAGCACCATGGCGAACAGGCCGGGGCCGCTCGCGCGCACCGCCGCGAAGGCGGCCAGGACCAGTACCGTGACGGCGGCGGCCCGGCGCAGGAAGGTGCGGATGGACACGGTGAGCGCATACGGCATCCCGAAGGACATGAGCACCGCTCCGACCGCGAGCCGGATGGTGACCGGATCGGTTCCGCCGACCGCGGCGAGTGCCACGCTCGCCGCGAGCGCCAGGCCGAGCAGGACGGCGGGGGCGCGCATGGCGCGCGGGGGCAGTTCGGCGCGTCCGAGGTAGTGGTCGAGCGCGGGCCCCAGGACCCGGCTCGCCGCCGCGCACTGCAGGACCGCCACGGCGACGAGCAGTGCCCCGAGGGCCCTTGGCAGGGGGCGGTGGTCCAGCCCGCCCACCATCGGCAGCAGCAGCCAGCTGAGCGGGAACACCCAGATGCTCCCGTGCCAGGTGACCACGCTCTGCAGCTCGACCCGCTGCGCCTTGCTGAGCTCGCGCCAGTGGCGCTGCTGCCACCGCCGTATCCGCCCGACCATCTGTTCTCCCGTGCTCAGCGCCGCGGTTCCCACCGGAACCACCGCCGTACAGCAAACACCGCCACGACGATCCAGGCCAGCGCCGTCGCCGTGGTGCCCAGTGCCTCCGACACGCTCAACTGGCCGGTCCAGCCCGCGCGGACCAGCCGGATCGCGGGGGAGAGCGGGAGGAGGTCGCAGACGGAGGCGAGCCGGTCGGGCAGGGCCTCGATGGGGACCGTGATCCCTGAGCCGATCATCGAGACGAGCACCAGCGGCAGCGCGGTGACCTGTCCGCTCTCGGTACTGCGGGTGAAGGACGCGGTGAGCGCGCCCAGCGCGGCGCTCAGGACGAGCCCTGCCGCCAGCCCCAGCAGGGTCAGGTACGGCGCCTTGGGCGCCCCGGTGTGCAGCAGCGCCGTGCAGCCCGCGCACAGCAGCAGGGCCTGGCCGAGGCCGAGGCCGACGGCGGGCAGGGCGGTGCCGACGAGGATCTCGGCGTCGGAGAGTTCGCCGGTGCGCAGCCGTTTGAGGACGAGCTCCTCGCGGCGGGCGGTGTAGGCGTTGACCAGGGAGGTGTAGACGGCGTACAGGAAGGAGAAGCCGATCGCGGCCGTCATCATCACGGTGCCCGCGGTCAGCCCCTCCTTCTTCAGGTCCAGCTGGTCCAGCGCGGGCCGCACGCACAACGGCAGCGTGAGCGGCACGAGCAGCGCGGTGAACACCACGCTGCGGTTGCGGGCGAGGAGGGCGAGTTCGGCGCGGGCCAGTGCCTGCATACGGCGGCCCGCCGGTGCCCAGGTGATGCTGCTCATGCCATGACCTCCTGCTGTCGTGCGATCCCCAGGAACGCCTCCTCCAGGGAGGCCGAGCGCACATCGAGGCGGTGCAGCTCGACCCCGGTCCGCTCGGCCCAGGCCAGCACCCCGGTGGCGGTCCGCTGGAGTTCCCGGGTGCGCAGCCGTACGGTCCGTCCGTCGCTCTCGTGGCCGCAGACGCCGAGGTCGGCCAGGGGCGGCAGGTCGCCGAGGAAGTAGCCCTCGGGCAGCTCGAAGGACATCCGGGAGGGCCGGCCGGCGGTGACCTCGGCCGGGGTTCCGCAGGCGGCGATGCGGCCCTCGTGCAGGATGGCGAGCCGGTCGGCGAGGTCCTCCGCCTCCTCCAGGTAGTGCGTGGTGAGCAGCACGGTCGTGCCCGCGTCGCGCAGGCCGCGCACCAACTGCCAGGTGTCCCGGCGGCCTTCGGCGTCGAGCCCGGTGGTCGGCTCGTCGAGGAAGAGCACGTCGGGATCGCCGAGCAGTGCGAGCGCCAGGTCCAGGCGGCGCCGCTCGCCGCCGGAGAGCTGCTTGACGCGCACACCGGTCTTCCCGGCCAGCCCGACCAGTGCCAGTACCTCCGCTTCCGGCCGGGTCCCGCTGGTGCAGCCGGCCCACATGCGGGTGGTCTCGGCGACGGTCAGATCGGAGGGGAAGCCGCCCTCCTGGAGCATCACTCCGGTACGGGGGCGTACGGCGGCCCGCTCCCGGAAGGGATCGTGGCCTAGGACGCGTACCCGGCCGCCGGCCGGTGCCGCAAGTCCCTCCAGCAGCTCGACCGTCGATGTCTTGCCCGCGCCGTTGGTGCCCAGCAGCGCGAAGATCTCCCCGCGCGCCACGGAGAAGGTGATTCCGCGTACGGCCTCGAACCCGCCCCCGTAGACCCGCCTGAGGTCGGTGACCTCGATCACGTGCTCGTGTTCGTCGGTGTTCATGCTTTCAGCGTCCCGGCGGGACCGGCCGATCAGCAGTGCGCGGTGTCATCGCTCGGCATGACAAATGTCAGTGGGGGCGCGGGCATGCGAAAGGCCCCCGGAGAAAACCGGGGGCCTTTCGTCGTGGAGCGGACGACGAGGCTCGAACTCGCGACCTCAACCTTGGCAAGGTTGCGCTCTACCAACTGAGCTACGTCCGCACTGCTCCCGACCGGCTCCCACCGATCGGTGCGAGCACCAGCCTACCTGATCCACCGGAGTGGTCGTGACCGATGCCAGAGCGGGTGACAGGAATTGCACACTGCGCCTTCCCCCTGGAAGGGGGATGTTCTGCTACTGAA
The DNA here is from genome assembly GCF_055657175.1 of Streptomyces sp. NPDC107581. Classification (NCBI taxonomy): domain Bacteria; kingdom Bacillati; phylum Actinomycetota; class Actinomycetes; order Kitasatosporales; family Streptomycetaceae; genus Streptomyces; species Streptomyces sp. NPDC107581. The sequence continues at coordinate 805,439 of NZ_JBVKBH010000001.1, forward strand.
CTACACCCGCACGGTCCGTGGGATCCGGCCTTCCGGCCTCGCCCCTCGGCGTGTTGCAGACATTAGCTGATCAGCAGGGGGGTTGCGCAAGTCGGAATCCCCCCGGGCCGGGCGAACGGCGCCCCGCGGGCCAAGTGAACGGCTCCCAGGGTCCGCTGACGGACCCTGAGGAGCTGCCCCTTCGCGGGCTTCACTGGGCGGCGCTGAACGCCTCGTAGACCTTCTTCGGGATGCGTCCGCGCGCGGGCACGTCCATCTTGTTCGCCTGGGCCCAGGCGCGCACGGCCGCCGGGTCGGGAGCGACCTCCGTCTGTTTGTACGCCTTGCCGGACCGCGACCGTTTGCGGCCGGCCTCCACGTAGGGCGCGAGCGCCTTGCGCAGTTTCTTGGCGTTGGTTTCGTTCAGGTCGATCTCGTACGACTTGCCGTCGAGTCCGAAGGCGATCGTTTCCGCCGCTTCCGAGCCGTCGATGTCGTCAAAGAGAGTGACCACGACCTTTTGCGCCACGAATATCGGTCCCTTCGTGCGGCACGTCGATACAGCTCACCGGCGATGACGTGCCGAGTATCGGCTATTGCCAATTCATTTGTACAGTGCTCGGCAATGCAAAGTGAAGCCCGACTAAAACCGTCCGCGTGTCCGAGCACAATAGATGTCGCGGGCGGACTCCCGAACTTTCCCAGAAGTTTTCACTAGCGCACGGCTTCGACACCCGATCGTGATGCGCCTCACGTAGTTTCCTACAACTCTACCCGCGTAGAAATTTTGTACGGGTAGTCTGAAGGAACCTGCTCAGCACCACACAACCGGGAGTGCCAGTGGCACGCGTCGTAGTCGACGTCATGCTCAAGCCGGAGATCCTCGACCCCCAGGGCCAGGCGGTCCAGCGTGCGCTGCCGCGCCTGGGTTTCGAAGGCATCTCCGACGTACGTCAGGGAAAGCGATTCGAACTGGAAGTTGACGGGCCGGTCGACGCGGCCGCACTCGCCCGCATCCACGATCTTGCGGAATCCTTCCTCGCCAACACGGTGATCGAGGACTTCACCGTCAAGGTGGAAGAAGTCGCGGAGGCGGCCAAGTGACCGCTCGTATTGGCGTCGTCACTTTCCCGGGAAGCCTCGACGACCGGGACACACAGCGTGCGATCCGCCTCGCGGGTGCCGAACCGGTCGCCCTCTGGCACAAGGACAAGGACCTGCATCAGGTCGACGCCGTGGTGCTGCCCGGCGGTTTCTCCTACGGCGACTATCTGCGCGCCGGGGCGATCTCCCGCTTCTCGCCGGTGATGGAGTCCGTCATCGAGCAGGCGAAGGCCGGACTTCCGGTGCTGGGCATCTGCAACGGCTTCCAGGTCCTCACCGAGGCGCACCTCCTCCCGGGCGCGATGCTCGGCAACGACCACCTCCACTTCATCTGCCGCGACCAGAAGCTGCGGGTGGAGAACGCGGAGACGTCCTGGACCGGCGACTACCGCCAGGGCCAGGAGATCCACATCCCGCTGAAGAACATGGACGGCCGGTACGTCGCCGACGCGTACACGCTCGACAAGCTGGAGGCCGAGGGCCGGGTCGTCTTCCGGTACGTCGACTTCAACCCCAACGGCAGCCTCCGCGACATCGCCGGCATCACCAACGAGGCCGGGAACGTCGTCGGCCTCATGCCGCACCCCGAGCACGCCGTCGAGCCGCTGATCGGTACGGGCCGTACCGACGGCCTCCCGTTCTTCACCTCGATCCTCAAGAAGCTGGTCAACGCATGAGCCGGACGCCTCTGGACACGGTCGAGCACGCGGCCGCGACCCCCGACGTCGAGCTGCCCTGGGCCGAACTCGGCCTGAAGAAGGACGAGTACGAGCGGGTGGTGGAGATCCTCGGCCGCCGCCCGACCGGCGCCGAACTCGCCATGTACTCGGTCATGTGGTCCGAGCACTGCTCGTACAAGTCCTCCAAGGTCCACCTGCGCCAGTTCGGCGAGAAGGCCCCGCAGTCCGACGCGCTGCTCGTCGGCATCGGCGAGAACGCGGGCGTCGTCGACGTCGGCCAGGGCTACGCGGTCACCTTCAAGGTCGAGTCGCACAACCACCCCTCCTACGTCGAGCCCTACCAGGGTGCGGCGACCGGCGTCGGCGGGATCGTCCGCGACATCATCGCGATGGGTGCGCGCCCGGTCGCGGTCGTGGACCCGCTGCGCTTCGGCGCGGCCGACCACCCCGACACCAAGCGCGTCCTGCCGGGCGTCGTCGCGGGCATCGGCGGCTACGGCAACTGCCTGGGCCTGCCCAACATCGGCGGCGAGGTCGTCTTCGACGCCTGCTACCAGGGCAACCCGCTGGTCAACGCCGGTGCCATCGGTGTGATGCGGCACGAGGACATCCACCTCGCCAAGGCCTCCGGTGCGGGCAACAAGGTCGTCCTCTACGGCGCCCGGACCGGCGGCGACGGCATCGGCGGCGCCTCGATCCTGGCCTCCGAGACCTTCGACGACGCCAAGCCGTCGAAGCGCCCGGCCGTCCAGGTCGGCGACCCCTTCCAGGAGAAGCTCCTCATCGAGTGCACCCTGGAGGCCTTCCGGGAGAAGCTGGTCGTCGGCATCCAGGACCTCGGTGCGGCGGGCCTGTCCTGCGCCACCTCCGAGCTGGCCTCCAACGGCTCCGGCGGCATGCGGGTGACCCTGGACGACGTTCCGCTGCGCGACTCGACGCTCTCGCCCGAGGAGATCCTCATGAGCGAGTCGCAGGAGCGCATGTGCGCGGTCGTGGAGCCGGGGAAGGTCGAGCGGTTCCTGGAGATCTGCGACAAGTGGGATGTCATCGCCACGGTGATCGGTGAGGTCACCGACGGCGACCGCCTGGAGATCTACTGGCACGGCGGCAAGATCGTCGACGTCGACCCGCGGACCGTGGCGCACGAGGGCCCGGTCTACGAGCGCCCGTACGCCCGCCCGTCCTGGCAGGACGCCCTCCAGGCCGACGACGCGAACAAGCTGCCGCGTCCGGCGACCGCCGAGGAGCTGAAGGCCCAGGTCCTGAAGCTGGTGGGCTCCCCCAACCAGGCCTCCAAGAAGTGGATCACGTCCCAGTACGACCACTTCGTGCAGGGCAACACCGTCCTCGCCCAGCCCGAGGACTCCGGCATGATCCGTATCGACGAGGAGACCGGCCTCGGCGTCGCGATCGCCACGGACGGCAACGGCCGCTACGCCAAGCTCGACCCGTACGCGGGCGCGCAGCTGGCCCTCTCCGAGGCCTACCGGAACGTGGCGACGACCGGTGCCAAGCCGCTCGCCGTCTCCGACTGCCTGAACTTCGGCTCGCCCGAGGACCCGGCGGTGATGTGGCAGTTCGCGGAGGCCATCCGCGGTCTGGCCGACGCCTGCCAGCAGCTGGGCACCCCGGTGACCGGCGGCAACGTCTCGCTCTACAACCAGACCGGCGAGGTGGCCATCCACCCGACCCCGGTGGTGGCGGTCCTCGGTGTCATCGACGACGTCGCCCGCCGCACGCCGGTCGCCTTCCAGGAGGAGGGCCAGCTGATCTACCTCCTCGGCGACACGCGCGAGGAGTTCGGCGGCTCGGCCTGGTCGCAGGTGGTCCACGACCACCTCGGCGGCCTGCCCCCGAAGGTCGACCTGGAGCGCGAGCGGCTGCTGGCCGAGATCCTGATCTCGGCCTCCCGCGACGGCATGATCGACTCCGCCCACGACCTGTCCGACGGCGGTCTGGTCCAGGCGGTCGTGGAGTCGGCGCTGCTCGGCGGCAAGGGCGCGCGTCTGGTCGTACCGGACGGGCTCGACGCCTTCACCTTCCTGTTCTCCGAGTCGGCCGGCCGCGCGGTCGTCGCGGTGCCGCGCTCCGAGGAGCTCCGCTTCAACGACATGTGCGGTGCGCGCGGCCTGCCGGTCACGCGGATCGGTGTCGTGGACGGCGACACGGTGGAGGTCCAGGGCGGGTTCGAGCTGACCCTGGCCGAGCTGCGGGAGGCGCACGAGGGCACGATCGAGGCGCTGCTGGCGTAGTCCGCCGCAGACCCCGTGCGGGCCCCGGCCGGGATTCCGGCCGGGGCCCGCACGTGTGCCGGCTCCACCCGGCCGATCGTGGGGTCCGTGTCCGCCTCCTCCTTCCGGACGGACCGGCCGCTCACACCGTCACCGTCTCCCGCGCGGTCTCCGCCTCTGCCACGGACCGCGCCTTCGGCAGACGCAGGGCGAGCAGCAGCGACAGCGCCATGACCCCGGCCCCGCACAGGAACACCGTGTCCAGCGCGGAGACGTATGCCGTCAGCCCCTGTACCCGGGCCGGGCCGTGCAGGGCCGCCAGGGAGCCGACGTCGCCCGGGCCGTCGTAGAGGCGGCTGAGCAGGGTGCCGAAGAGGGCGGCGCCGAGGGTCTGGAAGAAGCGGGTCCCGGTGGTGGCGACACCCGCCGACCTGCTCACCGAGGAGACCGGCGACGCCACCCTCGCGCTGATCGCCGCCGCCACGCTCACCGCCGCCCGCAACGCCCTGGTCGAGGAGCACCATCGCCGGCTCGATGCGGGCGAGAGCGTCGACCAGGTGGCCGCCGACGCCCTGGAGCGCGCGCGGCAGGCCTTCGGCCTGGTGGAAACGGGGCTGAAGGGCTTCGCGGTCAGGGCATAGGCTCGGCGCCATGCCCCCGGCCAGGAAACGCGCCCGCAGCTATGACCCCGCGAAGACCCGTGCCGCGGTCCTCGCCCAGTTCGGACATGTGCGTCGGACCGTGAGCGGCCTGACCCCGGATCAGCTAGCGCTGCCCACCCGGCTCGGCGACTGGACCGTGCGCCATCTGGTCGCCCACATCGGCATGGCGCTCACCGCGGTCCACCGTGCCCTGGACCTGCCGGCCCCGCCGAAACAGAGCGCGACGGTCGCCGAATGGCCCTTCGCCACCACCGCGCACTCCGCCGCGATCGACGACCTCACCCGCACGCTCGCCGCCGGACACCCCGATCTCGACGGCTACCTTGCCGGTATCGACCAGAGCCTGCGCGCCCTCCTCGACGCCCATCCCGGCACCCGGCTCCTGGAGACCAATGCGGGCGCGCTGCCCCTGGACGACTACCTCGTCACCCGCACCGTCGAGCTCGTCGTCCACACCGACGACCTCAACGCCGCGGTCCCCGGCCTGGAGGTGCCCTACGACCGCCAGGCCCTCGCCGCCGCCACCCGGCTGCTCGCCGACGCCCTCGCCGTGAAGGCGCCCGGCGGATCCACCGAGGTGCGCGTGCCGCCGTACGCCGTCGTGCAGTGCGTCGAGGGGCCCCGGCACACCCGCGGCACCCCGCCCAACGTCGTGGAGACCGACCCGCTGACCTGGATCCGGCTCGCCACCGGCCGGACGGCCTGGACGGACGCCGTGCGGGAGGCCAGGGTCAGCGCGAGCGGTGAGCGCGCGGACATCGGACATCTGCTGCCTGTCATGGCGTGACGGAACCGGCGGCCCGGGCCGGCCGTCGAATCCGTATGAACCGGCACAAGCAGCACATGATCCTGACAGCGGCCGCCGTGCTCGTCCCGCTCTCGATGGCCTGTGGCAGCGCGCGGCCGGACAGCGGCCCGGCGGACGCCCGGCAGCAGGTGACCGGCGTCGACTGGCGGGTCGACAGCCTCACCGCCGGCGGTACCACCCGGCATGCGCCCGCCGCCGCGCACCTGCGGATCGACACGGACGGAAAGGCGGCCGGCAACCTCGGCTGCAACCGGTTCGGGTCCCGGGCCACCGTGCACGGCGACCGGATCACGTTCGGCGACCTCCGCACGACCCGGATGGCCTGCGATCCGGTCCGTATGGACTTCGAGCGGGCCCTCGCCCGTACGCTCACCACCGGCACGCTCACGGCCAGGGCCGACGACGGGAAGCTGACGCTCACCGATGGCGACGGCGACCGCGTCCAGCTCAGCCGCCGTGCACCCGAATGATGTGCGACACCTCACTCATGCATACGGTGAGTGGGCCCCAAGTCCCTGCCCGCCGGGCCGGCGCCGACCCGCCCGATCACTGAGGCGCCCCGCTGACCAGCGGAAACGAAGAAACCACCAAGGTGATCGACAAGTGCCGTCCGTTGCGGGCGCGTATCCCCAATTCGGACCAGTGGTCGACCTCGCCTACACTCGATGGCGTGCCACGTGGTGACGGTCGACTCAATCACGATCTGCTCCCCGGCGAGAAAGGCCCCCAGGACGCTTGTGGCGTCTTCGGTGTCTGGGCTCCGGGCGAAGAGGTCGCAAAGCTCACGTACTTCGGGCTCTACGCCCTCCAGCACCGGGGTCAGGAATCCGCGGGAATCGCGGTCAGCAACGGCTCCCAGATCCTCGTCTTCAAGGACATGGGCCTGGTCTCCCAGGTCTTCGACGAGACTTCTCTCGGATCGCTCCAAGGTCACATCGCGGTCGGACACGCCCGCTACTCGACCACCGGCGCCTCCGTGTGGGAGAACGCCCAGCCGACCTTCCGTGCCACCGCGCACGGCTCGATCGCGCTCGGGCACAACGGCAACCTGGTCAACACGGCGCAGCTCGCCGCGATGGTGGCCGACCTGCCCAAGGACACCAACGGCCGCTCGACCCGGGTCGCGGCCACCAACGACACCGACCTGCTGACGGCCCTGCTGGCCGCCCAGGTCGACGAGGACGGCAAGCCGCTGACCATCGAGGAGGCCGCGCACGCGGTGCTCCCGAAGGTGCGGGGCGCCTTCTCCCTCGTCTTCATGGACGAGCACACCCTCTACGCCGCCCGCGACCCGCAGGGCATCCGCCCGCTGGTCCTCGGCCGGCTGGAGCGCGGCTGGGTGGTGGCCTCCGAGTCCGCCGCCCTCGACATCTGCGGCGCCAGCTACGTCCGCGAGATCGAGCCGGGCGAGTTCGTCGCCATCGACGAGAACGGCCTGCGCACCTCCCGCTTCGCGGAAGCGAAGCCCAAGGGCTGTGTCTTCGAATATGTGTACCTGGCCCGCCCGGACACCGACATCGCCGGCCGGAACGTGTACCTCTCCCGGGTGGAGATGGGCCGCCGCCTGGCGAAGGAGGCGCCCGCCGAGGCCGATCTGGTCATAGCGACCCCGGAGTCCGGCACCCCGGCCGCGATCGGCTACGCGGAGGCGTCCGGCATCCCCTTCGGCGCCGGCCTGGTGAAGAACGCCTACGTCGGCCGCACCTTCATCCAGCCCTCGCAGACCATCCGGCAGCTCGGCATCCGGCTGAAGCTGAACCCGCTGAAGGAAGTCATCAAGGGCAAGCGCCTGGTCGTCGTGGACGACTCGATCGTGCGCGGCAACACCCAGCGGGCGCTCGTGCGGATGCTGCGCGAGGCCGGGGCCGCCGAGGTCCACATCCGGATCTCCTCCCCGCCCGTGAAGTGGCCCTGCTTCTTCGGCATCGACTTCGCCACCCGCGCCGAGCTGATCGCCAACGGCATGAGCATCGAGGAGATCGGCACCTCCCTGGGCGCCGACTCCCTGGCGTACATCTCCATCGACGGCATGATCGACGCGACCACCATCGCCAAGCCGAACCTGTGCCGCGCCTGCTTCGACGGCGAGTACCCGATGGAGCTGCCGGACCCCGAGCTGCTCGGCAAGCAGCTGCTGGAGACCGAGCTGGCCGCAGGGCCGGCCGCCACGGCCGCGGCCGACGCGATCCGTCGTCCGTAAGCCCCGTACAAACCAACCCGAAAGATCCCAGGCAATGTCTGCTGCGTTTGATCAGTCACCGCCGGCGACGGGCACCCCTGCCGGTGCTTCCTACGCGGCTGCCGGAGTCGACATCGAGGCGGGCGACCGCGCCGTGGAGCTGATGAAGGAGTGGGTGAAGAAGACCCAGCGGCCCGAGGTCCTGGGCGGCCTCGGCGGCTTCGCCGGGCTCTTCGACGCCTCCGCCCTCAAGCGCTACGAGCGCCCGCTGCTCGCCTCCGCCACGGACGGCGTCGGCACGAAGGTCGACGTCGCGCGCCGCATGGGCGTCTACGACACCATCGGCCACGACCTGGTCGCCATGGTCATGGACGACATCGTGGTGTGCGGCGCCGAGCCGCTGTTCATGACGGACTACATCTGCGTCGGCAAGGTCCACCCCGAGCGGGTCGCCGCGATCGTCAAGGGCATCGCGGAGGGCTGTGTGCTGGCCGGCTGCGCCCTGGTGGGCGGCGAGACGGCCGAGCACCCGGGCCTGCTGGGCGCGGACGACTTCGACGTCGCCGGCGCCGGTACGGGCGTGGTGGAGGCCGACCGGCTGCTGGGCGCGGATCGTATCCGTACGGGTGACGCGGTGATCGCCATGGCGTCCTCCGGCCTTCACTCGAACGGGTACTCCCTGGTCCGCCACGTGCTGCTGGACCGCGCGGGCATGGCCCTGGAGACGGAGGTCGCGGAGCTCGGTCGCACCCTCGGCGAGGAGCTGCTGGAGCCCACCAAGATCTACTCGCTGGACTGCCTGGCGCTGACCCGCACCACCGAGGTGCACGCCTTCAGCCACATCACCGGCGGCGGACTCGCGGCCAACCTGGCCCGGGTCATCCCGGACGGGCTGCACGCGATCGTCGACCGTGCCACCTGGGCCCCGGGTGCGATCTTCGACCTGGTCGGCAGGACCGGCAGCGTCGAGCGCCTGGAGCTGGAGAAGACCCTCAACATGGGCGTCGGCATGATCGCGATCGTGCCGGAGGAGTCCACGGAGGCGGCCCTCGCGACCCTGGCCGACCGCGGGGTCGACGCATGGGTGGCGGGAGAGATCACCGACCGGGGCGGCAAGGAGACCGGCGCCGAGCTGGTGGGCGACTACGCCGGCTGAGACCGCAGACAGCACAGAAGCCGGTCGGTGGCTGTGCCACCGACCGGACTGGTGCTCAATGCAAGGTCAAGCGCCGCGACGGTGTTGTGAGGGACCTTGGTCCTCGTCCTCGTCGTCGTCCTCATAGAGGTCGGCGTACCGAGAGTAAAGATCGTCCTCGTCATCCTCATCGTCCTCGAAAGGCTCGCCGTTCGGCGGCTGGTTCGAAGTCGATGCGCCCAGTTCATCGGCCAGACGCGAGAGGTCAGTCCCACCGCTGTTGTACTTCAGCTGGCGGGCGACCTTCGTCTGCTTGGCCTTGGCCCGGCCGCGCCCCATGGCTCGACCCCCTCGGTGACGGGGCTCATTGGCCCCAGAGTCTGACACGCGTTCATGATCCGGAACGGACCCTCCGCGGAGAGGCCGGTCCGTAGGGCTTCCACGGTACCTGAGCCTGCGCCCATACGGTACGTCGCCCGCACCACGCGCGTGTGCACAGGACCCTCGAGGTGCCCTGTCCTCGCTGGTCAGTGGCGATTTTAACCACTTATCGGGGTGCGACCCGCCGGTTGAAGTGAGAGTTCTCTCTAAGTTCCCGCCGACGGGTACCGCTCATGCGTGCGATCGGACACCCGGTCGGGGTCCGATCGCACCCGTGTCAGCGTGCGGTGCGGGCGTCGGCCATGCGCTGCTCGGCGATCCGGTCGGCCGCGGCGGCCGGCGGAATGCCGTCTTCCTTCGCACGTGCGAATATGGCCAGCGTGGTGTCGAAGATCTTCGCCGCCTTCGCCTTGCACCGGTCGAAGTCGAACCCGTGCAGCTCGTCGGCCACCTGGATGACCCCGCCGGCGTTCACCACGTAGTCCGGCGCGTAGAGGATCCCGCGGTCGGCGAGGTCCTTCTCCACACCCGGGTGGGCGAGCTGGTTGTTGGCGGCACCGCACACCACCCGGGCGGTGAGTACCGGCACGGTGTCGTCGTTCAGGGCGCCGCCGAGGGCGCAGGGGGCGTAGATGTCGAGCTCCTCGACGCGGATCAGCGCGTCGGTGTCGGCGACGGCCGTCACACCCGCGGAGTACTGCCCGAGGATCCGCTGGACGGCGTCCGCGCGGACATCCGTGACGACGACCTCGGCGCCCTCGTCCCGCAGGTGGCGGACCAGGTGGTGGCCGACCTTGCCGACGCCCGCGACGCCGACCTTGCGGCCGCGCAGCGAGGGGTCGCCCCACAGGTGCTGGGCGGAGGCGCGCATGCCCTGGTAGACGCCGAAGGCGGTGAGCACGGAGGAGTCGCCGGCCCCGCCGCTCTCGGGGGAACGGCCGGTGGTCCAGCGGCACTCGCGGGCCACGACGTCCATGTCGGCGACGTAGGTGCCGACATCGCACGCGGTGACGTAGCGCCCGCCGAGCGAGGCGACCATGCGCCCGTAGGCGAGCAGCAGTTCCTCGGTCTTGTCGCGTTCCGGGTCGCCGATGATCACGGCCTTGCCACCGCCGTGGTCGAGACCGGCCATGGCGTTCTTGTACGACATCCCGCGCGCGAGGTTGAGGGCGTCGGCGACGGCCTCGGCCTCGGTCGCGTACGGGTAGAAGCGCGTGCCGCCGAGGGCGGGGCCCAGGGCGGTGGAGTGGATGGCGATCACGGCCTTGAGACCGCTGGCGCGGTCCTGGCAGAGCACGACCTGCTCATGGCCGCCCTGGTCCGAGTGGAACAGGGTGTGCAGGACATCAGCAGGTGCGCCGGTTACGTCGGTCACTGTGGTGACTCCTGTGTAAGTAGCGGCGAGTGGGGCTCGGCTCCCGTGCGGGTGGCGGGTGCTGTGGCATGAGCGTAGGCCCTGTGCCCACCAGCCATCCGCGCAGTGTTCAGGATCACTCTCCCGGACCGCTCATGCACGCATGACCGTGGGACGATTTGCAGGGGTTTCGAGCCGGGTCCGATGGGGAGGGAGCAGGCGTGCCCAAGGTGTCCTCCGTGGTGGTCCCCTACGCCGCGTACCTGCGTGTCTACGAGCCGCTGGCCGCCTTCCCGGAGCCGGAGCGCACCCACTGGGCGCGCTACGCCCGGCGCCCGGACCGTCCTTCCTACCAGGACGAACTGCGCCGCTCGCTCGCCGACTTGCTGCCCACCCCGCCGATCCCGGTGCCGGTGCACGAGAGCAGCGACGCCTTCGTGCTGGACGTCGACGGAGTGGTCTGCGTCTGCCCCTGGCGGACCCGGCTGCGCAGCTGGCAGGCCCTGGGCGACATCGCCGAGGAGCTGCCGCCGCCGGTGCTGGACGCGGTGCTGCCGCCGGTGGTGCGCCACCAGGCCGCGCAGGACTACGAGCGCTGGCTCGCCCGCAACCCGGACGCCCGGCCCTGGATCCGCACCGCGACCTGGCAGATCCCGCTGAACTGGTTCGTGCTGGTCTCCGACGAGGAGCGCCGGTACGAGAAGGCGTCCGGCGAGGTGCCGCCGATGCTGCGCTACCGCACCCCGATGGTGCAGGCCCGGCGCCGGGTGGCGCGGGCGCTGCGCACGCTGAAGGACACCATCGAGGAGGGGCCGCTGATCGACGGCCTGGTGGATGTCGGCCGCTGGCTGGAGGAGTTCCACCCGCGCTCGCTGGTGGAGCTGGACTACGGCGGCCTGGTGCACGCGGTGCCGGCCGGACGGCTGGCGGACGACCACTCGGCGGCGGACGTGGCCGACGGCATCGAGGCGCTGCGCCGGGGCGACGGGATGGCCGCCGGAGAGGCTTACGGGCGGCTGGTGGAGCGGTGGCGGACGGTACGTGACCGACGCTCCGCGAACTGAGTGACGCAGGTCACGGTCAAAAACCCGCTGAACGACGTACGGTCTACGGCACTTGACCACCTGACGGGACGTTGGTCCCGATCCGGGCTTTTGTCCAAAGGGTGACGGACGGCACTTACACGGCCCTTGCGCCTCTTGCCGCCCCTCATGCCAAAATAGGACAAGGAGTCCGGGGAGGGCTCTGTCCGTCCCGCTATGCTCCATCGTGGGTGGAATCTCTGCATTGCACGCTTTGGGGGGTCTGATGGCTCCTGATTGTCCTGTGACTGATCGTCACAGTGGCGTGACTGTCCGCTATGGCATGGTCCATCGGCTTCCGTCGCTGATGAACACCTGGGAGGGCAATTCCATCGGTTTGGCCGACGCGGCTGGACAGATGGTGTAGTTGTAGTGCCGAGGACAAGCCGTTCGTCCTATAACCGACTCGACTCGCGTCCGCCATTTCGGGCAACGCGGGTCAAGGTGCAGAATTTAGAGGAAAGAACCGAGAAGGTTCGGTTCTCCCGAGGAGGCCGCTCATGACCGCTCGCACCCCTGATGCCGAGCCGCTGCTGACCCCCGCTGAGGTCGCCACCATGTTCCGCGTCGACCCCAAGACGGTCACGCGGTGGGCGAAGGCCGGCAAGCTCACTTCGATCCGCACGCTCGGCGGGCACCGCCGCTACCGCGAGGCTGAGGTCCGTGCTCTGCTCGCGGGCATCCCGCAGCAGCGCAGCGAGGCCTGAACAACTGAATAACCGGGCAAACCGGCTGGTCCCCCAACCTGCCGTGGCGCCCGAAACCCAAGCTCCAAGCGACGCGGGACCTGCCCCAACAGGGCCCACGCCCAAGCCGAAGAGAACGTTGTAGGCATCGCCACAGGGTGCGTCGTAGATCGCGCTGGACTCCGCCGGGTCCAGCGCGATCTTTTTTGTGCGCTGGTCGGGGGTGTGATGGCGCCTCTGTGAGCGGCCTTGTCGGAGTCTGGGGAGGGTTGTCGGAACGGCTGTGTGCGACCCCTGGGAGGGGTGCAATTGCACATATTAAATTGACCAGTTGTAGGACGGGGGTAAATACCGCCGTTTCAGAAACTCATGCGGTGACACCCGTCACACGCCGCGATGCTTGTTGCCATCGGCGTGCGTGCGCTAATGGAACCGCTCGTTCCAGCGTGCCACGCCCGGGCGGGTGTTGGGCCCGGCGTTGGTCACGCGCTGCGGGGACTTTCGTCCTCCGCGCCCTCCACGGCCTCTGCAACCTCCACGACGCCGACCATGCCGACCGTCTCGTCGCCCGGTTCGGCGGGCCGTGGGCCGCCGGTCATCGCCAGCCGCAGCAGGTGATGACAGATCGGGCAGTGACGGGTGAGGTGCCGGTAGGACGAGGCGGCCGACAGATGCGCCCTCAGCAGCGCCCGCGTCTCGTGCCTGGCCGATGCCGCCATACGCCACCTCCGGGGGCCGCACAGGGGGACGGGCCCTGGTTTCTGGGTACCGGCGGAATGTGACGTCGTCAAGGGCGCGAGCGACCGCGCCGGGGCCGGCCGTCCGCAGCGACCACGAGGCAGGCTACGCCCAGCGGGCGGCCGCTCGGCATGAGTTCGTGAAACTCGATGGGGGCGCGACCTCGGTCGCGCTCCGCATCTCCTGGCAGGGGCCCGTCGGAAAGCGGTCGCCCGCCCTGCGGGCGGGCCCGTGGACGTCCTTCCGCGGCCGTTCTTCTCGGAGTGCCGGCAGGGACGCCCCGGCGGGCGATCGGGGCGGAAAGCGGAAGGCCCCCCGTCCCAGCGGGACGGGGGGCCTTCTCTACTGCGGTCCTGACGGGATTTGAACCCGCGGCCTCCACCTTGACAGGGTGGCGAGCACTCCAAGCTGCTCCACAGGACCAGGTTTCGCGGCGCCTATTGCTGCGTTGCGCTGCGAGAAGAGACTGTACAGGAGGGTGAGCCCGCTGGTCGAACTCACCCTCTGTACGTGCACGACTACGGGGCGGCGGCGTCGATCGCCTTCACGATCCGCTTGTCGGAGACCGGGTACGCCGTGCCCAGCGCATGCGCGAAGTAGCTGACCCGGAGCTCCTCGATCATCCAGCGGATGTCGAGCACCTGCTGCGGCACCGGCCGGCCCTGCGGCAGCTGTTCCAGCAGCCAGGCGTACTCGTCCCGCATCTCATGGACCTTCTCCATGCGGCTGGTGTCCCGCTGGACGCCGGTCGGCATCTGCTGCAGGCGCCGGTCGGCGGCCACCAGGTAGCGCATGAGGTCGGGCAGCCGCCGTATGCCCGCCCAGGTGACGAAACCGGGCTTCACGAGGGCGTCCAGCTGCTTGCGGACGTCCGTCAGGTTCGCCAGCAGGACGGGGCTGTTCGTGGCCTTCAGACGGCGCTCACAGGCCTGCCAGGCGGCCAGGACCTGCTGCACCTGCCCGACCGTGCGGACCGTCGTGTCCACGATCTCCGCGCGCACCTTGTCGTAGAGCTTCCGGTACGACTCCTCGTCCCACACCGGGCCGCCGAAGTCCGCGATCAGCTTGTCGGCCGCCGCCATCGCACAGTCGTCGAAGAGGGCCTGGATGGAGCCGTGCGGGTTGGCGGAGAGCGCCAGCTTCTGGGCGTTGGTCAGCTTCTCGGATGCGAACTTCGCCGGGTTCACCGGGATGTTCCGCAGGATCAGCCGGCGGGTGCCCTTCCACATCGCCTCGGTCTGCTCGGCCTCGGTGTCGAAGAGGCGGACCGAGACCGTGTCGCCGTCGTCCACCAGTGCCGGGTACGCCTTCACCGGCTGCCCGGCCCGGCGGGTCTCGAAGACCCGGGTGAGCGGGCCGATCGTCCAGTCGGTCAGCCCCTTGCGCTCCAGGGACTCCCCGCCCTGCCGGGAGGCGGTCGCGGCCGCGGCCTGGGAGAGGGCCTGGCGCGCCTTCGGCTTCAGCCGGAGCTTGAGCGCCTCCAGATCCTTGTCCTCGTCGAGCTTGCGCCGCCGCTCGTCCACGATCCTGAAGGTGATCTTCAGGTGGTCGGGGAGCTTCGCCCAGTCGAAGTCGTCCGCCTCGAAGGGGACGCCGACCATGCGCTTCAGCTCCCGGGCCATGGTGACCGGCAGCGGCTCCTGCAGCGGTACCGCCCGCTCCAGGAACGCCTTCGCGTAGTTCGGCGCGGGCACGTAGTTGCGGCGGACGGGCTTGGGCAGCGAACGGATCAGCTCCGTCACCACCTCCTCCCGCAGGCCCGGGATCTGCCAGTCGAAGCCCTCGTCGGTGACCTGGTTGAGCACCTGGAGCGGGATGTGCACGGTGACACCGTCGGCGTCCGCGCCCGGCTCGAACTGGTACGTCACCCGGAACTTGAGCGGACCCTGGCGCCAGGAGTCCGGGTAGTCGTCCTTGGTGACCGCCTCCGCCGACTCGCGGATGAGCATGGCGCGTTCGAAGTCGAGGAAGTCGGGCTGTTCGGTCCGCTTCCGCTTCCACCAGGAGTCGAAGTGGGCGCCGGAGACGACGTGTTCGGGCACCCGCTGGTCGTAGAAGTCGAACAGCGTGTCGTCGTCCACGACGATGTCCCGGCGCCGCGCCCGGTTCTCCAGCTCCTCGACCTCGCTGAGCAGCTTGCGGTTGTCCGCGAAGAACTTGTGGTGCGTACGCCAGTCGCCCTCGACCAGCGCGTTGCGGATGAACAGCTCCCGGGAGACCTCCGGGTCGATCCGGCCGTAGTTCACCTTCCGCTGGGCGACGATCGGGACGCCGTACAGCGTCACCTTCTCGTACGCCATCACGGCCGCCTGGTCCTTCTCCCAGTGCGGTTCGCTGTACGTCCGCTTGAGCAGGTGCCCGGCGAGCGGTTCGACCCACTCGGGCTCGATCTTCGCGTTGACCCGGGCCCACAGCCGGGAGGTCTCCACGAGTTCGGCCGACATCAGGAACCGGGGCTGCTTCCGGAACAGCGCCGAGCCCGGGAAGATCGCGAACTTGGCGCTGCGGGCGCCCAGGTACTCGTTCTTGTTGCCGTCCTTCACGTCCTTCATCCCGACGTGGGAGAGGAGGCCGGCGAGGAGGGAGACATGGACGCGGTCGGCCGGGGCGTCGGTGCCCGCCGAAGGCTCCTCGAGGTGCATGCCCATCTGCTTGGCGACCGTGCGCAGCTGGGTGTAGATGTCCTGCCATTCACGGATGCGCAGGAAGTTCAGGTACTCCTGCTTGCACATCCGCCGGAAGGAGCTGGATCCCCGCTCCTTCTGCTGCTCGCGGACGTACCGCCACAGGTTCAGATAGGCGAGGAAGTCGCTGGTCTCGTCCTTGAAGCGGGCGTGCTGCTGGTCGGCCTGGGCCTGCTTCTCGGCCGGCCGCTCGCGCGGGTCCTGGATGGACAGCGCGGCCGCGATCACCATGACCTCGCGGACACAGCCGTTCTTGTCGGCCTCCAGGACCATCCGGGCCAGCCGGGGGTCGACCGGCAGCTGGGCCAGCTTGCGGCCGGAGTCGGTGAGGCGCTTGCGCGGGTCCTTCTGCGCGGGGTCCAGCGCGTGCAGCTCCTGCAGCAGCTGTACGCCGTCGCGGATGTTGCGGTGGTCCGGCGGGTCGATGAACGGGAACTTCTCTATGTCGCCGAGGCCGGCCGCGGTCATCTGGAGGATGACGGAGGCGAGGTTCGTGCGGAGGATCTCGGCGTCGGTGAACTCCGGGCGGGCGAGGAAGTCCTCCTCGCTGTACAGCCGGATGCAGATGCCGTCGGACGTACGGCCGCAGCGGCCCTTGCGCTGGTTGGCGCTGGCCTGCGAGATCGCCTCGATGGGCAGCCGCTGGACCTTGGTGCGGTGGCTGTAGCGGCTGATCCGGGCGAAGCCGGGGTCGATGACGTACTTGATGCCCGGGACGGTCAGGGACGTCTCGGCGACGTTGGTCGCCAGAACGATCCTGCGTCCGGTGTGCGGCTGGAAGACGCGGTGCTGCTCGGCGTGCGAGAGCCGGGCGTAGAGCGGCAGTACCTCCGTGAACCGGTACTTCTTCTTCTCCAGCGCGTCGGCCGTGTCCCGGATCTCCCGTTCGCCGGAGAGGAAGACGAGGATGTCGCCCTTCCCCTCCGCCATCAGTTCCTCGACGGCGTCGGTGATGGCGGTGATCTGGTCCCGGTCGGCGTCCTCGGAGTCCTCTTCGAGGAGCGGCCGGTAGCGCACCTCGACGGGATAGGTGCGGCCGCTGACCTCGATGATCGGGGCGTCGCCGAAGTGCCGGGAGAAGCGCTCGGGGTCGATGGTCGCCGAGGTGATGACGACCTTCAGATCCGGCCGCTTCGGCAGCAGCTGGGCGAGGTAGCCGAGCAGGAAGTCGATGTTCAGGGACCGCTCGTGGGCCTCGTCGATGATGATCGTGTCGTAGGCGCGCAGCTCGCGGTCGGTCTGGATCTCGGCGAGCAGGATGCCGTCGGTCATCAGCTTGACGAAGGTGGCGTCCGGGTTCACCTGGTCGGTGAAGCGGACCTTCCAGCCGACGGCCTCGCCGAGGGGCGTGCTCAGCTCGTCGGCGACGCGCTCGGCAACGGTCCGGGCGGCGATCCGGCGGGGCTGGGTGTGCCCGATCATGCCGCGGACACCGCGCCCCAGCTCCATACAGATCTTGGGGATCTGCGTGGTCTTGCCGGACCCGGTCTCGCCGGCCACGATCACGACCTGGTGATCGCGGATGGCCTCGGCGATCAGGTCCTTCTTCTGGCTGACGGGCAGCTGCTCGGGGTAGGTGACGGCGGGCAGACGGGAGCGCCGCTCGTCCATTCGTGCCGCGGCCGTGCCGATCTCGCCCTCGATCTCGGCGAGGACGGCGGCGAGGGCCTCCGGCTTACGGATCTTGCGCGCGCCCTCGAGCCGCCTGCCGAGCCGGTGCGCGTCGCGCAGCGACAGCTCGGTCAGGCGGGGGGCGAGGGAGCCGAGGGCGGGGGCTGGATGCGTAGACATACGCGGTCCAGGATCTCACCTCGGGGAAATCGCTGGCGAACGATTTGCTTCGGGGGCGCTCAGGGCGTGCGCTGGGCGGGCGGGGCGGCCTGCGCACGCTGCCGGCCCGAGCCGTCGCCGAGCGCGATCGACTTCGCGGTGTTGGACACCGCCTTGATCCCCAGATAGGCGGTGGTCATGCTGCTCACCGCGGTGAACGCGGCCGTCAGCACCCCGACGATCACGGCCTTGTCGCCGTTGAGGCGCCACACCCCGATGATCGCGACCGCGGCTATGGCGACGTTGCTGATCACGACCGCGAGCAGCCCGTACCGCGCCCGGTCCTTCTCCAGCTCCACGTCCTCGGACGTTCCGGTCTCGCTACGGCTCACTGTCCCCGTCCCCCGCTCCGCGGCTGCTCCGAACGAGCGTCCACCTGTGCTCGCTCGTACCCGCGCCGGACGGTACCGAAAACGACCGGGACGACGTGGGCCCCCTTCGGCCGAGGGGGCCTGGGTGCACCGGTCACGCGGTGGATCCTCGGTCTCCCCCGCGCAGCAGCTCCGTGACGGCCTGTTCCGACCAGTGGCCGTACGCACCGGGGCACGCCGCCACGTATTCCGCGACCGCCTGCATGTCCCAGGCCCCGGCCGACAGGAGTCCTGCCGCGAGGACCCGTACGTAGGCGGACGAGGGGGCCACCCACGGAACGTCGTCCATTCCCCAGGGGGCCGTGAAGGTCAGCGCGGGAAGGCCGTCGATCCGGCCGGCGCACACCAGCGTTTCGTAGCGGCCCCCGCCCAGGACGGCTCGCCCCTGCGTCAGTACGTCTTCCAGGTCCACGCCTGCTCCGGGCTCCCTGTACATCTCCTGGGCGGCGATGTCGGAGAACTGGTCCGTGGTCACCAGGTGCGCCCTCGCCAGCACGCGTCCGATCGCCCGCGGATCGTAGAAGGCCCTGCCTCCTCCCCAGACCCGCGACTCGGTCGCGAAGTACAGGGCACCGGTCAGCTCGACGGGGATCGACCGCTCCGGCATGGCCGGGTTCCGGCACCCCGGACAGTCCCTCGCCGCGCCGGGTGCCCGACCGCCCCGGATGTAGGCGGCAAGCCGGTCCCTGTGCATGTTCGAGCCGTACGAGGTGTACCAGACCCGCTCCGGATACCGGTCGGTCGGCAACGTCGGATCGATGCTGTGCAGGGCCTTCACCATCGGTCGCTCCTGAGGGGCGCGCTCACTCGGCTGAACGTCGTGCCTGCTGACATGAGGGTCTCCCGGAGGGGTCGTGATCATTCCCCGTCCCGGCCAATGTGCTCGGATCCCCGGGATCGGCGGCCAGGGGTGCGGGTCCCGCCGGACGGCGCTGCCCATACAGGTGATCTTGTCGCGACATCCCCGGAATCCATGGCTGCGCGCCCCACCGTGGGTGTCGGAGTGACACGCATCTCGACATGAAGGAGAACGGTATGGAAGCCCGAAAAGGGGATCGGCTCATCGTCCGGGGGCGCGTGGTCGGACAGCAGAATCACGTCGTGGAGATCGTGGAGGTTCTCGGACCGAAAGGGACCCCGCCCTACCGGGTGAGGGCCGAGAACGGCCACGAGACGATCATGTCCCCGGGGCCCGACAGCGTCGTAGAGCATCGCAAGGTGGGCGAGACGGCCTAGCCGCGAGAGTCGTTGCCGCGAGAGCCGCCGGTGCACCCGCCGGCGTATCCGCTGGCGCACCCGACACGAAAACACCCCCTCCGAGGATCCCGGAGGGGGTGTTTGCCCTGATAGGGCCACTGTGGCTGGGGCCGGGGTCGAACCGGCGACCTATCGCTTTTCAGGCGATCGCTCGTACCAACTGAGCTACCCAGCCACGGGGTTTCACGTGAAACCCCAGCGGTCCTGACGGGATTTGAACCCGCGGCCTCCACCTTGACAGGGTGGCGAGCACTCCAAACTGCTCCACAGGACCAAGCTTGTGCGTGCAACAGTCTCGCACACGGTATTGCGTGCCCCCAACGGGATTCGAACCCGAAATCGTTACGTTGCTGACCTGCGGAGATGCGCGAGAACCGGTCGAGTGTCCCCGTTCGCGCCCTCCTGGGTCCTGCTCGCCCACGAGCTCGGACTCGGATCAGTGTGGGCGCGCTCGACGCTCCGGAACCGCAGCAGTCCGGTGCTGACATGTCAGCGCCGCGTCAGCACAGGATGCCTTTGCGGGCCGCTTGTCGTCAGGGGCGATTCTTTGCAGGGGAGCGCAACGAGAACGTCCCGGACGGCAAGCCGTCCGGGACGTTCTGAAGGTGGTGGCTGGGGCCGGGATCGAACCGGCGACCTATCGCTTTTCAGGCGATCGCTCGTACCAACTGAGCTACCCAGCCACGCAGTTCGCCGAGGCGATCTGCAAGCGGTCCTGACGGGATTTGAACCCGCGGCCTCCACCTTGACAGGGTGGCGAGCACTCCAAACTGCTCCACAGGACCATATGTACGTATGCGAACGAAACTACATACGTAACGTTGTGCGTGCCCCCAACGGGATTCGAACCCGTGCTACCGCCTTGAAAGGGCGGCGTCCTAGGCCGCTAGACGATGAGGGCTATCGGCCCGCCTGCGCGCTTCTCAACGCGTCGGGGACGTGAGAAGCATATGGGATGGCGGGGAGGATCGCCAAAACGGTTTACGGCGAGGAGGGCGGAGAGGTGGGTGAGGAGGGGGAAGGGGAGCGCGGGGGCGGTGTGGCGCCCGGCAGGTTCTCCGCCGGGAGGTGGCGGCTGACCTCCGCCGTCGTCAGCCCCAGGCCGCCCAGTTTGATCGCGTCCCAGGCCTGCAGACGGTGGTTGTCACGGTCGAAGTAGAGGATCGAGGCCTCGATGGGGGCGGGGTACGTGTGCTCCACCGCGCGCAGCCCGCTGCCGCCGGTCGAGCCCTCCATGCGCAGCCGGGTGCCGTACTTCAGCATCTCCGTCCCCTCGTGATGCAGATGGCCGCAGAGCACCAGCGGCACCTCGCCGTCCGTCTCCCGGGCCGCGGCCGGCTCGTGGGCGATCGCCACGTCCACCGGGGTGCCCGCCGCCTGCTGGTCGCGCAGGGCCGAGGCCAGCCGGTCGCCCGCCAGCTGCTCGGCCGCGTCCCCGCCGGGTGTCACCGAGCGATCGGGGGTGAACTGCGGGTCGCCGATGCCCGCGAAGCGCAGGCCCGCGATCGTCTGCGCCCGGCCGTCGTCCAGGACGTGGACGTTCTTCATGCGTTCCAGGTAGCGCTGGGTGAGGTGCGAGTCGTGGTTGCCGCGGACCCAGACGTAGGGCACGCCCAGGTCGGCGATCGGGTCCAGGAAGGCGTTCTCCGCCGCCGTGCCGTGATCCATCGTGTCGCCGGAGTCGACGATCACGTTCACCTTGTACTGCTCCACCAGCGAGGCGATGATCTTCCAGCTCGCCGGGTTGAGATGGATGTCCGAGACGTGCAGGACCCGCAGGGTGGAGGGGTCCGGCTGGTAGGCCGGGAGCGTGGACGTGACGTCGTACAGCTTCGTCACGTTCGTCACCAGGCGCGCCAACTCCTTCTGGTAGACGTCGAACTCGGTGACGATGCTGCGTGCGTTGCCGACCAGGGACGGGGCCGAGGACAGCAGGCCGGAGAACTTCGGCTCCAGGACCGACTTCGGGTTCCAGGTGGCGTACGCCGTCGCGCCCGAGGCCACGAGCAGGGTCAGGGCCAGGCCGCCGGCCGCCAGGGCCCGGCGCGGCCGGCGGTAGACCGCGAGGCCGAGGGCCGTGGCTCCGGAGACCACGGCGACCGAGGAGCGTACGGCCAGGTCGAGCGTGCCGTGCTCGACGTCCCGGGCGACCTCGTCCTGGAGTCCGGAGAGCCGCTCGGGATGGTTGACGAGGGCCTGGGAGCGCAGCTGGTCGAGCTGGTCGACGTTCACCTCCAGGCGGACCGGCGCGACATGGCTGTCCAGGGTCAGCGCGCCCAGCGGGGAGACATTGATCTTCGTGCCGCCGGTGAGGGACGGGCGCAGCGCCATCGTCGTGTTCATCGGGCCGACCGGCGCCCGCACGCTCCCGACGATCAGCAGGCCGAGCCAGGCACCGACGAGGACCACGGCGGTGAGGCCGAGGGCGCCGAGCCAGGGGCGGGGGCGGGCGGCGAGCGCGAGGTCGGGCGGGCGGCGGGGGATCCGGCGGGGGCGGCCGGGGCGGCGTAGGCGGTGCGAGGCGCGGTTCAGCATGCGGTTCAGGGCTGCGACGGGGACGCGGGCCATTGGTGCCGTATGCCCACGCTCCGGCGCGGATATGCGATGGTTCGCCGCACTCGTACGGCCGCCGCGTGCCGGACCATGACCGTGTGCCGGAGCCGAAGCGTTCTTCTCGGGCCGGCTTCAGCCACGGGCCCCGGCATCGGCCCGCCGCGGGTCCAGCGGCCCGGTCCCCGGGGCCGGCTCGTGGCAGGTCCATCGGCGCGGTCCTCGGGGCCGGCCCGTCGCTGATCCACTGGCGCGGTCCCCGGGGCCGGCTCGTCGCGGGTCCAGCGGCTCGGTCTGCGGTTCCGGCTCGTGGCAGGTCCATCGGCGCGGTCCTCGGGGCCGGCCCGTCGCTGATCCACTGGCGCGGTCCCCGGGGCCGGCTCGTCGCGGGTCCAGCGGCTCGGTCTGCGGTTCCGGCTCGTGGCAGGTCCATCGGCGCGGTCCTCGGGGCCGGCCCGTCGCTGATCCACCGGCTCGGTCCCCGGGGCCGGCTCGTGGCTGCCGGCCGTCAGCCCCAGCCCAGTTCGTGGAGCCGGGCGTCCTCGATGCCGAAGTGGTGGGCCACCTCGTGGATGACCGTCACGGCCACTTCGTGGACCACGTCCTCCGCCGTCCCGCAGTAGCGCAGGGTCGGACCCATGTAGATCGTGATGCGGTCCGGGAGGACTCCGGCGTACCACTCCCCGCGCTCCGTGAGCGGGGTTCCCTCGTACAGGCCCAGCAGCTCCGGATCGGCGGCGGGCGGCTCGTCCTCCACGAAGACGGCCACGTTGTCCATGACCCGCGTCAGCTCCGGCGGGATCCGGTCCAGGGCCTCACTCACCAGTTCTTCGAACCTGTCGCGTGTCATCTCCAGCACACGGCCATTGTCGGGGACGACCGCGCGGAGCGGGGGGTGCGCGGGCCCCGGCCGGTGGCCGGGGGAAGGTCCGGGTCCCGGCCCAAAGCCGGGGGCTCCGGGACGTGTCCTCTTGCGGGCGGCGGGAGTTGGGGAGGTTGACTCCCTTTCTCGCCTCCGGAGGTGGCCGCCGTGCGCCCCTTGTACGTATCCGTCCGTCTGGCCGTCGCGGTGCTGGCCGTCACCGCTGCCGCCGGCTGTGTGAGCGTGGGCGACGACGCCGGCCGGGCCAGGCCCTCCCACTCGGCGGGCCGGCACGGCGGCGCGGCGCCCGACGGCGGTCCGGTGGACGGCCCGGGCGGCCTGGGTTACGGCGGCTCGGCGGGCCGCGGCGACGGCAAGCACGGGCACGGCGGCAAGGCGAAGCCGGGGGAGTCGGCCTCTGCCTCGCCGACGACCTCCGGGGCGGCCAGCGCGACGGCGGCACCGCCGAAGCCGCGGAAGACCGCGGGGCCCGGGGAGCCGGTACCGACCAAGGCCGAGCCGACGCCCCCGGTGACCTCCGCCCCGCCCGAGCCCCCGGTGTCCACCCCGCCCGCGCCGACCTCGGAGCCCCCGTCCGCCGAGCCGTCGTCCTCGGCGCACGAGGAGACGGGGCCGCAGCTGGCCGCGCGCGAACCGGCGCCCGCGGCGGGTACGCCGGCATGAGGGCCCGGGTCCGGGGTACTGCCGGGGAGCGGGCCCGGGCCGTGACGGCAGGGGCTGTGCCTCTGCCCCGCTGACCTGTGGCGATGGGCTCGGTTTGCCTTCAGGGGTGGTAGGTGCGTATGGTGGTAGATCGTTTGATCCCATTTGCCCGGCGCCACAACAGAGCGCGCCGTGTGGCGCGTACTCTCCCTTGCCGTGGCGGACCGCATTGAGGCGGTCGTGTGCGAATCACGGAGTTGACGGGCGCGTGCCGAAGAGACTCCGGAAGGTTTCGCATTCGCATGTCCGTGTCCAGTACTGATCAGATCGTTATGTCCGAGAACGTCCAGGACGACGATCTGGTGACCGAGGTCACCGAGACCACTGACACCCCCCAGACCACCTTTGCCGACCTCGGCCTCCCCGAGGGCATCGTGCGCAAGCTCGCACAGAACGGCGTGACCACCCCCTTCCCGATCCAGGCCGCGACCATCCCGGACGCCCTGACCGGCAAGGACATCCTCGGCCGTGGCCGCACCGGCTCCGGCAAGACCCTCTCCTTCGGTCTGCCGACCCTGGCCACGCTGGCCGGCGGCCGCACCCAGAAGCACAAGCCCCGCGCCGTCATCCTCACCCCGACCCGTGAGCTGGCCATGCAGGTCGCGGACGCCCTCCAGCCGTACGGCGACGTCCTCGGCCTGAAGATGAAGGTCGTCTGCGGCGGTACGTCCATGGGCAACCAGATCTACGCCCTGGAGCGCGGTGTCGACATCCTCGTCGCCACCCCGGGCCGGCTGCGCGACATCATCAACCGCGGCGCCTGCTCCCTGGAGGACGTGCAGATCACCGTCCTGGACGAGGCCGACCAGATGTCGGACCTGGGCTTCCTGCCCGAGGTCACCGAGCTGCTCGACCAGGTCCCGGCCGGCGGCCAGCGGATGCTGTTCTCCGCGACCATGGAGAACGAGATCCAGACCCTCGTCGACCGCTACCTGAACGAGCCCGTCTCTCACGAGGTGGACGCGGCCCAGGGCGCGGTGACGACCATGTCGCACCACATCCTCATCGTGAAGCCCAAGGACAAGGCGCCGGTCACGGCCGCGATCGCCTCCCGCAAGGGCCGCACGATCATCTTCGTCCGCACCCAGCTGGGCGCCGACCGCGTCGCCGAGCAGCTGCGCGAGGCGGGCGCGAAGGCCGACGCGCTGCACGGCGGCATGACCCAGGGCGCCCGCACCCGCACGCTGGCCGACTTCAAGGACGGTTACGTCAACGTCCTCGTCGCGACCGACGTCGCCGCGCGCGGCATCCACGTCGACGGCATCGACCTGGTGCTGAACGTGGACCCGGCGGGCGACCACAAGGACTACCTGCACCGCGCCGGCCGCACGGCCCGCGCCGGCCGCACCGGTACCGTCGTCTCCCTCTCGCTGCCGCATCAGCGCCGCCAGATCTTCCGCCTGATGGAGGACGCCGGCGTCGACGCCGCGCGCCACATCATCCAGGGGGCCGGCGCCTTCGACCCGGAGGTCGCCGAGATCACCGGCGCCCGTTCCATGACCGAGGTGCAGGCCGAGTCCGCGGGCAACGCCGCGCAGCAGGCCGAGCGCGAGGTCGCCCAGCTCACCAAGCAGCTGGAGCGCGCCCAGCGCCGTGCGACCGAGCTGCGCGAGGACGCCGACCGACTGGTCGCCCGGGTCGCCCGCGAGCGCGGCGAGGACCCGGAGACGGCGGTGGCCGACGCCCAGGCGGCCGCGGCGGAGGCCGCGGTCGAGACCTCCGTGACGGAGGAGCCGGCCGCGCGCGAGACCGAGCGCGAGGAGCGTCCGGCGGCTTCGGCGTCGTACGACCGCCGGGAGCGGCGCGGCTTCGACCGGGACCGTGGCGAGCGGGGCTTCGAGCGCCGCGAGGACCGCGGTGACCGTGGTGGCCGTGGTTTCGAGCGTCGTGACGACCGCGGTGACCGTGGTGGCCGTGGTTTCGAGCGTCGTGACGACCGGGGCGACCGTGGTGGCCGTGGTTTCGAGCGTCGTGACGACCGCCGTCCCTTCGACCGCGACCGCGACCGTGGTTTCGAGCGCCGTGACGACCGCGGTGACCGCGGCGGCCGTACCTTCGAGCGCCGCGACGACCGGGGCGACCGTGGTTTCGAGCGCCGTGACGACCGCGGTGACCGTGGTGGCCGTGGTTTCGAGCGCCGTGACGACCGCCGTCCCTTCGACCGCGACCGCGACCGTGGTGGCCGTGGCTTCGAGCGCCGTGACGACCGTGGCGGCTTCCGCCGCGACGAGCGCGGTGGGCACCGGGGCAGCGACCGTCCGTTCAACCGCGAGCGCCGCGACGACCGCCCGGGCTTCCGCTCGGCCGGTCACGACCGCCCCAACGGCCGTCGTGACGACCACCGCGGCACCGGCTCCTTCGGCCGCCGCGACGACAAGCCGCGCTGGAAGCGCAACGGCTGACGGAGCCTCAGGCAACCGGCCGAGACGGCCTGGGAGACCGGCGACCGAGGCTGGGACGACCGGCTCAGGCAGCCCGGGACCGGCGGCTGAGGCCGTGACCACCGGCTGAGGCCGTGACCAGCGGCTGAGGCCGAGTGACCCGACAAGGGCCCGTACGACTTCGTTCGTACGGGCCCTTTGCCGTGTGCCGGCGATGCCACCGTCGCCGGGTGACGCATGTACCTTCCCCGCGAGGGAATTGCTGGGGACATGACAGATGATGCGAGAACGGCCGGGCTGTCGGACGAGGAACGGCTCGCCCAGCTCGGTTACACCCGGGTCCTCGCCCGCCGGATGTCGGCGTTCTCGAACTACGCCGTCTCCTTCACGATCATCTCGGTCCTGTCCGGCTGTCTGACCCTCTACCTCTTCGGCATGGTCACCGGCGGCCCGGCGGTGATCACCTGGGGCTGGGTGGCGGTCGGCCTGATGACGCTGTTCGTGGGGCTCTCCATGGCCGAGATCTGCTCCGCCTATCCGACCTCGGCAGGCCTGTACTTCTGGGCCCACCGGCTGGCCCCGCCCCGCTCGGCGGCGGCCTGGGCGTGGTTCACGGGCTGGTTCAACGTGCTGGGCCAGGTGGCGGTGACGGCGGGCATCGACTTCGGCGCGGCCTCCTTCTTCGGCGCCTACCTGAACCTCCAGTTCGGCTTCGAGGTGACCCCCGGCCGCACGGTCCTCCTCTTCGCCGCCATCCTCCTGCTCCACGGCCTGCTGAACACCTTCGGCGTCCGGATCGTCGCGTTCCTCAACAGCGTGAGCGTGTGGTGGCACGTGCTGGGCGTCGCGGTGATCGTCGGCGCGCTGGCCTTCGTACCCGACCACCACCGGTCGACGTCCTTCGTGTTCACCAGGTTCGTCAACGGGACGGGCTGGGGGAGCGGGCCGTACGTGGTGCTGCTGGGCCTCCTGATGGCGCAGTACACCTTCACCGGTTACGACGCCTCGGCCCATATGACGGAGGAGACCCACGACGCCTCCACGGCGGGCCCGAAGGGCATCGTCCGCTCCATCTGGACCTCCTGGACAGCGGGTTTCGTCCTGCTGCTGGGCTTCACGTACGCGATCCAGTCGTACGAGAAGGAACTGGCCTCCCCGACCGGCGCACCCCCCGCCCAGATCCTCCTGGACGCCCTCGGCGCGACGACCGGCAAGCTGCTCCTGCTGGTGGTGATCGGCGCCCAGCTCTTCTGCGGGATGGCCTCCGTGACCGCCAACAGCCGCATGATCTACGCCTTTTCCCGCGACGGCGCGCTGCCCTTCTCCCGCGTCTGGCACACCGTCAGCCCACGCACCCGCACCCCCGTGGCAGCGGTCTGGCTGGCCGCCCTCGCCGCCCTCGTCCTGGGCCTCCCCTACCTCATCAACTCCACGGCCTACGCGGCGGTGACGTCGATCGCGGTGATCGGCCTCTACATCGCCTACGTCATCCCGACCTTCCTGCGGGTCCGCAAGGGCGCCGCCTTCGAACGCGGGCCGTGGCATCTGGGCCGCTGGTCGGGGATCGTCGGCATCGTCGCCGTGACCTGGGTGGTCGTGATCACGGTCCTCTTCATGCTCCCCCAGGTGTCGCCGGTCACCTGGAAGACCTTCAACTACGCGCCGGTCGCCGTCCTGGTCGTGCTCGGGTTCGCGGCCACCTGGTGGCTGGCCTCGGCCCGCCACTGGTTCCTCGATCCGGCCCGCGTCCGGGCTCCCGAGCCGGTCGAAAAGTGACCACACCCACCCGCTCCGCCCACCCGACGCGGCCGAGTCGGCAATACCCGATCGGAGACTCGGCCGCGTCCGGCTATGCTCGGACAGGCAACATCGCCTGGGCCCTTAGCTCAATTGGCAGAGCAGTGGACTTTTAATCCATTGGTTGTGGGTTCGAGTCCCACAGGGCCTACAGGTGCAGGGGAGGGGAAAACCCCTCTGACCTGCTGCGCGGCGCCCGGGTCGGCTTCGGCTGACCCGGGCGCCGACTCGTTTTCGGGGACCTGCGGCGAGGTCAGGTCCGTGTCGGTCAGGCGCGGGTGGTGCTGGGCAGGGGGACCTCGGGGTCGTCCGGGCGGGCCACGCACCACGCAGTGCCGTCGAGTGTGATCGTGGGGCTGCCGTCGTGCCGGGGCGAGGCCGGGGCGAGCCGGACGCTCATCCATGTGTGCGGCGCCGGGACGGGCAGGCCGAGGCCGGCGGCCCACTCGACATGGCGGGGAAGAGTGCCGTTCAGAATCAGGACGCCCCGACGGGCGAGCCTGCGCCGTGCCTCCCGTGCCCGCTTGGCACTGTCGGCCTGCCTGGTGACGGCGGAGAGATCCGCCCCTGTGATCCGAGTGAGCTGGGCCCGCAGGAACAGCTCCTCGGCGCGGGCCTGTCCCGAGGACTTGGCGAAGACCGCGCGCAGCACGTCGGGAGAGAGCCGGCGCAGGGCGTGTTCGGGCAGCGGGAGGTCGCGGTGGATCCATGTGATCGCACGGCGGCCCTCCGCGCTCAGCCCGCGCTTCCCGTCGCGGTTGGATCCCGTGCGCATCAGTTCGGGCTCCACCCGCAGCAGGCCGATGCTCCACCGGCCGTCGGCGTCATCGGCGCCCACGACCAGGCACAACTCACCCTGAAGCTCCGGCGGGAACATCCAGTTGTGCCTGCCCAGCGAGAACCTCACGTCCAGGTCGTGTCCCGCCACCGTGAAGTCCAGGTGCACTCCACCGGCCAGGCCCAACTCGCTCTGCATCCGTTGCTGCACGGTGGTGCCGAAGACCGTCCGCTCGGACCGGGTGAGTTCGGACCACAGGTAACGGCCGGTGTGCACCGGGTCGAGCAGATGCCGGCCCGCGCTGTCGATCACGGAGCCCATGCGGCTGCCGTCCGGGTCCAGCCGCACCATCTGCGCGAGCACCTCGTCCCGTGCGGAGTCCGGCCGTCGTGTCAGGGGACGCCCACGCCCCCGCTCCGCCGACAAGGACACAGCTCCCTGCCGCGACTCCGGCTCGATCGGCGGGGCGCCGGCGTCCGGCGCGGTCCTGCCGTCCGCGCGCTCGGCGCCGGGCGGGGCAGTGCGGTCGACGGGATCGGTACGAGTCGTCGGCCATTCCAGAGGACCGCGGACAGGGGCAGGGCCCGCGAACCCCGTTGGGCCTGCCGGGTCCGTGACGCGCGTGCCGAGCGGCTCGTCCGCCGTGGCCGGACGGTGGTGTGCCACGTCCGAGGCGCGAACGTCCGAGGCGCGAACGTCCGAGGCGCGAACGTCCGAGGCTCGGTCGCTCCGGTCGGTCGTGCTCCGCCCGGTCCCGGCGTACATGATGCGGGTCGGCGGATCGTCCGGTCCGGCACCGGAGGGGGCGGAAGGGCCGGCGGGGACGGAGGCCGCCGCGCCCCCGGCCGCTTCCCGTCCCAGGGTTGCGAACATCAGCAGCGCGGTCACCAACGCCCGTGAGCGTGCGGCTTCCCGCTCGGCCTCGGTGGCGGTCTGGAGCGCGGCGGTGAGCTGGGCCCGGACGTCGATCAACTCCCGCTGGACCCGTACCAGCTCGGCGGTCGGACCGCTGTCGCCCGACGCCGCCACGGGGGGCGACGGCACCGGCTCGGCATCCGTCGACCAGGCTTGGTGCAACAGAGAGACGGCCTGTTCCCTGAGCGCGTCGGCACGCTGCTCCTCGGCGACGCAGACCCCGATGACGGCCTCGACGAGACGACGTTCACTCTTCAGTCCGACACCGCGAAGCTTGCGGTAGAACGTCGACCGGCCCGGCAGCGGACCCTTCAGCCGGCCGCTGTTCTTGAGCAGTTCGTGCACATCCTCGACAGAGAGCTGTGCCTGGGTGCGTACCCCCTGCAGGAGCAGCACCAGCGCGTCCAGGGACTCGGAGCCCGTCGACGGAGGTGCGGCGGGCCGGCCGCGACCTCGGGATGTGGACGCCATGCCCCTCTCATTTCTCTCAAGAAGGGGACGATTTTCTCCGATAGAAAGGAGAAAAGCTAGTGCGGAAGACGCCAGAAAGGAAACCTGATCACTTAGCCCGAACCGAGAGGACTCCCGTGCCCATGCGCCCCACTTCGCTCCGTCGCTCGCCCGCCCTGGACCTGGTTGCCTTCGTCATGGTGCTCGCGACCGGCGTCACGCTCGTGGCCCTCGGGCTGTCGCCAGAGTCTCTGGCCGCAGTGACCATCTCGCTGACGGGTCTGTACTCGGCATGGCGCGCCGGCCGGCCGCCGGTCGCTCCGCTCGCCGAGTCGGATGTGCGCCAGGAGATGCCCCGGTCCGTCGAGAGAGGGGCGGAGGAGCGGCCGGACAGGTAGTCGCCGGGCAGGGGGGAGAGAGGCGGCGGTGCTCTCGGTGTCGCCGGGTACGGCGGGCCGGGATCCGGCCGGTCGCTTCGGCGTCACGCACGTCACTCTCGGCCCTGCGCCGTCCCGGTACCTGCGCCGTCCCGGTACCTGCACCGTCCCGGCCCCTGAGCCGTCCCTGGCCCTGCGCCGTCCTGGCTCCCGCGCCGTCCCTGGCCCTGCGCCGTCCCGGCCCCCCGCGCTGTCCCGGCCCCGCGCTGTCCCGGCCCCCGCGCCGTCCCGTTCCCCGCGGGTCCGACGTCAGCCCGCGTTCAGTTCGGTCAACTCCGCGAGCGGCAGCGTGTGCTGGGTCTGCAGGACCTTCGCGCGGAGGTAACGGACGTTGTGCGCCGTGGTGAAGACGCCGGTCGGCACCCGGTCGCGGACGACCACCCCGAGCGAGCGCAACTGCTCGGCCTTGTCGGGGTTGTTGGACAGCAGGTCCAGCTCGCCGATGCCGAGGGCCCGCAGCATCTGTGCGGCTGCCGTGTAGTCGCGGGCGTCCTCCGGGAGGCCGAGCGCGGCGTTCGCCTCGTAGGTGTCGAGGCCCTGGTCCTGGAGGGCGTAGGCGTCGAGCTTGTTGTACAGGCCGATGCCGCGCCCTTCCTGACGCAGGTAGAGCAGGACGCCCCCGCGGTCGGCGATGCGCTCGACCGCCTCGCGCAGCTGGGGACCGCAGTCGCAGCGTGCCGAGCCGAAGACGTCCCCGGTCAGGCACTCGGAGTGCAGGCGCACCAGGGGTGTGGGGCCGGGGTCGCCGAGGACGACGGCGATGTGCTCCTGGCCGTCGGCGAGGCCGTGGAAGGTGACGAGTTCGGCGTCGACGCGGTAGCCGTCGGCGAAGCGCAGCGGTACCCGGACGCGGGCGCGCTGCGTGGCGGCGGGGGTGTCGGGCATGCGGGTCCCTCCGGGACGGTTGCTTCAGATTTGAAACAGTGGATCGCGAGCGACCCTACCCCATGCTTAAAAGTTAAAGCAACGGGTTTCCCGTGTGACCCCGTGTGACCCCGTGCGCCTCGGGAGCTCTCCGTAGGGACTGTGCCGCAGAGGCTGTCGGCCCGGCCGGGACCGCGCCTCAGGGGTTCTCGGCCCGGGACTGTGCCGCAGAGGCTGTGGACCCGGGGCTGCGCCACAGAGGCTGTGCCGGCCCGGGGCTGTGCCTCAGGGGTTCTCGGGCCGGGACGACGAACAGGACGAACGGCGTCGCCAGGGGACGTCGCCCGCCCCGGCCTCGGCGCCGTCCCCCTGCAGCCCGTGGGTGATCCCCGTGCAGATCTCCTCCAGCTGCCGCACCTGCTCCGGCGTGAGCCGGTCGAAGAGGGTCGCGCGGACCGTCTCCACGTGCCCGGGTGCCGTGCGCTCCAGCACGGCCGTCCCCGCGTCGGTCAGCACCGCGAGGCTGCTGCGCTTGTCCCAGGGGCAGTTCTCGCGCCGGACCATCCCGTCCCTCTCCAGCCTGGTCACCGCGTACGTCAGCCTGCTGCGGGTGATCTTCAGCTTCTCGGCGAGGTCGGTCATGCGCAGCCGCCGGTCGGGCGCCTCGGAGAGGTTGGCCAGCACGGAGTAGAACAGGTGGGGCATGCCGGCCTCCTGCTGGAGCTGCCGGTCGATCGCGTCCTCCAGGAGCTGGGAGGCGGCGATGTAGGCGCGCCAGGCGCGCTGCTCCTCGGGGGTGAGCCAGCGGGTCGTCATGCCGCCAGTGTAAGTTTGTTTCAAACTTGAACCAAGACCGACAGTCCTCCGCCTTCGCCAGGGAGACCGCGCCGATGCCGTACCCGTACGTCCTGCTGTCCGCCGCCGTCTCCCTCGACGGCTACCTGGACGACACCGGTCCCGAACGGCTCCTGCTGTCCAGCCCGGCCGACTTCGACCGGGTCGACGAGGTGCGGGCCTCGGTCGACGCCATCCTGATCGGCGCCGGCACCATCCGCGCCGACAACCCGCGCCTGCTGGTGAACTCCCCCGAGCGCCGCGCGGCCCGGGTGGCCGACGGCAGGGCCGCGTACCCGCTGAAGGTCACCGTCACCGCCACCGGCGACCTCGACCCGGCCGCGAACTTCTGGCACACGGGCGGCGAGAAGCTCGTGTACACGACCGACCGGGGCGCCGAGCGGGCCTCCCGCGCCCTCGGCCGGACCGCCGAGGTGGTCTCCCTCGGCCCCGCCCTCGACTGGCGCGCGCTGCTGGAGCACCTGCACGACGTGCGCGGCGTGCGGCGCCTGATGGTCGAGGGCGGCGGAACCGTCCACACCCAGCTGCTCCACCAGGGCCTCGCCGACGAACTCCAGCTGGTCCTCGCCCCGCTGTTCGTCGGCGACCCGGCGGCACCGCGCCTGTTCGGCCCGGGGGCGTACCAGGGCGGCCGGCTCCGGCTCACCGGGACCCGCCGCATCGAGGACGTCGTCCTCATGCACTACGAGCCCACCGCCCCCGGCACCGGCCCCCTGCCCGTCGCCGCCGACCGCCACTGGCTGCGCACCGCCTGCGACCTGGCCGCCCTGTGCCCGCCCTCCGGGACGGCCTTCAGCGTCGGCGCGGTGGTGGTCGCCGCCGACGGCACCGAGCTGGCGCGCGGCCACTCGCGCGAGGGCGGCGACCCCGTGGTCCACGCGGAGGAGGCGGCCCTCGCCAAGCTCGACCCCGCGGACCCGCGCCTGGCCGGCGCCACGGTCTACAGCAGCCTCGAACCCTGCTCCCGCCGCGCCTCCCGCCCCGCACCCTGCGCCGAGCTGATCCTGCGGGCGGGGGTGCGCCGGGTGGTCACGGCCTGGCGGGAGCCGGACACGTTCGTGACGGCGGCCGACGGGACCGGGGTGCTGACGAGTGCGGGCGTGGAGGTCGTACTGCTGCCGGAGCAGGAGGGACGGGCCAAGGCGCCGAACGCGCATTTGCTGTCCTGAGCGCGGCGGATGCCGTCCTGGGCGCGGCGAACGGGCCGGGGCGCCGAAGGCGTATGTGCTGCCCTGGGCGGCGCCGCGGATCAACCCGTGTGCTCGGCACCCTGAACATGGAGTACAGTAGAGACACAACGACGCGGGGTGGAGCAGCTCGGTAGCTCGCTGGGCTCATAACCCAGAGGTCGCAGGTTCAAATCCTGTCCCCGCTACTGAAGGCTCAGGGCCGGAATCCAGCAATGGATTCCGGCCCTGAGTGTTTTCCCGAGCTTTCCGGTGTGGCCCCGTGTTTCCCCCGGCCGTTCCCGCAGCGCGGCCTTCCCGGATTACCAAGTGGTGTACATCACAGTCGGTCATCCGCTCGGTCCACAGCAGTCGCCCGCCGTTTTTCCTCCCGCCACGCTGGGCGTACGTCAAGAACACGGGAGACGAGCAGTGCGCCCTGGTGAGGTGGAGGAGGAGAGCCCGTATGCCAGGGCAGGCGGCAGGCTCCCCGGAGACCCCGTCCCGGACCCCGGTCCGGGCGGACGTCCCGCGCCCCGCCCGCCGGCACGGCGCCGCGGCCGCCGCCCGACCCCGCGCACCCTGGCCCGCGCCCTGCCCGCACTGCTGATCGGCGGCGGGATCCTGTACGACTTCCTCACCCCGCGCGCCTTCACCGCAGTCCCCTTCTTCACCGCCGCCCCGCTGATCGCCGCGCCGCTGTCCTCGCTGCGCACCACGGTGCTCACGGGCCTCGCCGCCCTGGCCGCCACCGTCGCCGTACACGCCCGGTACGGCCTGCACCCGGACGCGAGCACCTTCACCGAGGTGTTCACGGTGGCCACGGTCGCCGTGCTGGCCGCCGCCATCAACCAGGTCGTGCGCCTGGGCGACCAGCGGCTGGCCTCCGCCCGGGAGATCGCCGAGGCCGCCCAGCGGGCCGTGCTGCCCGAACCTGCCGCCCGCATCGCCGGCTTCGACATCGCGGCCCGCTACGAGGCCGCCCAGCAGGACGCCTTCATCGGCGGCGACCTGTACGCGGTGCAGGACAGCCCCTACGGCGTACGGCTGGTCGTCGGGGACGTGCGCGGCAAGGGCATCGGGGCGGTCGCCGCCGTCGCCGTGGTGATCGGGGCGTTCCGGGAGGCCGCCGAGCAGGAGGCCACGCTGGAGGCGGTGGCCGAGCGGCTGGAGCGGGCCCTGGCCCGTGAGGGCACGCGGCGGGAGGGGCTCGACGCCTTCGAGGGCTTCACGACCGCCGTCCTCGCCGAACTCCCGCACGGCGAAGGGGTCGTACGGATCGTCAACCGCGGCCATCCGCCGCCGCTCCTGCTGCACGACGACGGCACCCTGCGCGTCCTGGACGGGTATGAGCCCGCGCTGCCGCTCGGCATGAGCGACCTGGGCCGGTGGCCCGACCGTGCGATCGAGTACGGCTTCCCGGAGGGCGCCGTCCTGCTGCTCCACACCGACGGTCTGTCCGAGGCCCGCGACGCCCACGGCCGCTTCTACGATCCCGCCCGGCGGCTCGCCGGGCGCCGCTGCCTCGACCCGGGTGCCCTGCTGGGGCGGCTGGCCGTGGAGGTGCGCCGGCACTCCGGGGGCGGGATGACGGACGACATGGCGCTGCTGGCCGTACGAAGGCCCTGAGCGCAGTCACCGACGGTGAGCGGACGGAAGCCCTCCGCATAACATCTGAGTCACCATCAAAACGTCTGTCACTCCTGAACATCGGTCAACTAGTCCGTTTTCCACCGGTCGTAGCCCGTACGTCCTGGTCGAAGAACGTTAATGATCAAGCCGAACGGCTTGGAATCTCACAGGTGGGTCTATTAACGTTCGATAACGCAGCGCGGTCGTCCCAGCCGTCACCCGAGACGGCTCCGTGCGCACGCGCCGAATCCTGCAAGGGAACCGGGGAACCACCACCTTGGGGTGAATCACGCGGATGCCGTCGTGAACTGCTTGAGTCCACGACCGGTATACGCGCGTAGGAGACCTTCCTGCTCCGAACCCGTCAGCTAACCCGGTAGGCGGAGGAAGGAAAGGAGTACGCCCGCGTGGCGTCCAACCGGCCTGCCCCAGAAGCCCCGTTCGTCCCGGCTCAGCGCGAGACCGAGTCCTTCGGCTACGGCGACCACCGCACCGAAGAGGGCCCCTGGGAGGAGTGGAATCCCACCGAGGACTCCATCCGCCCCGTACGCGGCCGGCACCGCGTCGCCAAGCAGCGCGGCGGCGGACTCGCCCGCAGCTCCACCGTGCTCGGCGTCGGCGTCATAGCCGCCGTCGGCGCGGGCGGCATGGCCAGCGCCCACACCGGCAAGCCGCCGGTGTCCCTCTCCATGCCCGACCTGCCCTCCGTCGGCTCGCTGTTCGACGACTCCTCCGCCTCCGACGCACACAAGGCCACCACGGCCTCGCTCAGCCACGTCGGCACGGCCTCCGCCGACAGCGACGAGGACGGCAACGCGGGCGAGGCCCTGCGCAACCGGATCATGGCGCAGGCCGAGCAGCAGCAGAGCAAGGCCGACAGCAAGGCCACCGCGGCCGTCCTCGCCGCCGCCGAGAAGCAGACCGCCGACGCGGCCGCCAAGGCGGAGAAGGCAGCCGCCGCCAAGGCCGCCGACGCCAAGGAGAAGGCGCAGGCCGACGCCAAGAAGAAGGCCGAGGAGGAGCGCCTGGCCGAGCTGGCCAAGCAGTACACCCTGCCGGTCGTCTCGTACACGATCACCGGCACCTTCGGCCAGCCCGGCTCGATGTGGTCCTCCGGCTACCACACCGGCCTGGACTTCGCCGCACCCACGGGCACCCTCATCAAGGCCATCCACGGCGGCACCATCACCGAGGCGGGCTGGGCCGGCGCCTACGGCTACCGCACCATCCTCACCCTGGACGACGGCACCGAGCTGTGGTTCTGCCACCAGTCCTCGATCAACGTCAAGGTCGGCCAGAAGGTCGGCACCGGCGATGTGATCGGCCGCGTCGGCGCCACCGGCAACGTCACCGGCCCGCACGTCCACCTGGAGGTCCACCCGGGCGGCCAGCCCACCGGCATCGACCCGATGGCGTGGCTGCACGGCAAGGGCCTCACCCCCTGACCGACGGCGCCCCGCGCCCCACCGTCCCCTCATCCGGTCCCCGGCAGCCCTGACGTCAAGGCTGCCGGTCGCGCGCCCACACGTCGTCCGCAGCGACCGCTCACACGCCGTTCGCAGCGATCGCTCACACGTCGTCCGCAGCGATCGCTCACACGTCGTCCGCAGTGACCGCTCATACATCGTTCGCGGCAGTCGAGGAATGTGCGGGGCGGACGTGATCGTTGATCGGGGCATGACCCGCTCCCATGCCTCTCTGCGCCCACTGGGCTCCTCCGACCTCCAGGTCTTCCCGCTGGCCCTCGGCGGCAACGTCTTCGGCTGGACCGCGGACGAGGAGGCCTCCTTCGCCGTCCTCGACGCCTACACCGCCGCCGGCGGCAACTTCATCGACACCGCCGACACCTACTCGGCGTGGGCCGAGGGCAACAAGGGCGGCGAGTCCGAGACGATCATCGGCAAGTGGATCAAGGCCCGCGGCAACCGCTCCGACGTCGTCGTCGCCACCAAGGTCAGCCAGCACCCGGAGTACCGGGGCCTGTCCGCGGCGAACATCAAGGCCGCCGCCGACGCCTCCCTGCGCCGCCTGGGCACCGACCACATCGACCTCTACTACACCCACTACGACAAGCCCGAGGTCCCGGTCGAGGAGATCATCGGAGCCCTCGACGAGCTGGTGAAGGCGGGCAAGGTCCGGCACATCGCCGCCTCCAACATCACCCCCGAGCGGCTCCAGGCCTCCCTGGACTTCTCCGAGCGCGAGGGCCTGGCCCGGTACGTCGCCCTCCAGCCGCACTACAACCTGGTCTCCCGCGAGACCTACGAGGGCCCGCTCCAGGACCTCGCCGCCCGAGAGGGCCTCGCGGCCGTCCCCTACTACGCCCTCGCCTCCGGCTTCCTCACCGGCAAGTACCGCCCCGGTGCGACGGTCGACAGCGCCCGCGCCGGCTCGGCCGCCAGGCACCTCGGATCCGAACGAGGCCGGCGGGTCCTCGCGGTGCTGGACGAGATCGCCGCCGCCCACGGGGCCCCCGTGGCCACGGTCGCCCTCGCCTGGCTGGCCGCCCGGCCCACGGTGGCGGCACCGATCGCCTCGGCACGGACACCGGAACAGCTTCCGGCCCTGCTGGGCGTGGCCGAGCTGCGGCTGACCGAGGAAGAAGAGAAGAGGCTGACCGAGGCATCGGCCTGACCGCAGCCCCCTCAGCACGGGTGCGGGCCCGCCCCGCTCCTCACCGCCCCCGGTCGCTTGCGGCAGCCGCTGGTCCAGCCCGCTGGTCCAGCCGCAACGGCGATCGGCCACCGCGGAGCGTTCCGGCGGTGCCGTGCTGGCTGTCCGTAGCCGATCCGGTTACGACCGATACGGGTTGTACGCGGGATGGGGCGCCGCCGGACAGCCGTACCAGTAGGCCGCCGGTGCCCCGTACGGCGGCTGGGCCGGCGCGGTGGCCCGTGCCGCGTGATCGAGCGCCGGCCGGGCCACCTCCCGGCGCCTCCACAGCTCGCCGAGCAGTTCCCGTTCCCGTACGGCGAAGTCGGCTCCGGCCCGCCCGCGCCGCGCCCGCTGCCGCAGGAACGCCAGCGAGGTGGCGTACGCCTCGTACTGCGCCACCGTCCGCGCCGCGGGCCGCCCCCCGAAGTGCCGGCGCGCATGGTTCCGGGCCATCCGCCGCGCCCGCATCGACCCGAGCACGAACGGCTCGGCCGGCCCCAGCCACCCGGCGTACACATACGCGGGCAGCTCCTCCCGCACGGTCCGCAGCTCGCGTTGCCGGGTCCAGACCGCCAGCCAGGTCAGCAGCCCGAACGCGGGCACCATGAAGCCGCCGTAGACGGCGAAGAAGCCGTACTCGCCGAAGCTCGAGGAACCGTTCCAGAACGCGTGCGTGCCCATCGCGAGCAGCAGCCCGCCGAGCGGGATCAGCACGCGGCGGGTGTGCTGCCTCTCCGCCGAGAGCGCGGACAGGCCGAAGCCGATGCCGGTGAGCACGGTGAACAGGGGGTGCGCGAACGGCGACATCACGATGCGCACGAAGAAGGTGGCGGCGGTGACGGAGGCGATGCCGCGGTCACCGCTGAGCTGATCGGTCCCGAAGGCCGTGCCCAGATAGAGGATGTTCTCGGTGAAGGCGAACCCGGTCGCGGTGATCCCGGCTATCACGACACCGTCGACGATCCCGGTGAAGTCCCGCCGGCGGAACAGGAAGACGAGCAGCACCGCCGCGGCCTTGGCGGACTCCTCCACGACCGGCGCTATCACGGTCGCGCCGAGCGTGTCGGCACCGGCGGGGTCGGCGGTCGCCGTGGCGATCCACTTCGTCGCGAAGCTGTTGGCCACGATGGCGATCAGCGCCGCCGCGCAGGCACCCCAGGCGAACGCGAAGACCAGGTTGCGCCAGGGGCCCGGCTCGACCCGGTCCAGCCAACGGAAGGCGGCTATCAGCCATGGCACGGGCAGGACGGCCAGTCCGAGCCCGACCAGGAAACCCTCCGTGCCGGTCTGCCGGCGCACCAGCGCGAGGATCACCAGACCCGACAGCGCCAGCAGCGTGATCAGTGCTCCGTAACGCACCCACCGGCGCTGCCACCAGTGCGGATGCGCTCCGCGTCCGGGGCCGGGGCCGGGGGAAAAGGTCGGGTACGGAGGGCTGGTGGCCAAGGCATCGACCTCTGGTCGCTACTGGTCGCTACTGCTCGCTACTGGTCCTGTGGTCCTGATGCGGTACGCGGCGAAAGAGCAGATCGTTCACCACATGTCCCTTGTCCAGTCCCTGTCCCTCGAAACGGGTCAGCGGCCGGAACTCGGGACGCGGCGCGAAACCGCCGTCGGCCTGGGTGTTCTCGAAGTCCGGGTGCGCGGTGAGCACCTCCAGCATCTGCTCGGCATACGGCTCCCAGTCCGTCGCGCAGTGCACGATCGCCCCCGGCTTCAGCCGGGTCGCGGCCAGTGACAGGAACTCGGGCTGGATCAGCCGCCGCTTGTGGTGCCGCTTCTTGGGCCAGGGGTCCGGGAAGTACACGCGCAGGCCGTCGAGCGAGTCGGGCCGGAGCATCTCCCTGAGCAGGATGATGGCGTCCCCGTTGCCCACCCGGATGTTGGACAGCCCGTTCTGGTGGGCGAGATTGAGCAGATTCCCTTGCCCCGGCGTGTGCACGTCGACGGCGAGGAGGTTGGTGTCCGGGTCCCCGGCGGCCATCTGCGCGGTGGCCTCGCCCATCCCGAAGCCGATCTCGAGCACGACGGGATTGCCGTTCCCGAACATCTCTTCGAGATCGATGACGTCCTGCCCGTCGATGTCCAGCCCCCACGTGGGCCACAGCCGCTGCAGCGCATCGGCCTGCCCGGCCGTCACCCGGCTCCGGCGCGGCTGAAAACTCCGGATCCGCCGTTCGAAGTGCGACCCGGCGGGATCGGCCTTGGGCCCGTCCGGGAACCGCGGCTCCCCTTTGCCCCGGGTGTGCCGAACGGACTCACCGGGGACATGCACGGACGCCGACTCGCCGGTGGCGGACGGCAGGGCTCTGGAGGCATTCAGGGAGTCAGACACAGTGACACCGATTTTACGGCGCCCTCTCGCCCTGCCGAGCCGGGCAAGCCGGCGATCTTCCGGCCCAGGGAGCCGGGCGGGCACCCGCCCTTTCGGCCCGCGCGGGCCGGGTGGACCGGTGGTCTTCCTGCTCACCGCGTCCGGCGGGCCGGTGATCTTCCTGCCCACAGTGTCGGGTGCCCCGGTGATCTTCCTGCCCACAGTGTCGGGTGCCCCGGTGACTTTCCTGCCCACAGTGTCGGGTGGACCGGTGACCTTCCTGCTCACCGGGACGGGCGGCCCGGTGATCTTCCTGCCCTCCGGGACGGGCGGGCAGGTGACTTTCCTGCCCACAGAGTCGGGTGGTGGGTGGGCAAGGGCCGGGGGGCCAGGGGGCGGAGCCCACTGGGGCGGTGCCCGGAGCACAGGGCGACCTCACGCCGGCGTCACATCGGCGTCACACCGACCCGAGCATCTCCAGCGCCCGCCGCCCGACCTCCCGCCCGATCGGCAGGGACGCGGTGGCCGCAGGAGACGGCGCGTTCAGCACATGGACGGCCCGGGCCCCCTCCCGGATCAGGAAGTCGTCCACCAGCGTCCCGTCCCGCAACACCGCCTGCGCCCGCACCCCGGCAGGGGCCCGCACCAGATCCCCCTCCTCCACCGCGGGCAGCAGCCTCCGCACGGCTCCGAGGAAAGCCCCCTTCGACACCGACCGCCGCAGCTCCCCCGCCCCGTACCGCCAGTGCCGCCTGGCGATCACCCACGACCCCGGCCAGGCCACCGTCCCGGCCAGCTCCCGGGGCCGTACGACCCCCCACCCGTACCCCTCCCGGGCCAGCGCCGGCACCGCGTTGGGTCCGATGTGCACCCCTCCGTCGATGCCCCGGGTCAGATGCACCCCGAGGAACGGGAACGCCGGATCCGGCACCGGATACACCAGTCCCCGCACCAGCTCGGGCCGTGCCAGCTCGTAGTACTCCCCGCGGAACGGCACGATCCGCACCCCGGGCTCGTCCCCGGTCAGC
This sequence comes from Streptomyces sp. NPDC107581, assembly GCF_055657175.1. NCBI lineage: Bacteria > Bacillati > Actinomycetota > Actinomycetes > Kitasatosporales > Streptomycetaceae > Streptomyces > Streptomyces sp. NPDC107581. The sequence continues at coordinate 846,007 of NZ_JBVKBH010000001.1, forward strand.
CGCGCCACCTCGTCGCAGTACAGCCCGGCGCAGTTCACCAGCACCCGCCCGCGCACGACGTCCCCGCCCGCGGTCAGCACGGCCACGCCCCGCTCCGGCCGCCGGTCCACCCGTACGACCCGCGCGCCGTACCGGATCTCCGCCCCCGAGGCCCGCGCCAGCTGCCGTGCGACACCCACGAAGTCGCACACACCCGTCGTCCCGACGTGTATGGCCGCCAGTCCGCGCACCTCCGGTTCGTAGTCGCCGATCTGTGCGGCGCCCAGCTCCCGGACGGGGATCCCGTTCTCCCGCCCGCGCTGCACGAGGGCGTGCAGCCGGGGCAGCTCCTCGCGCCCGGTGGCGACGATCAGCTTTCCGGTGACGGCGTGCGCGATGCCGTACTCGGCGCAGAACTTCACCATCTCGGCGGCGCCCCGCACCGCGTAGCGCGCCTTGAGCGAGCCCGGCCGGTAGTAGATCCCGCTGTGGATGACCCCGCTGTTGCGCCCCGTCTGGTGCCGGGCCGGGCCCGGTTCCTTCTCCAGCACGGTCACCCGCGTACCCGGCGCGCCCCGCGTGATCGCATACGCCGTGGACAGCCCGACGATTCCGCCCCCGACCACGAGCACATCACAGTCGTACGCACCCACCCGCACCTGCACCACCTCCCGACTCGATAGTGCACTGCGCCACTGACACAGCCTTCAAACACCGGAAGGCACGGCGCGCCCCGGGGCCGCGGGGACCTGCGCGGGCAGCCGCAGAACGGCCCGCGGCCCGAGAGCACGGCGGCCGGGCGGACACATCGGAAGCCGGCCCGCGGCGCTGCGCCTACGCCGGGGCCATCATCAAAAGAGGCCGGGCCCGCTCCCGCAGTTCCACCACCCGAGGCTCATCCCCATAAGGCTCCAGCCGGTGCAGAAGGTCCTTCACGTACTCCGTGGTCCGGGCCGAGGAGATCCGCCCGGCCACTTCCACGGCCCGCACCCCTTGCTCACAGGCCGCATCGAGGTTCCCGGACTCCAGCTCGGCGACGGCGGAGACCACCAGCCGCAGCCCGTGCGAGCGCACGAATTCCTCGGTCGGCTTGGACAGTGCCTGCTCGGTGAACCGCCGCACCTGCCGCGGCGCCTTCAGATCGCGGTAGCACTCCGCCGCATCGGCGGCAAACCGGTCGTATCCATAAAAACCAAGCCAAGTAGGATCGTTGTCACCTTCCCTGGACCGCTCGAGCCAGCCCTCGGCCGCCTTCAGTGCCGCGCCGGCGGCCTGCGCGTCTCCCGCGCGCGCGTGCGCCCGCGCCTCGATCAGCCGGAAGAAGCTCATGGTGCGTGAGGTCGCCAGCCCCCGGTTGCGCTCCAGGGCGGCCTGCGCGAGATCCACCCCCTCGTCGCCGAAGCCCCGGTAGGTCGCCTGCAGCGACATGGAGGCCAGCACGTATCCCCCGAGGGGGACGTCCGCGGCCGCGCGCGCGAGCCGCAGTGCCTGGATGTAGTACCGCTGCGCGGCCTCCTGCTGGCCGGTGTCGAAGGCCATCCAGCCGGCCAGCCGGGTGAGTTCCGCCGCGGCCCCGAACAGGGCGCGGCCCACTTCGTCGGAGTACGAGCCGAGCAGCAGCGGCGCCGCCTCCACCCGCAGACACTCCGGCACCATGGACGAACGCCAGTCGCCGCCTCCGTATTTGGAGTCCCAGCGCCTGGCGTCCTCGGCGGCCTCCCGCAGCTTCTGCACATCGCTGTGGCCGACTTTGATCGGTGCGCCGGAGCCCTCGGCAGAGTTCGCCTCCCGCGCGACCGAGCTGTCGGCGGGGGTTATCAGCCAACGTGAGGCGGGCGTTGCGTATGCGCTCACTGCGAACGACCCGGCGAGCGACTGCCAGATGCCGCCGGAGCCGGCCCGGCGTCCGGCGAGGTCGAGCCGGTACAGCTCGGTGGCCGATTTCACCGCCTGTCCTACGTCTCTGGGGAAGGCGAGGCCCACCTCCGGGGCGGGATCCGCATCCGCCAGGCCGATCTCGTGGAGCGGTACCGGGCGGCCGAGCTTCTGGCCGATGGCGGCCGCGATGAGGTGCGGCGCCGCACCCTGCGGCACCATCCCCTTCGACACCCAGCGCGCCACCGAGGTCTTGTCGTAGCGAAGAGTCAACCCGCGTTGTGCGCCAAGATCGTTGACGCGTCGCGCGAGTCCTGCGTTGCTGATTCCCGCGAGGGCGAGAACGGTGCCGAGTTTGTCGTTCGGCCCGCGTTGCTCCCTGGACATGCGTCACCCCTCGACACAGACGGCTGCCGCGCTGGCATAACCGTGCGGCATTCGTAAACCCAGCGTAGTTCGCCGCATCCCAAGCGTTAAGGGGCATTGTTCCGGATGGCGGGATTGTGGTCCGTACGGGAGTACGGCCCTGTACGCACCGTGCACACGCTGTCGCGGCGTGCCCCCGCCCGTGTGGCCGTGCGCCCGTCCGTGCGCTCTTCTCCGGCCACCGGGGGAGCGGTTCCATGGCTCTTGCGTGGGTCGGCCCGCTGTACTGGATCCAGCGGGCTGGGGGACACCGCCACCTTCATCCCCGCGGGTGGCGGACCGGTCCGGGAGGCGATGCCCGCCTCCCGGACTGTGCGCGTGTTCGCACTGCTGTGCGCACCGAAGGCCTGTACGGAGCGTGCTCATTTTTGCGCGGCCGTCACGGATTTGGCCGAAAATCGACCCCGCCCTTCATGGATGATTTCCGCTGCTACCAAGGGACTTGAGGGCGCGAAGGGCGTTCTTGGGGAGCGTATCGGGGGCGCATTCGCGTCGCACCCGTCGTTACGGTCCCGGCCCTCCCGGCTCCCGCCCGCCCTCACCCGCCGTTCACCGTACGGGGGTTCGCCAGGGCCTCCGGCGCCGGCTTCCCCCGCCGTTCCGGCGGCTTCCCCGCGGCTTTCCCTCGACCGAAGGCCGCGTCACCGTCCCTCCACGGCGCGTTCTTCATGGCAGCATGGGGATCCGGTTCGTACCGTGCACTGGTTGTCCACAGCCTGTGGAGGCGTCGATGCGGTGGTTGGTGGGTTGGAGCAGCACCGCCGCGGGCGCCGCGATCGGCTCCGCGGGTGCCACCGGATACGACGGCGAGGCCCTGCACCCCGTCGGCTCCCAGCTCCTGTGGGGCGATCCCGATCCCCTGTGGGCCGTGGGTGACTGGCGCCCGGACGAGGTGCGTGTGGTGAACGCCGACGCGCAGACCCGGATCGCCGTCCTCGGCACCTGCGGCGCCTCCGACGAGGAGCTGCGGCGCGGCCTGTTCACCGCGCGCGGGGGCGCACTGCGCCATCTGACGGCCTGGCCCGGCAGCTACACGGCCGTCGTCCAGGTGGGCCGCCGCGTCACCGTCTGCGGCGATCTCGCGGGCGCCCGCCCGGTGTTCCACACCCCCTGGGCCGGTGGCACGGCCTATGCCACGGCCGCGCTGCCGCTGGCGGACCTCGTCGAGGCCAACCTGGACTTCGGCCATCTCGCGGCCCTGCTCGCCGCCCCGGAGGTACCGGCGGCGCTGCGCGACACCACCCCGTACGACGGCGTGCGGCGCATTCCGCCGGGACACGCACTCGTCCTGCGCGCCGGTGCACGTGAGATCGCCGGATACGAGCCGGTCGCCTCCCTGGCCGTGGCCGCGCCCCCGGCCGACCCCGACCGCGCGGTGGACGCCGTACGGGACGCCCTGGTCGAGGCGGTACGCGCGCGCCTGGCGGCGCCCCGGCACGTGCCCGACCTCGACCCCGGGCCGGTACCCGGCATGGGCCCCGCCGAGCGCCGTGCCGCGCGCGGGATGCCGGTCCCGGGAATCGGCGCCGACCTGTCCGGCGGACCGGCCTCCGGCACGCTGGCGCTGCTGGCCGCCGGGCTGCCCGGTCGGCCGGGCACGCTGCTCGGCCACGGCACCGGCGCGGGCGAGCGGCTGCTCGCCGTCACCTTCAACGACCTGGCCGTCAGCGGCCGCGAGGCCGAGGTGGAGCGTGCCGGAACCCTCGCGGCCAACCCGCGCCTGCACCACGTGGTGGTGACCGGCGGCGAGGAGACCCTGCCCTACGCCGACCTCGACGGCCCCCTCACCGACGAGCCTGGCCCCTCACTGGTCACGGCGGCCCGCCATCGTGCCCGGCTCGCCGCCGGCAGCGCCGACCACTTCACCGGCCACGGTGCCCGCCAGGTCCTCGACGCCCATCCCGCCCGCCTCGCGGACCTCCTCATGGACCGCAAGCGGCGCCACCTGGTCCGGCCGGTCGCGGCCCTCGCGCGGGCCGACGGCTCCGTGATGGTTCCCGCGCGTGTGTACGGCGCGGCGCGGCGCCTGGCGCGCACCCCCTACCGGTCGGGCCTGGAGCTGCTCGCGGAGCGGCTGATGCGGCGCCGCTTCGACGACCCCGACGGGGCGGCCGGCGCCTCCCTCGCCGGGCTCACCTGGGCGAGACCCGGGCCGGCGGCGCGCTGGCTGACCGGGGAGGCGCTGGCTGAAGTATCGGTTCTGCTCCAGGGCGAGGCAGACCGCTCGGCAGGGAGATCCGGACAGCGCCCCGGTGAGTTCCGCGCCCGCGCGGTCCTCGCCCGGTCCGCCGCCGATCTGCGCGTCCTGGAACAGGCCGCGGAGGTCCGCTCCCAGCGCCTGCACGCGCCCTTCCTCGACAACCAGGTCGTCCGCGCCTGCCGCGCCCTCCCCGAAGCCCTGCGGGTCCAGCCCGGCGCCCGCTCCGCCGTCCTGCGCACGGTCCTGGAGGGCGCCGGCGTCACCGACCTCCCGCCCGGCTGGGGCGCACCCTCCCACGCCTCCTCCGCCGCCGCCACGCGCGCGGGCCTGCGTGCGGCCGCCGACTCCCTGGTGGACCTCTTCGCCACACCTCTGCTGGCCGACGCCGGCCTCGTCGAGGCCCGCGTGGTCCGCAAGGCCGTCCGCGCGGCGGCGGCCGGCGAACCCCTCCCCCTGGACGGCCTCGCCGACCTGGTCTCCCTCGAACTCTGGCTCCACCGCCTCCTGGCCCGCCGGGGCACCTGCTGGACAGGCACACCCGCACGCGCGCGTGCCGTGCCGGCGGGCATCCCACCGCGCAGGAGCGCACTGGGCGCGGGCGCCGCGGGAGCCGCCGGGCTGAGCGGGCAGGGAGCCTGACCCCGGGAGGGCGCGCGGACAACCCCCGTGCCCGTGCCCATGCGTACGGCGACAATGGGTCGGTGCGGTACAGAATCCTGGGCGTCACCCAGGCGCAGGACGACCAGGGAGCCGTCATACCCGTCGGCGGCCCGCGCGTGCGCGCGCTGCTCGCCGCACTGGCGCTGCGCCCGGGGTGCGTCGCCGCCCCGCAGACCCTGATCGGGGAGGTCTGGGCGGACGATCCGCCCCAGGACGCCCCGGCCGCCCTGCAGGCCCTGGTGGGGCGGCTGCGCCGGACCCTCGGCAGGGACACCGTGGCCTCCGCACCCGGCGGCTACCGCCTCGCCGCCGCCGAAGAGGACGTGGACCTCTTCGTCTTCGAGTCCCTGGTGCGTACGGCCAGGGCGGCGCTGGACCGAGGTGACGCCCGGGCCGCGGCCCGCGATCTGGACGAGGCGCTCGCGCTGTGGAACGGCCCCGCCCTCGCCGACCTCCCGGACCGCACCGCGGCCGCCCGCCCGGACACGCTCCGTCTGGAGGCGGTCCGGGGCCGCGCCGAGGCCCTCCTGCGACTGGGCCGGGCCGAGGACGCCGTACCGGAACTGAAGGAACTGACGACGGCCCACCCCTACGACGAACCCCTGCACGCCCTGCTCATCCGCGCCCTGCGCGACACCGGCCGCCTCGCCGACGCCCTCGCCGCGTACGAGTCCGCCCGCCGTACCCTCGCCGACACCTTCGGCGCCTACCCGGGCCCGGAACTCCGCGCCCTGCACACGTCGTTGCTGAAGCAGGAGCCGCCCGCCGCCCCGGCCTCCGCCCGGCCCCCGGAGCGGACGGGCAACCTCCGCCCCCGCCTGACATCCTTCGTCGGCCGGGAACCAGAACTCGAAGCCATCCGTTCCGACTTGCACAGGACCCGCCTCGTCACCCTCACCGGACCGGGCGGCTCCGGAAAGACCCGCCTCGCCGAAGAGGCCGCCGCAGGGCTGCCCATGGCCTGGCTGGCCGAGCTGGCCCCGCTCGACCGGCCGGAGGCGGTGCCCGGTGCGGTGGTCAACGCGCTCGGCCTGCGAGAGACCGTGCTGCTGACCAACGACCTGGCGACGACGCAGGCCGACCCCACGGCCCTGCTGATCGAGTACTGCGCACCGCGCAGCCTGCTCCTGATCCTTGACAACTGCGAGCATGTCGTCGGCGCGGCCGCCGCCCTCGCCGAGGCCCTCCTCACCCACTGCCCGGGGCTCACGATCCTCGCCACCAGCCGTGAACCCCTGGGTGTCCCCGGTGAGGCGGTGCGCCCGGTCGAACCCCTTGTCCCCGAGCAGGCCCACCGTCTCTTCGAGGAGCGCGCGCAGGCCGTCCGTCCCGATGCCGCCGTGGTGCTCCGCGACACCGAGGCGGTGGCGGAGATCTGCCGCCGCCTGGACGGGCTGCCGCTCGCCATCGAGCTGGCCGCGGCCCGGCTCAGGCTGCTGACCCCGCGCCAGATCGCCGACCGGCTGGACGACCGCTTCCGCCTGCTCACCTCCGGAAGCCGCACGGTGCTGCCCCGCCAGCAGACCCTTCGGGCCGTGGTCGACTGGTCCTGGGAGCTGATGGACGAGCAGGAGCGGACGGTACTGCGCGAGGTGTCGGTGTTCGCCGGCGGCTGGGACCTCGCGGCGGCCGAGGCCGTGTGCACCGGCCCGGCGGCGGACCTGATCGGGGCGCTCGTGGACAAGTCCCTCGTCGTCGCCGATCCGGACCTCCCCGACGGCCCGGACCTCCCCGACGGCCCGGACCTCCCCGACGGCCCGGGCGGCCCGGGCGGCCCGGGCGGCTCCGGGGGCATGCGGTACCGCATGCTGGAGACCATCCACGAGTACGCCAACGAGCGCGCGGCCGAGACCCCCGAGCTGCGCGCGGCGGCCGAGCGGCGCCACCGCGCCTGGGCGCGTGCCCTGGTGGAGGAGGCCGAACCCGAGCTGCGGTCCGCGGCCCAGCTGTCCTGGATCTCCCGCCTGGAGAGCGAGCACGACAACATCCGCGCGGCCCTCGACCGCGCGGTCCTGGCCGGCGACGAGCCGCAGGCGGCCGCGATCGTCCTGGCCGTCGGCTGGTTCTGGTGGCTGCGCAACCACCGCCAGGAGGCGGTGCGGTGGGTACGGCTGGTGCTGCGCCTGGGCGTCGCGCTGGACTCCCTGCCCGGGGGCGCGGGAGCCGCCGCCCTGCGGGCTGCGACGGACTCGGCCGACCCGATCGGCGCCTTCCTCGCCGCGCCCGACGGCGAGGCGGGCCATCCGCTGTGGGCGCTGCGCATGGACCTGCGGATGCTCGACCTGTTCATGATCGCGGAGTCGAGACCCGAGCACCTCGCGGCCGACGAGCGGGCCCCCGAGTACCTCGCGCGCGTGCGGGCCGCGTACGAGTGCGGCGGTCCGCAGGCGGCCCGCCTGCCCGGTATCGTCTGGCCGCTGACCGCCTACTACCTGGGCGACCCGGCGGGCGACGTGGGCATCGACATGGCCGCGGCGGTCGCCAACTGCCGCAGGTACGGCGGCGACTGGGAGATCGGCGTCGCCATGATGTACCGCACCCACGTGATCGTCGACTCACCGGGCAATCTGCGAGGCGTGGACGAGGACCTGGCGGAGCTGCGGACGCTCAGCCGCCGCATCGGCGACCGCTGGATGCGGGCGCAGGTGTGCAGCGCGGCCGGCGAGGCCGACATGGTGCGCGGCAGGTACCAGGAGGCGCGCGGCGAGTACGAGGAGGCACTGCGCCTCGCCTACGAGGTGGGCGCCTACGCCGAAGCCCCGTTCCTGATGGCGCGCGTCGCCGAGATCAACTACCGCTCCGGAGACCGCGAGGCCGCCCTGGCCGCCCTGGACGAGGCGAGCACGGCCGCCGACCGGTACGGAGTGACCGAGTCCCAGGCCTTCGTCCTGCTGATGCGCGCCCATCTCGCCCACGACGACGGGGACATCGCCCGCGCGCGCGAGCTGTACGAGGTGACCCGCGGGCTGGTGGCGCGGAGCACCCCGCCCCCGCAGTTCACAGCCGCCCTGCACGCCGTGGAGGCCCTGGTCACGGCAGCCGAGTCCGGCCCCGCGCACGCCCTGCCGATCGTGGCCGAGGCGCTGCGCGAGGCGATGGAGCGGCGTTGCGCCGAGTCGATCACGGCCGGCCTGGTGGACATCGGCGCCGATCTGCTGGCCCGGCTCGGGGATCTGCCCGGCGCGGTACGGCTGTTCACGGCCGCCGACCACTGGCGCGGCGGCCATCCCCGCCCCGAGCCGGAGCGCACTCGGGCCGGACGGATCGACGCGAGCGCCCGGGAAGCACTCTCCCCGGACCGCTATGCGGCCGAGCGCGCCCGGGGTGCCGCACTCGACCCGGAGGACGTTCTGCGCCGGCTGCACGAGACGGCGACCGCCCCGGGCCGGTGAGCCCGGCCTGCGGCGGACGAAGGCGTCCGGCGGCACGCGAACGCGGTCAGCAACAGGCGAAGGCGGTCGGCGGCACGCGAACGCGGCCAGCAACAGGCGAAGGCGGCTGGAGCGGCAAGCTGAACGCGGCTAGCGGCACGCGAACGCGGCTGCAGCGGCAGACTGAACGCGGCTGCAGCGGCGACTGAACGCGGCTAGCGGCACGTGAACGTGGAGCGGGCCCAGTCCGCCGGCGCCACCTGGTCGTAGACGATGCTGTGCGGTTCCACGACGAGCCGTACGGTCCTGCGCCCGGTCAGGTCCACATGGACGGGCACGGCCGCGTCCCCGCCCCTGACGGTCCCGGACTTCCACAGCCGGACCCCGTCGGCGTAGACGGAGAAGGAGACCTTGCCGAGCCCGAGGGCCAGGTCGTCCACGCCGGCCAGGGCGTCGTAGGCGGAGCACCGGCGGTTGAGGTCGATCGTGACGGACGACCTGCCGTGGACGGTGACACCGGGCGCGTACCGCCTGCCGCCGATCGACATGCCGTGCCGCTGCCACACCCAGTTGCTCTGGCCCAGCCGCATCTCGGGCCGTGTGCCGTCGCCGCCGACGTCGTAGCCCAGGTCGCTCCACTCGTAGACCACGGGAGCCGGAGGGGGCGGGGGCGGAGGCGTGGGTGTCGGCGTGGGCTTCGGCGCCGGAGTGGGCGTAGGGGCCGGCGTCGACGGCGGTGCGGGCGTCGGTGTCGGCTTCGGGCTGGGCTCGGGAGCCGGTGTGGGCGTCGGCGTCGGAGCCGGAGTGGGGCTCGGCGTCGGCGCCGGTTCCGGGGCCGCCGGCTGTGGAGCGGGCTCCTTCTTCGCCGGCGGCGCGGGGCTCGGCGCCTTCGGCCTGACGAGCGGCGCGGACGGCGACGGCTTGGCCACCTCCTTGGCCGGGTGGCCGTCGTTCACCAGCGCCAGGGCCACCACGGCGGCGGCCACCGCGACCACACCGGCGGCGAGTCCGGCCTTCACCGGGGCTCCGAGCCCCTCCGAGGCCGCCGCGCCACCGCCGCCACCCGCACCTGCCGAGGATCCGCCGGCCCCGGCAGCCGCACCTGCCGAGGATCCGCCGGCCCCGGCAGCCGCACCTGCCGAGGATCCGCCGGCCCCGGCAGCCGCACCCGCTGCGCCCACCCCGGCACCGCCCGCGATGATCCCGAGCGCCTTCGCGTACCCGGCGGCCCCGAACCAGCCGACGACCGCGACCGGCACCACCGCGGGGATACCGCTCGCGACCTCCTCGATCTGGGCGGCCGCCAGCCGGCATCCGGCGCACTCGTCCAAGTGCTTGCGCAGGCCTCGTTCGGCGCGGATGCGCAGCTTGCGGCGGGCGTAGGTGCCGAGTTGGTCGGCGTAGCGGCCACACTCCCCGTCACCGGCGAGAGAGGCGCTGACATGGGCCTGCAGATAGGCCTGCTTCAGCCCCTCACGGGCACGGCTCGCCAGCACCCTGGTGCCGTTGGCGTCCAGCCCGAACAGGACGGCCACCTCGCTCGGGGACTCGTCCTCCACCTCCGTGTGCCACAGCACGGCCTGCCAGCGCTCCGGCAGCGAGCGGAAGGCCTGCATGGCCATGGACTGCTCGGCCTCGTGCAGCGCGCGCACATCGGCGCCCGTCTCCAGAGTGTCGTCGTCGGACACCTCGGAGGCGCGCGAGGCCTGCTGGGCGAAGAGCGCGAAGTCGTCCACGAGCTGCTCACGCCGGGCGGACCTGGTCCAGTGCGCGGCAACGCGCCGCACGGAGGTCAGCAGATAGGCGCGTACGGCGTACTGGGGGCCCGATCCGCCGCGCACCGCCTGGAGCATGCGTGCGAAGACCTCGGCGGTGAGGTCGTCCGCGGTGTGCCCGTCACGGCAGCAGGTGCGTGCGTACCGCCGTACGGCATCCGCGTGGCGCCGGTACAGCTCCTCGTAGGCGGAATCGTCACCCGCACGCATCCGCTCGATCAACTCACCGTCGGCGGGCGCCGTCCTGAGGGGCGGTGGCAGCACACTGCCGTCACGCTGGGCGGGCACACTCCTGTCGACCGGTTCGGCTGCCGGGGGGACCGCGGCCCGCCCGCCCTGACTCGGTACCTGCGGCGAGGTCAGCCCGCCGGGTTCCGCCACACCGTCACCGCGTGACTCGTCCGACCCGTCAACGCTCATCGCGGAAAGCCCCCGGCACCGGCCCAGCCCAACCCGTCACCGGCTCAGGGTGCCACAGTGTCTTTCGTTCAAGAACCGTCCCTGCACCCATCCACTCGTCCGAGCGCACTTGCCCCCGACGAAATCCGAACATCACCCGTAGGGGAATCACCACCAGGCTTCCCGCACCGGACACCACGCCCCGTCCGGCACCGCCCAGCCCCCATGGCCGAGAGCCCCCATGGCCGAGAGTTCTCACGGTCGAGAGCCCCCACGAGCCGCCCGCCCTCACTCGGGCAAGGTGCCCGCCGCCCTCCCCGCCCGCTGCCGCCGATGGTGAGAGGCCCTGGCGAGGGCCACCCGCACCCGACCGTGAAAGCCGCACGGTGGTGCGGGTGGGACACCGCAACTGCCGCCCCAGGCGGGAGCCGAGGCGGCCGGAGGCACACTCACGCCGGCCGGGACCGAAGCCCCTCCAGCAGAATGTCCAGCAGCCGGGCGGAAGCCGCAGCCTGCTGCGCCGCATCCGGCAGCGACGGCGCCGCGGTGGCGATCACCAGCAGCACGTCCGCCACGGACACGTCCACCCGCAGCTCTCCCGCCGCCCGGGCCCGCTCCACCAACTGCCCGACCACTTCGAGCAGCTCAGCGACCCCGCTGTCCTCCTCGACCACAACCGCAGCCGCCGACACCGCAGCCGCAGCCGCAGCCGCAGACACGGACACGGACGACTCCGACACCAGCCGCAGCTCGCCGGCACCGGCCCCCGGCTGAGACCGCTGCTGCGGCACCCGAGCCTCCTCGCCCGGCTCGGCCGGGCCCTCCACCGCGGAGCCCTCCTCGGGAACGCCGACCCGCAGCACCTGAGGCGGCAGCAGGCGCCCCGCCCCCGACGCCACGGACGTCCGCAGGAACCGGGACAGCGCCGACCACGGCTCGTCCTCCTGCCCGAGCGCGGTCCGCGCCTGCTCGGTCAGCCGCGCGGTCTCCTCCTCGGCTATCCGCCGCACCAGCACGTCCTTGCTCGGGAAGCGCCGGTACACGGTGCCGACACCGACCCGCGCCCGCCGTGCCACGTCCTCCATCGGCGCGCCGTACCCCAGCTCGCCGAACACTTCACGCGCCGCACGCAGCACGTGTTCCAGATTGCGCTGTGCATCCACGCGCAGCGGTGTCGTACGCGCCCCGTCCGCGCGTCCGTTGCCCGCCGCCGCGCTCATCGCCCCGCCACCGGATGCGATCGCGGCTGCCGATGACCAATGCGTGTCCTGAACATGCATGTGTTTCCCCCGGTAATGACGTCTCCCCCCGGAGACTCCCCGCCACTGATTCCGGAGTGCGCGGAACTGGCGTCGCGTCGGTCCACGGTCGGGACCGCTTGCCGCGGACCCGTCCGGCCACATTCCCTACACCCCGTCGACACACGAACATAGTTGAGAGGGGGTCAATTCAGAAGGGGCAGGTTCCGTACAGAGCGCCCCTCGATCGGAGTACGGGTCATTTATGTCCGGATTCCATACCTTCGCACCCTCCCGTCCGCCCCCGCTGACCTGCCCGCTTCCTCCCCGCCCCGGCGGCGCATCCGGCCCCGCGCACACCCGCTCGCCGGTCACACAAATTGCCGGGGCTGTGGACAAACAACTGCGTCGGGTGCGTCATGGGATGGTGAAGGAACGTGCGCGCATTCTCGTTGTCGGCGGCGGCTACGTCGGGACGTACACGGCCCTGCGCCTGCAGCGGAGGCTGAAACGGGAGCTCAGGCGGGGGGAGACGGAGATCACGGTCGTCACTCCCGATCCCTACATGACGTACCAGCCGTTCCTTCCCGAAGCGGCCGCCGGTTCGATCTCCCCTCGCCACGTCGTCGTACCGCTGCGCCGCCTCCTGGACCACTGTCACGTCGTCATCGGCGAGGTGACCTCCATCGACCACGCGGTGCGCACCGCCGCCGTCACCACCCTCGCCACCGCGGAGGAGGGCAGGGCCGCCGAACTCCTCGGTTACGACGAACTCGTCCTCGCCCCCGGCTCGGTCTCCCGCACGCTGCCCATCCCCGGTCTCGCCGAGTACGGCATCGGCTTCAAGACCGTCGAAGAGGCCATCGGGCTGCGCAACCACGTCATCGAGCAGATGGACATCGCCTCCTCCACCCGCGACCCCGCCGTCCGCGACGCCGCCCTCACCTTCGTCTTCGTCGGCGGCGGCTACGCCGGAGTCGAGGCGCTCGGCGAACTGGAGGACATGGCCCGCTATGCCGCGCGGTACTACCACAACGTCCGCGCCGAGGACATGAAGTGGATCCTGGTGGAGGCCGCCGACCGCATCCTTCCCGAGGTCGGCGAGGAGATGGGCCGCTACACGATCACCCAGCTGCGCCGCCGCAACATCCAGGTCCTCCTCGAGACCCGCCTGGAATCCTGCGCCGACCGCGTCGCCGTCCTCAGCGACGGCCAGCGCTTCCCGACCCGCACGGTCGTGTGGACCGCGGGCGTCAAACCCCATCCGCTGCTCGCCGCCACCGACCTGCCCCTGACCGCACGCGGCCGCCTGAAGTGCACCGCCGAGCTGACCGTGGACGGCGCCCCGCACGCCTGGGGCGCGGGCGACGCCGCCGCCGTACCCGACGTCACCGCCGCCGAACCCGGCACCGAGACCGCCCCCAACGCCCAGCACGCGGTCCGCCAGGCCAAGGTCCTCGGCGACAACATCGTCCACGCGATGCGTGGCGAGCCCCTGGAGACGTACGCGCACAAGTACGTCGGTTCCGTGGCCGCCCTGGGCCTGCACAAGGGCGTGGCCCAGGTCTACGGGCGCAAGCTGAAGGGCTACCCTGCCTGGTTCATGCACCGCGTCTACCACCTCAGCAGGGTGCCCACCTTCAACCGCAAGGCCCGCGTCCTCGCGGAATGGACCCTGGCCGGGCTCTTCAAACGGGAGATCGTCTCGCTCGGTTCACTCGAACATCCCCGAGCGGAGTTCGAACTCGCGGCCGGTGGAAAGCCTCCTCACAGCCCCTCGGACGACCCGAAGGGGTCGTCCTGACCGGACTCAGGAACTACCCGGCCCGCCCCGGCGTCTGACGGATATCGCCGCGGACGGCCACCTGCCAGACTGCCCCACGTCCTTGGACGGGCACCTGCCCGACCTCAGCACCCACGAGGCTTTCCCCACTGTGAACTTCACGCGCTGGAGCGCCCGGCTCCCCGGAACGCAGCGCCGCGCCGCAGCGCGGACCGAGACCACGGTCCCCCCGGACCGGAGGGGGGAAAGCGCCGTGCCCGCGGCCCGCGCCGAACAGTCGGCCGACGGGGCGCCGCCCGCCATGCCCGCCGTCGGCGAACTGCCCGTGCGCGACGTCCTCGACCGCGTCCCGGCCCTCGTCGCCCTCGTCCACGGGCCCGACCACCGCATCGCCTACGTCAACGACGCCTATGCCGCGGCCTTCGGCGCACGCACCCCGGGCGCACCGGCCCGCGAGGCGCTCCCGGAACTGGCCGAACTGGGCCTGCTCCCCCTCCTCGACCAGGTGCTGCGCAGCGGCAAGCCCCGCACGCTGAAGTCCCGCAAGGCCGTCGACGGCCGTTCCTACACCTTCACCTGCACACCGGTGGCGGAGGACGGCGAACGCGACGGCGGCGGCGCCGTTCTCGTCTTCGCCACCGACGTCACCGACCATGCCGAGGCCGCCGAGCGCCTGCGCGCCAGCGAGCGCCGCCAGCGCGAGACGGCCGTCACCCTGCAGCGCTCCCTGCTCCCACAGGAACTGGAGCAGCCCGACGACCTGCGCATCGCCGCCACCTACCAGCCGGGCGGCACCGAGGCCGCGGTCGGCGGCGACTGGTACGACGTGATCACCCTCGGCGGCGGCCGCACCGCCCTGGTCATCGGCGACGTCATGGGCCGGGGCGTCCGCGCCGCCGCCGTCATGGGCCAGCTGCGCACCGCGGTCCGCGCCTACGCCCGCCTGGATCTGCCCCCGCACGAGGTCCTGCAACTCCTCGACGGCCTCGCCATAGAGATCGACGCCAACCAGATCGCCACCTGCGTGTACGCCGTGCACGACCCCAACGAGGGCCGCCTGGTGTACGCCTCCGCCGGCCATCTGCCGATCCTGGTCCGCGACGAGAACGGCACGGTCCTGCGCGCCGACGAACCCACCGGCCCGCCGCTGGGCACCGGCGGCTGGATGCACGCGTCGGGCTCCATCCCCCTGGGCCCCGGCTCCACCGCGGTCCTCTACACGGACGGCCTGGTCGAACGCCGCGACGAGGACCTCGACGAGGGCATCGCAGCCCTGCAGCGCGCCCTGTCCGGTGCGACCGGAACGCCCCAGGTCGTCTGCGACCGCCTGGTCCGCTCGGCCGGCGTCACCGCCGACCACGACGACGACGTCGCCGTCCTCGTCCTCCAGCACCCGGCCCGTACGGGTCCCGAGGGCGACCTCTTCCGCAACGCGGCCCTGGAACTCCTCGGCGGCGTGGAGGCGGCCCCGCGCGCCCGTGCGTTCGCCTCCGGCGTCCTGACCAGCTGGCGCTTCCCGGCCGACCTGCACGACCTGGGCGTCCTGGCCACGAGTGAGCTGGTCGCCAACAGCCTTCAGCACGGCACCCCGCCGATGCGGCTGCGGCTCCGCCGCACCGACCGCCGGCTGATCATCGAGGTGACCGACGGCGACGACCACCTGCCGCGCCGCCGCCGCGCAGAGCCGGGCGACGAGTCGGGCAGGGGCATCGCCATCGTGGCGACCATCGCGTCCAGCTGGGGGTCGAGAAGGACACCGGGCGGAGGGAAAGCGGTGTGGTGCGAGTTCCTCTTGCCGAGGGGGTAGCGCCGAGGAGGTGGCGGAGAAGGCGTGCGGCGGAGCGCCGTCGGGGCTGCGGTCGTCGTCCGCCTGCGCACGTACGGGGCGGGGCGTGCCGTTCCCGGCGCCCGCCGTCGGGGCTGTGGCCGTTCCTACCCCGCGGGCGCGCGGGGGCTGATCGCGCAGTTCCCCGCGCCCCTTAGGGGGCACTCACTCTCGCAAGCGCCCCCCGGCAGCACCGGCACCACGTGCCGTACGGCTACGCGGTCACGGACTCCGCGGGCGTCCCGCCCCGGGCCACCACCCGACTGCTCTTCGCGGCGGCCCACGGCTGGTCCTGGGCGACGGTGAGCCGCCGGCCCAGTCGCAGCGCCAGCACGGTGATCCCCAGCGAGAACAGCAGGAAGGTCACCACGTACGGTCCGTGCAGCGAGGCCCCCAGAGGTCCGCCCACCGCCGGCCCCACAGCCAGCGCCAACTGCTTGACCAGCGCAAACGCGGAGTTGTACTGCCCGGCCATCCCCTCCGGCGCCAGATCGGCCACCAGCGGGGCGACGGTCGGCGACAGCATCGCCTCACCCAGCCCGAACAGCGCGTACGTCGACACGAACGCCGCGGTCGCCATCTCCTGGCTGCCGTGCCCGAGCCCCGCGTACCCCGCCGCGAGCCAGGCGACGGCCCAGATCAGTCCCACACCGGCGATCACCCGGGAGCGCCGACGCCGCTCCACGAACTTCAGCACGGCGAACTGCGCGACGACGATCATCAGGGTGTTCGCGGCCAGCGCCGTACCGAGCGCGGAGGTCGATATCCCCGCGGCCTCGACGCCGTAGGCGCTCAGCCCCGACTCGAACTGTCCGTAGCAGGCGAAGAAGAGCACGAAGCCCAGCACGCACAGCTGCACCATCGCCCGGTTCCCGAGCAGCTGCTTCCAGCTGCCCTTCGCCGAAGCGGCCGGCGCGTCCGCGATCTGCGGCGAGTGCGGCATCCGCACCGTCGACATCACCACGGCCAGCAGCAGGAACATCGCCGCCTCGATCGCGAACAGCAGCGTGAAGGAGGACACCCGGGTCGTGTCGACGAGGTGACCGCCGATGAGACCGCCGACGCCGAGCCCCAGGTTCTGCAGGAAGAACTGCATCGCGAACGCACGCGAGCGGGTCTCCGCCGTCGAGCAGTCCACGATCATCGTCGCCAGCGCCGGCTGCATCACGGCCTGCCCGGCCCCCAGGGCCGCGGCCGACAGCAGTACGGCGACGGCGTTGCCCGCCAGTCCGAGGCTCAGCGCGCCCAGCGCGGCGGTGACCAGGGCGGCGAGCAGGACCGGCAGCGGGCCGCGCCGCACGATCGCCCGGCCGGCGAACGGCAGCACGATCAGCGCGGCCACGGCGAAGACGGCGAGCACGAGTCCCGCCGTCATGGCCCCCAGGCCCCGTACCTGCGCCACATAGACGTACAGGTAGGGGACCGTGAAGCCGAGTCCGAATGCGCTGAGTGCGTTGCCCACGTGGATCCGGCGCATCGCTGCGCCCATCGCCCTGGTCACGTTCACCTCTCTCACTAGTTAGGAGTGAAGACTTCAAAGCTAAAGTTCGAAGCTAAAGACTACACACCGAAGGACTTCAAGGCAAAGTCGGCCCGTGCGATACTGCGGCCATGGCCGACACTCCAGGCGTCCCGGAGCCGACGCTCGAAGAACAGATCGCCGCTTACCAGCGCGAGTTCCAGGACCTCGATCCCCAGGTCGAGAAGATCGTGTCGGCGCTCTCCCGGCTGAACCGCCGTATGAACGTCGCCTACGGCCGCCAGACCGCCGCCCTCGGCATCAGCAACGCCGAGTGGGAGGTCCTGAAGG
This sequence comes from Streptomyces sp. NPDC107581, assembly GCF_055657175.1. NCBI lineage: Bacteria > Bacillati > Actinomycetota > Actinomycetes > Kitasatosporales > Streptomycetaceae > Streptomyces > Streptomyces sp. NPDC107581. Next base: position 863,348 of record NZ_JBVKBH010000001.1, read on the forward strand.
CGCTCGTCCTCGCCGGCGCCCCGTACCGGCTGGGCCCCAGCGAGCTCGCCAAGCGGCTCGGTCTCACCCCGGCCGCGATGACCCACCGGATCGACCGCATGGTCGCCGAGGGTCTGGTCACCCGGGAGCGAGACGAGTCCAACCGCGTCCGGGTCATCGTCGAGCTGACTCCCGAGGGCCGCGAGAAGTGGCTGGAGGCGATGCGCCTCGCGACCGTCTTCGAGGAGGACCTGCTCCAGGACCTCACTCCTACGGAACGCGGGGCCCTCGGCGAGGTCCTCACCAGGCTGCTGCGCCGCGTGGAGCACGCCCAGCCGGACGCCGGCGGACGTCTCAGCGACCTGGACTGAGGCCGGCCGGGCTTCAGGAAAAGATCTTGACAGGGGATGCTTGACACACCCCTGAGCGATCCGTAAAGTTCTCCGGGTTGCCGCAGAGCCGTAACGGTTCCTCGACAGCAACTCCGCCGCCACGTGCGGCACTCACACCACCAGCACGATCTCCCGATGGGATTGTTTTCGGCATGCCCGAATTCAATTCGAATAGGGACTCGGCGGCCCGATTGGGAATCGCCGGGCGGATCCGCTAAGGTTTGAGACGTCGGAACGGCCCAAGGGCCGGGAAGACAAAGCCCCCTGACTGGGAGTCAGACGCCGAAAGGATCTGATAGAGTCGGAACCGCCGGAAAGGGAAACGCGAGAGCGAGAACCTGGAAAGCACCGAGGAAATCGGATCGAGAAAAGATCTGATAGAGTCGGAAACACCGAAGGGAAGCCCGGAGGAAAGCCCGAGAGGGTGAGTACAAAGGAAGCGACCGTTCCTTGAGAACTCAACAGCGTGCCAAAAATCAACGCCAGATATGTTGATACCCCGTCTCCGGCCATCACGGCTGGGACGAGGTTCCTTTGAAAAACACAGCGAGGACGCTGTGTGCGAGGGGACTATTCCTCCTCTCGCACCGCTCTCGTGTGTGTTCATCCCGATTACGGGAAAACATTCACGGAGAGTTTGATCCTGGCTCAGGACGAACGCTGGCGGCGTGCTTAACACATGCAAGTCGAACGATGAACCACTTCGGTGG
>NZ_JBVKBH010000002.1:0-660376 GCF_055657175.1 Streptomyces sp. NPDC107581
CAGGAAGGCGACCTGATCGTCGTCCTGGAAGCCATGAAGATGGAACAGCCCCTCAACGCCCACAAGGCAGGCACCATCAAGGGCCTGACCTCCGAGGTCGGCGCCTCCGTCACCTCAGGCGCAGCCATCTGCGAAATCAAGGACTGACACCACAAAACCCGAACGGCGCCCGGCGGACACCACACCCACCGGGCGCCGCCCCACACACCACCCGACCCCAGGGACACGGGAAACCGCGCCACCACGAGCCACTCCCCACCCACCCGAACAGCACCCAACCAAGCGGCACGGGGAACTACGCAACCAGCCGCAACAAACCCGCACCCGCCACCCCGAGCGAACCACCACAAGGCAACCGCCCAAGCAGCACCCCGAGCCACTTCCCGGCCACCCAAGCGGCAGCCAACCAAGGGGCGCGGGGAACTGCGCGACAAGCCACGGCGAACCCGCACCCGCCGCCCCGAGCGAACCGTCACGGCGACCAGGCGCCCCCAAGTCTCCCCGCATCCTCACGCAGCCCGAAACGGTCGTGGAACCGACGCAGCGGCCCGGGGGCCCACCAGTTCGCCCGCCCGGCCAGCCGCATGAACGAGGGCACGAGCACGGCCCGCACGAGCGTCGCGTCCAGCACCACCGCCAGTGCCAGACCGACGCCGAGAAGCTTCAACAGCGTCACCCCGGAGAGGGCGAAGACGAACAGCACTGCGGCGACCAGGACAGCCGCGGCCGTGATGATGCGGCCCGTGTGCTGGAGCCCGTGGGCGACGGACTCCGTGTTGTCGCCCGTGTGCAGGTAGCGCTCGCGGATGCGGGCGAGCAGGAAGACCTCGTAGTCCATGGAGAGCCCGAACGCCACACAGAAGGTCAGGATCGGGATGGTGGCGTCCAGTGTGCCGGTGTGCGGCGGGCTGCCCACGAGGAACGACAGGTGCCCCTCCTGGAACACGAACACCATCGCCCCGAACGTGGCGCTGAGGCTGAGCGTGTTGAGCACCAGTGCCTTCACCGGCATCAGGACACTCCCGGTGAACAGGAAGAGCAGCACCAGTGAGGAGCCCACCACGATGCCGATCGCGGCCGGTGTCGCCCGGGCGATGGCGGACGTGCTGTCCTCGACCTCGGCGGCCCGTCCGCCCACCGACACCGAGGTCCCGGCCGGCGGCGCCACTTCCCGCAGCCGGCGCACGAGCCGGGTGCCGGCGGACGAGTCCTGCTCCACCGCGGAGACCACGGAGAGCAGTGTGCTGTCGCCGTCGGCCAGGGCGGCGGCGGCCGGCCCCGGCTCCTGGACCCGGCGCCCGCCGACGTAGCTGCCGGGCACGGCGGTGACCCGGCGGACATCGCGCACCGCGGACAGCGCCCGGGCATAAGGTTCCAGGCCCTGGACCCGGTCGCGCCCCACGCCCTGCACCACCACCGGGACGGTCCGCAGCACGTCGGCGTCGAATCGGTCGCGCAGCAGCTGTGTGGCGCGGTGAACCTGGGAGGAGGCGGGCAGTGAGCGGTCGTCGAACAGACCCGGGGCGACCCGGATGAACGGGGATGCGAGGACGGCCAGCACGATCACGGCACATCCGCCGTAGAGCACCGGACGGCGCATCACCGCCGTGGCGAAGCGGTACCAGCGTCCGTGCTCGGGGGGCGCTGCCGGGCCGGCCGCGCCCCGCGCCGGTCCGCGCAGCCGGGCGAAGATGTCGTAGCGGTCGACCCGATGGCCCACCACGGCCAGCAGCGCGGGCAGGACGAAGACCGCCCCCGCCGCCGCGGAGAGCACGACCGCGATGCCGCCGTAGGCGAAGGACCGCAGGAAGAACTGCGGAAAGACCAGGAGCGCGACGAGGGACAGGGCCACCGTGAGCGCGGAGAACGCGACCGTGCGCCCGGCCCGGCGCACGGTGGGGCCCAGCGCCTCCCGCACCGTGGCGCCGGCGCGCAGCTCCTCCCGGAACCGGGCGAGGACGAACAGGCTGTAGTCGATGGCGAGTCCGAGGCCGAGCGAGACGGTGGAGTTCATCGAGTACACCGAGATCGGCACGGCGCCCGCCAGGGCGTTGAGCACCGCCCGGCTCACCAGGACCGACAGCAGCGCGATGAGCAGCGGCAGGGCGGCGGCCACCGCGCCGCCGAAGATCAGCAGGAGCAGGACCAGGGTGATCGGTGCGGCGATCGATTCGGCCAGCAGCAGGTCGTGCGCCGTGCGCTTGCCGATCTCCGACTGCACCTGAGCGGGTCCTGCCGCCAGGACCGTCAGCCCTGCCGCGTGCCGTCGGACATCCGGTACGACCCGTTCGGCGGTCTTCGCCCGGTCGTCCTCGTCGCCGCTCAGGGAGAGCGTGACCAGCCCGATGGAACCGTCACGCGAGCGCAGCGCGGGCGCGCGCCGCGCCGTCCAGTAGGAGGTGGCGGCCCGTACGCCCCGGATCCGTGCGGCATGCCGGGTCAGAGCGGTGCCGAGGGAGGTCATCTCCGGAGTGTCGACAGAGTCCGGGGAGTCGACGGGGCCCGGGGACCCGACAGGGCCCACGGCGCCGACGGGGCCCGGGGTACCGACGGGGCCCGGGGTACCGACGGGGCCCGGGGTACCGACGGGAGACGTGCCTCGCAGCAGCAGTACGAGGTCGCCGCCGGTGGAAGGGAAGTGCTCGGCCACGAGACGTTCGGCGCGTGCGGACTGCGCGCCGGGGTCGGAGAATCCGCCGTGGACCAGCCGGTGTTCCACGCCCAGGCCGCCGAGCCAGGCCAGGACGAGGGCGACTGCGCTCACCCGCAGCAGGGCGAAGCGCCGCCGGTACACTGCCGCGCTGACGTGGTCCAACATGACAGGGCCTCCCCTGAGTTGAGCATCCGTCCGGACAGCGGCCGCGGGTGTGCGCAACCGCCGGCTCACCGTCCGGCAGTTCGATTGATGGGCGGCCGCCGAGCTGGCGATACTGGCTCCCCGAGCACTGACGCCGAGGCGAAGTGGGGCCCATGCATCAGGAACGCGCACTGCTGGAGCTGCTCGGCCTCCTCGATGTCGGCCCCGCGCCCGGCCGGGACGACGGGGAGCACTTCCTCGGGCGCCCTCCCCTGGAGCGGTCCTCCCCGGTGTACGGAGGGCTGGTGGCCGCGCAGGCGCTGGCCGCTGCCGGCCGCACGGTGTCCGCCGGGCTGCCCGTGCACTCCGTGCACTGCTCCTTTCTGCGGCCGGGGCTGCCGACCACGCACTTCGATCACCGGGTCGAGCGGGTGAAGACCGGTGCTTCCTTCGCCACCCGACGGGTTCGTGCGGCCCAGCGCGGCCGGGAGGTGTTCGCCCTGACCGCCTCCTTCCACCGCCCCGAGCCGGGCCTCGGCCACCAGGACCCGATGCCGCCGGTCCCTGACCCGGAGGGCCTGCCGACCTACGAGGAACGGCTGACCAAGGTGTTCGGCGAGCCGGTCGCCCCTCTCGACAAGCCGTACGAGGTGCGCTTCGTCGGGCCGTTGAGCTTCGATGCCGAGAAGGACCCGGCCCTGTCGTCCTCCCGGACGCAGGTGTGGGTGCGCATCAAGGGCGAGGTGCCGGCCGACGGGAATGCCGACCGTGAACGGCTGCTCCACTCCTGCCTGTTGGTGTACGTCTGCGACGTGACGATGCTGGAGACGGTGTTGGTCCGGCACGGGGTGTCGTGGTTCCACGCCAGTGGCCGCAGCCTCGACTACACCGTGTGGATCCATCGCCCCTTCCGCGCGGACGACTGGCTGCTCTGTGCCCACGAGACTCCGGTGGCTTCAGGGGGACGGGGTCTGGTCCTGGGCCGGGTCTTCACCCGCGACGGGGTGCTGGTCGCCACCCTCGCCCAGGAGGGCCTGCTGCGGATGAGCGGCGACCACGACGGGGGCGTCGGCTGAGGGGCTCCTTCGCCCTGGCGCGCCGGCGCCCCTGGTGCGGCAGCTACACGACCAGGCCGCCGGAGATCTCGATGGCCTGCCCGGTGATGTAGCGGGCCCGGTCGGAGGCCAGGAAGCACACCAGATGTGCCACGTCCTCCGGGGAGCCGAACGCATGGCCGGGAATCAGGGACTTGAGGAGCTCGGCCTTGTCCTGCGGTATCGCGGCCGTCATGTCGGTCTCGATGAGACCGGGCGCGACGGCGTTGACGGTGACGCCCCGGGCGCCGATCTCCTTGGACAGCGCCTTGGTGAAGCCGATGATCCCGGCCTTGGCCGCGGAGTAGGCCGTCTGACCGGGGGTGCCGTGCAGCCCGGAGGAGGAGGCGATGTTGATGATGGCACCGTGGCGCTGTTTCACCAGGGGCATGAGCAGGGGCTTGGTGACGGTGTACATGCTGTCGAGGTTGGTGCCGATGACCTCGTGCCACTGCTGGGGGCCCATCCGGGCCAGCAGGGTGTCCCGGGTGACACCCGCGTTGTTGACGAGGACGTCGAACCGGTCCAGGTGGTCCAGGGCCGAGGCGGCGAAGCGTTCGGCCTCCGCGGCGTCCGCGACATCGGCGTACAGCGGAGTGCAGCGCCGCTCCGGGTGGGCGGCACGCAGCTCGTCGGCCAGGGTGCGGGCCTGCTTCTCGCCGCTGTGGTAGCCGAAGACGACATCGGCGCCCTGCGCCAGCGCCAGCCGGACCACGGCGGCGCCGATGCCCCGCGAGCCGCCGGTGACCACACAGCCGCGGCCCGCCAGCGGGAGGTCAGCCGTCACTGCTCACCCCCGGCGTCGCGGCGGCGGGCCGGCGGGATTCCTTCTTCCGCCGTGCGGCTTCCTCGCGCAGTTCGCGGTAGCGCTCCTCGGCGATCAGGGTGGAGATCATGGGGGCGTAGAACGCTCCGTCGCCGACCAGCCTGATGCGCTCCGCCGTGATCTGCGCGTAGCCCCGCTCGGCCAGTGCGTCCCAGATGGTGGCGAACTTCTCGTACACGTCGAGGCCGAAGGCCGTACGGTACTGGACACGGTCGATCTCCGTGCTGATGAGACTGCGGAAGAGGACCATCAGCAGCCAGTCGTCGGGGCGGTGCCTGAAGCCTCGCTCGACGGGGAACCGGCCGTTGTCGACGGCCGCCTTGTACTGCGGCAGGCTGCGGTGGTTGATGAACGACCAGGAGTGGCCGGGAGCGAGCGCGGGGTTGCCGAAGAAGGTGATCGCCGCGTAGCCGAGCCCGAGGGTGTCCATGTGCTCGAAGCGCGGGAGGTAGCCCTCGCGGAAGTCGCGGGCCGCCGGGTCGCCCGGGCGGCGGAAGTTGTACGTCGACAGCTGTCGGTAGCCGTGGTCGAGCAGGAAGTCGCGTCCTGCCCGGTACATCTCCAGGTTGGCCAGCGTGCTGGGCAGCTCGTGGTAGCGGTTGAGCGCGAAGTCGGTGGGACCGCCGACGTTCAGCTCGTAGTGGGTGATGTCGTGGACGTCCCAGGAGATCAGGGTCTCCAGGTCCTCCAGCATGGTGTCGACGGTCTGCTGGGGCCAGCCGAAGATGAGGTCGACGTTGGCGGCCAGGCCGAGTTCGCGGGCCCATTCCAGGCTCTGGATGACGTGTTTGGTCGTCTGTTTGCGGCCGCTGAAGCTGTTGAGCCGTTCGTTGATCTGCTGGACGCCCATGCTGATCCGGTTCATCCCCGAGTCGCGGACGGCCTGCATCTTCTCCCGGGAGAACAGCTGCGGGATGCCCTCCAGGGTGAGGTCCGCCTGGTCCGAGATCTCGGGAAAGAGGCGGCGCACCATGTCCATCAGCCGGTGGTAGACGGGGGCCCGGTAGAGGTTGGAGGTGCCCCCTCCGAAGTAGGCTCCGGCGAGGACGGAGCCTTCCATCTGCTCCCGGTACATCTCGGCTTCGCGTTCCACGTATCCGTAGTAGTTCTCCAGTGCGGCGTTGCCCTGGAACTCCTCGACGGGGAACAGGCAGTAGCCGCACTTCCCGGGGTCGGTCTGGATGCAGTAGGGGACGCCGACGTAGAGGAACACATGGGACTGGTCGCCCGTGGCGCGCAGGCGCCGGCGGTCCTCGCCGATCTCGTCCAGGGGCACGGACAGCTCGTTCCAGAACCGCGGGGACGGGAAGCCGTGCTGGATCTTGTTGACCTGGCGTTCGGCGAGGTGGCTGTCGAGGTAGCTGTTGACGTGGTCGGGGCTCAACACGGTGGCGGGCACTTCCCCTCTGGGTGGGATCGGCCGGGTGCGCTGCCGCCCCGGCGGGACGCGGGGTTCAGGAGCCCTGGTGGGCGGTGGCGGCCGGGTCCGCCAGGATCACGCGGTGCAGGAGGTACTCCGCCAGTTCCTCGATGCTCTGGTACTCCAGTGCCTCCATCGCCTTGAAGCGGAAGTCGAGCTTTTCCTGGATGCGGCGCTGGAGTTCGGTGATGCTCAGCGAGTCGAGACCGATCTCCAGCAGGGCCAGGGAGGGGTCGAGATCGTGGAGGTCGATCTCCAGCTCGGCCGACATCCGCCCGAGGGTGTCGACGATCTCGTCGGTGAGCCAGCCGATGACCGCCTGCCGGCGCTCTCCCGCGGGCAGGGACTCGACACGTTGCCGCAGTTCCTGCCGTGAGTCACCGCTCTCCCGGGGGCTGCCGTCGGCCGGTGCGGCCGGGACCGCCGAGGGGTCGGTCAGCGAGGCGATGCGCCGGAACTCGATGTCGTCGAGGTCCGCGAGGAGGTTCCCGGTGTCGTCCAGGACGCGCAGCCGGGCCGTGAGCGCTGTCCCGGTGGTGTGCGGCCGCAGGCGGACGTGGCCCCAGATCTGGTCGGGCAACGGGCGGCCGTGCAGCGTCATCCGGCCGACGCCGACCGGGACGTAGGCGCCCCTGGGTGCGCCCTCGCGCGCCGCCGCGGCGGTGAGATGCAGGCACCCGTCGAGCATGGTGGCGAAGCGGTGCGCATGGCTCACGCGTGACGCGCCGTCGGGAGCGGCCGCGATCCGGCCGAGCGCCTGCCCGCCGGCCTCGTCGAGCCAGAGTTCGCGGACGGTGGAGAAGCTCGCGCCGTACTCCATCCCGTCCTCCCGCAGCAGCCCATAGAGCCGCCCGGGCGGCACGGCCGTGGGCATCGCCGCGCGCAGCCGCTCCGGAGGTGTCCCGGGACCGTCCTGGTGCACGGCCGGGCCGATCTTCCCCTGGCAGTAACGGGACTGGGCGTCTCCGTCGGCGGCGGCCACGGTGAACCGGCAGCGGCCACCACCCGCCGGGGAACCGTCGCCCTCCAGGTCCACCTGGACCGTGCTGGGCCTTGCGGGGGCCAGGACCAGCGGGCGGAGGAAGTCGACGTCGGTCAGTTCGAGGGGCGCGTCGGCGTGGCCGTCGGCCGAGGCGTAGGCGTCCACGGCCAGCTCCAGATATCCGGTGGCCGGGAAGACAGTCGCCCCGAGGATGCGGTGGTCGGCCCACGGCGTGCCCGGCCGTACCTCGTGCCGGTGCACGGTCCGCACGGTGGCGGGCGCGGGCACGGGATCGGGCTCCGGCTCGGGCGCGACGGGCGGTGTCTGCCGGCGCGGTGCCGCGTGCGCCGCCTCGCCGGGGCCGGCGTCCGGCGCGGGCCTGAGCCAGTACCGGTCCTTGCGGAACGGGTACTGCGGGGCGGAGGAGGTACGGCGGTGGCGCGGGCCTTGGTAGAGCGCCGGGAGGTCGACGGCGGCCCCCGCCGTGAACAGGGCGCCCGCGGCGGCGAGGAGGTTGCGAAGGTCCCGCCCGTCGCGCTGCAGGGTGGGGATCACCGTCATGCCGGCGGCGCCGAAAGCCTCCGTGACGCAGGTCCGCAGGACGGGGTGCGGGCCGATCTCGACGACCACGGTGCAGCCCAGCGCGGCCGCCGCGGACATGCCGTCATGGAACCGGACCGTTCCGCGAGCCTGCCGGCTCCAGTACTCCGGCCCCTCCTCGCCCGTCAGCGCCCCGCCCGTCACATTGGAGAACACCGGGACGGCCGGGGTGGCCGGGCGCAGCCCGGCTGCCGCCTTGCCCAGCTCGGACAGGACCGGGTCCATCAGCGGTGAGTGGAAGGCGTGCGAGGTGCGCAGCCGGGTGGTCCGGCTGCCTTCGGCCTCGGCGATGCGGGCCACCTCGTCCACGGCCTCCGCCCGGCCCGAGACGACCACGGCGCGCGGGCCGTTGACGGCGGCGACGGAGACGTCCCGCTCCCTCCCCGACACCCAGCCGTGCACGGTCCCGGGGTCGGCGGCGACGGCCAGCATCACTCCGTCGCGCGGCAGTTCGCCCATGAGCCGGCCGCGCACCGCGCTGAAGCGGGCGGCGTCCTCCAGGGGCAGCATTCCGGCGACGCACGCGGCGACGATCTCGCCGATGCTGTGCCCGACCACGGCGTCCGGGACGACTCCCCAGGAACGCAGCAGGGTGGCGAGCGCGTACTCGACGGCGAACAGCGCCGGCTGGGCCAGGCGTGTGTCGTCGAGCGCCTGCGGTGACTGCTCGTCGAAGAGCATCTGCCGCAGCGGTACGGGCAGTTCGGCGTCGAGCAGTTCGGCGCACCGGTCGAGGGCGGCGGTGAAGGCCGGTTCGCCGGCGTACAGTTCGCGGGCCATGCCGGGGTACTGCGCGCCCTGGCCGGTGAAGACGAAGGCGGTCCTGGCGGGTTTCGCGGGGTGCCCGCAGGTGACCGACGGAGGTGTCCGGCGGGTGCGCCACAGGCGGAGGCTGCCCGCGATCTCGATGCCGCTGCGCCCGGTCACCGCGAGGCGGTGGCGGTGCGCGGCGCGTCCGGCCGCGGCGGTGAAGACGGCCGCCGGCAGGGTCTGCCCGTCGGTCCGGGACAGGTGCTCCGCCCAGCGTTCGGCCAGACCGTCCAGGCTCGCGGGGGACTTGGCGGACAGCACCAGCAGCTCGGCCGGGCGCGGTGACGCGGTGCCGGTGCGCTGCCTGGGCCGCGGGGCCTCCTGCAGGATCGCGTGGGCGTTGGTGCCGCTGTAGCCGAAGGAGTTGACGGCGGCCAGGCGCGGGACGTCGGTCCGGGGCCAGGGCACGGGCTCGGCGGGGACCTCCACCGGGGCGCCGTCGAGATCGATCTTGGGGTTGAGCCGGTCGAGGTGGAGGCTGGGGTAGATGGTCTCGCGGTGCAGTGAGAGTGCGGCCTTTGCGACGCCGAGGAGTCCGGCGGCGGCCTCGGTGTGGCCGAAGTTGCTCTTCGCCGAGCCGACGTACAGTGGCCGGTCCGCGGTGCGGGACCCGGCGTAGGCCCTGGCGATGGCGCCCATCTCGATGGGGTCGCCGACCGGGGTTCCCGTACCGTGCGCCTCGACGTAGCCGACCTGGGCGGGGTCGACACCGCTGCGGCGCAGCGCGGAGCGCATCACCTGCTCCTGGGTACGGCCGTTGGGAGCGGTCAGCGCGGGAGTGTGGCCGTCGTGGTTGATCGCGGTGGCGACGATGCTGGCCAGGATGGGGTCGCCCCGTTCCTCGGCGAGTGACTGACGGCGCAGCAGCACGGCCACGCAACCCTCGCTGCGGACATAGCCGTCCGCCTTGGCGTCGAACGCCCGGCACTGCCCGCTGCGGGAGAACAGCCCCAGTTTGCAGAAGGCGACATGGACATCGGGGTTGAGGATCAGGTTGACGCCGGCGACGACGGCGGAGTCGCACTCGCCCGTGAGGATGGACTGCCGGGCCAGATGCAGGGCGACGAGCGATCCGGAGCAGGCCGTGTCGACCGCGAAGCACGGCCCTTTCAGATCCAGGAAATGGGCGATACGGCCGGCGCTGATGCTGTTGGCGTCACTCATCGCGTCGTAGGCCGTGACGCCTTTCAACCCCTCGATCTCATGCTTGAGAAGGGAGTAATTGTTGCTGTTCATCAGCGCCAGGAAGACGCCCGTGTCGGTGCCCCTGAATTCATCGGGGTCCTGCCCGGCGTGTTCGAGGGCGTGCCACACGGTCTGCAGGAGCAGGCGGTGCTGCGGGTCCATACGGACCGCTTCGGCGTCCGAGATCCCGAAGAACGCCGCGTCGAACCGGTCGACGTCGTCCACGAATCCGCCGTGGCGGATATAGGTCTTGCCCGGAGCCAGGGGATCGGGATCGTAGAACTCCTCCACGTCCCACCGGCTCGGCGGGATCTCCTCGACGCAGTCCCGTCCTTCCCGCAGCACTGCGTACATGTCGTCCAGCCCGTGCACTTTACCGGGGAGAGTGCATCCGACACCTACCAATGCAATGGGCTCAGCATCCATGCCAGACTGCTCCTTCGAAGGACGGGGAACGGCACTGTCGTAGCGCCCGACAGGGGTCGCTGCTTGAACAGCCATGAGCTGCGGAGCATGACGCGCATTCGATTCCGCATTCCTCTGCATCGACGAATCGACGAATCGAGGCTGTACGCGCACGCATGGGCCGAGGTCGATTCCGGCGCACTCGTGCAAGGCTAGGTGTGCCGACGAAGAGGGAACAAGGAGCGCTGTTGGGGCGGGCGATGCCCCTTGAGGGCGTGCGGAGACCGGGGGCGCATGATGGGCGGCATGTGCTGGCGTCGTGTTCCTCCCGTGGCCTGTGCGGCGTGTGTGACGGCACGGGAATGTGCGCACGCGACGGTCCCCGTGGCTCCCGGTCGTGCGCGCGACTCAGAGGCTCACAGGTCGTTCAGCAGTACGGCCGCCCCGTCGAAGCGGCCCGCCTTCAGATCGCTCAGTGCCCGCTGAGCCTCGGAGAGAGGGTAGCGATGCGTGGTGGCCCGGACGCCGTACCGGGCCGCGAGGTCCAGGAAGTCGCGGCCGTTGTCCCGGGTGTTCGAGGTGACGCTGCGCAGTTCCTTCTCGTAGAACAGCTCGCTCTCGTAGCGCAGCACCGGGACGTCGCTCAGATGGATGCCCGCGACCGCCAGGACGCCGCCCCGGTCCAGTGCCCGCAGCGCGACCGGCACGAGGTCACCGGCCGGCGCGAACAGGATCGCCCCGTCCAGAGGCTCGGGCGGCAGGTCCCGGGCCCCGCCGGCCGACGCGCAGCCGAGGTCGAGCGCGAGCTGTCTGGAGGCCTCGTCGCGGGTCAGGACATGCACGGTGGCCCCCTGTGCCAGGGCGACCTGCGCGCACAGATGGGCGCTGCCGCCGAACCCGTACAGTCCGAGACGTCCGCCCGGCGGCAGTGACGTCCGCAGCAGGGCCCGGTAGCCGATGATGCCCGCGCACAGCAACGGCGCCAGCGCTTCGTCGTCCACGTCCGCCGGCAGTCTGTAGGCGAAAGCGGCCGGCACGGTCGTGTACTCGGCGTAGCCGCCGTCGGCGTCCCAGCCCGTGTACTCGGAAGCGGGGCAGAGGTTCTCGTCCCCGCGCAGGCAGTACCGGCAGGTGCCGTCCGTACGGCGCAGCCACGCCACTCCCACCCGGTCGCCGACCGCCCACCCGGCTACGTCCGCGCCGATGCCGGCGACCTCGCCGACCACCTCGTGCCCGGGCGTCACTTCCGCCCGGCGCACCGGCAGGTCGCCCTCGGCGATGTGCAGATCCGTACGGCACACACCGCAGGCCCGCACCCGCACCAGCAGGTCGCCGGAGCCCGGCACGGGGTCCGGCCGCTCCACGAGCCGCAGGGGCTCGCCCTCCACGGGCCCCGGCCGGGTCACCACCCATGCGCGCATCGACTGTGCCCCGTCCTGTCCACGCCTGTCCCCTCCAGTGTGGGCCAGTACGAGGCGCGCGGCACGGCCCGGCCGTGGCCGGGCCGACTCCGGAAGGCGGTTGCCGGGGGCGGCCGTGCCGACGGTCAGGTCCGGCAGGCCGCGGAGATCTGGCCGACCAGGACGGCGAACGGCATGTCGAGGACGGCGCAGAAGGCACCGGCCTCCGGGAGGGCGTTGTCGGCCAGGGCCTCGACCATGAGGGTGGCGTAGTCGCTGACGACGACGCCCGCCTGTTGCATGCGCAGCAGTCCCGCCTCGCGCTCGGCCCGGCTGAAGGTTCCGGAGGCGTCCACGGCGACGTACGCATCGTGTCCGGCGGCCGTCGCGGAGATCGCGGGCAGCGCGGCGCACACCTCGAGCGGCACTCCGGCGAAGATCAGCTTCTGTCGGCCGGTGGCCTCGATCGCCTCGCGGACCCGCTCGTCGTGCCAGGCGTTGACCGTGCTGCGATCGGTGATCTTCTGTCCGGCCGGCAGCGCCCCGACCAGCTCGGGGGCGGTCGGGCCCCAGTTCAAGAGGTCTCTGCGCCGCGTGGCCGGACTCCAGCACGAAGCCGTCACCACGACCGGGGCTCCGGGACGCAGCCGGGCCGGCTGAGCGGGGCGGTCCTTTCACGAGCGCATCGGCCCGGCCCGAATCGACAGAGTCCTCGAAGATCCACGGCGCAGGCGCAGGCTCCCGGGCACCGTCCCGGTGCCCGGATCCCCGGCACGGTCCCGGTGTTCACGCCTTCGGTCGGGTCCTTCACCGCGGCCTCGCGGCCTCGGTCAGAAGCCCCTGCGCACTCCCCCGTCGATCGACAGCATCAGGCCCGTCAGATACGACGCCGCGGGCGACAACAGGAAGGCGGCGCTCCGGCCGAACTCGTCCGGGGTTCCGTAGCGGCGCAGCGGGACGCCCGCGGTCGCACGTTCGCGGGCGGCCTCGGCGTCGCCGGACCACTCGTCGAGTTCGCGTACCCGGTCGGTCTCGATGTGGGCGGGCACCAGCCCGATGACGCGGACGCCCCGTGGTCCCAGCTCGTTCGCGAGGTTCTTCGCGTAACCTGCGAGGCCCGGCCGCAGAGCGTTGGAGATCGCGAGACCGGGAATCGGCTCGTACACGGAGCTGGAGAGGACGAACCCGATGACACCTCCCTCGCCCAGCTCCGGCGCGACGGCGCGGGAGAGCCGCACCGCACCGAGGAAGACCGACTCGAAGGCCGCGCGCCACTGGTCGTCCTCGACGGTGTCCGACGTACCCGCCGGGGGCCCGCCGACGCTGATGAGCACGCCGTCCAGCCGCTTGAAGGCTTGACGGGCCGCGGCGATCAGCCGGTCCGGGGTCGCGGCGTCGGCGTTGTCGGCCACGACGCCGACCGCCTGCCCCGGGCCGCCCAGCTCTGTCACTGCGAAGGCCACCGACTCCTCGCTGCGGCCGCTGACGACCACCCTCGCACCGTCCGCCACCAGCTCGCGAGCGGCGGCCATGCCCAGCCCGCGGGTGCCGCCGGTGACGATGTACACCCGGCCCTTCAGTCCGGAGTCCATGTTTTCCGTCCCCTCTTTGATCGTGCGGGCCGCACGGTCTACAACATCGCCTTCTGGGGTTGCGTGGGCACCACGATGACCGTGGTGGTGCCGGCGGACAGGGCCGCCTTGAACTCCCGCTCCAGGTCCTCGGCGCACTCCACGTCGACCGCACGGCATCCGAAGCCGCGGGCCACGGAGGCGATGTCGAGCCCGGGGAGGTCGAGTCCCGGAACGCCCGGCGTCTCCTCGAGCACCGCGAACGACTTGAGGATGGAGTACTCGCGGTTGCGCATGACCACGTACACGATCGGGAGGTTGTGCTGCGCCGCCGTATAGATGGCCTGCACGGAGTACTGGAAGGAGCCGTCGCCGATCAGACCGACCACCGGCCGTTCGACGCCCCTGTCCCGGTCGCCCAGCGCGACGCCCACCGCGGCCGGGGTGCCCCAGCCGATGCCCCCGCTGGCCGTGGCGAAGAACGATCCCGTCCGGACCGTGGGCAGCCACTCGATCTGCTGCGCCATCGTGGAGGTCGACTCGTTGACGATGACCGCGTCGGACGGCTGGACCCGGCTGAGGGTGGCGTAGACCTCCGGCGGGGTGAGCGGACTGTTCGGCGCCTGCGGCAGCTCACGAGGGCGCGGCATCGGCTCGGGCGCGGTTCTCGCGGATCCCTCCTCGACCATGTCCAGGAGCAGTTCGATCGCCGTCTTGGGGTCGCCCAGGAGGCTGTCGCCCACCCGCGCCGCCGCGGCAACCTCCGGATTGCCGGTGATGTGCAGAAGCTCCGTGCCTTCGGGGAGGTAGTCGCCGGGCACGTAGGGGTAGTAGCGGAACACCTCCGCGCCGATCACCACCACCAGATCGTGCCCGGTCAGCCGGTCGCTGACGGTCTTCACCGACATACCGAGCGGGCCGCCGAAGAGGGCGTGGTCCTCGGGGAAGGAAGCGCGGTCCGGCAGCGGGGCGCCGTAGACGGACGCGCGCAGTTTCTCCGCCAGCGCCACGGCCGCGTCCCAGCCACCGCTGCGGTCGACCTCCGGCCCGAAGACCAGTGCGGGACGACGGGCGGCGGAGATGCGTTCGGCGAACGTGCGCAGCCGCTCCGCGTCGGGAGCGACCCGTGCGCTCACCGTCCGCACCCGGGCGAACCCGGACAGGGGCCGCTTCCAGTCGTCCATGGGGATCGAGAGGTAGACCGGTCCCGTGGGCGGCTGCGACGCCACCGCATAGGCCCGCATGAAGGCTTCCGGGACGTCTTCGGCACGGGCCGGTTCGTAGGACCACTTCACCCACGGCTTCGGGAGCGTGGTGGCCTCGCGGTTGCCGAGGTACGGCTCACCGATCACCAGCTCCCGATGCTGCTGCCCCGAGGTGACGATCAGGGGCGTGTTGCCGTGGTAGGCCGCCACCAGGTTGCCCACGGCGTTGCCCAGCCCGGCCGAGGAGTGCACGTTGACCAGCGCGGGGCGGCCGGTCACCTGGGCGAAGGTGTCGGCCATCGCGATGACGGACGCCTCCTGCAGCGCGAGCACGTAGGTGAAGTCCTCGGGGAAGTCCTGGAGGAAGGGCTGTTCGGTGGAGCCGGGATTACCGAAGACCGTGGTGAGTTTCAGGGTTCGCAGCAGGTCGTAGGTGACGCTGCGGACCGTGGAGTGCTCGGTCATGGTTGCCATCGACTTTCTTGCCGGGTCCGGGCTCTGGTCGGCGGGCCCGCCACCGGGGAGAGCGCGGTGCGGCGAGGGCCCGAACGTCTTCTGTCTTCGCAGGCGTCGGTGCAGGCCGGAACCGGAGCACCAGTCCGATCTTGCTGGAGAAGGACGTGCCCGTCGCGAGATGCGGTCCGTTCGGTGGGTCGGAGCAGTGGATGCCGTCCACGCCGCCGTCCGTGGCGCGGCGCGCGGCTGCGCACTCGGTGGCGGCGCCCGGTTCCCGGCCGTGCGGCCGCCTTGCGACGAAAGCCCGGTCGCCGGCCAGCCGTTCTCGCGGCGGTCAGCAGTAGGGCGGCTGGTTGGTCAGGGACGCTGCCACTCGCATCCACACGCCGAACAGCCGGTAGAGGCCGGGCAGAGTGCCCTGTGCCTGGACGGTCCGGCTGTCTGCCGAGGTGACGCCTGGAATTCCGAGGAGCGTGGAGGCCACTGAAGCCGACTGCCAGCGGACGGCGAGGGTGGACGGGGCCGCCGGGACGACCGGAGCCTTCGGCGGCACGACGAGAGCGGCGGCGACCGCCTTCTCGATGGCCGCACGTGCTTCGTCCGCCGGGCGCAGCTGGGCCGCGAACCGGTCCCGCGCGTACTTCACGGCGACGGTGGTCACCGAGGCGTCCCACTCACTCATCTCCGTGCAGGCACAGTCGTCACCGGTGAGGACGGTCACCGGCACACCGATCGCGACCGCGGTGGCGTGGGCCAGGCCGATCTCGCCCACAGGACGGCCGTCCAGCCACATGTCTTCGATCTCGTGCCCCATGAAGCTGTGGCTCAGCACTCCGGGCGCACCGGCCCGTGAGTGGTAGCCGACGAAGACCGCGGCGTCGTGCTCGGGAGCGAGGCCTTCGAGCATGAACATCGGCTTCGGCTTGCCGCGGATGAGGCGAGCCGCCGGGTGCAGCGATTCGGGCAGGAGGTTGCGCATCGGGCCGTGCGCGTCGTTGACGGTGATGTCGGTGGCGCCGGCCGCGACGGCGCCGCGGATGGCAGCGTTGACGTCCTCGGCCATCATCAGCCGTCCACGCTCGTAGTCCCGGCCGCCGGGCTGGACGTCCTCGGCATCCACCAGCCCGGTGACGCCCTCCATGTCCACGCTGATGTAGATCCGCACTGCGCAGTCTCCTCAAGCTTGATCGTTCGAGGAGACGCCCGCCGCTCCTGCCCTGGTTCCTGCGGCAGCCCGCGGTCCTCCGGCTTCCGTCTGGACCAGCGCGCTCGTCCGGCTCCTCGTCCGGCTCAACTGGACGGCGTGACCGAGGACCACACGCCGAACCACTGCTCGGCGCCGTACTCCTCGAACCGCTCCACCTCGGTGAAACCCAGCTTCGCCGCGAGGCGCATCGAGCGGTCGTTGGCGGTCTGGGTGGTGAGCACCACCGGCTCGCCGGGAAGCGCGCCGGCGAACCAGCCGAGTGCCGCTGCGCAGGCCTCGGCGGCGTAACCGCGTCCCCAAGCCTCCGGCAGGAACATGTAACCGAGCTCGATCTCCCCGGCATCCGGACGGACGTGACCCGGACGTTCTGCATCGCGCCGATCGAGCGTGACCATGCCGATCATCGCTCCGTCGAGATCGATCACGAAAAGGCCGGGGCGCCGCCCGGGCACCTCGGGCACCGCGCGCTGGAGCTCATCACGCGGTCGGGGGCCACCGATGTAGGTGCCCACCTCCGGCGATGCGAAGAGGTCGATGAACGCCGCGCGGTCCCGGGCCTCGGACTGACGGAGTACGAGCCGTTCGGTCCCCAACGGGGCAGGAGGCCAGGCGGCGGGTCCCAGTTCAGTCATGGCGGGCAACCTATCGCACACCCGTGGGAGTGATCCGGACGAGAAGGCCGCCCAGGCTCCCGACCTGCAACGAAGCACTGTCCACTGTGTCATGCGAGGCTCAGACACGGCTTTTGAGATGCGTGCTCCCCCGCGCGCTGTACTCCTTGGCGGCGGTTCGGGTCGGCCCGCGGACCTCGTGCTTCGTAGTCGGGTACGTCCCCGTGAGCCCACGAGTTCCGTGCTTGACGATCGGGACCCGTCGGCCCACGAGTTCCGTGCTTGACGATCGGGCCCCGTCGGCCCACGGGTTCCGTGCTTCACGGTCGGGCCCCGTCGGCCCACGGGTTCCGTGCTTCACGGTCGGGCTCTCCCCGGGATCCGGTGCGGGGCCGTTCAGCGCGGTGGGTCGGGGAAGACCACCCGGAGTCGCCGGACCCTTCGGTTCCGGCGGAACATGATCCAGGCGAGGGTCGGCGGGCAGGGGTCGAGGAGGCCGGCGGGATTGGTGACGTCCGCCGTGGACCAGGACGACGTTCCTTGCTTCCGGGATGGTGCTCATGATGTGTCAGCTCCTTCAGGTGGAAGGTGTGGGTCGGGGCTACTGGGGAAGGGCCGTCACGGGCGCCCGCGCCTCGAGCCGCTTCTGGGCCCGGGCCGGATGGACCTTCGTGAAGACGGCGGGGCCGACGAGGCCGACGACATGGGCGGCGATGCCGACCCACACCGGGGCGTCCACCGCCCCGCAGACGGCCAGGCTGACGCCGATGAAGGTGAAACCGGCGCCCCACGCGCTGGTGATGTGGTGGTTGACCCGCATGAACTCCGGCATGTCCCAGTACTCGCGCGGTGCCTGGCGCTTGGCGATGCCGAGGGTGAACGGACGGCGGATCGCCAGGGTCGCCCACGCGGTGGCGGCCAGCCAGGCGAAGGAGATGACGTCGGTGTGGTCCGCCAACGCCGAGTCCGGCTCGGCGACGGAGACGGCGCCGACAACGACGAAGCACACGATCGTGCTGATCTCCAGGACCAGGGCGTCGAGGTCGACGCCCCGACGGCGGTCCTGGAGAAGGAGCAGGAGTCCTGTGACGAGACCTCCGATCGCGCCCCAGCGCCAGTCGAAGGACGAGACGACGCCCGCGACGATCCAGGGGATGAACCCGCGCAGATAACCCATTGCATGTTCCTTGGTGTTCGGTGGACGACGCGGACTAGATGCGGGGCGGGCGCCGAAGTTCGAACTCTGGAATGTGGCACTCGTCACATCGACGCTCTCCATGTCTTCGCCGACACCTTCGACCACGCCTTGGGACCACGCCTTGGGCCTGCGTCTTGATCAGGGTGCCCAGGCCGGTCGGCAGACCGACAACGACACCGACGCGGTACTGGCGCGTTCGGGCGTAGTTGTCGCGGGGATCAGTGCGGGTTGGGCTTCTGCTCGCTGCTGCCCGCATCCGACAAGGTGTCGGATGCGGGCAATGATCAGGCACGCGTGGGACACGGGCAGGCTGACAGTGATCCCCGCCGGACGGCACGGCCCGGTGCTCACCGACGCCGGCGACGGCCTGGCCCGGTGGTGTCAGCGGACGTCAGCGGCGTGGTCGGAGACCCATGTGCGGTAGGTGCGTGCCGGGATGCCGGTGACCGCTTCGACTGTGTGGGTAATGGCCGGGCGAGGGGCGGCGAGCATGTCGGCATAGCCGTCCAGGAGAGCGTCCACAAATGTGTCGGGGAAGCTGTCGTCGGCCAGGAGCCGTCGGCGTGCTGCCTCACGGGACAGCTCGCACCAGCCATTGGCCCGGCGACCGCATTCAGACATGCAGCTCGGAGGGAAAGCCCGTCCAGCGCAGCTCGCTGGGCAGATGACGCATGTCGTTGGAGACGACGACGGAGGCCGCCCGGCCGGGCGCGTATCGGATCACCGTAAGTGCCGCGTTGCCGTGGTTGAGACCGAGCCAACGCCACTTCGGCGCATGCATCGCGTCCCGGACCAGCCAGGCGACCAGGAAGTTGTGGGTGACGATCAGTTCGTGCCGGTCCTCTTCGCCGTCCACCGGCCCGGTGAACAGATCCAGCGCCTGGCGGGCCAGCGCGGTTCCATGTTCCCGTTCCTCGTCCGTGGTACCAGCGAGAAAGCGGAGGTAGTAGTCCGCCGACTCCGCCGGTAGCTCGGCCCGCTCTGGGACATGAGGCACATAGTCACCGGCAACTTCCGAGACGTGCAGAGGGACGTTCTTCAGTTCGTCGCCGATCAGGCGCGCGGTCTGCTCCGCCCGGGGCAGCGGACCGTGGTGAACAGCTGCGAAGGGGACGTCCCGGAGGCGCCGGCCGAGCAGCGTGGCTTGCCGGCGTCCGCTGTCCGTCAGCCCGCTCTCGTCCGGCGATGCCTCGCCATGCCGGACAAGATAGAGGTAACGGGTGGCCGCGCCGATCATCTCGAACTCCCCTGCGCCGAACAGCGATCTTGTGTACCGATGGACGCTGCCTCCCCGAGTGCCGGTTCCATCGAAGGCGAGGAAGGCCGTCATCTCGTCCCGGGTGGTGCCGGCCATCAGCGGCTTGCCCTCCAGCGCGCCGTCCGCGAACGCCCACTGCCATGCGCGGGGAGCACCGGGCGCGCCGAGCACCGGATACATCGGCGGGGCGACGTTGCCCGGACGCGCGAGGGTCCCCGCGAGGCGGCCGTAGACGGACAGCAGCTGCTCAACCGGAAGTGCGCGCAGGGCAGCGGCTCCGGTGGCTGGGACTGGTACGACGGAGCCGCTGGATCAGTGACCGGTCACCCACCACGCCGACTGCCGACGCCGGCGGAGGCGGCAGTTCGCCGGCCTGCCTGGCGGGGTGCGCCTGGCGGGGTACGCCTGGCGGGCCGGCGGCGGTGGACGCGCGAGCGCTTGCTGATGCCGAACTCGCCGTGCCCCTGGGCTCGTGACGGTTCTTGACCGTTGCGGCAGGAGGTCCTGGTGCGGTACGCGCATGGAGGCGGGCCGACGCCCGAGGAAGCGGTGCTGCCCGGGCCTCATGGCTGGGCATCAATGGCCGAACAGCGGGCCGGAGCGCCGAAACTGAGGCGGCTGCTGAAACGGGGGAGCTGGGCCGGAAAAGATCGTCCGCGGGCTTCAGGGCGGTGGAGACTGTGAGGCAGTTCTGCCCGATGTGATCAGGAGCCCCCCCGTGGACGACATGGAATTCGCCGAAGCTCTGGAGACAGTCCTGCGGGACCTCCGGGCCCAGTGCGCGGTGCAGCCGCGGATACGTTCGGACGACAGGTCCGGCATCATGCTCTGGGCCCCGGACGGTTCGGGCCAGGGCGTGACTCCGCATCCGCATGGCACCCCCGCAGAGCTGCTCGTGCACCTGGCGGATCAGGTCCAGGACTGGGCGGTGGAGGCACTGTGGTCCGAAGGCGCATCCGCGGTCTGGCCACAGTGCCCGACACACCCGGACACGCATCCGCTGACGGCGACCGTCCGCGAGGACACGGCGGTGTGGGTATGCCCGAGGAGGGGAACGACGGTGGTGCGGATCGGGGAACTGGAGACCCACTAGAGCGGGCGGAGCCTGCCTCCAGAAGGTCACCGGTCGACCCGTCCACCGGGAGATCGAAGCCCGCATCCTGCGCCCGCTCGGCCTCGACCAGACCCGGTGGACGGGCACCTCGCCCACCCTGCCCCGGCCGCACGCCAAGGCGTACCAGCTCTTCGGCCCCCGTTCCTTGGTGGACGTCACCGACCAGATACCGGTGGACCACGAGAACCTTTCCTTCGTCACGACCACGCGGGACGAGAACGGCCTCCTCCGCGCCCACGCATTGTGCGCCGGCACCCCTGCACCCCGTGAGCGGTGACGGCCAGGTCGGCTCACCTCTGTTCCTCGCGCGTGCGGGAGCGCTCCGAAGGTCGACCGTCACCGCGGGACCCCGCGGCGTCTCGGCTCCCGCATCTGCGGACGGCGGGAGCCGCGTCGATTCACGCAGTGTGGGGGACCTGGTTCGTTGAACTGCACGGGAGTGGCCGCACCTCTGTGTCGTGGACGTGGCAGCGGCGTAAGGTGCGCGTCCATGTCCGTCGCTGAGAGTGTTCCTTCTTTGCTGCGCAACTCCGGTTTCGTCCGCCTTGCGCTCGCCCGGATCATTTCCGTCCTCGGCAACGGGTTTGCCCGGATCGCTCTGGCCTTCGCGGTGCTCTCGCTGCCCGGTGCCGGCCCGGGAGAACTCTCACTGGTCGTTGCCTGTCAGGCGGTTCCGCAGCTCGCGCTGGTCCTGGTGGGTGGCGTGATCGCCGACCGGGTCTCCCGCTCGGGGCTGATGGCCGTCTCGGACGTGCTGGGCGCCCTTTCCTATGGCGGACTCGCCGTGATGGTGCTCAGCAGGCATGCTCCCGTCGTCCTGCTGTGTGCGCTGGCCGTCACGGCAGGTGTCGCAACCGCTCTCTTCTCCCCCGCGATGGACGGGGTGATCCCGCAGTTGGTGCCCGCCGATGCCCTCCAGCGGGCCAACGGCCTCCTGCGGGTGGGCACCAACACTTCGCTCCTGCTGGGACTGGCCCTGTCGGGCGTGACCGTGGCGTGGGTCGGTGCCGGCTGGGCGCTGGCCCTCAACGGCGTGTCCTTCGTCGTCAGTGCCGTACTCACCTCCTCGCTGCGACTGGACCGCCGGCCGCGGAAGTCCAGCTCCGGCTGGAGCGACCTGCGCGAGGGCTGGCAGGAGTTCGCCTCGCACCAGTGGCTGTGGGTGGTCGTCGTCCAGTACTCCCTCGTGGTCGCCGCCATGAACGCCAACGCCGGGGTGCTGGGACCGCTGGCGGCGCGTGCTCACTTCGGTGGGGCCCGTGCCTGGTCGCTGGTGGTCGCAGCCCAGGCCCTGGGGTCCGTAGCGGGTGCCGGGGTCGCGGCCCGGACGCGCGTCGGCCGTCCGATCCTCGTCGCGGTCCTGTGCACCCTGCCCGCCGCCGCGCCCCTTGCCCTGCTCGGAGCCGGCGCACCGCTGTGGGTCGTCGCCGTAGGCGCCTTCGCCGCCGGCGTCAGCCTGGACTTCTTCGGCGTGCTGTGGTCCACGACCATCCAGCGTGAGGTCCCCGAGGAGGCTCTGTCCCGCGTCAGTTCCTACGACTGGTTCGGCTCTCTCGCACTCGCCCCGCTCGGCCTCGCCCTGGCGGGACCCGCTGCCGACATGTTCGGCACCGACCGGATGCTGATGGTGGGCGGGAGTCTGATCGTCACCGCCACCCTTGCCGCGCTCCTGTCTCCCGGCGTGCGGTCGCTGCGCGCACCAGCCCCGGATCCGCAGACGCCCCTCGTGGCCGAGACACCCACCTCGACCACCGCTTCGGAGGCCGACGTCCCGCTGCCCGAAACGGACTCGGGGAATGCCACGCCCTCCTGAAGGGAACGCGAGGGCGGTCCAGGACACCTGGTCGCAGGACCGCGGCGACTTCCGACCAGACGGCTTCCGACCAGACGGCTTCCGACCAGACGGCTTCCGACCGGACGGCTTCTGACGGACGTCGTCCGGCCGACCTCAGACCGGTCGGCCTCAGAACGGACGACTTCCGACCGGGCCGACCTCCGACCAGCCGACTTCCGACCGGCCGCGTTCAACGGCCGTGGCCGTCAGGTCAGTCCAGCCGGAACAGTGCCTCCGCGTTGCCGTGAGCGATCTTCGAGCAGTCCGAAGGGTCGGGGACGGCGTCGAAGAACTCCTCGACCGCCGCCACGCCGGGCCGGTGGAAGGGGTAATCGGTGGAGAACAGCACCCTGTCGGCGGCGGTGAAGTCGAGGGCATGGCGCAGCAGTCGCTCCTGCAGCATCCCGCTGCTGGTGATGTGGATGTTGGTCCTGATGTAGTCCGACACCCGGCGTTCGAGGTGCTTGGCGATCCCGGAGAGGCTGTCGGCCCGATCCATCCAGAACAGGAGCATCTCGCCCCAGTGCCCGAGGACGAGCTGGAGATCGGGGTGGCGGTCGAACGTCCCCCGCAGGATCAGCCGCAGCGCGGACAGACCCGCTTCCATGTGCCAGCCCCAGCCGAAGGTCGCCAGCCCCAGGTCGACCAGTGGGTCGAGGCCCCGGTACGCGACATCGCGCAGTTCGTCCGACGGGATCTGCGGGTGGATGAAGACCGGCTGGTGCAAGCGGGCCGCGGTGGCGAACAGGTCGTCGTAGGCGGGATCGTCCAGCGCACGGGTGCCCGTCCGGCCGTGGATCATCGCGCCGACGTGCCCCAGTCGGGTGGCGCACCGTTCGAGTTCCGCGGCCGCGGCCTGTGGATCGCTGGTCGGCAGGGTCGCGAACGCGCGGAAGCGGTCCGGATGCGCACGGACGGCGTCAGTGGCCTCGTCGTTCGCTTCCCGGGCCAGCGCGACGGCCTCCCGAGCCGGGAGTGCCTGGGTGGCGGGTGTGACCACCGACAGGACCGAGACGTCGATCCCGGCGGCGTCCATCGCCTCGATGCGGCCCTGGCCGATGTCCTCGAGCCGGGCCTGGTTGTCGCCCATGGTGTTGAAGGCGACGCTTTCGTCCCGCGCACCGTTCTGCAGCCGGTCGAGCGCGTTGCGGATGGTGACGCTGTTCCAGTGTTCTTCGATCGCGATGGTCTTCACGTGGATGTCCTCCAGGCCGTCAGCGGTGGACCGGTCGTCAGGCGCGCGGCGGGGCCGCCCAGGTGGTCGGCCGGATTCACCATGGGACGGTCTGGCCGAAACGATCCAGATACGCGAGACCGGGCTTCCCCAGCCTCGACAGCAGAACGTCCACCACCAGCGGGACGCTCTCGTCGATGGTGAGTGGCGCACCTGGTCCCCCGAGGGCCGTGCGGACCCAGCCGGGTGCCATGAGTACGAATGCGCGCCGGGTCTCGGGCTGCCGGACCGAGAAGCTGCGCATGGACATGTTCAAGGCTGCCTTGCTGCCCCGGTAGACCTCGCGCAATCCGGTCGTATTGTTCGTGATGCTGCCCTGCCCGGAGGACATCACCCCGATGAGTCCCGTCGGTGACACGAGGTCTTCGAGTGTTTCGATGACGCGCATGGGGCTGAGCGCGTTAGTGACCATCACCTCTACGAAATCGGCTGTCGGAACCGCACCGATCGGCGTCGGCTCATTGTTCGTCGTCCCCGCGTTGACGAAGAGCAGGTCGAGTTCCCGTTGGGCGAGGCGTTCATGCAGGGGCGTCAACTGCGAGGGCTCGTTGATGTCGAGATGCTCGATGCAGACGCGTCCGTCGGATCCGTCCGCCAGATCGTGCAGGGGCGTCCGAGCAGTTGTGTCTCGGACGGTACCGATGACGTTCCATCCTCTGCCGAAGAATTCGGTCGCCATCGCGTGACCGAGACCGCGTGACGCCCCAACAATCAAAGCGGTCGGCACATGCCGGTCCGCGTCAGTCGATGACACTGCGCGCCATCTCCTTTCTTCGAGTTTCGAGCTCAAATCGAGCCTCATCGTGAATGCGTCGCGACCTGCGAGCGGCGTCCGCCGACGTCGAGGTCGCCATCCGAGTTCCAAGGAGTTCCAAGGGATTGCAGGGGGCTTCAAGGGGTTTCAAGGGGGCTCAACCGCCGCAAGCGGTTCCCTGTTGCGCTTGGAGTCTTTCCGCTCCGTCGCCTTCGGAGCACGTCCGGGGCGTGGATATGTAGGATTGCTCACATGGCAGGAGCGTTCATGACGGAATCCAACGCTGTGCAGCCCGATGATGTACGAATCATTCGCGCGCTCCAGGTCGCCCCACGGGCTCCGTTCGCCTTGATCGCGACTGCGCTCGGCATGACCGAGGGGGCCGTCAACCGTCGCTACCGTCGACTGCGCGCCGATGGCGTCATCCGCGTCGCCGGTGTCGTCGACCCGGGGGCTCTGGGACAGAGCAGGTGGCTGGTGCGACTGCGCTGCCGACCCGGCAGCGTCGCCGCGATCGCCGACGCACTCGCGAAGCGCGACGACGTCAGCTGGGTGGCCCTGGGCGCCGCGGGCTCCGAAATCACCTGCGCGGTCCGGTCGCGGACTCGGGAACAGCGCGAGGACCTGCTCGGTCAGCGGCTTCCACGCACCGCAGCCGTCATCGACATCAACGCGTCCGCGATGCTCCGTCAGTTCCTCGGCGGCCGCGGGCACTATTGGGCCGCTCTGCGCGGCACGCTGACTCCGCAGCAGGAGTCGATGC
This sequence comes from Streptomyces sp. NPDC107581, assembly GCF_055657175.1. Classification (NCBI taxonomy): domain Bacteria; kingdom Bacillati; phylum Actinomycetota; class Actinomycetes; order Kitasatosporales; family Streptomycetaceae; genus Streptomyces; species Streptomyces sp. NPDC107581. The sequence continues at coordinate 24,725 of NZ_JBVKBH010000002.1, forward strand.
TCGGGAACGAGGGCACACCTTTCACGGAATCCCCGGTCGTCACTCGCGACCCGGTGCACCTCACCCCCGAGGACGAGAAGATGCTCGACGTTCTCGCCGCAGACGGTCGCGCCAGCCTCGTCGATCTCGGTGCAGCGGCGGACCTGACGCCTGGGCGCGCATCACGGCGTCTTCAAGCCCTGCTCCAGCGCGGCGTCGTCCACATAGACGTCGAGATCGCCGCAGGAGCACTGGGCTATCACGCCTGGGCGAACCTTTGGCTCCGCGTGCACCCGTCGGCGGTCAAGAGCGTGGGACGCACACTCGCACAGGAACCCGAAGTAGGCTTCGCCGCGGCCGTCTCCGGGCCCTACAACATCCATGCCGTCGCACACTGCCGCGATCTCGACGAACTGTTTGAATTCACTTCGGACCGCGTCGGTTCCCTGAGCGGAGTCCAGAGCATGGAGATCTCCCCTCTGCTGGAGCAGATCAAGCAGGCCGGCACGCTCGTGTCCGGCGGCCGTCTCGTCGAGCAGGGAATCGGCCGAGCGCGACGCTGAAGGCAGGCCTCCGGCCACGCCTCGCCGATCGCCGGCGCCGTACACCTCATCGCGGCACGAACAGCCTTGCAAAGCGGAACATCGTTCCGTATTGTTGGCGGAGCGACGTTCCGCTTCGTCCCTGACGGAGGACGAGAGGGCCGTCGACCAGGTCGCTTCACGCCTGACGCACCCCTGGACGGATGGGCACGTGAGCGTCGGTACCAGGCGTCGATGTGGCTGAACGGCTGCGCACCACCGGCGGACTTCTGGGCCGCTCACGGCTTCGAAGCGAGAACTTCCCCTTCATGAGACAACCCGTTTCCGAGCCTCACAAGCGCCGGCAGCCCGGTTCGCCGTGACGCCCGGCAGATCAGCGAACCGAGTGGCACGTCAGGTGCCGGCCGGAGACGGCGGTGCGTCGACCGTCGGGATCGCTGCAGAAAGGACACGTGATGATTCTCGTCACCGGAGGTCTCGGCTTCATCGGGACCCACACCGTACGAGCGCTGCTCGACCTGGGGGAAGACTGCGTTGTGGTCCAGCGCCGTGCCCCTGAACTCCCGGCCGTGCTCGCCGAACTCCCGGCCGTACTCGCCGGGGCACGGGTGGAGGTGGAGCAGGCGGACATCGCCGACCGCGATGCCCTGCTCGCGATCGGCCGCCGCCACACCATCACGGGCATCGTGCACCTGGCCGGGTCCCACCCCTGGCCTCCCGTCCCTGACGCGCCGGTCGAGGCGGCACGGCAGGCGCTCGGCGGGCTGCTGAACATCGCGCAGGCGGCGCAGGAGTGGGGTGTGCGACGTCTGGGTGTCGCCAGCACGATCGGGGTCTACTCCGGCACCGAGAACGGCGGACCGCTGCACGAGGACGCTCTGCTGCCGATGAGCGCATCCGTCTCGATCCCCACCTTCAAGAAGGTCGGCGAACTGCTCAACGGGTACCTCGCCGACACCACAGGCATCGACATCGTCAACTATCGCATCTCCGGTACCTGGGGCCCGCTCGGTCACCCCGATCCGTTCTTCGCCGCGCCCGCCCTCATCCACGCCGTCGCCCGCGGCACCGCCCCGGACCTCTCCGACCTCGTACGGACGCCCTTCGCCGAGGACGGTCTCGACCTCACCTATGTCAAGGACACCGGGCGTGCGATCGCCCTTCTCCAGCTCGCGGGCAGGCTCAACCACCGTACGTACAACGTCGGATCCGGCCGGGCCACGACCAACGCCCAGCTCATCGATGCCATCAGGAAGGTGGTACCCGACGCCCAGGTCGGCCTCCCCACCGGGGTGGGTGCACCGCACCTGGTCCTCGACATCGGCCGGCTCCGGGAAGACACCTGCTACCAGGCCGAGTACGACACCGAGCGGGCCGTAGGCGACTACATCGCGTGGCTGCGGGCGGGCAACAGGACCTGAGCCGGTTGCCCGCCCACCCCGACCACACCCCGTCCAGCCCCGTCCGACCCCGTACCGCCTGCACGACCGAACCGTCCGCACCTGCACGTGTCACCCGACACGGGTAGGGCACACGGTTCCATGACGCACCCTCTCACTCCCCGCTTCGGAATCCCCCGTGACCGGGCGCGAGTGCGATGCGCACGGTCTTCCTCGGCGTCTGCGGTGCGGTCGAGTTCGTCGTAGGCCGAGCCCACGTCGCGTTCGTGACGTGGGCTCGTGGGCTCCCCTTCGAGGCTCGTGGGCTCCCCTTCAGGGCTCGTGGGCTCCCCTTCGAGGCTTGCGGGCTCCCCTTCAGGGCTCGTGGGCTCCCCTTCGAGGCTCGTGGCGGGTGCGGACCCGAGGGTCGGCGGTGCCTCAGCCGATGCGGGTTCCCGCGCCGCTCACACGGACGCGTGGGTCACCCGCGCGCAGCGTCACCGTGAGCCTTCCGGGGCGGCCCAGGTCCTCGCCCTGGTGCAGGGTGAGGACGGCGTCCTCGGGGACCAGGCCCAGCTCACGGGCGTACGCACCGAACGCGGCGGCCGCGGCGCCGGTCGCCGGGTCCTCGACGACCCCGCCGACGGGGAAGGGGTTGCGGACGTGGAAGACGGCGGCCGACTCACGCCACACCAACTGGACCGTGGTCAGGTCCAGGCGGTGCATCAGAGCTTCGAGGCGCGGGAAGTCGTAGGCGAGATCCGCGAGGCGAGCGCGCGTCGCCGCCGCGAGAACTAGGTGGCGGGCGCCGGCGAACGCGACGCGGGGCGGGAAGTCCGGGTCGAGATCGGTGCCGGGCCAGTCGAGCGCGGCGAGTGCCTCGTCGAGGTCGGCGGCGGCGATCTGCTCGATGCGCGGCTCGACACTGGTGAGGGTGGCCCGGACCGTCCCGCTCTCCTCGGACACCTCCACCGGCACGGTACCGGCGCGTGTCGCGAACACCAGCTCCCCGGGGCCTGTCCGCTCGGCGAGCGCAACGGCGGCCGCGACGGTGGCGTGCCCGCAGAAGGGCACCTCGGCCTTGGGGCTGAAGTAACGGATGCCGTACGCCCGCCCCTCCTGGCCGCCGAGGCCCTCCGGGCGCGGGGTCAGGAACGCGGACTCCGAGTATCCGAGGTCGGCGGCGATGGCCAGCATGTCGCTGTCGTCCAGGGCGGTGGCGTCCAGGACGACACCAGCGGGGTTTCCGCCCTCGGGGGTGTCGGAGAAGGCGGTGTAGCGCAGTACCTCGGGCCGCGGTGCGTTCGTCGTCATGATCGTGGGAACGCGGACGGGTCTCACGGCTATTCCTGGGCGGGGGTGGATGCGGGGACGGGCGTCTGCGGCTCGGCGGCCCCGCCGATGCGCGCTTCCACGGCAGTGTCCGGTCCGCCGACGCCGCACGCACCGGCGCGTGGAAGCGTGCCGCGACCTGCGCCCTTGTATCGCCGCGCTGTTGCGCGGTCCGGCCGCGAAGACGGTACGGGTGCGGCGGTGAAAGGTGAGCAGGGCGAGGAGCGCGGCGCCCGTGCACCACAGGAGCTCGATGGCGAGTTGGGCGGGGGTGCACACGCTGGAGAACCTCGCGGCGGTGGCGCCCTGTGTGGTGCCGTAGGGCGGCGAGTGGGTCACCCCAACGGCTCAGATCGGTGGAGCGGCAGTCAGTGACCGTCAGAAGAGTGCAGACCCGATCGGCCGGCCACCGCGTCGGCCGGGCGGATCGGCGGGCCTCTGCCCGGCCCTGTACGGCCGTCCCTGCGGACGGAGCCTCGCTAGCCGGAACGACGGGCGTTCCACCTGGGAAGATGTTCGAAGAGGGCGACGGATTCCTCGCGCCAGTGCGCGCGCCATGACGAGGCTTCCTCGGCGGCGGCTTCGGCGTATTCGTCGATGGCCTGCTGCAGCCGGCTGTGCACCCCGTGGCGCAGGGCGATGTCGCGGACGCGGTCGACGGTCTGCGCCGTGCAGTCCGGAGCACCGAGCGCGGCTCGTACGGCGGCGTGGTCGCTCCCGTCGGTCGCGGACAGCAGGATGCGTACGAGGTAGGTGTGGCGGCCTGCTCGCAGGTCACCACCGCTGGGCTTCCCGGTGGTCTCCGGATCGCCGAAGAGGTCGAGGTAGTCGTCGCGCATCTGCCCGCTGATGCCGGCGAGCGTGGCGTATCGCCGCAGGCTCGGCTCGTGTTCGGCCGGGTCCGCGCCGGCGGCCAGGAGCCCCAGGTGCAGGGGGGCGAGGATGGAGTAGCGGGTGGTCTTGTACTCGCACACGGTGTCGAGCAACTCCTCACCGGGTGAGGGGGTGAGGTCACGTTCCAGGTCGAGGATCTGGCCGATGACGGTGTCCGTGCTCACCCCGAACTGGACGTCGAGCATGGCCTGTCTGCGGTCGGCGGGGATGTCGGCCTGGAGCAGGACGCGCAGGGCCAGGAACCCGGCGAGGTCACCGGCCATCATGGCCATACCCAGCGCGGTGTGCGGGTGTTCGGGCAGCTCCTGGCGGAAGGCGTGGTACGTCGAGGGGCCGCCGCGGCGCACCGGCGAGTCGTCGATGATGTCGTCGAGGATGAGTGCGTGCGTCTGCAGCAGCTCCAGACTCAGTGCGGCCTCCGCCAGGCCGGGCACCTCGTCCTCGGTGACCAGGCGGGCCGCCTCGTGGAGCAGAACCACTCGCATCCGTTTGCCACCGCGCAGCGACAACTGCGCCAGCAGTTCCAGGCAACGAGGGGCGAAGCGGCTCAGCTGCGGGCTGCCGAGGGTGTCCGCCAGCTCGGCGAAGTACGTCTCGAAGGACACCTCGAACCGTCGCTGGTGCCCGGCGGCACGCTCCATGGCGGTCAGAGCACTGCTGTTCATGGGTGTTCGGGCCGGCCTTTCTCAGGGATCGTCGTCGGCCAGCATGCCAGTGTTGCCCGGCCTGCCGCCGTGTGCGGACCCGTGGCACCCTCGGCGGACGGGTCGCAGGCGGGCGCCAACCGGAGGTGGCCACTGGAGCATGGGAAGGGCAGATGCACTCCAAAGCAAGCTGCATGGCACCGGCTTCCGCCGGCCGCTCAGCACGGAGTCGGCTGCATCTGGTCACGAAGGCGACCCAGGGTGCCGGCCCGAGCACCGCACTGATCACCTGTGCCGTGTACCTCGTCCGCCGCACTGGTCACTTGTGCCGCATACCTCGTCCGCCGGCCGTGGACGGTCCGGGATCCGTCGTTCTCCCCCACCGGCGAAGCCGAACGCTCGTCAAAGCTCGTCACGCGCAGTCCGTTCCGCCGACTTCTCGTCGTGCACCGCGGCAGCGTTGCGGAGTCCCGCGCTGCGCCGCCACCCCGGGCCGGTGCTCATCGGGTCATCGGGCGACACAGGCCCGGCCCGGCTGCGGCAGTGGGGAAATCCCGCTCCCTGCACGGGAAATGGGACGGGGACGTGTGTGGGGGTCTTGGTCGGGCCGTGGCGGCGCGAGGTCGACGTGGGACGACGTGCCGGTCGGCGCATCCCCGCCGTCACCGCTTCGCGGACCTGCGCCGGTGCGGGTGACCGGAGGACGACACCTGGTGCGCAAGGGCGGCGAAGCGCCGGTGGCCGCTCGTCCACTGGTCGATGACGTGCAGGGCCAGGTCCTCGGAGATCCTGTGCAGCGCTCGCTGTCCGAGGCGTGCCCAGGGAAAGGGTGCCCCACTGTGGCCGTGGATGTCCTCGAACCAGGCGGTGCAGAGTTCGTCGACGTCCTGGGGGTCGACCTCGATGACGAGGCGCCCGGTCGGGGCGATGAGTGCGGCGCAGCGGCGCAGCAGGCCGCGTGGCTCGCCTCCGATGCCGACGTTGCCGTCGATGAGCAGCAGCGTCTGCCAGCCACCCTCCGCCGGCAGCCGGTCGAACACCGACCGGCAGAGTGCGAGCCCGCCCAGTGCGGTGGTCAGGGCGACCGCGCGCGGTGCGATGTCGACCCCGAGGGCGAAGACTCCCCTGCTCAGGAGTTCTCTGCACAACCGGCCCGGCCCGCATCCGACATCGAGGACGGGACCGACACAGCGTTCCAGTACGGTCTTGTCGGCCACCGTGGGCCGCGCGTACCAGCGGTGCACCGGCATCCGGATCCGGCGCCCGTCCGCCAGTCTCAGATACACCGGACCGCGGCCCGGACGCAGAGCCAGCCTGTAGGGGTCCTCGTCGGCGCCGTACAGCTCGTCCTCGTCGGTCGTCACGGCGCGGTGCCCTGCCCCGCGCCCGCACTCGGTTCGTACCGTCTCCGAGACCGCGGCCCACCATATGGAGCGGGCTCCGGCGGCCGTCCGCCCGTTGCCATCGGCCGTCTCCTCCCACTCCCGAGCCGCTCTCACGACGGGACAGCTCCATGCCTGGCCCATGCGTGCCGGGCAGGCAGTACATCTACAAGCTGACACAGGTCGGATCGCCTGTCCGAGCCTGCGGTGCATACGGGTGTCCGTCCCGCGGCCGATCGGTGGAAGCGCCGCATGGACCGATCTCCCGGCCCCCGCACCCGGGCCTCATGATGGACGGGTGCGACAGCTCAGCACACGACGCGACGCCTCCGCCCGGCCCCGCCGCACCACCGTGGCAGGGCAGGCAGGCTGGTTCGTCGCGATCGGCGTCGTCTCCACCGTGGCTCAAGCTCTGCTGTACTGGCTGCTGCGCCACTGGGCCCGTCCTCCGGTGGCCAATCTCGTCTCCCTTCTCGCCGTCACCGTCCTCAACACCGAGGCGAACCGGCGGCTGACCTTTCGCGGCTCTCCGGTCCGCGCCGTCCGAGCACATCTGGCGGCGGGCGGCCTGTTCGTCCTTGCCTACCTGGTCACCACCGGTGCGGTCCTTCTCCTGCGCCACTACCGGCCCGCCACCTCGCCCGCCGCGGAGACGCTGGTGCTGGTACCGAGCTTCGCCCTGGTCACGGTGGTGCGCTTCACGTTGCTGCGCATGGTGGTCTTCGGGCACCGCAGACGCTGAGCGGCTCACCCCGGGCATCCCCGGCGGACCGGCGCGTCCGCCTTCGCCCACCGTCCGGTTCCCGGCCCGCGCCACGGACGCCGGACGCCGGACGCCGGACGCCCTAACGATGTTCGGGGTTCTCGTAGTCGAGCCGGCAGCCGGCGTCCCACGCGGTGCGCTGGTTGCCGTAGGCGGGGATGCCGCCCAGATCCTTCAACGCCCGCGCGAGGTGCAGCAGGTTCCAGGTCATGAAGGTGGTGTTGCGGTTGGTGAAGTCGTTCTCCGGGCCGCCCGAGCCGGGGTCGAGATAGGAGGGTCCGGGGCCCGCCTCACCGATCCAGCCGGCGTCGGCCTGGGGCGGGATGGTGTAGCCCAGGTGTTGCAGGCTGTAGAGGACGTTCATGGCGCAGTGCTTGACGCCGTCCTCGTTTCCGGTGATGAGGCAGCCGCCGACCCGGCCGTAATAGGCGTACTGACCGGCTTCGTTGAGCAGGCTGGAACAGGCGTAGAGGCGTTCGATCACGCGCTTCATCACGGAGCTGTTGTCGCCCAGCCAGATGGGGCCGGCCAGCACGAGCATGTCGGCGGCCATCACCTGCTGGAACAGGTCCGGCCAGGCGTCCACCATCCAGCCGTGCTCCGTCATGTCCGGCCAGACACCGGTGGCGATGGGGTGGTCCACGGCCCGTACGACATCGACGTGGACTCCCTGCGCCTCCATGATGGCGGTGCTCCGGTCGATCAGTCCCTGCGTGTTGCTCGTCCCCGGCGAGCGTTTGAGGGTGCAGTTGACAACCAGCGCACGAAGGTCGTCGTACCGGGCCGGCGGTCCGTCGGTGGCGGACGACGCAGCACTCACACAGTCCTCCCAGAGCCTGCCGCCGCACGGAGCCCGACGGCACATCCATATCCGGCTCCAGCCTGTGGGCGGCTCCCGGCGGGCGCCACCTCAGCGCCGCCGAACGGCCTCGGAGCCACCGGGGACAGCCTCGGAGCCACCGGACGGTCTCGGCACCGCCGGACGGTCCCGGCCCCACCCAACGGCTTCGGCGCCGTTTGCGTCGCGCCGCCGCGCAAGGAGCGGCGTGCCGACGGAGGGGGCAACGCCGTCCGCGTGCTACCGACGAGTAGCGCGGCGGTTGAGAAGGGCTGGGGCAAGGAGCAGGCTGGAAGACGGCGACGGCTCGTGTGCGTCACCGCACGTGGTCATTCGATGCGCAGGGAGGTCGACGTGCCGGCTGCTTGCGACGACGTACCTCCGGACCGGGAACAGTCCGCGTCGGCGGCGGCGGACGCCACGGCCGGCAGCGAGCCCGATGCGGCGGTCATCAAGCAGTGGGCGCTCGATCAGCTTCCTGTGACCTTGGCGCTCTTCGACCGGCGGGGTGTGTGCTTCGCGGTGAACACCGCGGCGACCGTCGCCATGGGAAAGCCGCGCGAGGAGCTCCTCGGCGTGCGCATCGGCCACTCCGGCCCCGGGCAGCCGATGGCGGGCCTGGAGGACATCGCGGAGGCCGCGGAGCGCGTGTGGCGCGGCGGTGAGACCGTACGGCTGGAGGCACACCTCCGCACACCCGGTGAGTCCCGCCCCCACGCCTGGCTCCTTACGCTGTCCCCGGTCAAGGACCCGGAGGGGCGAGTCTGTGCCCTGTCCCAGGCGGCGGCCGACATCACCGAGCAGTTCCGGGCCCGCCGGCGGTTGGACGTCCTCAACGAAGCGGGGCTGCGGATCGGCACCACGCTCGATCTGCACCGCACCGCGGATGAACTGGCGGCGGTCGGCTCGGAGCACTTCGCCGACTTCGTCGTCGTGGATCTGCTCGACAGCCTCCTCGGGAGCGCAGGGCCGGACAGCTCCGGTGGCCTCCCGGTCCTCCGGCGCACCGCCCAGCGCTCCGTACTGCCGGGATGCCCCGAGGTGACGGTCCCCCTCGGCGCAACCCACACCTACGACGAGGAGTCGCCACCGGGCCGCGCGCTGTCCACCGGTCGCGCCTCGCGCCATGACGTCGACGAGGCCGCCATGGCCTCGTGGGCTTCCGACTCCCCCGAACCCACCGAACATCCCGAACCCGCCGAACCCGCCGAACCCGCCGAACCCGCCGAACCCGCCGAACCCGCCGAACCCGCCGAACCCGCCGAACCCGCCGAACCCGCCGAACCCGCCGACGGCACCCGTACCCGTACCCGGGCGACGCACTCCCTCATGGCCGTCCCGCTGCGGGCGCGGGGCATCAGCCTGGGGATCGCCGTGTTCTGCCGTCATCGCACCCCCGAGCCCTTCGACGATCAAGACCTCCGGCTGGCCGAGGACCTCGCCGCCAGGGCCGCGGTGCACATCGACAACGCACGCCGCTACACCCGGGAGCGTGAGATCGCGCTCGCGCTGCAGAGCAGCCTCATGCCGGACCGCGCGCCGCGCCAGCCCGCCGTGGAGATCGCCTCCCGCTATGTGCCGGCCGACCCGGGCGCGGGCATCGGCGGGGACTGGTTCGACGTCATCCCGCTGTCGGGAGCGAGAGTCGCCCTCGTGGTCGGCGACGTGGCCGGGCGGGGCATCCAGGCGTCCGCGACCATGGGGCGGCTGTGCACGGCGGTCCGGACCCTGGCCGACGTCGACCTGGCCCCCGACGAACTCCTGACCCAACTCGACGACCTCGTCCTCCGCCTGGATCGCACGGAGGCCTCCGGAGGCCCGCTCCAGGCGGCGTCCGCCGGTGCGGGCGAGGTGGGAGCCACCTGTCTGTACGCGGTGTACGACCCGATCTCCCGCCGCTGCTCCGTGGCCCGTGCCGGTCACCCCGTCCCGGCGCTGGTCACCCCGGACCGCTCGGTGGAGTTCCTGGACGTCCCGGCCGGACCGCCCCTGGGGCTGGGCGGACTGCCCTTCGAGGTGGCCGAGTTCGACGTGCCGGCGGGCAGCGTCCTCGCTCTCTACACGGACGGCCTCGTCGAGAGCGCCGGGGGCGGTACGGACGACGGGTACGCGTCCCTTCGTGCGGCCCTGGCCGATCCGCACCGTCCCCTGGAGGAGATCCGCGACACCGCGCTCAGCGCGCTGCTCCCCGGCCACCGGAAGGACGACGCCGCCCTTCTGCTGGCCCGCACCCGCGTCCTGGGCGGCGACCAGGTCGCCACCTGGGAGTTTCCCGCCGATCCCGCGGCCGTCGCCGGTGCCCGGGCCTTCGCCTGCCGGGCGCTCGCCACCTGGCGCCTGGAGGATCTGGCGTTCGTCATCGAGCTGATCGTCAGTGAACTGGTCACCAACGCCATCCGCTACGCCCGTCCTCCATGGCACCTGCGGCTGATCCGTGATGCCGGCGGCGTCATGTGCGAGGTGAACGACGCCAGCAGTACGGCACCGCATCTGCGCCGCGCCCGTGTCTTCGACGAAGGCGGCCGCGGCCTCTTCATCGTCGCTCAGCTCGCCGAGCGGTGGGGCACCCGCCACACGGGCACGGGCAAGACGATCTGGGCAGAGGTGGCACTGCCGGAGAGCGTGTCCCGGGGACCTTCGACAACCGGGTGAGCTGAGGCGACGCACCGGTCGCGGCAGTCGTCGACGGAAGGCCCGCGCCATCCTGACCGGGCAGTCGGAGTCGACCGCAGGCCCACGCCGGTCTGACCGGAGAATCGGTGTCGACCGCAGGCCCGCGCCATCCTGACCGGGGACTGGGCTCCGGCCGAGAGGGTGGTGTCGCGGTCGGTCCTTGCTCGTGGGCCGGGAGCCGTCGTTCGAGGTGCGGGGACGCCCTTCGCCCTATCGGGGAGCGACGTCCCAGGCGAGGTCGGGGACATAGCTGGGAGCGGCTGTGAAGCCGGTCAGCTTCTTGGCGTCGTAGGCGTACAGGCCGTCCATGCGCAGGACGGAGACGAACCACGCCCGGTCCACGACGAACCTCATGACGTCCTGGTAGAGGGCAGGCTGCTTGTCGGCGGGGGCCGCCGCGGCCGCGGTCAGCTTGCGGGTGAGTGCGGGGTCGGAGGTGGCGAAGGGGTTGAAGGCGGTGGCGTGCGGCAGCATCCAGTCGAGGGACAGGGCGTAACCGGTCGCTCCGCCGTAGCCGAAGCCGAGCGCCGGATACTTCCTGGAGGTGGCGGCGGCCAGCCACTGGCCCACGCTCGTGTCGGTGGTGACGTCGGCGGTGACGCCGATCTCCTTCCACTGCTGGACGACCGCCTGGGTGACCAGGTCGATGCCGAAGAGGCTCTGGGTCTCCATCTTCAGCCTGAAACCGTGGGGGTATCCCGCTTCGGCGAGCAGCTTGCGCGCCTTGGCCGGGTCGTAGGGGTAGCGGTTGTCGTAGTCGGCCGCGAAGCCGTCGAGCCCGGGGAGTGATATCTCGCTGGTCGGGTGACCGTGGGTCCGGACGATGGCCTTGGTAATGGCGGCCCGGTCCACGGCGTAGTTGAGGGCTTGCCGTACGCGCAGGTCCTTGAGCGGCGGTGCGACGGTGCCCTGGCGGTCGGCGAGGTCGACGCCCATGAAGACGTTCGGGGCTCCCGTGACCTTCAGTCCGGCCGACGTGGCGGTGTCGGCCTGGTCGGGTGTGATGGCCATGGCGTCGGCCTGCCCGGTCCTGACCGCCTGGAGTGCGGAGTTGGGGTTGGCGACGACCTTGATGACCACCTTCTTCCAGTGGATCTTCTTCTTGTCCCAGTAGTGAGGGTTGGGGGTGTAGGTGTAGTGGTCGCCGGAGGCGGTGTGCGCCGCGTCGAGGACGTACGGGCCGGCGCCGAAGGAGCGGGTACCCATGGCGGCCGGGGAGGCCAGGCCCTTGGGGCTGATGACCGAGCCGACCATCAGGACCTGGGTCAGCAGCTGCGGCAGATTGGGGTGCGGGCTGGAGCAGTGGATGCGCACCGTGAGCGGGCCGCCGGCGGTGACCGACTCGATGGCGGAGGTCCAGGACACGTTGAGGCCGTTCTTGCGGCTGTAGTTGAGCGAGGCCGCCACGGCTGCGGCATCCAGGGCAGTGCCGTCGGCGAACTTCAGCCCCTTGCGCAGGGTGAACCTGAAGTCGGTGTTGCCGGTGCCGACGTATCCCCACTCGGTGGCCAGGGCGGGGCCCGCCTTTCCGTTCCGGCCCTGTCTCAGGACGGTGTCGTAGGCGAGGTTGACGAACCAGTTGTCGGAGCCGACGTTCGCCTTGGCCGGGTCGAGGCTGGCGGGCGCACCCGCGGCGACGACGGTCAGGGTGTCGCGCCCGCCGCCGCTTGCGCCTGCGTCGGAACTGCTGCAGGCGGTGGCGGCGACGGCGAGGACCGCGAGTGCCGCCAGTCCTGCGGGCAGGGGTCTTCTACCCATGGGAACGTCCTTGTGTGTGCGGGTGGGACTGCCGGGCGGTGGAGCGGGAGTCGAGTTCCGAGGTGCGGTGGCATGCCGCGGCGCGGCCGTCCTGGAGCGGCAGCAGGAGAGGGCGTTCGCGGCGGCACAGGTCGACGGCATGCGGACAGCGGTGGGCGAAGGCGCAGCCGTCGGGTGCGGGTGCGGCCGTGGTGCGTGCCGTCGCGGCCTTCGCCGCCCTGGCCCGCTGGGCTCGCGGGTCCGGCTGGGGTACGGCGGCGAGCAGCGCTCGGGTGTAGGGGTGGGCCGGGTCGCCGTACAGCGTGGCGCTGGGGCCGGTCTCCATGACCTGTCCGCGGTAGAGAACCACGATGCGGTGCGAGAGGTGGTGCACCAGGGGCAGGTCGTGGGCGATGAAGAGGTAGCTGAGGTCGAGGTCGCGCTGCAGGTCGGACAGGAGGTTCATCACCTGCGCCTGGATGGACAGGTCCAGTGCGCTCACCGGCTCGTCGCAGATGACCAGACGTGGTTCGGGCATGAGCGCGCGGGCGATGGCGATGCGCTGGCGCTGTCCGCCGGAGAACTGGCCGGGGTAACGGTCCGCGGTGTCGGCGGGCATTCCGACTCGCCGCAGCATCTGCGCGACATGGTCCCGCGTCCGGTGCTTCGGTGACCTGCCGCGGGCGAGCAGGGGCTCGGCGAGGGTCTGGCCGATGGTGCGGGCCGGGTTGAGGGAGGCGTACGGGTCCTGGAAGACGACCTGCAGCCGGGCGCTGAGTGCGCGACGCGTACGGGACGAGGCGTCGGTGATGTCGCGGCCCTCGAAGTACACCCGGCCCGAGTGGGCGGGGTTGAGGCCCAGCACGGCGCGGCCGATGGTGGACTTGCCGGAGCCGGACTCGCCCACCAGTCCGACGGTCTCGCCGGGGGCGATGCGCAGGGACACCGTGTCCACGGCACGCAGCGGCGGAGTGCGGTGCCGCTGGCGGAACTCGACGGTCAGGTCCTTGATCTCGAGGAGCGGTGGCAACGTCATCGGGGGGCGCCTTCCACGAGGAGCTGCTGGTGCCGGACGCAGCGGGTGAGCCGGCCGGGGGCGGGTGCGGTGAGCGTCACCGGGTGCGTCGTGCACCCGTCGTCGGCCAGGGCGCAGCGGGCTGCGAAGCGGCACCCGGCCGGCCAGTCGCGCGGGGCCGGGACCGTCCCCGCGATGGTCGGCAGGGGCTCGCCCCGCCGTGCCAGGTGGGGGTTGGCGGCCAGCAGGCCCGCGGTGTACGGGTGCAGGGGCCGGGCGAACATCTTCTCGGCGTCCGCCTCCTCCACGACCTGGCCGGCGTACATCACCACGGCCCGGTGGCACAGGTCGGCGACCACGCCCCAGTCATGGGTGACGATGAGCACCGCCATCGCGGTGTCGGCCTGCAAGGTGCGCAGCAGTGCGAGTATCTCCGCCTGGACGGTCACATCCAGTGCGGTGGTCGGCTCGTCCGCGATCAGGAGCCTGGGGCGGCCGGCGAGCGCCAGAGCGATCGCCGCGCGCTGGGCCATTCCGCCGGAGAGCTGATGCGGGTACCGCCCCGCCACGGCTGCCGGGTGGGGAATGTTCACCATGTCGAGCAGCTCGGTGACCCGGCCGCGTGCCGCTGCACGGCCGCAGTGCTCGTGCCGTCGTACCGCCTCGGCGAGTTGGCGGCCCACGGTGATCGTGGGATCGAGGGCGGCCATCGGTTCCTGGGAGACATAGGCGATACCGGTCCCGCGCGCCTTGGCGAGGGCGGCGGGTGAACCGGCGAGGTCGGTGCCGCCGAAGAGCACCTGGCCCCGTGTGATCCTGCCGCCGCCCGGCACGAGCCCGAGGATCCCGAGCGATGTCACGGACTTGCCGCAGCCCGATTCACCGACCACGCCGAGGGCCTCCCCCTCGGCGATGTCGAAGCTCACCTCCTGAACGACCGGGACTCCGCCGATCTCGACGGACAGGTTCCTGACCGACAGCAGGGCGCCGGCGTCCGCCGGGCGCGTGCCCTTCGTGGCGGCGGCGCCGGCCGGGCCGCCTGCTCCGACGGCGGCCGGCCGGGGGGCCTTGGGCGCTGCCCCTGTGGCGGGCCCGGTGGCGGGCGACCATCCCTCGACGGCCGCGTCCCGGACCGCGTCGCCGAGCAGTCCGAGCGCCAGCACGGTCAGGACGAGCGGGACACCGGAGGGGACGAGCATCCATGGTGCACGGTCGAGGCTCTGGGATGCGTCGGCCACCAGTCCGCCCCACGACGGGCTGGGCGGCTGGGCCCCGAGGCCCAGATATCCGAGACCCGCCTGGATGGTGACGACGATCGCGGCGAACAGGGCAGCCTGGACGATGACCATGCTGGTCAGGCGGGGCAGGATGTGGCGGCGCAGGATCTGCGGGCGGGTCAGTCCGGCCACCTTGGCCGCCGCCACGTACAACTCCTCGCGGATGCCGAGGGTTTGACTGCGCAGGACGCGGATCATCCCCGGGCTGCCGAGCACTCCGAACGTGATCATGGCCGCGTGCAGATTGCCGGGGAACACGGAGAGCACGACGAGAACGATGACGATCCCGGGCAGGGCGAACAACAGGTCGGCCGTGCGTACGGTCAGCCAGTCCACCCAGCCGCCCAGGAATCCCGAGGCGAGCCCGAGGGTGACGCCGATGACCAGGAAGACCAGCAGGGCCTCAGCGACGGCCAGCAGGGTGGAACGGCCGCCGAAGAGCAGCCGGCTGAGCAGGTCCCGGCCCAGGTTGTCGGTGCCGAGCAGATGGTCCGCCGTGGGCCCGGACAGCACATGTCCGAGGTCCTGGTCCAGCGGACCGTGCGCCGTGAGGAGCGGCGCCGCGAGGGTGGCGGCCGTCAGCAGGAGCAGCCAGCCGAGGGAGAGCGCACCGGCAGGGCGGGCCAGCACCCGCCGTATCAGGGGGCGTCTGTGCTGCGTGCGGGCGGTGCCCGCTGTCGTGCGCCGGCTCATGCGGCACGCACCCTCGGGTCGAGCCGGCTGCAGGCGAGGTCCACCAGCAGATTGACGAGGACGACCAGGACCGTGATGTACAGGACCGCTCCCTGGATGACGGGGATGTCGTGCTGGACGGTGGCCTGTTGGGTGAGGCTGCCGAGCCCGGGCATGGCGAACACCGTCTCCACGAACACGGCGGCGGCCAGCAGGCTGACGAGTACGACGCCCAGTACCGTCACCAGCGGCAGGGCGGCATTGCGCAGCACGTGCCGGTAGAGGATCGAGCGCGGGGAGAACCCGTTGGCCCGCATGACCCGGACGAAGTCCCGTCCGGACGTGTCCAGGACCGAGTCCCGCGTCTGCTTGGCGATGACGGCCACCGCGCTCAGCGACAGGGACAGGACCGGCAGCACCAGGGAGCGGCCCCACTCGACGGGGTCGTCCGTGAAGGGCACGTAGCCCGTCACGGGGAACCAGCGCAGGCGCACGGCGCCGATGGCGATCAGGACGAGCGCGAACCAGAACGCCGGCACCGCCAGGCCGAGCAGTGCCAGGCCGTCCACGGCCTTCACCAGCAGACCGCCGCGCCGTGCGCTGAGCAGTCCCAGCAGCACGCCCAGGGTCCCGGAGACGACGGTCCCGGCGATGATCAGGGAAAGGGAGACGGGCAGTCGGTCGTTCAGCACGGATGTCACCGGTTCCCCGCTGAAGAGCGAGGTGCCCAGGTCGCCGTGGAACACCCGGACGAGCCAGTGCCAGTACTGGACCGGCAACGGCTCGTCCAGGCCCAGCCGTGCGCGGACCGTCTCGTACTGCTCGGCCGTGGCGTGCTGTCCCACGATCGTCCGGGCGGGATCCCCGGGCACCAGGGACACCAGCACGAACGTCAGCGCGGAGACCAGGAACAGGAGCGGGGTCGACGACAGCAGCCGTCTGACCACCAGTCGGAAGGTAGCCATGCTCACCTCGTCAGAGGTCGTGCAACTCGACGGTGAGCTCGTCGAGTCGGAGTGGAACGCCCGGGAGCCGGCCTCGAGGTGAGGTGCCGGGCGACGATTCGGGTTCTCCGGAGCGCCGTGAACAGGCGGCGCGGACGGGGAGTTGTTCGAAGGGGGCTGCGCGAGCGCCGAGGGCGGGCGGCGCGACGGTCGATGGGACGGCCGGGCCACTGCCTCTTGCCCGCCCGGCATGTATAGCCGAAGCTGGTTACACGTGTCGATGGGTTGCGCAGGAGGCGATGTGAAACTTCATGTCCACGAGCACGGAACCGGCCCACGGGTGGCCCTGCTGATCCATGGCGGCATGGCGGACCACCGGACCTGGCACGCGGTGGAGAGGCGACTCGTGGAGCGTGGCTACCGGGTGATCGCACCGGACCTGCGGGGCCACGGCCTCAGTCCGCGCGGGCCGTACGGACCGGACCTGCTCGCCGACGATCTCGTGGAGAACCTGCCACGGGGCGCCGACGTGGCCATCGGCCACTCGCTCGGCGGCCTCGCGCTGTCCCTGGCGGCCGCCCGGCTCGGCCCCGGGCGAGCCGTCTACAGCGATCCGGGCTTCCGGCTCGGCGACCTCCCGCCCGGAGCCGTCGCCGCCATGCGCACATGGGCCCGGAGCGCCGACGAGGAGAGCGTGCGCCGGGCGAGTCCCCGCTGGTCCGATGCGGACATCGCGGCGGAGCTGGCCGGCTTCGCCCTCTTCGACCCCGCCTTCCTGGCCGCCGTGGAGGAGTGCTTCGACGGGGACCGCCTCCCCGCCGAACCGGTGGTGCCCTCCCTGGTCCAGCTGGCGGACCCCAGCTTCACGGTCAACACGGCGGCGGCCGGGCTCCTGCGGCGGCGCGGCTTCGAGGTCACCACGGTCCCCGGTACGGCGCACTGCATCCACCGCGACGACCTCGAAGGGTTCATGGCGTCCTTGACGGACTGGCTCTGATCGCCAGTTACACGATTTTTCTTCTGGGGCCGGGCGCCGTCGCGGTTCAGTCCGGGGCCGCGTCGGCCGCCAGGCCGGTCACCGCCTGGACATGGCGCAGGCTCGGCTCCGCCAGTACGGCGTGCAGTTGCTGGAAGAGCTGGCGCGCCGCGACCGCGTTCCAGTCGTCGGGCAGCAGTTCCTTCGGCAGCCCCGGGTCGAGATAGGGCAGGCGCCGCCATTGCGTGAGCAGGGGGACGTAGTGCCGGAACGCCTCGTCGGGGTCGATGCCGGACTGCGTCGTCAGCCGTGCCGCGACGGGGCCGTAGGCCTCGGTGAACGCGGCGTACTGGGCCTGGATCGCCGGGAAGTCCCACCAGGAACTGACCGAGGTCCGCAGATCGCTGAACGCCACGTACTCCGAGGCGAAGAGGTGCACGTACGCGCTGAGCCCGAGCCGGTCCAGGGCGGCGCGCGCGTCGTCGAGGAGGCGTACGGGTGCGAGCCACACGCCGGACGTGATGTTGCCGAAGCCGAGCCAGGTCAGGCGAGTGCGCAGCTGGTACCGGTGGGCCCGTTCGGACTCCGGCACGGAGAAGACGGCCATCACCCAGCCGTCGGCCAGGTCCGCCGGTTCCAGGCTGCCGAAGATACGGCGGTCGCCCTCGTCGAAAACCGGGTGGACGGCCGTGCTCAGGCGGTAGCCGCTGGCACCGCACCGCTCGGGCTCCAGGATGCCGCGCTTCTTCAGACGGGAGATCGCCGAGCGCACCGCCGGTCCGTCCACGTCCAGTTCGGCCATCAGGACGATCAGGTCGGCGATGGAGATCCATCCCCCGAGGCGGCGCAGAAAGGCTCCGTACACCGTGTTGATCAACGAGCTGGGCCTGATGGAACTGTCCGACATGATCGCCTTCCGTCGTGTGCGGTGGCGATCCTACCGAGCACCCGCTCGGCCCCGGCCGGAGGACGCAGGCTCGGGTGACCGGTCATCCGGAGGCCGGCTCCCGCCCGCCCGGCGGCGTCTCGGCGTACGCACCGGCCAGCAGGTGGCCCGCTCCGGGCGCGACGGCGGGCAGGCCGAGGGTGCGCAGCATCTGGTGTGCCGTGCACACCGCGGCGGAGACCACGGGCTTGCCGAGGAGCTGTTCGGCCTCCTCGATGGCTGCGAGGGACGGCATCTGGACGCAGGCGGACAGCACGACGGCGTCCGCGTCCGTGTACCGGAGGGCGCGGGCGATGCCGGGCAGCTTCGCGGGGTCGTGCGCGGCGACGTCCAGGTTGTCGGGAATCTCGAGCGCCACATGGTCGAGGACCTCGATGCCCTCGTGCGTCAGATATCCCACCACCGTCTCGGTCAGCGGCCGCATGTACGGAGCCACCAGCGCGATCTTCTTGGCGCCCAGGGTGTGCAGCCCGTGCACGAGGGCGCCGGCGCTGGTGACGACCGGGGCCGGGGTGCCGTTCTCGGCCGTGCGCGTGTGCAGGCGTTGCTCGGAGGTGCGGTGATAGCCGAGTCCCATGCTCATGATGGCGACCAGGCACGCATAGCCGAGGACGTCCACGGCGGCGTCGGACAGCTCGACGGCGCAGCGGTCGGAGTCGGCGTCCATGACCCTGAGCTGTTCGGGCGTGACATGGGTCATGCGCATGCGACTGGAGTGAAAGGTGAACCTCTCCGGCGCCACGCTCTCGCGGGCGCGGAGGATGGCCGGGATCTCGGTCTCCATCGTGACGTTGGAGCTCGGCACGATCTGGCCGATGCGGTAGGTGCGGTGCGCCATGGTTTCTCCGTGGAGCTGAGCAGCGGTGGGGGTCAGCGGGCGTCGACGACGGGGTTGGTGAGGGTGCCGATGTGCTCGACGGTCGCCTCGACCACGTCACCGGGGACGAGGAACTCCGGGGGCACCATGCCCGCGCCCACTCCGGAGGGGGAACCGGTCGCGATGACGTCGCCCGGCTCCAGGGTCACCCCGGACGAGATGTCGGCGATGAGGCGCGCGATGGGGAAGAGCATGTGGCGGGTGCTCGACTTCTGCTTGATGACCCCGTTGACGCGCAGTTCGAGGTCGAGCGCCATCGGGTCGGCGATGGCGTCGGCGGTGACGACGGCGGGGCCGAAGGGCGCATAGGAGTCCTGGCCCTTGGAGAAGAACCACTGGCCCGAGCGCCGCTGGTCACGGGCGCTGACGTCGTTGACGATGCTGTAGCCGAAGATGTGGTCGTAGGCGTCCTCCTCGCTGACGCGGAAGGCTGTGCGGCCGATGACGACGGCGAGTTCGCACTCCCAGTCGAGCTGCTGGGTGAGGTTGCCGTTGTGCAGGATCGGCTGTCCGGGGCCGGTGACCGCGGTGGCGGGCTTGCTGAACAGGACGGGACGCGGGGGCAGTTCCTCGGCGGTGTCCAGGCTGCGGCTGGACTCCTCGACGTGCTTCACGTAGTTGAGGCCGACGCCGATGATCTTGCCGGGACGCAGGGGGGCGTGCAGTACGACCTGCTCCAGACGGTGGACGGCATCCGCGGGCCGGCCGGCCGGGTCACCGGCGAGCAGGCGCCGCGCCGTGTCGTGGGCCTCGGCGCCCGCGTGGATGAACGCCTGCAGGCCGTGCGGGAGTGTGGCGTCGTGGTGGGCTGCCAGGGCGGCGAGGTCGATGACACGGTCGTCGACCTGGGCACCGAGACGGGCGGGGGCATCGCTGACCGTGTAGGTCACGAGTCGCATGACGGCTCCTTGACGCGTGGGAAAGGGGAAGGGGAAGGGGGAGGGGATGGGGATGGACGAAAGGCGAAAGGAAAAGGGGAAGGGGCGGCGAGGGATCGGGGCGGTGGTGCGGCTCCTGTCGTCGCACCACCGCCCCGGGCCGGGGCGATACGGGGCAGGTCGGGATCGCCTCCGGTCTGCCGCCGCCGGGCCGGCAGCCGTGTCGGGGCCGATGACTGCGGCGCGGCGGGGGTTCACACGGTGGGCTGGTGCCCGCCGTTGTCGGTGTACGCCTCCTCGCGGTGGAAGCCGAGGGAGCGCATCACGGGGAAGTCGTTGAACGAGAACAGGCAGGCGTCCTCGCCCTGGTCGAGGTTCATGTGCTCGTGCCAGGCCCAGGACGGGACGCAGAAGATGTCGCCCTGCTGCCAGTCGTAGCGCTGTCCGGCGATGATCGAACAGCCCCGGCCCTTTGCCGCGGTGTAGAGGACCGAACCGGTGTGGCGGTGGGCCTTGGTGGCCTGGCCGGGCCGCAGGAGTTGCATGTGCGCGCCCATGGTGGGCATGACGGAGCCGCCGGTGACCGGGTTGGTGTACTCGGCGATGACGCCGTCGTACGGAGAGCCTTCCGTGGCCGCGGCGAGGTTGCGCAGGGACGCGTAGGTGGGCTCCCAGGGGTAGGCGAGCAGGGGCGAGCAGGGGCGGGTCCACTGCTCCGCCCCGTACGGCAGCAGGTTCGCGCCGTAGGTGAGGACCGAGGAGTTGATCACCTTCCCGGGCTGCTGGTACAGCTCGGGGTGGACCTCGTAGAAGCCCGCGTCCAGGGCGTTGACGAGGGGGATGTCCAGGCCGTCCTGCCAGATGACGGGGGCGTCGTCGGCGTCGTTGCCGTGCTCGTGCCAGGTGCCGTTGGGGGTGATGGCGAAGTCGCGGGGACCGACCTTGAGCTTCTGGCCGTCGACGATCGTCCAGGCACCGGTGCCTTCGTGGACGAACCGCAGGGCGGCGGCCTGATGGCGGTGCGCGGTCATGGACTCCCCCGGTCCCATGATCTGCAGGCCGGTGTAGAGCAGGCCGACGGCGGCGCTCACGTCCTTGCGGCCGGGGTTGACGAGCATGACCACACGGCGTCCGGCGTCGTCGGCCTTGACCAGGTCGAGGGCCCTGCGCACCAGCGGGCGCAGGGCCTCGTAGCGCCACAGGACCGGTACGGACTTCGGCTGCGGGTACCAGGGCTCGATGTCGTTGGCGACCGTCCAGAGGGCGCCGGCATCCAGTTCGGCGAGTTCGCCGTAATAGGCGGTGAGTTCGGGGGTGTCGGACACCCGGGCCCGGCCCGGCCTGTCGTCGTCGTACTCGGCGGTCATGGTTCCTCCTTCGTGGTGCCGGCGGTGCCGCTGTCGTCGGGCGACAGCGGCGGGGCGGCGGGCCGGTGGGCGGGGTCGGTCGTGAAGGTGACCGGGGTGCGCGGGGTGTTGTCCACGTGCAGGCGGAAGACGTCGAAGCGGTTGTAGTGGCCGACGATGTCGTGCATCTGCTTGGGCTGGATGCACTTGGCCAGGTCGATGTCGGCGTAGACGATGCCCTCGTCGTCGACGAGCGGCTCGGTGACGGGGCGGCCGTCGGGTCCGAAGATGCCGGAGAGGGCACTGCGGGGGCGGGCGAGCATGCGGCGCACCTCCTCGTCGTCGCCGGCGACGGTGTCCACGATCTCCGGGGAGATCGTGGAGCAGGCGACGACGGAGAAGAGCTTGCCCTCGAAGCTGTGGGCTGCGGTGCGGACGGCGATGGCGTCCGCCATGTCGTAGTCCTCCGGCGCGACCGGCAGCGCGATGTAGCCAGCGGCGTGGACCAGTTCGCCCTGCGCGAGCAGGGTGAAGCGGGCGAGCGTGTTGGTGTTCTCGCCGCAGGCGAGGGCGCCGAGCGGCCCGACGGGCGTGGGATGGACCTTGAGGGAGCTTCCGTCCCCGCCGGTCCAGGTCAGTTTCTCCGCCCAGGTGGGGACGAGCTTGCGATGCACCCCGAGGAGCTCGCCGTCCGGTCCGATGATGAGCAGGGTGTTGTAGAGGATGCCGAGGCTGTGGGGGCTTCGTTCGTTGACCCCGATGACCACGACGACGCCGTGCCGGCGCGCCGCGGCGCGCAGCGCGTCCACGTGCGGGCCGGGGATGTCCACGGACGCCCGCCACAGGAGCTCGAACCACGGGGAGCCCTGCACGGGGTTCATGGTCCAGTTCCAGTAGGGGTAGCCGGGGACGAAGACCTCGGGGAAGACGACCAGTTCGGCACCGTGGGAGGCGGCCTCCGCCAGGAGGGACACGGCCTTGGCCACCGTGGCCGCCGGGTCCAGGTAGACGGGCGAGGACTGCACGGCCGCCGCCGTGAAGCGGGGCAGCTTCTCCAACTGTCCCGGCATGAGTGGCTGTGTCTGTTGCTGCATGGGTCCCTGCGTCTGTTCCTGCGCGGGCCCCTGCGTCTGTTCCTGCACGTGTCCCTGCGTCTGTTGCTGCATCTGTTCCTCCATCTGTCCCTCCGCGTCAGACGGCTGTCGCCGCAGGTCGGGGAAGCCACCGCTGGTGGACGGGGGCGGCAACGTCCCTGAGCAGCTGGAGGCGGGGTGGTACGCGGTCGGTGCGGGCGCCCGGCGGCCTGCCGCTGCCCGCCTTCCAGGACGCCGGCCAGGGCGCGGCCGGACCGGTGTACCGCTGGGCGGCCGCGGCATGGAGCGTCCACAGCGGGTCGTGGAGCTGGGCGCGTCCGACGGCGCACAGGTCGGCCCGGCCCGCCAGGATGAGGGAGTTGACGTCGTCGTAGGTGGAGATGGCACCCACCGCGATGACCGGTATGCCGACCGTGTTGCGGATCAGGTCGGCGTAGGGCGTCTGGTAGCTGCGGCCGTAGCGCGGCTGTTCGTGGGCGACGACTTCGCCGGTGGACACGTCGACGGCGTCCGCCCCGGCGTCCGCCAGGGCGCGGCAGAGGCCGACCACGTCGGCTTCGCCGATGCCGCCGTCGGCCCAGTCGGTGGCCGAGATCCGCACGACGAGGGCCTTGCCGGGAGGCCAGACGGCACGGACCGCGCGCAGCACGTCCAGGGGGAAGCGCATCCGGTTCGCGAGATCGCCGCCGTAGGCGTCGGTCCGTCTGTTGGTCAGCGGTGACAGGTAGCTCGACATCAAGTGCCCGTGCCCGTACTGGAGTTCCAGCACATCGAAGCCTGCCCGGTCGGCACGGCGGGCCGCGCTGACGAAGTCCTGCGCAAGGGTGTCCATGTCCGCGCGGGTCGCCTCGCCGGGGGTCACGCTGCCCTCGTCCCAGGGCAACGCGGAGGCTGCGACCAGCGGCCGGCCGCCGTCGCCACCGGCCGAGACGCGCCGGCCGGCCGGCCGCGGTGTGCCGGTCGCGGCGCGCCGGCCGGCGTGGGTGAGCTGGATGCCGAGGCAGGCGTCCGACTGCCGGCGGACGAATCCGGTGATCCGGCGCCAGGCCGCTTCCTGCTCGTCGGTGTACAGGCCCGGGCAGCCGGGTGTGGCCCGTCCGTCGGCGCTGACGGCCGTCATGCCGGCGATGACGAGACCCGACCCGCCCAGTGACTGGGTACTCAGGTGGACGAGGTCGAAGTCCCCGGGCACACCGTCCTGTGCGGAGTACAGCGCCATGGGCGGTACGACGACGCGGTTGCGCAGGCGCAGACCGCCGAGCCGGAACGGCCGGAACATCGGGGGCGCGGAGCCGGCCCGCCCGTCGGCGGTCGCACGGTCCGCGTGCCAGGTGTCGACGGTGTCGGTGAACGCCTGGTCGCGCACCCGAAGGTTGTCGTAGGTGACGCGCCGGCTGCGGGTGAGCAGGTTGAACGCGAACTGCGGCGGTTCCTGTCCGGTGTAGCGGCCGGCGTTCTCGAACCATTCCAGACTCGCCTGTGCGGCGCGCTGCGTGGACTCGACCACCGGCTTGCGCTCGGCCTCGTACGCGGCGAGGGCGCCGGGCACGTCGGGATGTTCGTGGAGGCAGGCCGCCAGGGCCAGGGCGTCCTCCATGGCGAGCTTGGTGCCGGAGCCGATGGAGAAGTGCGCCGTGTGGGCGGCGTCGCCGAGCAGGACCACGTTCTCGTGGTGCCACGACCTGTTGCGCACGGTGGTGAAGCGGATCCACCGGGAACCGTTGGGGATCAGCCGGTGGCCGTCGAGGTGGTCGGCGAGGATGTCCGCGCAACGCCGGATGCTGCGCTCGTCATCGGCCCCGGGCGGGAGGTCACGGGCGGCGAACGTGCCGAATCCCGCGCGCCGCCAGGAATCCTCGTCGGCCTCGACGATGAAGGTGCTGCGGCTGTCGTCGAACGGGTAGGCGTGGACGTGCAGAGTCCCGAAGTCCCGCTCGGCGACGATGAAGGTGAAGGCTTCGAAGACCTTGTCGGTCGCGAGCCACATGTAACGGGAGTGCCGTTCGTCCAGATCCGGTCCGAAGGCGTCGGCGTAGGCGCTCCGGGTCTGTGAGCGTACGCCGTCGCCGGCCACCACGAGGTCGTAGGCGTCGGCGAGTTCCGCCGCGGGCGGGGCCTGCGTGCGGTAGCGCACGTCCACCCCCAGTGCCGCGCACCGTTCCTGGAGGATCTGCAGCAGGCGCCTGCGGCCGAGAGCGGCGAACCCATGGCCGCCCGAGGTGAGGATCTGCCCCTTGTAGCGCACGTCGATGTCGCTCCAGCGGGCGAACTCGGCCGACATGGCCCGGTAGATCTCCGGGTCGGCCTGCGCGATCCCGTCGAGGGTCTCGTCGGAGAACACCACGCCGAATCCGAAGGTGTCGTCGGCCGCGTTGCGCTCCCAGACGGTGATCTCCCACCGCGGGGAGAGCTGCTTGGCCAGGGCCGCGAAGTACAGCCCGCCGGGCCCTGCGCCGATGACTGCTACGCGCACGGCGTCCTCCTTGTGGTCCGAGGAACAACGTATGCCGTAATTCCTACGATCGTCAAGAAAACTCTATACAGATGAGGTGCCGGCATCATCTGCCCGGCTCAGCCCAGGGTTTCGGGGGCCTGCGGCCCGGCCTTGGCCAAGAGGTCCCGTACCTCGTCCGGCCAGGGCGTGGAGCCGGCGGCCCGAGCGGCGGAGTGGGCGATGGTCATCCGGCCCCTGGCCGCCTCTTCGTCACCGCCGCCGCGCACGGTGAAGGCGTAGTGCAGGGAGGTGTTCCCCACCTCGGCGACGCGCAGCTCGATGCGGACGAGGTCCCCGAACCACAGCCGCGCGCGGTAGTCGGCCTCGAAGTGGACCCGTGGCGTGCTGCCGAAGAGGTGGGCCAGGCCCAGACGGCGCAACAGGGCGGCCTCAGCGGCCTCCACCCAGCGGACCACGGTGGAGTGGTGGTAGTGGCCGGCCGCATCGGTGTCCGGCCACTCGACACGGCGCTCGATGACGATGCTGGGCAGGTCCGCGTCGCGGGCTCGTCCGTCGGCACGGGCTCGATCGTCGGCGCGGGCCCGGCCATCGGCATGGGCTCGACCATCGGCATGGGCTCGACCATCGGCATGGGCTCGATCGTCGACATGGGCTCGGCCATCGGCACGGGCGGGGACCGGCGGGACTGTCCGCCGGGGGTTGGGGGTTTCCATGGAGGAGCCTTTCGTCAGCCGATCCGGTCGGCTGCGGTAGTTCCGGGTGAGAGGGCGGGGCGAGCGGTGCTCGCGCTGCGAGGGCGGGGCTACCGGCCGGCCCCGTGGGCCGCGCGCCGGCGCAGCTCGCCGCGCTGGAGCTTTCCGGTGCCGGTGCGCGGCAGTTCGCTCACGAACTCGACTGCGCGCGGGTATTTGTAGGGCGCGATGGTCTGCTTGACGTGGCTCTGGAGTTCCTTGACGGTCACGTCGTCGGCGGCGACACCGTCACACAGGACCACGTACGCCTTGACGATCAGGCCGCGCCGGTCGTCCGGCGCACCGACCACACCGCAGTCCGCCACGTACGGATGGGCGAGGAGCGCCTTTTCCACCTCGGGGCCGGCGATGTTGTATCCGGAGGAGACGATCATGTCGTCGCTGCGGGCCACGTATCTGAAGTAGCCGTCCGCATCGCGCGTGCAGGTGTCGCCGGTGATGTTCCAGCCGTTCCTGACGTATGCCGTCTGGCGGGGATCGTCGAGGTAGCGGCACCCGGTCGGACCGGTGACGGCGAGCAGGCCCGGCTCCCCGTCGGGAACGGGCGCACCGGTGTCGTCGACGACCATGGCACGGTACCCGGGAACGGGCTTGCCGGTGACCCCCGGACGGATGTCGTCGTCGGCGGCGGAGATGAACACGTGCAGCATCTCGGTCGCGCCGATGCCGTCGATGATGCGCAGCCCGGTGGCAGCGCGGAAGTCCTGCCGCACCTGCGCAGGCAGTGCCTCCCCCGCGGATATGCACCGGCGCAGACCGGCCAGGCGGTCCACGGCTCCGGCCGCCATGATCGCCCGGTACGCGGTGGGGGCGGTGAACAGCACCGTGACGCCGTGCTCGGCGACGAGTTCGGCCAGCCTCTCCGGCGACGCCTGTTCGATGAGCAGCGTCGCCGCCCCGACGTGGAGCGGAAAGACGACCAGGCCGCCGAGTCCGAAGGTGAAGGCGAGCGGCGGTGTGCCGGTGAAGACGTCTTCCCGGCGCGGTTTGACGATGTGCCGGGAGAACGTGTCGGCGTTGGCGAGCACGTCCCGGTGGAAGTGCAGCGTCGCCTTGGGCCGTCCGGTCGTACCGGAGGTGAAGGCGATGAGTGCCACGTCGTCGGCGGCCGTGACGACGTTCGGGAACACCCCGTCCTTGGCCGCGCAGCGACGGGTCAGATCGTCGTCGTCCGCGCCGCCGTACGACAGGACGGTGAGGCCAGGAGTGTCGGCGGCCTCCAGTTCGCCGAGGTACCGGTGGTCGCACAGGGCTACGACCGGACGGCTGATGTCGTGCAGTTCCGCGAGTTCCGTGGCCCGCAGCAGGGGCATCGTGGTGACCGCGACACCGCCGGCCTTGAGCACGCCGAACCAGGAGGCGACCAGCCAGGGGTTGTTCGGGCCGCGCAGCAGGACGCGGTTGCCGGGGCGCAGCCCGACGTCCTCGGCGAGGACCTGGGCGACCTGGTTCGCGTGGCGCAGCAGGTCGCCGTACGTCCAACGGTCGGTCGGGGTGAGCAGACAGGGCCGGTCGGCGCCCCAGCGTTCCACCGCGTCATCGAGCAGCCGAACGGCACAGTTGAGGCGGTCCGGGTAGCTCAACTCCGGCAGGTCGAAGTGCAGTTGGGGCCAGAGCCGGAAGGGAGGGAGTCGGTCACGGCAGAACGTGTCCACATGGGCGGACGGGGAGAGCTCCATGGGGCGCACACCTCGGTCTCGGGGGCAGCGGAGGGAGTGCGGCAAGTATTTCGCTAAATTGACGAGCGTCAAGATTTCGCGACATAGATTTTTGTGATCACGCGTCCGGTGGCGCGCAGGCGAGTGTCGACCGGGGCGGGCGCGGGCACCTGCGGCCGGGCGGTCAGGCCGTGGGGAGGCGGACCCTGACGACCTTGCCCGGCGCGGCAGGGAACGCCGCCAGTTCACCGCCGGCCTCGGAGACCAGGAAGTACACGATCGCGAGACCACGACCGCCCTCCGCCTCCGTTCCGGCATCCATCTCGGTGCCGGCATCCGGGACGACACACGGCAGCCGCGGATCACCGTCGGCGACGTCGAGCTGCAGCCAGCCGCCACTGAGGAGTGCCGTCACATGGAGCCCGCCGATCACGCCGACCGCATGCCGGATCGCATTCGACAGGAGCTCCGTGCCGACGAGCAGCAGCACCTCGCCCCGTTCCGGTGCGACACACCAGCGGTCGAGCGTGCGGCGCAAGGACGCCCGGACCCCGGGGACCGAGGCGGCCGCCACCTCGACCGGCCAATGGACGAGCCGGCTGCCCGGAGGCGGAGCGGGAGGCGCGGGCGCCGCACACTTCGGGACGGACGGCGGCGGACCGGTCACGGACGATACGGAACGGCTGAACATGGGACTCCCCGGCGGGAAGGGGGCGCATGGCGCACTTTCTCGTGTAACTCGCACGGCGCCGCCCCCTTCCCCGTGGATTCACAGAGGAATCAGAGGGGTTGCAGGGATTTACTGCACCGTACGTGTCGTGTTACACGTGTAACAGCGTAGGTCGAGCCCTGCGGAAGTACAAGGCATTTCGGACATCATCGGAAAACCCTGGAACGCGCCAGGGCCACCCGCACTCGGCGCACGCCCCGCACAGCCGCTGGACACACACCGGACACACGCCCACAGGAAAGAGGCGGACATGACCCCATCCCCTGCGACGGACCCCTCACCTACGGCGGATCCTGCGCCCAGGACGGCCCCGGACGCTACGGCGGTCCCGGCTCCCAGGACGGACCCGGACCCTGCGACGGTCCCGGCACCCAGGACGGACCCGGACCCTGCGACGGTCCCGGCACCCAGGACGGACCCGGACCCTGCGACGGTCCCGGGCGCGCAGCCGACCGACGGTGCCGGAACGGAATGGCCGCCGCCACCCTTCCTCGCTCCCGCTCCCCCGCTGGTCGGCCAGGACGGCGTGCACCGCTTCGACGGGGTGACCTACGCGCGCACGCCGGGATACCGGCCGCGTCTGCTCGATGCACAGGTGCCGGCGTCCGGGCGGCCGGTGCCGGCGGTGGTGTGGATCCACGGGGGCGGCTGGCTCGATGGCGACCGGCGCTTCCCGCCCCCGACCGTGCCCGTCGAGCTGTTGCACGGCTTGATCCTCGGAGCCGGTCTCGCCGTGGTGAGCATCGACTACCGGCACAGTCTGGAGTCGCCGTTCCCGGCACAGCTGCACGATGTGAAGGCCGCCATCCGCTATGTGCGCCGCTTCGCCGGCGATTTCGGCATCGACAAGGACAGGATCGGTGTCTGGGGAGAATCGGCGGGTGGCCACCTGGCCGCCCTCGCGGGTCTCGTCCGCTCCGACGGCACCGAGGCGGAGACGGCTCTGGAGGGCGCGGAGGGCGTACGCGACGAGGACAGCGCCGTCAGCGCAGTCGTCGACTGGTACGGAGTATCGGACGTGGGCGCGCTGCTGTCACACGTTCTGCCGCCCTCGCCCTCCGGTTCCGAGTACCCCAATCCGTTCACGGCGCTGCTGGGCGGCACCGCCGAGGAGCTGCCGGAGCTCGCCCGCGTCGCCAGCCCGGTCACCTACGCCGGCCCGACCGCTCCGCCTCCCTTCCTCCTGATCCACGGAACGGCAGACGGACTCGTGCCGTACAGCCAGAGCGTCGTACTCGCCGAGGCCCTGCGGAACGCGGGCGGCCAGGTCACCCTGCAGCCGGTGGAGGGCGCCGACCACATCTTCCTCGGCGCCCCGGACGTGACGCCGATCGTCTCCGACAGCGTGGCTTTCCTCGCCCGCCATCTGGGCGTATGAGGCCGGAGGGCGCTGCGCGTCGACGTCGGCACACGTGTGACCGGCACCCCTGCGACTGGGCTCCTCACGAGACCGGGCCGCCGCGTTTTCAGGAGACCGGGCCGCGGGCTTCACGAGACCGGGCCGCGGGCTTCACGAGACCGGGCGGCGGGCTTCACGAAGCCGGGACGCGGCCTTCACGGAGGCCGAGCCGCCGCTGTCGGCGGAGCGGCGGGTCATGAGGACCGGCGGGTCATGAGGACCGGCGGGTCATGAGGACCGGCGGTGGACGAGTATCGGCTCCATGCCCGGAACCTCGGGCGGCACGCCCTGGTCGACCAGCTCGTGCAGGGCGTCGGCGACCTGGGCGGGCGCGGGCAGGACCAGCCGGACGGTCGTGAGCGGCGGCTGCTGCAGAGCAGACACCACCAGGTCGTCGGCTCCCACCACGGCCACGTCCTGGGGAACGGAGAAGCCCTTGAGACGCAGCGCATGCAGCAGCAGCGCTGCGTACTCGTCGTTGTAGGCGAACACCCCGTCCAGTCCCGACTCGGCCCACCGATCTGCAAGTTCCCCGGCGGACTCATGCGTGTAGGACATCTCGAGCGCGGTGACGGCCGCAGTGCTGCGGGCGGCGACGCCCTGCGCTCCGGCGAGGCGCGGCCGGGCGAAGGTTGCCAGACCGCGTTCCTGCGGCATGATCACACCGATGTTCCGCCGCCCGCGGGCGACGAGGTGCTCGGCGGCGAGCGCGCCGACGCGTGCGTGGTCGAAGTCGATGGTGTGGACGCCCTTCACGTCCCGGGCGGCGAAGGCCATGACGCCCCGCACTCCGGCCCTGCTGAGGACGTCGGCGGCCTGGTCGGTCAGGCTGTCCCCGTCGAGGGCCACCACCGCCGCAGGGCGCAGTTCGGCCCAGGCCCGGGCAGCGCTGACGGCGTCGGGAAAACGGCCTGCGTGCAGCACGGTGACGTAACCGTGCCGTTCCAGTTCGCTCTGCAGATCGTCGATCCAGGTGCTGACCAGACGGCCGACCGCCGAGACGGACGCCGGCATGAGCACCAGGTTGCTGCGGCCCGCCCGGAGCGACCGGGCGGCGGCGTGCGGTACGTAGCCGAGCTGCTGGGCGGCCGCCAGCACGCGGGCACGCGTGGTGGCGCTGACCCGGTGCGCCTGCGTGTTGTTGAGGACGAAGGACACGGTCGCCCGCGACACCCCCGCCAGACGCGCCACATCCGCACTCGTGACGGCTGCCGGTGTGGCCGGCTCTCTGCCCATGACGCCATTACCCCGTTCCCGCCGGCACTCTGACCAGCCCCCTCCAGGTTACACGCGTTACTCGATGGGCCGAAGGCATCACCCGGCCGGCGCCGGGCTGCCGCGGCTGCACCCCGCTGCAGCTCCGGATCTGCTCGCACCTGCCATGGCGAAGGGAAGGGTGTCCGCAGGCGTCACCATCGATGGACGGTCCCGAGCTGTCCGAGCGGGCGGTTCGGGATCGTAAGCGCTGGGCGAACCGTGAATGTCACGACCCGGAATTCGACCGGAGCGACGAACAGAGCCGCCCACTCGCCTGACCTACCGCACCGTTGGAACGTTCCTTCAACCGTGGCGAAGTAGACCTGATCCGGCCTGGACCAGGTCTGAGGACCGTGGAGCCATTGGGTTGCGGCTTCATGTGTCGTAACCACCATCAGGACGTTGCGCGGTTCCCGGTCCCCCCATTCGACAGCCCATTCCCACACCGCTTCCCCGACCCGGTCCGATAACGACGCGTCCATACAGTTGACGGTACTGCGCGTTGGGAATTGCCAGAGGTGGATGCCGTGTTGGCCGTGTCCGAATGTGGCTTGCGGCAGGAACGGTGGTCAGCGGGCGGACGTCATCGCGGGTCATCGGAGTCTTCTCGATCGGCTCTGGGCAGAAGAAGGCTCGCGCAGGTGCCGACGGTGCTGCTGGGATGATCACAATCGGCTTCGAGGGGGCCTGTGGATCTCGGCTCAGTGATCATCGCCGTGACAGGTGTGGCTGGAACGCTGGGGGGATCGTTTCTCACCCAACGCGTCACCGAACGGGCAAAACGTCGGGAGACAGAGCTGATGCGCGGCCACGAAGCGGCCCGCGAGAACCTCCTCCCCCGGCCGCCGCGGCAAAGAGTCGCCGACGACCGGACTGCAGGACAACCCCGGACCTCCGGGCTGCCGGACAACCCCGGATTGCCGGACAACCACCACATGACGTGGCGCACTGGCCCTTGCCGCACCGGGGATCAGGCCGGGGGGCGGGTCTCGGGGGGTGTGTGGAGCCGGCTGCGCTCGCGGCGGTGGGTCCAGTAGGTCTGCCACCAGGTCAACCGGTCGGCGGAGTCCTGGGGGATCGTGCCGGTGATCGCCGACTGTGCGAGCGCCACGACGAGGCCGGCCAGGGCCACGGTGAGCACCACGCCCCAGGGGGCGTCGGCGAGGGAGGCGGCGAGGCTCCCGACGCTGCCGACGCCTGCACCGGCCAGGGCGGTGGTCCGGCTGAGTCGGGATTGACGGTTGGCCTGCGTAGTAGGCCTGGAACGCGCCATGGTGGGCTCCTGTGTCCGTGGTTGGGGCGGTCTGTGCACCACGGTCGCGGAATCAGGATTGATGCAGAACGTGACCGGCAATTGGTCCAGGGGGGAATGAACATGGCTCGTCCCGGACGGCGTCTGGAGCCCATTGACGAAGGCCTGCCTGCGCAGGTGCTCAGTTGGACGGCCGCTGTGCGCCGGGTTGTCTTCGATCCGCTCATGAACGGGGAGCGGCCGCTGACGCTGAAGGACATCGCTCAGCGTCTGATGGAAATGGCACCGCCTGAAATGAAGGACGACAAGCCGGGCGCCGCGGGAGCGAAGCGGTTGGGCGCGCTGCGTTCGGGGCGCAGTGAGTCCTCCGTGCAGCGGATGATCCGGGGCGTGTTGGTGCCCACGCGCGATGTGGTTTTCGATCTCCTGCGGATCCTCGAGGACGAGCGTGGTGTGCCGCAGCGTCACGGCTTGGAGGAACTGTGGGCGGCGTACAAGCCGGCGCTGCAAAAGCGTCTGCCTGACGTGTACGAGGTGTACGAGGTGCTCGACGGGTATGCCAGTGCGCGTCTGCTGGTGGGTTTTCAGCAGCAGGAGATCGCCCGCCTCGAGACGGGTTTGGAGCAGCACAGGTACCGGGCGGCGCGGGCGGATGAGCGGGTGAAGCGTGCACGGCGGGCGCAGGCTGTTCACCGGCGGGCGCTGGGTGTGCGTGAGCAGCGTGTGAGACTCGAGCTGGACAGCGCCTCCGCCGAGGTGGCCAGGCTGCGTCAGAATGTGGCCACGGCCCGAGCGCAGGTCGAGCACTGGCAGGAAGAGGCCGCATGGCACCTGCGGGAGAAGGACGAAGCCCGGCAGGAGTCCGCGACGGAGCGGGAGGCCTGGCAGGAGCGGGAGGCCCTGCTGCTGGAGCGACTCGCCCAGGCCTGTGAGACCTTGCAGACGGCCGCTGAACAAGCCGCGGCACTCGAGGCGGCCCTGCGGGCGCGTGAGACTCATTGGCGTGATCAGGCCCAGGCCGGCCACGTCGCAGCGCGCTCGGCGCGGGCCGATGCCGATGCCGCCCGCGGCCAGGCCGCGGTGGCACGGGCCGAGGCGGAGGCCGCACGGGACGAGGCCGCAAGCGCGCTTCAGGCCCAGCGAGAGCGTGCCGACGCGCTCGTCGCCGCTGTCAGCGCGGAGCAGGAACAGGCCCAGCGGACCATCGGCCGTCTGGAGGAGGAACTGCGCCGGGCCCAGGTCCGGCTCCGTGCGGCGCAGCAGAATGCGGTGCAACAGGACGCTCAGCTGACCTCGTTCGTTGCCGAGCGAGCGCTGAACGCTGACCTCGATGACATCGTCAGCCAGGTTCTCGTCCAGCACGAGCGACTGGGCCCAGGTGAACCGGCCTGGATTGACGCACCACTTGATGCAATCCGAACCCCCGGCTCAGAGGATCGGCCGCCGGGCCTGGCGTGGGGCGGCCATGCCGTGGTGGCCTCAACTCCCGAGCGGCCGTGGGAGGACGTCGGCCTGCCCGACAGTCCGGCAGAGCCGCCAGGGAACGCCGACCCGGATGCACCCGTTGCGCCGGACACCATCCACTTGGGTGTGCCCCCGGACCGAGCCGTCCGGGGCCCGGTGGCCGATTCAGGTGCCGCCGACACCTCTCCTCCCGGCCCAGCCGTCCGCCCGGACACGTCCCCGGACACCGGCTCGGCAACTTCTGCGCCCTCGTCCGTCCTGTCGGCCTCCGGCACAACCGGACCGGGAACCACCCCCGGCATGTCACGACCCGACGCCACGGGATCGCAGGCGGGCCGTTGGTCGGGAGAGCGCAGGCTGCTGCTGGGAGCCATTGCCGCGTTCGCCCTGGTCGCTGTTCTGCTCGGGCTGCTAGTGGCCCTGGTCCCGGCTCCACCGGGGCCGGTCACCTACGCCTCCGGCAGCAAGCCCACCACCGAACAGTCCGGTCTCGGCGTCTTCGGCGAGAGCACCACCACCTACACCTGGACGGTCCGCAGCACGCGACCCGTCCGGGCCCACTTCACCCTGACCGACCAGGCGAGCACCCTGCCCGGCCACCTCACTGCCCGACCCGCGAAAGGCTGTCACCCCGAAGTGGGGTGGACCCTGACCGCCGAAGGCAGGACGGTCGCGGACGGCACCCTCACCGACACGGACACCCACAAGATCAAGGGAGTGCTCCCCGACCACGCCAAGGCCCTCGACATCACGGCCACATACGCCCAGGGCAGCACCTGTACCGCCACCCTGTCCTGGATCATCGGCAGCTGACAGGGACGTGAGCTCGTCGCCGGACAACTCCCAGCAGACGTCCTGGATGCGCGGGAAGGAATGTGCCCCGCGAGGTTCTTCCCGGATCCGGATCACCGGAAGGGACGTGGCGAGACAGGCATGCAGGCCGGCTTCGGCTTCCTGGAGACCTCTGGGAACCTCTGGGGACCTCTGGGGACCTCTGGGGAGATCATCTCCATTGGCAGACCGGCTCATCGGTGCAGGTGGGCCAGGACGCCGTCGTTCACGGGATAGGGACGTTCACGGGGCAGGAGTTGTCGTGCCGTGTCCAGATCCCCTTCCTGTACATGCGCATGGATGGTGTGGGCGAGCGATGTGACGTCGGTGATGGAGGCGGTCCACTCATCGGCGTACAGACGTGCGGCTTCGCCCGCGAGGCCGAGCTGGAGCGACCGGTGGGCAAGCGGTTGAAGGTGCAGGTCGCGTTCGGGGTCCCATTGCACCCGGGCCGGAGCCTGCTTCAATCGGCGTTTCCACGTGGCCTGGTCGGCGTGGAGTCCGTGCTCGTAGTGGGACAGGCAGGCGTGTTTCAGCGCCCACTCGAAGCCTGCGCGGGAGATCTCGACGGCGAGGACGGTCTCCTGTCCCTCCTTGGTGCCCCACCCGCAGCGGTACATCATCCACAGGAACGACGGCTTGATCCACGTCAAGCCTCGCTTATAGACCTTTTGGCTGGACCGGGTGTGTGACGCGCCTCGGCAGTCAGATGCGAATGCTGCGTGGACGTGACACCGAAGAGGGTCGCAGTAAGGACTCCGCGATCGTCGGCTTTCTGACGTTCGCCGTCTCGTGTGCGGCGTTGCCGAGATGTCGCACCATGTGCCGGACGCTCCTTGGCTCGCACGGGCAACTGCCTGCCGCCTGCGGCCGGCGTGCTCCGTTGGATCGAGCAACGGGTCGAAAATCGGTGGTCACCTGAGCTGACCGAGCCCACGCTGTACGCCATGGAAGAACCGCTCCGCAGGATCCGCGCGCTCCACACGGCGTCCACGATTACCGTCTACCAGGCGTACTCCCCTGAGATCGGACTGCCCGCCATCCGAGACGGCCGTTTTCCTGCCGCGTGGAAGCGTGGCCGTATGACGTGGATCAAACCCAGTTTCATGTGGATGATGTACCGCTCCGGCTGGGGGACGAAGGAGGGGCAGGAGACCGTCCTCGCCGTCGAGATCACCCGCGACGGTTTCGACTGGGCGCTGCGCCATGCCTGCCTGTCGAGTTACGTTCGCGAACTGCATCCCGATCGCGACACCTGGCAGCGTGACCTCAAGCGCGCACCGGCTCGTGTCCAGTGGGACCCCGAACGCGATCTGCACCTGCGCCCCCTGCCACACCGCTCGCTGCAACTGGGGCTCTCGGGTCAGGCATCGTCGCGTTACGCGGACGAGTGGATCGTGTCCATCAGCGACGTGACCCCGCTCGTCAACAAGATCCACGCACTCGTCAGGGACGGCGAACTGGACTCAGCCACCCGACTGCTCCCCCAGGAGCAGGGATACCCGGCCGGTGCAGAACTCCTGGCCCACCTGCGTCCCTGACCGGCAATCCGGGCACAACCGCCGACGGGGTGATGCTGTGGTCGTGACCCACCGGGCATCTCCGCATAGCGCCCTCTAGACCTGCCCGCCAGCAGCGAGTAGGAGGCTGGGAAGCCCCCAGGTCGTCACGTCTGAGGGCTTTCTCGCTTCCTCAGTGGGCTCGGAGGCGTGCGCAGTACCTGCGACGCCGCCACCAGCAAATTCTGCCTGGCCACGATGGCCCTGCTCAGCACCCGACTCCAGGCATCCCAGTCCGAAAGAAACGGCTCCCGGTCAGCCTGCCTGTTGAAGTGATCGTCCAAATCCCGCCACGCCTCGTACAGCGCGGCCATCGCCTCTGCGCTCACCGGCAAACCCAGCAGTTCAACACGTTCCATCTTCGGGCGCAGCACCGCCCACACCTGATCCGTGTACTCCGCTACACCCTCCCACGCTCGATCCTGGGTACCAGCCGTCCGGTGGTCCTGAATGCAGTCGTCCCAGGCGTTCTGATAGACACGCAGGTTTGCCAGTGTCGCTTCCCAGGCATCCACCAACTGAAGGTATGCCTGTTGTCGCTGGTTCCGTAGCCACTGGGCGTGCTCGACGGTTGCCTGGTCGGTGGTCTGGCGTCGGCCGACCAAGATGCCGGCGAGGATGCCGATGATGCCGAATACGCCGGCGGCGATAGCCGCGACGACGGCCCCCCATGCTTCATTCATGCCGAGCATCCTGCCTGAGCGACGTCCGCGTCCTCGCGGACGTCGTTGCCGGGCCGCGGAAGTGCCCCACACATCGTCTCCGAGGACGAGTGGCTCTGAGACTCGTCGCAGGCTTGCATGGCCCTCTGACCTTCGTTCCCAGACTGAGCAGGGGTCCCTGGACGTGCGCACGTTCAGGCCATCGGAAAGCTGGCGGAAGCCGCCGAGCGTCTTCGTGTATCGGTGGCTTGCTCCTGAAGCTGGCCACTCGGAGGCGGAGTGGATCTGAGAGCCCTCGCCCATGCGCCCGTCTATCTGCTGGTCTCTGTTCCCTTGGACAGCGCTCGATGGTGTCCGACGGCGTCTAAGGCCGTGAGTCGACGTCGCGGTCTCTCCCCACCCGTTCAGGCAACGAAAGGGACCCGACCTACTGCATCTGCCCTATGCCGCGTAGAGAGCCTGGCTGACGCACGTTGAGTACAACATGTGGGCGGTACGCACTTCACCCCTATGTTCTATCCAGCGCTGCATCCTCTGGGACTGTTCGTCGCGCACGTCTTCCGGATGGTCAAGAAGGGCTTCGATGATCTCGCGAGCGACCAACAAGTGATCGTGCACGGCACCAGCGGCGACGATGACCTCAGCTTGTCCGCAGGGCCACACGTCGGATAGGTAGCTGAGCTCGACCTCACTCATGGCCTTGAAGGCGGCGTGGTGCGCGGAGGCCTCCTCGGCGGCGGCCTCCGGGCCGGCCTGCAACCTATGCACTATGGCATCGAAGGCTTCGCAGGCCGCATTGACCTTGGTGGTATACCTCTGGTAGCTCTGCCTTCGTTGCTCTTCGTGCCTGTCCCGCCGCCCCTCCGCGGCCGTTTGCACGACTGTCACGCGTCCTGAGCGACCGGCCGCCACCGCGCCGATGGCAGCTCCAGCCGCGCTCGATAAGCCAGCAACAGCAGCAGCCCACACCGCTGCAGTCCCCTGATCCATGGCACGCAATCTTGCCGCACCCATGCCAACTCCGGGAGTGGGTCAAACGACCCAAGATCGACATCTCTAACGGCCACTTGACCAACGTACTTGCGGGCGCCCACCACGATCTGTGCTGTGGCCTTCGCACACCTTCTTGGCGAAACCGGCTACCTACGTGCATCTTGCGTGACAAACTGCCTCACCAGGAGCACTGGCCCCCCAGGCGCTCCACTGCCGTCACGGGTCGCATCCAGGGAAGCTGGTATCGGCTCAGAGGGTCCGTCTGTTCAGGAGCGACTGTGCGCGTGAGTCACCCAGCATCAGCAGAGCTGAACGAGGCTGCACGGCCGACGTGCCCACCCACAGTCAGCAGGGTGGAGGTGAAGAACTTCCGCCTTCTGCGCGATGCAACAGTGACGCTTAACGAGG
Source organism: Streptomyces sp. NPDC107581 (assembly GCF_055657175.1). Lineage (NCBI taxonomy): Bacteria > Bacillati > Actinomycetota > Actinomycetes > Kitasatosporales > Streptomycetaceae > Streptomyces > Streptomyces sp. NPDC107581. Next base: position 62,333 of record NZ_JBVKBH010000002.1, read on the forward strand.
ACGTCACGGTATGCGTGGGACGAAATAACACAGGAAAAACGTCGCTGGCAGAGGTGCTGAGCAGATTTCTTCGCACTGCAGACGTCAACTTGCGCCTGGAAGATTTCTCTGCCGACTCATATGTCGAATTCGCCGATGCATACCGGGAGTTCTCCACGGGAGATGAGGAGGCGGCCCGCAAGGTACTACCGGAGATTTCCGTCACGATCTTCATATCCTATGACAGTGAAACCAAGGATTATGGCGCCTTAGGGCCGCTTATCGTGGATCTAGACCCGGACTGCGCGGAAGCGATTGTTACCATTCGCTACGCGTTGAAGCCGGGTGCCATGAAGGAGTTCTTTCGGGATGCACCGGCTACCCTTACCGAGGACTATGAAGAGTCTCTACTGCTGACTCTTATCGGCCCGCGCATACCTCACCTCTTTGAGCGCTCAGCAATTGCTGTCGACCCCACAGACTCAACTAATTTTCGCCCCATTTCCGTTACCGAGATAGCAAAGGCCATCAAAGTGGACTTCGTCAAGGCTCAGCGCGGCCTTGACGACGAAAAGGAACGCCCTAAGGACCAGATTGGTAAAATTCTAGAGTCCCTCTTCATGGTGGCCGCAAAAGCAGACGATGGCTCAATTCTTAGAACTTTCGCTAACGAAACCGAATCCGCTTTGGAGGGGATCGTTGCGAGGCTGAACTCTCATCTGCAAGACACGTACAGCAAGATGGCGCCGACGGTCTCCGAGTTTGGGTATCCAGGCCTGGGGAACCGCAATTTTTCGACGAAAACCACGCTCGATTCCAAGCGACTGCTGTCTAACTTCACGAGTATCAACTACCCAGGGTCCGCCGGCGTTGAACTCCCCGAGTCGTACAGTGGCCTCGGATCGCGCAACCTCTTGCTCATCCTCCTGACCCTGTTCAGCTACTACCGGGAATACTCGGCACGCGGAAAGGAGACGTCCGTACACCTTGTTTTCATCGAGGAGCCCGAGGCGCATCTCCATCCACAGATGCAGGAAACCTTTATCCAGCAACTAAGAGTTTTCAGAGAAAAATTCCCTGCCGCTGATAATTCATCCCAGTGTTGGAATGCACAATTCCTGGTAACGACTCACTCTGCGCATATCGCCAACAGAGCTGGGTTCTCTGCAGTTAGATACTTTCGATTGTGTGAAAGTAGTGATTCAGACGAGGCCACGAGTTCGGTTGTGCTCAACCTCGCTGAAGCACCGGGCATCGATAAGGAGTTCCTTCACAAGTATCTCACCCTGACCAGAGCTGATCTATTCTTCGCGGACAAGGCGATTCTTATAGAGGGGACAACTGAGCGCATTTTCATTCCCGCTGCCATCGCAAAGTTCGATGGCAGGGATCGGCAAGCAGGCGTCGGCAGTCTAGCGAGCCAGTACGTAAGTATCATGGAAGTGGGTGGTGCCTACGCTCACATTTTCTACCCGTTCCTGGACTTCCTCGGGATTCAGAGCCTTGTCATTACTGACCTGGACCCGGCAAGACCTAATCCGAAACAGCTTGAAGCCTGCTGTGTCCAGGAAGGCACAGCTACTACAAATCGTGCTATCACGAAATGGTTCGACCGAGATGCGATCTCGCCGGCAGAACTACTGGAGTACGCCGAGGATGATCTCCCGGCCACGGACACGCGGGCCCTGGCCTACCAGGTGCCCGAACAACCCGGCGGTCCATGCGGCCGGACATTTGAGGATGCCTTCATCCTTGCTAATCCTCACCTCTTTGATCTGAAAGGGGACGAGACGGCTTCTCTGTTGGAGCGTGAAGAAATCGTCCGGCGAGAGGCCAAGCGCTACAAGAAAAGCGACTTCGCACTCACCTTCGCTATCGGTGAGCAGGCCTGGGAGATCCCTCGCTACATCATGCGCGGTTTGGAGTGGCTCCTCGATCGATCACCGGAAGTAGCGGTTGATTCCGCTGGACTTCCCTCGGAAGGTGCTACTTCCGGTCAGGTGGTGGTCAGATGATACAGACGCGAAGTGGGGTCAGTACCGCCGAAGAGGAGAGCGAGAAGGCGCTTAGAAGCATCCTGGCCGCCTTGGAAAGTCGCAGAAATTTCAAACTGGAAGCCGGCGCGGGAGCAGGAAAGACAACTTCTCTAATTAACGCTCTGCAGCGCATTCTCAGCAACAGGGCAAGATATCTACCCAAGGAGGGGCAGCGCGTCGCATGCGTGACGTACACCAATGTGGCGCGTAACGAAATTATCCGCCGCACAGACGCTAGCCCGTATGTCTTTGCTGATACGATCCATGGTTTTCTCTGGCACATCATCTCTCCCTTCACTAAAGCGCTACTTCAAGAAATCCTTGCTCTGCCGAAGTGGGACCCGATCTTGGAGGGCAGGACCTCTCTGCAAGGGTTCTCGGTCACCTACGATTTGGGATTCCGAGGCATCAAGGATGACGTAATTCGGCTCCACCATGATGATGTTCCCGCGCTGGCCATCCGTCTCTTCATGAATAGCAAGTTTCGATCGCTCGTAGCAGACAGATTTCCCATTATCTTCATTGACGAGTATCAGGATACTCCCGCTGGTCTGGCGGAGGCGATGCTCAGCGGCGATAGGGCCACGTCGGCGGATCCAACGCATGGTTTCTTCGGGGATCATTGGCAACAGATCTACGATAGGACGTGCGGATCTATTGACCATCTGCCCGTCACGACGATCCAGAAGAATGCGAACTGGCGGTCCAGTCAAGCCGTAGTTAACCTTCTTAATGATATGCGCCCTGAGCTCCCCCAAGCACCGGTCGCTGACGCTGAGCCGGGCACAGTGTTCGTCTACCACACGAACGATTGGATCGGCCCTAGAGGATCACGCTCGAAAAAAGGACAAATTCCTGACAGCGTCCTAACCCATACTTTGAAATGGGTGGAGGAAGATGCGCTGCGGCGGTACGCGAAACAGCAGACGGAGCGACCGAAAATTCTGATGCTCACTCATTCCTCCATTGCTACCGAGCTCGGCTTTGGGGGCGTCGATCGAGTATTTCGGTACAACGAGGATTACGTGCGAAAGCGCGATGAGGTCGTCGCCTTTCTTCTAGACGCGTTCGAACCCGCTTGTGAGTATTTCGAAAACAAGCAGTATGGGTTGATGTTTGAGGTTCTCAAACGCTCCCGCCCGCGCATGCAAAAGAGGAGTGATAAGGCAGGCTGGGTGAACCTCTTTACGGACTTCAACTCCGCGCGCGCCAACGGTACCGTCGGTGATGTATTGGACCTCATTCTCGCGCAGAGATACTTTGCTCCTCCTCAGGTTGTGTACGACCGTCAGCGGCAATGGGAGCGAGCCCTGAAGGAGCAGGATCCGACTCCGATTACTGGGCTTCCGAGGCGCCTGAAGGAGTATGGCGAGTTCAGGTCTGTGCGCTATGGAGAGATGTTGGCTCTTCGGCAATACGTGGAAGAAAACACGCCGTTCTCCACGCAGCACGGTGTGAAAGGTGCCGAGTACCCCACCGTTCTGGCGGTGTTCGGAGGTTGGGCACTCTACAACTTCCCGAGGATGTTGGCAGACTTCCCAAACAGGGGAGCCCTCGGCGGTGATGACCTGAAGCGATTTGAAAGGTCACGCAATCTCTTCTATGTGGCTTCCTCGCGCGCTAGAGAAAACCTTATTGCTCTGTTCACCACTGAGTTGCCCCAAGATGCCCTGCAGACCCTCGAAAGTTGGGTAGGGGCACCAAATGTCACAGCGGTCCCCTATGGGCCCGAAGGTGTGCTGACGAGCCCATAAGCGCCGCTGGCGTTGCTCCCGCCTCAACTCGTCCTCGCCATGGCAGGGAACTCTCGTCGCGATCGTGCTCGTCTGGGTACGGTCGTAGTCGTATTCGGTGCGCGCTTGGTTGGTCACCCATAGCCGTGCCGGTTGATCGCGTGCGACTAGGGGAGCTGGTACGGGCATGGCGGTTGACGCTGCTCGATCGGAAGAGGGGTTCACGTCGGGTAGGGCTACGCGGGTGATGAGCGCCGCGTGCCGGGCTGCGGGACTCGATGACAGAGGCGCTGAGCTGATCCGGCTGGGAGAGAACGCACTGTTCCGACTGGCCACGGCTCCGGTGATCGTTCGAGTGGCTCGAGGCGAGCCGTGGTTGCCGAAGGCTTGTGTCGAGGTGGCTGTTGGCAGGTGGCTAGCGGCAGAGGGGTTCCCGGCGTCCCGACTCACTGACGGCCTGGAACAGCCCTTCCTGATCGACGGCCACCCGGTGACCTTCTGGCGCCTCATCGTGGAGGGCGACCGGAAGGCGACTTACGGCGAACTGGGTGGCATCCTCAGGGATCTGCATTCCATGACAGTGCCCGCGGGCCTTGAGCTGCCGGCGTTCGACCCCTTCGACAAGCAAGAGCTGCGGATCAGTAAGGCGCCGATCCCGGAGGATGACCGGGTCTTCCTCCGCAAGCGGTGGCAGGAGCTGCGCGGTCAGTTCGAGGAGCTGAGGTTCGAGACTCCCAAGGGGCCGGTGCACGGTGATGCTCACGTGCAGAACCTCATGGTGAACGATCGGGGCGAGGTGATTCTGATCGACTTCGAGGCCTTCTGTTTCGACCACCCGGAGTGGGATCTGATGGTCACCGCGGTCGAGCATCACAGCCTCGGCTGGCAGACCGAAGAGCAGTACGCCGAATTTGTGAGGGCATACGGTCGGGACCTGTACGACTGGCACGGGTACGACACGCTCCGCCGGCTTCAGGAGTTCGGCATGACGACGTGGCTCATGCAGAACGTCCAGGAGAGTGAGGAGACGGCGGCTGAGTACCGCCGGCGCATCGCTAGCTTGCGCAATGACGGTGCGCCGCGCGATTGGCGTCCCTGGTAGCTGCTACTCATCCTCGTCGTCCAGGCGGGCGAGTGCTTCGTTCACTTGCTCGTTGAAGGCGACGACGGCGGGATGGGTGGCGTGCGCGCTGACCTCGGCCCGGAAGTCGGTGACGTAGCGCTGGAAACGGGAGGACTGGAGGGAGTCGCCGCCATCCACGGCAAGGCTCGCGGTGGTGACGGCGGCTTCCAGTTCGCCGTTCAGTAGCTGGCTCTGGGCGAGCACCATGCGGCAGAAGCCCAGGGTGCGTGCGTACTGCGGGTCGGTGGTGTCCACGGCGCGCTGCGCGTGCGTGAGGGCTTCGCGGCGCATCTTCAGGTCCCGGAAGCAGTGGCAGAACTCGCCCAGGAGCTCAGCATCATCGAAGTAGCTGAGCCATGCCGGGTCGTCGGCGCTGTCGGCACGCTCGAAGTGTCGTTCCGCTTGGCTCATCGCGTCGGCCGCTCCGGCTCGGTCGCCAGCGTTGGACAGGGCGCGTGCCTCCATGGCCCAGTAGTTCGCCATGGCTCGTGGAGTGGCTCGGCCTTTGGCGCCCTCGACGGCTGCGCGGGCAAGCTGGATAGCTTGGGTGTGGTTGCCCAGGTAGTTGGCCTGGTGGCTGAGGTTGCCCAGGATGCGCGCCCCGAACATGCGGTCATCGATGACCTGGGACAGCCGCAGTGTGGACGTGAGGTAGCGGTGGGCAAGCCGGTGGTTGCCGACGTCGTACGCCGTCCATGCGAGCAACTGGGAGACCTCGGCGGCGGCCCCATACAGGGCTGTGCCTACCTTTTCGCTGTAGCTCGCGTTCAGCAAGGGAAGGACCTCGTGACGGAAGTAGTGGCGTAATGCCTTGTGGCCGTGGCCTCCGCCGTACTTGAAGTCGAGTTGCATGAACATGGAGGCGGCGTCCCTGATCGCGCGTACGTCGCGCATGCCGACTCGCTGGTGTGCGGGCCTGTCGGCCTGGACGCCGTCGGGCCGGGAGATTACCCACGACAGGACCGTCGTGCTGAGGTCGGCGTCCGTGATGATCAATTGGTCTGGCGTGGGGTTGTCGGCGCGCTCCTGCGTAAGGCCGTCGAGTATTGAGATGGCGTCGGTGACGGTGCTCGGGTAGCCGATCGGCTCCGGGGCCGTTGGCCGAGTGTGGTCGAAGAAGCCGAGATCGCCCGGTGTGATGCGCCGGCCCAGCTTGGCGCTCAGGATGTCGGCCATGATCGCTGCTGTCTCTGGTTTGATGCCGGCGCCGTCCCGCCAGCGCTGCACAGCGATGTGTGTCGTCCCGAGGCTGATCCCTCGTTGGGCGGCGGCGTCCTTCATCCGCTTGGCGAGCCCCTTGTTGGAGACCTTCGCTTCGTCCATGACCGCGATCAGCTGGGCGTTCGTTTCTCGGCTCATGCTCCCCTGCCAACCCGAGAATTACGGCGAGTGTTCATCCTGTCACAGGGTTTCCGCGGTGGGGGGTTCATTGATGAACCCCCCTTGTCTTTCACCGTGTTCACGTGAACCCCCCGATGAACGCTCCCGGTCGCAGGCCCTGAGCCGTGTACTGACTTGCGCGAAGCAGTCGGTGCTACGAGAGCTGGGAAGGGACGCGATGGACGCGGCAAAGACCAAGCATCTGAGCGGAGAGCTGGACGCTTACGCTCACTGGTTCGTGGAACCGGATCCGGCTGCGGACGGGCATCTTCTGACGGTCACCCTGTACGCCGAGTTCGGTGACACGGCGTGGCTGGCGCGTGAGGTGACGGGAAGGTTCCTGCGTGGGGCCGGTGCAAGTGAACTCGTGGACGACGCTCAGTTGGTCGTCTCGGAGCTGGTGGCGAACGTCGTCAACCACACCTTTCCCGATCGCCACCTCGCTCGTCCCGGTGGCTACCGCCGTATCGACGTGACCTTCAAGAAGTACCCGAAGTGGGTCTTCATGGGGGTCTCCGACGAAGACTCGACGCCGCCACTGCTTCCGGCGGGTGAGACGTTCCCTGCTGCCTTGGCCGGGGAGCTGTCGGAAGCGGTGTTGCCGAACAACGGTCGGGGACTGCTCATCGCGCAGCGGCTCGCCACATCGGTGTGGTGGTCCCCGGAGGAGCGAGGCGGCAAGACCGTGTGGTGCCGCTTCGACCTCGATCAGCCGGGCGCCTACTCGGCCTGACAGACGCCGGGTCGCCACCCCTGCTGTTCTCCCTCGCGATCGGGAGTGGGGCGGCGACGCGGTCACTGGCTGGAGCCTGACCACTCCAGCCGAAGGGGCGCGGTCTCTCGGACGGCCCGGGGGCTCCCCTCCCGAGCGAAAGCCCGCGCTTCACATCCCCATATAGGCCGGGCCACCCCGTCAGCCCTGGAAAGCGAAGGGTGGCCCGGCTGGGAACACGGCGGTTCCCGGTGCCTGATGGTACCGGGGCCGCCGTGCTGCGTTTCGGCTCTGGTCCAAGGAAGTTGATGATCCGTTACCTAGATCAGAGCAGAGGTGGGCAAGGTGGCCGGCTTCGGTGAGGACTGGCTGAACGATGGTCTCGACGTGCCGGGCGCGGACTCCGGGCTCTGGGTGGCCGGCGTGGACTACATCGCCGGTTGGCGTGAGGCGCGTGAGGTTGCCGACCGGATGAACCGCGCACTTCTCCGTGTGGGCTTTGAGTTGTCCGCTGTACGGGCCGTGGCATCGACGAGTGAGGACGGACGCGGGGTGGTGCGGCTGACCGGGTGGCCGGACGTCGTGGGTCGGCTCGCCGAGCTGCTGGAGGCGCGCGCGGATGACCTCGGTGGTGCAGCGTGAGGCGCTCTTCCGTGGGTGAGTGGTGCGCGTGGGCACGTCGCCGGCCGGAGAGACTTTGGGCTGGAGCTGCCATGGGGCGAGTGAACAGGGGGCCCTACGCTGGCCCGGCGAATCGGGCAGGCACTGGTCCTGCCCGCGTTTGTGCCCGATGGGCCCCCTGTTCTTCGAGGCTCGCCCCATGGTGGCTGCCTAAAGTCTCGGAGGCTGGCGGCCCCCAGCCCACCACGCCCCGGCCCGTGACGGCCGGTCGGTCTCTCGACTCCTCCGGTGTGCTGCCGCGGGCGTGGGCGTCGGCCGACCGGCCGGGACCGGCGCCCACGCCGCACGCCCGGCCGGGGCGGCCGGGCGCCCCGGCGCGCCGCAGGCGCGCCCTTGAGGAAGTAAAGGCTGTTTCGACCGATCATCGTTGCCTGTCAGGCGCGGGCGCGTCGTGCGGGCTGTTTGTCGGCGGTGATCCGGTAGGAGGCTTCGGCACGGTCGGCACCGATGCGGAGTTCTTCGAGGACCAGGGCGCGGTCGTCGGTGCCGTGCGTGACGCGGGACAGGTGCAGGATCGGGGTCGCGTCGGGGAGCTGGAGCGTGGCGCGCTCGTCGGGCAGCGGCATGCGGGCCCGTACCGTCTCCGTCCACGACAGGGCGTGCCCGTCCTGGGCGAGCATGTGGTAGATCGCTGCCGGATGCGTGCCCGGTTCTTCGGCGAGCCGGGGAACGGTCTCGGCGACCTCGAACGGGATCAGGGTGCGGTGCATGGCGCGCGTCCCGGTGCCCGGGTCGGTGAGCAGCCGGTCACAGCCGAACAGGGCTTCCTCTTCGTCGATTTGGAGGAGCCGACCGGTGGCCTTGGTGGTGCGGGTGCGGTAGGTGCTCGGCTGTTCGGCCTCGTGCCAGAGATCGCCGTTGGGCATGGTGAACGTGCCCTCTGGCGTGCGGGTGATGCGCCGGTCCAGGGTGAGCGCGGGCTGACCGTCGGAGCGGACGAAACTGCCCTTGCCGTGGCGGACGTCGATGAGCCCTTCCGCGCGCAGAGCCGCGATCGCGTTGCGGACGGTGGGGCGTGAGACGCCGTAACGGCCCATGAGCTGCGCCTCGGACGGCAGCAGGGAGTTGGGGGCGAACTCGCCGGTGAGGATCGCTTCGCGGATCGCGGCGGCCACCTGCTGGTAGAGGGCGCCGGGGCGCTGGATCTCCGACATCGGGTCATCTCCGGGTGAGGTCGTAGGCACGTCGCACGCGCGACATCAGTCGTCAGCATAAGTAGTTGCGCTCGCGCCGTACAGGACTCCATAGTCGTAGCTCGTAAGGACAAGTGACGTCAGGATGAGACTGGCGTCCCGACTGGCCAGGGAGGCCAACACACATGCAGTCCATTCCCGTGGACACCACGCGCCTGGGCGTCCTGCGGTGCGCCATCGCGCCGGAAGCAAAGCTCAGCAACCCCGAGACACAGGAGGTGAAGAGGGACCGGGACGGTAACCCGGTCTGGACGGTGGCGGTCACCGTGCGGCAGGACGGGCGGCGCATCTCCGTCATCGAGATCGCCGTGAGCGGCCAGCCGACTGGGATCGAGGAAGGGCAGATCGTCCGGGTCACCGGTCTGACGGCGTTCGTCTGGTCGATGGGTGACCGGCACGGCGTCAGCTTCCGCGCGGACGCCGTCACGCCCCTGCCCGGCCCGGCGCGCTCGAAGGGCGGTGACGCCTGATGCTGCGGCCGGTCCTGCTCGCCTTCGCGCTCGCCGTGCTGGCGTGGGTGCTGGTCGTCGGTGACCTGGTGCGCCGGCACCGCCCGGCCTGGCACTGGTACCTGATCGGTTACCCGGTCACCGCGTGCCGGGTGGTGTTCACCTGGCGCAAGGTCGCCATGCTCAACGACCTCGCCGTCTCCCGGCGCCCGCCGCGCGGGCTGCTCGGGGATCTGGTGGTCAAGGGTGATCCGCTGCGGCCGGTGGCTCCGCGGATCTCCTTCCCCCGGGCCACCCGCATGGGCCTGACCGTGATCGTGCGCCTGCACGCGGGCCAGACCCCGGCCACCTTCCTGAAGGCGGCTGACGCGCTGGTCCACGCGTGGAAGGTCCACGCGGTGCGGGTCACCTCACCGGAACGCGGGTTCGTGCTCCTGACGGCGACGGCCTCTGACCCGCTGAAGCGTCCGGGGTTAGCCACGGCACCGGCCGAGCTGCTCTCCGCGCTCATCGGCGTCCTGGAGAACGGCGGCGCTTGGGTGATGAACCTGCGCCTGGTGCCGCACTGGCTCATCGCGGGGGCCACCCGGTCGGGCAAGTCCACGCTGCTGGCCCGGCTGATCACCCAACTCGCCCCGCAACCGGTCGCCCTGGTCGGCGTCGACTGCAAGGGCGGCATGGAACTGGGCCTGTTCGCCGGACGGCTCAGCGCCCTGGCCACCTGCCGCCGGGAGGCACTGTCCGTGCTCTCCGCGCTCGTGGTCGACATGCGGGACCGCATGAGCGCCTGTCGGTCGGCCGGCGTCCGCTCCATCTGGGAACTCCCGGACAAACTCCGGCCGGTGCCGGTCGTCGTGATCGTCGACGAGATCGCGGAACTGTACCTCTCCGACGGCACCCGCGAGGGCAGGGCAGAGGCCGAGCAGTGCTCCACGCTGCTGCTGCGGCTGGCCCAGCTCGGGGCCGCGCTCGGCATCCACCTGGTGGTGGCCGGACAACGGGTCGGCTCCGACCTCGGCCCCGGCGTCACCGCCCTGCGGGCCCAACTGGGCGGCCGGATCTGCCACCGGGTCAACGACCCCGGCACGGCAGAGATGGCCCTCGGCGACCTGAACAAAGACGCCGTGGCCGTCGCCCAGGCGATCACGGCGGAGGAACGCGGTGTCGCCGTGTGCACCGGACCGGACGGCGGCTGGAGCCGCGCCCGCTCCCACCTCACCCCCACCGAAGAAGCCGTCTCAACGGCCCGCAAGTACGCCCCGATGACCCCGGACCTGCCCACCGTCAGCCGCGCCCTTGAGGCACTGGAAGGAGACGACAAGTGATCAGCGAGGGAACGGCGTTCACGTTCGCGGTGATCTTCGGAATCATCACCGTACTCCTCGTCCGCTCCCGCGACGTACGCGCCTGGGAAGCGGTCTGCGTCGGCCTCTTCGGCCTCTACCTCGGCCAGACCCCCGTGGGCTACACCATCCACGACCTCGTCACCTGGGTCATCAACGGCTTCTCCCACACCTGAGCATCTGAGCGGAAAGGACGCACCACCATGCCCATGCCTCGCGTGAGGTGCCCCCAGTGCAAGGGCGACGGAGCCCGCAAGACCTGGACCGGACGCCTGCGGCGCTGCCGCATCTGCCGCGGCACCGGCACCATCCGCTGACCCAGGACAAGACCCACCACGCACACAAGGGAGTGATCCCCATGGCCAACGGCGCACCACCCAACACCTACCGTGCCGCTTCGGCGGCCCACCCCGGAAGGTCACCACCATCACCCCGGAGTTCACCCCGGCTGACCGGCGCGCCGCCCTCGACCGCGCGGCGCGCCTGCGTCAGCTCTCCGAAATCGACCGCGACGCCATCCACCTCGCCCAAGATCCGCAGTTCCCGCGCTGGCTGGCCCAGGTCACCGCAACCGGCGGCTGCGCCCACCCCGTCCACCTCTCCGGCTCGACCACCACCGTCGACGGCACAACCGGCGAGATCATCCACCACTACGACACCCGCACCGAACCGGGTGAACGCCTCCTCGTCCGCTGCCGCAACCGGCGCGCCACCGTCTGCCCGGCCTGCTCCCGCCTCCACGCCGGAGACACCTTCCACCTCGTCCGCGCCGGCCTCCTCGGCGGCAAGAACGTCCCCGCAACGGTCCGCAACCGGCCCCGCCTCTTCGTCACCCTGACCGCCCCGTCTTTCGGCCCCGTCCACCGCGCCGGGGAGCTGTGCCGACCTCGTCGCGACGGCGGAACCTGCGAGCACGGGCGCCCCCTCGGCTGCGGCGCCGTCCACGCCCCGGACGCCGCGGTTGCCGGCCGACCGCTGTGCCCCGACTGCTACGACTACACAGGCCACGTGCTGTGGCACGCGCACGCCACCAAGCTGTGGGACCGCTTCGTCATCGACGTCCGGCGGCGCCTGGCCTCCGCAGTCGGCCTCGTACAGTCCCGCTTCGCCGAGCGGGCCCGGCTGTCCTTCGCCCGCGTCGCCGAGTACCAAAAGCGGGCGGCCGTCCACGTCCATGCCGTCGTCCGCCTCGACGGCCCGAACGGACCCGCCGACGAACCCCCGGCCTGGGGCACCGCCGAACTGCTCACCGACGCCGTACGCGCCTCCGCCCGGCGGGTCCTGGTCCGCACCCCGTACAACCTCGCCGTCGGTGAGCTGACCCTGCGCTGGGGCTCTCAGGTCGACGCCCGGCCCCTGCGCGCCGACGGTGACGGCCCGGACGATGAGGCCGTGGCCGCGTACGTGGCCAAGTACGTCACGAAAGGCGCGAGCGACACAGGCGCCGGCACCGACCACCCGCTCACCACCTGGGCGGACATCGAGTCGGCACCCGTCAGCGAACACGTCCGCACCCTCATGCGCACCTGCTGGCGCCTCGGCGGCCTCCCCGAATACGCGCCCCTCCGCCTCCGCGCCTGGGCCCATACCCTCGGCTACCGGGGCCACATCCTCACAAAATCCCGCGCCTACTCCACCACCTACGCGGCACTACGCGCCGAACGCGCCCGCCACCAGGGCCAGACCGACACGCCCGACCTGGTCACCGAACGGCACTGGCGTTACGTCGGCTCGGGCCACACCCCCGGCGCTTCCCTGATCGCGGCGGGCGTCGCGGACGATCTGGCAGACAACCGCGAGGCCGCACACAACGCGTTCCACCAGGCAGGGGTGGGCCGTTGACGGGACGTGATCGTGAAGCGGAGAAGGCGCACCACCTGGACAGAGTCTGTCGCACGTTCTCGACCAAGATCGGGCCGGAATCAGCAAAGCGCCTGGCTCGTCTCCTTGGGAGCCGGCCGGGCGCAAAGATCGAATGAGACAGCGGAAGGGGCTTCCAGGAAGCCCCTTCTTGTCATGCTCAGACATCAAGTCCAGATGGGGTTCTGCTCGATGTCGATCCGACCGTAATCGAACTGCCTGCCCTTCCTCGTCGCCTCCTTGATCTTGACTGCCGCGAAGAGGAAGCGAATCACGGCGTTCATCCGCTGGTAGTCCTCCGCCTTCTTCAGCGCTTCCCAGCTCCGTCGTGCGTGCGGACCCACAAGTCCGTCCAGAACCTCCGCGGCCGGACGCACGATCATCTTGCGCTCTACTTCAGCGATGCGCGCCTCAACGGTCTTGCGCATCTCGCGGTACTCCCGTGTCGTGAGCTCCTGGCTCTCCCACATGTCCTTGAGCTCGTCCAACTCGCGACGGTCGGCCTCGATCGCGGCCTGATCCTCCTCCGACAGTTGGGAAGGCGTCGGAACCTCGGTCAGGTCAAGGCGTTCAAGGAGCTTGACGGCGGCTTCGCTCACGAAGTCCTCCAGGATCGGCGCCGAGATCACCCTGTTGCAGCGCTGGGCGTCGAGCCTGTGCGTGTGACGATTGCAGACGTACTTGGCTCCGCTTCCGCCTGAGCCGCCCATGATCCTGCCGCATCCCGTGCAGGTGACCACGCCACGCAGCAGGTAGAACCTGCTCGGTTGCTTGCCGGCCGCCAACTTCGCAGCCCGGTAGGCACGGCGTTCCCGTACCTCCTGCCACATGCCCCGGTCGATGATCGCGGGCCACTCACCATCCCCGATCTCCTCGCCCCGGAAGACGCGGATACCGGCGACGTGGCGGCTGTCAAGTACGTCCCGCACCCGTGGAGCGCTCCAGTTGCGGCCTTCGGCGGTCTTCTCGCCGCGTTCGTAGAGGTCCTTGGCAATCTGGACCGGGCTCACACCGTCCAGGTAGCGAGTGAAGATCTCCCGCACGACGGCGGCCTCTTCGGGGATGATCACCGTGCCGGTCTTGTCGTACCCGTAGCGGCGCCTGCCGGTGTGCGGCCTCCCCTCCTGGGCGCGGTCAATCATGGAATCGATCAGTCGGCGCGAGGTGTCGTCGCTGGAGCGGCACGCGTGCGCGACCTCGATACGGAGGAAGAACCGGTCATCGGGGTCCGCGAGATCACGCCGGTTCGCCTGGCCGTGCAACGTGATGTCGTGGTCGTCGGCGATCTGCAACAACTCTTCGAGATCGCGGGGCTGACGCATCAGTCGGTCGGGGTGATACGTGAGCACGTGACGGATGCGGCCCTGGCCGGCCTCGGCGAGAAGGGCGTCCCACCCCGGGCGCTTGCGCTTGCGCTGCCACGCCGACCGGTTGTTGTCCACGAAGACCTGGTCCTCGGCGACGATGAGGCCCAGGCGCTCGGCCACGTCACGGCAGATGCGCTCCTGGCGTTCCACGCCGGTCTGGTCGTCGTCGTTCACGTGAGAGATGCGGCAGTAGATCGCGGCGGACTCTCCCGTCCAGTCGGAACGATGCCGCTTCGCACGCTGCGCGCCGGCTGCCTGCCTGGCTCGAAGGGCTCGCCGTAACTGGGCGTCTGTCTGCTGGTTCGCGTTGTCTTCGGCCATGGAAAGAGGTTATGAGCGCGGCTTGATCCACGTCATCCGGTCCCGCTGCCACACCGTCGGGAACCGCCCCTCCTGGGCGGCCGGCATGCCGATCGCCGGGGCGTACGCCTGGTAGACGGTGATCGTGGAGTCCGTGTGCAGGGCTCTGATCTGGTATTTGGGTTCTGCCACGGGGACCAGGGTGGCCACACCGGTTCGCGCGCGCCATCGAATTACCGCGGTGAGAGGCCACCGGCCCCGAGCGATCAGCAGGGGATGAGCCGTGCGGCATCGCTCCACCGGCCCGGAGTGATCAGCCGGGCCAGTGGAGTGGTGCACGCTTTTCCGGCGAGACGGGTCTTGCAGGTGACCGGCGTCCACGGATCGAGCCCTGGAAGGTTCCGCGATCCGCTGGACGCGCCCTAACCGGCTTCCGGTGCGCCACACGAGAAGTCGTAGCCGGTGAAGTCGCTGAGCGGGACGTATCCGATGCGCTGGTAGAGGGCGTTGCTGGTGGGGTTGGCCGGGTTCGTGAACAGGACGACGTCCGTCGCGCCGGCGGCCAGCGCGGCCCTGCTCACCTGGACGGTCACGGCGCCCGCGTAGCCGCGGCCCCGGAGATGGGCCGGGGTGTAGACGGGGTCCACCCGGACCATGCCGGCGATCATCGAAGTCGAGCCTGCCATGGAGACCACGGTGCCGTCCGGGGTCTCCCAGAACGTGAAGTGTTTGTCCGCGAAACGCGAGTCCGCCCAGGAGTCGGCGTCCAGGGAGGGCGCCTCTCCGACGGAGGCGACGAACTCACCGCACCAGCGGATGAGTTGCTCATGGTCCTGCGCCTCCACGATGCGGCCCCGGCCTTCCGGGTGCGGCTCGGGTGGGGTGAGTGTGCCGAGACGGTAGAGCCGCCCCCACCAGCTGGGTACCGCCGTTGCGCCCGTGTACCGCTGCCATGCCTCGGCGAAGGCGGTGGCGGTGTCGTGGTCCGCGGTGACGCCGGAGAGGGGGTGGCCGAGGTCCGACAGGTGGACGGCGAGGGAGTCGGCCTGGTCGAAGGAGAGGGTGGTGAGGGTGAGACGGAGGGACGGGGGACGGTAGAAGATGCCGCCGACTTCGCCGTCTTGTTCCAGTCGGCCGAAGACGGTCGCTTCGGCACCGCCTGCGGCCGCCCCATGGGTTCGCAGTTTCTCGATCCCCGTCAGTGGCGTGGTGTGCACGGCGGGGCTCGCGCGCAGGAAGTCTCCGGCTCGGGCGAGGAAGTCGTCGACGTCTTCGGTGAGGTGCCAGTCATCCGGGCGCATGCCTCATGTTCCCTGATGCGGTCGGCTCCGGGGAGTGCTCGCCCAGAGATGGATCCTCGCCCTTGAGGAGCTGTACCGGCTGCCCGTCCTGGGGGAACTCGCCGTCCTGAAAGGCTCGTTCGAGCCAGTGCTCCGCCGTGCGCACCCGGCGCGTCCAGCGGCGGCGGGCGGCCGGTCCCGAGCTGGTCAGGCGCTCGGGACCGGCTTGGCCACAGCCCCCTCGGCGGCCAGTGCACACATTACACGTGTAACAAGTCGGGACGCGGGAACCAGGAGAACTCGTCCAAGACCGCGGTCACTTCGAGGTCGACAGCCGCCGGCTATGCAGGCGATACGCGTGCCCGGCGAGGTCGTCGACCGGGAGGGTGACGGAGTCGAAGCGCATCGTGGTGCGCACTCCCGTGCGGTACGGCTCCCACGCCGGCATGTCGGCGTGGTTCGGGTCACCGGTCCGGGCGAAGGCGATCCACGCCTGATGCATGCTCTTCGCCAGCCCCTCCCCCACGACCGGATCGATCCCTTCGGCGAGGGGAGCGTGCGCCCATTTGTCGAAGTTGTCGAAGACGAAGGGAAGGTCCAGACAGTGCGCGGCGCGGAGCCTGCCGCCGTGCGCCACCGCCGGGAGGTCGAACTGGTACGCCCAGACGGGACGCCCCAACGCCGCCCTGGCCTCCGCCAGTTCCACCGAGGGCACCCGGAACAGCTCGTCCGTGATCAGGTCCATGAGCACGTCGACGGGCCCGGCACCGGGGCGGGTCCGCGCGTACTCGGCGTAGACATCGGCGGCCGCGCCGCTTCCGAAGCTCTCGGCGATGCGGTCGATCACCTGGCCACGGGTGGACCCCGCGTACCCCGGGTCCAGGGCGAAGCCGAAGTTGGCCTCTTCCCGGGTCCAGCCGAGGAGAACGTCGATGTCGGCCGCCGCGCCCCGCAGGAGGGTCTCCGCCGGATGGCAGGAGAGAGTGACGTCGTCCCGTACGGGGAGGAAGGGGGTGGGCCAGTATCCCCAGCGCATGGTGTGCGCGAAGAGCCCTCCGGCAGCCTCGACGAGCCGCGGCCAGGGCACGCGGCGGAGCTCCTCGACGCCCTTCACACCGGCGAACTCCAGGTAGGCGAGGGTCCGTTGCCGGTACTCGTCACGGGTGGGGACGTGCAGCCCGAAGGGCGGGCTCTGGAGGATGACCCGCCTGAACAACTGCCGGGCTTCGGGGTGTCCGGCCAGGGCGGCCGTCGACACGGCACCGCCCGACTGGCCGGCGACGGTGATGACGTCGGGGTCCCCGCCGAAGTGGACGATGTTGTCACGGACCCAGCGCAGTGCGGCCAGCTGGTCGGTGAGCCAGAAGTTCGCGGGCCGGGTCTCCTCGTCGTCCTCCTCGTCGAAGGACAGGTAACCCAGTGGGCCGACACGGTAGTTGAGGGTGACGACCACGAGGTCGCCGTCCCGCGCGAAGGTCTCGCCCGAGTAGATGGGCAGGGATCCGGATCCGGAGACGAATCCGCCCCCGTGGATCCAGAGCAGCACCGGGCGCCGGGCGCCATCGAGCGCCGGTGTCCACACGTTCAGGGTCAGACAGTCGTCGTCGAACGGCGGGAATCCATGACCGCCGAGCACGGGGTCACCGCCCTCGACGAACATCTGCGGTGAGCTCGGGCCGTACGCGGTCGCGTTCCGCGTGCCGCTCCAGCCGGGATGCGGCTGCGCGACGCGCCATCGCAGGCCCCCCACCGGGGGTGCGGCGTACGGCACGCCCTTGAACACCGCGACGCCGCCCTCGGCGTCTCCCCGCAACCGGCCGGCCGGCAACCGCACGACGGGGGGAGCCTGACCTTCTCTGTCAGCCATGTACGTCCTCCTTGGACAACGATCCACCGGCGCATCGACAACACCACCGCGGTCGAGGGGCCGCATGCCCGGCGAGCGCGGGCACGGCGGGGCAGGCCCGAGCCGGACGATGAGGTTATTCCGCCAATGCGACGGTCGTCAATTAGTCGCGATACGACGTCTCGCCGACGTGGGCCCCACGGCGGGACCGGCCGCACGGACGGTCGGACGCGGCACGCGACCTTGCCCGGACACGGCACGCAACCCCGTGCGGACGCGGCACGTGACCCCGCGCGCACGAGAGCGATCCGCAAGCGGCCAGAGGTGGCTACACGTGTGATGAATGAGGCCGCTCCGGCCATCACGGCCGCCCTCGAATCTCGCCAGGCCGCTACTCAAAACACGCCACGGGTGCTACACAAGACGCACGACCGCATGCAACACGTGTAACCACATCGTGTGCAACCGCATCGCTGCGCGTGGGTCGCTGCACACACACGTCTTCCGGCATTCGCCGCTTCACCGTCACGGTCCCGTTCTCAGCTCCGCGCTCAAGGAGTCGACATGCCCTGCCCGCCTGTCCGTCGCGCGGACCACGCGCCCGCCCACACGCCCGCACCACCCGGAGGACACCGTGACCGCCGCTGAACCCGTCCGGCCGAAGGCCGCGGAGGCGTCACACGAGTCCGCCGGCCCGGCCTGCCTACTCCCCGCTCACCGAAGGAGCACTCCGTGAGACACACGCGCGTTCTCCCCCTGGCCGCTCTGCTGCTGTGCACGCCGGCCCTCGCCGGAACGGTGCCGGCGAGCGCCGCGCCGGACACCGCTGCGGACGGCCCGCTCCGCATTCTGCTGACCAACGACGACGGCTACGACGCCCCCGGCATCCGCATGCTCTGCCGGCGGCTCACCGCCGCGGGCTACGACGTCACCATCGTCGCGCCGCTGACCGACCAGAGCGGCGCCGGAACGAAGATGATGAGCAGTACCACGGTCACGGTCGAGCACCCCGAGCCGCGGGTGTGGGCCGTGAACGGCACACCCGGTGACTCGGTGTCCTTCGGCCTGTCGGAGGTGTTCGCCGGCCACGCGCCGGACCTGGTGGTCTCCGGCACGAACTTCGGGCCCAACGTGGCCGCCCTCGCCACCCACTCCGGAACGGTCGGCGGCGCGGTGGCCGCCCTGGAGCAGGGTGTGCCCGCCATCGCGGTGAGCACCGGCGGTCTGTCGGCTCCGGACCCGGAGCCCGTCCTCAACGCCATGCGCCCCACCGACGACTTCGCCGTGAAGCTCATCGAACGCCTGCGGACCCACGCCGGGAGCGGGCGGCTGCTGCCCGAGGGCGTGGGCCTGAACATCGACCACCCGGTGATCGGCCCCGACGGCAAGGGGACCGCCCGGGGCGCCGCCGTCACGACCCAGGATCCGCAGCCCGTCCTCAAGGCCGACTACACCGACTCCGGTGACGGGACCTGGAAGGTGAACGTCAACGTGGTCTCCGCACCGGCCGGGCGGGGCAGCGACGTGGCGGCGATCAGCGCCGACAAGGTGTCGATCACTCCCATCTCCCCCGACTGGAACACCGGAGCCGCCGGCTTCGGCAGCACCGCGAAGGTCCTCGCCGGCCTGCGCCCATAGGCAGGCACGGCACAGCCGCCCTCCTCCCCGGCAGGTCCGCACCGCCGGGGAGGAGTGGCCCGCGTGAACACCCGCTCATCCACTGTCAGTCGTACGCCACGTCATGGAGGAGAAGTGAAGAGGTCCCGCTCGCCCCTCGCCTCAACGGTTCTGGCTCTGGCCCTCAGCATGGCAGCGCTCTTCGCACAGCCGGCACACGCCGACCAGGTCCGAACGCCCTCCGCCTCCCGTCCCCTCGTCACCACCGCTCAGGGCGGGCTCGCCGGTCAGGTCGACGGCGACGCCGAGGAATTCCTCGGCGTTCCGTACGCCGCCGCTCCGGTCGGCGGCCTCCGGTTCCGTCCCCCTCGACGGCCCGCACCATGGAGCGGGACACGGGACGCCACCCGACAGGCCCCCGCCTGCCTGCAGTTCTCCCCCTTCGGGCTCCGGGACCCGGACGACGTCAGCGAGGACTGCCTCTATCTGGACGTGTACCGGCCACGCCACGCCCACCCCGGCGACCGTCTGCCCGTCCTGTTCTGGATCCACGGAGGCGGCTACAGCCAGGGCACGGGCACCCAGTTCGGCGGTCGGACCATGGCCGGTCTCACCGGCAGCATCGTCGTGAGCATCAACTACCGGCTCGGACAGCTGGGGTACCTGGCCGCTCCGGAACTCACCCGCGCCAACACACTGCACTCCGGGTCGTACGGGCTGATGGACCAGATCGCGGCCCTGAACTGGACGCGTGCCAACATCGCCGCGTTCGGCGGCGATCCTGCCGACATCACCCTCTGGGGCCAGTCCGCCGGCAGCGGCTCCCTGTGCGCCATGCTCACTTCGCCGCGGACCTCGGGACTGTTCGCCCGCGCCATTCTGCAGAGCGGACCGTGCGACCTGCTCCAGGCTCCCGGCCCGGAACAGGCCGCCGACGAGGCGAGGGCCTTCTCGGCCGCGGCGGGCTGCCCCGACCCCGGCACACGCGCCGCCTGCCTCCGGACCGCACCGGCCGCCGCTCTCATCGCCGCCGCCCGGACGCGAGCCACCTCGGGGCCCGCCTTCGGTGACGGCCTGCTGCCCGTCCAGCCGTCCGAGGCCATCGCCTCCGGCGCATGGCACAAGGTGCCGATCCTCATGGGCAGCAACCGGGCCGAAAGCCGGTTCTTCGTCGCCCTCACCCAACCGCATCTCACGGCGCAGGAGTACACCGACCAGATCAACGCCGCCTACGGCCAGGCGGCACCGCAGGTCCTGGCCCGCTACCCGGCTGCCGCCCACCCCAGTCCGTACGACGCGCTGTCGGCGGTCCTCACCGACTCCACCTTCGCCTGCCACACGCTCAGCACCGCCCGCACGTTCGCCTCGCAGGTTCCCACCTACGTCTACGAGTTCGACGACCCGAACTCCCCCACCCTGTACGGAGCCCAGGTCCCCGGCCTGGACATGGCCAACGCGCACAGCGCCGAACTCGCCTATCTGCACGACTTCACCA
Source organism: Streptomyces sp. NPDC107581 (assembly GCF_055657175.1). Taxonomy (NCBI): domain Bacteria; kingdom Bacillati; phylum Actinomycetota; class Actinomycetes; order Kitasatosporales; family Streptomycetaceae; genus Streptomyces; species Streptomyces sp. NPDC107581. The sequence goes on from NZ_JBVKBH010000002.1 coordinate 82,727, forward strand.
TGGCCGACCGGCCGCTCACCGCCGGACAGACGGCCCTCGCGGACGAGATGAAGCGCCGCTGGGCCGCGTTCGCGCGCATCGGCGATCCCGACGTCCCCGGCGGGACGCGATGGCCACGATCCGGCGCCCAGTACACGACCCTGACCCTCACCCCGGGGGACACCCACACCTCGACCACCTTCGCCACCGACCACCAGTGCGACTTCTGGGCCGGTCGGGTCGATCCGGCTCCCTTGCCCGACGGCCCGAGGGAACCCTGAACAGACGGCCGCTCCAGGCCCGGCGCTTGCCGCGACGGAGGGGCGGAGGGCGGCGCGACTGCCCCAGCACCCCCTGCGGCTTCCCGCGGCTCCCGGCGGGCACGCGCCGTACAGCTCGCGCTCACCGAGCAGGGCCTTGAGACCACCCGGCGGGCGATCGGCGTCGTCCAGGGCCTGCTCACCCAGCTGCTGGAGCCGCTCGGCGGGCTCGACAGCGCACGGACCCGGCAGCTGACCCAAAATCTGACGGCGCTGCTCGACGCGCCGGTGGGCCCGGCGACGGTCGCGGGACCGCCGGCCCAGTAGTGGAATATTGAACCAACTGGGTCCGTTGTGGCCCTCGAAGGAGGTCACGAGTGGAGACGCAAGCGGAGACCACGTACTACGGACACGGAACCCCCGCCGAGCGCTGGGAGCGCGCGCAGCTGTTCTTGGACGCCAGGGACTACGCGGGCGCGGCCCGGGTGCTGGCCGGGCTGGTCGAGGAGGTGCCGGAGCAGACCGGACCCCGACTGCTGTTGGCGCGCGCCTACTACCACTCGGCCCAACTGGGCCGCGCGGAGGAGCAGTTGCGGATCATCGTGGAGCGCGACCCGGTGGAACACTACGCCCGGCTGATGCTGGGCCGTACGCTCCAGCGGCAGGCCCGGCAGGAGGAGGCGGAGCCCCATCTGCGGATCGCCTCGGCGCTCGCGGGTGACTTCCCGGAGGACTGAAGCGTCGTGCGAAGGGCCCGGCTCCTCACAGGAGCCGGGCCCTTCGCACGCCTCGGGGCGACGAGCAGGGCCGCGCGCCGGCAGCCGCCGCACACGCCGTCGTACTCCTCGACCAGCCGGGCGGTCCGGTCGGGTGGACGTGGGCAGGGGCCGGACAGCGAACATCATCGGTGCCCTCCGGGGGTCACAGCGAGGTCGCCGCGTGCAGGACCACGAACAGGGTGACGGCCGAGTTCGCGGACGACATGGCGGAGACCACGGCGCCGACGGCCGCGCCCCAGACGGCGAGGCCGGCCGAGGTGAAGGCCGACGGCCAGGTGCGGGCCGCGGGTGCCGGGGCCAGCAGGGCGGCCACCCGGCGCGGGACGGGACCGGTCGAGGCCAGCGCGGCGAGGGTGGGCGCGGGGGTGGCCCGGGACAGCAGCGCCGCCTTGCCGATCGCGCGGGCCACGGTCCGCCGGTCCCCGACCGCGCCGGCCGCCTCCTCGTCCGCCCAGCGCTCGACCGTACACAGGACGGCCGTGCGCAGGGGGCGCAGGAAGGGGTTGGCACAGGCGGCCAGATGAGCGGCGAGCAGATGACGGTGGTGGCGGGCCGCCAGATGGGCGCGCTCGTGGGCGAACAGGGCACGGCGTTCGGCGGAGGTCAGCCCGGCCAGCAGGGCGGTGGTGACGACGATCCGGCCCCGGCCGCCGGGCAGGGCGTAGGCGTACGGCGTGCTGTCGGGCAGTACGGCCACTGCCCGGCCGGGCAGTGCGGCCAGCGCCCGCCGGGCCTGGCGGGCGACCCGGAGATGGCGCCACACGGTGCGGGCGCAGGCGGCGGCGACCAGGCTGAGGGCGGGGATGGCGGCGCGGCCCGCGACCTCGTCGTAGGGAACGGCGGCCCGCACCTCGGGGTCGGACCAGGCGTCCGGGAGGGGGTTGCCGGGCAGCTGGGCGGTGCCCACGACCATCAGCAGGGCCAGACAGAGCGTGCTGCACACGGACATGATCACGGCGACCGCGGTGAGCAGCCGGGTGGCGGAGCGCGGGTGCAGATGCCCCTCGGCGAGCCGGGCGACCGGCCAGGCGGACAGCGGCAGCACCAGCGGCAGGAAGACGAAGACCCCCATGGCCGGTCAGTCTTCCGTACGGCCGTCGTCGGTGTGCGCTGTCCTCCCGTTGTTCACCGGGCCTGGCTCGGCGGCGTCGAGCAGGGCCCGCAGCACCTGTTCGTCGCCGGGCGGCAGGGCGGTGACGAAACTGGCCAGGACGGCCTCGCGGTCCCGTTCGCCGTCCAGCAGGCGGCGCATGCGCAGGGCGGCGAGCCGGGCCACGTCGGCGGTGGGTGTCCACAGGAAGGAGCGGCCCTGCCGCTCGCGGGCGACGACGTCTTTGGCGAGCAGCCGGGTGAGGATGGTGACGACGGTGGTGTAGGCGAGGTCGCCGCCGAGGCGCTCCTGCACCCAGGCCGCGGTGACCGGCGCGTCCGCCTCGCGCAGCGCGCCGAGGACCTGGCCCTCCAGTTCGCCCTGGCCGCGCCGCCGGGCCCGGCCGCCGTCCCGCACCATGTCTCCCCTTTTTGCGCTCGTTCGCCTCCGGTTTTCAGGCGGGGCCCGCCTCGGGGTCACCGGAGTCGCGCCCCTGCGGCTCGCCCGCCGCTCGGCACCGGCCTGTCCGACCACGCTACTTCACATCCGGCCGTGCTCCCTTGGTCGCGGCGCCCGCACCGGCACGCGACGCTCCCGTGACCGCGGTGCCCGTACCGGCACGCGATCTCGCCGGTGACGATGTCCAGGGGATCGCCGGGCGCCTTCGCCCGTGCGGCCGCGAGCACCTGGTCGAGGCCATGCCCGCGTGCCCGGCGTGCCTGCGGGCCGGGCGTGCCCGCGTGTGGCGACCGCCGTGCCGTGGTCCGCGTACCCGCCGCCGGGCGCGAACGCGGAGACGCATGCGGAGACGGACGGGGTGGGGCCGGGGCGTGAAGGGCCCGAGTTCTCCGGAGTGTTGGTGACCTGTGCCACAGGGAGCGGCAGGCGGGCATGGCATGCTGACGCGATGGCACCTCCCCGAGACACCGCGCCGCTCGCCGAGCAGGTCGAGGAACTGCTCGCCGCCGGCGGCCCCTTGCCCATCGCCGCGGCCGGCCTCCCGGTCCTGCGCCGGGGCACCGAACCGTACGACGGTCAGCTCTCGCCCGCGCTGCTGGCCCGCTTCGTGGAGGCCCTGCGCAGCACCATGCGCGCGGCCCCGGGCGTGGGCCTGGCCGCACCGCAGGTCGGCGTGCCGCTGCGGATCGCGGTCATCGAGGACCCGGCACCCGTCCCGGAGGAGGTGGCCCTGGCCCGGGGCCGGGTGCCACAGCCCTTCCGGGTCCTGGTGAACCCGTCGTACGAGCCCGTGGGCACCGTCCGGGCCGCGTTCTTCGAGGGCTGCCTGAGCGTGCCGGGCTGGCAGGCAGTGGTGGCCCGGCACGCCGAGGTGCGGCTGCGCGGCGAGGACGAACAGGGCCGGGCCCTGGACGAGGTGTTCATGGGCTGGCCGGCCCGCATCGTCCAGCACGAGACGGACCACCTCGACGGCGTGCTCTACCTCGACCGTGCCGAGCTGCGCTCCCTGTCCACGAACGAGGCGGCGGCCGCCCGCTGGGGGCAGCCGACCCCTCGGGCGGCGGCGGAGGCGCTGGGCTTTGAACTGCCCTGAGCCGGTCGCTCAGTTGTCCCGGTACGCCTCCAGCAGCCGCAGCCACACCTCGCTCAGCGTGGGATACGACGGGACCGCGTGCCACAGGCGGTCCACCGGGACACGGCCCGCGACCGCGACGGTAGCGGAGTGGATCAGTTCGCCGACGCCGGGGCCGACGAAGGTGACGCCGCGCAGGATCTCCTCCTCCAGGTCGACCACCATGCGCGCGCGGCCCTTGTAGCCGTCGCCGTACAGGCCGGCCCCGGCGACCGAGGAGAACTCGACGTCGACGGCACGCACACGGTGTCCGGCCTGTTCCGCCTCGGCGAGGGAGAGACCGACCGCGGCGGCCTCCGGGTCGGTGAAGACGACCTGCGGTACGGCGTAGTGGTCGGCCGTGGCCGCGTGAGCGCCCCAGGCCTCGTCCAGGAGGGGGCTGCCCGCGGCGCGGGCGGCGATGGCGGCGCCCGCGATGCGGGCCTGGTACTTGCCCTGGTGGGTGAGGAGGGCGCGACGGTTGACGTCGCCGACCGCGTACAGCCAGTCGGTGCCGTCGACCCGCAGACTGTCGTCGACCTCCAGCCAGGAGCCCGGTTCCAGTCCGACGGTGTCGAGGCCGATGTCGTCGGTGTGCGGAACGCGGCCGGTGGCGTAGAGGATCTCGTCGGCCTCCAGGCGGTCGCCCGAGGCGGTGACCACGACGACGGTGCCGTTCTCGCGGGTGACGGACTCGACGGTGGTGCCGGTGCGCACGTCGACTCCCGCCTCGGCGAGCGCCTCGGCCACCAGTTCACCGGCGAACGGCTCCATGCGGTTGAGCAGGCCCTTGCCCCGGACCAGCAGGGTCACCCGTGAGCCGAGCGCCTGCCAGGCGGTGGCCATCTCGGTGGCGACGACGCCACCGCCCACGACGATCAGCCGGCCGGGAGCCGCCTTGCCGCTGGTGGCCTCCCGGCTGGTCCAGGGCTTGACCTCGGCAAGGCCGGGCAGGTCGGGCAGCTGGGCGCGGGTGCCGGTGCTCACGGCCACGGCGTGCCGGGCGGTGAGCGTCGTCACGGTGCCGTCGGGGGCTGTCACGGTGACCGTCCGGGGGCCGGCCAGGCGGCCGTGGCCGCGGTACAGGTCGGCGCCGATGCCGTCGAGCCACCGTACCTGGCCGTCGTCCTGCCAGTTCGAGGTGAAGTAGTCCCGGCGGGCCAGAACTGCGGGGGTGTCGAGGGGGCCTTGCACGTCCTGGCTCAGACCGGGCAGGCGGCGGGCGTCCGCCTGGGCGATGACCGGCCTGAGCAGCGCCTTGCTGGGCATGCAGGCCCAGTAGGAGCACTCGCCGCCGACCAGCTCGTTCTCCACGACCGCGGTGGTGAGGCCGGCCGCACGGGTGCGGTCGGCGACGTTCTCCCCCACGGGCCCGGCCCCGAGCACCACGACGTCGTACGCGATGGATTCCGTTTCCGTCATGGGGTCAGTCTGGTCGGTGGTTGACGTGGAGGCCACACGGGTACGCGCGCCGGATATGACCGTTCACGAACGGAGCGGACACGGAATAGGCGGCCGGAGCGCCGTGTTTCCGCCGACGGCACAACGCCCACACCAGGAAGAGGGAATCAGGCCATGAGCAGCACTGTGGAGCTGACCAAGGAGAACTTCGACCGGACGGTGACCGAGAACGAGTTCGTTCTCATCGACTTCTGGGCGTCCTGGTGCGGGCCGTGCCGCCAGTTCGCGCCGGTCTACGAGAAGGCCGCCGCGGACAACCCCGATCTGGTGTTCGGCAAGGTGGACACCGAGGCCCAGCCGGAACTGGCCCAGGCCTTCAACATCCAGTCGATCCCGACGCTGATGATCGTCCGCGACCAGGTCGCGATCTTCGCCCAGCCGGGTGCCCTTCCGGAGACCGCTCTCACGGACGTCATCGGACAGGCCCGGAAGCTGGACATGGACGAGGTCCGCAAGAGCATCGCCGCCCAGGCACCGCAGGGCGAGTAGCCGGTCGACGCTGCGGCCGCCGATCGTCTCCGGGGGCGGCCAGAACCGGGGGACGGCGGCCAGAACCAGGGGACGGCGGCTAGAACGGATACGGCGCCACGTCGCCGCGTACGGTCGTCCAGCGCAGCTCGGTGAAGGCCTCCAGGTTGGCCTCGCCGCCGAAGCGGGCGCCGGTGCCGGACCCGGCGACGCCGCCGAAGGGAGCCACCGCCTCGTCGTTCACCGTCTGGTCGTTGATGTGGACGATGCCGGTCGGGATCCGCTCGGCGAGGTCGAGGCCGCGTGCGGTGTCCCGGGTGACGATGCCGAGGGCCAGGCCGTAGGCGCTGTCCGCCGCCAGGGCGGCCGCCTCGTCGGCGGTGGTGAAGGAACGGACCGGGGCGACCGGCCCGAAGACCTCCTCGGTGTAGGCCGGGGTGCGGTCGTCGGCCCCGGCCAGCACGGTCGGCCGGTAGAAGAGGTCCTCGTAGGTGCCGCCCGCGGCGAGTTGCGCGCCACGGGCGGTGCTCGTCCCCACCAGGTCGTGGATCTTGCCGCGTTGGCGGGCGTCGATGACCGGGCCCAGGTGCACCTGGCCGCGGTGCGGGTCGCCGACGGTGAGCGAGTCGGCCTTGGCGGCGAGCCGTTCGACGTACTCCCCGTACAGGGAGGCGTGGACCAGGTGACGGCCGGTCGTCATGCAGATCTGGCCCTGGTGGAAGAAGGATCCCCAGGCCGCCGTGGGGATCACCGCGTCCAGATCGGCGTCCTCCAGCACGATCAGGGCCGAGTTTCCGCCGAGTTCGAGGTGGGCGCGCTTGAGGTGGCGGCCGGCGGTCTCGCCCACGGCGCGGCCGGCCGCGGTGGATCCGGTGAAGGAGACGACGGGGACCAGCGGGTCCTCGACCAGCGCCTGCCCGACCTCTGCGCCGCCGGGCAGCACCTGCAGCAGCTCCTCGGGCAGGCCCGCCTCGGCCAGGACGGCTGCGAGCGCCAGTCCGCCGCAGACCGCGGTGCGCGGATCGGGTTTCAGGAGCACCGCGTTGCCGAGTGCGAGGGCCGGCGCGACCGAGCGGACGGAGAGGATCAGCGGCGCGTTGAACGGCGCGATCACTGCGACCACGCCGACCGGGATCCGGCGGGTGTACGACAGCCGGGGCGCCTCGGTGGGCAGCACCTGTCCGGCGGGCCGGGAGGCGAGGGCGGCGGCCTCGTAGCACTCCTGGGCGGCTACGTGCAGTTCGAAGTCCGCCTTGCCGGGCACGGACCCGGACTCGCGGACCAGCCAGGTGCGCAGTTCGTCGGCGTGCTCGGTGAACAGGTCCCCCGCCCTGCGCAGCACGCGGGCCCGTACGAGGTGCGGTGCGCGGGCCCAGGCCCGCTGGGCGGCACGGGCGGCGCGCGCCGCCGCGGTGACGTCCTCGGGGGCGGCGAGAGTGAGCGCGCCGAGGGCCTCGCCGGTGGCGGGCTCGGTGACGGTGTACTCGGGGCCCGCCGGGGTGCGGGGCTGCCAGGACTCCGGGTCGAGCAGCGTCATGTCGGCTCTCCGATCGGTCGCCGGGCGGTACGGCTCAGAGCGCGGACCCCGTCCGGGGATGCGTCCATTTCGTTGAGCGAAAAACTGCATCACGGCCGGGCCCTACCGGAACCCTAGGGCCTGCCCGGCGGATCGGGCCGGATCCGCCGGGCAGACCTCGAGCCGGTCACCGCCGGAAGCCGGGTCAGCTGGAGTCGCGCCGGACGAGCGACGCGCCCAGCACCTTGCGCACCTCGGGCTCGCCGCCGGGGTCGCGTACCGCTCGGTCGACCAGTTCCGCGAGGTCGCGGCCGGAGGGCAGCTCGATGTGGACGGTACTGAGCCGGGGGCGCAGCAGTCGCCCGAGCATCAGGTCGTCGGCGCCGACGACGGCCACGTCCTCGGGGATGCGCACGCCCTCGTCCTGCAGAGCGCGCATCAGCAGCATCGCGTACTCGTCGTTGTAGGCGAACACCGCGTCGAGACCCAACTCGGGCCAGCGGGCGGCGAGTTGGGCAGCGTCCTGCTCCGTGTAGGCGAGCGGCAGCTCGGCCACGGTCGCCTCCGTGCCGGCGAGGGCCTGGCGCATACCCGCGAGCCGGGGCCGGGAGAACACTTCCAGGCCCGGCTCCTCGGGGACGACCACACCGATACGGCGCCGGCCGCGCTCCCGCAGATGCGTGCCGGCGCAGTGGCCGACGGCGCCGTGGTCCGTGAGCAGGGCGTGCGCACCGTCGACGCGCTCGGGACCGAGGGTCACCACCGCCCGGGCACCGGCCCGCTTGAGGACCGCGACGCCCTGCGGGCCGAGTCCCGCACCGGGCACCAGGACGGCGACGGGACGCAGCTCGGCCCAGGCCCGGGCGGCTTCGTCACCCTCGAGGCCGACCGCGCCGTACTGCACGACCGTGTAGTCGAGACGGCCGAGGGCCGACTGGAGTTCGTCGAGGAAACGGCTGTAGAGGGGGCCCACCGGGACCGCCGGGGCGGGCATCAGGACCATCCGGCTGTGTCCGGCGCGCAGGCTGCGGGCGGCCGCGTGGGGCACGTACCCCAGTTCCCTCGCGGCCTCGCGGACCCGGCGGCGGGTCGGCTCGCTGATCCGTACGGCGCTGGTGTTGTTGAGGACGTAGGAGACGGTCGCACGCGAGACGCCGGCCAGCCGGGCCACATCGGCGCTCGTGGGCACGGAGCGCGCCGCGGACGCGGCGGGCTGGGGCGTGTTCGGTATCTGCACCATGACAGACCGCATCTTGGCAGAGAGGCCGGAGCCGGGAGCGGGCGGGGGAACGTCTTTCATCCCTGAACCACCACACCCGTGCGCGTCGGCACCGGAACATGTGAGGACACGGGGGTGCGCACGGACACAACGGACACAGGGGTGCGCACGGATACGGGGGCGCGCGCGGACGGGCGGGGCACGGGCCGGGCTGGGCGCGGGCCGGGCGCGACGACGGACGGGCAACGGCCCTGGGCACGAGCAACGCGGAGAGCGTGGCCACGGGCGGTCACGGCCCGGGCGCGACCCCGGTGCGTCCCGGGCCGCGACCAGCGCGAGGACCGACGCGCACGCCCGGGACGCGTGCGCGAGCGAACACCGCGCACATCTGACCGTCCGACATCGACAGACACCGACAGACACCGACAGACACCGACAGACAGCGGCGCCACCCGGCGAGCGCCCAGGTGGTCGGGGGCGGGATGCTGTTCGCGCTGGGTGCGGGCCGGGGCCTCCTCGGGCACCGCGAGAGCGACGGCAGCCTGCACGTCTACGCCGCCGTCGAGGCGCCGGAGGACTGGCTGGACGGCATCGACTTCGCCGACACCGAGGCGGCCAAGGCGGCCGTGCTGAAGGAGTTCGACGACTGGGACGAGAGCCTGAGGGCGCTGGTCAGGGACGCGGACGGCGCTCTGGTGCCACGGCGGATCCATGCCCTGCCGGTCGGGCACCGCTGGGACCGGGTCCCCGGGGTCACCCTGCTCGGCGACGCCGCGCATCTGATGTCGCCGTTCGCGGGCGAGGGCGCCAACCTCGCCCTGCTCGACGGAGCCGAACTGGGCCTCGCGCTCGCCGCGCACCCCGGGGACACCGAGGGCGCACTGGCCGCCCACGAGGAGAAGCTGTTCCCGCGCAGCGCGGCGTCGGCGGCGGGGACCGTGCACAACGCCGCGCTGCTGTTCCGCGCCGACGCGCCGCAGGGACTGGTCGAGATGTTCACCGCCGGGCAGGGCTGAAGCGGGCTCAGCCGGGCCGCTCCGTGCACGTCACGCGGGCGACCAGATCGATCCAGCCGGCCTCCAGCCGCTCCATGGGCATCCCGCACTGCCGGGTCAGATGATGGATCAGCGCGGGGTCGAGAGACGACATCAGCGTCCGCGACAGGAGGTCGCAGTCCGCGTCCGGCAGGATCTGCCGCAGCAGCATCGTGACGTGCGTGCGCAGCGCGAGGACCGCCGGATGGGAGAACCGGCGGCCCGGCTCGGGCTGGGCGGCCATCAGCAGGTCCAGCCGCTCGGCCGAGCGGTACAGCACGGCCACGCCGAACGCCCGCAGCCGCTCCACGGGCGGCGCCCCGGGCCCCAGCGGCGGGGGCCCGCCGAGGAAGTCGGCCTGCAGCTGCCGGTCCGAGTGGTCGAGCAGCGCCGCCAGCAGCCCGGTGCGGTCGCCGAAGCGGCGGAACACCGTCCCCTTGCCCACCTGGGCCGCCGCGGCCACGGCCTCCATGGTGACGGCTGCCACTCCGTGCTCGGCGATCAGCCGGGCGGCGGCCTCCAGCAGCCGGGCCCGGTTGCGGGCCGCGTCGGCCCGCAGGCACGGATCGTCGGGGGCCGGAGCGACCTCCAGCATCTGAGGCGCGTCGAGAGGGTCCTCGGGCTTCGGGAAGGGCGGCAGCGCGCTGGACATGAAGACAGCGTAAAGCACCGGGAAGAAAACTGGACCGCGGTCCGCTTACCCTGATACAAAGTTAAACGGACCTTGGTCCGGATCGTGCCAGCGATGTTTCAGCCCTCTTGGAGTACGCCATGTCTGTTCGTATCCTCGCGCTCGTCGGCAGCCTTCGCGCCGGTTCGCACAACCGCCAGCTCGCCGAGGCGGCCGTGAAGCTCGCGCCCGAGGGCGCCGAGGTCGTGCTCTTCGAGGGCCTGGCGGAGGTCCCGTTCTACAACGAGGACATCGACGTCGAGGGCAGCGTCCCGGCCGCGGCCGCCAAGCTGCGCGAGGCCGCCCAGGGCGCCGACGCCTTCCTGTTCTTCTCCCCCGAGTACAACGGCACCATCCCGGCCGTCCTGAAGAACGCCATCGACTGGCTGTCCCGCCCGTACGGCGCCGGCGCCTTCGGCGGCAAGCCCGTCGCCGTCATCGGCACCGCCTTCGGCCAGTACGGCGGCGTGTGGGCGCAGGACGACACCCGCAAGGCCGTGGGCATCGCCGGCGGCAAGGTGATCGAGGACATCAAGCTCTCCATCCCCGGCTCCGTGACCCGCTTCGCCGAGACCCACCCGGTCGACGACGCCGAGGTCGCCGCGCAGCTGACCGAGGTCGTCGCCCGTCTGCACGGCAACGTGGGCGTGACCGCGGCCGCCTGAGCCGCAGGCACCGGACCGTGGGCGTGACCGCGGCCGCCTGAGCCGTACGCACCAGGAAGGGGCCGGAGTCCGCTCCGGCCCCTTTCGCGCTGCCGCGGACCCGGGCCGCGTCGGCGCGAAAGGGGCCGGTCGAGCCCGGATCCGTCCAGCCGGGTCAGGCGAGCCCGAATCCGTCGAGCCCGGATCCGTCCAGCCTGGGTCGGTCGAGCCCGGATCCGTCCAGCCCGGATCCGTCGAGCCCTGCTCGGTCGAGTCCGGGTCAGGCGAGCCCGGCCAGCCGCTCCACCGCCGGGGCCGCGAACCGCTCGATCCACCCGGAGGCCGCGCCGAGCCGCGGGGCGAGGACGACCGTGTCGATGCCGAACTCGGTGTAGCCCTCCATGTCCCGCAGGAACGCGTCGAGGTCGCCCGCGGTGGCGTGCTCCCCGGTGTATACGAAGGTCTTGCGGATCGCGTCGTAGTCGCGCCCCAGCGCCTCGCAGTGGCCGCGCAGCACGTCGAGCTTGTGCCGCAGCTCTTCGGGCGAGGCGGGGATGAGGTTGCAGGCGTCGGCGTACTGGGCCACCAGGCGCAGCGTCTTCTTCTCTCCGCCGCCACCGATCATGATCTCCGGATGCGGACGGCTCACCGGCGCCGGCACGCACAGCGTCTCGGCGAGCCGGTAGTGCCGCCCCTCGAAGGGGCCGTTGTGCTCCGGGTCCCACATCTGCAGGCAGATCCGCAGCGTCTCCTCCAGACGCTCGAAGCGCTCCGCGACCGGCGGGTAGGGCACGCCGAGCCCGTGGTGCTCGCGTTCGTACCAGGCGGCCCCGATGCCGAGCGTGGCCCGGCCGCCGGACAGCACGTCGAGCGTCGTGGCGATCTTGGCGAGCAGTCCCGGGCGGCGGTACGTCACCCCGGTCACCAGGGCGCCGAGCCGTACGGTGGAGGTGTGGCCGGCGAGATAGCCGAGGGTCGTGTAGGCCTCCAGCATGGGTTCCTCGGCGCCGCCGTTGAACTCCATCTGGAAGTAGTGGTCCATCACCGACAGCCAGCCGACCCCGGCGGCCTCGGCCGCGGCACCCGTCGCGGCGAGTTCGGCGCCGAGCGCGGGACCGCCCGCGGACTCCCCGAACCGGTTGATGTGCACGCCCACGCGCATGTCCGTCTCCGTTCCGTCCGGACGGTCACCGTCACCGTCGCTCACCTCACGAACGACGCTAGGTCCTGGAGCGCGCTCGAAGTCAACCCGAAGGCGGCCCGGAGGCGACCCGACGTCAACCCGAAGGCGACTCGACGTCAGACGGACCCGAGTTGCTCGCCCAGCGGGCTGCGCCGGTAGAGCACGTGCCGTCCGTCCCGGACCCGGGTCACCAACCCGGTGGCGTGCAGCACCCGCAGGTGCTGGGAGACGGCGCTCGGGGTCACACCGAGACGGCGGGCGAGTTCGACGGTGGGCAGGGGGTCGGCGAGCAGGCGCAGCAGGGTGGTCCTGGGCGCACCGAGGAGGGCGGTGAGCGCGGAGGCGTCAGGGGCGGGTTCCGGTTCCCACAGGGTCGCCGTGCCGCGGCCCGGATAGACGAGCATCGGCGGCTCCTCGGCGCTGATCGGGGGCGCCGGTTTGTGCGCGAACACGGAGGGCACCAGCCGCAGTCCCCGCCCGGCGCCCTCCACCTCGTGCCGGCCGATCATCCTGTCGATGCTGAGCACGCCCTCGTGCCAGCCGAGGTTCGGATGGAGGCCGGAGAAGAGCGACCGCGCGCCGCCGCCGGCCAGCCGGGCCGCCCGGTGCGTGATGTCGGCCTCCAGCACGAGCCGTATCCGCGGCCAGTACGGCAGCAGGGCCGACCGCCAGTAGCGGCGCAGCAACGAGCAGAGCCGGTCGAGGAGTTCGAGGACCGGATCCTCACCGGGGGCCACGGCCTGCCGGAGGGGGACCGGGAGAGGGCGGGGCGCGTGCACGGCGCGCAGGTCACGTCGTACGACGTCCGCCGGCGTGGCACGTACGGCGGCCAGCTCGTCGTCGAAGGCGGGGGCGTAGACGCCGGGCCGGGGGGTGAGGAAGTCCGGCAGGGCCAGGGTGGCGCCGACCAGGGCCGACAGCAGGCGCAGGTCGGCGGGGGCCAGGGTGCCGAGCACGGTGGCGCGCCACGCGCGGTGCAGCGGGAACAGGCCGGGGGCACGCAGCACCCGGAGGCTCTCCATGAGCTGGCTCAGCGGGGAGATCGCGAACCGGGTGTCGGCGAGGTCGTCGACACCGAGCCGGAAGCTGATCATGTAGCCCCCGCCTACATCCTTTGGCAACCGCCTGTGCGTGCCGTGGACTTCGGCACATGTCCCATCCTGATGCCGGGCAGCGTACCGCGCCCGCACCCGCGCCCGCCCGGCTGATCCCGCTGCTCGCCCTGGCCTGCGGCGTGGCGGTCGGCAATGTCTACTTCCCGCAGGCGGTCGCCCCGCTCGCGGCGGCGGGTCTCGGGGTCTCCCCCCGCGCCGCGGCCGGCGCGGTCACCGCGACCCAGTTCGGCTACGCGGCGGGCATCTTCCTGCTCGTCCCGCTCGGCGACCGGCTCCCGCCCCGCCCCCTGCTGGTCGCCCTGCTCACCCTGGCCGGCCTCGGCCTGTGCGGCGCGGCCGCGGCGCCCACGCTGCCGGCGCTGCTCCTGGCGAGCGTCCTCGTCGGAGCGACGACGGTGATCGCCCCGCTCGCGGGGCCCCTCGCGGCCGGTCTGGTCGCCGAGGAGCGGCGGGGCGTGGTCGGCGGCACGCTGCTGAGCGGGGCCATCGCGGGCATGCTGCTCTCCCGCACCGCAGGCGGCGCCCTGGGCGACCGGCTGGGCTGGCGGGCGCCGTACGTCGTGGCGGCCCTGCTCACCCTCGCCCTCGCGCTGCTCCTGGCCCGCACGCTCCCCCGAGTGGCCTCTCCCGCGCGGCAGGGCCGCCTCCCCTCACCGGCCGAGTCCCTGCGCCTGCTGCGCACGGAACCGGCCCTGCGCCGCTCCTGTCTCTACCAGGCGACGGTCTTCGCCGGCTTCTCCGCCGCGTGGACCGGGGTCGCGCTGCTGCTCACGGGCCCGGTGTACGGCCTGGGCGCGGACGCGGTCGGGCTGCTGGCGCTGGTCAACGCGGCGACCATGCTCGTGACGCGGTATGCGGGACGCCAGGTGGACCGGCGCGGCCCGGACGTGGTGAACCTGGTCTGCTTCCTGCTGGTCGCCGTGTCGGCGGGGGTACTGGTGCTGGGCTCGCTCGGCGGCACGTCCGGCCTGGTCGCGCTCGTGACCGGCACGCTTCTGCTGGACGTGGGCATGCAGTGCGGCATGGTGGCCAACCAGGTCCGGATCTACGCCCTCGGCTCGGGCTTCCGCAGCCGCCTCAACACCGCCTACATGACGTGCGCCTACCTGGGCGGCAGTCTGGGGTCCTGGCTGGGAACCGGCGCCTACGGACGCTTCGGCTGGGCCGGGGTGTGCGCCCTGGTCGCCCTGCTCACCGCGCCTGGCCTGCTACGGCACCCGAACGTCGGGCCCGCGGCACCTTCTGACGGCGCGTCGGTATCCGGACACCGGCGTCCGCGGTGACCCGCGGGTTCACCACCGGCGTGCCTCCGGTCGGCCCGACCCGCCGGTGCGAAAGCGGTACACCGGCACGCCATGTGACGTTACCGTTCAGTAGACATCGTGCCCGGAGCCTCCGGAGGTCCCCCCGCCATGACGCCCGACCGTGCCCCAGGCCTCGCGGAGTCCGTCCGCGCCCTCGCCGACGGGGAGGTGACCTCGCGCGCGCTCGTCGAACAGGCCCTGGCCCGCATCGAGGCCACCCAGCCGACCCTGAACGCCTTCCGGCTGCTGCGCGCCGAGGCCGCGCTCGCCGAAGCGGACGCCGCCGACCGGGAGTTGGCCGCCGGAGCGCGCCGCCCGCTGCTCGGGGTGCCGGTCGCGGTGAAGGACGACATGGACGTGGCGGGCGAGCCGACCGCGTTCGGCTGCCCCGGCGAGTTCCCGCCGGTCGCGGCGGACGGGGAGGCGGTACGGCGGCTGCGCGCGGCCGGGGCCGTGATCGTCGGCAAGACGAACACCTGCGAGCTGGGGCAGTGGCCGTTCACGGAGGGCCCGGCGTTCGGGGAGACCCGCAATCCGTGGCACACCGGTCACACGCCCGGCGGCTCCTCCGGGGGCTCGGCAGCGGCGGTGGCCGCCGGTCTGGTCCCGGCCGCGCTCGGCTCGGACGGCGCCGGCTCGGTGCGGATCCCGGCCTCCTGGACCCACCTGATCGGCATCAAGCCGCAGCGCGGGCGCATCTCGACCTGGCCGCGCGGCGAGTCCTTCCACGGCATCACGGTCAACGGCACGCTGGCCCGTACGGTCGCCGACGCGGCCCTGCTGCTGGACGCGGCGAGCGGCAATCACGACCGGGACCCGCACCGGCCACCGGCGCTCACGGTGGCGGACGCGGTCGGCCGCGATCCCGGCCGGCTGCGCATCGCGCTGTCGCTGAAGCCGCCGTTCACCGCCGTGACCGCGCGCCTGCGCCCGGAGATCCGGGCCAGGATTCTCGAACTCGCCGAAAAACTCGCGGCGTCGGGTCACCTGGTCGAGGAGGCCGACCCGCCCTACGGCCAGATCGGGCTGACCTTCGTGCCGCGCGCCACCGCCGGCATCGCCGACCGGGTCCGCGAGGCCCCCGACCCCGCGCTGCTCGACCCGCGCACCCGGGAGGCGGCCCGGCTCGGGCGGCTGCTCGGCGGGGCCCCGCTGCGGGCGGCCCGGCGGGCCGAGGCGGTCCTGCACCGGCGGATCGGCGCGTTCTTCGAGTCGTACGACGTGATCCTCGCCCCCACAACGGCCGCTCCCCCGCTGGCGATCGGCGCCCTGCACCGGCTCGGCGGGATCGCCACCGACCGTGCCATGATCGCCGCCTGCCCGTACGCCTGGCCGTGGAACGTGCTCGGCTGGCCGGGGGTGAACGTGCCGGCCGGCTTCGTCGGCGAAGGCCTCCCGGTGGGCGCTCAGCTGCTGGGCCCGGCGAACAGCGAACCCCTGCTGGTCTCCCTCGCCGCCCAGTTGGAGGCGGAGCTGCGCTGGCACGAACTGTGGCCGCCCCAGGAGCCGGACGCGGATTCCAGGGCGGCGTGAGCGGGTTCCGCCGTACCCTGTGACCATGGGCGATGCGTCGATGGTCGGACTCATGGGGCGGGTGACGGGGACGATCGGGCCGGGCCTGGTCGGCGAGGTGATCGTCCGGGTGCGCGGCGGTGCGGAGCACTTCCTCGCCTACGCCGCCGACGGCACGGGCCGCATCGAGCGCGGCACGGTCGTGATGGTGGTGGAGTATCTGGCCCCGAGGACCGTCTACGTCACTGCCGCCTACGACAGTTGAGCATGCTCCGCCCCAGCTGAGGGGGGTATGCGTCAGGATTGCAACAAGGATTCGTCAGCGTCTTCTCGCGGCGTCGCGCAGGGCGCACACTCCCTTCGTTCGGTGCCGAACGGGCACCATGCAAAGGGGGCGAATGCCGATGGTCATCGGCGTCGTTGCGGGGGTGGCCGTCGTTGCCGCCCTTGTTCTGATCGGTCTGTTCAAGTTGATGTGGCGGGTAGCCGAGCCGAACGAGGCGCTCGTCATCTCCGGGTCCAACCACCGTACCGAAGGCCTTGAGGAAGGCATGGGGTTCCGCATCGTCACCGGGCGCGGCACGCTCGTGCTGCCGGGCGTGCAGGCGGTGCGCAAGCTCTCCCTGGACCTGAACGAGACCGAGCTGCACGTGGACTGCGTGACCCACCAGGGCATTCCGCTGAAGGTCCGCGGCGTGGTCATCTTCAAGGTGGGCGACGACTTCGTGTCGATCGCCAACGCGGCCCGCCGCTTCCTGGACCAGCAGAAGCTGATGTCGGAGCGGGTGCACATCGTCTTCGCCGGTCATCTCCGGTCCATCGTGGGCGGGTTGACGGTCGAGGACATGATCCGCGACCGGGAGAAGCTGACCGGGCAGACCCGGGCGGCCTGCGGTGCGGAGATGGAGAAGCTCGGCCTGATCGTCGACTCGCTGCAGATCCACGAGATCGAGGACCCGACCGGGTACATCCAGAACCTGGCCATGCCGCACGCCGCTGCCGTGCAGCGGGACGCGCGCATCGCACAGGCGGAGGCGAATCGTCTCGCCACCGAGGCCGAGCAGCAGTCGTACGCACGGATGGCGGAGGCCACCCGGGACAGCGAGATCCTGCAGGCCGGCTACCAGGCCGAGCGGGACAAGGCGGCGGCGAAGTCCCGGCAGGCCGGTCCGCTCGCCGACGCGGGCGCCCGGCAGGAGGTCGTGGTCCAGGAGACGCGGGTCGCGGAACTGGAGGCGCACCGAAGGGAACAGCAGCTCCAGGCGGACGTCCGCAAGCCGGCCGACGCCAGGGCCTACGAGAAGCGGACGCTGGCCGAGGCCGAGCGCGACGCACGGATCTCGGCGGCCGAGGCCAAGGCCAAGGAGACGGAACTCGCGGCCGCGGCCGAGGCGACCCGGGTCAAGACGGCAGCGGGCGCCGAGGCGGAGGCCACCAAGACCCGGGGTACGGCCACGGCCGCGGCGACCCGGGCCACCGGTGAGGCCGAGGCCGCCGCCGCGCAGGCCAAGGGTCTGGCGCAGGCGGAGGCGACCAAGGCCAAGGGTCTCGCGGAGGCGGAGGCCATCAAGGCCCGCGCCGCCGCCCTCGCCGAGAACCAGGAGGCGGTCGTCGCCCAGCAACTGGCCGAGAACTGGCCGGAGATCGTCCGGGCCGGCGCGTCCGCCTTCGGCAATGTCGACAACATGGTGCTGCTCAATGGCGCCGACGGCATGGCCGAGTTGTTCGCCAAGGCGCTCACCATGGGCGGCACGGGCCTGGGCCTCGCCCGCCAGCTGCTCGCGTCCATGAACCAGAACGGGCAGGCGGGCAGCGGCACTTCCCCGTCGCTGAACGGGGCCGTGCCGCCGGCGTCGCAGAAGGTGCCGGTGGAGGAGAGTTAGGCCCTCCTCGCGGATCAGGCAGGCTCCAAGTGGCGTCGCCCGGCGGTCCGGGCGACCCCGGCACGGTCCGGAAGAGATATCAGGCTGCCGGGCCGGGGCCCTCGCCGGGGTTCCGGCCCTGCGTCGCCAGCAGCCGGTCGGCCGTGGCCGGGGCGAGCGCCGGATTCGCGGCGACGGCATGGGCCAGTTCCTCGTCGGCGAGCAGTTCGGCGAGCCGGGGCCGCGGAAGGTTCGGATGACGTGCCGACGCGGCCCGGACGTCCGGATCCGGATCCCGGGTGAGCCGCTCCACGACGGCCCGCGCGGTGTCCGGGTCACGGGCGGCCAGGGCGCGGACCCGCGGGTCCTCGTGGCCGGCCAGGGAAGCCAGCCCGGCGCTCGGGAAGTTCGGCCGGGTGAGCAGGTGCTCGCGTTCGGGTCCGGTGTACTCCAGGAAGCTGCGCAGCAGGAGTGCCGGCGGGGCGTCCGGGTGGTTCTGGGCCAGCAGCACCCGCACGCCGAGATCGGCGTCCTCGGCCAGGCGGGCCACGAGGTCCGCGGGCAGTTCGTGGTCCTCGGCGGCCTCCCTGCGCAGCATCGGGTGGCCGGAGAGTGCCTTGCGGCGGACGGCCTCGGGGCTGCCGGGCCGGGGCAGCACGGGCACGGGACGGAACCCGAAGAGGCAGTCCATGGGCACCTCGTAGTCGATCCGCGCCCGCTCCTCCTCGGTCAGCGCGGGATGGAGGGACAAGGCCAGCCGGACCTTCGGGTCGGGGTCCGCCGCGAGCACGTCGCGCTCGGCGGGGCCGAGATCGGCACGGTGGGCGAGGGCCCTGCGCACGTCCGGGTGCGGATCGCCCACGAGGGCACGGCGTTCCGCGGGGCCGAGGTCGGCTCGGCGCGCGATCTCCTCCCGTACGTCGGGGTCGGGATCGGCGGCCAGGACGACGACCGCGTCCGGCGGGAGTGTGGGGTTGCAGGCGATCATCGACTTGTCGTCCCTGCCCGCCGGGGCGTCGAGGACGGCGTCCACGACGGCTCTGCTGAGGGCGCGGTGCAACAGGATGTCGGTGCGGCTGTGGCACGGACGGTCGGGCAGCACGCTTTCCACCCAGACCGGGTCCTCGTACCGCGCATGGTCGTGCGCCCGCTCCCGGACGCTGTCGTCGGGGTCCGCCAGCAGAGCGGCCCTGGTGCCCGCGGGCAGCAGCGACCACCAGGTGACGCCCCAGCGGCGCACCTTCGCGACCGGATGCGTGGGCAGGGACCGGATCAGCTCGGCGGACGTCTGCAGGTGGAGCGCGTCCAGGAGTTCGGCCTCGTACGTACAGATCATGCGGACGACGACGTCATCGGGCAGCGGCCTGGGCCGGTGCGGGAACCCGGTGCGGGGCCCGCCGGCGAGATGGGCCCGGACGAACCACTCCGGATCATCCACCAGCCGTGCCCGCCGGGCGGGATCGACATGGGGATTGACCGCGAAGAAACTGCGCGTACGCCGGTCGGGATGTGTGATCACGGCGTCCACGACGGCGTCGGGCAGATCCCGGTCCCGGCACAGCACCATCCGTACGGCAGGGGGAGCTTCGGCGAGCAGCCGCAGCAGCACGCCGTCGGAGGCGGACGGGTTGAGCGCCAGCCCGGCGAGCCGGCGCGTGGGCAAGTCGGCACCCTGCCAGATCTGTTCAGGCGTGAGCATGTCCCGATTACCCCCCGAATGTCGCCTGGCCGCCCCGAGACCCCTTGATCCGCGACCCTACAGAACCACTAGGGTGCCCGCGTGAGCACGACAGTCGATGAGAACGTCCCCGGCCGCCACGGCCCCCACGCCACCACCGAGGCCGACCCGCGCAAGGTCGGCCGGGTGCGCACCGAGTACTCCCCCGCCCACGACGGCGACCCCGACCCGGGCGAGATCGTGTGGACCTGGGTGCCGTTCGAGGAGAACGACGGCCGGGGCAAGGACCGCCCGGTGCTGGTCGTCGCCCGGGAGGCGGCGGGCACCTTCCTCGCCGTCCAGTTGTCCAGCAAGCGGCACGACGGCGACCGGGAGTGGGTCGCGATCGGCAGCGGGCCCTGGGACCGGTCGGGCCGCGACTCTTGGGTGGACGTGGACCGGGTGCTGCGCCTGCACGAGCAGGGCATGCGCCGGGAGGCGTGCGCGCTCGACCGGATGCGGTTCAATCTGGTCAGGCAGCGGCTCCACGAGCGCTACGGCTGGACCTGACGGGCACCACGGCGCGGCCGGAGATCACGCGCCCGCCGGAGCGCCCTCCGAGACGCCCTCCGGGATGCCCTCCGTAAAGGCTCGTACGAAGGCCTCCCGGACCGTCGCTGCCGGCGTACGGTCCAGGATGCCGAACGCCACGTGCGTGAACGTCCGCGCGAAGCGCCCGCCCGGCCCGAGGAGCGCCCGGAAGGCGCCCGCGACCTGCGCCGGGTCGTTCTGGAAGACGCCGCAGCCCCAGGCGCCGAGCACCAGCCGCCGGTAGCCGTGGGCGGCGGCGGTCTCCAGGACCCGCTCGGCCCGCACGGCCAGGGCGGCCGGCAGGTCACCGGCGCGCTCGGGCGCCGTACGCCGTACGACGCCGGCATTGGGTGCCGCCGCCGTCAGGAACCCCGCGTGGTACGGCTCCGGCAGCAGTCGGCCCCGGTCGTCGCGGAAGACGGGCACGGCAGGGGTGTGGATCACCCGGTCGGTGTAGAACGGGTCGCGGTGGGCCCGGTGGTGGTCGTAGAAGGCACGGGCTTCGAGCAGGCAGGTGTACAGCGCGGAGGCACGGCACAGGGCCTCTTCCTGGGCCTGGGCGCCGTTCAGATAGCCGCCGCCCGGATTGCGGGCCGAGGCGAAGTTCAGGACGGCGACCGGGGCGTCCGCCAGCCGGCGGGCGGCCTCCAGGCTGCTCTCGCCCGTGACCTCGAAGAAAGTCTCCTCGTCCGCGGTACCGGGTACCGGCACCGGTGCGGGACCGTACATCCGTGTGCCCGCCCGGGCGGCCTCGACCGCCGCCGCCACGGACACCTCACGGCCGTCCGGCGCCCGGTACCCGCCGGCCGCCACGATCCGCTCGTTCTCCCCGGCGATACCGCGCAGGCGCGCGCTCACGGCGCCACCCCCGTGGACTCCGTGACCACGGCCCGCGCGGCCGTCCTCGTCGTGCTCATGCACCGATCCTGGGTGATGCTGGTGATGCCGTGCAACGGAGTTTCGGGGTCCCGGAACGGCCCGGAAACGCGCAAGAAAACGGAGATTACCGATCCGGAACGTCCCGATGGGCACCCTTGTGCGAATCGGTTCGAGGGTCTTGGGTGGGACGAGCGCCTGCGCGGGACTCACCTGGAGCCCGCGTCGGTGGCATGGTGGAATCTCAGGAGGATCCCGACATGTCCGACTCCATAGGCGAGTGTGGTGACTGTACGGAACACCGCACCGCCGTCACCGAAGCCGAGGTGGACGCCCTGGTCCAGGGCATATGCTTCAAGACCGGCCCGCCCCGCACGCTCGGGGTCGAAGTGGAATGGCTCGTCCACGAGCTGCGGCAGCCGCAGCTCCCGGTGACACCCGAACGACTCGAAGCGGCCTACACCGCTCTGCGGTCCGTGCCGCTGAGATCTCCCCTCACGGTCGAACCCGGCGGCCAGCTGGAGCTCAGCTCGCCGCCCGCCGCCTCCCTGATGGAGTGCATAGCGACCGTCTCCGCCGACCTGGACACCGTCCGCGCCGTCCTTGCGAAGGACGGCCTGGGACTGGTCGGTTTCGGCCACGACCCCTGGCACACACCCCGCCGGTTCCTGCACGAACCGCGCTACGACGCCATGGAGGCCTGCCTCGACCGCACCGGCTCGGCCGGCCGGCACATGATGTGCACCTCGGCCTCCGTCCAGGTGTGCGTGGACGCGGGACACGAGGAGCCCGGCCCGCTGGGGCACGAACAGCGCTGGTGGCTGGCGCACCATCTGGGCCCGGTACTGGTGGCGGCCTTCGCGAACTCCCCGCTGGTCGGCCGGCAGCCCACGGGCTGGCGCTCCACCCGGCAGCTGCTGTGGACGGAGATCGGCCCCGGCCGCGCGGGCGCTCCCCCGCCGGACGGTCCGCCGCGGGCCGCCTGGGCGCGGCACGTGCTGGACGCCCCGGTGATGTGCGTGCGCAGGGACGGCAGCCCCTGGGACGTGCCCGAGGGCCTGACCTTCCGCGCGTGGACCCGCTCGCGCTCGCCCCGGCCGCCCACCCGGGCGGATCTCGACTACCACCTGACCACCCTGTTCCCGCCGGTGCGGCCGCGCGGCCACCTGGAGCTGCGGATGATCGACGCGCAGCCCGGCGACGACGGCTGGATCGTGCCGCTCGCGGTGACCGCGGCGCTGTTCGACGACCCGGAGGCCGCCGAGGCCGCGCACCGTGCGGTGAAACCCCTGGCGGAGCGGACCCTGAACCTGCCCGCCCCGCACAATCCGCTGTGGATCGACGCGGCCCGGCAGGGACTGACCGACCCCGAACTGCGGGAGGCCGCCGTCGCCTGTTTCGCGGCGGCGCTCCAGGCCCTGCCCCGGCTCGGCGCCGCACCCGGGATCGTCGACGCCGTGGCGGCGTACCTGAACCGCTACGTCGCCCGGGGCCGCTGCCCGGCCGACGATCTGCTGGACCAGGTGCACGGCACCGGCCGCCCCCGGTCCCGGCCGCGCCCGGCCGGGGCAACTCCCACCCTCCACGGGAGGAAGGACATCCGCACATGACCGCCCCCGAGACCGAGGCCACGACCCCAGAGGCGGACATCGAGGCGCTGCGCGAGCGCGCGCTCGCCTCGCTCACCACGGCCCGCGCCCGCACCACGCTGCTGACCAGCTGTGTCGAGGACCCCGACCTCACCGCCCAGCACTCCCCGCTGATGTCCCCGCTGGTCTGGGACCTCGCGCACATCGGCAACCAGGAAGAGCTGTGGCTGCTGCGGGCGGTCGGCGGCCGGGACGCCATGCGGCCCGAGATCGACGGCCTGTACGACGCCTTCGAGCACCCGCGCGCCGAGCGCCCCTCGCTGCCGCTGCTGCCGCCGGCCGAGGCCCGGCACTACGCGGCCGAGGTGCGCGGCCGGGCCCTGGACCTGCTGGCGGGCGCGGACTTCCGGGGCACCCGGCTGACCGAGGCCGGCTTCGCCTTCGGGATGATCGCGCAGCACGAACAGCAGCACGACGAGACGATGCTGATCACCCATCAGCTCCGCAAGGGCCCGCGGGCCCTGACGGCACCCGACCCGGAACCGGCCGAGCTGTTCCCGGGTCCGGCCGAAGTCCTCGTGCCCGGCGGGCCGTTCACGATGGGCACCTCGACCGAGCCGTGGGCGCTGGACAACGAGCGGCCGGCACACCCCGTGGATGTGGCACCGTTCTGGATCGACACGACACCGGTGACCAACGCGGCGTACACGGCGTTCATCGAGGACGGCGGCTACGACACCGAACGCTGGTGGACGCCCGCCGGCTGGGCGCACGTCCGCCGGCACTCCCTGACCGCACCGCTCCACTGGCGCCGGGACGGCACCCAGTGGCTCAGGCGCCACTTCGGGACCGTGGAGGCCGTCCCACCCGACGAACCGGTGCTGCACGTGTGCTGGTACGAGGCGGACGCCTACGCCCGCTGGGCCGGGCGCCGGCTGCCCACCGAGGCGGAGTGGGAGAAGGCCGCCCGCCACGACCCGGCCACCGGCCGCTCGAACCGCTACCCGTGGGGCGACGCCGACCCGGCGCCCGAACACGCCAACCTGGGCCAGCGACACCTCAGGCCCGCCCCCGCCGGCAGCTATCCGAAGGGTGAATCGCCGCTGGGTGTACGGCAGTTGATCGGTGACGTGTGGGAGTGGACGGCGAGCGACTTCCTGCCGTACCCGGGATTCAGGGCCTTCCCGTACAAGGAGTACTCGGAGGTGTTCTTCGGCTCCGAGCACAAGGTGCTGCGCGGCGGTTCGTTCGCCGTGGACCCGGTGGCCTGCCGGGGCACGTTCCGCAACTGGGACTACCCGATCCGGCGGCAGATCTTCTCCGGGTTCCGCACCGCCCGCTCGGAGGCCGTCTGATGTGCCGTCATCTGGCCTACCTGGGGCCCGAGGAGCCCCTCGGACGGCTGCTCGTGGAACCTCCGCACAGTCTGTACCGGCAGTCGTGGGCACCGCGGCGGCAGCGCTACGGAACGGTCAACGCCGACGGGTTCGGCGTGGGCTGGTACGCCCCGGACGATCCGGTCCCGGCCCGCTACCGGCGGGCCGGGCCGATCTGGGCGGATCTGTCCTTCGCCGATCTGGCCCGGGTCGTGCGCAGCGGTGCGGTGCTGGCCGCCGTGCGCGACGCGACCCTCGCGGGCGCGGACGCCGAGGCCGCGGCGGCGCCCTTCGCCGCCGGGCGGTGGCTGTTCAGCCACAACGGCGCGGTCGCGGGCTGGCCGGACTCGGCGGCGTCCCTGGTGTCCTCGCTGCCCCCGGTCGACCTGCTCTCACTGCAGTCGCGCACCGACTCGGCGTTCGTGTGGGCCCTGGTCCTGCACCGGCTGCGCCGCGGCGACGAACCCGCCCGTGCCTTGGGCGAGGCGGTCGGCCGGCTGGCCGGGGCGGCCCCGGCCTCCCGGCTGAATCTGCTGCTCACCGACGGCGACACCATCGCCGCCACCGCCTGGGGCGACAGCCTCTGGTACCGCACGGAGCCCGGATCGGGCACGGTCGTCGCCTCCGAGCCGTACGACGACGACCCGCTCTGGCAGGAGGTCCCCGACCGCACCGTGCTCACGGCGAGCCGCGCCGGCGTGCTGCTCGCCCCGCTCGAGGACCCGGCGTCCGTACCCCCGAAGGAGCCCTGTACGTGAGTCCCCTGCGTGTCACCCGCACCCTCCCCGAGGACGCCACGGACGCCGCGCTGCGCGCGGACGTCCGGCACGGCCTCACCGTCGACCCCAAGTCGCTGCCGCCCAAGTGGTTCTACGACGCCCGGGGCAGCGAGCTGTTCGAGCAGATCACGGAGCTGCCCGAGTACTACCCCACACGGGCCGAGCGCGAGATCCTCGCGACCCGCTCCGGCGAGATCGCCGCCGCGAGCCGCGCCCGCACCCTGATCGAACTGGGCTCCGGCTCCTCGGAGAAGACCCGCTACCTGATCGACGCGCTCACCTCCCTGGAGGCGTACGTCCCGGTCGACGTCAGCGAGAGCGCCCTCACCCAGGCCGGGCAGACGCTCATCGAGGAGCGGCCCGGACTGGACGTGCACGCGCTGATCGCCGACTTCACCGCGCCGCTGACCCTGCCGGAGACGCCCGGCCCCCGGCTGCTGGCGTTCCTCGGCGGCACGATCGGCAACCTGCTGCCCGCCGAACGGGCGAAGTTCCTGGCTGCGGTGAGCGGCCTGCTCGTGCCGGGCGACGCCCTGTTGCTCGGCACGGACCTGGTCAAGGACGAGCGGGTGCTGGTCCGGGCGTACGACGACGCGGCCGGCGTGACGGCCGCGTTCAACAAGAACGTCCTGGCCGTCGTCGACCGGGAGCTGGGCGCCGACTTCGACCCCGACACCTTCGACCATGTGGCGCTGTGGGACGCGGAGCAGGAGTGGATCGAGATGCGGCTGCGCTCCCGCACCGCGCAGACGGTCAAGGTGCCCGCCCTGGACCTCGCCGTGGACTTCGCGGCGGGCGAGGAACTGCGCACCGAGGTGTCGGCGAAGTTCCGCAAGGAGGGCGTGAGCGCCGAACTCGCCGCCGTCGGGCTGGAGCTGACCCACTGGTGGACGGATGCCGAGGGCCGCTTCGCGCTGTCCCTCAGCGAGGCGAAGTGAGGTGAGGTGAGTCAGCCGAGGTCGGTGGCGAGGGCCTCGGTGATCCTGCGGGAGGCCCGGCGTGCCTCGGTCGCCGGGTCCGCCCCGCCGAGCACCTTGGTCATGTACCCCTTGATCGGGTTGTCGGCCTCGACCGCGGCCCACTGAGGGGTGTGGGGGGTCGCCCGGCCGTGCGCGGCGCCCGCCGCCATCGCGGCGACCCCCTCCTCGCCCGCGACCGCGCTCGCGAGGGTGGTCTTGTTGGGCACGTAGTTCATGCTGCGGGCGAGTTCGGTGTCCCATTTGGCGCCGGTGAGCGCCCCGACGACGGCGGTCGCGGCGAACTGGTCGTCGGTGTTCTGCGGGACGACGAGGTCGGAGCCGCCGGTGAAGACCGTGCCGGGCCGGGCGGCGGTCCTGCCCGGCACCGGGAAGAAGCCGAGCTTGTCCTTGAGGCCGGGGTCCTGCTGAACGATCGACTGGGCGAGCCCGGGTACGGCGATGATCTGTGCCACCCTGCCGCCGGCGAACACCCCCGCCTGGGGCGGGTGTTCCTCGTCGGCGTCCACGGGCCCCGCGCCGAGCGCCTGGAGCTGCCGGTAGAAGTCCATGCCGCGCAGCGCGGCCGGTGTGTCCAGGGTGCCCTGCCACGCGTAGTCCTTCTCCTCGGCCAGTTCGCCGCCCTCGTCCCAGATGAAGCCGGAGAGGGTGTACCAGTCCTGGCCGGCGAGGTAGATCCCCTGGTTGCCGCCGGAGTCGAGTTTCCGGGTGTCCGTGAGCCACTGGTCGCGGGTCTTGGGCGGGGCGGTGATGCCGGCCTGCGCGAAGAGGTCCTTGCGGTAGATGACGACCCGGTTGGCCGCGTACCAGGGCACGCCGTACTGCTTGTTGCCGTCCTTGCCGGGTTCGGCGAGGCCGGGCAGCCAGTCGTCCTTGCCCCAGTCGCGCATCGACTCCAGGGTCAGATCGGCGAGGCGGCCGTCGTCGACGTACTGCGGGACCTGGGTGTTGCCCACCTCGATGACGTCGGGGGCGTCCTTGGCGTCGCCCCTGATCGCCTTCTGGACCTTCGCCACGATGCCGGTCCAGTCCTGGATGCGGATGTCGAGGCGCTGGTCCTGGTGGGTGCGCTCGAAGTCCTCGGTGAAGCGCCGCAGGAAGTCCTTCGAGGCGCTGTCCTTCATCAGCCACACGGTGACGGTGTGCCGCTGGTGCCCGCCGGGGAGCACCCCGCAGGCGCTGACGAGCGAGCCGGTGACGCAGAGAAGGGCGAGCAGACGACGTCTCACGAGGGGTCCTGTTCTGTCGTGCCTGGGCGGTGCGGACAGGGAAAGGGGCCCGACGTGGGGGGACGAGCACAGAGGCCCGTACGGGTGTACGGGATTTTGGTATGGACCAATGCATAGGTCAAGCGCTACCCCGGGGTACGGGGGCGACGCCTCGCGCGCCGGGCGCGGATACGGCACGGTGGAGTACGGCGTGACACACCGGTCACGACGGACGTGAGGGTCACCGCTGCGGCCTCACGGCGAAAAGGAGCACCTGCATGTCGAACCACACCTATCGGGTCACCGAGATCGTCGGCACCTCGCACGAGGGCATGGACCAGGCCATCCGCAACGGCGTCGCACGCGCCGACCAGACCCTGCGCAACCTGGACTGGTTCGAGGTGACCCAGGTCCGCGGCCAGATCGAGAACGGGCGGATCGAGCACTACCAGGTCGGCCTGAAGGTGGGCTTCCGCATCGAGGACGGCGAGTAGGACCTCAGGTCCGGCCCTCCCGCTCCTGGGCGTCCTCCAGCGCGGCGGACTTCGCGGCCCAGCGGGCCCGCACGACGGCGAATCCGGCCCGCTCGGCGTCGTCGCACACCAGCTCGTCGTCGTCGACGAGGAACCGGACCTCACGCTGACGGGCGAGCCGGCGCAGCACCTCCAGCTTGGTGAACCGGGCGGGCCTGCGGTCGGCGTTGCCCCGCATGCGGACGCGCCCCTCGGGCAGCCCATGGGCGGCGAGCCAGGCGAGCGTGTCGCGCCGGCACCGCTCGGGCCGCCCGGTGAGGTACACGATGTCGCACTCCCGGGCCTGCCCCAGCACCAGCGCCACACCTTCGGCAAGCGGCGGGTCCTCGGGCGCCGCCGCGAAGAAGCCGGCCCAGTCGCGCGGCCGGCCCTCCAGGAAGTGCTGCCGGTGGGCGGTGTCGGCAAGGGTGTTGTCGATGTCGAACACGGCAACCGGACGCCCGCTGCTGTCTGTCACGGGGCCACCCTAGCCCGACCTAATTGCACATGGGATCCATTTTCATATAGCGTCCTCGGTGCCCGTCCGCAGCACCGAGGAGAAGTCCCATGGCCGTTCCCAAGCGGAAGATGTCCCGCAGCAACACCCGCCACCGCCGCGCCCGATGGAAGGCGGCCACCCCGGCGCTGGTCCCCGTCACGGTCGACGGCGTCCGGCACCTCGTACCGCAGCGGCTGGCCAAGGCGTACGAGCGCGGTCTGCTGCGCCCCGGGGACTGAACCGGCGATGACGCCCCGACGGCGCGCGACGGCGGGAATGCCGGGGCCGCCACGGTGTTGAACCCTGCGTGAGTGCAGTGATCAGCCGGACCAGGTTCTCCGTCCTCGACCGCTCCCGCACCCGCGCGGGACGCCCGCCCGCCGAGGCGCTGCGGGAGACCGTCGCGCTGGCGCGGGAGGCGGAGGCGCTCGGCTACCACCGTTTCTGGGTGTCCGAGCACCACGGTGTGCCCGGGGTCGCCGGGTCCGCGCCGGCCGTGCTCGCCGCCGCCGTGGCCGCCGCGACCCGCACGATCCGGGTCGGCACCGGTGGCGTCATGCTGCCCAACCACCAACCCCTCGTCGTCGCCGAGCAGTTCGGCGTGCTCGAGTCGCTCTTCCCGGGCCGGATCGACATGGGGCTCGGCCGTTCCGTGGGCTTCACCGACGGGGTGCGCAGGGCCCTCGGCCGGGACAAGGACGACGCCGGGGACTTCGCGGCGCAGCTCGGCGAACTGCTCGGCTGGTTCGCCGGGACCTCCCCGACCGGAGTGCACGCCCGGCCGGCGGAGGGCCTGCGGGTGCCGCCGTTCGTGCTGGCCATGGGCGAGGGCGCGCGGATCGCGGCCCGCGCCGGACTGCCGATGGTCATCGGGGACTTGCGGGGGCGGGAGAAGATGCTGCGCGGCATCGACGAGTACCGCTCGCTGTTCCGCCCCTCCCCCTGGGCGTCCGAGCCGTACGTCGTGATCTCCGGCACGATCGCGGTCGCCGGGACCCCGGAAGCCGCGCGGCGGCTGCTCGTCCCGGAGGCCTGGGCCATGGCGTACTCACGGACGCACGGCTCCTTCCCGCCGCTGTCCCCGGCCGAGGAGATCCTGGCCCGCACGATGACCGCCAAGGAGCGGGACCTGTACGAGTCCGGTCTCGCCGGTCAGCTCGCCGGGACCGGGGAGCAGGTGGCCGACGGACTGGAGACGGTCCTGAAGGAGACCGGCGCCGACGAAGTCCTCGTCACCACCAGCACCTACGACCGCACGGCGCTGCTGGACTCCCACCGGCGCCTCGCCTCGCTGTTCGCGCCCCGGGGCTGAGCGGCTCAGCCCTCCACACCGGCCGGCTTGTCCGCGCGGATCACCACGGAGCCGTCCGCCGCGTCGACCACCGCCCGGTCGCCCGCTTCGAGTTGCCCGGACAGCAGCAGGTCGGCGAGGCGGTCGTCCACCTCACGCTGGATGGTGCGGCGCAGCGGCCGGGCGCCGAAGTCGGGCTGGTAGCCGAGGTTGGAGAGCAGTTCGGCGGCCGAGTCGGTGACCTCCATCGTGACGTCCTGGGCGTGCAGCCGGCGCCGGGTGTGCTCCAGCAGCAGATCGACGATCTGGCGCAGCTGGGTGCGGTCCAGGCCGCGGAAGACGATGATCTCGTCGATCCGGTTGAGGAACTCGGGCCGGAAGTGCTGCTGGAGGGCGGGCATGACGGCGTCGCGGACCTTGGCGTAGTCCTCGGTGCCGGCGGCCAGGATGCGGTCGGCGCCGATGTTCGACGTCATGATGACGACGGTGTTCTTGAAGTCGACGGTGCGGCCCTGGGAGTCGGTGAGCCGGCCGTCGTCCAGGAGCTGCAGCAGGGTGTTGAAGACGTCCGGGTGCGCCTTCTCCACCTCGTCCAGCAGCAGCACGGTGTACGGCTGCCTGCGCACGGCCTCGGTGAGCTGGCCGGCCTCCTCGTGGCCGACGTACCCGGGCGGGGCCCCGACCAGGCGGGAGACGGTGTGCCGCTCCTGGAACTCGCTCATGTCGAGCCGGATCATGCGGCTCTCGTCACCGAACAGGGCGGCGGCCAGGGCGCGGGCCAGTTCGGTCTTGCCGACGCCGGTGGGGCCGAGGAAGAGGAAGCTGCCGATGGGCCGGTCGGGATCGCTCATGCCGGCGCGGGCCCGGCGTACCGCGCGGGCGACGGCGGTGATCGCCTCGTCCTGGCCGACGACCCGCTCGTGCAGGTGCTCCTCCAGCTTCATCAGCCGCTCCCGCTCCTCCTCGGTGAGCTGGGAGACCGGGATGCCGGTGGTGCGGGAGACGACCTGGGCGATGTCCTCGGCGGTGACCTTCGGGGCGTGCTCCTCCGCCTTGCCCGCCGCGGCCAGCTCGGCCTCGGCGTCCTTGATCCGGTCGCGCAGGTCCTTGGCGCGCTCGTACTCCTCGTCGGCGACGGCCTGGTCCTTCTCCCGGTTCATGGCCGCCATGCGGTCCTCGATCTCCCGGGTGTCGGCCGGGGGGGTCCTGGCGCGCAGCCGGACCCGGGCGGCGGCCTGGTCCATCAGGTCGATCGCCTTGTCGGGCAGGAAGCGGGAGGTGATGTACCGGTCGGACAGCTCGGCCGCTGCGACGACCGCCTCGTCGGTGATCCGGACCTGGTGGTGGGCCTCGTACCGGTCGCGCAGGCCGCGCAGGATCTCGATGGTGTCGTCCACGGTGGGCTCGCCGACCAGGATGGGGGCGAAGCGGCGCTCCAGGGCGGCGTCCTTCTCGATGTGCCTGCGGTACTCGTCCACCGTGGTCGCGCCGATCAGATGCAGCTCACCGCGGGCCAGGGCCGGCTTGAGCATGTTGCCCGCGTCCAGGGCGCCCTCGCCGCCGCCCCCTGCACCGACCACGGTGTGCAGCTCGTCCAGGAACAGGATCAGCTCGTCCCCGTGCTCGCCCACCTCGTCCAGCAGCTTCTTCATCCGCTCCTCGAACTCGCCCCGGTACTTGGTGCCGGCCACCATGCCGGCCAGGTCCAGCGAGACGAGCCGCTTGCCGTCGAGCGTCTTGGGCACGTCACCGGCGACGATGCGCTGGGCGATGCCCTCGACCACGGCCGTCTTGCCGACACCGGGGTCGCCGATCAGGACGGGGTTGTTCTTGCTGCGCCGGGAGAGGACCTCGATGGTCTGCTCCACCTCCTCCTCGCGCCCGATCACGGGGTCCAGGCGGCCGGCCCGGGCGTCCTCGGTCAGATCGCGGCCGTACTCGTCGACGGTCGGCGTGCTGCTGGGCTTCTTCCGCTCGCCCGCGCCCTCGGCAGGCAGCCGGGCCGCCTCCCAGCCGCCCTCACCGAGCGCCTGCCCGGCCGCCGACTCCGGGTTGGCGGCGAGTGCGCGCAGCAGGTGGCCGGGGCCGATGTAGGAGGCGCCCTCGGCGCGGGAGATCCGGTAGGCGTCGAGCAGGGCGCGCTTGGCGGCCGGGGTGAGCGTGCTGGGCTCGGTCTTCTCACCGCCCTCCGCACCGTTGCCGAGCTGCTCGCGGAGCCGGTCGGGGTCGGCGCCGGCCTCGGTGAGCATGCGCCGCGTGGAGTCGTGGCGGGTGGCGGCGGCCAGCAGGTGCCGGGCGTCGAGTTCCTCGCTGCCCTCGACCGCGGCGATGTCCCGGGCCTCGGCCACCAGGTCCCGGGCCCGCTCGGAGAGCAGGCTGCCGATGTCCACGCGCTGGGGCCGCCGGGCGGACGCGGCCGCTCCGCCGCCGAAGAACCGGGACATCAGCTCGTCGAACTCCTCGAACGGGCTGCGTCCGAAACCGAAATCTGGAGTGCTCATGGAGGCGGGCCTTTCTGAGGGCGGGCAGGCGTCCGTGTCGGGCAGGGCCGGTGCGCCGTTACCCAAACTTGCACAGACAGCGCATTCCCGCAGCGGAGGCAGGGGAAGGGGTGCCCGAGATGCGAACCGGGCCCGCAGCGGTGACGCTGAAAGGGCAAGCCTCGAGCGATGAGGAGGGCTGCCATGTCCGTGATGGACAAGCTGAAGCAGATGCTCAAGGGGCACGAGGCCCAGACCGACAAGGGCATCGACCAGGCCGGCGACTACGTCGACGAGAAGACCCAGGGCAAGTACAGCTCTCAGGTCGACACGGCTCAGCAGCGGATGAAGGACCAGCTGGGCGGCCAGGACCGGGACACGCCTCCGCATCCGTAGCCGGGGCCGGCGGGCTAGACTCGCGGGGTTTGTCCCCGCCCCGTCAGGCCCGTACGGAGTGTCCCCCGATGCACAGCCCCCATGACCGGTACGTCCGCGTCCGCGGCGCCCGCGAGCACAACCTCAAGGGCGTCGACGTGGACATCCCGCGGGACGTCCTGGCCGTGTTCACCGGTGTGTCCGGATCCGGGAAGTCGTCCCTGGCGTTCGGCACGGTCTACGCCGAGGCGCAGCGGCGCTACTTCGAGTCGGTGGCGCCGTACGCGCGCAGGCTGATCCACCAGGTCGGGGCGCCCAAGGTCGGTGAGATCACCGGGCTGCCGCCCGCGGTCTCGCTGCAGCAGCGCCGCTCGTCCCCCACCGCGCGCTCCTCGGTGGGCACGGTCACCACCCTCTCCAACTCCCTGCGCATGCTGTTCTCGCGCGCCGGTGACTACCCGCCCGGGGCCGAGCGGCTCGATTCGGACGCGTTCTCCCCCAATACGGCGGCAGGTGCCTGCCCGACGTGCCACGGCCTCGGCCAGGTGCACCGCACCACCGAGGAGCTGCTGGTCCCGGATTCCTCGCTGTCCGTCCGCGAGGGCGCGATCGCCGCGTGGCCGGGCGCCTGGCAGGGCAAGAACCTGCGCGACATCCTCGACGTGCTCGGGTACGACGTGGACCGGCCCTGGGGCGAGCTGCCCGCCGAGCAGCGGGAGTGGATCCTGTTCACGGACGAGCAGCCGGTCGTCACCGTCCATCCGGTCCGGGACGCCGACCGGATCCAACGGCCCTACCAGGGCACGTACATGAGCGCGCACCGGTATGTGATGAAGACGTTCTCCGACACCAAGTCCACGACGCTGCGGGCGAAGGCGGAGCGCTTTCTGACCAGTGCGCCCTGTCCGGTGTGCGGGGGCAGCAGGCTGCGGCCCGAGGCGCTGGCGGTGACCTTCGGCGGCCGGACCGTCGCCGAACTGGCCGCACTGCCGCTGACCGACCTGGCATCGGTGCTGCACGGGGGCTCGGAGGCCGCCCGTGTCCTCACCGAGGACCTGAGATCCCGGATCGTGCCGGTCGTGGAGCTGGGTCTCGGCTATCTCAGCCTGGACCGGGCCGCTCCCACCCTGTCGGCGGGCGAGCTGCAACGGCTGCGGCTGGCCACTCAGTTGCGCTCGGGGCTGTTCGGTGTGGTCTACGTGCTGGACGAGCCGTCGGCCGGACTGCACCCGGCGGACACCGAAGCCCTGCTGACGGTGCTGGACCGGCTGAAGGCGGCCGGCAACTCGGTGTTCGTGGTGGAGCACCATCTGGAGGTGGTGCGCGGCGCCGACTGGCTGGTGGACGTGGGTCCCGGCGCGGGCGAGCACGGCGGGCGGGTGCTGTACAGCGGCCCGGTGGCCGAACTGGCCTCGGTGGCGGAGTCGGCCACGGCCCGCCACCTCTTCGACGAGGCGCCCGGCCCGGCGCGCGAGGTCCGTGAGCCGCGCGGCTGGCTGACCGTGGGCCCCGTGACCCGGCACAACCTGCGCGCGGTGACGGCCGGGTTCCCGCTCGGCGCGTTCACCGCCGTGACCGGTGTCTCCGGCTCCGGGAAGTCCACCCTCATCGGCGAGCTGACCGAGGAACTGGACGGGGTCGGACGTCTGGTCCGGGTGGACCAGAGGCCGATCGGGCGCACTCCGCGCTCCAACCTGGCCACCTACACGGGCCTGTTCGACGTCGTACGGAAGGTGTTCGCCGCCACCGGCGCGGCCCGCGAACGCGGTTATGGCGTCGGGCGGTTCTCCTTCAACGTGGCGGGAGGCCGCTGCGAGACCTGCCAGGGCGAGGGGTTCGTCAGCGTCGAGCTGCTGTTCCTGCCGAGCACATACGCGCCGTGCCCGCAGTGCGCCGGCGCCCGCTACAACCCCGAGACGCTCGAGGTGGCGTACCGGGGACGGACCATCGCGGAGGTCCTCGACCTCACCGTCGAGGCCGCGGCCGGCTTCTTCGCGGACGTCCCGGCCGCCGCCCGCAGCCTGGGCACGCTCCTCGACGTGGGTCTCGGCTATCTGCGCCTGGGCCAGCCCGCCACCGAGCTGTCCGGCGGTGAGGCCCAGCGGATCAAGCTGGCGAGCGAGCTGCAGCGCGGCCGCCGCGCCCACACCCTCTATCTGCTGGACGAACCGACGACCGGTCTGCACCCGGCCGACGTCGAGGTGCTGATGGACCGGCTGCACGCGCTCGTCGACGACGGGCACACGGTCGTCGTGGTCGAGCACGACATGACCGTGGTGGCGGAGGCCGACTGGGTGATCGACCTGGGGCCGGGCGGGGGCGACCGGGGCGGACGCATCGTGGCGGCCGGGCCGCCGCAGCGGGTGGCGCGGGCGGCCGGCAGCGCCACGGCGCCCTATCTGGCCCGGGTCATGCCGTGAGCGGCACCGGTCATGCCCCCGGCGACCCGGTCGTGCCCTGAGCCCCGGGCGACCCGGTCGTGCCCTGAACAGCCCGGGCCATGCCCTGAGTGGCCCGGTCGTGCTCAGGGCGGCCCGGGCCATGCCCTGGCGAGCGGCCCGGGTCACGCTCTGACGAGCGGCTCGGGTCACGCTCTGACGAGCGGCTCGGGTCACGCTCTGCCGGGCGGCTCGGGTCATGCTCTGCCGGGCGGCCGGTCAGGCCCTGACGCGGGGAGGCGGTGGCTCCAGCAGGGCCGCGTGTGTCCAGCCCGGCTCGGAAGGGATCGGCTGGGCGGCACGGGCGAGGGCACGGCGGTCGGGATGGGCACCCGGCGCTATCACCGGCCGTATGTCCACCTCGGCCACCAGGTTCCGTGCACGGGCGACCCGCCACAGGGAGGCGAGCAGGGTGTCCTCGCCGACGAACGCGGCCGCGGTGCTCGCGGCCCCTTCCCCCTCCTGCAGATAGCGCAGCCGGACCGGCTGCACCGGTACGCCCGCGTCCAGCGCGGCCTGGAAGACGGCCCGGTGGAAGCGGCCGTGCGCCCGTCCGCACCAGGTGCTGCCCTCGGGGAAGGCGACCACGGCCGCGCCCTCGGTCATGGCGTGCGCGATCCGGGCGACCGTCCCGGGCAGGGCGCGCAGCCGGTCGCGCTCGATGAACAGCGCCCCGCCGCGTGCGGCCAGCGCCCCCGCCACGGGCCACTGCCGGATCTCGGTCTTGGCGAGCATCCGGGCGGGACGTACGGCGGCGAGCAGCGGGATGTCCAGCCACGAGACGTGGTTGGCGACCAGCAGCAGCCCGCCGGCCGGTGCGGCGGTGCCGGTGAAGCGGACCTGGACCCCTATGGCCCGCACGATCGTCCGGCACCACCGCCTGACCCACTCGGCGGGGATCCTCCCGCCGAGGGGGGACAGCACGGCCCCGGCCAGCACCAGGACCGCGACCGCGG
The DNA here is from genome assembly GCF_055657175.1 of Streptomyces sp. NPDC107581. Taxonomy (NCBI): domain Bacteria; kingdom Bacillati; phylum Actinomycetota; class Actinomycetes; order Kitasatosporales; family Streptomycetaceae; genus Streptomyces; species Streptomyces sp. NPDC107581. Next base: position 117,997 of record NZ_JBVKBH010000002.1, read on the forward strand.
TGATCCGCAGCACGGCACGAGGTACGGCCGCGGCGGGTGCGGCCGGCTCCACACAGGCGCCCGGGGTGCAGGGCGCGCTGGGCAGCCAGACGCTCATCAGGCCGGCACGAGGGACAGGAAGTGCTTCAGATAGCGCGGGTTGACCCGGCGCATCGAGAGCAGCACGTACAGGTCGGCGACCCCGAAGTCCGGGTCGTGGGCCGGTTCCCCGCACACCCAGGCGCCGAGCCGGAGGTAGCCGCGCAGCAGGGCCGGAAGCTCGGTGCGGGCGGGCGCGGCGGGAGCGGCGTGCTCGGCCGGGACCTCGGCGTTCGGGACCCACGGCAGCAGGGGCCGCACCCGGAACTCCTCGGGTGCCAGGTGCTTGGCACGCACCCGCTCCCAGGTGCCGGTGGCGAGCGCGCCGCCGTCGGCCAGCGGCACGGAGCAGCAGCCCGCCAGCCACTCGTGGCCCCGGTCGACCATGTAGCGGGCTATCCCGGCCCAGATCAGGCCGATGACCGCACCGTCCCGGTGGTCGGGGTGCACACAGGAGCGGCCGACCTCGACCAGCCCGGACCGGATCCCGTCGAGCGGGGCCAGGTCGAACTCGCCCTCCGAGTACAGGCGGCCGGCGACGGCGGCCCGCTCCGGCGGCAGCAGCCGGTAGGTGCCCACGACCTGCCCGGTCACGGTGTCGTTCACCAGCAGGTGGTCGCAGTACGCGTCGAACGGGTCGACGTCGAGGCCCGGCTGCGGGGTGGCCAGCAGGGCGCCCATCTCCCCCGCGAAGACCTCGTGCCGTAGCCGCTGAGCGGCACGGACGTCGGCCTCGTCGCGGGCGAGGGTGACGGTGTAGCGGGCGGGTGCCTCGGGCTGCGGAGGACGGTCGAGCGTGGTGACGCCGGTCATGGCTCTCTCCATGGTCACGGGCCGGGGTCGGCAGGAGGGGGCAGTCCGGCGGTCCGGTCTGCCTGTCCTGTTCTTCCGACGCCGGTTGGCCTGCGCGTGACCGCGGACCGGAGAGCGGGTGTGGGCTTGTTGAACGGCGTGGGTGAGCGTGCCGGTGCAGCACCAGACGGGGCCGGGAGGAGCACCTCTCCCGGCCCCGCCCGTCCGCCCTGTGCGGCGAACGTCGGGTGCGGCCCCTCAGGGGCGCGGGGCCGTCCCTGTGGACGCGGCCGCGTGGCCGCGACCAGGCACGACGTGCCCGCGGCCCGCGACGGCGCCACCGCGTGCCCGCGTTGCGGCCGGCCCGCGGTACGCGACGGCGCTAACGCTTCCCCGCCTTCCGGTTGGCCCGCAGCCATTCCCTGTTCATGCTCGTGATGGACACCAGCGGAATGCCCTTGGGACAGGCGGTGGCGCACTCACCGGTCAGCGTGCACCCGCCGAAGCCCTCGGCGTCCATCTGAGCCACCATGTCCAGTACCCGGGTCTCCCGCTCGGGCCCGCCCTGGGGCAGGACGTTGAGGTGGTTGACCTTGGCGGAGGTGAAGAGCATCGCGGCGCCGTTCGGGCAGGCGGCCACGCACGCCCCGCACCCGATGCACTCCGCGTGCTCGAAGGCGAAGTCGGCGTCCGCCTTCGGCACCGGTGTCGCGTGCGCCTCCGGCGCGGAACCCGTGGGCGCGGTGACGTACCCGCCGGCCTGGATGATCCGGTCGAAGGCGGACCGGTCGACCACCAGGTCCTTGATCACCGGGAAGGCGGAGGCCCGCCACGGCTCGATGTCGATCGTGTCGCCGTCCTTGAAGGACCGCATGTGCAGCTGGCAGGTGGTGGTGCGCTCGGGGCCGTGCGCGTCGCCGTTGATCACCAGGGAACACGCTCCGCAGATGCCCTCGCGGCAGTCGTGGTCGAAGGCGACGGGATCCTCGCCCTCGAGGATCAGCCGCTCGTTGAGGACGTCCAGCATCTCCAGAAAGGACATGTCCGATGAAATGCCGTCCACGACGTAGGTGGACATCGCGCCGTCGGCGTCGGCGTTCTTCTGCCGCCAGACGCGCAGGGTGAGCTTCATGCGTAGCTCCGCTGGGTGGGGTGGACGTACTCGAAGACCAGGTCTTCCCTGTGCAGGGCGGGCGCCTCGCCGGTGCCCGTGAACTCCCAGGCCGCGGCGTAGGAGAACGCGTCGTCGTTGCGGGCCGCCTCGCCGTCCGGAGTCTGGGACTCCTCGCGGAAGTGACCGCCGCAGGACTCGCCGCGGTGCAGCGCGTCGAGGCACATCAGCTCGGCGAGCTCCAGGTAGTCGACGATGCGGTTGGCCTTCTCCAGCGACTGGTTGAACTCCTCGCCGATGCCGGGCACCTTGATGCGCCGCCAGAACTCCTCGCGGATCTGGGGGATGCGCTCCAGGGCCTTGCGCAGCCCGGAGTCGGTGCGGGCCATGCCGCAGAACTCCCACATCAGTTCGCCGAGTTCGCGGTGGAAGGAGTCGGGGGTGCGGTCGCCGTCGACCGCCAGGAGCAGGTTGAGGCGGTCCTCGGTCTCGGCCAGCACCTCCTGGACCACGGGGTGTTCGGCGCTCACCGGGTCCTGGTGCGGGTGGCGTGCCAGATAGTCGTTGATGGTGGCCGGCAGGACGAAGTAGCCGTCGGCCAGGCCCTGCATCAGCGCCGACGCGCCGAGCCGGTTGGCGCCGTGGTCGGAGAAGTTGGCCTCGCCGATCGCGAACAGGCCGGGCACGGTGGTCTGCAGGTCGTAGTCGACCCACAGCCCGCCCATCGTGTAGTGCACGGCCGGGTAGATCCGCATCGGCACCTCGTACGGATCCTCGTCGGTGATCCGCTGGTACATGTCGAAGAGGTTGCCGTACTTGGCCTCGACGGCGGGGCGGCCCATGCGCCGGATCGCGTCGGCGAAGTCCAGGTAGACACCCTGTCCGCCGGGGCCGACGCCGCGTCCCTCGTCGCAGACGTTCTTCGCGGCACGGGAGGCGATGTCCCGCGGGACCAGGTTGCCGAAGGAGGGGTAGATGCGCTCCAGGTAGTAGTCGCGCTCGTCCTCGGGGATCCGGTGCGGCGGGCGGGTGTCGCCCTGCGCCTTCGGCACCCAGATCCGGCCGTCGTTGCGCAGCGACTCGCTCATCAGCGTCAGCTTGGACTGGTGGTCGCCGGTGCGGGGGATGCAGGTCGGGTGGATCTGGGTGAAGCAGGGGTTGGCGAAGTAGGCACCGCGCCGGTGCGCCCGCCAGACGGCGGTCGCATTGGAGTTCATGGCGTTCGTCGACAGGTAGAAGACGTTGCCGTAGCCGCCGGAGGCCAGCACCACCGCGTCGGCGAAGTACGTGGCGACCTTCCCGGTGATCAGATCACGCGCCACGATGCCCCGCGCCCGCCCGTCGACGACGACGAGGTCCAGCATCTCGGTGCGCGGATGCATCTCCACGTTCCCCGCGGCGATCTGCCGGGACAGCGCCTGATAGGCACCGAGGAGCAGTTGCTGGCCCGTCTGGCCGCGGGCGTAGAAGGTCCGGGAGACCTGGACGCCGCCGAAGGAGCGGGTGTCGAGCAGGCCGCCGTACTCGCGGGCGAACGGGACGCCCTGGGCCACGCACTGGTCGATGATCTCGACCGAGATCTGGGCGAGCCGGTGCACGTTGGACTCGCGGGCGCGGAAGTCGCCGCCCTTGACGGTGTCGTAGAAGAGGCGGTGGACGGAGTCGCCGTCGTTGCGGTAGTTCTTCGCCGCGTTGATGCCGCCCTGCGCGGCGATGGAGTGGGCCCGGCGCGGGGAGTCCTGGTAGCAGAACTGGACGACGTGGTAGCCCTGTTCGGCGAGGGTGGCGCCCGCCGCGCCGCCGGCCAGGCCGGTGCCCACGACGATGATCGTGTGCTTGCGCCGGTTGGCGGGGTTGACCAGCTTGGCCTCGAAACGGCGCTTGTCCCAGCGCTCGTGGACGGGGCCGGCGGGGGCCTTGGCGTCGGCGACCGGCTCGCCGGTCGTGTAGTCGGTGTAGGTCATGGTCAGCTCACCACTCCGGTCATGACGCCCACCGGTACGGCGATGAAGCCGGCCGTGAGCAGCAGTGCGAGGACGTTGGCGACGGTCTTCAGGGCGCGGTCGCGGGTGCGGCTGCCGACGCCCAGGGTCTGGGCGGCGCTCCAGAAGCCGTGCCGGATGTGCAGGCCGAGCGCGAGCATCGCGACGATGTAGATGACATCGCCGTACCAGGTGGAGAAGGTGTCGACCACGTTCTGGTACGGGTGGCCCTCCTGGAAGCCGCCGGAGTGCACGGTGCCGGTGGTCAGGTCCAGGACGTGCCAGACGATGAACAGGCCGAGGATGATCCCGCCCCAGCGCATGGTCCGGGTGGCATAGCTCGCCCGGGGCCTGCTGTGCACGTACTTGCTCGGCCGGGCCCTGATGTCGCGGCGGCTGAGCTGGTAGGCGCAGGTGGCGTGGGCGGCCACGGCGACGACGAGGACGATCCGGATCAGCCAGAGCGTCCATTCGTAGTGCATGAAGGGTTCGCCGACGGTGCGCAGCCAGTGTGCGTAGTGGTTGAACTCGCCCGCCCCGAAGTAGATCTTCAGGTTCCCGATCATGTGCGCGACCAGGTACAGCAGCATGATCAGACCGCTGACGGCCATGACCGTCTTCTTGCCGACGGTGCTGTCCCACATCGTGCGCGCCATGGACGGCCGTCGGTCCGTCCGCGTTGCCAGAGCCATGGAACAGCACGCTAGGGCCGGAAGACCCAATCGGTCCAAGACATGGTCCAGCTTGTTTCCATAGGCTGAGGCTATTGTGGTCGGGTGCAGTTCCCACAGCTCCAGTACTTCGTGGCCGTCGCCGAGACCCGGCACTTCACCCGGGCCGCCGAACTGGTCCATGTCGCGCAGCCCTCCCTCTCCCAGCAGATCAAGGCGCTGGAGCGGGAGCTGGGCGCCGACCTGTTCCTGCGCGCCCGGGGCAACATCACCCTCACCGACGCGGGCGAGGCCCTGCTGCCGCTGGCCCGGCGGATCCTTGCCGACGCCGACACCGCCCGGCACGAGGTGCAGGAACTGGTGCAGCTGCGGCGGGGGCGGGTGCGACTGGGGGCGACGCCCAGCCTGTGCACGGGCCTGCTGCCGGACGTCCTGCGCGCCTTCCACGACCGCTACCCCGGTGTCCAGCTGCTGATCGAGGAGGGCGGCTCGCACGACCTCGTGCGAGGGCTGGCGCGCGGCGCCCTGGATCTCGCGCTGGTCGTGCTGCCCCTGCCGACGCCCGCACCCGCGCTGACGACGGTGGAGCTGCTGCGGGAGGATCTCGTGGTGGTGTCCTCACCCGAGGTGCCGGCGCCGGGCACGTCCGGTGCGGGCGGCCGGCTGGTGCGCATCGCGGACCTGGAGGGCGAGCGGCTGGTGATGTTCCGGCACGGCTACGACCTCAGGGAGCTGACCGTCGCGGCGTGCCGCTCCGCCGGGTTCGAGCCGGAGTTCGCCGTGGAGGGGGGCGAGATGGACGCGGTGCTGGGGTTCGTGCGGGCGGGGCTCGGTGTCGCCGTGGTGCCGCGCATGGTGGCCACCCGGGCCGGACGGGGGCTGAGGGTCACGCCGCTGGCACGCCCGGGGTTGAACCGGACCATTGCGCTGGCACACCGCAGCGACGTGGCTCCGCCGCGGGCCGCACGGGAGTTGCAGCGGATGCTGCTCGAACGGTGAGGGGGCCTTGCTCCCGGTTGCGCGTGCCTCGGTCGCGCCGTGCGGGGGTGCGGGTGCGTTGAGGCCGCTCGCGCCGTCAGGGGGTGCGGGTGCGCTGGGGCCGGTCGCGCCGTCCAGGGATGCGGGGTGCGCTGGGGCCGGTCGCGCCGTCCAGGGATGCGGGGTGCGCTGGGGCCGGTCGCGCCGTTCCCCGCGCCCCTTGCGGGGGGCTGCGCCCCCACAGCCCCGCGATCAGCCCGTTGCGTCCACCAGTGCCAGGTCGTGCAGCCTCTCCGGTGGGCCCGGCCTCGCGTAGTACCAGCCCTGGGCCGTGTCGCAGCCCAGTATGCGCAGCTGCTCGGCCTGGGCGCCGGTCTCCACGCCCTCCACGGTCACCGCGAGGTCGAGGCTGTGGGCCAGGGTGACGATGCCCTCGACGATCTTCAGGTCGACGGGATCGGCCGGGAACTGCTGCATGCCCCGGGTGAAGGAGCGGTCCAGTTTGAGGATGCTCACCGGGAGGCGGCGCAGGTTGGCGAGGTTGGAGTAGCCGGTGCCGAAGTCGTCCAGGGCGATGTCGACGCCCATCTCGGCGAGCCGCCGCAGAGGTTTGAGGAGATCGTCGTCGGCGCCGATCAGTGCCGACTCGGTGACCTCCAGGCAGAGGGCGTCCGGGGCGACGCCCGAGCGTTCGAGGATGTCCACCGTGTCCTGGACCAGGCCGGGGTGGCTGAGCTGGCAGGGCGACAGGTTGACGTTGATGCGCAGCGGGCCTGCGGCCGTCTTTTCGCCGTAGCGTTCTCGCCATTCGCGGGCCTGGCGGATGGACTCCTCCAGGACCCAGCGGCCGAGCGGGACGATCAGGCCCGTGTGCTCGGCGAGCGGGATGAAACGGTCGGGCCCGAGCACGCCGTGCTGCGGGTGCAGCCAGCGCACGAGCGCCTCGGCTCCGCGGACGCTGCCGTCGCCGAGATGGACCAGGGGCTGGTACTCGATGAAGAACTCGCCGCGCTCCAGGGCCGTCGGCAGGGCCGTGGTGAGGCCGTGCCGGGTGATCGCGCGGGCGTCCGCCTCGGGGTCGGCGAGTTCCGAGCGGTTGCCGCCCGCCGACTTCGCCCGGTACATGGTGATGTCGGCGCTGCGCAGGACCTCCGCGGCGGTGCGTTCGCCCGCCGGACCTTCCACGATGCCCAGGCTGCCGCGCACCAGCAGGTCCCGGCCGTCGATACTCACCGGGGTGATCAGCGCGTTCATGATGCGTTCGGCGAGTTCGTCGACCTTGCGTTCGGTGCCGGGGCCCGTGGTCAGGGCCACGAACTCGTCACCGCCGAGCCGGGCGACCATCTCGCCGGGCGCGGTCGCGCAGGACTGGAGCCGGTCGGCGACCTCCACCAGCAGCCGGTCGCCGGCCGCGTGGCCGAGGCTGTCGTTGACGGTCTTGAAGCCGTCCAGATCGAGGTAGCACAGGCCGAAGCGCTGCCCCGCGCCGGCGTTGAGCACCTTCTCCAGACGCTCGAAGAACAGCGTGCGGTTGGGCAGCCCGGTGAGCGCGTCGTGCGTGGCCTCGTAGCGCAGCCGCAGGTGGAGCAGGCGCCGCTCGGTGGTGTCCTCCATGAGCGCGAGCTGGTACTGCGGGTTGCCGTCGGCGTCGCGCAGCAGGGAGACCGTCAGGTTGGTCCACAGGACCGTGCCGTCGGGCCGGTTGAAGGCCTTCTCCAGGTGGTAGTGCTCGCGGTCGCCGCGCACCAGCTCGTCGTAGAGCTTCCAGGTCTGGGGAGCGTCCTCGGGATGGGTCCACTCCAGCACCCGGCGCCCGCGCACGGACTGCTCGGAGAGCCCGAACATGCGCAGCAGCGCACCGTTGACCTGGAGTACGTTCCCGTCCAGATCGGCGATGCCGATTCCTATGGCGGCGCCCTCGAAGACGGCGCGGAACCGGGCCTCGCTGGCGTGCAGCGCCTGCGCCACCACGCCCTGCGCCCGCAACGCGGCCCGCGCGATGGCCTCCTGCTCGGCGAGCGTGCGCTCGCGCAGCGCCTGCGCGTACCCGGCGGCCATCGCGTGCTGCAAACGCGAGGAGCGCATGCGCAGTTCGTCCTGGGGACCGTCCTCGCCGCAGTAGAGCACCAGATAGGCGTCGACGCAGTCCAGGGTGCGGGTGAGCGCCTCGGGATCGGTGCAGTGCGCGCCGACCAGGGCGGCGCCGACCGCCTTCGCCTCTTCGGCGTCGAAGCTGCGGGCCCGCAGCACGGCGCTCAACCGGCGTGCGAGCGGCAGCAGTTCCGCCTCGAACTCCACGCGGGTGAGCGACGTGGAGGTGACCGGGAAGAGCGACCGGCTCCAGATCGTCGTCAGCCGGCGCAGTCTGTCCTCCGGCCCGTCCTCCGCGCTCACGCCGTACGCCCCACGCCGGCGAATCCGGAGAAGGCATACGGATCCTCGTCCTCCGGCGCCGACTCCGGGCGCCAGTGCGGCATCTGCACCAGTCCGGGTTCCACCATGTCGTACCCCTCGAAGAACCGCGCGATCTCGTCACGCGAGCGCATGATCAGCGGGTTGCGAATGTCCCTGTATACGTCCACCGCGCCCTCGGCCCGCTCCGGTGCCAACGGGATTCCCTCGTACGAGGCATGGGTGAGGATCAGCAGGCTGCCGGGCGCGAGCGCCTCGCGCAGCTCCGCCACCGCACCGTAGGGGTCGTCCGCGTCTTCCACGAAGTGCAGTATGGCAACGAGCAGGAGGGCGACTGGCCGATTCAGGTCGATCAGGTGCTCCCGCTCGGGGCTGGAGAGGATCTCCTGGGGCTTGCGCAGGTCGGCGGCGACGACGCCGGCGGCGGCGGCGTTGCCCGCCAGCACCGCCCGGCTGTGCGCCACGGCCACCGGATCGTGGTCGACGTAGAGGACCCGGGCGCCCGGTGCGGCGGCCTGGGCCACCTCGTGGACGTTGCCGAACGTCGGGATGCCGGAGCCGATGTCGAGGAACTGGGTGATGCCCTCCTCGGCCGCGAAGCTCACGGCCCGGCGCATGAACGCCCGGTTGGCCTGCATGATCTTCGGCAGACCCGGCATGAACTCCATCGCCTTGCGGGCCGCGTCCCGGTCGACCTCGAAGTTGTGCGATCCGCCCAGGTAGTAGTCGTAGATCCGCGAGACGCTCGGCACCGAGATGTCGATGCTCCGTGGGGCCCAGGCGGGACGCTCCATGTATCTCTCCAACGGGTAGGCGACAGGGACGGGCGATCCGGTGTTCGAGCTGAGGCTACTGATCGCCCGCCAAAGGAGCGACCCGAACCGGAAATTGACCATCCGTTCCCGGTCACTGCCTGCGGCAAGTGCCCGTTCGACCCCGCTGCGTCACATCCGGCCCCGACTGCCGCGGTCCCCCGACACAACGGTCCGCCCCCTCCGTGCGGTGCGGAGGGGGCGGACCTTCGGTCGCGCGCCGGTGGGCGGGGCGATCGACCCTGGGGAGGTGATCTCTACTTGCCCGGCGCGCCGACCGGCTTGCCGTCGGGCGAGACGGCGTACCAAGTGCCGCCCACGCCCTGACCGTTGGTGTCCCCGGGAGCCTTGTCACCGGAGAAGGTGTAGATGGGCCAGCAGTTGACCGTCATCTGCTTCTGGCCGTCGGGCCGGGTGAAGCCCATCAGGCCCTTCTTCTTGACGCCCTGGGTGTCGTCGGCCTTGACCGGGCCGACGGCGGGCCACTTCTCCAGGCAGGCCCCGGCGCAGTTCGAGATGACCTTCGGCCACGCCTTGTCCTTCAGGAAGCGGTAGACGGTCATGCCGTTCTTGTCGACGATGATGTCGCCCAGCTTGGGGTCCTTGCGGACGGACAGACCGGGCAGGGAGGACAGGGACGCCTTCTTGCCGTTGGGGGCGAGCGCGAACCACTTGCCGCCCACGCCCTGGCCGTTGACGTCACCGGCGTTGACGTCCTTGGCGTAGCGGTAGGCGGGCCAGCCGCCCACGGTCAGCTGCTTGCTGCCGTCGGCCCGGGTGACCTCGCCGAGCAGCGCCTTGTCGATGCCCGCACCGGCCGAGGCGTCGTCGGCGGGGACCGGCGGCCAGGTGGTGGCGCAGTCGCCGTCGCAGTTCGACTTGGGCGGATTGGCGGTGTCCTTGTCGAACCGGTAGAGGGTCAGACCGGAGCCGTCCGTCAGCACATTGCCCAGGTCGGGGTTGGCGGCCACGGTCAGCTTGCCCGCGGGGGCGACCGCGGCCGGGGAGCTGGAGCTCTGGTTGCCGTCGGCGCCGTAGCCGTTGCCCGCACCGTTGCCGGTGCCCGAGCCCGAGCCCGGGATGCCGTAGCCGCCCGCCGAGGCCGTGGCCCCGACGTTCTGGGCCGCCGAGGCCGGAGTGGTGGTGTTGCCCTGACCGCACGCCGTCGTCAGTGCCAGGACCGAAGCAGCTGTGGCCACCAGCGAGGCGGCCCGCCAGGAGGTCTTCATCGTCAACTCCCAAAATTTGCCTGGATATTGCAGCGCCTTGCTGCGCCGCCGCACGGCCATGGGTACGCAGCGGAGCGGTCCGAGCGTTCAACGGGCGGGAGAATTTCTTTCCGGATCCTGTGAGGGGCCCCGCGTCATGCCGGGGCGGGGCCCTGCGTCATCCCGTGGCAGGGCCCCGCGTCAGCCCGCGGCGAGGCCCCGCGCCCGGGAGTCGCACAGGAGTCGTACGGGCGCACATATCAACCAGTCATGACGCTTCCTCACGTCAAACCATTGATCGCCTTTTATCCCTCCTTCGGACCAATCCGCGTCCACTCCGGGGCGCGACCGCGCTCCGCACTTCATGATCTGCGTCGTGCATGGACCCGAAGTGACCCGATGTGCGCCCGCCACACGGGTGTTGGCCCTTCTGACCCTGACCTGGACCCTGGCGGGCTGCCCGGTCGGCACCGCGTCGGCCGACGCCTGTGCCTCCGCCTCGACGGGCCCGGGCGGCACGGTGGCGGTGGCCGTGGCGGGAAGCGGCGACCGCTGGCCCACGCCCCCGCCGTGCCCGACGCCGACACCGCCGCCGTGCCCGCCGACGCCCACCCCCACACCCACCCCGCTGCCGACGCCGACGCCGTCACCCAAGCCGACGCCCGAGCCGACGCCCACACCCACGCCGAAGGCCCCGCCCAAGCCGAGGCCGAAGCCAAGGCCGCAACCGCAGCCGCCCGCTCCGCCGGCACCCGCGCCCCGGCCGACCCCGCCACCGGCTCCCCCGCCCGCCCCGGCGCCGGCGCCCGAGCCGAGCCCGTCGCCCAAGCCCCGCCCGCGGCCGCTCGCGACCCGGGTGAGCTACCCGGCGTACCACCCCCGGCCGACCTCGCACACCACGCCCGGGCATACCTCGCCGGTCACCTACGTCCTGCTCATCACCATTCCCGCGATCGTCGCCGTCGTGGCGCTGCGCCCGCGCTGACGCACCGGCCGCTCACTTCCTGGAGGTATCTGTTGTCGGATTGGCTTGTTCTCGTCCTCGCGATGCTGGCGGCCTGTGCCGTCGTGGTCGTGATCACCCTCGTCCGGAACAAGCGGGCGCCGGACGACGAGGATCCCAGCGAGACCCCCGACGTCATCGAGTACATGACGATGTGGATCGGCGTCGTGTACGCCATCGTCCTGGGCCTGGCCATCGCGGGCGTGTGGGAGGCGCGCAGCGCCGCGCAGGACCATGTGCAGGCCGAGGCCCAGGCGCTGCACGAGATCTCCGAGCGGGTGCGGGTCTACCCGCCGGACGTCCGTGACCGGATTCGGGACGACGTCAACGCCTATGTCGGACACGTCGTGCACACCGAGTGGAAGTCGATGACCAAGCACGAGCGGGTCACCGACCGCGGCACCGAACTGCTGGCGCGGGTCCGCCAGGACGTCACGGACTACCAGCCGAAGAACGACTTCGAGGCGCAGACGTACCAGCCGCTGCTGGACCAGATGGCCGCCGCGGACCAGGCGCGCAACGCGCGGGCCGATTCGACCGGGGCCACGATGCCGGCCGTGGTGTGGTTCGGACTGCTCGCCGGGGCGGTCATCACGATCTGCATGGTCTTCGCGCTGCAGATCCGCCGTACCCGGCGCGAGTTGGTCCTGGCCGGGCTGTTCTCCGCGACCATCGCCTTCATGCTCTTCCTCATCTGGGACTTCGACGCGCCCTACAGCCGGGGCATCGCGGCGACGGCCCAGCCGTTCCTGACCATGTTCCCGAGCATCAAGGGGTAGTGAAGCTGCGGACGGGCCTTCGCCCCGGCTCCTGCAGAAGGTCGGGGCGAAGGCCCGTCCGCGTGCCCCGCGCCTCGGCGAAGGGAGTCCGGGGCCCGGGTCAGATCCGCTTCTCGTGGCGCCGCCGCACCCAGAACGCACCGCCCCCGACCACGGCCGAGGTCACCAGTCCGCCGCCGATGGCCATGTCGGTCGGCGTGGCGCCGCTGGTGATGCTGCCGCCGACACCGCCCTGGACGCCGCCCAGCACGGAGAAGGCCGCCGGGCGGGTGAGGGTGCGGCCGTTGCAGTTGACGGTGATTTCGTAGTGGCCGGGACTGGCGTCCCGGTCGACCATGGCCTCGCCCCGTGAGATGTCGTCGCGGATCGGCACCAGATAGATGGAGCGGAAGGCCCGCGAGGACGCCGTGCCGCCGTGGCAGCCGTCCACGGTGACGGTGAGCCGGCCGCCGGCGGCGACCACGCCGGGTGTGGCGATGATGTTGCGCGGATTGCCGTCCCGGTCGCCGAAGATGTCGCCCCGGCCTTCGCACCGGCCGAAGTCGTCGCCGCGGCCGTTGTCGCCCCGGCCGTTGTCGCACCGGCCGAAGTTCCCGTTGCCGAAGCCGGGTCCGACGCCGATGCCGGGTGCGACACCGATGCCGGGTGCGACGCCGACACCGACGCCGGGTCCGACGCCGACGCCGGGTCCGACGCCGTTGCCCGGGACGGTGACGGCGCCATTGCCGCCCGAGACGCCCCCGTTGCCCATGCCGTCAGCGACGGCCACGGGGGCGGCGAGCCCGAGCGAGGCGACCGCGGTGCACGCGGCCGCCAGGGCACGTTTGTTTCGCATCTGATCCTCCGCGGGAGGCACACCGGGTCCGGTTCCCGGTCGATCGGCGAGAAAGCACCTCCCGACAAGACCCTCAGACGCGCGGAACACGCCCGCATGTCGAGAATGGTCCGTCCTGGTGAGCGGACACGCCGCGAGAAAACCACACAATCAGATATTAATGCAGGTCACGGACCGTCAGAAAATTCCTTTCGGCTGCAACTCGGATGGCGCACCGAGAGGGTGGCGGGCCACCCGTTCGCCCGCCGCCCCGTCGCCCGCCCTTCCCACGGGACTTAGCGTTTTCCCATGCGTGAGGGACGTGGTGGCGTCCGTTTCGAGAGGGGTTGGCGAATGTCTGCGTCCGAGCTGGCCGAGTTGGCCGAGGAGGAGGAGCGGCGGAAGAAGCGCGCCCCTTGGGGGGTGATAGCGCTTGTTCTGCTGACCGGCCTGGCGCTCATGCGCAATGGTTCGGGGGAATTCGACGTCGGACCGCCGCAGCCCGCGCCGGCCGCGGCCGCGGACACCCGTGCGGCCCCGAGCACGCCCTCGGCCGCCCCTGCCCCCGCGGTCGCCGCGCTGCCGTTCTCCGCGGCCGACCGGGTCCGGATCCCTGCCATCCAGGTCGACGCACCCATCGTGCCCGTCGGCCTGGACGAGCAGGGCTGGGTCGGCGCCCCGCCGCCGGACAACCCGAATCTGGCGGGCTGGTTCACCGGTGCGGTCTCCCCCGGGGAGAAGGGCACCGCGGTCATCGTCGGACACGTCGACAACAAACAGGGACCCGCCGTCTTCTACGGACTCGGCGGCCTGCAGAAAGGCGGCCGGGTCGACGTCCTGCGCAAGGACGGGAAGACCGCGGTGTTCGAGATCTACGGCGTCGAGGTTTTCGCGAAGAGCAGTTTCCCCGGCAACCGGGTCTACGGCTCCAAGGGCACGCCGGAACTCCGGGTGATCACCTGCGGCGGAGGTTTCACCAAACAGCACGGCTACGAGGGGAATGTCGTCGTCTTCGCCCGCCTGGTCGCGGTCACCTGAGATGCCGTCACCGAGCGGGCGAACTCCCCGTCAGGACATACGGCGGCTCGGCACGGTGAGGTGGTAGCCGGATTCCAGCAGATGGGGCAGATACCGGCGGATGGCGCTGACGCTCTGCGAACGGTCGCCCCCGGCATCGTGGGAGAGCACCACGACGCCGGGGGCGGCGCCGTTCTCCACCCGGTCGACGATGGTGTCCGTGCCGGGCGTCATCCAGTCGGTCGTGTCGACGGTCCAGGCCATCGGCTCCATGCCCATCTCGGCGCCCAGCTGGAAGGCAGCGCGGTTCCAGGCACCGTAGGGCGCGCGGAACCACTGGGGGCGCTCCCCGTAGGCGTCCTCGATCGCATCGCTGGTCCGCTCCATCTCCCAGCGGATCTCCTTGCGGCCGAGGGTGGTCAGCAGCGGATGCGTCCAGGTGTGGTTCCCGACCACGTGCCCCGCGTCGGCCATCCGGGCCAGCAGCTTCTTGTTCTGGACCACCATCTCCCCGCACACGAAGAACATCGCCCGTACGCCGTACTCGGCGAGGGTGTCCAGGATGTGCGGGGTGTACTCCGGGTTGGGCCCGTCGTCGAAGGTCAGCATCATGTGCCGGCCGCGCGCGGAGATCCGCAGGATGGGTTCATGGCGCACCTTCAGCTTGTGCGGTGCGGCGCGCGGCGGGGCGTACCCGGTGAGCGGCTGGAGCCGGAAGGCGGAGGACTTGAGCACCTGGCGGGCCTGCGGGCCGGCGACCGGGGCGGCGGTGCGGGCAGCGTCCTCGCCGCCGCCCGCCACGATGACTCCAGCGGTACCCGCCGCCCCGAGGGCGGCGGCACCGGCGAGCAGCAGCCGGCGCCGCGTGAACAACTGATCTTTCTGCATGACTCATCAGTCGCCCGCGAGGCCTCCGGCGCACCGCAGCGACACCGGTGCGGCGGCGGGAATACACCCGGTCGGCCGACCGGCGGGGCACTCGGGCGCGCCCGCGGCCGGCGGCGGACGCCGGTGGGCGGGGGCGTGCCCGAGTGCCCCGTCACCGGCGGCGGACGCCGGTGGGCGGGCTCGCGGTCGCCCTGCGGCGGGTGCCGGGCCACCGTGTCCGGCAGCCGCACGGCCTAACGACGGCGCACCAGCGGGAACGGCAGGGTCTCACGGATCGTCAGGCCGGTGAGGAACATGACCAGCCGGTCGACGCCGATGCCGAGCCCGCCGGTCGGGGGCATCGCGTACTCGAGGGCGTCGAGGAAGTCCTCGTCGAGTTCCATGGCCTCGGGGTCGCCGCCGGCGGCCAGCAGGGACTGCTCGGTGAGCCGGCGGCGCTGTTCGACGGGGTCGGTCAGCTCGGAGTAGGCGGTGCCGAGTTCGGTGCCGAAGGCCACGAGGTCCCAGCGCTCCGCGAGCCGCGGGTCGGTGCGGTGCTGCCGGGTCAGCGGGGAGACGTCGGTCGGGAAGTCCTTGTAGAAGGTGGGCAGCTGGGTGCGCTCCTCGACCAGCCGCTCGTACATCTCCAGGACGACGTCGCCCGGGCCGTCGTCGGCGGTGTACGGCACCCCCGCGCGGTCGCACAGCCGGTGCAGTCTGAGCAGCTCGGTGCCGGGGCCGATCTCCTCGTCCAGGGCCTCGGAGAGCGCCCCGTACACGGTCCTCACCGGCCACTGCCCCGAGATGTCGTACTCCCGGCCGTCCCTGCGGGCGACCGGGGAGCCGAAGGCGGCGGTGGCGGCGCCCTGGATCAGCTCACGGGTGAGGTCGAGCATCACGTCGTAGTCGGCGTACGCCTGGTAGGCCTCCAGCATCGTGAACTCGGGGTTGTGCTTGTAGGAGGTGCCCTCGTTGCGGAACGTACGGCCCAGCTCGTAGACCTTCTCCAGGCCGCCGACGCACAGCCGCTTCAGGTACAGCTCGGGCGCGATGCGCAGGTACAGGTCGAGGTCGTAGGCGTTGATGTGGGTGGTGAAGGGACGGGCGTGGGCGCCGCCGTGGATCTGCTGGAGCATCGGGGTCTCGACCTCCAGGAAGCCGCGGTCCAGCAGGCCCTGGCGCAGGGCCTGTACGGCGGCGGAGCGGGCGCGGATCACCCGGCGGGCGGCCGGGCTGGTCACCAGGTCGAGATAGCGGCGGCGAACCCTGGCCTCCGGGTCGGCGAGGCCGCGGCGCTTGTCGGGCAGGGGGTGCAGGCACTTGCCGGTCAGCTGCCAGGAGGCGGCGAAGACGGTGGGCTCGCCGTGGTCGCTCAGGCCCGCGCGGCCGGTGGCGGTGATGTGGTCGCCGATGTCGGTGTGGGCGCGGAAGCGGTCGAGGGCGGGTCCGCAGCCGTCGCGGGTCAGGGCCAGCTGGTGGTCGCCCGACCAGTCGCGCAGGACGGCGAAGACGATGCCGCCGAAGTCGCGGACCAGCATGATGCGGCCGGCCACCGTGACCTCCTGGCCCACGGGGACGTCCGCGAGGGCGTGGGTGGGGGCGGGGACTCCGACCGGGTACGGGTCGGTGCCGGCGGCGCGCAGATGGTCGAGCTTGCGGTAGCGGACGCGGACCTGGTCGGGCAGGGCGGCGCCGGGTGCGGCGGGCCCGGTCTCGTCCCCTCCTTCGAGACCGAGCGCCGTCAGGGACGGCAGGCCCTCGGTGGTGGCCGGCCGCTGCCCCGTCTTCGGGTGCCCCTTTCCCCAGAGTTTGCGCAGCGACGGCACGGAGACGAATCCCTCGGCGATGCCGGAGGCCACGCCGATCCGGGCGAGGGAGGCGGTCTCGCCGTAGCAGATGAAGCGGGGGTACCACTCGGGGTGGTACTTGGCGTTGGACCGGTAGAGGGCCTCCAGCTGCCACCACCGGGAGAAGAACAGCAGCAGCCGGCGCCAGAGGCGCAGGACCGGTCCGGCGCCGATGCGGGCGCCCTCCTCGAACACCGAGCGGAAGACGGCGAAGTTCAGCGAGATCCTGTGCACGCCCAGTTTCGGGGCGGCCGCGCACAGTTCGGCGACCATGAACTCCATGACCCCGTTGGGGGCGCTGCGGTCGCGGCGCATCAGGTCCAGGGAGACACCGTCGCGTCCCCAGGGCACGAAGGAGAGCAGCGCGAGGAGCCGGCCGTCCTCACCGAGGGCCTCCACCAGCAGGCAGTCGCCGTCGGCGGGGTCGCCGAGCCGGTCCAGGGCCATGGAGAAGCCGCGTTCGGTCTCCGTGTCCCGCCAGGCGTCGGCCTTGTCGACGACCTCCTCCATCTCCCGGTCGGTGAGCGTGGCGTGGCGGCGGATGCGGCTGGTGGCGCCGGTGCGGCGGACGCGGTGCACGGCCTGGCGGGTGACGCGCATGTCGCGGCCGTCGAGGTCGAACCCGGGCACGTGCAGGATCGCCTCGTCGCCGAGCTGGAGGGCACCGAGTCCGGCGCGGGCGTAGGCGCGGGCTCCGTCCTCGGAGGCGCCCATGACCGCGGGTGCCCACGCGTGCCGGCGGGCCACGTCCAGCCATGCTGCGATGGCGTGCGGCCAGGCCTCCGGGTCGCCGACTGGGTCGCCGCTGGCGAGGCACACTCCGGCCTCGACGCGGTAGGTGACGGCGGCCTTGCCGCTGGCGGAGAAGACGACGGCCTTGTCCCGGCGGGTGGCGAAGTAACCGAGCGAGTCCCGGTCGCCGTAGACCCGCAGCAGGGCGCGGATGCGGGCCTCCTCGTCGTCGTGCAGGGCCGCCTCCAGGCGCTGCGAACGAAACAGCGTGGCGGCGGCGTTCAGCAGGGCGAGCGCGCCGAACAGGCCGAGCAGGAAGGTCACCTTGCGCGGCGGGCGGCCGCCGAAGGCGCTGTTGGAGACCAGCCCGCCGCACACCCGGTCGGCCGCCCAGGCCAGGTGCTGGCCCTCGGGGAGGGTGCCCGGGAACAGCGAGACCAGGCCCCAGCCGGCCACGATCGCGACGGCGAGGCCGGCCAGCAGCACGACCAGCGCCCGTCGCACGGCACCGCGGCGGGAGGCCGCGTAGAACTCCTTGCGGGCCACCACCAGCAGGAGGAGCAGCAGGGCGCACAGCACGAGGGAGGGCAGCGACGCGGCGTACTCGCCGAGGGCCAGGCCGAGGGCGTCGCTGAGCACGAGCAGGCCCAGGTAGACGACCACCAGCCACCAGGCGGCCTTCTTGCGGGCGGCGGTCGCCGCGGCCAGCAGGAACAGGAAGACCGCGTAGGCGAGGTTGGCGCTGATCGGGACCAGGAGCAGGTCGAGGGTGCGCACGACCGGGGCCAGGAGCCGGCGCAGCGGGGCGATGAACGCGAGCAGCGCGCACAGCAGGCCGAGCGCGGCGAAGAGGGCCCCGAAGGCCTCGGGCACCCAGCCGAGGCGGCCGCCGGCACGCGGGCTCGTCGGGCCCGGGGCATCCCGTCGCGCGGGCGGCCCGGCGGTGGCAGTCATGGTTCCGACTCTAGGAAGGGCCCGCGTGGCTCGCCCGTCGAGCGGGCCCGGGCCTCGGCTGGAAGCGCCGGTTCCGATAGCCTCGGGATGTGACGGAGCAGCACGAACAGCACGCGCACCAGTTCGAGCGGGGCACGGACGGGCCGAAGGTCATCGTGGTCGGGATGGACGGCTCCGACTCCTCGATGCGGGCCGCCGCCTATGCGGGCGGTCTGGCCCGGCGGCAGCACGCGCTGCTGGCCGCGGTGTACGTGCAGCCGGTCCTCGCGGCCGGGGCGGCGCTCGGGGCGCCGGTGGCGGAGACGACCGACGAGATCGCCGAGGACCTGATCGCGCAGATCCGGGAGGCGACGGAGCGGGTCAAGGGGATATTCGACGTGCGCTGGGAGTTCCACACCTTCCGCGGCGACCCCTACACCGGCCTGGTGAAGGCGGCCGACGAACTCAAGGCGGACGCGGTGGTGGTGGGTGCCTCGGAGCAGGCCGGGCACCGGATCATCGGCTCGGTGGCGGTCCGCCTGGTGAAGGCCGGACGCTGGCCGGTGACGGTCGTTCCGTAGGGAGCCGCTGCGGCAGCGGGCCCGCCGGGAGCGGGACTGCGGTCACGGCGAGCGCGACCCGCGGGTACGGCCACGGCGCGCGCGATCCGCGGGTACGGCCACGGCGCGCGCGACCCGCGGGTACGGCCACGGCGAGCGCGGTCCACGGGTACGGCCACGGCGAGCGCGGTCCACGGGTACGGCCACGGCGCGCGCGGTCCACGGGCCGATGCGGGTGGGTGCGGCGGCACACCCCACAGCCCGGTCACGAGGCACCGAGGGCGCCTGCACCGAACACGGCGCGAGCCATCCGGACGACCGCCGGGCTGCATGCACAACCTTCCGTTGGCCCTGGGCAGGAAGGCGAGAGGCCCTGGCCCGAAAACAAAGGGCCGGACGAGCATCGGCAACAACCGGCAGTTGTGCGGGTCGTCGCTCTGGGTGATCTGGACCTCAAGGCCGTGCGCGTGTTCGTCTCCGTGGCGGAACCGGACGGTTCCGGGAAGCCTCGGCCGCCCTCGGCACCACCCGGCAGGCAGTCTCCCGGCACCACCCGGCAGGCAGTCTCCCGGCGGTTCGCCGCCCCGGAGAAGGACCTCGGGGTGCGGCTGTCCATCCGCACCGCGCGCGGGGCGCGGAAGGCCATCGGCGGGCAGGCGTTCTGCACTCCCCGGTCCGGTCCGGGTAGGCCGTCGGCACCCACCAGAGGCTCGCCGCCCTGCGCGCCCGTTTCGCCGCCCCGCACGCCCACGTCGCCGCCCTGCGCGCCCACGTCGCCGCCCTGCGCGACCCTCGCCCCTCCCGGGAGCCGGTCCGGACCGGCTCCGTCCGTGGACACCCGCCCGGGCCGTGCGTGGCGTCTTCCGTCGGCGACTCCCCTGAGCCATCATGATCCGCCGTCAGCCGTTTGCCGTCGGCGAAGAGGTGAGGCGTATGGCCAAGCTCCGGGCAGGTGAAGGGATTCTCCGCCGCAAACCCATCGAGCACATCGAGGAGACCGAAGTAGCCGAGGGGCCGCGGCTGGACCGGTCGCTCGGGCTGTGGCAGCTCACCGCGATCGGTGTGGGCGGCATCATCGGCGCGGGCATCTTCACGCTGGCCGGCACGGTGGCCAACGGGACCGCCGGACCCGCGGTGCTGGTGTCGTTCCTGATCGCCGGCCTGGCGAGCGCCTGTGCGGCGCTGTCGTACGCCGAGTTCGCCGGGCTGATCCCGAAGGCGGGGTCGGCGTACACATACGGCTACGCGGTGCTCGGCGAGTTCGCGGGCTGGTTCATCGGCTGGGACCTGCTGCTGGAGTACACGGCGATCGTCGCCGTGGTCGCCATCGGCATCTCGGGCTATTTCGGCTTCCTGGTCGAGGAGATGGGCGCGAACCTGCCCGCCTGGATGCTGGGCGCACCCGGCACCGGACACGGACACCGGGTCGACCTGTTCGCGGCCGTGCTGTGTCTGCTGATCGCCTGGCTGCTCACCCAGGGCATCCGCAGCGCCGCCCGCTTCGAGACGATCGTGGTGGCACTGAAGGTGCTGGTGGTGCTGCTGGTGATCGGGGTGGGCGTGTTCCACATCGACAGCGCGAACTACCACCCGTTCTTCCCGTTCGGCATCAGCGGCGCCTTCACGGGCGCGGCGACGGTGTTCTTCGCGGTGTTCGGCTACGACGCCATGTCGACCGCGGCCGAGGAGTCCAGGGACGCCCAGCGGCACATGCCGAAGGCCATCATCTACTCGCTGGCGATCTCCATGGTGCTGTACGTGGCGGCCTGTCTGGTGCTGACGGGCATGCAGAACTACAAGGACATCGACCCGGAGAGCGGCTTCTCCTCCGCGTTCAAGGCCGTGGGGCTGCACGGTCTCGCCGATGTGATCGCGGTGGGCGCGATCATCGGCATCCTCACGGTGATGTTCACCTTCATGCTGGGGGTGACCCGGGTGTGGTTCAGCATGAGCCGGGACGGGCTGCTGCCCCGGTGGTTCGCCAAGACGCACCCGACGCGGCACGTGCCGACCCGCGTGACGTGGATCGTCGGGGCGGCGTCGGCCGCGATCGCCGGGTTCCTGCCGATCGGCGAGGCGGCCGAGCTGACCAACATCGGCATTCTGCTGGCGTTCGTGGTGGTGTGCGCGGCGGTGATCGTGCTGCGCTACCGCCGGCCGGACCTGCCGCGCACCTTCCGCACTCCGTGGATGCCGTTCGTGCCCGCGCTGGGCGTGGTCTTCTCGATCTGGCTGATCACGTTCCTGCAGTGGCAGACCTGGGTACGGTTCGCCGTCTGGTTCGTGATCGGCTGCGTCATCTACTTCGGCTACTCCTACCGCCGCTCGGCGCTGGCCGGGCGGCAGCCCGCCGAGTGATCACTCCCCCATGGCGAGACCGTCCGCGGCGGCCCCGCGGCCGAGGACCACGTCCCTGATGCGGTCGCGCACGCCCTCCAGGTCGGCGCCGTGGTCGATCGCCTCGTTGAGGTCGACCACACGGCCGGCGTCGACGTCGTACGCCTGCGGGATGAACTCGGCCTTGGTGACCGCCCAGCGGCCGCCGGGTCCGGAGGGCGGGGAGAAGGTGAAGCGGCCCACCGTGGACTCGTTGCCGCGCGAGTCCCGGATGCCCTTGTCGTTGTACATCTCGCCGGCGATCTGGTCGCCCATGCCGTAGATCACCCAGGTGCCGTTGACCTTCTCGTACGCCTGCGGGATGTGGGCGGTGGTGCCGAGGATCAGGTCGATGTCGGGACGCCCGTTCGTCCGCGAGGCGGTGAGGCGCTGGGCGAGGTCGACCTGCAGCCGGTCGGGGGCGTCCTGCCAGGCGGTGCCCCAGTGCACGGAGACGACGACCACGTCGGCGCCCGACAGACGGGCGGCACGGGCGTCGTCGATCACCCGGTCCGCGTCGATCAGGTTGACGGCCCAGGGCTGTCCGTCCGGGAGCGGGCGGCCACCGGTGTCGACGGTGTAGGAGAGGTGCGCGACCTTGGCGGGGCCGGCCTGAAGCATCGTCACCGAGTGGGCCTCGGCCTCGGTGCGGGCGGTGCCGGCATGTCCGAGGCCGGCCCGGTCCATGGCGTCCAGGGTGCTCCTGATGCCCGGGGCACCCTCGTCCAGGGCACGGTCGGAGGCGGTGGAGCAGCCGTCGTAGCCGGTGGCGGCGAGGCCGTCGGCGATCTGTGGCGGGGACTCGACGTCCGGACGGCCGGCGGCGGTGCCGTCAGCGCCGTAGACGGTCTCCATGTGACACAGCGCCAGATCAGCGTGGCGTACGACGGGTTCGACGCCGGCGAGCATCGGGCGGAAGTCGTATCCGGCGCCACCGGCGTCGTAGCGGGCCCGGTCGCTGACCGAGCCGTGCGGCAGCACGTCGCCGGAGGCGACGAGAGTGAAGCCGCGGGCGACGGTGGGCGCCGGAAGGCCGGGAACGGCGACGGGGACCTCCTGCCGCTGGTGGTTCTGGCAGGCGGCCGCTGCGGCAAGGAGCGCGGTCAGCGCCAGTGCCACCTGGTGCCTTCGTCCGATCATCAGTTCACCCCGGGATCGTCGTATTTACCGACAACGCCTTGATGAACATATGGGTATGAATACCGGCTTCTACGCAAACAGCCCGGATACCCTCTTTAACCCATCCGGAGCTGTGCATACGCGGTCACGGACCGCTCGCCCTACCGTTCGCCGACGCGATCGACCGTCCGTCGCAGGGCCGTGTGCGCCCCCTGTCCCCCCGGCGGCACCCTGCGCTGCCATACGGCCATGACGGCCGGAACCTCACTTCCCCACGGGACGACGACCGCCGAGCACGAGCTCGCCGCACTCCAGCGCGAGCACGGCGGGCCCCTGTTCGCACTGCTGCTCAGGCTGAGCGACGGGGACCGGCAGCGCGCCGAGGACCTCGTCCAGGAGACCCTGGTGCGCGCCTGGCAGCACCCCGAAGCGGTGCACGCGGACGGCTTCGACTCGGTACGGCCCTGGCTGCTGACCGTCGCCCGGCGCCTTGCGATCGACGCCCGGCGGGCGCGGCAGGCCCGGCCGCCCGAGGTCGGCGACGACGTGCCCGAGAACGCCCGGGTGACCGCCGACCACGCCGAGCGGGCCGCGGCGATGCTCGATGTCCGGGAGGCTGTGAAGACACTCACGCCGGAACACCGTGACGTATTGATACTCGTGTACTTCCGCGGGGCCAGTGTGGCGGAGGCCGCGCAGACCCTCGGCATACCACCCGGTACCGTGAAGTCGCGCGCGTACTACGCGCTGCGCGCCCTGCGCCGGGTCCTTCCGGGTTATGCGGCCGACCTGCGGTGAAACCGGGGCCCTGGTCAAACCTCGGTAAAGCGCCTTGCTACGACCCCCGTCAGGGCAATCAGCTGTCCTCATCCGCGTTCCGGACGGGGGCCGGCCCTATGGGGTCCAGGGGTTCGGGCGGCACGCACGCACCGGAGGAAGGCAGGAAGGGATGCTGCACAGAGGGCACGAGAGCACGGACGGCACCGGCGGCGGCGAACTGGCCGTCCCCATGGCCTGGTTGTACGCCGAGTACATCGCCGACGAACTGCTGCGCACCGGCGATCTGATGCCGCCGACGTCCTTCGAGTTCCGGGCCGGCCGGGACGCGCTGGCGCTGACCGTCTTCCTGTCCGACACCGATGGCGAGCTCTCCGGCATCCGGGTGATCTCCCAGCTGGAGAACTGGCTGTCGCTGACCGCCTACGACCAGCCGTGGCAGGACTGGGTGGGCGCGCGGATGGCCGAGCTGGCCGCCGAGCAGGCCGCGTCCGGCACACCGTCGCCGGACCTGGCCCTCGCGGCCGACGCCTGGCGCTGGCTGGAGGAGACCGAGCTGCTCGCACCCGACCTGGACGCGGTGCCGCAGGGCGGCGCGGTGCTCGGCGAGGACGACGGGCCGAAGGTGTGGACGCCCGCCTGGCGGCTCGGACTGCCGCTCGGACATCTGGCCATCCATCTTTTTTGAGCCGTCGGGAATTCGGACCAATCCGCGGGCCTGGCGGCTCCGAATCTCTTGGTCACGATTCGGTGTGCGCCTTGAGTGATTCGGTGGTCGGCTGCGTACGGGTGGGAGCAAGGAGTAACCCCACCCACACCCATAGGCACGAGGATTCGGCATGAGGTCCCTGGAAAGGCATCGCGACGTCGGCGCGTACGCGCTCGGCGTGCTGGACGAGGCGGAGGCCTTCCGCTTCGAGGACCACCTCATGGAGTGCCCTCGGTGCGCGGCACACGTGACCGAGTTCGGCCCCGCGGCACGGCAGTTGATGCTGTACCGCCGGGCCACGCCGCGCTTCGTGCACCCCGTGACCCAGCCCGGCCCCCGGCTGCTGGACCGGCTCATCGGCGAGCTCGCCCACCGGCACCGGGCACGGCGCCGTCGCTTCCTGTACGGTCTGGCCGCCTCCGTGGTACTGGCCGTGGCAGGGCCTGGGATCATGCTCCACGCCGGGCACGACGGGGCGACCACCCATGTCACCGCGGCGACGGACTCGGGAACGGGGGTGTGGGCCCAGGTCACGACCGAGGACGGGGACGTCGGCAGCCGGATGCGGCTGGAGGTGAAGGACGCCACCGGACCGCACTCCTGCCGGCTCGTCGTCGTGGGCCGCGACGGCTCGGAGCAGATCGTCTCCGGCTGGAACGCGGGCGACCACGACACCCGCATGGTCACCACCGTGGCGGGCTCCACGATGCATCCGGACCAGATCGACCGCTACGAGGTGCGCACCACGGACGGACAGCGGCTGGTGACGCTGACGCCGTAGCCGCGGAACCCGCCGGGACTCACTTCAGCAGCCGGGACAGTCTGCGGTCGGCGAGGGGCTTGCCGCCCGTCTGGCAGGTGGGGCAGTACTGCAGCGACGAGTCGCTGAACGAGACCTCGCGGATGGTGTCGCCGCAGACCGGACAGGGCTCGCCGGTACGGCCGTGGACCCTCAGGCCGCTCTTCTTCTCCGCCTTGAGGCGTCCGGCGGCAAGGCCGTGGGAGCGTTCGACCGCCTCGGTGAGGGTGGTACGCAGCGCCTCGTAGAGGCCTCGGGTCTCCTCGGCGGTGAGGGACGACGCGAGCTTGAAGGGGGACATCCTCGCCGCGTGGAGGATCTCGTCGCTGTAGGCGTTGCCCACCCCGGCGATCAGGCTCTGGTCGCGCAGGGCCCCCTTGATCCGGCGCCGCTCCCCCTTCAGCAGCCCGGCGAAGCGCTCCTCGTCGAATCCGGCGGCGAGCGGATCCGGGCCGAGGCGGGCCACTCCGGGCACGTCGTGCGGATCGCGGACGATGTACACGGCGAGCTTCTTCTGCGTGCCGGCCTCGGTCAGGTCGAAGCCCGCGCCGGTCTCCAGGGCCGCGCGCAGGGCCAGGGGCCCCTTCCCGGGGCGCGGCGGCCCGTCCGGGAGCCGGTCCTTCCACTGCAGCCAGCCCGCGCGGGCCAGATGGGTGACGAAGTGCAGGCCGGTGCTCCCCTCGATGTCGAGGAACTTGCCGTGCCGGTGCACGGCGGTGACCTCGCTGCCCTCGAACGCGCCGGGCGGGGGATCGTAGGTCTTCAGGACGCTGATGGCGACGGGCAGCACCCGTACGACCTCGTGGCCGACCAGGTGTTCGGTCAGGAAGTCCCTGAGGGCTTCGACCTCGGGCAGTTCCGGCATACGTCCAGGGTGCCATCCGGGGCTCGTGCGGTCAGGTGCGCGGGGACACCAGGAACTCGCACCACACGCACTTGCCGCCGCCGCGCGCCTCCACGCCCCACACGTCGGCGAGCCGGTCGACGAGGAGCAGCCCGCGTCCCGATACCCCGTCCTCCCCCGCGTCACGGCGGCGCGGCAGGGCGCTGGAGGAGTCCTCGACCTCGACGCGCAGCCGCCGGTCGCTGCCCTCCAGACCCCGCAGGGTGACGATCGCCGAGCCCTCGGTGTGCATCAGGACGTTGGTGACCAGCTCGTCGGCGACCAGTTCGATCTCGTCGGCCCGGTCCCGGCAGCCCCAGGCGCGGACCGCGGCACGGATCATGTGCCGGGCGTGGCTGAGCGCCTCCGGGTCTCCCGGGGCCACATGCTGCCGGAGCCGGCCGCCGGCCCGCGGGGCCTCGGGGATCCGGCGGCGCAGCAGGAGCAGCGCCACGTCGTCGTCCCCGCCCCGCTCCTCGGCCACCTCGATCAGCCGGGCTGCGAGGTCGCGCACCTCGTCCGGGCCCTTGGCGATGAGGGTCGTCAGGGACCGCATCCCGTCGTCGAGGTCGGTGCCGGGTTGCTCGACGAGCCCGTCGGTGCACAGCAGCAGGGTGTGGCCGGGTTCGAGTTCGAGTGTGGAGACGGGGTACTCCAGCCGGCCGAACTCGGCGGAGAGGCCGAGCGGCAGGCCGCCCTCCACCGCGACCCGGCGGCAGGTGCCGTCGGTGTCTCTGAGCAGCGGGTCGATGTGCCCGGCCCGGACCACCTGGACGACGCCCGTGGACAGGTCGGCCTCCGCGTACAGGCAGGTCGCGAAGCGGTCGGTGTCGAGTTCGTGCAGGAAGACGGAGGCGCGGGCCATCACGGTGGCCGGGGTGTGTCCCTCCGCCGCGTAGGCGCGCAGCACGATCCGCAGCTGGCCCATCACGGCCGCCGCGTGCGTGTCGTGCCCCTGGACGTCGCCGATGACCGCGCCGACCCGGCCGCCGGGCAGCGGGATCAGGTCGTACCAGTCGCCGCCGATGTCCCGGCCGAGGCCGCTCCCGGCGGTTGCGGCGCGGTAGCGGACGGCGACGTCGGCGCCGCGGACGCTCGGGATGGTGCGGGGCAGCATCGCCTGCTGGAGACCCTGGGCGAGGTCCTTCTCCTGCTCGTAGAGCATGGCACGCTGCAGGCTCTGCGCGATGCTGCTGCCGAGCGCCACCAGGACGGCACGCTCCTCGCTGGAGAAGCCCTGCCGGTCGTTGTAGAGCAGGCCCATGGCGCCGACCGGGCGGGCCTGGGCGATCAGCGGCAGATAGACGGCCGAGGTAATGTGCAGGTCGGTGATGTGCGGCCACAGGATCGGATAGCCCTCGGCGAACTCCTCGGGAGACTCGATGAAGCGCGGGGCGAGCGTGCGGACGACCTCGCTCATGGGATACGGCTCGTCGATCCGGGTGATCCGGGTGCCGGGCACGAAGCTGCCCGCGGGGCCCTCCGCGATGAGCCTGATCCGGCCGGCCTCCACCAGGCCCATGACAAGGCTCGCCGCACCGAGATGGCGGATGCCGTGGGCGTCCTTGAGGATGTCGATCACGTCCTGGACGGTGCGGGCGTGGGCGAGGGCGGCGGAGATGACCTGGACGACGCTGGTCTGATGGCGGAAGGCCTGGTCCTGGGCGGCCCGCACGCTGCGCGCCTCGCCGTCGGCGAGTTCCTCGGTGGCGTCGCGGACGATGCCGACGACCCGGCGCGGCCGGCCGGTCTCGTCGCGCCGGATGTAGCCCTGGGTGTGGGTCCAGCGGGGGGTGCCGTCGCGGCAGCGGATGCGGAAGTAGGCGCCGTAGTTCTCGCTGCCGTCCTTGATGGCCTGGGCGACGATGGCGTCGAGGCGGGCGGCCTCCGGCGGCGGCACCCGGACCGCCAGGGACTCCGGCCGGCCGTCGTACTCCTCGGGGAGGACGTCGAACACCTGGTGGGCCATGGCGTCCATGTGGAACAGCCCCGCGTCCAGGTCCCAGTCGAAGCTGCCCATACGGTTGAGCGCCAGGATCGGCCCCGGATGGGCGGGCCAGTCCTCGGTGAGTGACGGGGCGCTCGCTCCCCGATCAGCCATGGGGCCACCTTGCCAGGGTTTGCCCGATTCTTCGACTGGGACGGGGTCCGGCCTCCTCGGGCGCCGAGGTTACGCAGGCGCAGCGGTGCGGTACCCGGAGTGACGAGGCCTTCCCGGCGCACCGCCGGCCCGACGGCCACAATGGAGGCAGGAGCGCACCGCCGTGGACTGGTTCACCGCACCCGACTACTGGCTGAGCCGGCTGGTCTTCCAGCGGGCCCTGGCCGGGGTGTACCTCGTGGCCTTCCTGACGGCCGCCCTCCAGTTCCGGGCCCTGCTCGGCGAGCGCGGCATGCTGCCGATCCCCCGCTTCACGGCGCGGGCCCCCTTCAGACGGACCCCGAGCCTGTTCCATCTGCACTACTCGGACCGCTTCTTCGCGGCCTGCGCCTGGTCCGGCTGCGCGGTGTCGGCGCTGCTGCTGGCCGGCGCGGACTCCCTGCTGCCGCTGTGGGCCGGCATCGTGCTGTGGCTGGTGCCGTGGGCGCTGTACCTGTCGATCGTCAACGTGGGCCAGACCTGGTACGCGTTCGGCTGGGAGTCGCTGCTGCTGGAGGTCGGTTTCCTGGCCGCGTTCCTCGGCAACGACGAGGTCGCGCCGCCCGTCGTCGTGCTGTTCCTGCTGCGCTGGATCCTGTTCCGGGTCGAGTTCGGGGCCGGGCTGATCAAGCTGCGGGGCGACACGTGCTGGCGCAAGCTGACCTGCCTGCACTACCACCACGAGACGCAGCCGATGCCGGGCCCGCTGAGCTGGTTCTTCCACCACCTCCCCCGGCCGCTGCACCGGGTGGAGGTGGCCGCCAACCACGTCACCCAGCTGGTCGTGCCGGTGCTGCTGTTCACCCCGCAGCCCATCGCCTCGGCCGCCGCCGCGCTGATGATCGTCACCCAGCTGTGGCTGGTGCTGTCGGGCAACTTCTCCTGGCTGAACTGGATCACCATCGTGCTGGCCCTGTCCGCGCTCCGGCTGCCCGCCACGGCACCGTCCGTCGCCGCGGCGCCGCTGTGGTACGAGGCCGTGGTGCTCGCCCTCGCCGCGCTCCTGGTGTACCTGAGCTACCACCCGGTGGTGAACATGATCTCCCGCCGCCAGGTCATGAACCGTTCCTTCGACCCGTTGCACCTGGTGAACACCTACGGCGCGTTCGGCACGGTCAGCCGGATCCGCTACGAGGTGGTGGTCGAGGGCACGCGGGACGACGTACCGCGGGAGGACTCGGACTGGCGGGAGTACGCGTTCAAGGGGAAGCCGGGCGACGTGCGGCGCTGGCCCCGCCAGTTCGCTCCCTACCATCTGCGCCTGGACTGGCTGATGTGGTTCGCCGCGCTGTCCCCGGCCTACGCCGGCGACTGGTTCGGCGGTCTGGTGGAACGGCTGCTGGAGAACGACCGGGACACGCTGAGGCTGCTGCGGCGCTCGCCGTTCCCGCCGGACGCCCCGCCCCGCTACATCCGCGCCCGCCTCTTCCGCTACCGCTACAGCACCTGGCGGGAGCTGCGGCAGACGGGGGCGTGCTGGCAGCGGTCGTACGTACGGGAGTACCTGCCGCCGACGCGGCTGGCGGGGGTCGCTCAGAGGTCGTAGACGCGCCGCGCCGTGCCCTCGTACAGGGCGGTGCGCTCCGCCGCGCCGAGGCCCGAGGTCAGCTCCCGCGCTGCGGCGTGCACATCGGCGTAGGCGGCGGCCAGGGTGCACACCGGCCAGTCGGAGCCGAACATCAGGCGGTCGGGTCCGAAGGCCTCCAGGGCGGTGTCGGTGTACGGGCGCAGGTCGGCGCTCGTCCAGGAGGCCGGGTCCGCCTCGGTGACCAGGCCGGAGAGTTTGGCGGCGGTGTTGGGAAGTGCGGCGAGGGCGCGCACATGGGCCGCCCAGGGTTCGCGTTCCCCCGAGGCGATGGGGGGCTTGCCCAAGTGGTCCAGCACGAAGGTGAGCCGGGGCAGGGACGCGGCCGCCCTGGCACAGGCCGGGAGCTGGTGGGGCAGGACCACCAGGTCGTAGACCAGGCCGGCCTCCGCCACGGCGGTCAGGCCCCGCCGCACGTCGGTCCGCAGCAGCCACTCGGGGTCGGGCTCGCTCTGCACCTGGTGGCGGATGCCCTTCAGGAAGCGCCCGCCGGGGAGATCGCGCAGGCGGGCGAGTTCGTCGGCGACGTCCGGGCGGGTGAGGTCGGTCCAGCCGACGACGCCCGCGACCAGGTCGTGTGCGTCCGCCAGGGCGAGGAGTTCGGGAGTCTCCTCGAGCACGGTGACCGTCTGGACGAGGACGGTACGGTCCACTCCGGCCGCGCGGGCCGCGGGTTCCAGGTCGGCGAGGCCGAAGTTCCGCCGCAGCGGTTCGAGTTCGGGACCGGTGATCCAGTCCTGGTCCCGGACGGACAGGTCCCAGACGTGGTGGTGGGCGTCGACGGTCACGGCAGCTCCCGGACGAGATGGTGGGCGCGGACAGCAGTCACGGCAGCTCCCGGACATGGTGGTGGGCGCCGACGGTCACGGCAGCTCCCAGATGACGGGCAGTCCGGCGTTCGCGCCGTCGACGGAGTAGTCGTGCACGACGTCGAGCAGTTCGGCCATGCGGGCCTGCCAGACGACGTTGGCCGGCAGCCGTTCGAGTGCGGCGAGGAGGCGGGCGTAGTCCTCGCATTCCAGCAGGTGGAAGAGGTCGGTGCCGCTGCGCCAGATGGTCCAGGAGGTGGCGCCGGAGGCGCGGATGGCATCGGTGAGTTCTCGGGGGACCTCGCGGTGGGCGGCCTCGTACGCGTCGATGCGGTCCGCGCGGACCTTGGTGTGCAGGGCTACTCTCATGACGCTCCTCGGCGGGGCAGGGCGACTCTCATGACGCTCCTCGCGGGGGCAGGGCGACTCTCATCACGGCTCCTCGGGGGGCAGCAGACCGGTGTCCCGCAGTTCCTGCCAGAAGGCGGCCGGGACGGGAGTGGCGAACTGCGCGGCGCTGTCGCGGACTTCGGCGGCGGAGCGGGCGCCGGCCAGGACGGAGGCGACGGCGGGGTGTGCGGAGCAGAAGGCCAGGGCGGCGGCGCGCAGGGTGATGCCGTGCCGGCCGGCGATCTCCTTCAGCCTCAGGGCGCGCTCCAGCAGTTCCTTCGGCGCACGGCCGTAGTCGTAGGTGGACCGGGGCATCGGGTCCGCCAGCAGGCCCGAGTTGAACGCGCCGCCGATGACCACCGACACGCCCCGCGCGAGCGCCTCGGGCAGCAGCCCGGTCGCTGCGCTCTGGTCGAGCAGGGTGTACCGGCCGGCGCAGAGCACCACGTCCACGTCCGTGTCGCGGACGAACCGGGTGAGCATCCCGGTCTGGTTCATCCCTGCGCCGATGGCGCCGACGACGCCCTCGGAGCGGAGCCTCTCCAGGGCGGGATAGCCCTCGCGGAAGGCCTGCTCGGCGTGGTCGTCGGGGTCGTGCAGGTAGACGACGTCGACGCGGTCGAGGCCGAGCCGGTCCAGGCTCGCCTCCAGGGCGCGCCGGACGCCGTCGGCACTGAAGTCCCAGACGCGGCGCAGGACGGCGGGGACGGCGAAGCCGTTCGCCAGGTCGTCCCCGGTGCCGTCGGCCGGATCCAGGCGGCGGCCCACCTTGGTGGAGACCGTGTACGCGGCGCGGTCGTGGGCCCGCAGGGCCGCCCCCAGGCGGCGTTCGGAGAGGCCGAGGCCGTAGTGGGGCGCGGTGTCGAAGTAGCGGATGCCGTGCTCCCAGGCGGCGGTCACCGCCTCGTACGCCTGCTCGTCGTCCACCGGGGTGTAGAGGTTGCCGATCCCGGCGGCGCCGAAGCCGAGCGGGCCGACCTTGACGCCGCTGCGGCCCAGGGGGTTCACCGGGCCGCCGGGCGCAGCCGGAGGCCCTGCATGCCGCCGTCGACGGCGAGGGCGGTGCCGGTGGTGGCGCCGGACAGGGGGCTGGCCAGGTAGGCGACGGCGCCCGCGACCTCGGCCGCGGAGACGAGGCGGCCGGTGGGCTGGCGGGCCCGGAGGGCGGCCCGTTCGGCGGCGGGGTCGGGGGCCGCGTCCAGCAGCCGGGCGACCCACGGGGTGTCCGCCGTACCGGGGTTGACGCAGTTGACCCGGATGCCCTCGCGGACGTGGTCGGCGGCCATGGCCAGGGTCAGCGAGTACACGGCGCCCTTGGTGGCGCTGTACAGGGCGCGCTGGGGCAGACCGGCGGTGGCCGCGATGGAGCAGGTGTTGACGATGGCCGCATGACGGGAGCGGCGCAGGTGCGGGAGGACGGCCCGGGCGGTGCGGACCATGCCGAGGACGTTGATGTCGAAGACGCGGTGCCATTCCTCGTCGTCGTTGTCCTCGACGGTGCCCTGGGCGCCGATGCCGGCGTTGTTGACCAGGACGTCGAGGCCGCCGAGGGCCTCGGCGGCCTGTTCCACGGCCGTCCGCACCGAGGTGTCGTCGCCGACGTCGGCCCGCAGGGCCAGGAGTGGCCTGTCCACCGGGGACGGGTCCAGGTCGAGCACGGCGACCCGGGCCCCGCGCTCGGCGAGGAGGTCTGCGGTGGCCCGGCCGATCCCGGACGCGCCGCCGGTGACCAGGGCCCTGAGACCCTCGAAGTCGCTCATGCCGCCTGCCCCTTCCGGGTGTCGGGGTCGGCGGCCCAGAAGGTGCCGCCGGGGAAGGTGTACCGCGCCAGGGACTCGGGGCGCATGGCGGCCGAGAAGCCGGGCGCGGTGGGGGCCGTGTAGTGGCCGTCGCGGATCACCACGGGGGTGAGGAAGTGCTCGTGGAGGTGGTCGACGTACTCGATGACCCGGTCCTCGGTGGTCCCGGAGACGGCCAGGTAGTCGAACATGGACAGGTGCTGGACGAGTTCGCACAGCCCGACCCCGCCGGCGTGCGGGCAGACGGGGACACCGAATTTGGCCGCGAGGAGCAGGATGGCGAGGTTCTCGTTGACGCCGGCGACGCGGGCCGCGTCGATCTGGACGATGTCGAGGGCGCCGGCCTGGAGCATCTGCTTGAACACGATCCGGTTGTGGACGTGTTCGCCGGTGGCGACCTTGACCGGGGTCACCGCGCGGCGGATCGCGGCGTGCCCGAGGACGTCGTCGGGGCTGGTGGGCTCCTCGATCCAGTACGGGTCGAAGGCGGCCAGTGCCCTGGTCCAGGCGATCGCCTCGTCCACGTTCCAGCGCTGGTTGGCGTCGACGGCGAGGCGGACGTCCGGTCCGACGACCGCACGGGCGACCCGGCAGCGCCGTACGTCGTCCTCCAGGTCGGCGCCGACCTTGAGCTTGATCTGCCGGAAGCCGTCGGCGACGGCCTGGGCGGCGAGCCGGGTGAGCTTGTCGTCGTCGTAGCCGAGCCAGCCCGGGGAGGTGGTGTAGGCGGGGAAGCCGTGCTCCAGCAGGCGGGCCCTGCGGTCGGCCGCTCCTCGCCTGCCGCGTCTGAGCAGGTCGAGGGCCTCCTCGGGGGCGAGCGCGTCGGTGATGTAGCGGAAGTCGATCTGGCGGACCAGCCACTCCGGTTCGGCGTCGGCGAGCAGCTGCCACAGGGGCTTTCCGGCCCGCCGGGCGGCGAGGTCCCAGACGGCGTTGACGACGGCCCCGATCGCCATGTGCATCACGCCCTTCTCGGGCCCGAGCCAGCGCAGCTGGCTGTCGGCGATCAGGTCCCGGAAGAGTGTGCCGGGGTCGGCGCACAGCTCCTCGACCGGGCGGCCGAGCACATGGCCCCGCAGCGCGTCGATCGCGGCGACCTGGACGTCGTTGCCCCGCCCGATGGTGAAGGTGAAGGCGTGCCCCTCGTGCCCGTCGGCGGCGTCCGTGCGCAGGACGACGTAGGCCGCCGAGTAGTCGGGGTCCGGGTTCATCGCGTCGGATCCGTCCAGCTCGCGCGAGGTGGGGAAACGGATGTCGTGGGTGTCGACCGCGGTGATGCGGGCGGGGGCCTGGGACACTGAAGTCCTTTCCGTCGGGAGGCGGTGGGTGGCTCGGGTCAGTCCTGGGCCCGGCCCGTCGTCACGCGGGCGATCATGAGGGCGACGAGGATGATCCCGCCGTAGATGGCCTGGATCCAGAACGAGGGCACCTGCGCGAGGGTCAGCAGGTTCTGCACGACACCGAGCAGGAGGACGCCGGTGAGGGCGCCGAACATGGTGCCCTTGCCACCGTCCAGGCTGATGCCGCCGATCACGGCCGCCGCGAACACGGTGAAGATCATGTTGTTGCCCTGGTTGGCGCTGATCGCGCCGACGTACCCGGTCTGCAGGAGCCCGCCGACGGAGGCGAGGACCCCGGCCGCCACGAACACCCCGAGCATCACCCGGTCGACCCGGATGCCGGCCGCGCGGGCCGCGTCCGGGTTGCCGCCGATGGCGTACAGGGCGCGGCCGACCCGGTGGTAGCGCAGGAGGAGACCGGTGACCGCGAAGGCGAGCGCCGCCAGCCACACGGACATCGGGACGCGCAGGAAGGTCGTGGTGGCCAGGGTGAAGAACGCGTCGGGCATTCCGAACAGCGTCTTGCCCTTGGTGGCGCCGACCAGCAGTCCGCGCAGGACGATCAGCATCGCGAGGGTGACGATGAAGGCGTTGAGTTTGAACTTCACCACGAGGATGCCGTTGAAGGCGCCGATCGCCGCGCCGACGACGAGGATCGCGATCAGGGCGAGCGCGGTGGGCCACTCGGTGCCCCAGCCGGACTGGGCGGCGGGCAGGACGAGAAGGGCGCCCACGGCGGGTGCGATGCCGACCACGGATTCCAGCGACAGGTCGAACTTGCCGGTGATCAGGACGAGGGACTCGGCGAGCACCACCATGGCGAGGGCCGCGGAGGCGCCGAGGATCGAGATGATGTTGCGTTCGGTGAGGAAGGAGTCGTTGACGAACGCGCCCAGCACCATCAGCAGCAACAGGGCGGGGACCAGGGCGAGTTCGCGGGCCCGGCGGAGGAGGACGGCCTTGGCCGAGCGGGCGTCCGGGACCTTGGCGGGCGTGAGCGGCGGGGCCTTGGTGTCAGCCATGGTCCACTCCTTCGATGGAGGCGATCAGCTCGTGGTCGTGCCAGCCCGCCGGGTGCTCGGCGACGATCCGGCCGTGGAAGAGGACGAGGACGCGGTCGCAGCGCCGCAGGTCGTCGAGTTCGTCGGAGACGACGAGGACCGCGGTGCCGTCCTCGCGGGCGCTGTCCATGCGGGCCAGCAGCGACTCCTTGGACTTCACGTCGACTCCGGCGGTGGGGTTGATCAGGACGAGCAGACGTGGGTCGGAGGCGAGGGCGCGGGCCATGACGACCTTCTGCGCATTGCCGCCGGAGAGGTCGGAGACGGGCTGGTCGGGGCCCTCGGCGTGGATGTCGAGGCGTCGGATCAGCTCGGCGGCGACGCCGCGTTTGCGCCGGGTGCCGACGAACCCGTAGCGGCCCAGGCGGCCCAGGACGCTGAGGGTGGCGTTGTCGCCGATGCTCATCCTGCTCACCAGGCCCTGTTCGTGCCGGTCGCGGGGTACGCAGCCGACACCGGCCCCGAGGGCCGCCTGGACGTCGCCGAACGGGAGGGGGCGGCCGTCCAGCCGGGCGGTGCCGCTCATCGGCGTGTGCAGTCCGGCGAGGGACTCGGCCAGCTCGGTCTTCCCGCTGCCGCTGGAGCCGGCCACGCCGACCACCTCGCCGTGGCGGACGGTGAGGTCGATGTCCGCGTACGACGCCCCCGAGAGCCCGTGGGCTTCGAGGGCGACCGGCGCGTCGTCGGCCACCGTGTCCCGCACGGTCGCCGCCCGCTCGGCGACGGTCTCTCCGGCCATCGCCTCCACCAGCGCGGCCCGGGGCAGTTCGGCGACCGGGGCGGTGGTGATCCAGCGGGCATCGCGCAGGACGGTCACCGTCCGGCAGACCTCGTACACCTCCTGGAGGTGGTGCGAGATGAACAGGAAGGTGACCCCGGAGTCCTGCAGGGCGCGCATCCGGCCGAACAGCCGCTCGATCTCCCGGTTGTCGAGCTGGGCGGTCGGCTCGTCGAGGACGATGAACCGTGCCCCGAAGCTCAGCGCCCGGGCGATCTCCACCATCTGACGGTCCTCGACCCTGAGGTCGGCGGTGCGCGCCTCGGGGTCGACGTGCACGTCCCAGGTGGCGAGCAGCTCGCCGGCCTCGCGCCTGAGCCGGCGCCAGCTGATGAAGCCCCGGTGCAGCGGCTGCCGGTTGATGAACAGGTTCTCGGCGACCGTCAGCTCCGGCACGACCGTGGGCTTCTGGTACACACAGGCGACCTTGCGGCGCCAGGCGTCCCGGTCGGCGAGCGCGGGTGCCGTCTCGCCGTCGAAGCGTACGGTGCCCTCGTCCGGGGCCTGGAGCCCGGTGAGGACGTTGACCAGCGTGGACTTGCCCGCGCCGTTGCGGCCGACGAGTGCGTGGGACTCGCCGGGCCGCACCGTGAGCCGGCCGTCGGCGAGGGCGACCGTGGGCCCGTAGCGCTTGACGATCCCCTGGGCTTCCACGAGTGGGGCGCTGCGTGGTGTGCTCATTTGACCGTGTTGCCCCACAGCTTCGGGTCGTCGACGTTCTCCTTGGTGACCAGGGGCGCGGGCAACTGGTCCTCCAGGATGCCGCTCGGCAGTTTCACGATGGTCGACCCGTGGTCGGTCGGACCCGGCTTGAACGTCTTCCCCTGCATGGCCGCCTTGACGTAGTACAGGCCGTACCGGGCGTAGGCGTCGGCGGGCTGGGAGACGGTGGCGTCGATCTGGCCCTTGCGGATGGCGTCGAACTCCTGCGGGATGCCGTCGTTGGAGACGATGACGATGTGGCCCTGGTGCCCCGCCGCCTTCAGCATGCTCTTCGACTTCAGGGTCTGCAGCGTCGGCGCGAGGTACACGCCTCCCGCCTGCAGGTAGATGCCCTTGATGTCGGGGTTGGCGCCCAGCAGCGTGTCCAGCTTGGCGGCCGCGGTGTCGGACTCCCACTTGGCTGGGATCTCCAGCACCTTGAGCTTCGGGTACTTCTTCTTCACGCAGGCCCGGAAGGCCTCGGAGCGGTCGCGGCCGTTGACCGAGGCGAGGTCGCCCATGATCTGCACGACCTTGCCGCTGGTGACGTGCTGCCCTAGGTAGTCGCAGGCCTTCTCGCCGTAGGCGACGTTGTCGGCGCGGACCACCATGGCGACCTTGCCCTTGTCGGGCGCGACGTCCACGGCGACGACCGGTACGCCCTTGCGTCCGGCCTGGTCGAGTCCGGCCTGGATGGCGGCGCTGTCCAGGGGGGCGACCACCAGTCCCTTCACGCCCTGGTTGAGTTCGTTGTTGATGTCGGTGATCTGCTGCGAGGGGTCGCTGTTGGAGTTGACCGTCTTCAGCGCGTCGACACCCTCGGACTTGGCCATCTTGGGCACGTAGTCGTTGTACGACTGCCAGAACGGCGAGGTCAGCAGGGGCAGGATCACCCCGACCTTGCCCGAGCCGTCCCCGCCGCCGGCGCTGGAGGCGCCGGTGTCCTTCGTACTGCCGCATGCGGTGAGCAGCAGCGAGGCGCCGGCGGCCACAGCCGCCGCGCCGGTGATCCATGACCTGCTGCGCTTCCTCGCTGTTCTGGCGGGCATCTCGCGGCTCCTCATCGA
Organism: Streptomyces sp. NPDC107581; assembly: GCF_055657175.1. Classification (NCBI taxonomy): domain Bacteria; kingdom Bacillati; phylum Actinomycetota; class Actinomycetes; order Kitasatosporales; family Streptomycetaceae; genus Streptomyces; species Streptomyces sp. NPDC107581. The sequence continues at coordinate 154,927 of NZ_JBVKBH010000002.1, forward strand.
GCGTGTTCCGAGCAGATGCCTGGATACTTATCAGACCACTCAGGCGCGAGAACACCCTGCGACGCCAATTTTCCCCACTGTCGACGCGTAGTGGTCTGACCACTCTGCTGGTTAGACTGCGACGCACCCAGCGACGGGAGGAGTGGTGTGGACGAGGCAGCACCGCAGAAGGCCACGGTGACCCAGCGGGCCATCGAGCAGATCAAGGCGATGATCGGCGAGGGCCTGCTGGAGCCGGGCCAGCGTCTGCCCACCGAGCGCGATCTCGCGGCCCAGCTGGGCATCTCCCGCAGTTCGATGCGCGAGGCGATCCGGGCGCTGACGGTCCTGGGCGTCCTGGAGGCCCGGCACGGTTCCGGCATCTACGTCACCGCGCTGGAGGCCGGCGACCTGCTGGAGACGTTCGGGGTGGTCGCCGATCTGTCCCGGGGGCCGCGGCTGGTGGAGCTGCTGGAGGTGCGCCGGATCCTGGAGTCCACGGCGACCGCGCTCGCGGCGGCCCGCATCACCGAGGACCGACTCGCCGAAGTCGAGAAGCACTTGACGGCGATGAACGCCACCGACGACCCCGAGGAGATCCTCGCCCACGACCTGGCCTTCCACCGCGAGATCGCGGCCGCCGCGGGCAACGAGACCATGGCCGCCATCCTGGAGGGCCTGTCCTCCCGCACCTTCCGGGCCCGCGTCTGGCGCGGCTACCAGGAGGAGGGCGCCTTCGCCCGCACCCGCCGCGAGCACGCCGCCATCCACCGCGCCCTGCGCGCCCGCGACCCGGAGGCGGCCCGCGCGGCGGCGGCCGCGCACGTCAGCGAGGTGGAGGAGTGGCTGCGGGCACAGCTCGGCAGCTAGCCAGTCCCACCAGAACGACCAGGAAGTCCGTCCCACGAGGTCTGCCGCGTAGTCGGGGAACGGCGTGGGCGGGTCATCGACGATGTTGTCCGCAGTCGACAGCACGTGCTCCAGAGCGAGCAGGTTCGCGCCGATGGCCCGTGTCCTGCTGCCGGGGCTGTGGCCGGACCCGGACGGTCCCGTCGATCCCGGGGCCCCGCTGATCGAGCTGGTCGAGCACGAGCCCGACCAGGCCGAGGCCGCGCTCGGCCGGCGCGAGGTGGACCTCGCGGTCACCCACTCCTACAGCCTGCTGCCCCGTCCGCTCCCGGCCGGCTGTGAGCGCCGGGACCTGTTCGAGGAGCCGGTGTTCCTGGTCCTGCACCCGGCCGAGGCGGCCGGCCGCGGCCTGGCGCCCGGTGCGACCGCCGACCTCGCCGCGTTCGCGGACGCCGCCTGGCTGCTGCCCGGCGCCGACACCGCCTGCCACGAGATGGCCCAACGGGCCTGCGGGGCCGCCGGGTTCGTGCCCCGTCCGGTCGCCGTCGCCGCGGACTTCGCCGTGCTGTGCGCGCTGGCCGCCCGCCGCGCCGGCGTCGCCCTGGTGCCCCGGCTCGCCCTGCCCGACCCCGGCGCGCCGGGCCTGAGCGTGCATCCGCTGCGGGTGGCCGTACGGCGCAGCGTGCACGCCGTCCACCGGACCGGGACGGGCGGGCACCCGGGCACCCGCCACGTCCTGGACCGCCTCGCCGAACTGGCGCCCGACGGCGGGTGACGGCCTCAGGCCCGCCGCAGCCGCAGCGTCATCAGCTCGAACGGCCGCAGTCGTACGCCGATCCGCTCGCCGTCCCGCACCGGCGGCTCGCCGTCGGCGCAGGGCCGCTCCAGCAGGTCCGTCGCGGTGACGTCCGCGACCGCGAAACCGGCCGTGAGCGTGGCCCGGGCCCGGCCGCCATGGGCCTCGTGGAAGCGGACCACGACGTCCCCGCTGCCGTCGTCGGCGAGCTTCACGGCCGTGACGGCGACCGCGTCGTTGTCCACCGTCACCAGCGGGGCGACCTCCCCGGCACCGGTCGTGGCGCGCTCGGGCAGGTTGATCCGCCAGCCCTCGCGGACCGCGTCGGCGATCCCGGCGCCGGGAACCAGGGCGTGCCGGAAGCGGTGGACGCCCTGGTCGGTCTCCGGGTCGGGGAAGCGCGGGGCGCGCAGCAGGGAGACCCGTACCGTGGTGGTCGTACCGCGGTCGCCGCCGGTGCGGACCGTGCGGGTCACGTCGTGGCCGTACGTCGAGTCGTTGACGACGGCGACGCCCCAGTCGGGTTCCGCCAGGTGGACGAAGCGGTGGTTGCAGGCCTCGAACTTGGCCGCCTCCCAGGAGGTGTTGGTGTGCGTGGGCCGGTGGAAGTGCCCGAACTGGGTCTCCGACGCGTACCGTTCGGCGTGCAGGTCGAGCGGGAAGGCCAGCTTCAGGAACTTCTCCGTCTCGTGCCAGTCGACCTCCGTGTCCAGCACCAGGCGCCGCTCTCCCGGCGGCAGGGCCAGTACCTGGGTGACCCGCGAGGCGCCGAAGGACCGTACGATCCGCACCGAGGCGCCGTCCTCACCGGCCGTCACCGCGTCGGCGTCCGTGAGGTCCGTGACCGTATTCCGGTAGAACTCGTCGACGTCCCAGGCGTCCCACATGTTCGGGAAGTCGGGGTGGAGCTGGAGGAGGTTCGCGGCGGCGCCGGGGGCGATGGTCTCGCGGTCGGCCTCGATGTCGTGGGCGGAGACCACCAGGCCCCGGCCGTCGATCTCGATCCGCAGCAGGCCGTTGTCCAGGACGTGTCCGCCGTCCGGGCGCGGCCCGAGCGTCGTCACGCCCTCGGTGTGCGGCGTCGCCGCTCCGCCGGCCGGGACACCGGCACGCGGGTGCGGGGCGGCATTGAAGACGAGGGGCGTCCGCCCCTCGCCCGCGAGCGCGCGTTGCGCGGACTCGATCAGGTCGTTCAGCTCGGCGGCGATCCGCTCGTAGGTCGCCCGTGCCTCCCGGTGCACCCAGGCGATGGAGGAGCCGGGCAGGATGTCGTGGAACTGGTGCAGCAGGACCGTCTTCCAGATCCGGTCCAGCTCCTCGTAGGGGTAGGGGGCTGCCGTGCGTACGGCGGCGGTGGCCGCCCACAGTTCGGCCTCGTGCAGCAGGTGTTCGCTGCGGCGGTTGCCCTGCTTGGTCTTCGCCTGGCTGGTGAGGGTGGCGCGGTGCAGCTCCAGGTACAGCTCGCCGACCCAGACGGGCGGTTCGGGGTGTTCGGCCTCGGCCTTCTCGAAGAACGCCTTGGGTGTCTCCCAGCCGACGGTCGCCGATCCTTCGAGGTCGCGCAGCCGGGCCGCCTTGGCGACCATCTCGCGGGTGGTGCCGCCGCCTCCGTCGCCCCAGCCGGTGGGCGCGAGGGAGTGCCGGGCCCTGCCCTTGTCCTTGAAGTTCCGTGCCGCGTGGGCGATCTCGCTGCCCTTCATGGAGCAGTTGTAGGTGTCGACGGGCGGGAAGTGCGTGAAGATCCGGGTGCCGTCGATGCCCTCCCAGCGGAAGGTGTGGTGCGGGAACGTGTTCGTCCGCGACCAGGAGATCTTCTGGGTGAGCAGCCACTTGGAGCCGGCCGCCTTGATGATCTGCGGCAGTCCGGCGGCGAAGCCGAAGGTGTCCGGCAGCCAGGCCTCCTCGTTCTCGACGCCGAACTCGTCGAGGAAGAACCGCTTGCCGTGCACGAACTGACGCGCCATCGCCTCCGAGCCGGGCATGTTGGTGTCCGACTCGACCCACATCCCGCCGGCCGGCACGAACCGCCCCTCCGCCACGGCCTTCTTCACCCGCGCCCACACCTCGGGCCGGTGCTCCTTGACCCACGCCCACTGCTGCGCCTGTGACATGGCGAAGACGAACTCCGGCTCGTCCTCGATCAGCGCGGTCATGTTGGCGGTGGTACGGGCCACCTTGCGCACGGTCTCGCGCAGCGGCCACAGCCAGGCGGAGTCGATGTGCGCATGGCCGACGGCACTGATCCGGTGCGCGGACGGTACGGCCGGGGCGGCCAGCACACCGGTCAGCCGTTCCCGGGCCCCGGCCGCCGTGCCGCCCACGTCCTGCAGGTCGACGGCGTCCAGGGCCCGCTCGACGGCGCGCAGGATGTCCCAGCGGCGCGCGGAGTCCACGGGCAGCTCGGCCATCAGCTCGCCGAGCACCTCCAGGTCCAGCACCAGCTGCCAGACCGTCTCGTCGAAGACGGCGAGATCCATCCGGGTGAGCGTGTACTGCGGCTCGCGCCCGGCGGTGTCCCTGTCGCCGAGCCGGGTGGGCCGGAAGGGGTGGTAGTCCAGGATGACCGGGTTGGAGGCGGCCTCGATGTGCAGACGCACCTCCTCCCCGCCCGCGACGGGCGCGCCGATGCGCACCCACTGGTTGCGCGGGTTGAGGCCCTTGACCGGGCTGCCGTCGGGCCGGTAGACCAGTCCCTCGCACTGGAAGCCGGGCATGTTCTCGTCGAAGCCCAGGTCGAGCAGGGCCTCCACGGTCCGGCCCGCCCAGCCTTCGGGCACGGTCCCGGTCACCCGGAACCAGCTGGTGCCCCAGGGAGCACCCCACCGGGCGCCCACCTCGATCGGCGCGGGCTCGGCCGCGAGCCCCTCCGCGACCGGTACCGGCTCCCCCGGCGCGTGCCACACCGCGACCTGCAGCGGCACGGACTCGGGGTACACGGCGGGGCGGATGCGTTCGTCGAGGACGCGCCGGAGGCGGGCTTCGACCAGATTGCGGTCGTCATGCATGCGAGGTGCTCCCTGCTGGGTTCCGGATGATTACCAGGGGTGGGTGACGGTCACGGGAGTCGAGGCGTTGTACAGCTCCCCCACCGCGCGCAGTTCGAATCGTCCGGCCGTCTCTCCCTGTGCGGGCTGCAGGCCGGAGACGAAGAAGGCGCGCTGGCAGGTGCCGCCGAGGAAGCGGCGGCTGCCGTCCGGCAGGAGGCGGTGCAGCTCGTAGTGGCGCACGGAGCCTGGAGCGGCGCCCCAGGCGAAGCGCAGGTCGCCCCCGGAAGCGGCGGTGATCCGCAGGTCCACGGGGGCCGCCGGGGCGGCGGCGGTGTCGCGGACGGCGAGGCCGCCCAGCCGCCAGCGCACGGGGCCGCCGCCGGGAGCGGTGAGGCGGACACCGAGGGCGTGGACCGGCCCCGACAGACTGGTGAGCCGTACGGCCGAGGTCTGCCAGGCGGTGGCCGAACTCACCGGCAGATACGTGTACGGCGGTGGCGCACCGGCGCCGCTCGGCTCGGCGGTGGCGACGGCCAGCTCGACGTTCACGCTCCCGGCGTCGGTGCGGTGCGTCAGCTCGACCACCGTGTCCGTACCGATCGGCAGCCTGGTGGTGTACAGGTCGACCACCACGGGTTGATCCGGTGCACCGGAGACCAGCACGCTGCTCCCGCCCCGCCACGCGTCCGCGAAGTCGAAGGAGACGGCCGGCCGCTGCCCCGCCGTCCGTACGGCCCACCGCCGCGACGGCAGCCGGTCCTGGAGCCCGAGGTGGTGCCAGGGCGCGTCCGAGGTGACGGACCCCTCTTCGTACCACCGCAGCCCGTGGCCGGTGTTGAACACGCTGGCGAACGGCAGCGCCGACACCGTCGACCTGTCGGCCACCGAGACCGCCGGCGCCCGCCACGGATCACTCGGGTCCGGGCGCGCCGGATCGAGCGAGCGCCCGGTCCAGAACCGGTCGTCGGCCGCGTGGAAGTCCTGTGGTGCGCGCTGCCCGGAGGGCAGGTGGTCACGGGTCCACTCGGGCCGGTAGAAGCCGATCGAGGTGACGTGGGCCTTCCCGGACGGCACCATCGCGTCCCAGTCCACCGAGGATTCGGAGCCGTTCGACTCGACGTCGACGCCGGCCCACAGCTCGTAGCGGCTGCGGCCCAGTTGTCCGGCCCTGGTTCCCGATGCGGCCAGGGTCGACGCGCTCCAGCGGAAGTCGACGAACATGTCGTCGGCGGCCTGGAAGAGGGCCTGGTTCCGGCTGTTCAGCGCTCCCTGCCAGCTGACCGTGCCGTTCACGGTCATCGCGTCGTACCAGGTCACCCGCTGTCCCTCGGCCGCCGCGCGCGCCTTCAGCTCCTTAATGAACCCGAGCATGGCGGTGCCGAGCGCGGTGTTCCCGCCGTCCGTCTCGGCGTTCACGAACCAGCCGTCGAAGCCGTACGCCGAGGCCACCGCGACGAGTTGAGCGGCGAGCGGGTAGTGCCCGGAGGAGTCCTTCTGGACCAGGTCGCGGGTCCACTGGAGCCGGCCGCCGTAGGCGGTGGGCGGCAGGAAGACGGTGCCGAGGACGGGCACGCCGTGCCGGTGGGCCGCGTCCACGACCGGCGCGTTCGGCGCCAGGATGAGCCCCTCGCCCGCCGAGCCGCCCCAGAACACCAGCTCGTCCAGGTAGGCCCAGTGGGTGAGGGCGTAGTAGTCGGCGGTGGCCGCACCCTGGGAGGGGTTGGAGGAGGTCGGTCCGAACGAGACCAGGGACTGGATGCGGGCCTGTCCCGACCGGGCGGTGGCATTGGCCGGGGTGGGGGTGAAGCGGGCGGTGAGCGGCACGGACGCGGCGTTGAAGGCCAGGTCGGTGTCGTCGGCGGCGCGCCAGGCCTTCAGGCTCCGCCAGGTGATGCCGGTCCCCGGGCTGCCGGAGGGGAAGGTGTCCGGGTACCAGTACGAGGCGTACGGCGGGGCGGCGGGGGCTTTCGGGCGGGCGGCCGCGAGGGCGGGGGCGGCCGGGAGCAGGGCCGCCGCGGCGCCGGCGATCAGGACGGTGCGTCTGGTGGGGTGCACGAGCAAGTGCCTCCTTGTGGGGTGGGGAGTACCTGGTCGGTGGTGACGACTTCGGTGATGCCGCGCGCGGCGAGGTGTTCCTTGTCGTCCGCGCGGGTGTCCAGGACGGTCGTGGGGCGGGCGCCGTCGGCGACGAGCCGGAAGAAGGCGTCGAAGACGGGCCCGCCGGGGGCACAGCGGGAGCGGCGGTCCGGGTCGGCGGGGACGACGAGGGCCGTGGCGCGCACCTCGGGGGGAGCGTGGTGCGCACGGGCCGCGTCGGCCAGCACGCGCGCGATGTCCTTGGGCCGCCGGTCGTTGGTCAACAGGCCGAGCCCGTACTCGAGCCCGGGGAAGTCGGCGAGTTCGCGGGAGACGTCGTAGGAGCACCACCAGGTGACGCCCCACAGATCGGGGCAGTCCAGAACGTTGTTCACGGTCGCCCGGGCGAACGCGGCCGCGTGCTCGGCGGGCACGAGGGGCGCGGGGGCGCCGACCTCCTGGAGCCACACGGGCCGGTGCGGCTGATCGGCCCAGGCCTTGCTCAGCTCGACCAGATAGGCGGCGTGGTGCTCCACGGGCACGGAGGTACGGCCGTGGCGCTGGGCGGTGCCGTTGAACACCCAGGAGTGCAGGGCGGTGACGGCGCCGAGGCGGGCCGAGTGACCGGGGGTGAAGGGCTGGTCGTCCTGGTACCAGGCGGCGTCGTAGGAGGCGTGCAGATGCAGCCGGTCCGGGGCGCCCTCGGCGCAGGCCGTGAGCATCCGGGTGAGCCAGCGCTCGGCGTCCTGGGCCGTGATGCGGTCGGGGTCCGGGTGGGGTCCGGCGGCGAACTGGTTGATCTCGTTGCCGACGGTCATGCCGATGAAGTGGGGCCGGTCGGCGAGGGCCGCGGCGAGGGTGCGCAGATAGGCGGCCTGGCCGTCGACCACGTCAGGGTCGGTGAAGAGGTTGCGCCGGTGCCAGGTGCGGGTCCAGGCGGGCAGGAAGTCGAAGCTGCTCAGGTGGCCTTGCAGTCCGTCCACGTTGACGTCCAGGCCGCGTTCGGCGGCCGCGTCCGCGAGGACCACGAGCTGGTCGACGGCGCGCGGGCGGATCAGGGTGCGGTTCGGCTGGAAGTAGGGCCACAGCGGGAAGACGCGGATGTGGTCCAGGCCGAGGGCGGCCAGGGCGTCGAGGTCGGCGCGCACGGAGTCCAGGTCGAAGTCGAGCCAGTGGTGGAACCACCCTTCGCTGGGGGTGTAGTTGACGCCGAAGCGCACGGCAGGAGGCATACGGGGTGTCCTTGCGCGGAGGGTACGGGGCTCAGCCCTTGACGGCGCCCTCGCCGACCCCGCGGAAGAAGTAACGCTGCAGGCAGGCGAAGAGGGCGATGAGCGGTGCGACGGCGATGACGGTGCCGGCGGCGACCAGGCGTTCGTCGTTGGCGAAGGTGCCGTGGAGATAGTTGAGGCCGATGGTGAGCGTGAACTTGGACGGGTCGCTGAGCACGATGAGCGGCCACAGGAAGTCGTCCCAGGCGCCCATGAAGGCGAAGATCGCGACGACGGCGAGGGTGCCCTTCACCGACGGCAGGGCGATGCGCCAGAAGCGCTGCCAGACGTCGGCGCCGTCGACGTAGGCGGCCTCCTCGATCTCGTACGGCAGGTTGCGGAAGGCGTTGCGCATCAGCAGCACGTTCATCGCGCCGATCGAACCGGGCAGCACGACCCCGACGAGCGTGTTGTTCAGGCCGAGTTCCCGCATGGTCGTGAACTGGGCGATGATGATGCCCTCCACGGGCACGAGCATCGCAAGGACGAAGGCCAGGGTGGCCACGCCCCGGCCGCGGTAGCGCAGGCGGGCCAGGGCGTACCCGGCCAGTGCCGATCCCACGCAGTTGGTCACCACGTTCGCGCTCGCGACCTTCAGCGAGTTCAGGGCGTAGTCCCATACGGGGACGGTGTCCGCGACCCGCCGGTAGTTGTGCAGAGTGGGGTGACCGGGCAGGAACGTCGGGGGTGAGCTGAAGATGTTCTCGGTGGGGCCCTTGAGGGAGGTGGACAGCTGCCACAGGAACGGGCCGATGGTGAGTGCCAGCACGGCGAGCAGCAGCACATAGCGCAGGGCCAGTTCCCACGGCCGGATGCGGCGGCCGTGCTCGTCGGTGACGCGGCGCTCGCGGACCGCGTGTTCCCGCCCGGCCCGTGCCCTCCCCCTCTCCTTCCGCTTCCCCTTCTCCTTCCGCTTCCCCCGCTGCTCGTTCTTCTCCTGCTCCAGGACGCTCATGACTCCTCCCTCCGGTCGGCGCGCAGGACGAGCAGCATCAGGGCGACGGTGACGGCGAACACGACGACGGAGAGGGCGGAGGCATAGCCGACACGGCCGGTCAGACCGGTGCCGGTGCGCTGGACGAGCATCACGAGGGTGGTGTCCTCGCCGGCCGGTCCCCCGCTCGGGCCGGCCATCAGGTACACCTCGGAGAACACCTTGAACGCGGCGACCGAGGAGAGCGCGGCGACCAGCACCATGGTGGAGCGCACGGCGGGCACGGTGACCGTGAAGAAGCGGCGGACGGGTCCCGCCCCGTCCACGGCGGCGGCCTCGTGCAGCTCGCGGGGCACGTTCGCCAGCGCGGCCAGATAGATGATCATGTAGTAGCCGAGGCCCTTCCACACCGTCACGGCCATGGCGCTCAGCAGGAGCAGCCACTGGTCGCTGAGGAACCCGACGCGTCCGATCCCGACCGTCTCCAGCAGGGAGTTGACCAGGCCGCGTTCGTCCAGCAGCCACACCCAGATCAGTCCGACGACCACGATGGAGGCCACGACGGGCGTGTAGAAGGCGGACCGGAAGAAGGTGATGCCGGGGATGTTCTTCTGCACCAGCAGGGCGAGCAGCAGCGGCAGCACCACCAGGGCCGGTACGACCCCGACGACGTACAGCGTGCTGTTGCGCAGGCCCGTCCAGAACATGTCGTCGTGCAGCAGTTCGCGGAAGTTGGCGAGGCCGACGAAGCGGCCCGGGATCAGGGTGCGGCGGTCGGTGAAGGAGTTCACCACGGTCGACACGAACGGGTACAGCACGAAGACGCCGGTGACGAGCAGTCCCGGTGCGGCGAACAGCCAGGGACTGGTGGGCAGTTGCCGTCGTACGCGGGTCGGGGCGGTGGGGGTGGCCATGGCGTCTCTCAGCCCTGCTGTGCAAGGAGCCGGTCGCACGCCTTGACAGCGTTGTCGAGCGCCGCCCCGGGGCTCTCCTTGCCCTGGAGGGCCTTGGCGACCTCGTTGCGCAGCGCGGTCTTCATCTGGTCGCTGAACAGCACCGGCGTGTAATTGACCGCGCTCTTCAGGGACTTGGCGGCGGCGACGCGCACCCTTGTCTCGTCGGTGCCGTCCTCCTTGGTGAAGTACGGATCGTCGAGGGACCCTGCGGTACTCGGGAAGATGGCGACCTTCTTGGCGAAGGACATCTGGTTCTGTGCGTCGGTGACGAAGTGGGCGAAGGCGACCGCGGCCGGGGTGTGTTTGGTGCGGGAGTTGACCATCACGCCCATCACGTACATGTTGGCGTGCCCGGTGCTGGTGATCTGGTCGGTGATGCCGATGTTCCGGTACAGATCGGGCGCCTGCTTCTTGAAGTTCCCGAGGTCGAGTGCGCTGCCGGGGTTCATGGCGACGGCCTCGGTGAGGAACTTCTTCCCCGTGGACTCCGGGGTGGCGGTCAGCGCCTGGGGGTCGAGGGCCTTGGCGTCGTACAGCTCCTTGTACTTGGTGAGCAGTTCGACCCCCTTGGCGTCGTTGAAGGCGAACCCGGTCCCGCCCTCGTTCATCAGCCGGGCGCCGTAACGCCCGAAGTCCTCGATGGTGGGCACGTTGGCGAGGGTGGCGACCCTGCCGTCGGTCTTCTTCGCCATCTGCAGGGCGTCGGCGAAGAGTTCGCCGTACGTCTTCGGCGGCGCGCTCGGATCGAGGCCGGCCTTGGTGAACAGGGACTTGTTGTAGAAGAGCGGCCCGGTGTTCAGGTACCAGGGGAAGGCGTACGTGCCGCTCAGGCCGGGCACCCGATGACTGGCCCAGGCCCCGTCCAGGTATGCGGTCCTGTACTTGCCCGCGGCCTTGTCGAGGTCGAGCGCGAGGCCGGCCTTGGCGAGCGGGGCGACCAGGTCCGGGGAGACGTTGACGACGTCGGGCAGGGTGCCGCCGGCCGCGTCGGCGCTGATCTTGTCGGCGTAGCCCTCGGCGGGCTGGTCGATCCACTTCACATGGGTGCCGGGGTACTTCTTCTCGAAGTCCGCGACCAGGCCGTCGAAGTAGGGCTTGAAGTTGGCGCGCAGGTTCCAGGTCTGGAAGGTGATGTCGCCCTCGACCTTGCCCGAGGCGTCGGTCGAGCCGCCGTCGTCACCGCCCGAGCCGCAGGCGCTCAGCGGCAGGACGAGGGCGACGGCAGCGGCGGCGAAGGTTCTGCGGGAGATGCGCACGGCGGCTGCGCTCCTTTGTGTGGGATGTGGCCGAAGGTGCCGGGCCAGACTGTGCACACCGTTTCCGGGACGCGTCAATGGATTCGACCCAGCTAAAGTCATTAGTGGCTCAAAATCCCAGCTCACAGCGGTCAGTGGAGGCTATTGCCGTCGATCACTAATGCGCTTTAGGGTAAGTCTGCTCAAGCGCATTAGCAGTTGGCCGGGACCGGACCGTCGCAGAGGAGAGCCGAGTTGCCGGAAAGGCGATCACCCGCACGCCGTCCGACGATGAAGGACATCGCGCGCCGCGCCGGAGTCTCCGAGAGCGCGGTCTCCTTCGCCCTCAACGGCCGCCCCGGCGTCTCCGAGACCACCCGCGCCCGGGTCCACCGGGTCGCCGAGCAGCTCGGCTGGCGCCCCAGCACGGCGGCCCGCGCGCTCTCCGGCGAGGGCGCGGCCACCGTCGGCTTCGTGCTCGCCCGTCCCGCGGACACGCTGGGTGTCGACTCCTTCTTCCTGCAACTCGTCTCCGGCATCCAGGAAGTGCTCGCGGAGCGCCATCTGGGCCTCCTCTTCCAGGTGGCCGAGGACGTGGCCGACGAGTGCGCGGTCTACCGGCGCTGGTGGGCGGAGCACCGGGTCGACGGTGTCCTGGTGGTCGACCCGCGCGCCGAGGACCCGCGTCCCGACCTGCTGGACGAACTCGGCCTGCCGGCCGTGGTGATCGGCGGTGCTCCCGATGTCCGCCACCCGGGCCTGTCCACGGTCTGGGCGGACGACGCCGGGGCGATGGCGTCGGTGGTGGACGAGTTGGCCTCCCTCGGGCACCGGCGGATCGTGCACATCGCAGGCCTTCCCGGTCTGGCACACACCCGGCGCCGTGTCGCCACCCTGCGCGCGGAGGCGGAGCGCCGCGGCCTGACCGGGGTCCGCTCGGTGACCACCGACTACTCCGACACCGAGGGAGCCGCCGTGACGCGCCGGGTGCTCGGCGGCTCCCCTCCCCCGACCGCGCTGATCTACGACAACGACGTGATGGCCGTGGCCGGCCTCGCCGCCGCCGCCGAACTCGGCTTCCGCGTCCCGCAGGACGTCTCGCTGGTCTCCTGGGAGGACTCGGCCCTGTGCCGCATGGTCACCCCCCGGCTGTCCGCGCTGTCCCGCGACAGTGCCGCGTTCGGCCGGACGGCGGCGCGGGAACTGCTGGCACTGCTGGACGGGGGCGCGGCACGGGCGGTGGGGGTGCCGGTGCCGCGGCTGACGGGGCGGGGCAGCACGGGGACGGCGCGGCAGGCGTGACCGGCAGTGCTTCACCGTTCAACCGCCCGTCTTGTCCCCGTAATTCACCATTCAAAACTTGCGGAACGACCCGTACGGAAAGATGCTGGAATCATTGGGTCGGGCATATCACCGACAGCCGTAACACCGTGGTGGCGATCAGCTTCGTGCCGCCGACCTCCTTCTGCGCCCGACCACCGGCCGACGGCTGGGCACGTGCTCGCCCTCGCGGTGGCGGACACGCACCCGAAGGAGAGCCGCCATGAACGCGCCGGCCGAGAGCGGGACGGCCACGCCCCGCTACTGCGCCCAACCACCCCAGACCCAGCCCGTGTTGCGCCCGGACCTCAGTCCGGGCCGGTCGAGGGCCATACTGCTGGTCCGCGCCAAGTGGGTCAACGGCACGGTCCTGCACTTCGCCTTCCTCGACCACGGCGGTGACATCGGCGGCGAGGAGCAGCTGGACGAGGTCCGGCGCGCCTTCCAGGCCTGGAAGGACCTCGGGATCGGCCTGGAGTTCCAGGAGGTGACCGATCCCGGCGACTCCGAGATCCGCATCGTCTTCCAGGAGCGCGAGGGCTCGGCGTCGTACGTCGGCCGGGACAATCTGACGATCGGCACCAGCGAGCCGACCATGACGTTCGGCTGGGACCTGACCACCCGGTACGGCAAGGCCACCGCGCTGCACGAGACCGGGCACTCGATCGGCTTCGCGCACGAGCACCAGAACCCCTTCGCGGGCATCGTCTGGGACGAGGACAGGGTCTACGCGGACCTCGGCGGACCGCCCAACAACTGGCCCCACGAGGTCACGTTCAACAACGTCCTGCGCAAGCTGTCGCAGAACGAGGTGACGGGCTCCACCTGGGACCCCGCCTCCATCATGGAGTACAGCTTCGGCCCCGGACTGATCGTGCGTCCGGAACGCTACCGCGGCGGCATCCCCGAGACGCTGGGCCTGTCCGCCACGGACAAGGAGCGCGTCCTGCAGTGGTACCCGCCGCAGGCCGCCCAGCCGTCCAGGCTCCAGGCGTTCCAGTCGACCCCGTTGCGGCTCGCCACCGGGGAACAGGCCGACTTCGAGATCGTTCCGCCGGAGACCCGCAGCTACCAGATCGGCACGTTCGGCGACAGCGACGTCGTCCTGGCGCTGTTCGAGGACACCGCCGACGGCCTGCGGTTCGTCGCCGCCGACGACGACAGCGGTCAGGACCGCAACGGACGCCTCGAGGTCAAGCTGGTCAAGGACCACCGCTATGTGACCCGGGCCCGCCTGTACTCCACCTGGGGCAGCGGCTCGATCGCGCTCATGTACTGGTGAGCGGTGGCGGCCCCGCATCCGGAGCCGCCACCCGGCGAGTGGCACGGTCCGTGCTCAGCCGTGCCACTCCACCTTGAAGACCCACACGTACCGGCCCGCCTTACGGGCCGCCTCGGGGACGTCGATCACCAGCGCGCCCTTGCTCACCGTCCAGGTCAGGGGCCGGTCGTGGCCCAGCAGGGTCACCCGGTCACCGGCACGCACGGGCACCGGGGCCTCGACGGTGAGCTTCGGGCCGGGCGCGGCGAGGGAGTGGATGTAGAACGCCTCGTCCGGGCGGACCGTGAAGCGCAGATCGGTCCCGAGCTGGGCCATCCGCGACCAGTAGGTGGTGTCGTACACCGCCTCCCCGTTGACCTTCAGCCATGCGCCCGTCTCACGCAGCCGGGTCTGCATGATCCCGGGGATCGTGCCGTCGGCGCGCGGGCCGATGTCGAGGAGGAGGTTGCCGTTCTTCGACACGATGTCGACCAGGCTGTGGACCACCTCTTCGGCGGTCATGTACGCCGCGTCGGGGGTGGCCCGGTTGTAGCCGTAGCTGAAGGGGTCCAGGCCCCGGCTGGACTCCCACTTGGCGACAACCGTGTTGTCGTACGTCGTGTACTCGGGGGTGGTGAAGTCGTGGACGTCGATGCCCGAGCGGTTGTTGACGGTGACGTCGATCGGGCGGGCGCGGTTCTTGGCGTGGTTGAAGTAGTCGGCGAGGACGTGAAGGCTGTCGTTCGCGCCGCCGATGTCGCACCAGATGATCTCCGGGTCGTAGCCGTGGATCAGTTCGAGCATCTGTGGTGCCTGGTGGTCGTGGACGTAGTCCTTGCCGGCCGTGTAGCCGGTGTACGGGACCGGCTGGAGGGTGTAGGGGTTGCGCGGGGCGTGCCCCATCCACGGGTTGTCCGGGTTGAACCACTCCGGCATGGAGAAGTAGAGGCCCCGGTGGAGTTCGGGTGCGTAGCGTCGTGACGCCTCGAAGAGTTCCTTGACCAGGTCTCGTTTCGGGCCCATCCGCACCGCGTTGCGGTCGCAGACCTTGGTGTCCCACAGGGCGAAGCCCTCGTGGTGCTTGGAGGTCAGGACGTGGTACTGGGCACCCGCGTCGCGGAACAGTTCCACCCAGGCCCGCGGGTCGAACCGCTCGGCGGTGAAGCGGGGGATGAAGTCGTCGTAGGCGAAGTCCTCGCCGTAGGTGTCCCGGTGGTAGGCGTACACCGCGTTGCCCGGGTCCTGCATGTGGTTCCAGTACCACTCCGCGTACTGCTTGCCGACCGGTGACCAGGCGGGCACCGAGTAGACCCCCCAGTGGATGAAGACGCCGAACTTGGCTCCCTGGAACCAGTACGGCGCCCGGTGGGCGGAGAGAGAGGTCCCGGTGGGTTCGTAGTCGGCGGTGCCGAGGGTCAGTCGGGCCTTGCCGGCGGCGGCCGGGGCGCCCCGGCCGGTGACGGTGACCGTGCCGTCCCGGCGGGTGCCGGGCGGCGTGCCCGGGCGGTTGCGGATGCCGATGCGGACGCGGGCCTGTTCGCCGGGGTCGAGGCGGCGGATGCGGGCGGGCTGGACGGTGCGGGCGCCCGGGACGTCGGCCGTCACGGACACGCCGTCCGCGGCCAGCACCGCGACCGTCCCCGCGTTGACGACGGTCGCCTCCACGCTCTGCGCGCCGGAGGGTTCGAGCAGGGAGGGGGTGGAGTGCGGGGCGCGCAGGGTCAACGCCCGCCCCTGGGCCGCCGGTTGGAGGGAGAGGGCGAAGATGTGCAGGGATGCCTTGTCCGGCTGGGCGGGGTGGGTCACGGGCAGCGTGAGGGCGACGGCCTCGCGGGCCGGGTCGAGCCAGACCTCCGAGACGCCGAGGCCGACGGCGTGATCGTCCCTGCCGCCGTCCGGCCGGTAGCGGTAGGGGGCCGAGAGGGGGCCGCCGGCCGCGTACCAGTCGGCGCCGCCGAGGCTCGCGCTGCTGGTCGTGCCGTCGGCGTAGTGGACGGTGGCCGTGCCGGAGGCGTCGCCGTAGCTGGCGGCGGTGAGGAAGTACGCCGACAGGTAGCGCCCCTCGGGGAGGTCGAGGCGCTGGCCGAGGGCGACGACGTTGTCGTGGGCGCCCGGGGCCGCGGCGGGGAAGAGGAAGGGCACGCCGTCGACCTCGATGCGGCCGGCGGGCAGTTCCTCGCCGGGAAAGGTGTAGCCGGAGCCGTCGAAGTCGCCGCCGCGTGCGGAGGCGGTGTCGATGCCGTCGTTGTCGCACAGGGCGTCCAGCGCGACGGGCACGGGGTCGGGGACGGCGGCCCACGGTCCCCGGCGTTCGCCGGCCCGCGCGGGTACGGCCGCGGTGAGGGGGAGGGCGGCCGCGGCGGTCACGCCCGCCGCGGCGCCCAGGACCAGTCGTCTGGGACACGTGCTCATGAGCGGCTCCCATCCAGTCCGATTCATCGGATGTCTGATGATTGTGGCGGCACGGCAAGGCTGTCAACGGGGCTGCAACGGGATGAAGTTGAACCATAGATCGGATGACAGCTCTCCTTGCCGTCATCGGCCTCTCGACGTGCGGAGCCGGACCGTGCACAGTTCTCCCTACGCGCCTTGATTCGTACCGACGAGTAGCCCGCGCGCGCAGCCGACGAGGAGCCAAGGAGTGCCCGTGAGCAGCTGGGCCGGCCGGACCGCCGCCGAGATAGCCGCCGCCGTACGCGCGAAGGAGGTCACCCCGCGGGAGGTGGTGGTGGAGCACCTCGCACGGATCGAGCGGCTCGACGGCCGGATCGGGGCCTTCCGTACGGTCCGGGCCGAGGCGGCCCTCGCGGAGGCGGACGAGGTGGGGGCCCGTGCCGACCTGGCCGGTCTGCCGCTCGCCGGGGTGCCCGTGGCGGTGAAGGACAACCTGACGGTGCGCGGCGAGTCCGCCCGCAACGGCTCCGCCGCGACCCCGGACACCCCGGCCGCCGAGGACCATGTCACGGTCGCCCGGCTGCGGGCCGCCGGTGCCGTGGTCGTGGGGCTGACGAACGTGCCCGAGCTGTGCGTCTTCGGCACCACGGAGGGCGTGCACGGCACCGCCCGCAACCCGTGGGACACCACCCGGACGGCGGGCGGCTCCTCGGGCGGCAGCGCGGCCGCGGTGGCCGCAGCTCTGGTGCCGCTCGCCCTCGGCAACGACGGCATGGGCTCGCTGCGCATCCCCGCGGCCAACTGCGGGCTGGTCACGCTGAAGCCGGGACACGGTGTGGTGCCGGCCGGGATCGGCAACGGCGACTGGTTCGGCATGTCGGAGAACGGTCCGCTGGCCACGACGGTCGAGGACCTTCGGCTGATGCTCGACGTCCTGGCGGACACCGCGGTCGCGCGCCGGGAGAAGCACTCACCCCGCAGGATCGCCGTCGCGCTGCGCAGCCCGCTCGCCGGAGTCGGCGTGAGCAAGCCGTATACGACCGCGGTCCGGCAGGCTGCCGGAGTCCTGGCCGAGGCCGGTCACCGGGTCCGGCGCGCCGAGCCGCCCTACCCGCTCTCGCTGGGCGTGACCTCGCTCCAGCACTGGACGGCGGGTACGGCGGTGGACGCGGCGGGGCTCGACCCGGCGCGGCTGGTGCGGCGGACCCGGGTGCATGCGGCGGTGGGCCGCCGTTTCCTCGGCACGGTCCGCTCCGGCGACGGGCGCGAGCGCCTGCGCGCCCGGCTGACGCCGTTCTTCACCGAGCACGATGTCCTGCTCACCCCGGCCCTGGCCCGCCGGTCCCCCGAGGCCGCCCCGTGGCACGAGCGGGGCTGGCTGCGCAACCTCCTGGCCAACACCGCCTATTCGCCCTTCACCCCGCCGTGGAACCTGACGGGCTGGCCCGCGATGTCGGTCCCCTTCGGCACGCTCCCCTCGGGCGCCCCCTGCGCCGTACAACTGGTGGGCCGTCCGGGCACGGAGCCCGACCTGCTGGCCCTGGCGGAGCAGCTGGAGCGGCTGCGCCCCTGGCGCCGGACGGCCCCGCCGGCGGATCAGGGCTAGCCCGGCCGGCGGGCGCGGCGGTCAGTCGAGCGACTTGTACATGATGTGCAGGCCCACCCTGCCGTGGCGGGGATGGTCGTAGGCGTCCGGGACCGTGCCGAGGACGGTGAAGCCGAGGGACGTCCACAGGCCGACCGCGGGGTTCGTCTCGACCACGGCGTTGAAGACCATGGCGTGGTATCCCCGGGCCTTGGCCTCGGTCAGGAGGTGCTCGGCGAGGGCCCGGCCGATGCCCTGGCCGGTGCGGTCGGGGTCGACCATGAAGCCCGCGTTGGCGACGCCCGCGGCGGGGCCGCCGTAGTTCGGGGTGAGGTAGGCGGAGCCGACCACGGTCCCGGTGAGGTCCTCGGCCACGTAGACGCGCTTGGCGGGACTCATCCACAGGGCGCGGGCCGCCTCCTGCGAGGTGTCGGGGTCCCAGGCGTAGGTCTCGGCGGCGGCGACGATCCGGTGCCAGAAGGGCCAGATCTGCGGCCAGTCCTCGGCCTCGGCTTCTCTGATCAGCATGGGCGTGAGTCTGCCACGCCCATGCGTGCGGCGATCGCGAGCCTTCGGGGTCAGTCCACGCTGGGCAGGATGTGGGGTTCGGCGAGGTCGTCCTCGTAGCCCGCGAGGCGGATCGGGGCGGACCGGGCCCACACGTCGAGGCTGCCGAGTTCTCCGGGCCGGCGGCCCCTGCGCTCCGGACGTTCCTTGGGGCGTTCGTCGCGATTCGTCTTCTCCGATGTCACCGCGCACTCCTTATGTGTCGGGTCACCCTCGGGGCGTACCGGACAGCCTGCGCTCCGGCACACGTTGCCCGCTCGGGTCTGGGTGGAAGGCCAGTTCGGACGCGGTGGCGCCGGCACGGACGATGGGTGTGGGTGGGACCCTGTACTGCTGCCCGTCCCCTCCAGATTAACCAAATGAGCGGACACCCGCTCGATAGGGAGTGCAAACAAGATGTAACTAATGCGCGTCATTTACCGCCCCAATGCCCCCCAATATGCCGCTATTTGTCATAAAGCGCATCACCCATACCTCCCGGCGATTCACCCACCCGGCCTACACGCGGAGCAGTTCAGGTGCCGTTGGCCGGACCGCAAGGTCGCCATGGTCTGGTGTCGAGCGGCAACGGCTGTCTCGCGGAAGGACTGACGCATGGAGCTGCGCAGCGTCGAGGAGCTGATGGATCTGCTGTACGCCGGACGGCATCAGCACGCGCTGCGGACCGCCGCGCTGCTGCGCCGCAGCCGTCCCGCCGACAAGGAGCTCCAGGTGGCGGGCCTGGTCCACGGGATCGGGCCGATACTGGGCCCGGCCGACGAGGCGGGGCGGGCGCGCAGCGCCGCCGAGGCGGTGCGCCCGCTGCTCGGGGAGCGGGTGTTCCGGCTGGTGCGCGGGGACGTCCATCGCGCCGGCCCCGCCGACGACGACCTGCTGCGGCTGCGCCAGGCCGCCGAGGAGAGCCGGACGGCGGGCTTCGACGCCGGGGTGCTGGAGGACTGGCGCACCGTACTGGAGTTGCTCGCGGCCCGGAACTCACGGCTCGGCGCCGTCGACTGAGGGCATCGGTCCGGCCGCTCCCCTGCTGTCTGACGGACCGTCACGAGACGGTACGGCGATGACCTCGTCGTACGGGCTCGCAGGCAGGGCGGCCGTCGTCACCGGTGGGACGCGCGGGATCGGAGCCGGGCGAGGCGGAGATGGCCGCGGAGCTGCCGCTCGGGCGGATCGGGGAGCCGGAGGACGTGGCGCGGGCCGTGGTGCGGCTCGCCTCGGACGCGGCCGAGTGGATCACGGGGGCCGATCTGCTGGTGGACGGCGGGACACGGGTGCGGGCCGCGCGCGCGTCGACCGGATCCGCCGTGCACGCCCGCCCGCGGGCGCACGGGCCCGCACCGCATCAGGGGCGCGGAGCCGAATAGCCGTGCGTCCGCGCCGCACGGGCGCGGCCGGCCGTCCGCAGGGCCCGGCCGGCCACCGGTGTCGTCCTTCGTGCCGGATCCCCCGGGCGCCGTGCGGACAGCCGGCGCCCGGTGCGGGCCGTTACCACTTGCCCGGCGCGTAGTCCTTCAGGAAGACGCCGTACAGGTCCTCGCCCGCCTCTCCGCGCACGACCGGGTCGTAGACGCGGGCCGCGCCGTCCACCAGGTCGAGCGGCGCGTGGAAGCCCTCCTCGGCGAGGCGCAGCTTGTCGTAGTGGGGGCGCTCGTCGGTGATCCAGCCGGTGTCGACCGAGGTCATGAGGATGCCGTCGGTCTGGAACATCTCCTGGCCGCTGGTCCGGGTCACCATGTTCATCGCGGCCTTGGCGGCGTTGGTGTTCGGGTGGCCCGCGCCCTTGTAGCCGCGGCCGAAGACGCCTTCCATCGCCGAGACGTTCACGATGTACGCGCGCCCGCTGGCCGCCTTCCCGGCCGCGTCGGCCATGACCGGGCGGAGCTTGCTGATCAGGATGAACGGCGCCGTGTAGTTGCACAGCTGGGTCTCCAGCAGCTCCACCGGGGAGATCTGCTCGATGGTCTGCACCCAGGTGTTGCTGTCGACGACATCGGGGACCAGTCCGCCCGCGTCGATGGCGGTGCCGTCGAGGTGCCGGGCGATGCTGGCGTTGCCCGCGACCAGCGCGAGGTCGGCGACCTTCTGCGCGTCGAGGCCGCTGACGCCGACGGGCAGTGCGGCCGGGCCGGCCAGCCCGTCCACCGCGCCGGAGTTGAAGGCACCGATGACGTGGTGGGCCGGCAGCTCCCCGGCGGGCAGCGGGGCGCTCTCGCCCTCGACCAGGGCGGCGTAGGCGGAGGGCAGGCGGCGAACGGTCTGCGTCGCGTTGTTGATGAGGATGTCGAGCGGACCGGCCTCGGCGATCTGGTCGGCGAGGGCCACCGCCTGCGCCGGGTCGCGCAGGTCGATGCCGACCACCTCCAGGCGGTGCATCCAGTCCGCGGAGTCGTCCATGGCCATGAAGCGGCGGACGGCGTCCTTCGGGAAACGCGTGGTGATCGTCGTGTGCGCGCCGTCGCGCAGCAGTCGCAGCGCGATGTACATGCCGATCTTGGCGCGGCCGCCGGTGAGCAGGGCGCGCTTGCCGGTGAGGTCGGCGCGGGCGTCGCGCTTGGTGCGGTTCAGGCGGGCGCAGTCGGGACAGAGCTGGTGGTAGAAGTAGTCGACTTCCACGTACCGCGTCTTGCAGGTGTAGCAGGAGCGGGGGCGCTGGAGTATCCCCGCGATCTGCCCCTCCTCGGTGACCGACGACGGAAGGATGCCCTCGGTCTCGTCGTCGATGCGCTGGGCGGAGCCGGTCGCGGTGGCCTCGGTGACCGCCTTGTCGTGGGCGGTCTTGGCGGCCCGGCGCTCCTGGCGGCGACGCTGCTTGACCGTGCGGTAGATGCCGGCGGTGGCCCGGCGCACGGCGATCGCGTCCGGGTGGTCGACCTCCAGCTTGTCCAGCTCCTCGAGCACGCCGAGGCAGACGGCCAGGCGCTCGGGGTCGATGCCGGGGCCGTACACGACCTCGTCCATGGCCGTCGGGCCGTCCTCTGTCACCGTCATCGCGCTGCCGCTTCCCTGATCACCAGCGCGGCGCTCCGACTCGCGCCCGCCATCGAACGGGGAATTTTACGGAGCGCCGGGCCATTCGGCCAAACCCGCTCGGATTCAGGCCCGGCAGGCCGTGATCAGCATCTCCACCTCGGCCGTCACCGCGCGCGCGAACACATCGAGATCGGGAACGGCCTGCGCGTCGGCGACGAGCCCGTAGTGGACGCGGCCGCGGTACGTCGAGATCGCGACCGCCAGGGACTGGCCGGGCGCCAGCGGGGCGAGGGGGTAGACCTCGGCGAGCTGCTGGCCGCCGAGCTTCAGCCCGAGCCCGGGCATCGGCACGCTGGTGACCAGGATGTCGTACCAGAGCCGGGCGGCCTGGCCGACCAGCGGACCGCCGAGCCGGTGGCCGAGGGCGGGCACGTGATCGGCGAGCAGCGCGACGGCTCCGGCGCCCCGGTCGGGACCCGCGTCCTTGTTGCGGATCATGGCGGTGCGGACCGTGTCGAGACGGCGCAGCGGGTCGGGGTCGTCCACCGGAAGCCGTATCAGGTACCCGGAGAGCCGGTTCCCCTGTGGGTGGGCGGAGCGCGGGCGGCGCCGGGAGACGGGGATGAGGGCACGGGGTGCCACGCCGTCGCTGCCGTCGCCGCGCTCGTCCAGCCAGCGGCGCAGCGCACCGGCGACCACGGCGATGAGGACGTCGTTGACGGTGCCGCCGGCGCTCTTGCGGACCCGGTGCACGTCGTCGATGTCCACCACGACCCCGGCCGTGCGGCGGGTGCCGCTGGGCGTGGACGTCAGCGCGGACGAGGTGCGCATGCCGAGGGTGGACCGGGCCAGGGAGGCGCCGATGTCCAGGGCCCGGCCCACGTCGGACAGCGCGCCCTTGACCAGGTGGGGGATCAGGCCGGGCAGTCTGCGCACGTCGGAGAGGAGACCGCGCGGCGGCTCGATGGCGCGCGGGCCGCGCTCGGGCAGGTCGACGGGGTCGAGGACGCCGGCGGCGAGTTTGAGCGCGCGCAGCCCGTCGGCGAGGGCGTGGTGGAACTTGAACAGCACGGCGAAGGAGACACCGTCCTCGCCGGGCAGCACATGGGCCTCCCACGGCGGCCGGTCGCGCTCCAGCGGACGCTCCATCAGCTTCCCCGCGCTCGCGTGGAAGTCGGCGGTCGGGGCGTGCAGCCGTACGTGGTTGAGCGGGTCGAAGTCCGGGTCGCTCTCCCGGGTGGCGCTGCCGAAGGCGAGCGGCTGCCAGACGTCCCGGATGCGCATGCGCAGGCCGGGCACGGCGGCGGCCCGGGCGGCGAGCAGATCGGCGGCATGGGCGCCCGCGGTGGGCGACTGCGCGGTGAAGATGCCGAGCGCGCCCAGGTGCATCGGGTGCCGGTCGGACTCCATGTTCCAGAAGGCCAGGTCGAGGGGGGCGAGCAGATCGGAAGTCAAGGGCTTGCCTCGCGTCGGCGACGGGTGGGGGTGCAGGGAAACAGTCAAAGCGCGCCACCCGATTACGGTCAAGTATGATCACGCTACGCTCAGTTAACAGCAGATTAAGTCCCGCCCCTCCGAAAGGGGCGGGACTCAGGAGACTCCTGAGGTCACTTCAGCACCGGGGGTGCCGCCTCGGGTGACGTACCCCACTCGGACGGGCGCGGGCCGACCGTGAAGGCGAGGGTGCGCAGGGAGCGCAGCGCGTCCGTCGTCAGATAGGTCCGCGCGTGCGCCGTCCCGTCGGTGCGGACGGCCTGGACGTAGCGGTCGGCGGCCGAGGTGCCGGGCGCGGTGACCGTCAGCCCGCCGCCCGGCCAGAACCGGCGGTCCAGGGTGAGGTCGACCCGGTCGAAGACGGGCGTGGACAGGCCCCAGGTGTCGTAGCCGGGCTGGATCGGGAAGAGCCCGATCGACGACAGCACGTTCCAGGCGGACATGGTGCCGAGGTCGTCGTTGCCGGTCATGCCGGTGGGTCCGTCGGTGAAGAGGGTCAGGGCCGCGTGGACGACGTCCGTGGTCTTCCAGGGCTGGCCGGTGGCCAGGTAGGTGTACGGCGCGATGAGGTCCGGCTCGTTCATCGGGTTGTACTTGTCGGCGTTGTAGTAGTTGTACGCGTTGCCGTGCACCCACACCTCGCGGGCCGTCTTCGCGGGGTCGGCCAGCAGCCGGTCGTAGGCGAAGAAGGTGTCCAGGCGCTCGTTCGCCGCGCGCTCGCCGCCGATCAGGCCGACCATGCCCGGCAGGTCCTGCGGGACCAGCCACTGGTACTGCCAGGCGGTGCCCTCGTGGAAGCCGACCCCGCGGGCCGGGTCGGCCGAGCCGGTGAAGGCGCCGGCGGTGTCCCGGGCGCGGAAGAAGCCGGTGGAGGGGTCGAAGACGTTCCGGTAGTTCTGCGCCCGGGCGGCATAGCGCGCGGCGTCGCTCTCATGGCCGAGGCCGCGGGCCATCTGGGCGAGCACGGCGTCGGCGAGGGCGTACTCCAGGGTGACGGAGGCACCGTGGCGGTAGTCGGAGTCGCCCATCTTGGCGTACGGACGGTCCTTGTCGTAGGGCGCGAAGCCGTGCGCGATGTAGTCGGCGTTGGCCTCCCGGCCGATGCCCGGGTAGTCGGCGGGCGGCACGTCGTCGGCGTTCCTGCGCAGCGCCCGGTAGGCCCGTTCCTCGAAACCCTTGAGCAGGCCCATCTGGTAGGCGGTGGTCAGGAACGGGGTGACCGGGTCGCCGCTCATGATGTTCGTCTCGACGGGTCCGTAGCCCCACTTGGGCAGCCAGCCGCCGTCCTCGGCGACCTTCACCACCGACAGGGCCATGTCCCGTGCCTCGCGGGGCGCTAGCAGGGCGAGGAGCTGGGCCTGGGTGCGGTAGGTGTCCCACAGCGACCAGTTCTGGTAGTACGTGAACCGCTCCGCGCGGTGGATGCGGCGGTCCCAGCCGGTGTAGCGGCCGTCGGCGTCGCTGCCGATGTTGGGCGCGAGGAACGAGCGGTACAGCGAGGAGTAGAAGGTGCGGCGCAGGACCGGGTCGCCGCCCTGGACACGAACGGCCGCGAGCCGCCGCTCCCACTCCTCGCGGGCCCGCTCCCGTACGGCGTCGAAGGACCGGCCGCCCTCGGCGCGCAGGTTGACGGCGGCACCACGCGCGTCGACGTACGACAGGGCGGTGGTGGCCTGGACGGTGCGGTCGCTCCTCGTGTCGAAGCGGACGTAGGCGCCGTCCCGGCCGGTGCGGGCGCCGGCGGCGACCTTGGTGCCGTCCCAGGTGCCGTAGGCGGTGAAGGGCCTGCTGAAGCGGGTGACGGTGTAGACGGCGTAGGGGCCGGTGTCACGGCAGAAGCCGTGGCCGGTGATCTCGGTGCGCACGGTGTGGTCGTCGAGGATCTCGACCGTGCTGCCGGCCGCCGGGTGCAGCGACTGGGCCGCGTTCAGCAGGACGTTGGCCTTGTCCGTGGCCGGGAAGGTGAAGCGCTGCACACCGGTGCGCTCGGTCGCGGTCAGCTCGGCGCTGATGCCGGAGTCGAGGCCGACGCGGTAGTAGCCGGGGCCGGCCTCCTCGTTCTGGTGCGAGAACCCCGCGGCGTACTGGGCGTAGTCCGTCTGTGTGACGTCGCCGGTGGTGGGCAGCACGGGCAGGTCGCCGCCGATCCGGCAGCCGACGCCCGAGAGATGGACCAGCGAGAAGCCGCGGATGCGGTTCTGCGTGTAGTCGTAGCCGGTGCTGTGCCCGGTGTCCGGGGAGAGCTGCACCATGCCGAAGGGCACGGCCGCGCCGGGGAACGTGTTGCCCTCGTTCTGGCTCCCGATGAACGGGTTGACCAGGTCGGTGAGGTGGCCGTCGGTCGGCTCGGCGGCCCGTGCGGCGGGGGTGGCGATCAGCGTGGACGCTGCCATCACCCCGGCCAGGCACAGCCGCGTGCGCCGGGTCCCTCTCATGTCGGATGACCTCCGAAGGTTCGACATCGTTGCCTGCATCGTGCGGGGCGAACGGTGCGAACTCGGGTATCCCGGGCGGATCGTGTCGGCGCGTCGCGCCCGGCCGCCGCCCGGGGCAGGCGGCGGCCGGGCGCGCTACGACACCTGGCGGCCCTTGCCCAGCGCGATCACCCCGCCCCGGGAGACGGTGTACAGCTCGGCGTCCCGCTCCGGGTTGACGCCGATGGTCGCGCCGGGCGGCACCTCGACGTTCTTGTCCAGGACGGCGCCGCGGACGACCGCGCCCCGGCCGATGCGCACGTTGTCGTGCAGCACCGAGCCCTGCACCACGGCGCCCGGGTCGATGCGGACGCCCGGGGACAGCACGGACCGGCTGACCTGTCCCCTGATCAGGCAGCCCGCGCTGATGATGGACTCGCTCGCGATGCCGCCCGCGTTGAAGCGGGCCGGAGAGAGCTGGTTGGAGTGGGTGTAGATGGGCCACTGACGGTTGTAGAGGTTGAACGCGGGGCGCTCGGCGATCAGGTCCATATGGGCCTCGTGGTAGGCGTCCAGGGTTCCGACGTCACGCCAGTAGCCCTGGTCGCGGGTGGTCTCGCCGGGTACGTGGTTGTCGCTGAAGTCGTACAGCTGCGCCTCGCCGCGGCCGGTCAGCCGGGGCAGGATCGAGCCGCCCATGTCGTGGACGGACTGGGCGTCCTCGGCGTCCCGGTGCAGCGCCTCGATGAGGGTCTTGGTGGTGAAGACGTAGTTGCCCATCGAGGCGAACACACAGTCGGGGTCGTCCGCGAGGCCGGGCGGGTCGGCCGGCTTCTCCAGGAAGCGCTCGACGCCGCGGCCGTCCGGACCCGGCGTGACCACCCCGAAGGAGGAGGACTGCGCGCGCGGGACCCGGATGCCGGCCACCGTGACGCCCGCGCCGCCCTCGATGTGCTGCCGGAGCATCTGCCGCGGGTCCATCCGGTAGACGTGGTCGGCGCCGAACACGGCCACGTACTCGGGCTGTTCGTCGTACACGAGGTTCAGGGACTGCAGGATCGCGTCGGCGCTGCCCAGGTACCAGCGCGGGCCGAGCCGCTGCTGGGCCGGGACCGGGGTGACGTAGTTGCCGAGCAGGCTGGACATCCGCCAGGTGGTGGTGATGTGCCGGTCCAGCGAGTGGGACTTGTACTGGGTCAGTACGCAGATCCGCAGGACGTCGGCGTTGACGAGGTTGGACAGGACGAAGTCGACGAGCCGGTAGGTGCCGCCGAAGGTGACGGCCGGTTTGGCGCGGTCCGCGGTCAGGGGCATCAGGCGTTTGCCCTCCCCGCCCGCCAGAACGATCCCGAGCACCGAAGGTCCCCCACGACGCATGGCCGCTCCCCTCACCCTGGTTGAACCATGGCTGCCCCGAGCAGAGCGGACTAAGCCTGCTTGAGGATCTCCTCGTACAGTGCGGCGGTGCGCCGCGCCACCGCGTCCCAGCCGAACTCGTGCACCGCGCGCTCGCGCCCGGCCTCTCCCATCCGCCGGGCCGCTCCGCGGTCGCCGAGGACCGTGTCCAGCGCCCGCGCGAGGCCCTCCTCGAAGCCGTCGTCCACGTCGACGAGGAGACCCGTCCTGCCGTCCTCCACCACCTCGGGGATCCCGCCGACCCGGGAGGCGACCACCGGCGTGCCGCAGGCCATCGCCTCCAGGTTGACGATACCGAGGGGCTCGTACACCGACGGGCAGACGAACACGGCCGCATGCGTGAGGAGCTGGACGACGTCCGCGCGCGGCAGCATCTGCGGGATCCAGAAGACGCCCTCGCGGACCCGGCTCAGCTCCTCGTACAGCTCCCGGAACTCCCGGTCGATCTCCGCGGTGTCGGGGGCTCCCGCACACAGCACGACCTGTGCGTCCGGGTCGATGCCGCGGACCGCGCGCAGCAGATGGGGCACGCCCTTCTGGCGGGTGATCCGGCCGACGAACAGGACGTAGGGGCGGGCGGGGTCCACTCCGGTGCGGGTGAGGGCGTCGGTCCCGCGGTGCGGCCGGTAGAGCGTCGTGTCGATGCCGTTGTGCACGACGTGGACCTTCGCCGGGTCCAGCGCCGGGTAGCAGGCGAGGACGTCCTCCCGCATGGCCCCCGACACGGCGATCACGGCGTCCGCGGCCTCGACGGCGGTGCACTCGGTCCAGCTCGACAGGGCGTATCCGCCGCCCAGCTGCTCGGCCTTCCAGGGACGCAGCGGCTCCAGCGAATGGGCGGTCACCACGTGCGGAACGCCGTACAGGAGCTTGGCCAGGTGGCCGGCGAGATTGGCGTACCAGGTGTGGGAGTGGACGAGGTCGCGGCCTTCGAGGGCGGCGGCGATGGAGAGGTCCACGGAGAAGGTGCGCAGCGCGTCGTTGGAGCCGTCGAGGACGGACCAGGGGCGGTGGCGTACGACGCCGACGCCGCGGCCCTCGCCCCAGCAGTGCACCTCCAGGTCCACCAGGGAGGTCAGCTCCCGGGCGAGGAACTCCACATGGACGCCCGCGCCGCCGTACACGTCCGGGGGGTACTCCCGGGTCAGCAGTCCCACTCGCACCCTACAACCCCCTTGTACCGGCGGCAGGTTCCCATCATGGTCACCCAGATGCGGCGTCCGGGGAAGAGCGCGGCGGCCGGGTGAAGCAGCAGTCGCCGCAGACTCCGCCCCCGGGCACGCGGTAGTACAGGCAGCAGCTGCGCCGGCGGAAGGCCGTGCCGGTGCGGGTGCCGGTGGTGCGCAGCAGGGGGTGGGCGAAGAGGGCGTCCGTGAGGGCGCGGGCCCGGTCCGCCACCTCGGTACGGCCGCTCGCCCGTGCCCGGCGGTCGAGTTCGCGGGCCGCGCCGGCCAGCGCCGATCCCGCGTTGCCCCACAGCAGGCCGGCCGCGATGCCCCAGCGGGCCCTCAGGGCTTCCCCCAGGGGTTCCAGGTGGCCGTGCAGCACGGTGTCCGCGAGCGTCGCGGCGTCCCCGGGGAGCGGGTGCACCTCGGTCAGCCACAGGTCGTCGGGCGCCGAGGCAGCGGCGTCCCAGCGCAGCAACCCGGGGTCCAGGTCGGGTACCTGGCCGTACACGGCGGCACAGGCCAGGGCCACGGACCACAGACGGGCGGCGAGGCCCTGCTGGCTGATGGAGGCGCACACCCTCGGCTCTGAAGTGCGCAGACGTTCCCCCACGGTGGCGACACGGAAGGCGAGCGCACTGCGGTGGGCGTCCGGCACGGCCGTTCGGTAGCTCTGCGCGAGGGTCGGCAGGGCTCCGCAGTCGGGCGCCGCCGCGGCTCCGGCCGTCCGCAGGACGAAGAAGCCGCCGAGCGGGCGGAGGGCGGCGAGTTCGGGGTCGAGGTCCACGACCAGCACTACTACCAGGCTCGGTCGCAGCCCCGGAGCCGGGGTCCGCACCCGTTGACGCCCCCCTTGGGGATGATCGTGCGGGTGGTGTACTCCATCGGTAGTAGGACTCATTGCGTGCTCAGGGACGACGACGGGAAGACCCCGGACGGGCAGAGTGTTCGCCATGAACGCCGACCGTTCGCCGCACGGGACCCGCGGGTCCCGCCGCACGCAGAGGAATTGCCGATGAGCGCCCTCGCGTTGTCCGTGCTGCTGTCGTTCGTCTCCGCCGTCGCGTACGCGGGCGGGGCGATCGTGCAGGAGCAGGTCGCGGTGTCCTGCCCCGACGAGTCGTACATGCCGCTGCGCCGGACCGGCTGGTGGGCGGGGCTGGCGCTGAACGGACTCGGCGGCGTGCTGCACGTCGTGGCGCTGGCCTACGGCCCGCTCAGCCTGGTGCAGCCGCTGGGTGCGCTCACCATCGTCTTCGCCCTGCCGATGGCGGCACTGTTCGTCGGCCGCAAGGCCGGAGCGACCGCCTGGCGGGGCGCGATCATGGCCACGGTCGGCCTCGCAGGGCTGCTGTCCGTGGTCGGCTCGTCCGACACGCACTCCCTCGACGCGGCCCAGCGGGTCGCCGTCGCGCTGGTCACCGGCGCGGCGGTCGTGGCGCTGATGATCGCGGGCCGGGCCGCGCACCGGCACCCGGCCGTGCGCAGCGTGCTGCTCGCCACCGGCTCCGGCATAGCGTTCGGCATGTCGTCGGTGTTCACCAAGACCGTCGCGGTCGACTGGCACAACGGCATCAGCCTGGGCGAGCTGCCCTCCCTCGCGGTCATCGGTGTGTTCGCGGCCGCCGGCGTGCTGCTCTCCCAGGCTTCCTACCGGGGCGGTGGCCTCGCCGCCCCGCTGGCCACGCTGACCGTGGTCAACCCGGTGCTGGCCGCGGCGGTCGGCATCCTGATGTTCGGCGAGACGTTCAGCTACGGCAGCACGGGGACCGTGCTCGCGCTGGGCTGCGGCGTGGTGGCGGGCGGCGGCCTGATCCTGCTGACGACGGAGCGGCTGGAGCACACGGCGGCCGCGGAGCCCGTGGTGGTGCCGGTGGCGCCCGAGACCGGTCCCGGCGGCGCGGACGACGTGGCCGTGGCCCTGCCCCACCAGCGTGCGGCGGCGGAACCGGAGCCGGCCGAGGAGGGCGAGGCGGCCCCGGGCGTGCCCGTGCGGGAGGGCGCCCTGGAGGACTCGTTCGTCCCGGCCCCCGACGGCAACGGCGGAACGGAGACGGAGGCCGACGGCGGCACACCGGCCGCCGTCTACACCTTCCCGATGTCGTGCCTCCCGCTGTCCGCGACTTTCCATGTGGTGCTGCCGGTCCCGGACCGGCAGCACGCGCAGGTCAGATCCTGACGCCACCGGCCCGCAGATAGGCGAGCGGGTCGATGTCCGAACCGAAGCCGGGCCCCGTCCGCACCTCGAAGTGCAGATGCGGGCCCGTGACGTTTCCGGTGGCACCGGACCGGCCGATGCGCTGGCCCGTGCTCACGCTCTGCCCGACGCGCACGGAGATGGCCGACAGGTGCCCGTACTGGGTGTAGCGGCCGTCGGCGTGCCGGATCTCCACCTGGTAGCCGTAGGAGCCGCCCCAGCCCGCGGCCACCACCTGCCCGGCCGCCGCCGCCTTGACGGAGGTGCCGGTCGGCACGAGGAAGTCGACCCCGGTGTGGTAGCCCTTCGACCAGTGCGACCCGGCCACGTGGTAGCCGGTGCCGATGGCGGCGGTCACCGGGGCGACGAGCGTGTGGGCGCCGGTGGACGTGTGGTGCGTGGAGGTCTTCCTCTGCGGCGGCGCCTTCTTCTGCGCCGGGGCCTTCCGCTTCGGTTTCGGCGGCTTGGTCCTGGTGTCGCCGTGCCCGGTGTGCCCGGTGTGCGTGTCGGGCGCCGGGGAGGCGGGCGCGCGCAGGCTGAGCCGCTGGCCCGGCAGTATCACGTCGGGGTCGGAGCCGATCGTGGTGCGGTTGCCCGCGTACAGCCGCCGCCAGCCGCCCGGGACGCGGTGTTCACCGGCGATGCCGGAGAGCGTGTCACCGTGCACGACCGTGTACATCTCGGCCCTGCCCGCGCGGGACTGCGGGGTCGTCTGCGGCTGCACGTCCCGCACGGAAGCGGTGGCCGGGCGGGCCGCGGTGCTGTCGGTGTGGACGTCCGGCGCGCCGCCGCCCCGGGTCAGCCCGGCGCGTACCGAGCACACCGGCCAGGCGCCGGGTCCCTGCCCGTCGAGGACCTTCTCGGCGACGGCCATCTGCTGGTCCCTGGAAGCGAGGTCGGCGCGCGGCGCGTACCGGCTGCCGCCGTAGGCCTCCCAGGTGGACTGGGTGAACTGCAGCCCGCCGTAGTAGCCGTTGCCGGTGTTGATGCTCCAGTTGCCGCTGGACTCGCACGCCGCGACCTTGTTCCAGGTGGAGGCGTCGGCCGCGTCGGCGGTACCGGCGACGACCAGCGGGATCGCGAGGCCGGCACCGCCCGCCGTGACGGTGAGTGAGGCGCGGTTGATCCTGTTCGGCTGGTACCGGCGATGCCGGCCGCGTACGGCCATGTCCGAAATCCCCTCGACATGCGTCAGGAGCCGCAAAAGTATGCGCCGCGAACAGGCCATGACAAGACAGCAAATCGGCCTCCTGTGCCACCCAAGTGGCCGAGAACGGGCCTTCCTTGGCGGGAAGGGCGGTGTGCGCCGGGGCGCACTGAGGCACCGGCGCCTTCCGTGCGTAATCAATCGTGGCGGGTCGGATGTGCGCTCGCCCTAGCGGCACGTCAGGATGGGCGAGGGCCCGTACTGACGGAGCCGTAGTCACGAGGCAGCTAGGGAGCAGGCGGTATGAGCACTTCAGCGCAGATCGGCGTCACGGGGCTCGCGGTCATGGGCCGCAACCTCGCCCGGAACTTCGCGCGCAACGGCTACACGGTCGCCGTGCACAACCGTACGGTGTCGCGGACGCAGGCGCTGGTGTCGGAGTTCGGGAGCGAGGGGGACTTCATCGCGGCCGAGACCGCCAAGGAGTTCGTGGCGGCCCTGGAGCGCCCGCGCCGGCTGGTCATCATGGTCAAGGCCGGTGAGCCGACGGACGCGGTGATCCAGGAGTTCGCCCCGCTGCTGGAGCCCGGCGACATGATCATCGACGGAGGCAACGCGCACTTCGCGGACACCCGGCGCCGGGAGCGGGAACTGCGCGAGCACGGCATCCACTTCGTCGGCGCGGGAATCTCCGGCGGCGAGGAGGGCGCACTGCACGGGCCCAGCATCATGCCCGGCGGTTCGAAGGAGTCCTACCAGTCCCTGGGCCCGATGCTGGAGAAGATCTCCGCCAAGGCGGCCGACGGTGCTCCGTGCGTGACGCACGTGGGCCCCGACGGCGCCGGTCACTTCGTGAAGATGGTGCACAACGGCATCGAGTACGCCGACATGCAGCTGATCGGCGAGGCGTACCAGCTGCTGCGGGACGTCGCCGGGTACTCCCCCGCGCAGATCGCGGACATCTTCCGCACCTGGAACACCGGCCGTCTGGACTCCTACCTGATCGAGATCACCGCCGAGGTGCTGTCCCACGTGGACGCGGCGACCGGCAAGCCCTTCGTGGACGTGGTGGTCGACCAGGCCGAGCAGAAGGGCACCGGCCGCTGGACGGTGCAGATCGCGCTGGACCTGGGGGTGCCGGTGTCGGGCATCGCCGAGGCCGTCTTCGCCCGGTCGCTGTCCGGGCACGCGGCGCTGCGGGCCGCTTCGCGGGACCTGGCCGGGCCGAAGCCGACGGCGCTGGGCGAGTCGGAGGCGGCCGCGTTCGCCGACCGGGTGGAGCAGGCGCTGTACGCCTCGAAGATCGTGTCGTACACACAGGGCTTCCACGAGATCGCGGCGGGCAGCGAGGAGTACGACTGGGACATCGACCTCGGTGCCGTCTCCTCGATCTGGCGCGGGGGATGCATCATCCGGGCGGCCTTCCTGGACCGCATCCGCGCCGCGTACGACGCCCGTGCCGACCTGCCGAGCCTGCTGTCGGACGAGACGTTCGCGCGGGAGATCGCGGCGGCGCAGGACGACTGGCGCGAGGTGCTGGTCGCCGCGACGCGGCAGGGGGTGCCGACGCCGGGCTTCGCGGCGGCGCTGGCGTACTACGACGCGTTGCGGGCGGAGCGGTTGCCTGCGGCGCTCACGCAGGGGCAGCGGGACTTCTTCGGGGCGCACACGTATCGGAGGGTGGACCGGGACGGAGCGTTCCACACGCTGTGGGGTGGGGACCGGAGTGAGGTTTCTGCGTAGGGGGGCGTGCGTACGCGCATGCGTGCGTGCTTTGTGCGCCTGATGGGGTGAGGGGTGCTGTCGTGACGCGGCTGCCGGCTCGTCGCGGCTGGTCGCGCAGTTCCCCGCGCCCCCTTCGGAGGCTTGAGCCTGCGCGGTGCCTCTGTACGCCCAGTGCCTCTGTTCGCCCAGTGGGTGGGGAGAACTGTCGTGACGCGGGTACCGGCTCGGCGTGGCCGGTCGCGCAGTTCCCCGCGCCCCTTTCGGGGGGCTGGAGCCCGCGCGGTGCTTTGTGTGGCCCCTTTGGGGTGGTGTTTTCAGGTGAGGGGTGGGCCGGGTTCCGAGGGTGGTACCGGTTCCGGGCCCGGCGGGATGGGGGACGGTGAGGGCTCCGGCGGGCCCGGAGCCGGGGGTGCCGGAGGTGGTGGCAGTGGCGGTTCCGGGGTCGGGCCCGGTTCGGGGGGCGGGACCGGGGTGGGGTAGGGATCCGGTGGGGTGGGGTCCGGGGGCGGCCCCGGTGGAACGGGGTCGGGATGCGGGTGCGTCATGGGTGTCCTCCGGGCAGTCGCTGGACGTCGCCTCTGGACTACTCCCCCGCCTACCCGGCCTCCGCGCACCCACTCACCCGACGGCGGCACGCTCCCACTCACCGGTCGGCATCAACGGCCCCGCGACGGTCTGGGCGCCTTGACGGCCGGGGCTGCGACAGCGGCCGGGGTGGGCGCGTCGGAAAAGGCCGGGGTGAGCTCGTCAGAAGCGGCCGGAGTGGGCGCGTCGCAAAAGGCCGGGGTGGGCTCGTCAGAAGCGGCCGGAGTGGGCGCGTCGGAAAAGGCCGGGGTGGGCTCGTCAGAAGCGGTCGGGGTGGGCTCGCAGCCAGTCCTTCGCGGCTGCGAGCTGCTCCGGGGCGGCCGGCGGGGCGACCTCGGGGTGGCGGTCGGCCCACTTGACGACGTACGGGCACAGCGGTGCGACCGGTACGCCCTCGCGCTCGGCGAGGGCGTACAGCTCGCGGGCCAGGGAACCGGCGATGCCCCGGCCCTCGTGGGCGGGCTCGACGATCGTGTGGACCGGGACCAGGGCGCGCGCGGGTGACTCCAGGACGAAGTACTCGATACGGCCGACGACTTCACCCTCGTCGACGGCCTCCAGGCGGCCCGCCGCCCGGTCGTCGCGGATCTCGATCTCGCTCATGGGCACGCACGCTCCTGGTCTGGCCCCGCGCTCCGCCGGTCAGGCCGGAACGGCCGCCTGCGGGCTGCGCTGCTGGTCGGTGCCGGGCACCGGTTCGGACGGGTCGGCGCCGAGGGAGACGATCTTGTTGGCGGCGTCCACGTGCACGATCCGCGGCTTCAGTTCCCTTGCCTCGGCGTCGGTGACCTGAGCGTAGCTGATGATGATCACCAGGTCTCCGGGATGCACGAGGTGGGCGGCCGCACCGTTGATCCCGACGACGCCGCTCCCGCGTTCGCCTTCGATGACGTACGTCTCCAGACGGGCGCCGTTGGTGATGTCCACGATGTGCACAAGTTCGCCGGGCAGCAGGTCGGCGGCGTCCAGAAGGTCGGCGTCGATGGTCACCG
The DNA here is from genome assembly GCF_055657175.1 of Streptomyces sp. NPDC107581. Lineage (NCBI taxonomy): Bacteria > Bacillati > Actinomycetota > Actinomycetes > Kitasatosporales > Streptomycetaceae > Streptomyces > Streptomyces sp. NPDC107581. Next base: position 189,240 of record NZ_JBVKBH010000002.1, read on the forward strand.
ATCCCACATAGTGCAGGTCGGCCTGGGTGACGGTGGCACGGTGGATCTTGGACTTGAACATGGTACGCAACATCGATGCACTCCTGCAGGTAGGCTCCCTGCCCGCGTTTTTGCAGGTCAAGGGCTGTTTCCGCACCCTACAGCCTGTCGCATGTCCAGGCAGCTCTTCCTCGGTTTTCAGGACTGATGCTGACCGAACGCCAACTGTTCCCATGGGGTGTCAGGCGCTCGTCAGGGCCGCTCGGAGCCGATGTCACTCCGTCCGGGCCGCCCCTCCGTACGACCGAGGACAGCGTACGCAACGGTCCCCGAGGGGCCCCGTGACGATCACCACAGCCAGGCCCGCCGCACCATCGGCGGACGATCACGCCCGGGTGTCTGCCGCCGCCGGCATCGGCGCGGGTGCGGGCGTTGACGGCGGCTCGGCGGCGAGGTCCTGACTGACGTCGTCGAGGGCGAGTCCGCTGGGCTCACGTACCAGGAAGGTGGTCGCGATGCCGGCCAGGAAGCAGCAGGCGGCGATCAGCGTCACGATCCGGAGACCCGGGCCGGCCAGGATGAGGGGCACGACGAGCGCTCCGGTGAACGCGCCGACCTTCGCGATCCCGGAGGAGAGGCCGTGGAACGTGCTGCGGACCGGGGTCGGGTAGGACTCCGCCGCCAGCAGCATGGTCGTGTAGCTCGGTCCGAACATGCTCCCGAACAAGGACATCCCGAAGGTGACGGCGAACGGGACGACGGTCGCGCTGAGGCCGGGAACGATCGTGATCAGCAGCATCGCCAGACCGCACAGCCCGAAACCGACCGCCTGCTGGGTCCGTCGCCGCAGCCTGTCGAGGGCGACCACACCGAGGATGCCTCCGACGAGGCTGAAGCAGACGACGAGCACGGCGTTCAGGGCGATGTTCGACACGGTGGAGGCGTTCGGCACGATGTTCTTGATGAGCAGCGGCTGGCTGACGTTGATGCCGTAGACCGCGACGTTGTAGAAGAACCAACTGCCGGCGGTGCCGGCGAGGGCGACCAGGACCTTCCGCTTCGCCAGAGTCGCGCTCGACCCGCGGGCCTTCCGTACCGGATCCGGTGCCGCGACTGCGGTGACCGGCCGCCGCGCGAAGGACTCGAAGTCCTTGGCCGCTTGCTCGGGATCGCCGCTGTGGGCCGTCCAGCGCGGGGATTCCGGCATGTGGCGGCGCTGGTGGAGCACCAGGAGCGAGGGGAGGACACCGACGCCGAGGATCAGGCGCCAGGCGATGTGGTCGGGGACCCCGACCGCCAGCACCAGAAGGCTGACGAGGTAGGCCGAAACCTGCCCGAAGACATAGAAGATGAACGTGAATCCGACGAGCTTGCCGCGGTTTCGGGTGTTGGCGTATTCGGTCATGATGACGCCGCTGGCCGGGTAGTCGCCGCCGATGCCGATGCCGAGGATGAGCCGGCCGACGAGGAGTACGGCGAAGTTCGGCGCGAGTGCCGAGACGAGGGCGCCGATGATCATCAGTATCGCTTCGAGGCCGTAGACGCGACGGCGGCCGAGGAGGTCGCCGAGGCGTCCGAACGCCATGGCACCCAGGGCGACTGCCAGAAGGGTCGAACTCGTCAGCATGGCGACCTGGCCGCTGCCGAGGTGGAACTGCGGTGTGATCAGGAGCGTCACCGTCCCGATGACATTGAGGTCGTAGGAGTCGGTGAAGAATCCGGCTCCCGCGGTCACGGCCGCCTTGAGATGGAAAACGCCGAGTTCCGCCTCGTCGAGGGATTTCGTGACTGGTGCGTGCGCGGGCTTGACGGTCACCCGTCGGCCTCCGAACTGGTAGTGCCGACGAGCGGGGCCGCGTCGGCGGGGGAAAGGTCGGTGAGAGGGATCCGGGGCCCGCGGGTGCGTGGACTGCAGGGGCCAGGGGCGGAGCGGTGGCTGGACAGCCAGGTTGTTGAGGAGGAGATCGTGAAGATCGCGGTTGCGCAGGGTTCCGGCGTGATAGCGGGCGGCGAGCGGTCCGGTCACGGGGCGGTTGGTGATGAGCGGGACCGGCTGCTCGTGCCGGCCGCCGTGCGAGCGGAGTGCGCCGTGCAGGCCGGTGAGATCGTGCTCGGTGGCGTGGGTGCCGAGCACGGTGTCGGCGGCTGCCGTCACGGCGAGGTCACCGATGCGGTCCGCGGGATGCTCGAAGATCGTGACGGCGTCCGCACGGTCCCAGACCTCCTCGACCCCGTCGAGTCGGCGCAGGGCGCGGTGAGCCGCCGCCCGATGCTCCTCCGGGAGGTACAGCCAGGCGAATGAGCCGAGAGCACCGTGGTGCCTCGTATAGGGGTCGGTGATGGGGAGGACGACGGCGTCGACGGGTACGCCGGCGTCACGGAGGACGTCGCCGAGGTAGTGCACCTTCGGCGCCCCGTCGGTGGAGTGCTTTCCGTTCATGCCGTGGTCGGCGGTGATTCCGATGACGAAGCCCTCGTCGGCGAACTCGCCGAGGAGGGCGTCGAACCGGACGAAGAAGTCGTCGGCCATGTCATCGCCGGGAGGCGCCGAGTGCTGGACGAAGTCGGTCAGGGAGACGTAGACGAGGCGGATGTTCCGATCGGCCCGGTACGTGGCCAGTGCCAGGCGCATCGCGTAGTGACTGGCGTGCGGATCGTAGATGCCGGGTGCCGGTTCTCCGACGAGAGATTCGAGGTCGTCGATGCCGTACTCGGGAAGACCGGCGCCAGGCGCCTTCTCCACGCTGACACTCGGTACGCCGCCGTTCCCGAGCAACAGGCGGAGCTTGTCCTTCGTGGTCACCATGAGCGTGGGCACGCCGGCCTCCTGGAAGGCCGCGTGGATGCTCGGTGCCCGGAGGAAGCCGGCGTGATCGAGCAGTTCGAGCCGCCCGTCGTCCAGACGGCAGTAGTTTCCCGGAATGCCGTGGATCGCAGGAGAGACACCGGTCACGATCGAGACGTTGTTCGGGTTCGTCAGGCTGGGCATCTCCGACGCCCCGATCCGGAACTCACCTCCCGAGCGCAGGACGGCGGCGAGGTTCGGCATGAGGTCGCGGTCGAGCGCGTCGGTGAAGTACGCGGGATCACCGCCGTCGACGGTGATCGCCACGACGGGGACCGTCGGGACGCGGTAGCTGCGGTTGTTGACATCGATGGTGGTCACGAGGGTGCTTTCCTCGAACTGGGGGAAGGACGAACAGGGTGAAGGGCGAGCCGGCACGGCTCGTCGGGAGCGGTCGAAGGCGGCCCGGACACGAGCGCCCACCGCGAAGGCCGCGTTCCTGTCCTGTGGGCCGATGCCGGTCCCGCCCGCGGTCCGCACCGCGCGGAACTACGCGTGCAGCGCAGGCCTCGCACCGGACACAACCGCGTCCGGCACAGCGCCCGACCGACCTGTCATGACAGGTATCGTCAAGCGGCGGCCAGCCCTCGTCAACAGCCTGCGTGCGGCTTCGTGCAGAGTTCGCTCTCCGTTCACCGGGGCCCGGCCGTTGCCGCACTCCGCCCTGTTGCGACGGCCATCCACCCTCGTCGGCCAGGCTTTTTGAGGGGGTGACGACGACCCGGGCCGAGACCTGTATAGTCAGCCTCATGTCCATGGCCTTGCATGAAGCCATCGCCGAGAGCATCCGCGAGCAGATCCGCGTCGGTGACCTCACCATCGGATCCACTCTGCCGTCGGAATCCCAGCTCTGCGAGCGGTGGAAGTCCTCCCGCGGCCCGGTACGTCAAGCACTTGCGACACTGCGCGCCGAAGGTGTCATTACAGGTAGCTCGGGCAAGCCGCCGGTGGTGTGTACCACCTCGATCCCGCAGCCCTTCGACACGCTGCTGTCCTACTCCGCCTGGGCTCAGGCGATCGGACGTTCAGCCGGGCAGCGGACACTGGAGCTGGCACTGCGCCCGGCCGACCCGCTCGTCGCGTCGAAGCTGGGCATCGACGAGGGGGCGCGCGTCGTGCAGGTCCTGCGGCTGCGGTACCTCGACGGTGAGCGCTCGATGCTGGAGCGCGCGACGTTCGTCGAGCATGTCGGCCGCCTCCTGTTCGACTTCGACTGCGACTCGGGATCGGTCTGGGCGTACCTGCAGTCGCGAGGGGTGGGCTTCTCCACCGCCTCGCACATCATCGACGCGGTCGCCGCCGACGCGCTCGACGCCGAGCATCTCGAAGTCACCGAGGGCTCACCGCTGCTCAGACAGCAACGGACGGCGCGAACCGCGGACGGTGAGGTCGTCGAGTACCACGACGACCGGTATCTGCCCGGGATGGTCAGTTTCTCCCTGGAGAACACCCTTGACGTGCGCACTGCTCTGATGCGCAACGCGAAACCCTGAGACCGGAGTTCCACGCATGATCACATCCCCGCCCGAACTCGTCGTGCTCGACATGGCCGGCACCACCATCGACGAGGGCCTGCAGGTCTACCGCGTCCTCGAAGAGACGGTGATCGCCCACGGCGGGAGGCCTTCTGCCGCCGACATCGCCCGGTGGCACGGCTCCGCCAAGCACGAGGCACTCCGCGCACTGCTCACCCCGAGCGGCGGCACTCCGCTCAGCGACGAGGTGCTCACCCCGATCGTCGCCGACTTCCGGGCCCGGCTCGCTGCCGCCTACGCCGCACACCCCCCGCGGCCGCTGCCCGGAATTCCCGAGGCCCTCGCCGACCTGCGGGCCGCCGGTATCAAGGTCGCGCTCAACACCGGCTTCGACCGTGACATCGTCGACTCGTTGCTGTCCGCGCTCGGCTGGCAGGGCGATGCGGTCGCGGACACCGTCGTCTGCGGCAGCGACGTACCCGAGGGACGCCCTGCCCCCTTCATGATCTTCACCGCCATGCAGCGGCTGGGCGTCACCGACGTACGCCGCGTGCTGGTCGCGGGCGACACCCCGCGCGACCTCGAAGCCGGCACCAACTCCGGGGCCGCGTTCGTCGTCGGCGTGCTGTCCGGGGCCAGTGACGCGGCAGAGCTCGGCGGGCACCTGCACACCCATCTGCTGCCGTCCGTGGCCGCCATTCCCGCGCTGCTCGGGCTGCGTGGCGCGGAGATGAGCGCCGCATGACGCACCAGACCGAGCAGGCCGAGGGGACCGAGCAGGCCGAGGGGACCGAACAACCCGGGCGGACCGAACAGGCCGAGGGGACCGAACAACCCGGGCGGACCGAACAGGCCGAGGGGACCGAGCGGACCGAACAACCCGGGCGGACCGTCGACCCGGTCGGGCACACCCTCGCGGCCGTCTGGCACGGCGGGGACGACATCGCCCTGGAGTCGGTACCCGTCCCACCGCTCGAGCCGGGGGACGTCCTCGTACGGGTCCGCCTCGCCACCGTCTGCGGCAGCGACCGGCACACGGTGAGCGGACGACGTGTCCAGCCGTGCCCGTCGATCCTCGGCCACGAGACCGTCGGCGAGATCGTCGCGTTCGGTGCGGGCGCGGCGCACGCGGTGGACGGACGTGAACTCCGGGTCGGCCAGCGCGTGATCTGGTCGGTGACGCTGCCGTGCGGCACCTGCGACCGCTGCCTCGCCGGCGTCACCGCCAAATGCCGCACCGTGCGCAAGGCCGGTCACGAGGCATGGAACTCCGACTGGCAACTCTCCGGCGGCTACGCCCAGCACGTGCTGCTCCCCCGCGGAATGCCGATCGCCATCGTCGCGGACACCCTGCCGGACGTCCTCGCCGCACCCGCCGCCTGCGCCACGGCGACCGTCATGGCCGTGACCGAACGCGCGCCGCGGATGGCGGACCGGCGGGTCGTGGTCGTGGGGGCCGGCATGCTCGGCCTCACTGCCGTCGCGGCCGCCGCCGCAGCGGGAGCATCGTCGGTGACCGCCGTCGACCCGGCCGCCGAAAGACGAGAGCTGGCACGTCGGTTCGGCGCCACCGACGTCCGGCCCACGATGCCCGACTCAGGGCCCTACGACGTCCTGCTCGAGTTCTCCGGCTCGTCCGCGGCGCTGGAGGAGGGGCTGCGCACACTCGACGTCCAGGGTGTCGCCGTCCTCGCCGGAGCCGTGCTGCCCGGCGCCCCCGTGGCCGTCGAGCCGGAGTCCGTGGTGCGTCGCCATCTGACCGTCGCCGGTGTGCACAACTACGAGCCTCGGCATCTGACCGAGGCGCTGAGTTTCCTGGAAGAGACCCGCGATCGGTTCCCCTGGCAGGACCTCGTGGCCGAACCCGTACCGCTCGAGGACATCGGCAGCCTGCTGATCGCCCCTCCCGGCACGAAGCCGCGGTATGCGATCGCCTCGCGCTGAGCGCTGACGGCTCCCGCCGGGAACCACCGGCCGTCGCACCGTGTGGAGCAGATGCCGGTACCCCTCTGCACCACCGTCGGCGAGACCTTCGGGACGACCCTGGCCGTGGGCTGCTTGCTCACCGTCCGCCCAGCGGGAATCCCCAGGTCCGGGACCTGGGGATTCCCTGCTGCCCGATGGGACCGCTCGGTGGGGCGACCGAGGTGCCCGGCGACGGCCCGTGCCGGGAGCGGATGGTCGAGGCATGTGCGCCCTCACGGGGTGCGCGGTCACGGGGTGCCCATGGCAACCGGGTTCGATGAGGCGGCTGCCGCCGGGACGAAGGAGCGGCGCGGTGCCGTGCGGTGTCGACCGGAATCTGCCCAACGAGGTCGGGACGGTGCCGCGGGCGATCGGCGATCCACGTCCATGCGGTCGACGTGCCGTGTCCGGCCGGTGATGCCAGGCGTCTTCACGCCCGCTCCGGGGCACGTCAGCCGCCCGCGGCTTCCTCGGCCTCCCAGCGCAGCAGGTCGCCCGGCTGGCACTTGAGTACCTCGCAGAGCGCGGCGAGCGTCGCGAAGCGCACCGCCTTGGCGCGGCCGTTCTTGAGTACCGCCAGGTTGGCGGGCGTGATCCCCACGCGGTCCGCGAGGTCGCCCACGGACATCTTCCGCCTGGCCAGCATCACGTCGATGTCGACGACGATCGGCATCAGATCACCTCGTCCAACTCGGCCTGCATCTGAGCCGCTTCGACGTCGCGCGCGACGGCCTGTGCGAGCAGCATCCGCAGCACGAACACGATGAGCGCGACCCCCAGGATGGCCAGACCGACCCCGCCCATGATGACCGTGACGCCCGGGTCGGCCCGCTGGCCCGGCGCATTGAGGGCCGTGACCGCGAACCACAGGAGGGCAGCCGCCACGATCGCGCCGATCACGGCGTCCACGTACCGGAAGGCGGCGTGGGAGAACACGGTTCCGCGCCGCACCATCGTCACCAGCCGCCATACGCTGACCAGGGCGACCTGGCCCGACACCATGCCCAGGATCGTGATCACGCGCAGCGGGGTCAGCGGGACCGACCCGTCCTCCGGGTCGCTCCCGGTGACCAACACCCACACCATCCCTGCCTGTACGAACACGGTGCCGGCGAGCACCACCACGAGCACGGCGCGAAGTGCGCGCACTGCCAGATTTCCCATGACCCACCCTCCATCGAATCGCGATGGGAATCTATCGAATTTCGATAGCCCAGGCAAGGGCTGGGACGGAGGACTGCGGCGGAGGACTGGGGTGGAGGACTGCAGCGCAGGGCTGCGGCGGTTGCCCACCGTGGCGGGACGCCCTCGCCCCGCCCACTGGCCTGTCCGTTGCACAAGACGCCGACCGGCCGGACGGCGGGCCGCGGCCGCAAAGACAGCGGCCGGCCGCGCGGGCACCCTCCGACGGCCGCCGTGCGGCGCGCGCCGGGTGGCAGTCGGCTCGCCAGGGGCGCGGGCCCCCTCGGCGCACCTCACCTCGCGCCACCGGGCCGCCCGCAAGGCGTCGACGCACCGACACCGGTCGGGTAGGCATGAGGGGGATCGCGCCGACCGGAGCGATCGCCGCGCACAGTGAGCGAGCAGTGGGGGACGGCATGGCCATCATCGTCACCATCGACATCCCGGACGTCGGGCAGGAGCTCTACGACGCCTGCATCGACCGCCTCACCGACGGCGGCGAGTTCACCTCGCTCGCCGACGTTCCCGCACCCGGACTGATCTCCCACGCGGCCGGGCCCGTAGACGGCGGGTGGCGGGTCATCGACGTGTGGGAGTCCGAGGAAGCGCTGGAGAACTTCTCGAAGATCCTCCAGCCGATCCTCGCCGATCTGGGCCACGGCGACGGCGAGCCGCAGATCATCCCGGCGCACAACGTCGTCACCCGCTGACCGACACGCTCGGCCACAACCCGGCGGGTCAGGGCGCCTGGTACGACACAAGGCACACCGGTGTGAGCCGCCGCTGATCCGCAGCCAGAGGCAATCCACGCAGTCCGGCACATACACGCAGTCTTCAACGGCCTTGCCCGGGACCCGGGAAGCCGCACTCATCGCCCAACCGCAGCCCGGCGCGTGCGCGCGCCGGGCTGCCCGCGTCGCCGCTCGTCCCGGCCGGGAGAAACCGGGCACGCGCTGTCGATCAAGGGGCCAGTCGACGAGTGGTTTCCCGATGACCCTGCGCTCCCCTACACCCGGCGGAGTAGTCACGAGGGCTCCCTCCGCAGGATGACCGCTGGTGTGCCATGGACGATGCTGTGGGCTGTGAGTGCTGAACTTCACCGAGTGGGAGCCGGACCCGGGGACGGCGACGGAGACGGAGACGGGGGCGCCCGTCCGGCGTCCGCCCCGCCGACGGTCCCCGCCGAGCGCGCGCACCGGCCGCGCCGCTCCCGGCTGCGGCGGTGGCTGCGGCGCGCCGCGCCGGGCTGTGCCGTCCTGCTGGTGGTCGTCACGGCGGCCTCGTTCGTCTACAACGGCGTCACGGCCGGGCGCGCCGCGCCGCCGCGGGGGCTCAGGTACGTACAGGCCGCCGACATCCGTACCCGCTACCAGACCTGGGGTACGGCGGGCTCACCGGTCGTGCTGGTGCACGGTGCCTTCGAATCCGTGGACACCTGGTCGCGCCTCGCCCCGCTGCTCGCCCGCGATCACCGGGTGTACGCGCTCGACCTGACGGGCGACGGATACAGCGAGCGCCACGGCCCGTACACCGTCGACCACTTCACCCGGCAGCTCCTGGGCTTCCTCGACGCCATGCACCTCGGCGGTCCGGGCGAACGCCCGTTGCTGGTGGGGCACTCCAGCGGAGCCGCCGTGGTCACCGAGGCGGCGTTGCGGGCTTCTGGCCGGCTGGGAGGCGTGATGCTCCTCGACGGCGACGCCCTCGACACCGGTGCCGGGCCGCCGCCGGCCTTCAAGTACGTGCTGATCGACCCGTACCGCACCAGCCTGCTGCGGCTCGGACTCGGCATCGACGCGGTGATCCGCAGCGTGTACGACGCACAGTGCGGGCCCGCCTGCCCGCGCCTGGATGCCGCCGGTCTGGATCAGTGGCGACGCCCACTGCGGGTGCCGGGCGCGGAGAACGCGCTCTGGAGCATGCTGGCGGCGGGTGTGCCGGGGCTGCCCGCGGACCAGGTGGCCCGGCTCGCCGGGGTGCGCCTGCCCAAGTCGGTGGTGTTCGGTGCCGAGGACGACGTGTTCTCCGAGCAGACTCCACAGGAGACCGCCCGGCGCATCGGTGCACCGCCTGCGACGCTCATTCCGGGCGCCCGGCACCTGACGTTGATCTCCAGCCCCGAGGCGGTCGCGACGGCCGTGGACAGGCTCGCGGCGGCCTCGGTCGCGGCATCTCGGTGACTGCACCGGTACTCCGGATCAGACGCCGTCGCACAGCCCGTCGCCGCGGTCGCCGGCCCGGCTCGTGAGTAAGGCATGCGATCCGTCCGCACACAGTGCAACTCCGCCATCACCGTCCGAAGTTCGACGGTGGGCGAGGGCGCGGGGTTGGGCGCGTTTCGGCCAACGCGGCGCAAGACCGGCCCCGGTCGCACCGATGTATGCACTCGCCGCGCTCCGGTGTTCCACCGGCGCCGCTGCTGACAGAGCACGCTGAAGGCATGGCGAAGTCGAGTCGGTACTGGGCCTGCATACGGCGTGTCGGCTTGGCGCAATAGAGTCCGCAGGGCTAGTCCGGCCCGGCCGGGCGGGCCGCCGCGAAGAAACGTCATCCACTGGAAACGCGAGTGTAACTTTCCTCGGCGAAGCGTCAGGAAGGCCTCACGCGAGCCCGGGACGAAGTGTTTTCAGCCAAGATCAAGAACGCCTTGAAGGCCATGATCAAGCCAGGTATGTTCATCTCACACTTAAACCGGCACGTGATCGATGGGGAACCTCAAGGGATTGCGCGCTGCCGGACTTCCCCTTAGGACGAGCCCTGGGTGCGCAATGGCGCGACACGATACGGGTCGCCGTCACCGACTTTTCACACAGCAGTCCACGGCCTGGCGCGCGGCGATGTCGCCCACGCGACCCTTCGGCATTCCCAGAAAAGGTGCTCATCAAGGTGATACCGGAGAGGAGTCAAGCATGGAAATAGTGCGGATACCCGATAGCGAAAGACGAGCGTTCGATGCGCTCGTACCCGTCGACCCGGCAAGATCGGTGAAGCTGGGCACGTTGGGCCCAAAAGGGACGAGTAGCGAATACATTGCCGAATCGATGGTGCGCAGCCTCGGCGACCGGGATTCCTTTCGCATCGTCCTGGAGAACACGTACGAACGATGCATGGACGCTCTCGCCGACGGGCAGGTCGACCTCGCGCTGGTCGCCCACGCCTATCCAAAGATCAACGCCTTCTACATGAACCCGCTCCTGGAGCCGGCGATCGTGTTTCGCGGCAACACGCCCGAGTACGGGCTGGCCGTGCGACCCGACGTCGAATTCGACGAAGAGATGCTCTTCAGTGAGACCGTCGTCTCGCACCCGGCGCCGGTTCCGCTCCTGCAATACCATTTCGGCCGCCCTGTCCAGATCGCCACGGCGACCTCGACGAGTCAGGCCGCCCGCGACGTCGCCGAAGGGCGGTACACCATCGCCATCACCAACGAGCAGGCGGTGGTGGAGCACAACCTGAAGTTCGTCTACAGGTTCTCGCACATCCCCATGACGTGGACCGTTTTCTCGCGAAAGGTGAAGAAGTGACCGCGCAGACCCATGAGCGACCGTACTTCCCGGCTCCGGACGTGGTGCGCCACGACGACGGGATCCGCTTCGAGTCCTACCGGCGTGACGACACCGAGGTCCGGCTCTCCTTCATTCCGCCCGGTGCCGTCGTGACGAGCCGCGACCTGGAAAAGGCGCAGGTCGGCATGATCGTCCGCGGCGAACTCTCCGTGACGGTCGGGGAGGTGACGAAGGCGATGCGCCCCGAGCACGATGTCTACGTCGTCCCGCCCCACGTCGCCCTGTCGGCGGTGAACGCCACCGCGGAGGAGACCGTCCTGCTCACGGTCACGCGGGGCAAAACGGGCGAGAAGTACCCCGCGCCGGACGGATACTTCCTGGAGCCGCTCGAATCCCGCAAGTTCGTGAAGATGGACGTCACGTTCTTCCTGGCCGACTGGATCGAGCTGATGATCGCCGACATTCCCGGCGGCGGTCAGATGCCCTACCACAAGCACTCCCACGAGCAGATCGGTATATGCCTCGAGGGCCGCTACGAGATGACCGTCGAGGAAACGAGCCACGAGCTGCAGTTCGGCGGCACTTATTTCTGCGCCAGCCAGGAGGGACACAGCGCGGAGAACCCCAACGCCGGGGTGGCGCGCTCCCTCAACATCTTCATCCCGCCCCGGTACCACCGTGTGCCGAAGCAGGAAGAGGAGCAGGAAACAGCCTGATGCGCGTAGCGGTGGTCCTGGGTGCCAGCCACGGAATCGGGCGCGCAACCGCCCTTCACCTGCGCGCCAAAGGGCATGTGACGGTCCTCTCCGCGCGTTCGAGGAGCGCGCTGGAGGAGGTCGCGGAGGCGTCCGGCGGGCAGGATGCCCATGTATGGGCCGGCGACATCACGTCGGAGGCGTTCCGCAGAGAACTGGTCGATCACGTCGAACGGCGATTCGGCAGAATCGACGTGCTCGTCAACAACGCGCCCGGTCCGGCACCGGGATCCTTCGACAGCGTGGAGGCCGGCGACGTGACCTCCGCGATGGAGCAGAAACTCGTCCCGTACCTGGATCTGATCAAATCCGTGGCTCCGGTGATGGTGCGCAATGAATTCGGGCGGATCGTCAACATCGTCGGAAACATCGGCAAGGAACCGGCCCCCGGCATGTTCCTCTCGGGTCTGGTCAACGCGGCCGTGTCGAACGCAAGCAAGTATCTGGCGGGTCAGTACGCCCGGCACAACGTGACGGTGAACTGCGTACACCCCGGAACGATCCGGACCCAGCGCTACGACCGTGCCGTGGAGCATATGAGCCGGGCCGGTGGAATATCCCGGTCCGAGGCGGAGGGCCGCTTGCAGCAGGCCATCCCCATGGCCAGACCGGGAAAGTCCGAAGAAGTCGCTGCCCTCATCGGTTTCCTGGCATCGGAAGAAGCGTCCTATCTCACCGGGCAGCAAATATCCGTCGACGGTGGACAACTGACATGCGTATAGGGGAGAACGAGGTCGTGTTCAAGGATTGTGTGGTCGTGGTCACCGGTGCCGCCTCCGGCATCGGGAAGCAGACCGCGACCGAGTTCGCCCGGCAGGGCGCGCGGGTCGTCGTCGCCGACATCGACGAGCAGCTCGGCAGTGCCGTCGTCGACGGCATGAAGAGCGAGGGCCTGGAGGCCGTCTTCGTCAGGACCGACCTCACCGTGGAGGCGGACTGCGAGAACCTCATCGGCGCGGCCACCGAGACCTTCGGCCGGCTCGACGTCCTGGTCAACAACGCGGGAATCGAGATCTCGACACCCCTGCACGAGATGTCCGAGCAGGAGTGGGACAAGCTCGTCGACACCAACCTGAAGAGCATGTTCCTGTGCTCGAAGCACGCCCTGCGTCACATGGTCGAGGCGACGAAGGGCGCCATCGTGAACGTCTGCTCGGTCAGCGGGCTCGTCGCATGGCCCGGCATCGCCGCGTACAACGCCACCAAGGGCGGCGTGATGATGCTGACGAAGTCGCTCGCCGTCGACTACGCGCGGTTCAACATCCGGGCGAACTGCGTCTGTCCCAGCATCATCGACACCCCCATGACCGACACGTCCATCGGCCACGACGCGTCGGTCAAGGAGGAGAAGGCGAAGCTGAATCCGATCGGACGTCTCGGCACGCCCGAGGACGTGGCGAACGCGATCCTGTTCCTCGCCTCGGACAAGTCGTCGTTCATCACCGGTGCCGCGCTCACCGTGGACGGCGGGTACACGGCGATCTAGCCGTTCTGCCCAGAGTCACCGCAAAGAAGGGTTGGTTGGAGTGTCGGACCGATGGAGCGGCGAGAAGAGCGCGGGGGGATTCCCCGTGCTGGCGGTTCTCGCACTGATGGCGGGAATCTTCGCCGTCGGCTCGGAAGAACTTGTGGTTTCCCCGCTGCTCGTCGACGTGGCCAGGTCGTTCGACACGACGGTGGCCGTGATGGCACTGTCGGTCAGCACCTACGGCATCAGCACGGCGATCGGCGCCCTGCTCTTCGCCCCGCTCGGCGACCGTTTCTCGCGCCGCCTCAGCCTGACGATCGGTATGGCCGCGTTCGTCGTGGGCACCGTGATGTGCGCGTTCGCCGGCGGGCCGGGGGTGTTCTTCACCGGAAGGGCGCTGGCCGGCCTGGCCACGGGAGCGTTCGTGCCGACCGCCTACGCCTTCGTCGGTGACCACATCCCCTACCAGCACCGCGCCAGGGCCATGGGCATCCTGGTGTCCAGTTGGTCCGTCTCGCTCGTGCTCGGTGTGCCCATGGGGTCGTTCATCGGGCAATGGGCGGGCTGGCGCTGGACCTTCGGGTTGCTCTCGGCCCTGGGCGTCTTCGTCGCCGGCGTGCTGCTGATCACCGGGACCGGCACGGGATCTGCCGGTGACGGGGCCGCCGAGCCGGCGAAGGACGCCGCCCCGGTCTCCTCGGACCAGTGGGTCCGGTCTGCGGCCAGGGCGTTCCTGGCGCCGAAGGTGGGTCTGTACCTGCTGGCGACCTTCCTGAACATGCTGGGCTTCTACGGCATGTACACCTTCCTCGGCAGTGCCATGCAGTATCGGTTCGGCGATGGAAGTTCCATGACCGGCGTCATGATCCTTCTGTACGGTCTCGGGTTCGCGACGAGCTTCGTCACCGGCAAGTGGGCCGACCGACTCGGCAAGGAGCGCGTTCTCGTCTCCCTGCTGGGCGGCCTGGTCCCGGCCCTCGTGGCCATCCCGCTGGTGGCCCGGTGGACACCCCTGCTGGTGATCTGCCTGTTCCTCTGGGGCGCGATGCAGAGCCTGGTCGTCACGCTGCTCAGCACGCTCCTCAGCGAATCCTCCCAGCAGTACCGGGGGACCGTCCTCGCCTTCTACAGCCTCGCGACCAACCTCGCGGTGGCCCTGGGCGCCGCGCTGCTCGGCCCGCTGTTCACGGAGTACGGGTTCTCCACCGTGGGCTGGGTCTGCGCCGGCATCACCCTCGTCGCCTTCGTGCTCAGCGGCTGGGCACACCGGCGGGGCGCGGAGCGCACGACGGGCGGCGGCGCTCCGGCTCGCGCCCTTGAGACCACCCTTGAGACGAAAGGGGCCGGAGAGTGAAGACCGAATTCGCGCGCAGGCTCCAGGACCTGCCCCGGAGTTCGTTCGCCACGACCGTGGGCAGCATTGCCGAGCTCGTCGCGGCCGGCGAGGACGTGGTCAACCTGTGCCAGGGAAACCCCGACCTCCCCACACCGCCGCACATCGTCGAGGCCCTGCGCCAGGAGGTGCTCGACCCCGCCACACACCGGTACCCCGCGTTCTCCGGCATGCTCGAACTCAAGGTCGCCGTCGCCGAGTGGTACGCGGCGCACCACAGGGTTCACCTGGACCCCGAGACCGAGGTCGCGATCCTGTTCGGTGCGAAGGCCGGCCTGGTGGAGATCAGCCAGTGCTTCCTGAACCCGGGTGATGTCTGCCTGATGCCTGACCCCGCGTTCCCGGACTACTGGGCGGGTGTGGTGCTGGCCAGGGCGCACATGCATCCTCTGCCGCTCCTGCGGGAGAACGGTTTCCTTCCGGACTACGACGCCCTCGACCCGGCCGTCCGCGACGCGGCCAAGCTGATGTTCCTGAACTACCCGAACAATCCGACCTCGGTGACGGCGCCGCTGGAGTTCTACGAGCGCACCGTACGGTTCGCCGCGGCACATGACGTCATCGTGGCGTCCGACTTCGCCTACGGGGGGCTGACCCTGGGCGGTGAGGTTCCGGTGTCGTTCCTGCGGGCGGCCGGTGCCAAGGACGTCGGTGTCGAGTTCATCTCGCTGTCCAAGATGTTCAACATGGCGGGATGGCGGATCGGTGCCGTCGTGGGCAACCGCGACGTCATCGCGGCGATCAACCTGATCCAGGAGCACTACTACGTCTCGCTCCCGCCGTTCATCCAGAGGGCCGCCGTCACGGCGCTGACCGGCCCCCAGGAGTGCGTCCAGGAGCTGTCGGGCATCTATGAACGCCGACGGGACGGCTTCGTCGCCGGGCTGAGGGACGCCGGATGGCAGGTCGACGTGCCACGGACGATCTTCGCCTGGCTGCCGATACCCGGTGCGGGAAGTTCTGTCGCGTTCGCCGACGAGCTGCTTCAGAAGGCCAAGGTGGCCGTGGCACCCGGCCGTTGGTTCGGAGAGCACGGCGAGGGATACGTACGGGTGAGTCTCCTGGCGCCCGAGGACCGGCTCGGAGAGGCCGTCCGCCGGCTCGCCGACTTCCGGAAGACGGGCGAGGGGCAATCACCGTCGCCGCCGGCGCTCGCCCCCTCCTCCCCCGGCCGATAGACGACCTGTCCCAGTACATGTGAACGACGCAGAAGGGGATCCCGACCATGGACAACGCCATCGAGACCAAGGACGCCATCGCAGGGGACCGTCGGGAGATCGACGGTCTCGACGCGCGCATCATCGAGTTGCTCGGGCAGCGAGCCCTCGTATCGGCGCGCATACAGAGGAACCGCATCAGCGCGGGCGGCCCGCGCACGGTACTGGCCCGGGAGGCGGAAGTCCTCGGCCGGTACCAGGACGGACTCGGCACGACGGGCACGCCGATCGCGATGAACATTCTCAAACTCTGCCGGGGCGCCGGTCCCACGGCGGATTCGGTGCCGGCCGCGACCGGGTGACGGTCCGGCTCGCACCTCCGGAACACCGCTGACACCGTTGGCGCCGCGCCGGACGAAGGCGGCGCCGGCCCCCGCGGTGATGCCCCGTACCACCCAGCGTCCTCGCACAGCGAGGCCTACAGGAGAACCACTGTGATACGCCACGTCGTACTCTTCAAATTCAAGCCCGGATTCGACTGGAGCCATCCGCGTGTCCTGGACGCGGAACGCACCACGGCCAGGGTCGGCGACGAGGTACCCGAACTCAAGGAGTGGCGCTACGGGCGCAACGTTTCGACCCGGGCCATCGCGTACGACTTCCTGGTCGACGGACTCCTCGAGGACATGGAAGCGGTCGAGAGGTACCTCGTCCACCCCTTCCACCAGGACGCGATCACCCAGTGGCGGGAGATCAGCGACTGGGTCGTGGTCGACGTGGAGGAGTAGGAACGCCCCGCTGGGTTCTGGTGGTGCACGGCCGAGCCGGACTGCGAGTCCCTGCAGACGCCTCGCGCCCACCTCCTGCCCGGCCTGTGTCGCGCACCGGCTTCCAGGAGGCTGAGGGCCCCCGGAGGCCGGCGCCCTCGCGTCGCGTCGTGAAGGGCCGGCCGCGCACGGCGAAGCGGGAGCCGGACGGCTTCCTCGTCCGACCCCCGCTTTCCCATGGTCAGCCGACGGCGACGGCGCCGCGCAGCCCCTCGCGCAGCACCCCGGTCACCTCCGCCGCGCGGGAGCTGATGAAGAAGTGGCCCCCGCCGAACACCTGGAGGCGGAACGCGGCCGTCGTGTGGGCCCGCCACGCGCCGGCTTCCTCGACCGTGGACTTCGGGTCCTCGTCGCCTATCAGTGCGGTGACCGGGCAGTCGACGGTGCCGTCCTCGGGGCCGTACGTCTCGATGGCCCGGTAGTCGCTGCGGATGGCGGGCAGCACCATCCGCAGGATCTCCTCGTCGCCGAGCACCTGGGTGTCGGTGCCGCTCAGGGCCTTCACGTCGGCCATGAGCCCGTCGTCGTCCCGCTGGTGGACTTTCTCCACGCGGTGCGTCGACGGCGCGCGCCGGCCGGAGACGAAGAGGGTCGCGGGTATGTGGCCACGGCCCTGGAGCCGCCGCGCGACCTCGAACGCGACGACCGCTCCCATGCTGTGCCCGAAGAACACGACGGGCCGGTCGAAGAGCGGCGCCGTCAAGGGCGTGATCAGGTCGGCCAGCCGGCCGATGTCGTCCACGGGCGGCTCGTTGCGCCGGTCCTGGCGGCCGGGGTACTGGAGGATCGCCACCTCGCTGTCGCTCTGGAGCGCGGCCGAGACGGGGAAGTAGAAGCTCGCGGATCCGCCGGCGTGCGGGAAGCACACCAGCCGGGCCGGGGCGTTCGGCTCGGGGTGGAACCGGCGGAGCCAGAGGTCACTGCCGTCGGCAACTGTCATGTCGCATCGTCCGTTCTGCTGTCGTTCTCGTCATCGGAAGGATCGGGCTCGGAAAGGTCGGGCTCGGAGAGGTCGGGCTCGAAGAGACCGGACCCGGACAGGTCGGACCCGGACAGGTCGGTTCACTGAGGTCAGGCTCCGAGGGGTCGGACCCGGACAGGTCGGTTCGCTGAGGTCAGGCTCCGAGGGGTCGGGCGCGGAGAGGTCAGAGGTTGTCGTCCTTGCTGTCGCGCAGCCAGTCCCGCACGGCGAGCGCCGTCGCCTCGGAGTGGTCCTCCATGATCGTGAAGTGGTCTCCGGGGACGTCGGCGTCCTCGTGCGGATACGGCCACTCCGGCTGCCAGCGGTCCTCGGTCTCCAGCGCCGTCGACTCCCCCGGCGGGAAGGTGGCGTGCACATAGAGCGTCGGCGCCTCGATCGGGTCGGGCTTCCAGTCGTCGAACACACGGACGTAGCCGCCCTGACCGGTCAGCTGCGCGCCGGTCAGCAGCTCGAACGCCTCACTGGTGGAACCGCGCTTCTTCAGTGCCGCCTCCAGACGGGCCTCGAACGAGTTCGTCGCGGTGTAGGTGTCGATGAGCACCACCGCCGCCGGTGCGGTGCCCTGCCTTTCGAGCAGGGCGGCGACCGCGTTGACCATCCATCCGCCCGAGGAGTAGCCGAGGAGCACGAACGGACCCTCGCCCGCCCGCCGTCGGACGGCCTCGGCCTGGAGGCGGACGATCGCCTCCCGGTTCGCGGGCAGCGGCTCCCCCGGCGCGAAGCCGGGGTGGGGCAGCACGGTCACGTCCCGCTCGCCCGCGAACAGGGGAGCGAAGCGGCCGAAGTAGTGCGGGCCGGAGGGTGCCATCATCGGCGGGAAGCACAGCAGCGGGGTTCCCGGCCCGGTCGCCAGCGTGACCGCCGGCAGGGCGGGCGCCTCGTGCGGCGCCTCGAACACCGGCCGCACCCGCGCGGCCGTCATCACCAGCTGCCACCCCTCCTCGTACAGTCCGAGGTCGCTCGCCTGCCGGTACAGGCCGGTGAGCGTGTCCTCGACCGCCAGGGACGCGGGCGCGGCGGGAGCGGTGCCCGCGACATCCGCGGCGAGCTCGCGCCGCAGGTACGCGGCGAGCGCCGGTCCGGTCGGCTGGTCGAACACGACGGTGGTGGGCAGGCGCAGCCCGGTCGCGCCGGCGAGCTGGTTGCGCAGTTGCAGCGCGGTCAGGGAGTCGAGGCCGAGCTGGGTCAGGGCGCCGGAGACGTCGATGTCGTCCGGGGTGTAGCCGAGCACGGCCGCCGTCCGGTCCCGGACGAGCCGGAGCAGTTCCCGCTCCTGTTCCTCCTCCGTCAGCCCGGCCAGGCGGCGCGTCAGCGGCTCCGCGCTCGCGTCGGCCGCCGCCCGGGCGGCCCGGGTGCGTACGAGGCCGCGCAGCAGCGGGGGCACCGCGTCGGGATCGGCGCGCAGCGCGCCGGCGTCGAGGCGCATCGGCACCACGACCGCGTCACCGGCCGCGCACCCGAGGTCGAACAGTGCGAGGCCCTGCTCCTGGGTCAAGGCCGCGACACCGGAGCGGGACATGCGGGCCACGTCGGTGTCCGCCAGTGTGCCGGTCATCGCGCCGGCCGTCTCCCACAGGCCCCAGGCCAGCGAGGTCGCGGGCAGACCGGCCGCCCTGCGGTGGTGGGCGAGCGCGTCGAGGAACGCGTTGGCCGCCGCGTAGTTGCCCTGGCCGGGGCCGCCCAGGATGCCCGACACGGAGGAGAACAGGACGAACGCCGACAGGCCGAGGTCACGGGTCAGCTCGTGCAGCTGCCACGCCGCGTCGGCCTTCGGCCGGAACACGGTGTCGAACCGCTCCGCCGTCAGCGAGCCGATCACGCCGTCGTCCAGCACGCCCGCCGAGTGCACCACGCCGGTCAGCGGGTGCTCCGAGGGCACCGCGGCCAGCAGCTCCGCGAGCGCCGCGGGGTCGGTGACGTCGCAGGCGGCGAGCGTGACGTGGGCGCCGAGGCCGGCGAGTCCGGCGCGGAGTTCGTCTGCTCCGGGCGCGGCGGCGCCGCTGCGGCTGGCCAGCAGGAGGTGCCGTACGCCGTACTCGGTCACGAGGTGCCGGGTGACGAGGCCGCCGATCATGCCGGTGGCTCCGGTCACGAGGACGGTGCCGCCGTGCGCGAACGTGATCGGGGACTCGGCCGCGGACGGTGCGGGCCGTGCCAGGCGCGGCACCAGCACGTCACCGGCGCGCACCGCCAGCTGGGGCTCGGCACCGGCCTCGGTACCGGTGAGGACGGCGGGCAGCACCGCCCAGGACGCGTCGTGCGCGTCCACGTCCACCAGCGCGAACCGGTCGGGGTTCTCGGACTGGGCGGACCGGATCAGGCCCCACACCGCCGCGGCGGCGACGTCGGGCACGTCCTCGTCCGGCCCGGTCGCGACGGCCCCGCGCGTCACGAAGACGAGGCGGGAGTCGGGGAACCGGTCGTCGGCCAGCCACTCCTGGGCCAGCCGCAGCGCGCGCAGCGCGGCGGCGCGGGCGGCGGAGACCGGCTCCGGGCCGTCCGCGGCGCACGGGACGACGACCAGATCGGGTACTCCGGCCTCGGCGAGGGACGCGAGGTCCCGGTGCTCGGCGACGGTCACGCCGGACGCGGCGAGGCCCGCGGCGGCCTTCAGGTCGTCCGGGCCGACGACTGCGCAACCGCGGGCGGGAGCGGGGGTGGCCGCACGGGTCGGCGCGGCCACCCACTCCAGCCGGAACAGCGCATCGCGGTGGCGCGCACCCCACTGGTCCGCGGCGATCGGCCGCAGCACCAGGGATGCGACCGTCGCCAGGGGGTGCCCCTGCGCGTCGGCCAGTTCCAGGGTGACGGCGTCGGGTCCGGCCGGTGTGAGCCGGACCCGCGCCGTGGTGGCACCGGTGGCGTGCCATCGGATGCCGCTCCAGGAGAACGGCAGCCGGGGCCGGCCGGTGTCCTCGACGAGGCCGCCGAGCATGCAGGCGTGCAGCGCGGCGTCCAGGAGCGCCGGGTGCAGTCCGAACGACGCGGCGTCCCGGTGCTGGTCCTCGTCGAGTGCGATCTCGGCGTACACGGCGTCGTCGCCGCGCCACGCCGCACGAAGGCCCTGGAAGGCGGGCCCGTACCCGAACCCGGCCTCCTCCAGTCCGTCGTAGAGGCCGTCGATGTCGACGGGTTCGGCTCCCGCGGGCGGCCACTGGGTGAGCGCGGCCGGGTCGGCGGGGGCTCCGGTGGTGAGGAAGCCGGTGGTGTGCCGGGTCCAGTCGGTGCCGGCGGCCGGTTCGTCCGGGCTGGAGTCGATGCTCAGCGTGCGGCGGCCGGAACCGTCGTCACCGCCGACCGTCACCCGCAGGCGTACGCCGCCGCGTCCGGGCAGCACCAGCGGCGCGGCCAGCGTCAGCTCTTCCACCTCGTCCAGGCCGAGCCTGTCGCCCGCGGCGAGCGCGATCTCCGCGAAGGCCGTGCCGGGCAGCAGGACCGTCCCTCCGACGGTGTGGTCCGCGAGCCACGGGTGGGTGTCCGTGCCGAGCCTGCCGGTGCACACGAGGCCCTGTCCGTCGGCGAGGTCCACGGCGGCGCCGAGCAGCGGGTGGCCCGCGCCCGCCAGGCCGAGGCCCCCGGCCGCTTCGTCGAAGCTCAGGTCGCGGGGAGCGTCGAGCCAGTAGCGCCTGTGCTGGAACGCGTACGTCGGCAGGCCCACGCGCCGCGCGCCACGTCCGGCGAAGAACGCCTCCCAGTCCAGCCGCACGCCCCGGGTGCACAGCTGGGCCACCGCGGACATCAGCGCGGGCTCTTCCGGGCGATCGGCCCGCAGTACCGGTACGAACCCGGCATCGGGCGCGGATTCCAGGCCGAGTGCCGACAGCGTCCCGCCGGGACCGACCTCGACGAACGTGGCAACGCCCTGGTCCCGCAAGGTGCTCACGGCGTCGGCGAACCGCACCGGCTCACGCACGTGCCGCACCCAGTACGACGGTGACGTCACCTCTTCGAGGGTGGCTCGCGCGCCGGTCAGCGTCGACACGATCGGGATCCCGGGGGCGTCGTACGACACTCCTTCCAGCACGCGGCGGAAGTCATCCAGCATCGGGTCCATGAGCGGGGAGTGGAAGGCGTGGCTGACGCGCAGCCGGGTCACCTTCCGGCCCTCCGCACGCCACCGCTCGCCGACAGCCTCCGCATCGGCGGCGGCACCGGAGACGACGACCGACGACGGACCGTTCACCGCCGCGATGCCCACCGTCTCCGGCAGGTCCGAGGCGACCTCGGCCTCCGTCGCCCGGATCGCCACCATTGCGCCGCCCCCGGGCAGCGCCTGCATCAGCCCCGCACGGGCCGACACCACCTTCACCGCATCGGCCAGCGACCACACACCGGACACGTGCGCGGCGGCCAGCTCACCGATCGAATGACCGGCCAGTACGTCGGGACGAATGCCCCAGGACTCCAACAGCCGGAACAGCGCGACCTCGACCGCGAACAGCGCGGGCTGCGTCGCCCCCGTCTCATTCAGGGCCTCGGCATCCTCACCGAACAGCACCCCACGGACGTCAGGAGCCAGCAGCCCCAGCACCTCGTCCAGCGCCTCGGCGAACACCGGGAAACGGTCCGCCAGTTCACGACCCATGCCGAGCCACTGCGAACCCTGACCCGAGAACAGGAATCCCACACCACCCGCGGCGGGGGTCCCCGTGACCAGGCCGGGGTACGGCTGCCCCTCGGCCAGTGCCGTGAGCCCCTGCAGCAGTGCCGCGCGGTCGTCGCCCAGGACGACCGCCCTGTGGTCGAAGGCCGACCTCGTGGTCACCAAGGAGTAGGCGACGTCGTGCACGTCGGTCTCCGGCTCACCCGCGATGTGCTCGCTCAGCCGGGCCGCCTGGTCCCGCAGCGCCTGAGCGTTCCTGCCCGAGAGCACCCACGGCACGACACCGTCGGCGGGCGCGGACACCGCGGACACCGCGGGCGGCGCGGACGGCGCGGACGGCGCGGACGCCGCGGACGCCGCCGCGGGCGCGAACTCCTCTGCCTCCGCGGCCTGTTCGATGATGGTGTGAGCGTTCGTGCCGCTCACACCGAACGAGGACACGCCCGCCCGTCGCAGACGGCCGGTCTCCGGCCACGGCCGCACCTGCGTCAGCACGTCGACCGCGCCCGCCGACCAGTCCACGTGCGGGGAGCGCTCGGAGACGTGCAGGGTCGGCGGCAGCGCACCGTGCCGCAGGGCCATCACCATCTTGATCACGCCGCCGACACCGGCCGCGGCCTGAGTGTGGCCGACGTTCGACTTCAGCGAGCCGAGCCAGAGCGGCTCGCCGGTGCGGTCCTGGCCGTAGGTGGCGAGCAGCGCCTGGGCCTCGATCGGGTCGCCGAGGGTCGTGCCGGTGCCGTGCGCCTCGACCGCGTCCACGTCGGCCGGCGCCAGACCCGCGTTCGCGAGGGCCTGCCGGATCACCCGCTGCTGCGAGGGGCCGTTGGGCGCCGTCAGACCGTTCGACGCGCCGTCCTGGTTGACCGCCGAACCCCGCACGACCGCCAGCACCTGGTGGCCGTTGCGCCGCGCGTCCGACAGCCGCTCCAGTACGAGCATGCCGACGCCCTCGCCCCAGCCGGTGCCGTCGGCCTCGGCGGAGAAGGCCTTGCAGCGGCCGTCGGGGGCCAGGCCCCGCTGCCTGCTGAACTCCACGAACGTCGCGGGGCTGGACATCACCGTCACACCGCCCGCGAGCGCGAGCGAGCACTCGCCCGAGCGCAGTGCCTGCGCCGCGAGGTGCAGTGCCACCAGCGACGAGGAGCACGCGGTGTCCACGGTCATCGCGGGGCCTTCGAGGCCGAACACGTACGACACCCGGCCGGAGGCGACGCTGCCCGAGCTGCCGAGGCCGAGCTGGCCCTCGAAGCCTTCCGGGGCGCGTCGGAGCCGGGAGGCGTAGTCGTTGTACATCACGCCCGCGAACACGCCGGTCGCGCTGCCCCGCAGGGACTTCGGGTCGATTCCGGCGCGCTCCATCGCCTCCCAGGCCGTTTCGAGGAGCAGCCGCTGCTGGGGGTCGACCGCCATCGCCTCGCGCGGCGACATGCCGAAGAACACCGGGTCGAACTCGGCGGCGTCGTGGAGGAAGCCGCCTTGCCGGACGCTGCTGGTGCCGGTCTGTTCGGGGTCGGGGTCGTAGAGCGCCTCGACGTCCCAGCCCCGGTTGTCCGGGAATTCGGACACCGCGTCCCGGCCCTCGGCGACCAGGCGCCACAGGTCCTCCGGCGAGCTCACCCCGCCGGGGTAGCGGCAGCTCATGCCGACGATGGCGATCGGCTCGTCGTCGGCGGCCGCCGTGCGGAGGGTCTCCGTGCGTGCCTGTGCGCCGCCGAGCAGCGTGGCGTGCAGGTGGTCCGCGAGGACCAGGGGCGTCGGGTGGTCGAAGACCAGTGTGGCGGGCAGGCGCAGGCCGGTGGCGGTGTCGAGCCGGTTGCGCAGTTCGACCGCGGTGAGCGAGTCGAAACCGAGGTCGCCGAAGGCGCGCTCCGGTTCCACCTCGGCGGCGGAGCCGTGGCCGAGCACGGCGGCGACGGACGTGCGGACGAGGTCGAGCAGGGCGGGCAGGCGCTCGTCCTCGGGCAGCGCCGCGATCCGTGCCGCCAGTCCTCCGTCGGCCTTGGCGGCTTCGGGGCGTGCCGTGCGCACGAGCGCGCGCAGCAGCGCGGGGACGGTCTCGGGGCGCGCCCGCAGCGGCGCCAGATCGAGCCGCATGGGTACGGCGGACGGGAGTGCGAGGGAGGCGTCGAAAAGGCGCAGGCCCTCCTCGGCGGACAGCGCGGTGACACCGGCCCGGGTGAGGCGCCCGCGGTCGGTCCCGGCCAGGTCGCCGGTCATGCCGCTGCCGTCCGCCCACAGGCCCCAGGCCAGCGAGGTCGCGGGCAGGCCCTGGGCGCGGCGGTGGCAGGCGAGAGCGTCGAGGTAGGCGTTGGCCGCCGCGTAGTTGCCCTGGCCGGGATTGCCGAACGTACCGGCGGCCGAGGAGAACAGCACGAAGGCGGACAGGCCGGGGTCGCGGGTCAGCTCGTGGAGGTTGCGGGCGGCGTCGGCCTTCGGGCGGAACACGGTGTCGATCCGCTCGGGGGTCAGCGACTCGACGACCCCGTCGTCCAGGACGCCCGCCGCGTGCACGACGGCCGTGACGGGGTGTGCGTCGAGCAGTTCGGCCATCGCCTCGCGGTCGGCGACGTCACAGGCGGCCACGGCGACCTCGGCACCCAGGCCCGTCAGCTCGTCGTACAGCGAGCCCACTTGGCCGCGCCTGCTGGCCAGGACCAGCCGCCGCACCCCGTGCCGCTCGACGAGGTGCCGGGCGACCAGACCACCGAGCGTGCCGCTCGCGCCGGTCACCAGCACCGCGCCGTCGCCGAAGCCCGGCCCCTCCGTCCCGGCGGGACGGGCCCGCACCAGCCTCGGGGCGCGCAGTTCCCCCGCGCGCAGGGCCAGTTGGGGCTCGCCGGTCCCGACGGCACCGGGGAGCGCGGGAAGCGCGGCCGGCTGGTCGACGTCGACGAGGACGAACCGGCCGGGGTGTTCGCCCTGCGCCGCGCGGACCAGGCCCCACACGGGCGCGGCGGTCAGGTCGGGGACGTCCTCGTCGGGGCCCGCGGCCACCGCGCCGGAGGTGACGAGCACCAGCCGTGCCGAGCCGAACCGCTCGTCGGCGAGCCAGCCCTGCAGCAGCGCCAGCGCCCAGTGGGTCGCCTCCGCGGGGCCCGCGGAGGCGGGGACGGGGGCGAACACCAGGTCCGGGACCCCGTCCTCCGCCAGTGCGGCCAAGTCCGGGTACGAGTGCGGCGGTTCGGTTGTCTGTGCAGGGTCGAGACCGTCTCCGAGGACCGCCCAGCGGGCCGTGCTGGAGGGGGCGGGCCTGACCCGCGCCCAGTCGACGCGGAACAGCGAGTCCAGCCCGTCGCCGCTCAGCGCATCCGGCGTCAGGGGCCGCAGGGACAGGGCCTCTACCGTGGCGACGGGAGCGCCCGTGCCGTCACTCAGGGCGAGCGCGACACCCGAGGCGCCGGCCGGGGACAGCCGCCCGCGCAGCACGGTCGCGCCGCTGCTGTGCAGGCGCACCCCGCGCCAGGAGTACGGCAGGTGCAGCCGCTCCGCGTCGGCGACGAAGCCGCCGAGGCCGATGGCGTGCAGCGCGGAGTCGAGGAGCGCGGGGTGCAGCGCGAAGGAGCCCGCGGTGTCCTGGTCGGGCAGCTCCACCTCGACGAACACCTCGTCGCCCCGCCGCCAGGCCGCGCGCAGTCCGCGGAACGCGGGCCCGTAGCCGAGTCCCGCCGCGGCGAGGTCGTCGTAGCGGCCCTCGACGTCGATCCGCTCGGCGCCCGCGGGCGGCCAGGCCTCACCGGCGGTGGCCGGGGCGGCCGGGTCGTCGTCGGCCGTCGCGAGCGTGCCGAAGGCGTGCCGCGTCCACGGCTCGTCGTCGGGCGCGTCGTCGGCGCGCGCGTAGCAGTTCAGCGTCCGGCGCCCCGACTCGTCCGGTGCCCCGACGGACACCTGGAGCCGCACCGCGCCGTCCTCCGGCAGGACCAGGGGCGCGGCCAGCGTCAGTTCCTCGACGTGGTCGAGTCCCACCTGGTCGCCGGCCCTGACCGCGAGCTCCACGAAGGCGGCACCGGGCACCAGGACCACACCATCGACGGTGTGGTCGGCCAGCCACGGGTGGGTGGCCAGGGCGAGCCTGCCGGTGAGCAGGGCGCCCTCCTCGTCGGCGAGGGTGACCGCGGCGCCCAGCAGCGGGTGGTCGGCGGGCCGCAGGCCGACCGAGGCCACGTCGCCGGGATGAGCGCCCGCGTCCAGCCAGAACCTGGTGCGCTGGAACGGGTACGTGGGCAGATCGACGCGGCGGGCGCCGCGTCCCGCGAACACGGACCGCCAGTCGAGGGTGACGCCCCGCGTGTGCAGGGCCGCGACGGCCGAGGTGAGCGCGGTGCCCTCGGGCCGGTTCGCGCGTGCCGCGGCCACCAGGAACGCGCCCTCGTCGACGCAGTCGCCGCCCGCCGCGGTCAGCACCGCGTCGGGGCCCAGCTCCAGGAAGTTCGTGACGCCCTGGCCGCGCAGGCACCGCATGCCGTCGAGGAACCGCACGGCCTCGCGGACGTGGCGCACCCAGTGCTCCGGGTCGCGCGCCTGCTCCGGGGAGAGCACGGTGCCGGTCAGCGTGGACACGACGGGGATGGCGGGCGTCCCGTAGGTGACGGTGCGGGCGACGGCGCGGAAGTCCGCCAGGACGGCGTCCACGTGCGGGGAGTGGAACGCGTGGCTGACCCGCAGGTAGCGGGTCTTGCCGCCCTGTTCCCGCCAGGCGCCGTCGAGGGCGGCGACCGCGTCGGTGTCGCCCGCGACCACCGTGGACTCGGGGCCGTTGACGGCCGCGACGTCCACCGTGCCGCCGTGCTCGGCGATCAGACGGCGCACGGTGTCCTCGTCCGCGCGCAGCGACAGCATCGCCCCGCCCTCGGGCAGCGCCCCCATGAGCCTGCCGCGGGCGGCGACCAGCGCGCAGGCGTCGGCGAGGGAGAAGACGCCCGAGACATGGGCGGCCGCCAGTTCGCCGATGGAGTGGCCCGCGAGGAACTGCGGGGTCAGGCCCCACGCCGTGACGAGGCGGAACAGGGCCACCTCGATCGCGAACAGCGCGGGCTGGGTGTAGGTGGTCAGGTCGAGCAGGGCGGCGGCCCCGGTGCCGGGCCCGGCGAAGACCACGTCCGCGAGCGGCCGGTCCAGGTGCGGGTCCAGGTGGGCGCAGACCTCGTCCAGGGCCTCGGCGAACACGGGGAACTCCCCGTACAGTTCGCGCCCCATGCCGATGTGCTGGCTGCCCTGTCCGCTGAACAGGAAGGCGAGCTTGCCGCGGCTGCCCACCGTGCCGCGGACCAGGTTCGGTGCCTCGCCGCCCGCGGCCAGGGCCTGCAGGCCGTGCAGCAGTTCCGCGCGGTCCGCGCCGACGACGGCGGCCCGGTGTTCCAGCGCGGTCCTGGTCACGGCGAGCGAGTAGCCGACGTCCACGGCCGACGCGTTGCGGCCCTCGGCCGGTGCGCCCCGGCCGTCCAGGCGGGAGAGGAGGGCGGCGGCGCGCTCGCGCAGCGCGGCGGGGTCGTTGCCGGACAGCACCCAAGGCACCGCGTCGGCGAGGACGGGGTCGACGGGCTCGCCGTCGATGGTCCCGGCGTCCTCGGCGCCCTCGGCCGGGGCCTGTTCGAGGACGACGTGGGCGTTGGTGCCGCTGATGCCGAACGACGACACCGCCGTCCTGCGCGGCCGGCTCGTCTCGGGCCACGGCCGCGCCTCGGTCAGCAGTTCCACGGCGCCCGCCGCCCAGTCGACGTGCCGGGAGCGCTCGTCCACGTGCAGGGTCGGCGGCAGCACACCGTGCCGCATCGCCATGACCATCTTGATGACGCCCGCGGCGCCGGCGGCCGCCTGGGTGTGGCCGATGTTGGACTTCACCGACCCCAGCCACAGCGGCTCGCCGGTGCGGTCCCGGCCGTAGGTGGCGAGCAGCGCCTGGGCCTCGATCGGATCGCCGAGGGTCGTCCCGGTGCCGTGCGCCTCGACCATGTCGACCTGGGCCGCGGTCAGTCCGGCGCTGTCCAGGGCCTGCCGGATCACACGCTGCTGCGAGGGGCCGTTGGGCGCGGTCAGGCCGTTGGACGCGCCGTCCTGGTTCACGGCCGAGCCGCGCAGGACCGCGAGGACCGGGTGCCCGTGGCGGCGGGCGTCGGACAGCCGCTCCAGGAGCAGCATGCCGGCGCCCTCGCCCCAGCCGGTGCCGTCGGCGCTGTCGGCGAAGGACTTGCACCGGCCGTCCGCGGCGAGGCCGCGCTGCTTGCTGAAGCCGATGAAGGTGTCCGGGGTCGCCATCACGGTGACGCCGCCCGCGAGGGCGAGCGTGCACTCGCCCGACCGCAGCGCCTGGGCCGCCAGGTGCAGCGTGACCAGGGAGGACGAGCAGGCCGTGTCGACCGTGACGGCCGGGCCCTCCAAGGCGAACGTGTACGACACGCGGCCGGAGGCGACGCTGCCGAAGCCGCCGGTGCCGAGGAAGCCCTCGACGCCCTCCGGCACCGACCGCAGCCGCGATGTGTAGTCGTGGTACATGACGCCCGCGAACACGCCCGTCCTGCTGCCGCGCAGCGTCGACGCGTCGATCCCGGCCCGCTCGAACGCCTCCCAGGAGGTTTCGAGCAGCAGCCGCTGCTGCGGGTCCATCGCGAGCGCCTCGCGCGGCGATATCCCGAACAGGCCGGGGTCGAACTCGGCGGCGTCGTGCAGGAATCCGCCCTCGGTGCGGAAGACGCGGTCGGGGTCCTCGGGGTCGGACAGGGCGACATCGCCCCAGCCCCGGTCGGTGGGGAACGCCGTCACGCCGTCGCGGCCGCCGGCGACCAGCTCCCACAGGTCCTCGGGGGAGCGTACGCCGCCGGGATAGCGGCAGCTCATGCCGATGATCGCGACCGGCTCCTGTTCGCCCTCCTCGACCTCGCGCAACCGCTGACGTGTCTCGCGCAGGTCGGCGGTGACCCGCTTGAGGAAGTACCGGAGCTTGTCCTCGTTTTCCATGCTTTCTCTACTCCAGGGAACGTCGAGCAAGTGGTGTGGCCGGGCGGGTCAGGAAATGCCGAACTCTTTGCCGAGCAGGTCGAACATCTCGTCGTCGGTCGCGGTGTCGAGGTCGTCGGCCGCCTGCGGGGCGGCTTCGGCGCGGCTGTCGCGCCATGCGGTGAGCAGCGCCGACAGGCGGGCGCCGACCAGGTCGTCCGCGTCGTCGCCGGGCCGGACCGCGGCGAGGCTCGTCTCGATGCGGCCGAGTTCGGCGAGCAGGGGCGCCACGCCGCCGGGCTCGTCCACGACGAGGGTGTCCACGAGGTGGCCGACCAGGTCGAGCGGGGTCGGGTGGTCGAAGACCAGCGTCGCGGGCAGCCGGAGGCCGGTGGCGGCGCCCAGCCGGTTGCGCAGCTCGACCGCCGTGAGCGAGTCGAAGCCGAGCTCGGTGAACGCGCGCCGCTCGTCGACCGCTTCGGCGCCGGGCAGCGCGAGGACGGCCGCGACGTGCGCGCACACCAGGTCGACCAGGGCGGACGGCCGCTCGGTCGCGGGCAGCGCCGCCAGCCGGTCCCGCAGGGCGGCGGCGGGGTCGCCCCCGGTCTCCGCCGCCCTGCGGGTCGTCGTCCGCACCAGGCCGCTGAGCAGCGGCGGTACGGCGGCCGCGCCGCGCAGTGCCCGCAGGTCGAGCCGCATGGGCACGACGACCGGGTCCGTCCCGAGCGCCACCGCGTCGAACAGCTCCAGGCCTTCACCGGCGGTCAGGCCCGCGGCGCCGGTCCCGGCCAGCCGGGCGCCCATGCCGTCCTCTCCGGCCCACAGGCCCCAGGCCAGCGAGGTCGCCGGCAGGCCCTGGGCGCGGCGGTGCCGGGCGAGCGCGTCCAGGAACGCGTTGGCCGCCGCGTAGTTGCCCTGGCCGGGATTGCCGAAGATGCCGGCGGCCGAGGAGAACACCACGAACGCCGACAGGTCCGACTCGCGGGTCAGCTCGTGGAGGTTCCAGGCGGCGTCGACCTTCGGGCGGAACACGGTGTCGATCCGCTCCGGCGTCAGCGAACCGATCACCCCGTCGTCCAGCACGCCCGCCACATGCACGACGGCCGTCACCGGGTGCTCGGCCAGCAGCGCCGCCACCGCGTCGCGGTCCGCCACGTCACAGGCGACCACGGCGACCTCGGCCCCCAGGCCGGTCAACTCGTCGCGCAGCGCGCCCACTTGGCCGCGCCTGCTGGCCAGGACCAGCTGACGTACCCCGTGCCGCTCGACGAGGTGCCGCGCCACCAGCCCACCGAGCTTGCCGCTCGCACCGGTCACCAGTACGGCGCCGGCACCGAAGCCCGGCCCCTCGGCCTCGGCCGGACGGGCCCGCACCAGCCTCGGCGCGAAGGGTTCACCGGCCCGCACGGCCAGCTCGGGTTCGGAGCTCCCGATGGCCGACTTCCAGCCGTGCTCGTCGTCGACGTCCACCAGGGCGAAGCGGTCCGGGTTCTCGGACTGCGCCGTGCGCACCAGGCCCCACACGGCGGCGGACGCCAGGTCGGGCACGTCGTCCCCGGACCGGACCGCCACCGCGCCACGGGTCACCAGCACCAGCCGCGACGCCGCGCAGCGCCCGTCGGCCAGCCAGCCCTGCACCAGCTCCAGGGCGGTGTGCGCCTGCCGGTGCACCGCGCCCGCGTCCACGTCGGCGGGACGCGCGCAGCGCACCACGGTGTGCTCCGGCAGGGTCTCCCCCGCGTCCAGGGCCGACCGCAGCGCGGCCCAGTCCGCGAACTCCGTCACCGAACCCGCGCTCTGTGCCGACATCGTGGCGGGCACCCAGTCGAGCCGGAACAGCGCCTCGTGGCCGCGCGCCGCGCCGAGCGAGCCCGGCGCCACCGCGCGCACCACCAGCGAGTCGACCGTGGCCACCGGGGCACCGGAGCCGTCGGCGACCGTCAAGGACACCGCGTCCGGTCCGGCGGGCGACAACCGCACCCGCAGCACCGTCGCACCGGACGCGTGCAGCCGCACGCCCGTCCAGGAGAACGGCAGCCTGCCAGGTCCGTCGGCCCCGCCCATCAGGCCGATGGCGTGGAGCGCCGCGTCAAGGAGCGCCGGGTGCAGGCCGAACCGTCCCGTTTCCACGTCGTCGGGCAGCGCGACCTCGGCGAACACCTCGTTCCGGTGCCGCCACGCGCCCCTCAGGTTCTGGAACACCGGCCCGTAGGCGAAGCCGCCGTCGGCCATGTGGTCGTAGAACCCGTCCAGGTCCACGGCCTCGGCCCCCGCGGGCGGCCAGGGGCCGAGGTCGGCGGGAGCGGCGTCGTCGTCCGTCAGGACGCCGCTCGCGTGCCGGACCCAGGGCAGGTCGCCGCCCTCGTCGCGGGCGTGGACCGTCACCGGGCGCCGGCCCGACGCGTCCGGCGCGCCGACCCGCACCTGGACCTGTACGCCGCCCTGTGCGGGCAGCACCAGGGGCGTCTGCAGCGTCAGCTCCTCCACGCGGGCGCAGCCGACCTGGTCACCGGCCTGCACCGCCAGCTCGACGAACGCCGTGCCGGGCAGCAGTACCGAGCC
Organism: Streptomyces sp. NPDC107581; assembly: GCF_055657175.1. NCBI lineage: Bacteria > Bacillati > Actinomycetota > Actinomycetes > Kitasatosporales > Streptomycetaceae > Streptomyces > Streptomyces sp. NPDC107581. Next base: position 220,872 of record NZ_JBVKBH010000002.1, read on the forward strand.
CATGATCTCGTGCCCGGCCAGCCACGGGTGGGTGCGCAGCGACAGCCTGCCCGTGAACAGGGCGGTGTCCTCGTCCGCGAGCGTGACCGCGGCGCCGAGCAGCGGGTGGTCGGCGGAGCCGAGTCCGAGGCCGGAGGCGTCGGTGGCGGGCAGCATGCTCGTGTCGGGCCAGAACCGCTGGTACTGGAAGGCGTACGTCGGCAGGTCGACGGTGTGGCCGGTGCCCGCGTAGTAGGCGGCCCAGTCGACGGGCACGCCGCGCACGTGCAGGGCGGCGAGCGCGGTCATGACGGCGTCGCCCTCCGGCCGGTCGCCGCGCAGCGCCGGGACGAAGGCCGCGTCCGGCAGGGACTCCTGGCCGAGCGCGGACAGCACGCCGCCGGGGCCGATCTCGACGAGGACGTCCGCGCCCGTGGCGACCACGGCGTCGGCGAACCGCACCGACTCGCGCACGTGCCGCACCCAGTACTCCGGCGAGGCGAGTTCCTCGGCGGCCGCCCGCGCGCCGGTGAGCGCCGACACGATGGCGATCTGCGGTGTCTTCGCGGTCACGCCCGTGAGGACCTGGCGGAACGCGTCGAGCATCGGGTCCATCAGCGGCGAGTGGAACGCGTGGCTCACCCGGAGCCGGGTGGCCTTGCGTCCCGCCGCGCGCCACCGCTCGGCGACGGCGTCGACATCGGCGGCGGCACCGGAGACGACCACCGAATTCGGGCCGTTGACCGCGGCGATGCCGACGGTGTCCGGCAGATCGGGGGCGACCTCGGCCTCGCCGGCCTGGATCGCTGCCATCGCGCCGCCCGCAGGCAGCGCCTGCATCAGCGTGCCGCGCGCGGATACGACCTTGGCCGCGTCCGCGAGGGACCACACGCCCGCGACATGGGCCGCGGCGAGTTCGCCGATCGAGTGTCCGGCCAGGACGTCCGGCCGTACCCCCCACGATGCGAGCAGGCGGAACAGCGCGACCTCGACCGCAAACAGCGCGGGCTGCGTCACCCCGGTCTCGTTCAGCGCATCGGCGTCGTCACCGAACAGCACCTCACGCACCTGCGGGCCGAACTCCGCCAGAACCCGGTCCAGCGCCTCGGCGAACACCGGGTACCGGTCCGCCAGTTCACGGCCCATGCCGAGCCGCTGCGAGCCCTGGCCCGAGAACAGGAAGCCGACCCGGTGCTCATCGGTGACACCGCTGACGGCCCCGGTGACCGGACGTCCTTCGACGGCGTCGGTCAGCCCGGCCACCAGGTCGGGCAGGTCGTGGCCGACGACGGCGAGCCGGTGCTCGAACCCGGCCCGCGAGGTCGCGAGCGCGCGGGCCACGTCCGCCGGGTCGAGGTCGGGCCGTGCGCTCAGGTGTTCCCGCAGCCGCGCCGCCTGGTCGCGCAGGGCGCTCTCGGTACGGCCGGACACCAGCCACGGCCCGAGCGGCCCCTCGGCGTCCCGCGGCGCCCCGGCGTCCGACGGGGCCTCGGCATCCGACGGGGCCTCGACGATGACGTGCGCGTTGGTGCCGCTGAAGCCGAACGACGACACGCCCGCACGCCGGGGCCGGTCCGCCGCGGGCCACGGCCGTGCCTCGGTCAGCAGTTCCACGGCGCCCGCGGACCAGTCGACGTTCGGCGAGGGCTCGTCGGCGTGCAGCGTCTTCGGCAGGACACCGTTGCGCAGCGCCATGACCATCTTGATGATGCCGCCCACGCCCGCGGCGGCCTGGGTGTGGCCGATGTTGGACTTCAGCGAGCCGAGCCACAGGGGGTCGCCCGCGCGGTCCCGGCCGTAGGTGGCCAGCAGCGCCTGCGCCTCGATCGGGTCGCCGAGGGTCGTGCCGGTGCCGTGCGCCTCGACCGCGTCCACGTCGGACGGGGCCAGGCCCGCGTTGGCCAGGGCCTGCCGGATCACGCGCTGCTGCGAGGGGCCGTTGGGCGCGGTCAGGCCGTTGGACGCGCCGTCCTGGTTGACCGCCGTGCCGCGGATCACCGCGAGGACCGGGTGTCCGGCGCGGCGGGCGTCCGAGAGCCGTTCCAGGACGAGCATGCCGACGCCCTCGCCCCAGCCGGTGCCGTTGGCGTCGGCGGAGAACGAGCGGCACCGGCCGTCCGGCGAAAGGCCCTGCTGGCGGCTGAAGTCGACGAACGCGCCGGGCGTCGCCATGACGGTCGCGCCGCCCGCGAGCGCGAGCGAGCACTCGCCCGACCGCAGTGCCCGCACCGCCAGGTGCAGGGCGACGAGGGACGACGAGCACGCCGTGTCCACGGTCATCGCGGGGCCTTCGAGGCCGAACGTGTACGAGAGCCGGCCGGACGCGACACTGCCCGCGTTGCCCGTGCCGAGGTAGCCCTCGACGCTCTTCGGCGCACCGTGCAGCTGGGTGGCGTAGTCGTGGTACATCACGCCCGCGAACACGCCGGTCGCGCTGCCCCGCACCGACCTGGGGTCGATGCCCGCGCGCTCGAACGCCTCCCAGGAGGTTTCGAGCAGCAGCCGCTGCTGCGGGTCCATGGCCAGCGCCTCACGCGGCGAGATGCCGAAGAACCCCGGGTCGAACAGGTCGGCGTCGTGCAGGAAGCCGCCCTCACGGGTGTAGGAACTCCCTGCTCGTTCACCGGACGGGTCGTAGAGCGCCTCCACGTCCCAGCCGCGCTCGGTCGGGAACGGTGTGATGCCTTCGGCGCCGTCGGCGATCAGCCGCCACAGGTCCTCCGGCGAGCGGACGCCGCCGGGGTAGCGGCAGCTCATGCCGACGATCGCGATCGGCTCGTCGGCCTCGGTCGCGGCCACGGCCGGGTGCGCGGGCGCCACGGCGGCGGGCGCGCCCGCCAGTTCGGTGCCGATGAACGCGGCGAGCGCCGCCGGGGTCGGGTAGTCGAAAACCAGCGTGGCGGGCAGCCGCAGGCCCGTGGCCGTGTTGAGCCGGTTGCGCAGGTCGACGGCGGTCAGCGAGTCGAAGCCGAGCTCCGTGAACGCGTGCCCCGACGCGACCGCCTCCGGCCCGGCGTGGCCGAGGACCAGAGCGACCTGGGTGCGGACGAGGTCCAGCAGCACCCGGTCGCGCTCGTCCGCGGTGAGCGGCGCGAGACGGTCGCGGAGCGCACCCGTCGGGTCGGCCCCGCTCCCTGCCGCCCTGCGGTTCGTGGTGCGCACCAGGCCGCTGAACACCGGCGGGATCACCGGGAGTTCGCGTACGGCCCGCAGGTCGAGCCGCATCGGTACGACGACGGGATCGGCCCCGCCGACCGCGGCGTCGAACAGGGTGACGCCCTCGTTCGCGGACAGGCCCTCGGCGGCGGCGTTCGCCACCCGGGCGCCCATGCCGTCGGCCCACAGGCCCCACGCCAGCGAGGTGGCGGGCAGGCCCTGGGCGCGCCTGCGCCGGGCCAGGCCGTCGAGGAACGCGTTGGCGGCCGCGTAGTTGCCCTGGCCGGGCGCGCCGAGCGTACCCGCCACCGAGGAGAACAGGACGAACGCCGACAGGTCCAGGTCGCGGGTCAGCTCGTGCAGGTGCCGCGCCGCATCGACCTTCGCCCGGAACACGGTGTCGACCCGGTCCGGGGTCAGCGAGCCGATCGTGCCGTCGTCCAGCACACCGGCGGTGTGCACGACGGCGGTCACGGGGTGTTCGGCGAGCAGCGCGGCCAGCGCGTCGCGGTCGGCGACGTCGCAGGCGGCCACGGCGACCTCGGCGCCCCGCGCGGCCAGTTCGTCGCGCAGGTCCTCGGCGCCCGGCGCGGCCGTGCCGCGCCTGCTGGCCAGGACCAGCCTTGCGACTCCGTGCCGCTCGACGAGGTGCCGGGCGACCAGGGCGCCCAGCGCACCCGACGCGCCCGTCACCAGCACCGCGCTGTCCGGTCCGAACGCCGGGGCGTCGCCGCCGGCCTCGGGCCGCACCCGCGCCAGGCGGGCCACGGACATCCGGCCGTTCCGCACGGCGACCTGGGGTTCCCCGGTCGCCACGGCCGGCCTCCAGCCGTCCTCGTCGTCGACGTCCACCAGGACGAAGCGGTCCGGGTTCTCCAGCTGTGCCGTGCGCAGCAGACCCCACACGGCGGCGGACGCCAGGTCGGGCACGTCGTCCCCGGACCGGACCGCCACCGCGCCACGGGTCACCAGCACCAGCCGCGAGGCCGCGCAGCGCTCGTCGGCCAGCCAGCCCTGCACCAGCTCCAGAGCGCTCAGCACGGCCTGGCGGACGTCGTCCGCATGGTCCGCGTGGAGGGAACCGGTGCACCGCACCACGGTGTTCTCCGGCAGCGCCTCCCCCGCGTCCAGGGCCGACCGCAGCGCGGCCCGGTCCGCGAACTCCGCCACCGAAACCTCGCTCCGGGCGGAGGCCGGGGCGGGCACCCAGTCCAGGCGGAAGAGCGACTCCCAGCCCTGGCGCGACAGCGTCGCCGTCACGGGGCGCAGCACCAGCGAGTCGACCGTGGCCACCGGGGCGCCGGAGCCGTCCGCGACCGTCAGCGACACCCCGTCCGACCCGGCGGGCGACAACCGCACCCGCAGCACCGTCGCACCGTCGGCATGCAGCCGCACGCCCGTCCAGGAGAACGGCAGTTTCCCGGGGCCGTCGGCCCCGCCCATCAGGCCGATGCCGTGCAGCGCGGCGTCGAGCAGCGCCGGGTGCAGGCCGAAACCGCCTGCCTCCGCGCCGTCGGGCAGCGCGACCTCGGCGAACACCTCGTCGCCCTTGCGCCACGCGGCCCGCAGCCCCTGGAACACCGGCCCGTAGCCGAAGCCGCCGTCGGCCATGCGGTCGTAGCGGCCGTCCAGGGTCAGGGCCTCGGCCCCCGCGGGCGGCCACGCGCCGAGGTCGGCCGACGGTGCGTCGGCGCCGCCCACGAGCACACCGCTCGCGTGCCGCACCCACATGTCACCGTCGTCGTCGCGGGCGTGCACCGTCACCGAGCGGCGGCCGGACTCGTCGGCCACGCCCACCTGCAGCTGCACGCGTACGCCACCGCGCTCGGGCACCACCAGAGGTGCCTCCAGCGTCAGCTCCTCGACCAGGTCGCACCCGGTCTGGTCGCCCGCGCGGATCGCCAGCTCCAGGAACGCCGTTCCGGGCAGCAGGACCGAGCCCTGGATCACGTGATCCGCGAGCCACGGGTGGGTCTCCAGCGACAGACGGCCGGTGAAGAGCTGCCCGTCGGAGTCGGCCGTGTCGACGATCGCGCCGAGCAGTGGGTGGCCGGCCGAGCCGAGCCCGGCGGCGTTCAGGTCGCCCGCCCCCACTCCGGCGTCCAGCCAGTACCGCTGGTGCTGGAACGCGTAGGTCGGCAGGTCGACGCGCCGCGCGCCGCGACCGGCGAAGAACGCCTCCCAGTCCAGCCGCACGCCTCGCGTGCACAGCTGGGCCACCGCCGACACCAGCGCGGACTCCTCCGGCCGATCGGTGCGCAGCGCCGCCACGAACCCGGCGTCCGGCGCGGACTCCTGGCCCAGCGCGGAGAGCGTCCCGCCCGGCCCGACCTCGACGAACGTGACAAGGCCCTCGGTGACCAGCGTGTGCACGGCGTCGGCGAACCGCACCGATTCCCGTACATGCCGCACCCAGTACTCCGGCGAGGCGAGCTCCTCGGCGGTCGCGCGGGCACCGGTCAACGTCGACACGATCGGAATCGCGGGCGCTTCGAAGGTCACACCCTCCAGCACCCGGCGGAAGTCGTCCAGCATCGGGTCCATGAGCGGGGAGTGGAACGCGTGGCTCACCCGGAGCCGGGTCACCTTGCGGCCCGCCTTGTGCCACCGCTCGGCGACGGCCTCCGCATCGGCGGCGGCACCGGAGACGACCACCGACGACGGACCGTTCACCGCCGCGATGCCCACCGTCTCCGACAGGTCCGGCGCGACCTCGGCCTCCGTCGCCCGGATCGCCACCATCGCACCGCCGTCGGGCAGCGCCTGCATCAGCCCCGCGCGGGCCGAGACCACCTTCACCGCGTCGGCCAGCGACCACACACCGGAGACGTGCGCGGCGGCCAGCTCACCGATCGAGTGACCGGCGAGCACGTCCGGACGGATGCCCCACGACTCAAGGAGACGGAACAGGGCCACCTCGACCGCGAACAGCGCGGGCTGCGTCACCCCCGTCTCATTCAGCGCTTCGGCATCCTCACCGAACAGCACCTCACGGACCTCAGGAGCCAGCAGCCCCAGCACCTCGTCCAGGGAAGCGGCAAACACCGGGAACCGGCCAGCCAGTTCACGGCCCATCCCGAGCCGCTGCGAACCCTGGCCCGAGAACAGGAAGCCCACACCGCCCGGGGCGACGGAGCCCGTGACCAGGCCGGGGAACGGCCGGCCCTCGGCCAGAGCGGTGAGCCCGTCCAGGAGGGCCGCGCGGTCGTCGCCCACGACGACCGCCCTGTGGTCGAAGGCCGACCGGGTCGTCGCCAACGCGTAGCCGACGTCCTGCGTGCCGATGCCCTGTCCGCCACGCTCCGGCTCGCCACGCTCCGGCTCGCCGTGCTCCGGGCGGCCCGCGAGGTGCTCCCGCAGCCGGACCGCCTGCTCCCGCAGTGCCTCCGCGGTCCGCGCGGACAGCACCCACGGCACGAGGCCGCCGTCGACCGGGGCCGGGACGTGGTCCTCGCCCGGTACGTACTCGAGGATGGTGTGCGCGTTCGTGCCGCTGACGCCGAACGACGAGACACCGGCCCGCCGCAGACGTCCGGTCTCCGGCCACGGCCGGGACTCCGTCAGCAGTTCGACGGCGCCGGCCGACCAGTCCACGTTCGACGAGGGCTCACCGACGTGCAGGGTCTGCGGCAGCACTCCGTGCCGCAGCGCCATCACCATCTTGATCACACCCGCGACACCGGCCGCGGCCTGGGTGTGGCCGAGGTTCGACTTGATGGAGCCGAGCCACAGCGGCCGGTCGTCGGGCCGGTCCTGGCCGTAGGTGGCGAGCAGGGCCTGGGCCTCGATCGGGTCGCCGAGGGTCGTGCCGGTGCCGTGCGCCTCGACCGCGTCCACGTCGGACGGCTCCAGACCGGCGCTCGCCAGGGCCTGCCGGATGACCCGCTGCTGGGAGGGGCCGTTGGGCGCGGTCAGGCCGTTGGACGCGCCGTCCTGGTTCACCGCGGAGCCGCGGATCACCGCGAGGACGGGGTGCCCGTTGCGGCGGGCGTCCGACAGCCGCTCCACGAGCAGCATGCCCACGCCCTCGCCCCAGCCGGTGCCGTCGGCGCTGTCGGAGAACGACTTGCACCGGCCGTCCGACGAAAGGCCGCGCTGGCGGCTGAAGTCGACGAACGTGCTGGGGGTCGCCATCACGGCGACACCACCGGCCAGCGCCATCGTGCACTCCCCCTGACGCAGCGCCTGGATCGCCCAGTGCAGGGCGACCAGCGACGAGGAGCAGGCGGTGTCGACGGTGACGGCGGGCCCCTCCAGGCCGAGCGCGTAGGCGACGCGACCGGACGCGACGCTGCCGGACCCGCCGGTGCCGAGGTAGCCCTCGACGTCCTCCGAGACGGAACGCAGCCGCGCCACGTAGTCGTGGTACATCACCCCCGCGAACACGCCGACAGCCTTGCCCCGGGCCGAGTTCGGGTCGATGCCCGCGCGCTCGAACGCCTCCCAGGAGGTTTCGAGCAGCAGCCGCTGCTGCGGGTCCATGGCCAGCGCCTCACGCGGCGAGATGCCGAAGAACGCCGGGTCGAACAGGTCGGCGTCGTGCAGGAAGCCGCCCTCACGGGTGTAGGAGGTACCCGTGCGCTCGGGGTCCGGGTCGTACAGGGCGTCCACGTCCCAGCCCCGGTTGACGGGGAACTCGCTGATGGCGTCCACACCGTCCAGGACGAGCCGCCACAGCTCCTCGGGCGAGTTCACGCCGCCCGGGTAGCGGCAGCTCATGCCGACGATCGCGATCGGCTCGTCGGACACCGCCACGGCCGTGTGCGCGGGCGCGGCCACGACGGGCGCGCCCGCGAGCTCGGCGCTGATGAACGCGGCGAGCGCGGCGGGGTTCGGGTGGTCGAAGACGAGGGTCGCGGGCAGCCGCAGCTCGGTGGCCGCGTTGAGGTGGTTGCGCAGCTCGACGGAGCTGAGCGAGTCGAAGCCCAGCTCCCTGAACGCCCGGTCGGGTTCGACGGCATGGGCCGAGCTGTGGCCGAGCACCGCCGCGGCGTGCGTGCGGACGAGGTCCAGCAGCGCCTTCTCCCGTTCGCCCTCGGTCAGGCCCGCCAGCGACTGTGCCAGCGCGGACCGGGCGGCGGGATCTGCGGTCCTGCGAGCCGTGTTCCGCACCAGCCCGCGCAGCAGGTGGAGTACGGGCTGGGTACGCGCCTGCCGGCGCAGCACGGCGAAGTCCATCGGCACGGGGGCCAGCAGCGCACGCCCCGTGGAGCCAGCGGCGTCGAACAGCGCCAGGCCTTCGGCCGGCCCCAGCGGAATGGCACCGCCGCTGGTGATGCGGCGTACGTCGGTGTCGTCGAGGCTGCCCGCCATGCCACCGCCCGTGGCCCACAGGCCCCAGGCCAGTGACGTCGCGGCCAGACCGGCCGCCCGGCGGTGCTGCGCCAGCGCGTCCAGGAAGCTGTTCGCCGCCGCGTAGTTGCCCTGACCCGCGCCGCCGAAGACACCGGCGGCGGACGAGAACAGCACGAAGGCGGACAGGTCCATGCCCCGGGTCAGCTCGTGCAGATGCCACGCCGCGTCGACCTTCGGCCGGAACACGCCGTCGATCCGCTCGGGTGTCAGCGAGCCGATCACGCCGTCGTCCAGCACACCAGCGGTATGCACCACAGCAGAGATCCGATGCTCTGCCAGCAGCTCGGCCAGCGCCTCCCGGTCGGCCACGTCACAGGCCGCAAGGACGACATCGGCGCCCTGCGCTTCGAGTTCCGCACGCAGCTCCGCGGCACCCTCGGCCCCGGCACCACGCCTGCTGACCAGCAACAGACTCCGCACACCCCGCTCCACGACCAGATGCCGGGCAACCAGACCACCCAGAGTGCCCGTCGCACCCGTGACCAGCACCACACCCGAACCGAACCCGGCATCCTCCACCACCGAGTCCCGCACCCGAGCCAGCCGCAGGGCACACGCAGCACCCGCCCGCACCGCCAACTGCGGCTCACCCGTGCCCAGCACAGCAGACAGCCCATCGACCGAAGCCGTCTCGCCATCCAGGTCGACCAGCACGATCCGGTCCGGGTTCTCCGACTGCGCCGAGCGCACCAGACCCCACACCGCCGCCTGCGCCAGATCCCGCACACCCTCGTCGTCCGCCACGGCAACCGCTCCCCTGGTCACGACGACCAGACGCGCCGGGTGGAACCGCTCCTCGGCAAGCCAGGCCTGCACCGCGTGCAGCGCCCAGTGCGCGGCCTCATGCGCGCCGACAGCCGGGTCGGAGGCGGACGTGACCGGGTACGACAGAGCGACGAAGTCCGACAGTTCGGCCGACGACTGCGCCAGACCCTCCAGATCGGTCGTCCACTCCACCGTCGGGGCATCGCCCTCGGACAGCGGCACCGACACCGACACCCAGTCGACACCGAACAGCGCATCGCCGCGTGCGTCAGTGGCGGCCTGGACCGGGGCCGCCGGGCGCAGTACCAGCGAGTCGATCGTCGCCACCGGGGCACCGGAGCCGTCCGCGACCGCCAGCGACACACCGTCCACGCCCGCGGGCGACAACCGCACCCGCAGCACCGTCGCACCGGAGGCGTACAGACGCACACCCGACCAGGAGAACGGCAGCCTGCCGGGAGCATCGGCCTCACCCGTCAGCCCGGTCGCGTGCAACGCCGCGTCAAGCAGCGCCGGATGCAGACCGAAGCCCTCCGCCTTCACCCCCTCCGGCAGCGCAACCTCGGCGAACACCTCCTCACCCTTGCGCCACGCCGCCCGCAAACCCTGGAACACCGGCCCGTAACCGAAGCCGCCGTCGGCCATGCCCGCGTAGAACCCGTCCAGGGCCACGGCCTCGCCCCCGGCGGGCGGCCACTCGACCAGCGGATCCCCGCCGGAACGCCCGCCGGCCCGCAGTACGCCGGTGGCGTGCCGGGTCCACGAACGACCGTCCTCCATGTCGCCCGTACTGGAGTGGAAGGTCAGCTCGCGCCTGCCGGACGCGTCCTCTGCAGCGACCCAGACCTGCACCCGCACGGAGCCGTTCTCGGGCAGGACGAGAGGCGCTTCCAGCGTCAGCTCCTCCACCAGGTCACAGCCGACCTGGTCACCCGCACGGATCGCCAGGTCGAGGAAGGCCGTCCCGGGCAGCAGCACCGAGCCCATGACCGCGTGATCGGCCAGCCACGGGTGGGTCTGGACCGACAGCCTGCCGGTCAGCAGCACGCCGTCCGTGCCACCGAGGACGACGGTCGCACCCAGCAGCGGATGCTCGGCGGGACCGAGCCCGGCCGCGGCGACGTCGCCGATCAGTGGCTGCACGTCGGGCCAGTAGTCGTCACGCTGGAACGCATACGTGGGCAGGTCGACCCGGCGCGTTCCGCGGCCGGTGAAGAAGACCTCCCAGTCCACCCGGGCACCGTGAACGTGCAGTTGTCCCGCGGCCGTCGTGACGGCCGTCGCCTCCGGCCGGTCGCCGCGCAGCACCGGTACGAAGGCCGCGTCCGGCGCGGACTCCTGGCCCAGTGCGGACAGCGTCCCGCCCGGCCCGACTTCGACGAAGGTGCCGACGCCCTCGGCGACCAGCGCGCTCACCGCGTCGGCGAACCGCACCGATTCGCGCACGTGCCGCACCCAGTACGACGGTGACGTCACCTCTTCGAGGGTGGCTCGCGCGCCGGTCAGCGTCGACACGATCGGAATCGCGGGCGCCTCGTACGACACACCCTCCAGCACCCGGCGGAACGCCTCCAGCATCGGATCCATCAACGGCGAATGGAACGCATGGCTCACCCGCAGCCGCGACACCTTCCGACCCGCCGCACGCCACCGCTCGCCAACAGCCTCCACATCAGCGGCGACACCGGAAACCACCACCGAGTCCGGCCCGTTCACCGCCGCGATGCCCACCGTCTCCGGCAGCCCGGGTGCGACCTCGGCCTCCGTCGCCCGGATCGCCACCATCGCCCCACCCTCGGGTAACGCCTGCATCAGCCCCGCACGGGCCGACACCACCTTCACCGCGTCCGCGAGAGACCACACCCCCGAGACATGAGCCGCGGCCAGCTCACCGATCGAATGACCGGCCAGCACATCCGGCCGCACACCCCACGACTCAAGGAGACGGAACAGGGCCACCTCGACCGCGAACAGCGCGGGCTGCGTCACCCCCGTCTCATTCAGCGCTTCGGCATCCTCACCGAACAGCACCTCACGGACCTCAGGAGCCAGCAGCCCCAGCACCTCGTCCAACGCCTCGGCGAACACCGGGAAACGGCCCGCCAGTTCACGACCCATCCCGAGCCACTGCGAACCCTGACCCGAGAACAGGAAACCCACCCGGCCGGGCTCATCAGCCACACCCGAGACCACACCGCCTGCCGCCCGGCCCTCGGCCACCGCCGCCAGCGCATCCAGCAGCTCCGCCCGGTCAGCACCGACCACCACCGCACGGTGCTCCAGCACCGCACGCGACGACACCAGCGCACGCCCCACATCCGCCACCGGCAGATCCGACGACGCCTCCACGAAAGACTTCAGCCGCGAAGCCTGCTCCCGCAGCGCCTCCACGCTCCGCGCCGACAGCACCCACGGCACCAGACCACCGTCGTACGCCGCCGGCTCCGCAACCACCTCCGCAACCGCCACCGACTCCACCACCGGCGCCTGCTCCACGATGACGTGCGCGTTCGTACCGCTGAAGCCGAACGACGACACACCGGCGCGCCAAGGGCGGTCCGCGGCGGGCCACTCGCGCTCGTCGGTGAGCAGTTCGACCGCGCCGGCGGTCCAGTCGACGTGCGGCGACGGTTCATCCACGTGGAGGGTGCGGGGCAGCACGCCGTGCCGCATCGCCATCACCATCTTGATCACACCCGCCACACCGGCGGCGGCCTGCGTGTGACCGATGTTCGACTTCAGCGACCCCAGCCACAGCGGCTCACCGACACGGTCCTGGCCGTAGGTGGCCAGCAGGGCCTGCGCCTCGATCGGGTCACCGAGCTTCGTACCGGTGCCGTGGGCCTCGACCGCGTCCACGTCGGACGCTTCCAGGCCGGCGCTCGCCAGGGCCTGACGGATGACCCGCTGCTGCGAGGGGCCGTTCGGCGCGGTCAGGCCGTTCGAGGCGCCGTCCTGGTTCACCGCGGAACCCCGTACCACGGCAAGGACCTGGTGACCGTTGCGCTCGGCGTCCGACAGCCGCTCCACGAACAGCATGCCGACGCCCTCGCCCCAGCCGGTGCCGTCCGCACCCGCGCCGAACGCCTTGCAGCGGCCGTCCTCGGCCAGGCCCCGCTGGCGGCTGAACTCGATGAACGAGCTCGGCGTGGACATCACCGTCACGCCGCCCGCGAGGGCCAGTTCGCACTCACCCTTGTGCAGTGCCTGCACCGCCAGGTGCAGGGCGACCAGCGACGACGAGCACGCCGTGTCCACCGTGACGGCCGGGCCTTCGAGCCCGAAGGTGTACGACAGCCGGCCCGAGGCGACGCTGGCCGCGTTGCCGGTCCCCGCGTAACCGCCCACGTCCTCGGCAGCGGCACCCAGTATCCACCCGTAGTCCTGCATGTTCGAGCCGACGAACACGCCGACGCGCCCACCACGCAGCGAGTTGGGGTCGATGCCCGCCCGTTCGAAGGCTTCCCAGGAGGTTTCCAGGAGCAGCCGCTGCTGCGGGTCCATCGCCAGCGCCTCGCGTGGCGAGATCCCGAAGAAGCCCGCGTCGAAGCCGCTCACGTCCGACAGGAACGCGCCCGACCGCGAGTACGAGGTCCCCACCGAGTCCGGGTCGGGATCGTACAGCGCCTCCAGGTCCCACCCGCGGTCGGCCGGGAACTCCGACACCGCGTCCCCGCCGGAGAGCAGGACCTGCCACAGATCCTCCGGGCTCGCCACACCACCCGGGAACCGGCAGGCCATCCCCACGATCGCGATCGGCTCATCGGACACGTCCGCCACGGTGATCGAAGCAGAAGTGGTCGCGGCCGCACCGCACAGCTCGGTCCGCAGACAGGCCGCCAGCGCAGCCGCGTTCGGATAGTCGAAGACCAGAGTCGTGGGCAGAGCAACCCCGGTGACCTCACTGAGCCGGGCCCGCAACTCCACCGCCGTCAGCGAATCGAAACCCAACTCCCTGAAAGCACGCGTCGCCGACAACGCCTCACCCGACGCATGCCCCAAAACCGCAGCCGCCTCCAACCGGACCAACTCCGTCAGCTGCCGCTCCTGCTCCACCTCCCCCAACCCCACAAGCCGCTGTGCCAAAGCCGACACACCCTGCCCCGAAGACACCACCCCGAACACAGCACCCAGCTGAGGCAACTCACTCAACAACACACTCCGGCGCTGCGCCATGAACGTGCCCGCAAACCGCTCCCAGTCCACATCCGCAACAACAACATTCCCGTCCCCACCCTCCAACGCCGCCGCCAGACCCACCACCGCGACAGCCGGAGCCATCGACGGCAAACCCCGACGCCGCAACTGCACCCCAGCATCCCGACCCGCATTCGCCACCATGCCACCCTCAGCCCACGGCCCCCACGCCACCGCCACAGCCGGCAACCCCACAGCCCTACGGCGCTCCGCCAACGCATCCAGATAAGCATTGGCAGCCGCATACGCACCCTGACCACCACTACCCCACACACCAGCAATCGACGAGAACACCACAAACGCATCCAACGACACACCAGCAAGCAACTCATGCAAATTCCGCGCACCAACAGCCTTCGCCGCCAGCACCTCAGCAAACCCACCCACATCCGAGTCAGCCAAAGCCGCCGAACGCTCCACACCCGCCGCGTGCACCACCGCGTCGAGTGCCGGAAGGGTCTCCAGCAGCGCCGCGACGGACTCCCGGTCCGCCACGTCACAGGCCGCGAACGTCACCCGCGCGCCCAGCCCGACGAGCTCGGCTTCCAGTTCCGCGGTGCCCTCGGCCTCCGGACCACGACGGCTGGCCAGCACCAGATGCTCGGCTCCCTGGGCGGCCAGCCAGCGCGCCACATGACCGCCCAGAGCACCAAGACCACCGGTGACCAGGACCGTCCCGCGCGGCGTCCACCCGGTACCGGTCACGTGCCCCAGAGGCGCGGGCACCAGCCGGCGGCCGAGGATCCCGCCACCGCGCAACGCAACCTGATCCTCACCATTCACCCCGGCAAGAACCGAAGCCAGCAGATCACCGGCCGCCTCGTCACACACCTCCGGCACATCGACCAGACCACCCCAACGACCCGACTCCTCCAACGCGGCCACCCGGCCCAGACCCCACACCATCGACTGCTCGAACCCGGCAACCAGATCACCCGAACCCGCCGCCACCGCACCCGACGTCACACACCACAACGGACCCGACACACCCACATCACCCAACGCCCGCAGAAGACCAAGCATGGCCCCCAAACCCACAGGTACGCCCGAAACATCCGCAGAGGCCAGCCCCAGCAGCGAAACCACACCACTCACCGCAGGCAGCCCCGCGAGCTGCTCCGCCCAATCGACCGCCTCCGGATCCACCTCCACAACCTGCGCCTCAGCACCATTCCGAATCAGCGCGTCCCGCACCCACCCGGCCCGGGCCTCATCAACAGGCGCCACGACCAGCCACGTACCAGCCAGGCCCCGAGGCCCAGCGACCACCGGCCGCCACTCGACCCGGTATCGCCACTCATCAGCGGTGGACCGGTTCTGCTGCTCTTTACGCCATGCGGACAGCCGGGGCAGCACCGCACTCAACGGAGCGTCGGACGAGACGTCCAGGGTGCGGGCGAGATCGGCGATGTCACCGTCCTCGACGACGCCCCAGAACCGCGCGTCCACCGGAGACAACCGCTCGACGTCCATGTCGACAGGCGCGGCGTCCAGCCAGAAGCGCTCACGCTGGAACGCGTACGTCGGCAGGTCGACCGGGCGTGTTCCCCGGCCCGTGAAGAAGATCTGCCAGTCCACCCGGACACCGCGCACGTGCAGTTGTCCCGCGGCCGTCGTGACGGCCACCGCCTCCGGCCGGTCACCACGCAGCACCGGTACGAAGGCCGCGTCCGGCGCGGACTCCTGCCCGAGCGCGGAGAGCGTCCCGCCGGGGCCCACCTCGACGAACGTGCCGACACCATCCGCGACCAGCGCACTCACCGCATTGGCGAACCGCACCGACTCGCGCACATGCCGCACCCAGTACTCAGGCGACGACAACTCGTCGGCCGTGGCCGACCCGCCCGTCAGCGTCGACACAATCGGAATCGCGGGCGCCTCGAACGACACGCTCTCCAGCACCGCACGGAAGTCATCCAGCATCGGGTCCATCAGCGGCGAGTGGAAGGCGTGGCTCACCCGGAGCCGGGTCACCTTCCGGCCCTCCGCACGCCACCGCTCGCCAACAGCCTCCACATCAGCGGCGACACCGGAAACCACCACCGAGTCCGGCCCGTTCACCGCCGCGATGCCCACCGTCTCCGGCAGGTCCGACGCGACCTCGGCCTCCGTCGCCCGGATCGCAACCATCGCACCACCCGCGGGTAACGCCTGCATCAGCGCACCCCGGGCCGACACCACCTTCACCGCATCGGCCAACGACCACACACCGGCCACGTGCGCGGCGGCCAGCTCACCGATCGAGTGACCGGCCAGTACGTCGGGACGAATGCCCCAGGACTCCAACAGCCGGAACAGCGCGACCTCGACCGCGAACAGCGCGGGCTGCGTCACTCCCGTCTCATTCAGCGCTTCGGCATCCTCACCGAACAGCACCTCACGGACCTCAGGAGCCAGCAGCCCCAGCACCTCGTCCAACGCCTCGGCGAACACCGGGAAACGGACCGCCAGTTCACGACCCATCCCGAGCCACTGCGAACCCTGACCCGAGAACAGGAAACCCACCCGGCCGGGCTCATCAGCCACACCCGAGACCACACCGCCTGCCGCCCGGCCCTCGGCCACCGCCGCCAGCGCATCCAGCAGCTCCGACCGGTCAGCACCGACCACCACCGCACGGTGCTCCAGCACCGCACGCGACGACACCAGCGCACGCCCCACATCCGCCACCGGCAGATCCGACGACGCCTCCACGAAAGACTTCAGCCGCGAAGCCTGCTCCCGCAGCGCCTCCACGCTCCGCGCCGACAGCACCCACGGCACCAGACCACCGCCGTACACCGCCGGCTCCCCAACCACCTCCGCAACCGCCGCCGGCTCCACCACCGGCGCCTGCTCCACGATGACGTGCGCGTTCGTACCGCTGACACCGAACGACGACACGCCCGCCCGCCACGGGCGGCCGGTCTCCGGCCACGGCTTGGCCTCCGTCAGGAGTTCCATCCCGCCCCCGGACCAGTCCACGTGCGAGGACGGCTCGTCGACGTGCAGGGTCTGCGGCAGCACACCGTGCCGCATCGCCATCACCATCTTGATCACACCCGCCACACCCGCGGCGGCCTGCGTGTGACCGATGTTCGACTTGATGGAGCCGAGCCAGAGCGGCCGGTCGGCGGGGCGGCCCTGGCCGTACGTGGCCAGCAGCGCCTGCGCCTCGATCGGGTCGCCCAGCTTCGTGCCCGTACCGTGTGCCTCGACGGCGTCCACCTGGGCCGCGGAGAGGCGCGCGCTCGCCAGTGCCTGGCGGATCACACGCTGCTGGGAGGGGCCGTTGGGTGCGGTGAGGCCGTTGGACGCGCCGTCCTGGTTCACCGCCGAGCCACGGATCACGCCGAGGACCTGGTGGCCGTTGCGCTCGGCGTCCGACAGGCGTTCCAGGAGGAGCAGGCCGACGCCCTCGCCCCAGCCGGTGCCGTCGGCTCCGTCGGCGAACGCCTTGACGCGGCCGTCCGCGGCCAGGCCCCGCTGGCGGCTGAAGTCGATGAAGGCGCCGGGCGTCGACATCACCGTGACGCCGCCCGCGAGGGCGAGCGGGCACTCGCCGTGCCGCAGCGCGTGGGCCGCGAGGTGCAGGGCGACCAGGGACGACGAGCAGGCGGTGTCGATGGTGAGCGCGGGGCCTTCAAATCCGAAGGTGTAGGCGATGCGGCCCGAGATGACGCTCGCCGCGTTGCCGGTGCCGAGGTAGCCCTCGTAGCCGTCGGGTGCGCCGGTGATCAGGCGGGACAGGTAGTCCTGGCCGTTGGTGCCGACGAAGACGCCCGACCGGCTGCCCCGCATCGCCTGCGGGTCGATGCCGGCCCGCTCGAACGCCTCCCAGGAGGTCTCCAGGAGCAACCGCTGCTGCGGGTCCATGGCCGCGGCCTCGCGCGGCGAGATCCCGAAGAAGGCGGGGTCGAAGTCCGGGACCTCGTGGATGAAGGCACCCTCGCGGGTGTAGCAGGTCCCCTGCCGGTCGGGGTCGTCGTCGAAGAGCGCCTCCAGATCCCACCCGCGGTCGGTGGGGAACGCGGAGACGGCGTCCTTGCCGTCCAGCAGGAGACGCCACAGGTCCTCCGGCGACCGCACGCCGCCGGGGAACCGGCAGCTCATGCCGACGATCGCGATCGGCTCGACCTCGCGCTCCTCGGCCTCGCGCAGCTTGCCGCGCATCTCCTGCAGGTCCACGGAGGCCCGCCGCAGGTAGTCGAGGTACTTCTCCTCGTTGGACATGTGATCGGACCCTTCAGGTGTGTTCATCAGCTCAGGACCTACCGAGTTGTTCGTCGAGCAGCGCGAGCAGCTCGTCCGCCGTCGCCGTCCGCGCGTCCGTGGCGGAGTCGGCCGGTTCCGTGCGGGTGTGCGCCTCGTCCCACAGGGACAGCAGCGCACGGAGACGGGTGCTGACGGCGGCGCTCTGTTCGTCGTCCGGCGTCAGGAGGGACAGTGCGGACTCCAGGCGGTCCAGCTCCGCGTCGATGGTCGGCGCGCCGCCTCCCGGCAGTGCGTCGAGTACGTGTGCGGCGAGCGCGGCCGGCGTGGGGTGGTCGAAGACGAGCGTCGCGGACAGGCTCAGCCCGGTGGCTACGTTCAGGAGGTTGCGGAACTCGACCGAGGTGAGCGAGTCGAAGCCGAGGTCCTGGAACGCGCGGCCGGGTTCGACCAGCTTGGTGCCGTCGTGGCCGAGGACGGCCGCCGCGTACTCCCGCACCAGGTCGAGCACGGCGCGTTCGCGCTCAGGGCCGGACAGCCCGGTCAGCCTGGCCGTCAGGTCGCTCGGCGCCGCCGTGTCCGCGGCGCCATGGGCGCGGGGCCCGCCGGACAGTTCCCACAGCAACGGGCTGGGCCGTACCGCGGTGAAGGTCGGGGCGAACAGGTCCCAGTCGATGTCCGCGACGAGTGCCATCGGGTCGCCCAGGCGGACGGCCCGGTCCAGTGCGGCGACGGCCTGCTCGGGCTCCATCGGGGCCAGGCCGCGGCGGCGCAGGGCCTCGCCGAGCGCCCCTTCGGCCATGCCGCCGCCGCCCCACGGTCCCCACGCGACAGCGGTGGCGGGCAGGCCCGCCGCCGCGCGCCGCTGCGCGAGAGCTTCGAGGAAGGTGTTGGCGGCCGCGTAGTTCGCCTGGCCCGACCCGCCGAGCGTGCCGGAGATCGAGGAGAACATCACGAACGCGGACAGCTTGTGGTCACGGGTCAGTTCGTCCAGGTTGACCGCGGCGTCGGCCTTCGGCCGCAGTACGGCGTGCAGCCGGTCCGGGGTGAGCGCGGACAGCACGCCGTCGTCGAGGACGCCCGCCGCGTGCACGACCGCGGTGAGCGGGAACTCGTCGGGCACCGAGGCCAGCAGGTCCGCGAGGGCGTCCCGGTCGGCGGCGTCGCAGGCGGCGATCGTGACGCGGGCGCCCAGCGCGGTCAGTTCCGCGCGCAGTTCCCCGGCGCCGTCGGCGTCGGGTCCACGCCTGCTGGTCAGCAGCAGGTGCTCGGCGCCCTTGGCGACCAGCCACCGGGCGATGTGTGCGCCGAGTGCGCCGGTACCGCCGGTGACCAGCACCGTGCCGGCGGGGTTCCAGTCGCCGACGCGGCCGGCTGCCGCCCGTACGATCCGCCGGGCGAACACTCCGCCGGCGCGGAGCGCCAGCTGGTCCTCCTCCGCTGCGGCGGACAGGACGCCCGCGAGGCGGGTGCCGGTGCGCTCGTCGAGCGTCTCGGGCAGGTCGACGAGGCCGCCCCAGCGGTCCGGGTGCTCAAGCCCGACGACTCGGCCGAGGCCCCACACCATCGCCTGTTCGGGGCTGACGGAGGTGTCGGACCCACCGGTGGCGACCGCGCCCCGCGTCGCGCACCACAGGGGCGCGGCGAGGCCGCTGTCGCCGAGGGCCTGGACGAGGGCGAGGGTGGCGGTCAGGCCGCCGGACGGCAGTCCGGGGTCGAGGGCGAGCAGTGAGAGCACGCCCGCGACGGGCCCGTCGGTGGCCACCCGGGCCGCGAGGGACGCCCGGTCCACCGCCTCGCCGGTGCGGACCGGCAGCACGCGTGCGCCGTGCCTGCTCAGCGCGGCGGTGACGGGTTCCTCTCCGGTGCCGTCCCGGCTGACGACGAGCCAGGTGCCCGTGAGGGCCGGGGTGGGGTCGCTCAGCGGCTGCCAGGTGACGCGGTAGCGCCAGCTGTCGACGGCGGAGTTCTCGGCCTGTTCGCGCCGCCACGACGACAGCCGCGGCAGCACCGCGCCGATCGGGTCGTCGGGGGACACGGCCAGCTCGTCCGCGAGTTCACCGAGGTCGCCGTCCGCCACGGCCGCCCAGAACCGGGCGTCGACGGACCCGGAGACGTCACCCGAGGGGGCGTCGGCCAGGGCCGGCCAGAACCGGTCGCGCCGGAAGGCGTAGGTGGGCAGGTCGACGTGTGTACCGCCGGCGGTCAGCGGGGACCAGTCGACGGGCACGCCGAGCACGTGCAGCCTGCCCGCGGCCGTCGCCAGGGCGAGCGTCTCGGACCGGTCGCCGCGCAGGGCCGGTACGAAGGTCGCCCCGGGCGCGGTCTCCTGGCCGAGCGCGGAGAGTACGCCGCCCGGGCCGATCTCCAGGAACAGGTCCGTGCCCCGGTCCCGCAGTGTGGCGACGGCGTCGGCGAACCGCACCGGCTCGCGCACGTGCCGCACCCAGTACTCCGGCGACGCCAGTTCCTCGGCGCTCGCCTGCGCGCCGGTCAGCGTGGACACGAGGGGGATCCCGGGCTGCTCGTAGGAGACGCTCTCCAGCACCGTGCGGAAGTCGTCGAGCATCGGCTCCATGAGGGGCGAGTGGAACGCGTGGCTGACGCGGAGCCGCGTCACCTTGCGTCCCGCCTCACGCCAACGGTCGGCCACAGCCTCCACGTCGGCGGCGACACCCGAGACGACCACCGCGTTCGGGCCGTTCACCGCGGCGATGCCCACGGTGTCGGACAGGTCCGGCAGGATCTCGGCCTCGGTCGCCTGGACGGCGGCCATCGCGCCGCCCCCGGGCAGCGCCTGCATCAGCCGGCCCCGGGCCGAGACGACCTTGGCGGCGTCGGCCAGCGACCACACGCCCGCCACGTGGGCGGCGGCCAGCTCACCGATGGAGTGCCCGGCGAGCACCTCGGCACGGATGCCCCAGGACTCGAAGAGGCGGAACAGCGCGACCTCGACCGCGAACAGTGCGGGCTGCGTCACCCCGGTCTCGTTCAGCGCATCGGGGTCGTCCCCGAACAGCACGTCGAGCAGGGGCTGTTCGGTGTGGACGTCCAAGTGGGCGCGGACCTCGTCGAGCGCCTTGGCGAACACCGGGAAGGCGTCGTACAGCTCGCGTCCCATGCCGAGGCGCTGGGCGCCCTGGCCGGAGAAGAGGAACGCGGGCCGGCGTCCCCCGGCGACGCCGGAGACCAGTTCGTTCGCGGTCCGCCCCTCGGCGAGCGCCGTGAGGTTCGCCAGCAGCGCGTCGCGGTCCTGGCCGACGACGACCGCCCGGTGTTCGAGGGCGGGTCGCTCGGTCGCGAGGGTGGCGGCCGCGTCGAGCAGGTTCAGGTCCGGGTGCGCCACGAGGTGGGCGCGCAGACGTTCGGCCTGTGTCCGCAGCGCGTCGTCGCCCCGGCCCGAGACCAGCAGCGGCAGCGCGGTCGTGGGCATGGGCGGTGCGGTCTTCGGCGCGGCGGTTGCGGTGACCGGCGCCTGTTCGACGATGGCGTGCGCGTTGGTGCCGCTGAATCCGAACGACGACACGGCGAACCGGCGCGGCCGGTCCGTGTCCGGCCAGGGCCGGGCCTCGGTGAGGAGTTCGATGTCGCCGGCCGACCAGTCGACCTGCGGGGTCGGCTCGGCGACGTGCAGGGTCTTGGGCAGCGTGCCGTGCCGCAGCGCCATGACCATCTTGATGATGCCGCCGACGCCCGCCGCGGCCTGGGTGTGGCCGATGTTGGACTTCAGCGACCCGAGCCACAGCGGCCGGTCGGCGGGGCGGTCCTGGCCGTAGGTGGCCAGCAGCGCCTGGGCCTCGATCGGGTCGCCGAGCTTCGTACCGGTGCCGTGCGCCTCCATGGCGTCCACATCGGACGGCTCCAGGCCCGCGGCCGCCAGCGCCTGGCGGATGACCCGCTGCTGGGAGGGCCCGTTCGGCGCGGTCAGACCGTTGGAGGCGCCGTCCTGGTTCACCGCGGACCCGCGGACGACCGCGAGGATCTGGTGGCCGTTGCGCCGGGCGTCGGAAAGGCGTTCCAGGACGAGCATGCCGACGCCCTCGCCCCAGCCGGTGCCCTCGGCGTCGGCGGAGAACGAGCGGCAGCGGCCGTCGGCGGACAGCCCGCGCTGGCGGCTGAAGTCCAGGAACGCGCCCGGCGTCGTCATCACCGCCACGCCGCCCGCCAGGGCCAGGGAGCACTCCCCCGACCGCAGCGCCTGCGCGGCCAGGTGCAGTGCGACAAGGGACGACGAGCACGCCGTGTCCACCGTCACGGCCGGCCCCTCGAGGCCGAATGTGTAGGACAGCCGGCCGGCCATGACGCTCGCCGCGTTGCCCGTGCCGACGTATCCCTCGACGCTCTCCTCGCTGGCCGCCAGGAGTGCGGCGTAGTCCTGGAGGCTGGTACCGGTGAAGACTCCGATGTCACGGCCCCGCAGCGCGTTCGGGTCGACACCGGCGCGTTCGAAGGCCTCCCAGGAGGTTTCGAGCAGCAACCGCTGCTGCGGGTCCATGGCCAGCGCCTCACGCGGCGAGATCCCGAAGAACGCGGGGTCGAAACGGTCGGCGTCGTGCAGGAAGCCGCCCTGGCGGGTGTAGGTGGTGCCGACGTGGTCGGGGTCCGGGTCGTACAGGGTGTCCAGGTCCCAGCCCCGGTTGGTGGGGAACTCGCTGATGGCGTCGATGCCGTCGTGCACGAGCCGCCACAGTTCCTCGGGCGAGTTCGCGCCGCCGGGGTAGCGGCAGCTCATGCCGACGATCGCGATCGGCTCGTCGGACACCGCCATGGCCGTGCGCATGGGCGCGGCGGCGACGGGCGCCCCGGCGAGCTCGGCGGCGATGTGCGCCACGAGCGTGGCCGGGGTCGGGTAGTCGAAGACGAGGGTCGCGGGCAGGCGCAGCTCGGTGGCCGCGTTGAGCCGGTCGCGGAACTCCACGGCGGTCAGCGAGTCGAACCCGAGCTCCTTGAAGGCGCGTTCGGGCGCGACGGCGTGCGCCGAGCTGTGCCCGAGCACCACGGCCACGTGCCCGAGCACGAGCTCCAGCAGCGCCTTGTCCCGTTCGGCCTCGGTCAGGCCCGCCAGCGACTGCGCCAGCGCGGACCCGGCGACGTGCGCGGCCGCGGCGGCCCTGCGTGCCGTGCCGCGCACCAGTCCGCGCAGCAGGTGCGGCACCGGCCGGGTGCGGGCCTGCTTGTGGAGCGCGGGCAGGTCGAGCGGTACGGCTGCCAGCAGCGCACGCCCCGTGGAGGCCGCCGCGTCGAACAGGGCCAGGCCCTCGGCCGAGTCCAGCGGGACCACTCCGTCGACGGTGGTCGGCCGCACGTCGGTCCCCGTCGGTCCGCCGGCCGTCTCCCACGGGCCCCAGGCCAGCGATGTCGCGGGAAGGCCGGCCGCTTTGCGGTGCTGCGCGAGCGCGTCCAGGAACGTGTGCGCCGCCGCGTGGGTGCCCTGGCCGGGCGCGCCGAGTATGCCGGCCGCCGAGGAGAACAGGACGAAGGCGGACAGGTCCATGTCCTGGGTCAGCTCGTGCAGGTGCCAGGCCGCGCCGGCCTCGGACCGGAGCACGGTGTCGATCCGGTCCGGGGCCGGTGAGCCGATGGTGCGGCCGTCGTCCGCGGCACCGGCGGCGTGCACGACGGCGGAGATCCGGTGCTCGGCGAGCAGCGCGGCCAGTGCCTCGCGGTCGGCCACGTCACAGGTCGCGAGAACGACGTCGGCGCCCTGCGCGACGAGTTCCGCACGCAGCTCCACGACACCCTCGGCCTGGGCTCCGGCCCCGGCTCCGGTTCCTGCCTTGGATCCGGCTCCGGTGCCTGCCTCGGCTCCGGCTCCGGCCTCCGCACCGGGCCTGCCGACCAGCAGCAGGCTCCGCACGCCCCGCTCCGCGACCAGGTGCCGGGCGACGAGTCCGCCCAGGGTGTCCGTCGCCCCGGTGACCAGCACCGCACCCGAACCGAACCCGGGATCCTCCACCACGGACTGCCGGGCCCTCGCCAGACGCGGCGCACTGGCGACGCCCGAGCGCACCGCCAACTGCGGCTCACCCGTGCCCAGTACAACAGGCAGCACGTCGGCCGAGGCCGCTTCCTCGTCGAGGTCGACCAGCACGATCCGGTCGGGGCTCTCCGCCTGGGCGGACCGCACCAGCCCCCACACCGTGGCGTGTGCCAGGTTACGCACGTGCTCGTCGTCCGTGACGGCGACCGCACCCCGGGTCACGACGACCAGACGCGACGCCTCGAACCGCTCCTCGGCGAGCCAGGCCCGGATCGCGTGCAGCGTCCAGTGCGCGGCCTCGTGCGCGCCGGCGGCCGGGTCGGAGGCGGAGGTGACCGGACAGGGCAGGACCACGAAGTCGGCCTGCTCCGTCTCCGGCGACTGGTCCAGCGCCTCCGGATCGGTCCACCGCGTCGCCGGGACATCGCCGTCGGACGGGGAGACCGGCACCCAGTCGATGCCGAACAGCGCCTCCTGGTCCGGCCGCGCCACCGTCGCTGTCATCGGGCGCAGCACCAGCGTGTCCACGCTCGCCACCGGAGCACCCACTCCGTCCGCGATCGTCAGCGACACCCCGTCCGAGCCCGCGGGCGACATCCGCACCCGCAGCACCGTCGCACCGGAGGCGTGCAGCCGCACGCGCGACCACGAGAACGGCAGCCGGCCGACACCGTCGTCACCGCCCGCCAGTCCGATGGTGTGCAGTGTCGCGTCAAGCAGCGCCGGGTGCAGACCAAAACCGTCCGGCTTCACACCCTCCGGCAGCACGACCTCGGCGAACACCTCATCGCCGCTGCGCCATGCGGTCCGCAGCCCGCGGAACGCGGGGCCGTAGCCGAAGCCGCCGTCGGCCATGCGGTCGTAATAGCCGTCCAGGTCCACGGCTTCGGCCCCGGCAGGCGGCCACTCAGTCAGGGAGGCCCCGCCGGCGCCCGTACCGGAGCACAGCACGCCGGTGGCGTGCCGGGTCCACGAGCCGACGTCGTCGACCTCACCCTCGCTGGAGTAGAAGGCCAGCTCACGCCTGCCGGACGAGTCCTCGGCGCCCACGGACACCTGCACCCGCACCGAGCCGTTCCGGGGCAGGACGAGAGGCACCTCCAGCGTCAGCTCCTCCACCAGGTCACACCCGACCTGGTCACCCGCGCGGATCGCCAGCTCCACGAACGCCGTACCAGGCAGCAGGGTCGAGCCCCGGACCACGGAATCAGCCAGCCACGGGTGCGTCTGCACCGACAGCCGACCGGTCAGCAGCACGCCCTCCGTACCACCGAGGGTGACCGCCGCGCCCAGCAGCGGGTGCTCGGCCGAACCGAGCCCGGCCGCCGACACATCACCCACCGCCGACAGCACGTCGGGCCAGAACCGCTCACGCTGGAACGCGTACGTCGGCAGATCCACCCGCCGCACGCCGCGGCCGGCGAGGAACGTCTCCCAGACCAACGCCACACCGCGTACGTACAGGTGTCCCGCAGCCGTCGTGGCGGCCATCGCTTCCGGGCGATCGCCGCGCAGCACCGGTACGAAGGCCGCGTCCGGCGCGGATTCCCGGCCCAGCGCGGAGAGCGTGCCGCCCGGGCCGACCTCGACGAACGTGCCGACACCGTCGTTCACGAGCGTGCCGACAGCGTCGGCGAACCGCACCGATTCCCGTACGTGGCGCACCCAGTACTCCGGTGAGGCCAGTTCATCGGCCGTGGCTCGCGCGCCGGTCAGCGTGGACACGATCGGAATCTCGGGCGTCTCGTACGACACGCTCTCCAGCACCCGGCGGAACTCGTCCAGCATCGGGTCCATCAGCAGCGAGTGGAACGCGTGGCTGACGCGCAGCCCGGTCACCTTGCGACCTGCTTCGCGCCACCGCCCGGCAACGGCCTCCACGTCGACGGCGACACCGGAGACTACGACCGAGCCCGGGCCGTTCACCGCCGCGATGCCCACCGACTGCGGCAGGTCCGGCGCGACCTCGGCCTCGGACGCCTGGATCGCCACCATCGCGCCGCCCTCGGGCAGCGCCTGCATCAGCCGGCCCCGGGCCGAGACCACCTCGGCGGCATCCGCCAGGGACCACACGCCGGAGACGTGTGCGGCGGCCAGCTCGCCGATGGAGTGTCCGGCCAGCACGTCGGGCCGTACGCCCCACGACTCGAGGAGGCGGAACAGCGCCACCTCGACCGCGAAGAGCGCGGGCTGCGTGATCCCGGTCTCGTTCAGCGCATCCGCATCCGCATCCTCATCCTCGCCGAGCAGCGCCTCACGGACCTCAGGAGCCAGGAGCTCCAGCACCTCGTCCAGCACCTCGGCGAACACCGGGAACCGGCCGGCCAGTTCACGGCCCATGCCGAGCCGCTGCGAACCCTGCCCCGAGAACAGGAAACCCACCCGGCCGGGCTCATCAGCCACACCCGAGACCACGGCACCGGTCACCTGGCCCTCGGCCAACGCCGCCAGCGCGTCGAGCAACTCCGCCCGGTCAGCGCCGACCACCACCGCACGGTGCTCCAGCACCGCACGCGACGACACCAGCGCACGCCCCACATCCGCCGTGGACAGGTCCGACGACGCCTCCACGAAGGACTTCAGGCGTGCAGCCTGCTCCCGCAGCGCCTCCGTACTCCGCGCCGACAGCACCCACGGGACGACGGCGCCGACGGGCAGCGGTTCGGGTGCTTCCTTCCGCTCCGCCTCGGGGGCCTGCTCGATGATGGTGTGCGCGTTCGTGCCGCTCACACCGAAGGACGACACACCCGCCCGACGCAGACGACCCGTCTCCGGCCACGGCTGGGGCTCCGTCAGCAGCTGTACGGCGCCTGCCGACCAGTCAACGTGCGAGGACGGCTCGTCGACGTGCAGGGTCTGCGGCAGCACACCGTGCCGCATCGCCATCACCATCTTGATCACACCCGCCACACCCGCGGCGGCCTGCGTGTGACCGATGTTCGACTTGACCGACCCCAGCCACAACGGCCGGTCGGCGGGCCGGCCCTGGCCGTACGTGGCCAGCAGCGCCTGCGCCTCGATCGGGTCACCGAGCCTCGTTCCGGTGCCGTGCGCCTCCATCGCGTCCACGTCGGACGGCTCCAGGCCGGCGCTGGCGAGCGCCTGCCGGATGACCCGCTGCTGCGAAGGGCCGTTCGGCGCGGTCAGACCGTTCGAGGCGCCGTCCTGGTTCACCGCGGAACCCCGTACCACGGCGAGAATCTCGTGGCCGTTGCGCTGCGCGTCCGACAGGCGCTCCACGAGCAGCATGCCGACGCCCTCGCCCCAGCCGGTGCCGTCGGCGGCATCGGCGAACGCCTTGACCCGGCCGTCCACGGCCAGACCCCGCTGACGGCTGAACTCGATGAACGCGCCGGGCGTGGACATCACCGTCACACCGCCGACGAGCGCCAGCTCGCACTCGCCCTTGTTCAGTGCCTGGCTCGCCCAGTGCAGGGCGACCAGCGACGACGAGCACGCCGTGTCCACCGTGACCGCCGGGCCCTCAAGACCGAACGTGTAGGACAGCCGGCCGGAGATGACGCTCGCGGCGTTGCCGGTGCCCACGTATCCGTCGACGTCTTCCCGCGCGGCCATCAACAGCGTCGTGTAGTCCTGGCCGTTGGTGCCGACGAAGACGCCGGAGCGGCTGCCGCGCACCGAGTGCGGGTCGATACCCGCCCGCTCGAACACCTCCCAGGAGGTTTCCAGCAGCAGCCGTTGCTGCGGGTCCATGGCCAGTGCTTCGCGAGGTGAGATGCCGAAGAACGCAGGGTCGAACTCCGCCACACCGTCGAGGAAGGCACCCATGCGGCTGTAGGTGGTCTGCGAGTGCTCAGGGTCCGGGTCGTAGAGGGTGTTGAGGTCCCAGCCCCGGTCGGCCGGGAACTCCGAGACCGCGTCCTGCCCCTCGGCCACCAAACGCCACAAATCCTCCGGCGAGCCCACCCCACCAGGGAACCGACAGCTCATACCGACAATCGCGATCGGCTCGTCCCCCATACCCACAGCAGGACCATCCACCACGACATCAACGACACCGCCCAACAACTCGGCACCCAGATGCGCCGCCAGCGCCGCCGGAGTCGGGTAGTCGAAGACAAGCGTGGCCGACAGCGCCAACTCCGTCGCCGCATTCAACCGGTTCCGCAACTCCACCGAACTCAGCGAATCGAACCCGAGCTCCTTGAACGCACGGTCAGGCGCGACAGCCTGCACCGAACTGTGCCCCAGCACCACCGCCACATGCCCGACCACCAACTCCAGCAGCGCCTTCTCCCGCTCCACCGCCGACATCCCCGCCAGCGACCGCGCCAGCCCGGACCGGGCGACATCCTGCCCGGCCACGACAACCCTGCGTGCCGTGCCACGCACCAGCCCACGCAGCAGATGCGGCACCGACCGGGTACGCGCCTGCTTGTGGAGCACCGGCAGGTCGAGCGGCACGGGCACCACCAACGCACGCCCCGTAGACGCCGCCGCATCGAACAACGCCAGACCCTCCACCGACCCCAACGGGACCACACCACCCCGGGCCATCCGCCGCACATCAGCCTCATCAAGGCCGCCCGCCATACCAGCCGCATCCGCCCACAGACCCCACGCCAACGACGTCGCAGCCAGACCAGCCGCCCGACGACGCTGCGCCAACGCGTCCAAGAACGTATTCGCCGCCGCGTAATTGCCCTGACCAGGACCACCGAACACACCGGCCACCGACGAGAACAACACGAACGCCGACAGATCCATGCCCCGGGTCAGCTCGTGCAGATGCCACGCCGCGTCAACCTTCGGCCGGAACACGCCATCGACCTGATCCAGGGTCAGCGAACCGATCGTGCCGTCGTCCAGCACACCAGCGGTATGCACCACAGCAGAGATCCGATGCTCTGCCAGCAGCTCGGCCAGCGCCTCCCGGTCGGCCACGTCACAGGCCGCAAGGACGACATCGGCGCCCTGCGCTTCGAGTTCCGCACGCAGCTCCGCGGCACCCTCGGCCCCGGCACCACGCCTGCTGACCAGCAACAGACTCCGCACACCCCGCTCCACGACCAGATGCCGGGCAACCAGACCACCCAGAGTGCCCGTCGCACCCGTGACCAGCACCACACCCGAACCGAACCCGGCATCCTCCACCACCGAGTCCCGCACCCGAGCCAGCCGCGGGGCACACGCAGCACCCGCCCGCACCGCCAACTGCGGCTCACCCGTGGCCAGTACAGCAGACAGCCCATCGACCGAAGCCGTCTCCTCGTCCAGGTCGACCAGCACGATCCGGTCCGGGTTCTCCGACTGCGCCGAGCGCACCAGACCCCACACCGCCGCCTGAGCCAGATCCCGCACACCCTCGTCGTCCACCACGGCAACCGCTCCCCTGGTCACGACGACCAGACGCGCCGGGTGGAACCGCTCCTTGGCAAGCCAGGCCTGCACCGCGTGCAGCGCCCAGTGCGCGGCCTCATGCGCGCCGGCGGCCGGGTCAGCAGTGGCCGCGACCGGGTACGACAGAGCGACGAAGTCCGACAGTTCGGCCGACGACTGCGCCAGGCCCTCCAGATCGGTCGTCCACTCCACCGTCGGGGCATCGCCCTCGGACAGCGGCACCGGCACCGGCACCGGCACCGGCACCGGCACCCAGTCGACACCGAACAGCGCGTCGCCGCGTGCGTCAGTGGCGGCCTGGACCGGGGCCGCCGGGCGCAGTACCAGCGAGTCGATCGTGGCCACCGGGGCACCGGAGCCGTCCGCGACCGCCAGCGACACACCGTCCACGCCCGCGGGCGACAACCGCACCCGCAGCACCGTCGCACCGGAGGCGTACAGACGCACACCCGACCAGGAGAACGGCAGCCTGCCGGGAGCATCGGCCTCACCCGTCAGCCCGGTCGCGTGCAACGCCGCGTCAAGCAGCGCCGGGTGCAGACCGAAGCCCTCCGCCTTCACCCCCTCCGGCAGCGCAACCTCGGCGAACACCTCCTCACCCTTGCGCCACGCCACCCGCAAGCCCTGGAACACCGGCCCATAAGCCAAGCCCGACTCCGCCGACCCGTCGTAGAACCCCTCCAGGTCCACGAGCTCCGCCCCAGCAGGCGGCCACTCGACCAGAGAAACCCCACCGGCGCCTGTGCCAGAGCGCAGCACACCGGTGGCGTGCCGAGTCCACGAACCGCCGTCGTCAACCTCACCCTCACTGGAGTAGAAGGTCAGCTCACGCCTGCCCGACTCATCCGCCCCGCCCACCCAGACCTGCACCCGCACCGAACCGCTCTCAGGCAGAACGAGAGGCACCTCCAGCGTCAGCTCCTCCACCAGGTCACACCCGACCTGATCACCCGCACGGACCGCCAACTCCACAAACGCCGCACCAGGCAACAACACCGCACCCTGCACCACGAAATCAGCCAGCCACGGATGCGTCCGAACCGACAACCGGCCGGTCAGCAACGCACCATCCGTGTCACCCACCGCAACCACCGCGCCCAGCAGCGGATGCCCAGCCGAACCGAGCCCGGCCGCCGACACATCACCCACCACCGGCACCACGTCAGGCCAGAACCGCTCGCGCTGGAACGCGTACGTCGGCAGGTCGACGCGCCGCGCGCCGCGGCCGGTGAAGAAAGCTTCCCAGTCAAGCCGGACGCCCTGCGCGCACAGCCGCGCCACGGCCGACATCAGCGCGGATTCCTCCGGCTGATCGGCGCGCAGCACGGGTACGAACCCCGCGTCGGGCGCGGTCTCCTGGCCCAGTGCGGACAGCGTCCCGCCCGGACCGACCTCGACGAACGTGCCTACACCATCCGCGACCAGCGCACTCACCGCGTCGGCGAACCGCACCGACTCCCGCACATGCCGCACCCAGTACTCCGGCGACACCAACTCCTCGGCGCTCGCCGGCCCGCCCGTCAACGTCGACACGATCGGAATCTCGGGCGCCTCGTACGACACACCCTCCAGCACCCGGCGGAACTCCTCCAGCATCGGATCCATCAACGGCGAATGGAACGCACGGCTCACCCGCAGCCGCGACACCTTCCGACCCGCCGCACCCCACCGCTCGCCAACAGCCTCCACATCAGCGGCGACACCGGAAACCACCACCGAGTCCGGCCCGTTCACCGCCGCGATACCCACCGTCTCCGGCAGGTCCGAGGCGACCTCGGCCTCCGTCGCCTGGATCGCCACCATCGCCCCACCCTCGGGTAACGCCTGCATCAGCGCACCCCGAGCCGACACCACCTTCACCGCATCCGCGAGAGACCACACCCCCGAGACATGAGCCGCGGCCAGCTCACCGATCGAGTGACCGGCCAGCACATCCGGCCGCACACCCCACGACTCAAGGAGACGGAACAACGCCACCTCGACCGCGAACAGCGCGGGCTGCGTCACCCCCGTCTCATTCAGCGCTTCGGCATCCTCACCGAACAGCACCTCACGGACCTCAGGAGCCAGCAGCCCCAGCACCTCGTCCAGCGCCTCGGCGAACACCGGGAAACGGCCCGCCAGTTCACGACCCATCCCGAGCCGCTGCGACCCCTGACCCGAGAACAGGAAGCCCACCCGGCCGGGCTCATCGGCCACACCCGAGACCACGGCACCCGTCGTCCGGCCCTCGGCCACCGCCGTCAGTGCGCCGAGCAGCTCCGACCGGTCAGCGCCGATCACCACCGCACGGTGACTCAGCGTCGAGCGTGACGTGGCGAGCGAGTAACCGACATCAACGGGTGCGAGCCCGTGCGCCACGGACAGCAGTCGCTCCGCCTGGCCGCGCAGCGCACCCTCGTCACTCGCCGACAGCACCCACGGCACCAGACCGCCGTCGTACGGGGCCGGCTCCGGGGCTTCCGCCTGCTCCACCACAGGAACCTGGACGGCAGCCTGCTCGATGATGGCGTGCGCGTTCGTGCCGCTGAACCCGAACGACGACACACCCGCCCGCCACGGCCGGTCCACGACCGGCCACTCACGCTCATCGGTGAGCAGTTCGACCGCGCCGGCGGTCCAGTCGACGTGCGGCGACGGCTCGTCCACGTGGAGGGTGCGGGGCAGCACGCCGTGCCGCATCGCCATCACCATCTTGATCACACCCGCCACACCGGCGGCGGCCTGCGTGTGACCGATGTTCGACTTCAGCGACCCCAGCCACAGCGGCTCACCGGCACGGTCTTGACCGTAGGTGGCGAGCAGGGCCTGCGCCTCGATCGGGTCGCCCAGCCGCGTTCCGGTGCCGTGGGCCTCGACCGCGTCCACGTCGGACGCTTCCAGGCCGGCGCTCGCCAGGGCCTGACGGATGACCCGCTGCTGCGAGGGGCCGTTCGGCGCGGTCAGGCCGTTCGAGGCGCCGTCCTGGTTCACCGCGGAACCCCGTACGACGGCGAGGATCTGGTGACCGTTGCGCTCGGCGTCCGACAGCCGCTCGACGACCAGCATGCCGACGCCCTCACCCCAACCAGTGCCATCAGCACCGTCGGAGAACGCCTTGCACCGGCCGTCCTCGGCCAGGCCCCGCTGGCGGCTGAACTCGATGAAGGCACCGGGCGTGGACATCACCGTCACGCCGCCCGCGAGGGCCAGTTCGCACTCACCGGACCGCAGTGCCTGCACCGCCAGGTGCAGCGCCACCAGCGACGACGAGCACGCCGTGTCCACCGTGACCGCCGGGCCCTCGAAGCCGAAGGTGTACGACAGCCGGCCCGAGGCGACGCTGGCCGCGTTGCCGGTCGCCACATAGCCGCCCACGTCCTCGGCAGCCGTGCCCAGCACCAGTCCGTAGTCCTGCACGTTCGAGCCGACGAACACACCCACCCGCTCGCCGCGCACCGCGCTCGGATCGATACCGGCCCGCTCGAACACCTCCCAGGAGGTCTCCAGGAGCAACCGCTGCTGCGGGTCCATCGCCAGCGCCTCGCGTGGCGAGATCCCGAAGAAGCCCGCGTCGAAGCCGCTCACGTCCGACAGGAACGCGCCCGACCGCGAGTACGAGGTCCCCACCGAGTCCGGGTCGGGATCGTACAGCGCCTCCAGGTCCCAGCCCCGGTCGGCCGGGAACTCCGACACCGCGTCCCCGCCGGAGAGCAGGACCTGCCACAGGTCCTCCGGGCTCGCCACACCACCCGGGAACCGGCAGGCCATCCCCACGATCGCGATCGGCTCGTCCACCACACCCGACACGACCACAGGAGCAGTGGGCGTGGAGTCAGCGCTCGCACCGCACAGCTCGGTCCGCAGATAGGCGGCCAGCGCAGCCGCGTTCGGATAGTCGAAGACCAGAGTCGTGGGCAGAGCAACCCCGGTGACCTCACTGAGCCGGGCCCGCAACTCCACCGCCGTCAGCGAATCGAAACCCAACTCCCTGAAAGCACGCGTCGCCGACAACGCCTCGCCCGACGCATGCCCCAAAACCGCAGCCGCCTCCAACCGGACCAACTCCGTCAGCTGCCGCTCCTGCTCAACCTCACCCACGCCCACAAGCCGCCGCGCCAGAGCCGACACACCCTGATCCACCGACACAACCTCGAACACCGCACGCACCTGCGGCAACTCACTCAACAGCCGACTGGGCCGCCGCGCCATGAACGTACCCGCGAACCGCTCCCAGTCCACATCGGCAACAACGACATCCCCATCACCGCTCTCAAGAGCCGTGGCCAGACCCACGATCGCCACCGCCGGAGCCATCGACGCCAACCCCCGACGCCGCAACTGCCCGGCCGCATCCCCACCGGCATCGGCAACCATCCCACCATCAGCCCACGGCCCCCACGCCACCGCCGTGGCCGGCAACCCCACAGCCCTACGACGACCCGCCAACGCATCCAGGTAGGCATTGGCAGCCGCATACGCACCCTGACCACCACTGCCCCACACACCAGCGATCGACGAGAACACCACGAACGCATCCAACGACCGGTCCGCAAGCAACTCATGCAGGTTCCTCGCACCAACCACCTTCGCCGCCAGCACATCAACGAACTCACCCAGATCGGAGTCAGCCAGGGCCACCGAGCGCTCCACACCCGCTGCGTGCACAACCGCAGTGAGCGGGAGCTCTTCGGGCACCGAGGCGAGTACATCCGCAAGCGCGTCCCGATCGGCGACATCGCAAGCCACCACCGTGACACGGGTACCGAGCGCGGTCAGCTCCGCGCGCAGTTCCTCGGCACCGTCGGCCTCCAGTCCGCGACGACTGGTCAGCAGCAGGTGCTCGGCGCCCTTGGCCACCAGCCACCTGGCGACGTGCGCACCGAGTGCTCCGGTACCGCCGGTGACGAGGACCGTCCCGCGCGGCGTCCACCCCTCTCCGGACAACGCCTTGCGCACCGGGGCGGGCACCAGCCGGCGGCCGAGGATCTCGCCACCGCGCACAGCGACCTGGTCCTCACCGTTCGCCCCGGCGAGGACCGAGGCCAGCAGGTCACCGGTCCCCTCGTCCTGAGCGTCCGGCAGATCGACCAGACCGCCCCAACGATCAGGCTGCTCCAAAGCAGCCACCCGGCCCAGACCCCACACCATCGACTGCTCGAACCCGGCCACGGCATCATCCGCACCCGCCGCCACCGCACCCGACGTCACACACCACAACGGAGCCGAGCCGCCCGCATCACCCAGCGCCCGCAGCAGACCGATCGTGCCCCTGAGACCCGCAGGCACCACCGACTCGCCCACGTCCGTGAGCCCCAGCAGCGACACCACACCGCTCAGCGCGGGCAACCCGCTCAGCCGCTCCGCCCAGTCGACCGCCTCCGGGTCCACCTCCAGGCCCCGCACCTCGGCACCGTTGCGGGCCAGCGCCTCCCGCACCCACCCGGCACGGTCCGCACCCACCGGCGCCACGACCAGCCACGTACCGTCCAGCCGCCCAGACGCAGCGGCCACCCGCCGCCACTCGACCCGATACCGCCACTCATCAGCGGTGGACCGGGCCTGCTGCTCCCTGCGCCACGCCGACAGCCGGGGCAGCACAGCACTCAGCGGATCGTCCGACGACACATCCAATGTCCGGGCGAAGTCCGCGACGTCGCCCTCCTCGACGACCTCCCAGAACCGCGCCTCCACCGGAGACATCCGGCCGACGCCCTCGCCGAGAGGAGCGGCGTCCAGCCAGAAGCGCTCGCGCTGGAACGCGTACGTCGGCAGATCCACCCGACGGGCTGCCCTCCCGGCGAAGTAGACGGTCCAGTCGACCGCTGTCCCCCGCGCGTACAGCGCGGCGACCGTGGTGACGAGCGCGGTCTCCTCGGACCGGTCCGCGCGCAGCGCGGGCAGGAACACCGCGTCGGGCACACTTCCCAGGCCGAGAGCGGTCAACGTCCCACCGGGCCCGACCTCGACGAACACGTCGGCACCCTGCTCGCGCAGTGCCACGACCGCGTCGGCGAACCGCACCGACTCGCGCACATGCCGTACCCAGTACTCAGGCGACGTCAACTCCTCGGCGCTCGCCGGCCGGCCCGTCAACGTCGACACGATCGGGATCTCGGGGTTCTGGTACGACACGTCCTCCAGCACCCGGCGGAAGTCGTCCAGCATCGGGTCCATCAGCGGCGAGTGGAACGCGTGGCTGACGCGGAGCCCGGTCACCTTCCGGCCCGCCTCGCGCCACGGCTCGGCAACAGCCTCCACGTCAGCGGCGACGCCGGACACAACCACCGCGTTCGGTCCGTTCACCGCGGCAATGCCCACGCCGTCCGGCAGCTCCGACGCGACCTCGGCCTCCGTCGCCTGGATCGCGACCATCGCACCGCCGTCGGGCAGCGCCTGCATCAGCCCCGCGCGGGCCGAGACCACCTTCGCCGCGTCGGCCAGCGACCACACACCGGAGACGTGCGCGGCGGCCAGCTCACCGATCGAATGACCGGCGAGCACGTCCGGACGGATGCCCCACGACTCAAGGAGACGGAACAGGGCCACCTCGACCGCGAACAGCGCGGGCTGCGTCACCCCCGTCTCATTCAGCGCATCCGCATCCTCACCGAACAGCACCTCACGGACCTCAGGAGCCAGCAGCCCCAGCACCTCGTCCAGCGCCTCGGCGAACACCGGAAAACGGTCGGCCAGTTCACGGCCCATGCCGAGCCGCTGCGAACCCTGACCCGAGAACAGGAAACCCAGCAGGCCGGTGCCGGCAGAACCCGTCACCACACCCGCCGCCTGCCTCCCTGCCGCCAACGCGGTCAGAGCGGCGAGCCGGTCCTCCTGGCCGTCGGCGACGACAACGGCGCGCTGCTCCAGCGCCGCCCGTGTCGTCGCCAGCGAGAAGCCCACGTCCACGGGGTTCAGGCCGGCCACTCCCGAGCAGAGCCGCGCGGCCTGCTCCCGGAGAGCTTCCGCGCTCCGTGCCGACAGGACCCACGGCACCGGACCACCGTCGTACGTCGTCGGCTCGGCAACCGGCTCCAAGACCGCCGCCGATGCCACTACCGGAGCCTGCTCCACGATGACGTGCGCGTTCGTACCACTCACGCCGAACGACGACACGCCCGCCCGCCACGGCCGGTCCGCAACAGGCCACGGCTTGGCTTCCGTCAGCAGCTGTACGGCGCCTGCCGACCAGTCCACGTGCGAGGACGGCTCGTCGACGTGCAGGGTCTGCGGCAGCACACCGTGCCGCATCGCCATCACCATCTTGATCACACCCGCCACACCCGCGGCGGCCTGCGTGTGACCGATGTTCGACTTGACCGACCCCAGCCACAACGGCCGGTCGGCGGGACGGTCCTGGCCGTAGGTGGCCAGCAGCGCCTGCGCCTCGATCGGGTCACCGAGCTTCGTACCGGTGCCGTGCGCCTCCATCGCGTCCACGTCGGCGGGAGCGAGCCCCGCGGTCGCCAGCGCCTGCCGGATCACGCGCTGCTGCGAGGGGCCGTTGGGTGCGGTCAGACCGTTGGACGCGCCGTCCTGGTTCACCGCGGAACCCCGTACCACGGCGAGAATCTCGTGGCCGTTGCGCTGCGCGTCCGACAGGCGCTCCACGAGCAGCATGCCCACGCCCTCGCCCCAGCCCGTGCCATCGGCGGCATCGGCGAACGCCTTGACCCGGCCGTCCACGGCCAGACCCCGCTGACGGCTGAACTCGATGAACGCGCCGGGCGTGGACATCACCGTCACACCGCCCACGAGCGCCAGCTCGCACTCGCCCTTCTGCAGCGCCTGCACCGCCAGGTGCAGGGCGACCAGCGACGACGAGCACGCCGTGTCCACCGTGACCGCCGGGCCCTCAAGACCGAACGTGTACGAAAGACGGCCGGAGATGACACTCGCCGAGATACCGGTACCCGCGTACCCCTCGACACTCTCCCGTGCGGCCATCAACAAGGCCGCGTAGTCCTGGCCGTTGGTGCCGACGAAGACGCCGGAGCGGCTGCCGCGCACCGAGTGCGGGTCGATACCCGCCCGCTCGAACACCTCCCACGAGGTTTCGAGAAGCAGCCGCTGCTGCGGGTCCATCGCCACGGCTTCGCGCGGTGAGATACCGAAGAACGCCGGGTCGAAGTCGGCCACGTGGTCGAGGAAGGCGCCCATGCGGCTGTACGACGTGCCCACGTTCTCGGCATCAGGGTCGTAGAGGGTGTTGAGGTCCCAGCCCCGGTCGGCCGGGAACTCCGAGACCGCGTCCTGCCCCTCGGCCACCAAACGCCACAAATCCTCCGGCGAGCCCACCCCACCAGGGAACCGACAGCTCATACCGACAATCGCGATCGGCTCGTCCCCCATACCCACAGCAGGACCATCCACCACGACATCAACAACGCCGCCCAACAACTCGGCACCCAGATGAGCCGCCAGCGCCGCCGGAGTCGGGTAGTCGAAGACAAGCGTGGCCGGCAGCGCCAACTCCGTCGCCGCATTCAACCGGTTCCGCAACTCCACCGAACTCAGCGAATCGAACCCGAGCTCCTTGAACGCACGGTCAGGCGCGACAGCCTGCACCGAACTGTGCCCCAGCACCACCGCCACATGCCCGACCACCAACTCCAGCAGCGCCTTCTCCCGCTCCACCGCCGACATCCCCGCCAGCGACCGCGCCAGCCCGGACCGGGCGACATCCTGCCCGGCCACGACAACCCTGCGTGCCGTGCCACGCACCAGCCCACGCAGCAGATGCGGCACCGGCCGGGTACGCGCCTGCTTGTGGAGCACCGGCAGGTCGAGCGGCACGGGCGCCACCAACGCACGCCCCGTAGACGCCGCCGCATCGAACAACGCCAGACCCTCCGCCGACCCCAACGGGACCACACCACCCCGGGCCATCCGCCGCACATCAGCCTCATCAAGGCCGCCCGCCATGCCGGCCGCATCCGCCCACAGACCCCACGCCAACGACGTCGCAGCCAGACCAGCCGCCCGACGATGCTGCGCCAACGCGTCCAAGAACGTATTCGCCGCCGCGTAATTGCCCTGACCAGGACCACCGAACACACCGGCCACCGACGAGAACAACACGAACGCCGACAGGTCCATGCCCCGGGTCAGCTCGTGCAGATGCCACGCCGCGTCGACCTTCGGCCGGAACACGCCGTCGATCCGCTCGGGTGTCAGCGAGCCGATCACGCCGTCGTCCAGCACACCAGCGGTATGCACCACAGCAGAGATCCGATGCTCTGCCAGCAGCGCGGCCAGCGCCTCCCGGTCGGCCACGTCACAGGCCGCGAGGACGACATCGGCGCCCTGCGCTTCGAGTTCCGCACGCAGCTCCGCGGCACCCTCGGCCCCGGCACCACGCCTGCTGACCAGCAACAGACTCCGCACACCCCGCTCCACGACCAGATGCCGTGCAACCAGACCACCCAGAGTGCCCGTCGCACCGGTGACCAGCACCACACCCGAACCGAACCCGGCATCCTCCACCACGGAGTCCCGCACCCGAGCCAGCCGCGGGACGCTGGCAGCACCCGCCCGCACCGCCAACTGCGGCTCACCCGTGGCCAGTACAACAGACAGCCCATCGACCGAAGCCGTCTCTTCATCCAGGTCGACCAGCACGATCCGGTCCGGGTTCTCCGACTGCGCCGAGCGCACCAGACCCCACACCACCGCCTGCGCCAGATCCCGCACACCCTCGTCGTCCACCACGGCAACCGCTCCCCTGGTCACGACGACCAGACGCGACGTGTGGAACCGCTCCTCCGCAAGCCAGGCCTGCACCACGCGCAACGCCCAGTGCGCGGCCTCATGCGCGCCGACAGCCGGGTCGGAGGCGGACGTGATCGGGCAGGGCAGGACCACGAAGTCGGCCTGCTCCGCGTCAGCCGACTGATTCAGTGCCTCCAGATCGGTCCACCGCGTCGCCGGGGCATCGCCCTCGGACAGCGGTACCGACACCGGCACCCAGTCGACTCCGAAAAGCGACTCCCGCTCGTACCGCGGCACCACCACCGACACCGGACGCAGCTCCAGCGAGTCGATCGTGGCCACCGGGGCACCGGAGCCGTCCGCGACCGCCAGCGACACACCGTCCGCGCCCGCGGGCGACAACCGCACCCGCAGCGCCGTCGCACCGGAGGCGTACAGACGCACACCCGACCACGAGAACGGCAGCCCTTCCAGCGCATCCGCCGCATCCATCAACCCCGCGGCGGGCAGCACCGCCTCAAGCAGCGCCGGATGCAGACCGAAGCCCTCCACCTTCACACCCTCCGGCAGCGCAACCTCGGCAAACACCTCCTCACCCTTGCGCCACGCCACCCGCAAGCCCTGAAACACCGGCCCGTAACCCAAGCCCGACTCCGCCGACCCGTCGTAGAACCCCTCCAGGTCCACAAGCTCCGCCCCAGCAGGCGGCCACTCGACCAGAGAAACCCCACCGGCGCCTGTGCCAGAGCGCAGCACACCGGTGGCGTGCCGAGTCCACGAACCGCCGTCGTCAACCTCACCCTCACTGGAGTAGAAGGTCAGCTCACGCCTGCCCGACTCATCCGCCCCGCCCACCCAGACCTGCACCCGCACCGAACCGCTCTCAGGCAGAACGAGAGGCACCTCCAGCGTCAGCTCCTCCACCAGGTCACACCCGACCTGATCACCCGCACGGACCGCCAGCTCCACAAACGCCGCACCAGGCAACAACACCGCACCCTGCACCACGAAATCAGCCAGCCACGGATGCGTCCGAACCGACAACCGGCCGGTCAGCAACGCACCATCCGTGTCACCCACCGCAACCACCGCGCCCAGCAGCGGATGCCCAGCCGAACCGAGCCCGGCCGCCGACACATCACCCACCGCCGGCACCACGTCCAGCCAGAAGCGTTCACGCTGGAACGCGTACGTCGGCAGGTCGACGCGCCGCGCCCCGCTGCCCTCGAAGTAGGCGTCCCAGTCCACCTGGACGCCCCGGACGTGTGCTTCGGCGACCGCGGCGGTCAGCGCGGACTCTTCCGGGCGGTCGGTCCGCAGCACCGGCACGAACCCCGCGTCGGGCGCGGTTTCCTGGCCCAGCGCGGACAGCGTCCCGCCCGGACCGATCTCGACGAACGTGCTGACGCCGTCGTCCACCAGCGCACGTACCGCGTCGGCGAACCGCACCGATTCGCGCACGTGCCGCACCCAGTACGACGGTGACGTCAGCTCCTCGGCCGTGGCAGGCCGGCCCGTCAGCGTCGACACGATCGGAATCGCGGGCGCCGCGAACGACACACCCTCCAGCACCCGACGGAACTCCTCCAGCATCGGGTCCATCAACGGCGAGTGGAACGCATGGCTGACCCGCAGCCGCGTCACCTTCCGGCCTGCCGCACGCCACCGCTCGCCAACTGCCTCCACATCGGCCGCGACACCGGAAACGACCACCGACGACGGGCCGTTCACCGCCGCGATGCCCACCGTCTCCGGCAGGTCCGAGGCGACCTCGGCCTCCGTCGCCTGGATCGCCACCATCGCACCGCCGTCGGGCAGCGCCTGCATCAGCCCCGCACGGGCCGACACCACCTTCACCGCATCCGCAAGAGACCACACCCCCGAGACATGAGCCGCGGCCAGCTCACCGATCGAATGACCGGCGAGCACGTCCGGACGGATGCCCCAGGACTCCAACAGCCTGAACAGGGCGACCTCGACCGCGAACAGCGCGGGCTGCGTCACCCCCGTCTCATTCAGCTCATCCGCATCCTCACTGAACAGCACCTCACGGACCTCAGGAGCCAGCAGCCCCAGCACCTCGTCCAGCGTCTCGGCGAACACCGGGAAAGCGTCCGCCAGTTCACGGCCCATCCCGAGCCGCTGCGAACCCTGGCCCGAGAACAGGAAGCCCAGCAGGCCGGCGACGGCAGAACCCGTCACCACACCCGCCGCCTGCCTGCCCTCCGCCAACGCGGCCAAGGCGGCCAGTCGGTCGTCCGGGCCGTCCACGACGACGACCGCGCGCTGCTCCAGCGCCGCCCGGGTCGTGGCGAGCGAGTAGCCCACGTCCACGGGGTGTGCGTCGAGCGTGCCGGAGCGGAGGCGTTCGGCCTGCTCCCGCAGTGCTTCCGTGCTGCGGGCCGACAGCACCCACGGCACCGGGCCGCCCCGCTCGGACGCAACGGCGGGAGCCGATTCCTCGGGCTGCGGGGCCTGTTCGATGATGGTGTGCGCGTTGGTGCCGCTCACACCGAACGACGACACGCCCGCACGCCGCAGGCGGCCCGTCTCCGGCCACGGCTGGGGCTCCGTCAGCAGCTGTACGGCGCCTGCCGACCAGTCAACGCGCGTCGACGGCTGGTCGACGTGCAGGGTGCGGGGCAGTACGCCGTGCCGCATCGCCATGACCATCTTGATGACACCCGCCACACCCGCGGCGGCCTGCGTGTGACCGATGTTCGACTTGACCGACCCCAGCCACAGGGGCCGCTCGGCGATGCGGTCCTGGCCGTAGGTGGCCAGCAGGGCCTGGGCCTCGATCGGGTCGCCGAGGGTGGTGCCGGTGCCGTGGGCCTCGACCGCGTCCACGTCGCCCGGGGCGAGGCCCGCGCCGGCGAGCGCCTGCCGGATGACCCGCTGCTGGGAGGGGCCGTTGGGTGCGGTCAGGCCGTTCGAGGCGCCGTCCTGGTTCACCGCGGAACCCCGTACGACCGCGAGGATCTGGTGGCCGTTGCGCTGCGCGTCCGACAGGCGCTCCACGAGCAGCATGCCGACGCCCTCGCCCCAGCCGGTGCCGTCGGCGGCATCGGCGAACGCCTTGACCCGGCCGTCCACGGCCAAGCCCCGCTGACGGCTGAACTCGATGAACGAGCCCGGCGTGGACATCACCGTCACGCCGCCGACGAGGGCGAGTTCGCACTCGTCCTTGCGCAGTGACTGCGCCGCCAGGTGCAGGGCGACCAGCGAAGACGAGCACGCCGTGTCCACCGTGACCGCCGGGCCCTCAAGACCGAACGTGTACGAGAGCCGGCCGGAGATGACGCTCGCCGAGATGCCCGTGCCCGCGTATCCCTCGACCATCTCCTGAGCGGCCAGCAGCAGTTGGGCGTAGTCCTGGCCGTTGGTGCCGACGAACACACCGGCACGGCTGCCCCGCAGTGAGGTGGGGTCGATGCCCGCCCGCTCGAACACCTCCCAGGAGGTTTCCAGGAGCAGCCGCTGCTGCGGGTCCATGGCCAGCGCCTCGCGCGGCGAGATGCCGAAGAAGTCCGCGTCGAACTCCATCGCCTCGTGCAGGAAGGCACCTTCACGTGCGTAGGTGGTGCCCGTGTGGTCGGGGTCCGCGTCGTAGAGCGACTCCACGTCCCAGCCGCGCTCGACGGGGAACCCGGACACCGCGTCCGCCCCGGACTCGACCAGCCGCCACAGGTCCTCGGGCGAGTTCGCGCCACCGGGGAAGCGGCAGCTCATGCCGACGATCGCGATCGGCTCGCCGGCCTTCTCCTCGACCTCGCGCAGCCGTTGCCTGGTCTGCCTCAGGTCGGCGGTCAGGCGCTTCAGGTAGTCGAGGACCTTGTCGTCGGTCGACATGTGCGTGCTACCCCTCTGGGTGTGAGTCCGTGCCCGTGTTGATGGGAGGCCGTGCGGGCTGGTCTTGGGGACGGCCCGTGACGGCCGGTGCTGGTGCCGGTCCGTATTGGCGCTGATCAGGACTTTCCGAGTTCCTCGTCGATGATGTCGAAGACGTCGTCGAGCGTT
This sequence comes from Streptomyces sp. NPDC107581, assembly GCF_055657175.1. Lineage (NCBI taxonomy): Bacteria > Bacillati > Actinomycetota > Actinomycetes > Kitasatosporales > Streptomycetaceae > Streptomyces > Streptomyces sp. NPDC107581. The sequence continues at coordinate 263,566 of NZ_JBVKBH010000002.1, forward strand.
GCCGAGCTCAGGTCGTCCACCGCGGCCTCGGGTTCCTGTTCGTCCCATGTGGACAGGAGCGAGCGGAGCCGGAGCCGGATGTCCCCGGCCAGCGCGTCGTCCGGGTCGAGCTTGGACATGGTGATCGTCAGCTTGTTCAGTTCGCTGAGTACCGCGGCGGCAGGCGAGACCTGGTCCGCGAGGACCGACGTGCGCAGATGGGCCGCGAGCGCCGCGGGGTTCGGGTGGTCGAACACCAGGGTGGCGGGCAGCCGCGAGCCGACTTCGGCGTCGAGCCTGTTGCGCAGTTCCACCGCGGTCAGCGAGTCGAATCCGAGTTCCTTGAAGGCACGGTCCGCCTCGACGGCATCCGGTCCGGCGAAGCCGAGGACGGCCGCGGTGTGCGTGCGCACGAGGTGCACCAGCGCCCGGTCCTGCTCCGCCTCGGTGAGGGCCGCGAGCCGCTGGGCGAGCGGGACCACTCCGTCACCGGACCGCGCGGACCGGCGGGCCGGGGTGGGAACCAGGCCGCGCAGCATCGGCCGGACCCGCTCCGGGTGGGACCGGAGCGCGGCCAGGTCGATCGCGGCGGGCACCGCGGTCGCGGCGCCGGTCGCGCATGCCGCGTCGAACAGGGCCATGCCGTCCGTGGAGGACAGCGGGACCATGCCGCCCCGCGCCATCCGCTGGACGTCGGTGTCGTCGAGGTGGCCGGTGATGCCGCTGGCCTCGGCCCACAGGCCCCAGGCCAGTGACGTCGCGGGCAGCCCTGTGGCCCGGCGGTGCTGCGCGAGCGCGTCGAGGCAGGCGTTGGCGGCGGCGTAGTTGCCCTGGCCGGGGCCGCCGAACACACCGGCGGCCGCGGAGAACAGCACGAACGCGGTGAGGTCGGTGCCCCGGGTCAGCTCGTGCAAGTGCTGTGCGGCGTCGGCCTTGGGGCGCAGCACCGCGTCGACCTGCTCCGGGGTGAGGGATTCGATCACGCCGTCGTCCAGGACGCCCGCCGTGTGCACGACGGCGGTCACGGGGTGCTCCGCCAGGAGCGCGGCGACCGCGTCGCGGTCGCCGACGTCGCAGGCGGCGACCGCGACCCGTGCGCCGAGGGCCTCCAGATCCTGGCGCAGTTCCTCCGCTCCCGGTGTGTCCGCGCCGCGCCTGCCGGTCAGGACGAGCTCGCGCACTCCGTGCCGGCTGACGAGGTGCCTTGCGGTCACGCCGCCGAGCACGCCGAGTCCACCGGTGATCAGCACCACGCTGTCGGGGCCGAAGGCCGCCGCGCCGGGTGTGCCGGCCGGGGCGGCGAGCCGGGTGAGCCTGGGCACCATGGCGATTCCGTCCCTGATCGCGAGCTGCGGTTCCTCGGTCGCCACGGCGGCGGGCAGCCTGCGCAGCGACTGCTCGTTCCCGTCCGTGTCCACGAGGTCCACGAGTACGAACCGCGTCGGGTGCTCCGACTGCGCCGAGCGGACCAGGCCCCACGCGGGGGCGCGCACCAGGTCCGGTACGTCCTCGTCCGGCCCGGCGGCGACCGCGCCACTGGTGAGCAGCACGAGCCGGGACTCGGCGAACCTGTCCTCCGCGAGCCACTTCTGGAGCAGGTCGAGGGTGTGGTGCGTGGCCTCGCGGGGTGTCGTCGCGCGCTCGCCTGGGGTCACGGCCACGTACCGGGGTACGGGCGTGCCGCTGTCGACGGCGGCCAGCAGGGCGGCCAGGCCGGTGTGTGCGTCGACCTGTTCGCCGGCGGCGGTGAGCGCGTGGGCCAGGCGGCCGGTGTCGCCGCCGAGCACCGCCCAGGTGCCGGTGTCGGGGGCGGCGTCCTGGGCCGGGACCCACTTGACGTCGAACAGCGAGTCGCGGTGCGCGGACCGGGCGAGGCTGAGCTGGTCGGCCGAGAGGGGCCGCAGGGTCAGCGCGTCGACGGCGGCCACGGGCTCGCCGGTGCCGTCGGCGACGAGTACGGCCACGGCGTCCACGCCGACCGGAGTCAACCGGACCCGCAGGGCGGTCGCACCGGTCGCGAGGAGCCGTACCCCGGCCCACGAGAACGGCAGCCCGTCCGAGCCGACGCCGAGCCCGACGGCGTGCAGCGCGGTGTCCAGGAGTGCCGGGTGCAGGCCGAAGCCGTCGTCCGCGAGGCCGTCCGGCAAATCCACCTCGGCGTACACCACGTCGCCCTTGCGCCAGGCTGCGTTCAGGCCCTGGAAGGCGGGGCCGTGGTCGAGGCCGGAGGCGGCGACGGTGGCGTGGTGCGCCTCCAGGTCGACCGGTTCGGCCTCGCCGGGCGGCCAGGCGACGAGGGCGTCGGTGACGGGTTCCGCCTGGGCGGTCAGGGCACCCGTGGCGTGGCGGGTCCAGTCCCCGCCCTCGTCTCCTCGGGAATCCACGGTGAACGTCCGCCTGCCGGAGGCGTCCGGTCCTTCGAGGCTGAGCCGCACCTGGACGCCGTCGCGTTCGGGCAGCACCAGGGGCGCCTCCAGCACCAGGTCGTCCAGGGACGCGCAGCCGACGTGGTCACCGGCGCGCAGCGCGAGGTCGACGTAGGCGGAGCCGGGGAGCACCGCGGAGCCGAGGACGCGGTAGTCGGTGAGCCAGGGGTGGGTGCGCAGGGACAGCCTGCCGCTGAACACGAGGCTCTCGGAGTCCGGGAGTTCGGTGACGGCGGCGAGCACGGGGTGCCGCACGCGTCCCAGGCCGGCCGCGGTGACGTCGCCGGACGCGGTGTGCGTCGTGGTGGGCCAGAAGCGCCGGCGCTGGAACGGGTAGGTCGGCAGGTCGACCCGGCGTCCGCCGGGCGTGTCCCACTCCACCTGCCCGCCGCGGACGAACAGGGCGCTCGCCGAGGTCATCAGCCGGGTCAGGCCGCCGTCCCCGCGGCGCAGGGAGCCGACGACGACGCCGTCGGCGCCGACCAGTTCGCCCAGGCCTGCCACGAGCACGGGGTGGGGGCTGACTTCGACGAAGGCCGTGAAGCCCTCCTCCACCAGGGCGGAGACGGAGTCGGCGAACTCGACCGTCCGCCGCAGGCTCCGGTACCAGTACGCGGCGTCCATCTCGCGGGTGTCGAGCAGGCCGCCGGTCAGCGGGGAGTAGTACGGCACGTCGCCGGCTCGCGGCGCCACGTCCGCGAGGCCCTGCAGGAGGTCCGCTTCGATGCGTTCGACGTGGTGGGAGTGCGGGGCGTAGTCCGCGAGGACGCGTCGCGCCCACACCCCCTTCTCGGCGCAGGCCTCGACGAGTTCGTCGAGGGCGGCGATGTCACCGGAGACGACGACCGAGGCGGGGCCGTTCACCACGCCGACCGCGAGCCGTCCGTCCCAGCGGGCGATCAGCTCCCGCGCGCCGTCCACGCCGAGTGCGACCGACACCATGCCGCCCTGGCCGGACAGCGTGCTCAGTGCCCTGCTCCGCAGGACGACCAGCCGTGCCGCGTCCGTGAGGGTCAGGGCGCCCGCGACGCAGGCCGCGGCGATCTCGCCCTGCGAGTGGCCGAGGACGGCACTGGGCTCGACGCCCCACGACCGCCAGGTGGCGGCCAGCGACACCATCACCGCGAACAGGGCGGGCTGGACGACGTCGAGGCGTTCCATCCGGTCGGCGTCCTGGATCGCGTCGAGCAGCGACCAGTCCACGAACTCCTCCAGGGCCGCGGCGCACTCCTCCATGCGGGCGCGGAACACCGCAGAGGACTCCATCAGGCCGCCCGCCATGCCGAGCCACTGCGTGCCGTGGCCGGGGAACACGAACACCGGGCCGGCACCGTGGTTCTCCGCCACGCCGGTCACGACGTTCGGGGCCTCACGGCCGTCGGCGAGGGCGGTGAGACCGGAGAGGAACTCCTCCCGGTCGAGGCCCACCACGACGGCCCGGTGGTCGAACGTGGAGCGGGAACGCAGCGAGTGGGCGACGTCGGCGACCGGCGCGGCCGCCTCCCGCACGCACTCCTCGCGGAGCCTGGCCGCCTGTTCCCGCAGCGCCTCCGCGGACCGGGCCGAGAGGACCCAGGGCACGACACCCGTCTCCGCCGGCTCGGCGCCGGCCTCGGCCGACGTCACCCGGGGGGCCTGCTCGATCACGGTTGTCACCGGGGGGGCCTGCTCGATGACCGTGTGCGCGTTGGTGCCGCTGAATCCGAACGACGACACGCCCGCCCGCCACGGCCGGTCCACGGCAGGCCAGTCACGCTCGTCCGTGAGCAGCCGTACCCCGCCCGCGGACCAGTCCACGTGCGACGAGGGCTCGTCCGCGTGGAGGGTGCGGGGCAGCACGCCGTGCCGCATCGCCATCACCATCTTGATCACACCGGCGACACCGGCGGCGGCCTGGGTGTGACCGATGTTCGACTTGATGGAGCCGAGCCACAGCGGCCGGTCGGCGGGGCGGTCCTGGCCGTAGGTGGCCAGCAGGGCCTGCGCCTCGATCGGGTCGCCGAGCCTGGTGCCGGTGCCGTGGGCCTCGACCGCGTCCACGTCGGACGGTTCCAGACCGGCGCTCGCCAGGGCCTGCCGGATGACCCGCTGCTGCGAGGGGCCGTTGGGCGCGGTCAGGCCGTTGGAGGCACCGTCCTGGTTCACCGCGGAACCCCGCACCACGGCGAGGATCTCGTGCCTGTTGCGCTGCGCGTCCGACAGGCGCTCCACGAGCAGCATGCCGATGCCCTCGCCCCAGCCGGTGCCGTCGGCGGCGTCGGAGAAGGCCTTGCAGCGGCCGTCGACCGACAGTCCGCGCTGGCGGCTGAACTCGATGAAGGCACCCGGCGTCGACATCACCGTCACACCGCCCGCCAGCGCCATCTCGCACTCGCCCTGGTGCAGTGCCTGCACCGCGAGGTGCAGCGCGACCAGCGACGACGAGCACGCCGTGTCCACGGTCACGGCCGGACCCTCGAGGCCGAACGTGTACGAGAGACGGCCGGACATAACGCTGGCCGCGCTGCCCGTCGCCACGTGTCCGCCGACGTCCTCGGCGGCTCCGTCGAGGACGAGGCCGTAGTCCTGAACATTCGAGCCGACGAACACGCCGACCCGCTCGCCGCGTATCGCGTTCGGGTCCATTCCGGCCCGCTCGAACGTCTCCCAGGAGGTCTCCAGGAGGAGTCGCTGCTGCGGGTCCATCGCCAGCGCCTCGCGCGGCGAGATCCCGAAGAAGCCCGCGTCGAAGTCCGCGACGCGGTCGAGGAAGGCGCCCCTGCAGCTGTACGTGGTGCCCACCCCTTCGGGGTCCGGGTCGTACAGCGCCTCCAGGTCCCAGCCGCGGTCGGCCGGGAACTCCGACACCGCGTCCCCGCCGGACAGCAGCACCCGCCACAGGTCCTCCGGGCCGGCCACGCCGCCGGGGTACCGGCACGCCATCGCCACGATCGCGATCGGCTCGTCGGTCGCGCCCGGGGCGACGGCGTCCGGTGCCCGGAGCGACCCGCCGTGCGGTTCCAGGACCGCCGTCAGCAGGTGTTGGGCGAGCGCCGCGGGGCTCGGGTAGTCGAAGACCACGGTCGCGGGCAGGGTCAGGCCGGATTCGGCCGTCAGCCGGTTGCGCAGTTCCACGGCGGTCAGCGAGTCGAAGCCCAGCTCGCGGAACGCCCGGTCGGGGTCCACCGCGCCGGCCGAGGCGTGGCCCAGGACGGCGGCGGCCTGCGCGACGACGAGGCCGCGCACCAGTTCCTTCCGCTTCGCCTCGTCCAGGCCCGTGAGGCGGCGGCGCAGCTCGGCGCCCTCCTCGTCGGACCCGCCCGGCCCGCCGGACCCGTTGGATCCGTCGGCCCGGTCGGCGATCGCGTCGTGCGCCTCGGCCAGGTCGGCGAGCAGCGGGCTGGGCCTGCCGATGGTGAAGGCGGGCGCGAACCGCTCCCAGTCGACGTTCACCACGACCGTGGTCGCCGTGCCGCCGCCGACCGCGTCGGCGAGGGCGCCCACCGCGGGCTCGGGCGGCAGCGCCGGGAGCCCGCGCCGGGACAGCTGCCGCTGCGCCTCGTCGTCGGCCATGCCGCCCCCGGCCCAGGGGCCCCAGGCGACCGTGGTGGCCGGCAGGCCGCGCGAGACGCGGTGCTCGGTGAGGGCGTCGAGGTAGGCGTTCGCGGCGCTGTAGGCGACCTGGCCTCCGCTGCCCCAGATGCCGGCGATCGAGGAGTACGACAGGAACGCGTCGAGGGGCGCGTCGGCAAGGAGTTCGTGCAGGTGCGCGGCGCCCGCCACCTTGGCGGTGACCACGTCCGCGAAGCGCGCGAGGTCCGTCTCGTCGGCGGGGACGCTGTCGTTGAGGCCGGCGGTGTGCACGACGGCACGGACCGGGTCGCCGGCGGCGGCCAGGTCGCCGAGCAGGGCGGCGAGCCGTTCCCTGTCGGCGATGTCGACGGCGGCGACCGTGACGCGCGCGCCCAGCTCGGCGAGTTCGGCGCCCAGCTCGGCGGCGCCCTCGGCCTCGGGGCCACGCCTGCTCACCACCACGACGTGCTCGGCGCCGTGCGCCGCGAGCCACCGGGCGGCCCTCGCGCCCAGGGCGCCGAGACCGCCGGTCACCAGGGCCGTGCCGCGCGGCGTCCAGCCGGAGCCCGCGGTGGCCCGCTCGGCGCGCCGGAGCCGGCGCGTGAACACGCCGGTCCCGCGTACGGCGATCTGGTCCTCCGCTCCGCCCAGCAGGCCGCACAGCCGTGCGGCCACCGGCTCGTCCACCGTCTCCGGCAGGTCGACCAGGCCGCCCCAGCGGTCGGGGTGCTCCAGCGCCGCGGCCCGGCCGAGACCCCACACCATCGACTGCGCGAACCCGGCGACCGCGTCCTCGGCGGTGGCCGACACCGCACCCGAGGTCACGCACCACAGCGGCGCTCCTACGCCCGTGTCGCCGAGCGCCTGGACCAGCGCGAGGGTGGCCGCGACACCGTTCGGCACGGCGGGATGGTCGGGGTGCGGCGACTCGTCGAACGCCAGCAGCGACAGGACCCCGCCGACCTGTTCGCCCGCGGCGGCCGCGCGCAGCGCGTCGGCCAGCGCCTCGCGGTCGGCGCCGTCGGCCTCCACCGGGACGAGCGCCAGGCCCTGGTCCGCCAGCAGCGTGCGCAGCGCGGCGGCACGTTCGTCACCCGCGAGCGCCACGGCCAGCCAGGTGCCTGAGGGAGGAGTGGTCGCCGGGTGTCCGCCGGCCTTCCAGTCGACGGCGTAACGCCAGTTGTCCACGGTGGACTTCTCGCGGCTGCGGCGCCGCCACGAGGACAGCAGCGGCAGCACCGCGCGGAGCGAGTCGGTCGCACCGTCGTCGTCGATCCCCAGGGACGACGCGAGCGCGTCCGCCTCCTCGCTGTCCACCGCGGCCCAGAACTCCGCCTCGTCCGCGCCCGTCGCGGCCTCGCTCCCGCCGGGCCGGGCGTCCAGCCAGTAGCGCTGGTGCTGGAAGGCGTACGTCGGCAGGTCGACGCGCCGGGCCCCGCTGTGCGCGAAGTAGGCGTTCCAGTCGACCGTCACACCCCGCGCGTGCAGTGCGGCGACCGTGGTGACGAGGGCGGCCTCCTCGGGCCGGTCCGCGCGCAGCGCGGGCAGGAACACCGCGTCGGGCGCACCGGCCGCCCCGAGAGCGGACAGCGTCCCACCGGGCCCGACCTCGACGAACGCGGTCGCACTCGAGTCCCGCAGCGTGTGCACGGCGTCGGCGAACCGCACCGATTCCCGTACGTGGCGGACCCAGTAGTCCGGCGAGGCCAGTTCGTCGGCCGTCGCGCGGGCACCGGTCAACGTGGACACGATCGGGATCGCGGGGACCTCGTACGACACGCTCTCCAGCACCCGGCGGAAGTCGTCCAGCATCGGGTCCATCAGCGGGGAGTGGAACGCGTGGCTCACCCGGAGCCGGGTCACTTTGCGGCCCGCCTTGTGCCACCGCTCGGCGACGGCCTCCGCATCGGCGGCGGCACCGGAGACGACCACCGACGACGGCCCGTTCACCGCCGCGATGCCCACCGTCTCCGGCAGGTCCGGCGCGACCTCGGCCTCCGTCGCCTGGATGGCCACCATCGCACCGCCGTCGGGCAGCGCCTGCATCAGCCCCGCACGCGCCGACACCACCTTCACCGCATCGGCCAGCGACCACACACCGGACACGTGCGCGGCGGCCAGCTCACCGATCGAATGACCGGCGAGCACGTCCGGACGGATGCCCCACGACTCAAGGAGACGGAACAGCGCCACCTCGACCGCGAACAGCGCAGGCTGCGTCACCCCCGTCTCATTCAGCGCATCCGCATCCTCACCGAACAGCACCTCACGGACCTCAGGAGCCAGCAGCCCCAGCACCTCGTCCAGGGAAGCGGCAAACACCGGGAACCGGGCAGCCAGTTCACGGCCCATCCCGAGCCGCTGCGAACCCTGGCCCGAGAACAGGAAACCCACCCGGTGCGCAGCGGCCTCGCCCATCACGACACCGGGCTCCTCCCGCCCCTCGGCGAGGGCGGCCAGGGCCGACCGGAACTCGGCGGGATCGGCGGCGACGACCACCGCGCGGTGGTCCAGCGCCGCCCGTGACGTGGCGAGCGAGTGGCCTACGTCCACGGGCGCGTGCTCGTCCACGAGGGACAGCAGTCGCCGCGCCTGGCCGCGCAGCGCGCCCTCGTCGCCCGCCGACAGCACCCACGGCACCAGGCCACCGTCGTGCGCCGTCGGCTCCGGGGCTTCCACCCGCTCGACGACTGGGGCCTGCTCGATGATGGCGTGCGCGTTGGTGCCGCTGAACCCGAACGACGACACACCCGCCCGCCACGGCCGGTCCGCAGCAGGCCACGGGCGGTCCTGCGTCAGCAGTTCCACCGCACCGGCGGACCAGTCGACGTGCGGTGACGGCTCGTCCACGTGCAGGGTGCGCGGCAGCACGCCGTGCCGCATCGCCATCACCATCTTGATCACACCGGCCACGCCGGCCGCCGCCTGCGTGTGGCCGATGTTCGACTTCACCGAGCCGAGCCACAGCGGCCGGTCCTCGGGCCGGTCCTGGCCGTACGTCGCGAGCAGGGCCTGCGCCTCGATCGGGTCGCCGAGCTTCGTACCGGTGCCGTGGGCCTCGACCGCGTCCACATCGGCCGGGGCGAGGCCCGCGGCCGCCAGCGCCTGGCGGATCACCCGCTGCTGCGAGGGGCCGTTCGGCGCGGTCAGGCCGTTGGACGCCCCGTCCTGGTTCACCGCGGAACCCCGCACCACGGCGAGGACCTGGTGACCGTTGCGCTGCGCGTCCGACAGCCGCTCCACGAACAGCATGCCGACGCCCTCGCCCCAGCCGGTGCCGTCGGCGGCGGCGGCGAACGCCTTGCAGCGGCCGTCCACCGACAGGCCGCGCTGCCGGCTGAACTCGATGAAGGCACCCGGCGTCGACATCACCGTCACGCCACCCGCCAGCGCCATCTCGCACTCACCCGCGCGCAGGGCCTGCACGGCCAGGTGCAGCGCGACCAGCGACGACGAGCACGCCGTGTCCACGGTCACGGCCGGACCCTCGAAGCCGAACGTGTACGAAAGACGGCCGGAGGCGACGCTGGCCGCGTTGCCGGTCGCCATGTAGCCGCCCACGTCCTCGGCGGCCTTGCCCACCACCAGCCCGTAGTCCTGGGCGTTCGAGCCGACGAACACGCCGACGCGCTTACCGCGCAGCGACGCGGGGTCGATGCCCGCGCGCTCCAGCAGTTCCCAGGAGGTTTCGAGGAGGAGCCGCTGTTGCGGGTCCATCGCCAGCGCCTCGCGGGGCGAGATCCCGAAGAAGCCCGCGTCGAAGCCGCTCACGTCCGACAGGAACGCGCCCGACCGCAGATACGTGGTCCCCACCGAGTCCGGGTCGGGGTCGTACAGCGCGTCCAGGTCCCAGCCGCGGTCGGCCGGGAACCCCGACACCGCGTCGCCGCCGGACAGCAGCACCCGCCACAGGTCGTCGGGGCTCGACACGCCGCCGGGGAACCGGCAGGACATCGCCACGATCGCGATCGGCTCGTCCGCCACGTCCGAAACGGCCACGGGAGCGGCGGGGGTGAAGTCCGCGTTCGCGCCGGACAGTTCGGCACGCAGATACGCGGCCAGTTCGGCGGCGGTCGGGTGGTCGAAGACCAGGGTCGCGGGCAGGGCAACCCCGGTGGCCTCGCTCAGCCGGCTCCGCAGCTCCACCGCCGTCAGCGAATCGAAGCCCAGGTCCTTGAAGGCACGTGTGGCGGAGAAGGCGTCGGCCGAGACATGGCCGAGGACCGTGGCCGCCTCGTACCGGACCAGCTCGGTCAGCTGCCGCTCCTGCTGGGCCTCGTCCAGGCCGGCGAGCCGCTGCGCCAGAGCCGAAGAACCCCGGTCCGTCGACGTGGCCTCGAACGCGGCACGCACCTCGGGCAGTTCACTCAGCAAGGCGCTGGGCCGCTGCGCCATGAACGTGCCCGCGAACCGCTCCCAGTCCACATCGGCGACGACCACGTTCCCGTCACCACGCTCCAGGGCCGTGACCAGACCCACGATCGCGACCGCCGGAGCCATCGTCGACAGACCCCAGCGGTTGAGCAGCGCGGCCTGCTCGGTGGTGGCGACCATGCCGCCACCGCCCCACGGGCCCCAGGCCACCGCCGTGGCGGGCAGACCCGCCGCCCTGCGGTGCTCGGCCAGGGCGTCCAGGTAGGCGTTGGCCGCCGCGTACGCGCCCTGCCCGCTGCTGCCCCAGACTCCGGCGATCGACGAGAACAGCACGAACGCGTCCAACGGCCGGCCGGCAAGCAGCTCGTGCAGGTTCCGCGCGCCGTCGGCCTTGGCCGCCAGCACATCGGCGAGATCGTCCGCACCGAGATCGGCGAGGACGGCCGAGCGCTCGATGCCGGCCGTGTGCACGACCGCATCGAGTGCCGGGACGCTCTCCAGCAGCGCCGCGACGGACTCGCGGTCCGCCACGTCACAGGCCGCGAACGTCACCCGCGCGCCCGACGCGACCAGCTCCGCCTCCAACTCCACCGCGCCGTCGGCCGCCCGGCCACGACGGCTCGCCAGCACCACGTGCTCGGCACCGCGCGCCGCCAGCCAGCGCGCCACATGACCGCCCAGAGCACCCAGACCACCCGTGACGAGGACCGTCCCGCGAGGCGTCCACCCGGTCCCGGATGCCTCGCCCAGGGGCGCGAGGACCAGCCTGCGGCCGAGGACCTCGCCACCGCGCAGCGCGACCTGGTCCTCACCGCTCGCCCCGGCGAGCACCGAGACGAGCAGGTCACCGGTCGCCTCGTCCTGAGCGTCCGGCACATCGACCAGACCGCCCCAGCGCCCGGGCTGCTCCAGCGCCGCCACCCGGCCCAGACCCCACACCATCGACTGCTCGAACCCGGCCACGGCATCAGTTGCACCCGCCGCCACCGCACCCGACGTCAGGCACCACAGCGGACCCGCCACACCCGCGTCACCCAGCGCCCGCAGCAGGCCGACGGTGGGGGATGCACCCGCGTCCGCGAGTCCCAGCAGCGAGACCACACCGCTCACCGCGGGCAACCCGCCCAGCCGCTCCGCCCAGTCGGCCGTCTCCGGGGCCACCTCCAGGACCCGCACCTCGGCACCGCTCCGGGCCAGCGCCTCCCCCACCCATCCGGTACGGTCCTCACCCACCGGCGCCACGACCAGCCACGTACCGTCCAGCCGCCCAGACCCGACCGACACCGGCCGCCACTCGACCCCGTACCGCCGGCCGTCGGCGGTGGAACGGTCCCGCTGCTCCTTGCGCCACTCGGACAACCGAGGCAGGACCGCGCTCAACGGCTCGTCCGACGACACGTCCAACGTACGGGCCAAGTCCTCGACGTCGCCTTCCTCGACGGCCTCCCAGAACCGCGCCTCCACCGGCGACAACCGCTCGACGCCCTCACCCACGGGCGCGGGGTCCAGCCAGAAGCGCTCACGCTGGAACGCATAGGTCGGCAGATCCACCCACTGCCGTCCGCGTCCGGCGAGGAACACCTCCCAGTCCACCGCCACGCCGCGTACGTGCAGCAGCCCGACGGCCGTCGTGGCGGCCACCGTCTCCGGCCGGTCGCCGCGCAGCACCGGTACGAAGTCCGCGCCCGGCGCGGACTCCCGGCCCAGCGCCGACAGCGTCCCGCCCGGACCGACCTCCACGAACGTGCCTACACCATCCGCGACCAGCGCACTCACCGCGTCGGCGAACCGCACCGACTCCCGCACATGCCGCACCCAGTACTCCGGCGACACCAACTCCTCGGCGCTCGCCGGCCCGCCCGTCAACGTCGACACGATCGGAATCTCGGGCGCCTCGTACGACACACCCTCCAGCACCCGGCGGAACTCCTCCAGCATCGGATCCATCAACGGCGAATGGAACGCACGGCTCACCCGCAGCCGCGACACCTTCCGACCCGCCGCACCCCACCGCTCGCCAACAGCCTCCACATCAGCGGCGACACCGGAAACCACCACCGAGTCCGGCCCGTTCACCGCCGCGATACCCACCGTCTCCGGCAGCCCGGGTGCGACCTCGGCCTCCGTCGCCCGGATCGCCACCATCGCCCCACCCTCGGGTAACGCCTGCATCAGCCCCGCACGGGCCGACACCACCTTCACCGCATCCGCGAGAGACCACACCCCCGAGACATGAGCCGCGGCCAGCTCACCGATCGAATGACCGGCCAGCACATCCGGACGGATGCCCCAGGACTCCAACAGCCTGAACAGGGCGACCTCGACCGCGAACAGCGCGGGCTGCGTCACCCCCGTCTCATTCAGCGCTTCGGCATCCTCACCGAACAGCACCTCACGCACCTCAGGAGCCAGCAGCCCCAGCACCTCGTCCAGCGCCTCGGCGAACACCGGGAAACCGTCTGCCAGTTCACGACCCATCCCGAGCCGCTGCGAACCCTGACCGGAGAACAGGAAACCCACCCGGTGCGACGCGGCCTCGCCCGTCACCACTCCCGGACCGCCGCGCCCCTCGGCGAGGGCGGCCAGGACCGACCGGAACTCGGCGGGCTCCGCGGCGACCACCACCGCGCGGTGCTCCAACGCCGCACGTGAGAACACCAGCGCGCGGCCCACGTCCGCAACGGACGGCTCCGGCGACTCGGCCACGAGGGACGCGAGTCGAGCCGCCTGCTCACGCAGCGCCTCGGGGCTGCCGGCCGACAGCGCCCACGGGACGACCGTGCCGACGGGCAACGGCTCGGGTGCCTGCTCCCGCTCGACCACGGGCGCCTGCTCGACGATGACGTGCGCGTTCGTGCCGCTGAACCCGAACGACGACACACCCGCCCGCCACGGCCGGTCCGCGGCGGGCCACTCGCGCTCGTCGGTGAGCAGTTCGACCGCGCCGGCGGTCCAGTCGACGTGCGGCGACGGCTCTTCCGCGTGGAGGGTGCGCGGCAGCACGCCGTGCCGCATCGCCATGACCATCTTGATCACACCGGCGACACCGGCGGCGGCCTGGGTGTGACCGATGTTCGACTTGATCGAGCCCAGCCACAGGGGCCGGTCGGCGGAGCGGCCCTGGCCGTACGTGGCGATGAGAGCCTGCGCCTCGATCGGGTCGCCGAGCCTGGTGCCGGTGCCGTGCGCCTCGACCGCGTCCACGTCGGCCGGGGCGAGGCCCGCGGCCGCCAGCGCCTGGCGGATCACCCGCTGCTGCGAGGGGCCGTTCGGCGCGGTCAGACCGTTGGACGCGCCGTCCTGGTTCACCGCGGAACCCCGTACGACGGCAAGGACCTGGTGACCGTTGCGCTCGGCGTCCGACAGCCGCTCGACGACCAGCATGCCGATGCCCTCGCCCCAGCCGGTGCCGTCCGCGTCCGCGCCGAAGGCCTTGCACCGGCCGTCCACTGACAGGCCCCGCTGCTTGCTGAACTCCACGAACGCGGCCGGGGTGGACATCACCGTCACGCCGCCGGTGAGCGCCAGTTCGCACTCGCCGGACCGCAGCGCCTGCACCGCCAGGTGCAGGGCGACCAGCGACGACGAGCACGCCGTGTCCACAGTGACGGCCGGGCCCTCGAGGCCGAACGTGTAGGAAAGGCGACCGGAGATGACGCTCGCCGCGCTGCCGGTGCCGAAGTAGCCCTCGACGGTGTCCGGAGCGGCCATCATCAGCGTCGTGTAGTCCTGGCCGTTGGTGCCGACGAACACGCCGGAACGGCTGCCCCGCAGCGCGTGCGCGTCGATGCCCGCGCGTTCGAGGGCCTCCCAGGAGGTCTCCAGGAGCAGCCGCTGCTGCGGGTCCATCGCCAGCGCCTCACGCGGTGAGATCCCGAAGAACGCCGGGTCGAACTCGGCCACTTGGTCGAGGAAGGCGCCCTTGCGCGTGTACGACGTGCCGACGCGCGCGGCGTCCGGGTCGTAGAGCGTCTCCAGGTCCCAGCCGCGGTCGGCAGGGAACTCCGACACCGCGTCGCCGCCCGACCGCAGGACCTGCCACAGGTCCTCCGGGCTCGAAACGCCGCCCGGGAAGCGGCAGGCCATCCCCACGATCGCGATCGGCTCGTCCGCCACGCCCGAAACGGCCACGGGGGCCGCGGGGGTGAGGTCCGCGTTCGTGCCGGACAGTTCGGCGCGCAGATGGGCGGCCAGTTCGGCGGCGGTCGGGTGGTCGAAGACCAGGGTGGTGGGCAGGGCGACACCCGTGGCCTCACTCAGCCGGCTCCGCAGTTCCACCGCCGTCAACGAGTCGAAGCCCAGCTCCCGGAAGGGGCGGGTCGCGGAGAACGCGTCACCGGACACATGGCCGAGGACCGCGGCCGCCTCGTACCGGACCAGGTCGGTCAGCTGCCGCTCCTGCTCGGCCTCGTCCAGGCCGGCGAGCCGCTGCGCCAGTGCCGACGAGACCTGCTCGGTCGACGTGGCCTCGAACGTGGCGCGCACCTCGGACAGTTCACTCAGCAGCGGGCTGGGCCGCTGGGCCATGAAGGTGCCCGCGAACCGCCCCCAGTCCACATCGGCGAGGGTGACCGTGCCGTCGCCGTGGTCGACGGCCGCGCCGAGACCGGCGAGGGCCGCCTCGGGGGTCATCGTGTTCAGGCCCCTGCGCCGCAGGTGCGCGGCCTGCCCGGAGTCGGCGACCATGCCGCCACCGCCCCACGGGCCCCAGGCCACCGCCGTGGCGGGCAGTCCCGCCGCCCTGCGGTGCTCGGCCAGGGCGTCCAGGTAGGCGTTCGCCGCACCGTAGGCGGGCTGACCACCGCTGCCCCAGACACCGGCGATCGACGAGAACAGCACGAACGCGTCCAACGGCCGGTCGGCGAGCAGCTCGTGCAGGTTCCGCGCGCCGTCGGCCTTCGCGGCCAGCACATCGGCGAACCGGCTCAGGTCGGACGGATCGAGATCCGCCAGCGCGGCCGAGCGCTCGATGCCGGCCGTGTGCACGACCGCGCTCAGCTCCGGGACGCTCTCCAGCAGCGCCGCGACGGACTCCCGGTCCGCCACGTCACAGGCCGCGAACGTCACCCGCGCGCCCGACGCGACCAGCTCCGCCTCCAACTCCTCCGCGCCGTCGGCCGCCCGGCCGCGACGGCTCGCCAGCACCACGTGCTCGGCACCGCGCGCCGCCGACCAGCGCGCCACATGACCGCCCAGAGCGCCCAGACCACCGGTCACCAGCACCGTGCCCCGCGGCGTCCACCCCTCCACGGCGGCATCGCCCAGGGGCGCGGGCACCAGCCTGCGGCCGAAAACCTCGCCACCGCGTACGGCGATCTGGTCCTCGTCACCCGTGCCGGCGAGGACCGAGGCCAACAGGTCACCGGTTCCTTCGTCCTGAGCGTCCGGCAGATCCACCAGACCGCCCCAGCGCCCGGGCTGCTCCAGCGCCGCCACCCGGCCCAGACCCCACACCATCGACTGCTCGAACCCGGCCACGGCATCATCCGCACCCGCCGCCACCGCACCCGACGTCAGGCACCACAGCGGACCCGCCACACCCGCGTCACCCAGCGCCCGCAGCAGACCGATCGTGCCCCTGAGACCCGCGGGTATGCCCGGACCGTCCGCAGCGGCGAGCCCCAGCAGCGAGACCACACCGCTCAGCGCGGGCAACCCGCCCAGCCGCTCCGCCCAGTCGACCGCCTCCGGGTCCACCTCCAGGACCCGCACCTCGGCACCGTTCCGGGCCAGCGCCTCCCGCACCCACCCGACACGGTCCTCACCCACCGGCGCCACGACCAGCCACGTACCGTCCAGCCGCCCAGACCCGACCGACACCGGCCGCCACTCGACCCCGTACCGCCAGCCGTCGGCGGTGGAACGGTCCCGCTGCTTCCTGCGCCAGGCGGAGAGGCGGGGCAGTACGGCGCTCAGCGGGTCGTCGGACGACACGCCCAGCGTGCGGGCGAGGTCGCCGAGGTCGCCCTCTTCCACGGTGTCCCAGAACCGTGCCTCCACGGGCGACATCGGCTCGGTGGCCTCGTCCGCGGCCGGGGCGTCCAGCCAGTGGCGCTCCCGCTGGAAGGCGTACGTGGGCAGGTCCACCCGCCGGGCGCCGCCGTCGAACAAGGCGGCCAGGTTCACGGCGACGCCGCGCACGTGCAGCCGGCCGACGGCGGTGGTCAGCGCGTCGAGTTCGGGCCGGTCGCCGCGCAGGGCGGGGACGAAGTCGGCTTCGGGGGCGTTGAGCTGCCCGAGGCCGGACAATACGCCGCCGGGACCGATCTCCACGAAGACGTCGACGCCGTGCTCGCGCAGCGCGGCGATCGCGTCGTGGAACCGCACCGACTCGCGTACGTGCCGCACCCAGTACTCGGGCGACGTCAGCTCCTCGGCCGTGGCCAGCCGGCCTATCAGCGTCGACGCGATCGGGATCGCGGGCGCCTGGTACGACACGCCCTCCAGCACCCGCCGGAACTCGTCCAGCATCGGGTTCATCAGCGGGGAGTGGAACGCGTGGCTGACCCGCAGCCGGGTCACCTTGCGGCCCGCCGCGCGCCACCGCTCCGCGACCGCCTCCACCTCGGCGGCGGCGCCCGAGACCACCACCGAGTCGGGGCCGTTCACCGCGGCGATGTCCACGTCGTCCGGGAGATCGGGTACGACCTCGGCCTCGGACGCTTGGACGGCGACCATCGCGCCGCCTGCGGGCAACGCCTGCATCAGCGCACCGCGTGCCGAGACCACCTTGACGGCGTCCGCGAGCGACCACACGCCGGAGACGTGCGCGGCGGCGAGTTCGCCGATCGAGTGCCCCGCCAGGGCCTCGGGGCGCACGCCCCACGATGCGAGGAGGCGGAACAGCGCCACCTCGACGGCGAACAGCGCGGGCTGGGTCATCCCGGTCGCGTCCAGGGCGTCGGCGTCCTCGCCGAACAGCACCTCGCGCACCCGCGGGTCGAAGGCGTCCAGCACCGTGTCGAGGGCTTCGGCGAACACCGGGAAGCGGGCGGCGAGTTCACGCCCCATGCCGAGGCGCTGTGAACCCTGCCCGGAGAACAGGTAGCCGAGCCGGTGGGACGCCGCCTCGCCGACCACGACGCCCGGACCGCCGCGGCCCTCGGCGAGGGCGGCGAGCCGGTCGAGGGTGGCGGCCCTGTCCTCGGCGTCCCCGGCGAGGAGGACGGCGCGGTGCTCGAACACGGCGCGGGTCGTGGCCAAGGAGAAGCCGACGCCCGCCGCGTCGAAGTCGTCGGTGTCCCGCAGGTGGGACAGGAGGCGGTCGGCCTGGGCGCGCAGCGCGTCGGGGGTCCGGGCGGACAGCGCCCACGGCGTGACGGCGGCGACCGGCCGGCCGTCGGCCTCGGCGGGTGCCGGTTCGTCGGCGGGGCCCTGTTCCAGGATGACGTGGGCGTTGGTGCCGCTGACGCCGAACGAGGACACGCCGGCGCGGCGCGGTTCGCCGGTCTCGGGCCATTCCCGGCCCTCGGTCAGCAGTTCCACGGCGCCCGCCGACCAGTCGACGTGGCTGCTCGGTTCGTCGACGTGCAGGGTCTTGGGCAGCACGCCGTGCCGCATCGCCATGACCATCTTGATGATGCCGCCGACTCCGGCCGCCGCCTGGGCGTGGCCGATGTTCGACTTCAGCGACCCCAGCCACAGGGGCCGGTCCGCGGGCCGGTCCTGGCCGTACGTGGCGATGAGGGCCTGCGCCTCGATCGGGTCGCCGAGGGTGGTGCCGGTGCCGTGCGCCTCGACGGCGTCCACGTCGGCAGCGGTGAGGCGGGCGCTCGCCAGCGCCTGGGTGATCACCGCCTGCTGGGACGGGCCGTTCGGCGCGGTCAGGCCGTGGGACGCGCCGTCCTGGTTCACCGCGGAGCCGCGGACGATCGCGAGGACGGGGTGGCCGTTGCGGCGGGCGTCGGACAGCCGCTCCACCAGGAGCATGCCGACGCCCTCGCCCCAGCCGGTGCCGTCGGCGCTGTCGGAGAACGCCTTGCAGCGGCCGTCCACGGACAGCGCGCGCTGCCTGCTGTACTCGACGAACGTGCGCGGTGTGGACATGAACGTGGCGCCGCCCGCGAGCGCGAGGGAGCATTCGTCGCGGCGGAGCGCCACCATCGCGAGGTGCAGGGCCACCAGGGACGACGAGCAGGCGGTGTCCACCGTCACGGCGGGCCCGACGAGGCCGAGCGTGTAGGCGACGCGGCCGGACGCGATGCTGCCGGCGCTGCCGTTGGCGAGGTAGCCCTCGAACCCGTCGGGTGCCTGCGGCAGCCGTGTCGCGTAGTCGTTGTACATCACGCCCGCGAACACGCCGGTCCTGGAGTCCCTGGCCCGCGCCGGGTCGATGCCCGCGCGTTCGAACGCCTCCCAGGAGGTCTCCAGGAGCAGGCGCTGCTGCGGGTCCATGGCCAGCGCCTCGCGCGGGCTGACTCCGAAGAACGCCGGGTCGAACTCCGTGGCGCCCTGCAGGAATCCGCCGTGGCGGGTGATGGAGGTGCCCGCGTGCTCCGGGTCGGGGTCGTGGAGGGCGTCGGCGTCCCAGCCGCGGTCGGCCGGGAACTCCACCACGGCGTCCCCGCCGTCGGCGACCAGCCGCCACAGGTCCTCCGGCGATGCGACGCCGCCGGGGTAGCGGCAGCTCATCCCGATGATCGCGATGGGCTCGTTCTCCCGCTCCTCGACCTCGCGCAGGCGCCGGCGGGCGTTGCGCAGGTCGGTGGTTGCCCGCTTGAGGTAGTCGCGGAGCTTGTTCTCGTTCTCCATTTGGCGTGCGCTCCTTACGGCGGTGCAGAAGAGGTCGACGCGGGCCGGCCCGGTCACGAGGTCTCGAGTTCGTTGTCGAGGTAGCCGAAGAGTTCGTCGTCGGTGGCCGAATCGAGGTCGGAGCCGGCGTCCTCGCCGGTGTCCCCGGACCGGGCTTCGCTCCACCGGGCGACCAGGGCGCGCAGCCGCAGGTCCGCCTTGGTGGCGGTGCCGTCGTCGGTGAGGGCGAGCAGCACGTTCTCCAGCTGTTCGAGCTGGTCGAGCACGTCGGTCTCCGGCTCGGCGTCGGCGAGCAGGGTGAGGACGTGCCGGGCGATCGCGGCGGGCGTCGGGTGGTCGAACACGAGGGTCGAGGGCAGCCGCAGCCCTGTGGCCGCGGTGAGCCGGTTGCGCAGTTCCACCGACGTCAGCGAGTCGAACCCGAGGTCCCGCAGCCCGCGGGCGGGGTCGACCTCGGCGCCGGCAGTGTGGCCGAGCACGGCCGCGACCTGGGCGCACACCAGGTCGAGCACCGTCTGTTCGCGGTCCGCCGCGGACCGGCCCGCGAGGGTGTCGGCGAACGACGCGGTGGCGACGGGGGGCGGCGGCGCGGTGCGGCGGACGGGGGTGCGGACCAGGTCCCGCAGCAGCGGCGGCAGGGTGCCGTTCGCGGCCTGTGCGCGCAGCGCGGCGGTGTCCAGCCGGAGCGGCGCGAGTACGGCGCGGTCGTCCTCGGCCGCGGCGTCGAGGAGCGCGAGCGCGTCCTCGGTGGGCAGTTCGCGGACGCCGGAGCGGCCGAGCCGGGCCCGGTCGCCCGCGTCGAGTCCCGCCGTCATGCCGCTCGTCGCCGCCCACATGCCCCACGCCAGCGAGACGCCGGGCAGACCGAGCGCCTGACGGCGGCGCACGAGCGCGTCGAGCGCGGCGTTCGCCGCGGCGTAGCCCGCCTGGCCCGCGCTGCCGAGGAGTCCGGCGGAGGAGGAGAACACGATGAACGCGGACAGGTCGGCGTCGCTGGTCAGCTCGTCCAGGTGGAGCAGGCCGTCGAGCTTCGGGGCGAACACGCGGTCGACCCGTTCGGGCGTCAGGGACTCCAGCACGCCGTCGTCGACGACGCCCGCCGTGTGCACGACCGCGCCGAGCGGCCGGTCCAGTGAGGCGAGCAGCCCCGCCACCGACGCGCGGTCGGCCACGTCGCAGGCGACCACGGTCACCTGGGCGCCCAGTCCCGCCAGTTCGTCGCACAGTTCCCGGGCACCGTCGGTGGCCAGGCCCTTGCGTCCGGCCAGGACGAGGTTGCGCGCCCCTCGGTCGGCGACCAGGTGGCGGGCCACCAGCGCGCCGAGGGTGCCGAGGCCGCCGGTGACCAGGACCGGGCGGTCCGGGTCGAGGGGCGCGGGCACGGTCAGGACGACCTTGCCGACGTGCTGGGCCCGGTCGTGCTGAGGCCGGTCGAGGTGGGCCCGGTCGAGGTGGCGGAACGCCTCGGGTGCGCGGCGGATGTCCCAGGTGCGCACCGGCAGGGGGGTGAGCACACCCGCCTCGAACAGCGCGAGGACGTCGAGGAGCATCTCCTGGAGGCGGTCGGGGTGCGCCCGCGTCAGGTCGAACGTGGCGTGGTCGACGCCGGGGGGCAGCTCGGCGCGGTCGCGGCCGTCGGTGGCGGGTTCGACGAACCGCCCGCCGTCGGCCAGCAGTTCCAGCGATTCCGGCAATCCGTGCGTGAACTCCCGCGTCAGCGGGTTCAGTACGACGTCGACGCCGTGGCCGCCGGTCCGGGCGGTGAGCTCCGCCACGAAGCCGTCGTCGCGCGAGGAGGCCAGGTGCGAGTCGGGTACGCCGGCCTCCCGCACCGTGTCCCGCTCGGCGGGGCTCGCGGTCGCGTACACCTCCGCGCCCCAGTGCCGGGCGAGTTGTACGGCGGCCATGCCTACGTCGCCGGCAGCGGCGTGCACCAGCACGGACTCGCCCCGGCGCAGCGCCGCCAGGTCGTGCAGGGCGTGGTAGGCCGTGAGGAACGCGAGCGGCACGGAGGCGGCGATCGTGAAGGACCACCCGGCGGGTATCGGGGCGAGGAGCCGGTGGTCGGTGACGGCGAGCGGTCCGAAGCCCTGGGTGACGATGCCGAGGACGCGGTCGCCCGCCGCCAGGTCGGTCACGTCCGCGCCGACCTCGGTCACCACACCCGCGGCCTCGCTGCCGAGTCCGGCCGTGCCGGGGTGGCGGTCCAGGGCGGTCAGGGTGTCCCGGACGTTCACTCCGGCCGCGCGGACGGCGATGCGGACCTCGCGGGGTGCGAGGGGCGCGGCGGCGTCGGGGTGCGGCACCAGGGTGAGGTCGGTGAGGGAGCCGCGCGGCTGGGCGTCGAGGCGCCACGGGCCGTCGGCGGGCGGGGCGAGCGGGGCGCCGGCGGCCGCGCGGGCGAGCCTGGGCACCGTCACCTGTCCCGTCCGCAGGGCGAGTTGGGTCTCGTCGGAGGCGAGCGCCGCGGGCAGGGCGCGGGCGGACTCCTCGGCGCCGTCGAGGTCCACCAGGGCGAACCGGCCGGGGTGCTCGGTCTGCGCCGACCGCACCAGACCCCACACGGCGGCCTGGGCCGGGTCGGGCGCGTCGGAGTCGACCGCGCCGCGGGTCACGAACACCAGGCGGGTACTCGCGGTCCGCTCGTCGGCGAGCCAGTCCTGGGCGAGCGTCAGCGCCCAGGTCACCGCCTCGCGCGCGGCCTTCCCGTCGTCGCCGGACGGCTGCGGGCAGGGAGCGAGCAGGTCGGTCACGCCGTCGAGCGCGCCGAAGTCGGGGACGGTGGGGGCGTCGACGCCGAGATCGCCGAGGCCACCGTCGCCGAGCACGGCGAGGCCGGGCGTGCTGTCCCCTGTCGCGTCGGCGGGTGTCCACTCCAGGGCGAGCAGGGAGTCGGCGGTCCGGGAGGCGAGTCCGCGGAGCTCCACCGGTCGCATGACCAGGGAGTCGACACTCGCCACGGCCCGGCCGGCCGGGTCGGCGACGGTCAGCGCCATGTCGTCCTGGCTCTTGGGCGACCAGCGCACCCGCAGCGTCGAGGCGCCGACGGCGTGCAGCCGCACCCCGGTGAAGCTGAACGGCAGCCGGGGGCCGCCGCCGGCCTCGTCGAGGGCGCGCAGTACGGGGGCGTGCAGCGCGGCGTCGAGCAGCGCGGGGTGCACGCTGAATCCGTCTGCGGCGGTGCCCTCCGGCAGGGCCACCTCGACGTACGCGTCGTCGCCGAGGCGCCAGGCGGCGCGCAGCGCGCGGAACACGGGCCCGTAGCCGTAGCCGAGTTCGGTGAGACGGTCGTAGACGTCGTCGACGTCCATCGGCGTCGCACCCTCCGGCGGCCAGGAGGCGAGCTCGGTCGCCGGGGCGTCGCCCGTGGTGAGCATGCCGGTGGCGTGTTCGGTCCACGGCTCGTCCCGGTCGGCGTCCTCGGCCCGCGAGTGCACCCGGATGCCGCGCCCGTCGTCGGTCCGGGCGCCGACGGTGACGCGCAGGGCGAGGCCGCCTCGCTCGGGCAGGACCATCGGGGCGTGCAGGGTCAGTTCCTCGACGGTGTCCAGGCCGCAGTGGTCCGCGGCGTGCAGGGCGAGGTCGAGGAACCCGGTGCCGGGGAACAGCACCCGGCCGCCGACGCCGTGGTCGGCGAGCCACGGCTGGGCCTTCGTGGACAGCCTGCCGGTGAAGACGACGCCGTCGGAGCCGGGCAGCGCGACGGCGGCGCGCAGCAGCGGGTGGTCGCCCGTGGCGACGCCGAGGGCCGTCGTCGCCCCGTCGCCCGCGGGGGCGACGGCGGCGGTCAGCCAGTACCGCTCGTGCTGGAAGGCGTAGGTGGGCAGGTCGACGCGGCTGCCGCGGTCGCCGAGGACGGCGGCCAGGTCGAGCCGGACGCCCCGGACGTGGAGGTGCGCGGCGGCGAGGGCCAGCGCGTCCGGCTCGGGGCGGTCGGAGCGCAGCGTCGGTACGAACACCGCGTCGGGGGCGCTGTCCTGGCCCATGGCGCTGAGAGCGCTGCCGGGTCCGACCTCCACCATCGTGGTCACGCCCTGTGCCACGAGCGCGGTGACCCCGTCGGCGAACCGCACGGGCCGGCGCACGTGCCCCACCCAGTGGTCGGGCGAGGCCAGTTCGCCGGCGTCGACCGGCGCACCGGTGAGCGTGGACACGATCGGCAGCGTGGGCGGGTGGGCGGTGGCGCCCGCGACGACGCGGCGGAACTCGGCGAGCATCGGATCCATCAGCGGCGAGTGGAACGCGTGGCTGACGCGCAGCCTGGTCACCTTGCGGCCCTGCGCCTTGAGGCGGTCGGCGAGGTCTAGCACCTCGCGTGCGCTGCCGGACAGCACCAGGGAGTCCGGGCCGTTGACGGCGGCGATGCCGATGTGCTCGGAGCACTCGGGCGCGATCTCCTCCTCGGTGGCCTGCACCGCGACCATGACGCCGCCGGAGGGCAGCGCCTGCATGAGCGCGCCGCGGGCGGCGACGATCGCGCAGGCGTCGGGGAGCGAGAAGACGCCGGCGACGTGCGCGGCGGCCAGTTCGCCGATCGAGTGGCCGGCGAGCGCGTCGGCCCGCAGGCCCCAGGACTCCCACAGCCGGAACAGGGCGACCTCGACGGCGAACAGCGCGGGCTGCGCGTACTCGGTACGGTCGAGGGCGGCCTGGTCGTCGCCGAAGACGATGTCGCGCAGCGGCACCGCGAGGTGCGGGTCGAGGTGGGCGAACGCCTCGTCGAGCGCGTCGGCGAACACGGGGTGCGTCTCGTACAGGCTGCGGCCCATGCCGATGCGCTGGGAGCCCTGTCCGGCGAACAGCACGGCGAGCCGGCCGCCGTCGGGGGCGCCCCGCACCACGGTGGGGGCGTCGGTGCCCTCGGCGAGCGCGTCGAGTCCGGCGCGCAGTTCGGGCGTGCCGGTGCCGAGGACGACCGCGCGGTGGTCGAGCGCGGCCCGTCCGGCCGCGAGGGTCGCGGCGATGTCCACCGGCGAGAGCTCGGGCCGCTCGTCCACGGTGGCCGCCAGGCGGGCGGCCTGTGCGCGCAGCGCGGTGGTGTCGCGGGCGGACAGCGCCCAGGCGAGGGGCCGTCCGTCCGGCTCGTCGGCCCGGGCCGGAGCGACGGCCTCGGCCGGGGTGACGGGCCCGGCCGGGGTGACGGGCTCGGCCTGTTCGAGGATGACGTGGCCGTTGGTGCCGCTGACGCCGAACGCGGAGACGGCGGCCCGCCGCGGCCGGTCGGCCTCCGGCCACGGCCGGTGCTCGGCGAGCAGTTCCACGGCGCCGGCCGACCAGTCGACGTGCTGGGAGGGCCGGTCGAGGTGGAGGGTGCGCGGCAGGACGCCGTGCCGCATCGCCTGCACCATCTTGATGACGCCCGCGATGCCGGACGCGGCCTGTGTGTGGCCGATGTTCGACTTCAGCGCGCCGAGGTACAGCGGCCGGTCGGCGGGGCGGTCCTGGCCGTAGGTCGCGAGCAGGGCCTGCGCCTCGATGGGGTCGCCGAGCCGGGTGCCCGTGCCGTGGCCCTCGACGGCGTCGACGTCCGGCGCGGTGAGGCCCGCGTTGGTGAGGGCCGCGCGGATGACGCGCTGCTGTGCGGGGCCGCTGGGCGCGGACAGGCCGTTCGACGCGCCGTCCTGGTTGATCGCGGAGCCGCGGACGACGGCGAGGACCTCGTGGCCGTTGGCTCGGGCGTCGGAGAGCCGTTCCAGGAGGATCAGGCCCGCGCCCTCGCCCCAGCCGACGCCGTCGGCGGCATCGGCGTACGGCTTGCAGCGGCCGTCGGGGGCCAGGCCGCCCTGCAGGCTGAACTCGGCGAAGGGCGTCGGCGTCACCATGATCGCCGTGCCGCCCGCCAGGGCCATCGAGCACTCCCCCGACCGCAGCGCCTGCACCGCGAGGTGCAGGGCGACCAGGGAGGACGAGCAGGCGGTGTCGACGGTGACGGCGGGGCCGCGCAGGCCCAGCGCGTAGGCGATCCGGCCCGATACGACGCTCAGCGCGTCGCCGGTCAGCCGGTAGCCGTCCATCTCGGGCGTGGCCTGCTCCAGGGTGCCCGCGTAGCTCTGCGGCGAGGCGCCGACGAACACGCCGGTGAGGCTGTCGCGCGCCGACGTCGGGTCGATGCCCGCCCGTTCGAAGGCTT
This sequence comes from Streptomyces sp. NPDC107581, assembly GCF_055657175.1. NCBI lineage: Bacteria > Bacillati > Actinomycetota > Actinomycetes > Kitasatosporales > Streptomycetaceae > Streptomyces > Streptomyces sp. NPDC107581. The sequence goes on from NZ_JBVKBH010000002.1 coordinate 288,778, forward strand.
CCCAGGCCAGTTCGAGGACCTGGCGCTGCTGGGGGTCCATCGCCAGCGCCTCGCGCGGGGCGATGCCGAAGAAGTTCGCGTCGAACCCGCCCGCGTCGTCGACGAAGGCGCCTTCCAGGGTGCGGCTGCGGCCCTGGGCCTCCGCGTCGGCCGGGTACAGCCGGTCGGTGTCCCAGCCCCGGTCGTCCGGGAACGGTCCGACGGCGTCGCGTCCGTCCAGGACGAGTGACCACAGGTCCTCGGGTCCGCGCACGCCGCCGGGGTAGCGGCAGCTCATCGCCACGACCGCGATCGGCTCGTCGGCGTCGCGGGCCGCGGTCCCGGCCGGTGCGGCGGTCTGCCGCTCGCCGAGGACCACGGAGTGCAGGTGGCGGGCGAGCGCCTCGGGCGTCGGGTGGTCGAACACGACGGTGGTGGGCAGCCGCGTGCCGGTTGCGGCGGCGAGGCGCTTGCGTACCTCGATCGCGGTGAGCGAGTCGAAGCCCAGCTCGCGGAAGGCCCGGTCGGGTGTGACGGCTTCGGGGCCGTCGTGGCCGAGCACCGCCGCCGCGTGGCCGCGCACCAGGTCGAGCAGGTGCCGGTGCCGGTCGGCCTCGTTGAGTCCGGTGAGGCGGTCGGCCAGGGCTCCGCCCGGGGCCGGCTGCTCCGCCTCGTCCTGCGCGGCGAGCGCCACGACGTCGGGGATCTCGCTGATCAGCGGGCGGGAGCGGGCGGCGGTGAAGCCGGGGGCGAAGCGGGGCCAGTCGACGTCGGCGACCGTCAGGGTCGTCTCGTCGGCCGCGAGGGCGGTGGCGAGCGCGCCGACGGCGAGTTCGGGCCGCATGGGGCGCATGCCCCTGCGGCGCAGCAGGCCGTCCAGGTCGTCCGTGACCATGCCCTCGCCCGCCCACATGCCCCAGGACACCGAGGTGGCGGGCAGGCCGTCGGCGCGGCGGCGCTGGGCGAGGGCGTCGAGGAAGGCGTTGGCCGCGCCGTAGGCGCCGAGTTCGCCGCTGCCCCACACCGCGGATCCGGAGGAGAACAGGACGAACGCGTCGAGGTCGCGCCCGGCGCACAGCTCGTCGAGGTGGGCGGCGCCGACGGCCTTGGCCGCGAGGGCGTGGGCGAGGTCCGGGGTGTCCGTGTCGGCCAGCGGCCGGGACAGGACGATGCCCGCGGCGTGGAAGACCGAGCGGACCGGGGTGCCGTCGGCGTCGAGCCGCGCGAACAGGTCGGCGAGCGCGGCGCGGTCGGCCGCGTCGCAGGCGGCGACGGTGGTGCGGACGCCGAGCGCGGTCAGCTCGGCCGCCAGCTCGCGCGCGCCGGGCGCGCCGGGCGCGCCGGCTCCGCTGCGGCTGGTGAGGACGATGTGCTCGGCGCCGTTGCCCGCCAGCCAGCGGGCGATGTGTCCGCCGATGGCACCGGTGCCGCCGGTGATCAGTGCGGTGCCGCCGGTGCGCCAGGCGGGTGCGGCCGACGGCGCGGGGGCCGGGGTCAGCCTTCGTACGGACACGCCGGAGGCCCGGACCGCCAGTTGGTCCTCGTCGCCGTGCCCCGCCAGGACAGCGGCGAGGCGCGTCGTGGTCCTGGCGTCGGGGGTGGTGGGCAGGTCGACGATGCCGCCCCAGCGGTCCGGGTGTTCGAGGCCGACGGCCAGGCCGAGGCCCCACACCTGGCTCTGCGCCGGGTGGGTGAGCGGATCGGAGCGTCCGACGGACACCGCGCCGGTCGTGGCCAGCCACAGCGGCGCGCCGATCCCGGCGTCGCCGAGGGCCCGTACGAGCGCCAGCGTGCCGGACAGTCCGCCCGGGACCGTCGGGTACGCGGGGTCGGGCCGTTCGTCCAGGGCGAGCAGGGACAGTACGCCGCTGGGTACGACGTCCAGGGCGCGCAGTGACTCGGCCGAGCCGTCGGTTTCGAGAACGTCGGCGCCGTGGGCGCGCAGAGCCTCGACGGCCGCCGTGTGCCACGGGTGTTCCGCCTCGGACGGCGCGCCGGCCACGAGCCAGGTGCCGGTGAGGGCCGGCGTGGTGGTGGCGCCGAGCGGACGCCAGGTGACCCGGAGGCGCCAGGCGTCGACGGCGGACCGTTCCTGCCTGCGGCGGCGCCAGTCGGCCAGGCTGGGCAGGACGTCGGTCAGCGGCGCGTCGGCGGGCACGTCCAGCGTCGCGGCGAGGTCGCCGCGCTCCACCGCGGACCAGAACTCCTGCAGCGCGGTGTCGTCGCCGGCTGTCGGGCGGGCCGTGTCGTCGAGCCAGTAGCGCTTGCGCTGGAAGGGGTAGGTCGGCAGGTCGACGTGGTGCCCGGCGGGCACCACGGCACTCCAGTCGAAGGGGAGCCCCTCCACGTAGGCCTCGGCGGCCGAGAGCAGGAACCGGTCGAGCTCGCCGTCGGTCCTCCGCAGGGTGCCGACGACGATGGCGTCGCGGCCGGTCGCGTCCAGCGTCTCGCGCACGCCGAAGGTGAGGACGGGGTGGGGGCTGCACTCGATGAACGTGCCGACGCCGTGGTCCAGGAGTCCACGCGTGGCGTCCTCGAAGCCCACCGTCTGCCGCAGGTTCCGGTACCAGTAGTCGGCGCCCGCCTCGGTCCCGGTCAGCCACTCCCCCGTGACCGTGGACAGCATCGGCACCTGTGCGGCCTTGGGCTCCACTGTGGCCAGCACGTCCGCCAGCGTCTCCCGAATGCGCTCGACGTGCGGCGAGTGGGAGGCGTAGTCGACGGGAACCCGACGGGCCCTGACGTCGTCGGCGGCGCAGGAGTCCATGAGTTCGTCCAGGGCGTCGGCGTCGCCGGCCACGACCACGGAACCGGGGCCGTTGACGGCTGCGACGGAGATACGTCCGTCCCAGCGGGCGATCCGCTCACGCACCGCCTCGACGCCCGCCGCGAGCGACACCATGCCGCCCTGACCCGACAGCGCGAGGATCGCCCGGCTGCGTAACGCCACGATCTTGGCGGCATCCTCCAGGGACAACGCGCCCGCGACGTGTGCGGCGGCCAGCTCGCCCTGGCTGTGCCCCACCACCGCGTCCGGCTCGACACCGTACGAACGCCACAGCGCGGCCAGCGACACCATCACCGCGAACAGCGCGGGCTGGACCACGTCCACCCGCTCCAGCTGGGACTCGTCGGACAGGACGTCCCACAGCGACCAGTCCACGTGCGGGGCGAGCGCCTGCGCGCAGGCGTCGAGCGAGGCACGGAACACCGGCGACGACCGGGCCAGCGCGGTCCCCATGCCCAGCCACTGCGACCCCTGGCCGGGGAAGACGAACGCGACCTTGCCCGCGGGGCGTGCGACACCGACCGCCACGCGGGCGGACTCGGCCCCCCGGGCCACCGCCGTCAGCGCGTCCGCTCCTCCCGCCACCACCACGGCCCGGTGGTCGAACCTCGACCGCGACAGCAGAGCGTGAGCCACGTCCGCCGAGGCCAACCCCTGCACGGCGGCCGAAAGTTGAGCTGCCTGAGCGCGCAGTGCGTCTTCCGTGCGCGCCGACAACACCAGCGGGGCCGGGCCGGACGCGGACGGCCCGTCGGCCGGGGCCTCGTCGGGCGCCTGCTCCAGGACGGCGTGGGCGTTGGTGCCGCTGATGCCGAACGAGGACACGGCGGCCCGCCGGGGGCGCGTGACCTGCGGCCACGGCGTGGTCTCGGTGAGCAGCGACACCGCGCCGGACGACCAGTCGACGTGCGGCGTGGGCTCGGTGATGTGCAGGCTCCTGGGCAGCACGCCGTGCCGCAGTGCGAGCACCATCTTGATCAGGCCCGCGACGCCCGAAGCCGCCTGCGTGTGACCGATGTTCGACTTCACCGAGCCGAGCAGCAGCGGCCGGTCGGCGGAGTGCTCCTGACCGTAGGTGGCGAGGAGCGCGTCCGCCTCGATCGGGTCGCCGAGGCGCGTGCCGGTGCCGTGCGCCTCGACGGCGTCGACCTCGGCGGCCGGCACACCCGCGTCGGCGAGCGCCTGCCGGATCACCCTGCGCTGCGCGGGGCCGCTGGGGGCGGTGAGGCCGTTGGACGCGCCGTCCTGGTTGATCGCGGTGCCCTTGATCAGGGCGAGCACGGGGTGGCCGTTGCGCCGCGCGTCGGACAGGCGCTCCAGGAGCACCATCGTGGCGCCCTCGGCGAGGCCGAAGCCGTCCGCACTGGCGGAGAACGCCTTGCACCGGCCGTCGGGGGCCAGTGCGCGCTGTCTGCTGAACTCGACGAACATGCCCGGCGAGGGCATGACCGTGACGCCGCCCGCGAGCGCGAGGGGGCACTCGCCGCGCCGCAGCGACTGCACGGCCACGTGCAGGGCGGCCAGCGACGAGGAGCACGCGGTGTCGAGGGTGAGCGCGGGGCCCGCGAACCCGAACGTGTAGGAGAGGCGGCCGGACGCGACGCTCGCGGTGTTGCCGGTGAGGAGGTAGCCCTCCAGGTCCGCGGGCGCCTCGTGCAGCCGCGGGCCGTAGTCCATCGTCATGGCGCCCACGAACACGCCCGTGCGGCTGCCGCGCAGCTGGGCCGGGTCGATGCCGGCGCGTTCGACCGCCTCCCAGGCGATCTCCAGGAGCAGCCGCTGCTGCGGGTCCATCGCCAGCGCCTCGCGCGGCGATATCCCGAAGAACTCCGGGTCGAACCGGTCGGCGTCGTGCAGGAATCCGGCCTCGCGCTGGTAGTAGCCGCCGGCCCGCTCGGCGTCCTCGTCGTAGCGCCCGTCCAGGTCCCAGCCACGGTCGGTGGGGAACGGGGTGACGCCCTCGCCGCCCTCGGACAGCAGCGTCCACAGGTCCTCGGGGCTGCGCACGCCGCCGGGCAGGCGGCAGCTCATGGCCACGACGGCGATCGGCTCGTCGTCGCCGGCCGCCGCGGGGGCGGGCGGTTCGCCGTCCTCGGCCGGTGCGCCGGTCAGGACCCGGTCGATGTGCTCGGCGAGGCCTCGGCACGTCGGGGTGTCGAAAACGGCCGACACCGGCAGGTGCAGGCCGGTGGCCGCGTTCAGCAGGTTCCGCAGGGTCACCGCGCCCGCCGAGTCGATGCCCAGTGCGAGGAGCGGCGCGTCCGCGTCGGCCTCGGACACCGCGGTGCCGCCGACGACGGCGGCGACCTGCGCGCGGACCAGGTCGATCAGGACCGCGTGGCGGTCGGGGGCGGCCGCGAGCCGGTCGGCGAGCGAGAGGGCGGGGGTGGCCGCGGGGGCCGTGTGCAGCGGGTAGGCGGGCAGCGGCACGGCGCGCGCGTCCCGGCCCGCGAACACCGCGTCCCAGTCGGGGAGCACGCCGTGCGCGTGCAGCTCGGCGAGCGCGGCGGTCATCTGGTCGGCGCCGCCGCGGTCCCTGCGCAGCGTGCCCACGACGGCGGCCGCCACGCCGGCGTTCTCGGCGGTCTCCTGCACGGCCCTGGTGAGGACGGGGTGCGGGCTCGGCTCCAGGAGCAGGTGGTGTCCGGCGGCCAGCACGGCGCGGGTGGCACGCTCGAAGTCGGCGGTGCCGCGCATGTTGCGGCACCAGTGGTCCGCGGTGAGCGCGAGCGGATCGACCCTGGCACCCGTGGTGGCCGTGTAGATCGGCACGTCCGTCGGGCGGGGGGTGATCGGGGTGAGGTCGGCGCGCAGCGCGTCGAGCACGGAGTCGACCTGGCGGCCGTGCGCCGCGAGGCGGATGGCGATGCTCCTGGCCCTGACGCCGTCCGCGGCCAGTTCGGCGAGGAGTTCGGTGGCCTCGTCCTCGGTGCCGGAGACCAGGACCGAGCCGGGTGCGTGCACGGCGGCCAGGTCGAGCCCGTCGTAGCGGGTCAGCCGCTCGCGCACGTCGTCGGCGGAGGCCAGCACGGAGAGCATCACACCGCGTTCCAGCAGGTGCACCTGTGCCCGGCTGAACAGCGCCACGGCCCGGGCGCCGTCCTCGACGGACAGCGCGCCCGCGACGGTCGCGGCCGGGATCTCGCCGACGCTGGAGCCGATCACGGCGCCGGGCCGCACGCCCCAGGACCGCCACAGTGCGGACAGGGACACCATCATCGCCCAGAGGGCGGGCTGCCCCACGTCCGGCCGGTCCAGGGACGGGGTGTCCACGGTGCCGCGCAGCACGTCCATCACGGGCCAGTCCACGTGCGGCGCGAGGGCGTCCGCGCAGGCGTGCAGGTGCTCGGCGAACACCGGGGACGCGGCGAGGAGTTCGTCGGCCATGCCCGGCCACTGCGGGCCGTGCCCGGGGAAGACGAGGGCGAGGTCGTCCGCCGAGGTGTGCGCGGGACCTCCGGTCGCGAGTCCCGGAACGGCCAGGCCGCCCTCGCTGAAGGCGAGCAGGTCCTCGGCCAGCCGCGTGCGGTCCCCGCCGACGAAGACGGCACGCCGGCCGAGTGCGGGCCGGGTGGTGGCGAGGGAGTAGGCGACGTCGGCGAGCGGCAGGTTCGGCTCGGCGTGGAGCAGTGTGTGCAGGTCGGCGGCGTGTGCGCGCAGGGCGTCCTGGCTGTGTGCGGACAGGGTGACCGGGACGGCGGGGCCGTCCGGCGCGGTACGGCCGGGCTCGGGGCGTCCCGCGCTCAGTGCGGCCTCGACCAGGGCGGGAACGTCGTGGGGCCACGCGTGGCCGGTGTCGAGCCGGTAGGCGAAGGTAGCGGTCCGCGGGGCGTCCCCGCGGGCGAGGACGGCGAAGGCTCCGTCGGCCCCGACCAGGGCGAGGGTGCGGTCACCGGACCGTAAGGCGGCGACGGCTTCGGCGATGGGGTCGTGCCCGATCAGGCACCGGCCTAATAAGAGGCCGAGCGCGCCCGCCAGTTCGGCCGCGTCGTCCCCGGCTGCGTCCGCGCCCTCGGCGGCCAGATACACGTCGATGCCTGCCGGGTCGCCTGCGCTGATGCCCGCGTCCTCGCAGGCCCGCCACGCCGACTCCAGTTCGGCCGTCCGGTCCGCGGGCAGTGGCACACCGGTCAGTTCGGCCAGTGCCCCTGCGTTCGATTCCGCCGGTACCGGTGCCGCGGGTGCGACCCCGATGACGGCGACAGTGTCTGTGTCCACTCGCGCCAATTCGCACATGGCAGCTTCTGCCCTCGTCAGTCGTCCACTAGAACTGAACGCATGCATGACACCATGCATGACGCATATATGACTGGCCTGAATTGGCTTCGAGAATTTCCCAGCCAATCCGCCGCGACAACGATCGCAAGTCAAGACCAGCGATCCAGAAATTGTCAACCAAAGACTTTTTCGATCCGAAGGGCGGCGTGCCGCGTTGACCCAGCACTCCCGGGCGAGCAATGTCCGCCAAGAGCGGTCGGGCACGAAATCAAGACACACGACACCCGGAACTACCGCATGAACTTCCAGCTCACAGCACCATGAGGGGCACCCACGGAGACCCCCTGCCCCTTAGGGCAACAGCTCTGCCCTTTAGGGCAGCGACTCCTACCTGTACGGTGCAACCGCCCAGGGCACACCCCAAGAGGCCAGAAAGCAAACGTCAAGCACATTCACCGGCACTCATCCGTCACGGGACCGTTAGATTCAGGCCACACGTAATCCCTGAATGCACCAGCCTTTACCTCTATCCGTTGGCGAGAAACTACGGCGCACCAGGCCGAAAACGACTCACCGACCCGGACGTGTCAGAGTTCACACGGCATTCTCACCGCGTCGGCCGGCCGGTGGCGCACCCGCGGGGCCGCGAGAACGGCCGGCCTGGAAGCGTGGCGCCTGTACGGCGCCGACAAGGCCTGCCGCGCGTCAGCCCGGCGGCCGGGCCGCAGCGCGGCCACGAGCCGGATGACGGAAGACCCGCAGGTGGCGCTCCCGAGCATCGGCGCCCACAGGAACGGCAGCGCGGCGGCGCCACACGGGGCCGGCGCCCGGCCGGGGCGATGGGATTTCAGTGCCGTACGGCGCGACAACGCCTGTCGCGCCGCTCGTCACTCTGCCGATGGCGCACTGAACTATGGAATGACCATGCCATTGAGAAGGCCGGTGGGTTCATGGGTGCGAGGCCACGTGGAAACACGCGACGACAACACCCGTTCGGCCCCTACGAGACACAGGCCGGGATCGAGGTCCGCGAAGCATGGGCCGAGTGCCGCAAGGCGGCAGGCCCGACGCGGGTTTTCCGTACGGTCAAGGGTCCGACCCGGTCTCCACGTGACAGCCGGGACGTCATGCCTGGAAGTACCGGACCCTGTCGTGAGCCACTGAGCCTTGGTCCCCCTCTACGTGGACTCCATGGACTTTGCGCGGGCGCCGGGCTTGATTCAGAGGCCAAGAGAAGACACTCCGAAAGCCCGACTGGATGCGCGGGCCGATCGCGGTAAGCGAGTTGAATGCCGGACCCGCGCCCCCGTGACTGACCCAACGGTATCCGAGCCGACAGGGCCCGTTCCACCCTCTCCGTTTGTGGTTATTGAAAGCGGAACGCCACTTCTCCTTTTGCTGGCGCAGCCGCCGCCCCGCGCGACGAACCAGGCGTCGTCTATGCCAACGCGAACCACCAATTCCCCCCGTCACGCGGCACTGCCCCGCGCAGGATTCGCGTCCGCGATACCGGAGGTGGGCACATGCCACGAGCACGTGCGAGCCGTGAGGGAACGGGCATCACGATGCCCGCCGTGCCCGTTTCGCCGCTCACGCTGCCCGTTTGCTGCCCGCTTCGGGCACCCGGAACGGCCTCCGGGGCGGTCTCCGGGTCTGTCTCCGGGTCTGTCTCCGGGTCGGTAAGGCAGGCGTGTTCGCCAGGGATGACCTCTCCGAGTGCGGCCCTGGCCGCGGCAACGGTCGGCAGCACGGCGAGCAGCGCCGTCGCCGTGTGGGCCGGGCTGCCGCGCGAGGTTCCGCGCAGGCATGCCATGCCGAGGCCGGCGCGGCGCGGCGCTGAACACCGACGCCCGAACCGCCGAGTGACGACGTGGCAGATCCGCGGGGCAACCTTCGCGGCGAAGTTCGCCGAGGCCGTCGCGAAGGTCACCGATGCCGGAGACGGTCTGTGTCAGGGCCGGTTCAGGAGCGGTTCAGGGGCAGTTCAGGGGCGGTCGGGCGTCTGGCGCAGGATCAGGGAGACGAAGCCCCAGGTGTCACGGTAGACGCGCAGCCATTCCGAGCGGCGGGCGGTGGCTGTGGTGAGCACCTGCGAGCTGTCCGGATCGGCAGGGTGGTCCAGGGCCCACGAGGCCAGTGACCCCCAGCAGGCCCATTCGTAGTCGTCCAGCTCACGGCGTGTGCTGACGTGCCCATCGACAGGAGTCCACCCGTCGGCGACGACGCGGTCCACGGTGGTCGCCAGGTCGGTGAGGTCCCCGAGCATCTCGATGGCCTCCTGGGAAGGGGCGTGGTCCCAGAACCCCTCTCCTATCAGGACACGGCCCCCGGGAGCCAGGTGCTTGCGCGCCGCCGCGAGGGTGGGGAGCAGACCACCGAAGGCATGCGTGGCCCCGACGCTGAGCACCAGATCGAACGGTTGCGAGGAGACGAAGTCCTCGGCCTCCTGGTGGTGGAGCACGAGGCGGTCCTGGACGCCGAGGCCGCTTGCTGCCCGGCGGGCCTGTGCCAGAGCGTCCTCGGAGGTGTCCACACCCTCGGCGTGCAGGTGCGGGCGCGTGGCCAGGGCGCGCAGGAGCCATTCCCCGCCCCCGCAACCGAGGTCGAGCACACGCTCGTTGCCACGCGGGGCGCCGCGTTCCAGCAACCGGCGCACTGAGTCGTCGTCGAGCGGAGACTTTATCGGGTGGTCGGTATGGGCGATCCTGGAGATCTGTTCACGGTTCACCGGCGCAGCCTGTCAACCGCACAGGTCGGGCGCACCTTGTTTTCGTCCGCGATCAGAAGCCCTCGCTCTTCCCCCCGCCGACTGCCTTCCGGAGCCGTCGCGGCTGTGGCTGGAGCTGGAGACGTACGGGGGCCTGCCGACGCGGTCGTCCGGCTGTTCCGGGTGCGAGTGGACAGCGTTGGACAGCCGTGGCCCCCTGTCCGGCCTGGAAAGTGGACACCGTCCGCGAGGAGCCTGTGCCGCATGAGCGGTGCACGCGTGCGAACGGTTCAGGCAGCGTCCCGTGCTCCCCGGCCGGGCTCGTCACCTGCACCGATCAGGACGACCGTGGAGCCGGCGGCGGCCGGCGGTCACTCGGTGGCGCCGTGCCCCGGCTGCGGAGCCTGAACCGGACTCGTGCGCGGGCCGCCGCATGCGGTCGCCCACGCGAGTGACCACCGACCGATCGTCACGACAACACCGACGCCGAGGAGACGTTCCATGGAACGACTGCTGTTTCCCGATGACGCCCAGTTCTGGTACGAGACCCTGCGCTCGTTCGGCCATATCGCCTACGGCGGAGCCGACGTCGGCGAGGTCGTCGCCACCAGCCGGCGTATCACCGCCGGTGACTACGGCAGTTGGCACGACGAGTGGCCGGCCACCGCGGGCCGGGTGGCCGATGAGGCCGTACGGGCGTGGGACGCGGGCCACCCGGTGCCCGGCCCTGAGGTCACTCCCCCGGGGGCCGTTGGTGAGGAAGCCGAGTGGTTTGCCGCTGCGCGGCGGAGGGTGTTCGCCGGTCCTCTGCTGTCCGGGGCTGCGTGTTCTGGTGGTGCGGCTTCGGCCGGCCGGGCCGGGGCCGGACATGCAGGCCGGCCAGGCTTCCGCGCCGCGGCAGGGACTCACCCGTGGAGTCGGCACCGGCCTCGGCATCAGCGTTGGCGCAGGGGTTGGCGTCGGCGCCGGCGGAGCACAGTCGGCTCTCCAGGGTCCGTTGGTGGTGTGCCGGCTCGCTCGTGTGCCGGTGTGTGGCGGGGTGGTCCGTCGACAGGCCGGCGGTGAAGCGGGGCCAGGCCAGGAGGACGACGGGGTAGATGGCGTAGCCGACGCGGGTGGCCGGGCAGAGCGCTATCGCCAGGGTCAGGCCCAGGGCCAGTCGGTCGGCGGCGGCAACGGTGCTGTGTGGCGGGCGGACCAGCAGCGACACCCCCACGCACACGGCGCTCAGCGCGATGAGCGCCAGCGTGACGGCCTTGCCGTCGGGAACCAGCGCCACGATCAGGTGACCGAGCAAGGGGCTCTGAGCGGAAGACGCCGTAGGACCGAGACCCAGCGGGTAGAGAACGACGTTCCGGTAGAACGCACTGCTGTCGACGAGGGCCACGGGCAGGATGGTGAACACCGCTACCCCCGTGGCTGCTGCCGCGCACTTGACCGCGGCACGCCTTGCGCCGCACACGACGAGCAAGGCGACGATGACCGGGACCGCCGGCCAGGCGGTCCACTTCAGGGCGGCGGCTGCCCCGACGGCCAGCCCCGCGCGTCCGGCCCGCCCCCGGTGTGTGAAGGCCAGGGCAAGACAGATCAATCCGATGACAGGCGGGTCCACGCCACCGATGGTGAGCGGCAGCGCGACCACGGGGCAGGCGATCAGCCACAGGGCACCCGTCGGCCCGGTGGTGCCGTGCGCGGTGCCGAGCGGACCGGTGCCGGTGTCCCGGCCCCTGGTCAGAACCCGCACGGCGCCGGCCACGGCCGCGAGGAAGCCGGCGAGGAACCACAGGCGGGCGCCGGCGAACGGGGTGTCGCCGAACACCCTGTGCGGTATCCCGAAGAGCGCCATGCCGGGAAGGTAGGGATTGAAGTCCCGTACCGCATGCGGCGCGGCGTTGTACGGAGTTCCGGAGGAGAACAGCAGCCCGGCCGCCCGTTCCACGACGCCGACCTCCATCTGCGCCCTGCCGATCACGGTCAGGTACAGCAGGGGCAGGGCAGCCGCACCGATGACCGCGATCACGGCGGGGGTACGGGCCCACGGCGTGGACGACCTCGCCGCGGCCAGCGCGGCGCAGGCGTAACCCGCCGCGGCGGTCAGGCCCCACGCGTGCTGCGATGTGCCGGCGCGGGACAGCAGCCCCACCACGAGCGCCGACACCGCGCACACCACCAGTACCGGCCGGTCCCACCGCACCGGTGCCGGCCGCTCCCACCGTCGCCTGGCGCGGGAGGACTTGCCTGCGGAGCAGGCCTGCGCCCCCTGTTTTCGGGCAGCTTGTGACATCGGACATCAACCCCTTGAAGAGGACGTGAGGATCGGAAGGGGACCGTGGCGAAAGAGGTCCGCCCGGCATCGGAGTACTTCGGAGCGGCGCTCGGCAGCACGGTCGTCGGGGTACGACGGTGGTCCGGCGACGGGAACGTCCCGGAGCCGGGCTTCGGTGGCCCGGTGAGCGACGACGATGCACGGTCCGGCGGTGGAGGCCGCCCACCGCACATATGGCCGCTGCCGGCATCCGCGGTGATGCCTCGCGAGCGTGATCGGGTGCGTCCGCGGACCCGTCACCGCGGTCGGAGACGACGCACCCGACCACGTGCCGACCAGGTGCCGACCACCTGTCGACGCACCCGACCACGCGCCGACCACGCTTCGCCGTACCCGACCACGTGCCGACCACATGTCCACGCAGCCGACTCGTGTCCGCGTGCAGGGTGTTCCGTCAGGCGCCTGCGGTGATGTCGCCGGGGCCGTTCACCGGGGCCGAGCCGTCATCGCCGCCGCGTCGGGCGCAGGGCAGCGCATGCCGTGCGGCATCTCCCTGTGCACCGTGCCGCGGTGCACGAGCCGCGCGGGTGCGTGATCACGGGCGGGGTCGGCGGGGGACGGTCGTCCGCCGTCGCCCGCGGACCTCGTGCCGCCCGCCGGTTCGCCCGGGCGGCCGCGGCCGGCGAGGGCCGGCGGTCATGCGGAGGTCTTCTCGCGCGGCGGGATCCCTCCGGTACGGCGCTTCAGCATGCGGAACGCGGCGAGGACCAGCAGCGCGGCGAGGGCGAGGGTGAGGGCGGTCGCGGTGAGCTGGAGGGGCCAGTAGTGCGAGAGGGGGTGGTAGTCGCGGTAGTAGCTGACGGCGTCGAGCTTGTGGTACCTGGCGCGGCACGGCGACCAGTCGATGCTGCCGCAGTAGGGGTCGGGCAGCCGGGCACCCGTGGAGGTGACGATGCCCTCGTCGACCGTCAGCCCGGTGCCTGCCGGGGCGGAGAGCTTCAGGCTGCTGACCCGGGTCACGCCGGGCCACAGGTGGGGCAGTGCCAGGTGGACGATGCCGAACACGCCGGCCGTGGTGACGACGGAGGTGATGAGGGCGGGCAGGGAGCGGCGCCAGACGAGGCCGACCAGGGCGCCGACGGTGAGGGCCACCAGGGCCAGGGCGACGGTGAGGGGCCCGCCCGCATAGAAGGCCGGGGGGTCGTACCAGGCCTCGGCGGTGTCGATGCGGCCGCGTCCGGCGGACTGGGTGAGGTGGTGCAGCCCGGCCAGCAGGCCGGTGCCGGTGGCGATGAGGGCCGCCGGGACGGCGAGCCGCGTGGCGAGCCAGCGGGCCGGGGTCACCGACTGGGTCCAGGTCAGCCGGGCGGTGCCCAGCTCCAGCTCCCTGCTGGTCAGCGTGGCGCCGGCCCAGGCGGCGACGAGGAACGGGACGGCGAGGACAGCGACCGTGGCGTACTGGTGGACGTCCTTGTACCGCAGGATCGCCGGCTGGTCGTAGGTGCACTTCGCCGACATGCCGCAGGCGTCGTAGTGGCGCCATGCCGCCGCGGCGGCGTCGGTGAGCGGGCCCCACAGCCACAGCAGCGCGGCCGAGGCCACGATCACCAGCCCTGCCCAGACACAGAGCGCCGGGCGGTGCAGGCGCAGCAGCCACCGGATCTGGCGGGGCGCGGCGGAAGGACGCCGGGTGGCCGCGGGGGCGGCGGAGGCAAGGGCGGTCATGCGGTCGTCTCCTGGGACAGGGCGGGGGTGGATATGGGGCCGAGAGTCAGGGGTGGCGCTGCCGGGTTGCGCAGGTGGGCGAGGACCAGTTCCTCCAGGGACGGCTCTCTGGTCTGCCAGTCGCCGGGCAGGGGGCCCACGGGGCGGATGAGGGCGGTGAGCTGGCGGCCGGTCGTACGGGATTCCACCACGGTGTTCGGGCCCAGGTCGCAGACGGCACCGGCGGTGCTCTCGGGTGCGGGGCCGGTGATCCGGGTGTGGGCGGCCAGCAGGTCGTCGATGTCGCCCGCCAGGCGGACGCGGCCGTCGCCGATCAGCAGCAGGTGGTCGCAGGAGTCCTCCAGCTCCGCGATCACGTGCGAGGACATCACGATCGTGGTGCCGTACTGGGCGGCTGCGGCCATCAGGGTGCCCATCAGCTCGTGCCGGGCCAGCGGGTCGAGGGCGGCCATCGGCTCGTCCAGCAGCAGCAGTTCGGGCCGCTTGGCCAGGGCGAGGGCGAGCGCCACGCGGGTGCGCTGGCCGCCGGAGAGCGAGCGGATCCGGGCTCCCGGGTCCAGGTTGCCGTCGGCCACGACCCGCTCACCGGTGGCCGCGTCCCAGCCGGCAGGATTGAGGTCGGCGCCCATGCGGAGCGTCTCGGCGACGGTGAGCTGCGGGTACAGCGGCTTGTCCTGGGCGACGTATCCGATGCTCGGCCGGACGTGGGCCGGGTGGCCGCCGAGCACCGTGATCGAGCCCTCGCTGGGGGCGATCAGCCCCGCCGCCAGGGCGAGCAGCGTCGACTTGCCCGCGCCGTTGGGACCCACGAGCGCGCAGACACGTCCGGCGGGCAGCCGGAACGTGCAGTCACGCAGCGCCCGGCCACCGCGCCGCCGGAACACCTTGCCCAGCCCGGCCGCCTCGATGGCAGTCCTCGTCATCCCTGTTCCCTTCCTGAGGGCTCGAAGTGCTCGTCCAGCACGAGAGCAAAGAGCGCCGCCACGTCGTCCCGCTCCAGGCCGGCCGCCCGAGCGCGCACCGCCCACTCGGCGAGTTCGGCTCTGAGCGGGGAGTCGCCGGGTGCGGCGCCGAGCGACCTGCGCACGAACGTGCCGAGCCCCCTGCGAGCCTCGACCAGCCCCTCCCGCTCCAGCTCCCGGTACGCCTTGAGCACCGTGTTGGGGTTGACCGCCGTGGCCTCCACGACCTCCCGGGCCGCGGGCAGCTTGTCACCCGGCTCCAGCAGACCCAGGCGCAGAGCCTGCTTGGTCTGCTGGACGATCTGTACGTAGGTGGCAACCCCGCTGCGCCGGTCGATTCGGTATTCGAGCATCCCGGCCAACGCCCTTTCACTAATTAAGTAGTGAAAGGGTGGACTGAAGCGGGTGCGGCTGTCAAGGCGGGTCGCTGACCGCGGGGCCCTGTGCGGATGTCCGGCGGCGGCTGTCGGCGTTCCCCCCGGAGGGCGCTGCTCGCGCGACGCACCGGTGTCGCCGTGCCGGAAGTGCCGCCCCCGGCGGCGCGTTGCCCAGCCTTCGCCGCGGCGTGGGGCGCACCGGTCTACGGCGAGACGACGTCGTTCGAGGGGTCCTGGAGCCCGATCGGGACGTGTCCCACGGCACGGCCGTCATCGCCCAGGACGCGGCCCATGCGCTTGGCGGTGCGCAGGGTGACCGTGCGGTCCTGGACGGTCAGGTGCGGGAGGCGCTCGTCGAGGAGTGACTCCAGAGCCGTGATGCCGTCGAGGTCGCGCAGCCACACCGAGAAGAGCAGATTGCACGAGCCGGTGACGGAGGCGCACAGGCGAGTCTGCGGGAGGCGGGCCAACGCCCCGCCGGTGGCGTCGAGTTCACCGTGCGGCACCACCGCCCTGTACGTGGCGACGGCCAGCCATCCGGCCGGCTGCTGGGCGATGTCGCAGCGCAGCAGGATCTCCCGGTCGCGCAGTGCGCGGGTGAGGCGGCGGCGCACGGTGGACTCGCTCACGCCGGAGCGCTCGGCGAGCTCGGCCCAGCCCGCGCGGCCGTCGACGCCCAGAGCGGCCAGCAGACGCGGGTCGAGGTCGCCGCGGAGCCCGTGACCGGCCGAGCCGCCGAACCGGCCGCCGGCGGGACGCGCGCCCTCCAGCCGTGCGCGGCCCGCCGGTTCCAGCGCGCGCACCTTCCAGCCGCTGCCCTCCCGGTAGACGCGGATGCCGAGCCTGGTGCGGGTGGCGCGCACGCCCGGCAGCAGGCCGATGTCCTGGCCGACACGGCGGCCGAGCGCCGGCAGATCTGCCGCGACGACCGTCAGGAACAGGTCGAAGTCGCCGACGACGTGTTCGACGCTGAGCACCCAGGGAAGGGTGACGAGCCGCTCGCTCAGCTCCGCCGGCCGCTTCGGCCGGCAGGTGAGTTCGACGTCGCCGACGGCGGCGGTGGCGGGTCCCGCGTAGGCGGTGACCCAGGCCAGGCCCGCCCGCTCCAGCCGGGCCCAGCGGCGGGCCGCCGTGGTGGCGTCGACACCGATGGCCGGTCCTATCCGGGACCAGGGCGCGCGCGGGTCGGTCTGCAGCGCGTCGACGAGCGCGAGGTCGAGCTCCTCCAGCCCGGTGACGGATTCCGGCTCACACATGGCTCTGCTGCTGCTTTCCGGCAATCCCGGGCCCCTTCCGCACCGCGACCGGATTCTGTCCCCACTTCCGAGCCGCACCTACCCAGCACGTCCACTCTAGAAGGAGGGTCTGTGCCCACACGGCCTTCGGGTCCCCGCAGGGAGCGCATGGACCGAGGCGCGAGGATCACGGTCGCGCTGCTCTTCTGCGCCTGGCTGATCGACTACGTCGACCGGCTCGTCATCAATCTCGCCCTGCCCTCGATCGGCAAGGAGTTCGACCTCGGTCGTGCCCAGCAGGGGCTCGCCGTCTCGGCGTTCTTCCTCGCGTACGCCGCGTTCCAGATCCCTGGCGGGATGCTCGCCGACCGCTTCGGCGCCCGCCGGATGACCTGCTGGGCGCTGCTGGTCTGGTCGGTGTTCACGGCGCTGACCGGACTGGCCGGGTCGTTCGCGATCCTGCCCGTGGTGAGGTTCCTGTTCGGCGCGGCCGAGGGGGTCTTCCCCGGTGCCTCGATGAAGGCGATCACCGAACGGACCGGTCCGGGCCGGCGGATGAGCGCCAACGGCGTGGTGCAGTCCTCGAACGCGGTCGGCGCGGTCCTCGCCCCCTTGCTCGCCGCGCCGCTGATCACGCACTTCGGCTGGCGGTCGGCGTTCTTCACCGTGGCCGGCGCGGGCGTGTTCGTGTACGCCGCCGTCCGGCTCTGGCTGCCCGAGCCCGTCCGCCGTGCGGCGGCGCGGGACGGAGCGGCCCCGGGCGGCGCCCGCACCCTGCTGCGCTCCCCCGCGATGTGGGGCTTCGCCTTCATGTTCTTCGGCTACGACATCATCGTGTGGGGCCTGAACACCTGGGTGCCCTCCTACCTCAACGAGGAGCGGGGCATCTCGCTGACCTCGGCCGGTGCCCTCACGGTGTTCCCCGCGGCCGCGGCCGTCGTCTCGGTGATCGCCGGTGGCCGCCTGGCGGACCGGCTCGGCGGACGGCAGCGGCTCATCGCCGTCGCGTCCATGGCCGTCGCCGGGCTCGCCCTCCTCCTGATGGCCACGGCCTCGACCACCGTCGCCTTCATCGGGTGGATGACCGTCGCCACGCTGTCCGCGTCGCTGACCTACATGGCGTCGTTCGCGGTACCGCTGCGCAGCCTGCCGGCCGGACTCGCCGGGGCAGGCGCCGGGATGATCACCTTCGGCGGGCAGCCGGCCGGGGTCGTGGCGCCCACGGCGATGGGCCTGCTCGCCGACCGTGCCGGCTTCGGCGCCGCGTTCGGCTTCCTCGTCCTCGGCGCGGTCCTGACGGCGGTCCTGGCCGGTGTCACCCCGCAGACCTCCGGCGCGTTCCGCCGGTCGCTCCGGCTCCCCGAGCCGCACTGCGCACCCTCGTCCTCCGTTGTGGAAAGTGAGCACGCATGACCATCGTCACCACTCCTGCCGCCGACGACCCGGCGGCCGGCCTCGACGCCCTGCTGCCGTCGCTGCGTGAGCTGTACCGGGACCTGCACGCCCACCCCGAGCTGTCGCTGGAGGAGACACGGACGGCCGGAGTCATCGCCGAGCGGCTGCGCGCGCAGTCCGGCTGGGAGGTGACGGAGGGCGTCGGCGGCACGGGCGTCGTGGGTGTACTGCGCAACGGCGAGGGCCCGACGGTGCTGCTCCGCGCCGACATGGACGCCCTGCCGGTGCCGGAGGCGACCGGGCTGCCGTACGCGTCGGTGGTCCGCGCCCTGGACCGGGACGGCAACGACGTCCCCGTGATGCACGCCTGCGGCCACGACATGCACGTCACCTGTCTGTTGGGCGTGACCGGGCTGCTCGCGGCGCACACCGGCGGCTGGCGCGGCACGGTGGTGGCCGTCTTCCAGCCCGCCGAGGAGACCGGCGAGGGCGCTCGGAACATGCTCGGCGACTCCTTCGCCGAGCGGTTCCCGAAGCCCGACATCTGCCTGGGCCAGCACGTGGGCCCGTTCCCGGCAGGTGTCGTGGTGACCCGGACCGGACCGCTGATGGCAGCCTCCGACAGCTTCCGGGTGCGGCTGTTCGGGCGCGGCGGGCACGGCTCGGCCCCGGAGTCGACGGTCGATCCGGTGGTGATGGCCGCGGCCGTCGTGCTACGGCTGCAGACGGTGGTCTCCCGCGAGGTCGGCGCCTCGCAGGCGGCCGTGGTGACGGTGGGTTCGGTCCACGCCGGCACGAAGGAGAACATCATCCCGGACGAGGCGGAGCTGAAGCTCAACATCCGCTCGGTCGACCCGGTGGTGCGCGGGAAGGTGCTCGACGCGGTGCGCCGGATCATCGAGGCCGAGGCGGCGGCGTCGGGCGCCCCCAGGACGCCGGAGATCACCCCGCTGAACGCCTTCCCGCTCACCGTGAACACGCAGGAGGCCACCGAGACCACCGTCGCCGCCCTGCGCGAGGTCCTGGGCGAGCGGGCCGTCCTGACGCTGCCGCACCCGATCAACGGCAGCGAGGACTTCGGTCTGTTCGGCACCGGGCTCGGGGCGCCGTCGGTGTTCTGGCACTTCGGCGGCGCCGACCCGGCCGCGTTCGCGGACGTCGACGCCGACGCGCCGGCCACCCGCGGCCTGCCGGCGGAGATCCCGGTGAACCACTCGCCGCAGTACGCGCCGCTGCAGGACCCGACGATCGAACTCGGGGTACGGGGCCTGCTGGGGGCGGCCCGCGCCTGGCTCGCCCCCGCGCGCTGACCCCGGCCCCGGTGGTCGGTGCGGGACGACGCGCCGCCCGGGTGTCCCCAGGACCGGCGCTTCGCGGGTCGGGGGGCTCCCGGGCGGTGTCCTCCAGGACCACGGCCGATCGGACGCCCGTGGCTCTCCAGCGGTTCGGTGTCAGCCCCGCAGCGCGGAGGCGAAGATCCTCGGCAGCGCCGTCCAGCGGGGCCTCGCCGCGAAGTCGGTGAGCAGTCGTCCGGTGGTGACCGCGGTGCGGTTGGTGACGAACCACGGCGGCCGCGGGGCCAGGGACAGCTCTCCGTGCAGGAGGGAGCGGGGAGCGGGGCGGAAGGGTCCGCGTACGACGGTGCGTTCCGGCCCGTCGAGGAGTACGGCGTTGTGCACGACGCCGATGCCGCTCTGCACGTCGTCCAGGGTGTGCCCGGGGAACGCGCCCCAGCTGGCGCGCGGGGTCAGATAGCCGAGGCCGGTCCACGCGTTCACCGCGACGGTGCCGTAGCGCAGCCGCGCGAGCGCGAGGTCCAGGGCGGGACCGAGGCCGGCGAGGGTCGACGGGTGCGCGATGACGTTCACCCCGAGGGTTCCGGTGAACTGCTCGTTGGCGGTGTCCACCGCGGCGTCCAGGAAGCCCGGCGCGTCACCGGGCAGTTCCAGCACGGCGAGCACGGGGGCGAAGTACTCGGTGGTCAGCGCCGGGCCGGGCCGGCGCGGGTCCAGTTCCACGAGCACCCGCCCGCCGGGCCGCTCGGCCTGCGGGTAGGCGTCGAGCGCGTCCCGCACCCGGCGTTCACTGCCGGGGTAGTAGGCGGCGCGCTGCGGGGCCTTCGCCAGCACGGTGCGCAGATGGTGCAGGAAGCGTTCCTTCTGCGGCCAGTCCGCGCCGATCACGACGACCTGTCCGGCGATGCAGTTGTAGCCGCCGTTGTGCAGCCGCTGGGTGGCCACGTGTTCGGCCTGGAACCGCAGGTCCGCCTCCGACCAGCGGCCCGGTACGACGATGGTGGGTGAGACTCCGCCGAGTTCGCTGGTGACGCCCTTGTCCAGCAGTGGCGTACCGGCTCGCTTGCGCGCCTCGCCCTCCTCCCCCGTGCCGTAGACGATCGCGTCGTGGGTGAGGGCGCTGCCGGTCATGTGCACATGCCGGACTTCGGGGTGGTGCACCAGGTAGCCGCCGGTCTCGGCGTCTCCGGTCACGATGCGCACCGCGCCCACGTCGATCAGGGGCCGCAGCACCTCGCTGAACACGTCGTACAGAGCGTCCATGACCGGGTTGAGCTTCAGGACCACGGCACGGTTGTGGGCGTACAGCTCGTAGAGCACGTCCAGGACGGGGATCGAGGTGATGTTGCCCGCGCCGAGGACGACGCCGACGCCCGCGGTCCTCTCCGGGTGCCGGAGGGCGAGTCCGGCCTGCCGGCGCAGCGTGTCGGCACTCACCCCCGGCGGCATCCACACCTCGGCGCTGAAACCGCTGAGCAGCAGCCGGTCGTACACGCCGTGCGGGAGGACGCGCACCGTCACGCGGCCGCCCGGGGCCCGTCCCAGCGTGTGCTCGTCGACGGGGCTGCGGCCTTCTTCCAGCGCGCGGATGCCGGCCGCGAGCGCGGTGGTCGTCGTCAGCACGGCATAGGGCCCGCTGATCCACTCCTCGCCGAGCAGCGGGCTGTCCTGGGGCAGCTTCTTGTAGGCGGCCGCGGCCCACACCCATGCCTGCGCGCCTGCGGCGGTGGCCGCGTGTACGCGCTCCAGCAGTGCGCGTCGCTCGGCAAGGCCGCACGCGGACCAGGCGGTCTCGCCGCGGACGGCTTCGGTGACGATCCGGTCGAGGGCTTCCGCCCTGTCGGGCGCCGGGGCGGGGGCTGTCATCGGGCACTCTCCTTGATCAGGTCGGCCGCCTTCTCCGCGGCCATCAGGGTCGGGGCGTTGGTGTTGCCGCGCGGCACCGACGGGAACACCGAGGCGTCGACGACCCGGAGTGCGTCGACGCCGAGGACCCGCAGCTCGGGGTCGACGACGGAGCCGATCGCGCAGGTGGAGGTGGGGTGGAACAGCGTCATGCCGGTCCGCCGGGCCCAGGCCAGCAGCTCCGCGTCGGTGGCGTCCGGGTCCGGGGCGTCGTACGGCCCGGTCACGGCGGTGGCGAGCGGCGCCTGCCGCACGATGTCCAGGGCGATCCGGATGCCGGCGACGAGACAGTCCCGGTCCTCTGCGGTCGTGAGGTAGTGGTGCGCGATGCGCGGTGCCGCGTCGGGGCGTGCGGAGCGCAAGGTCACCCGGCCCCGGCTCGTGGGCGTGAGCACACACGGTCCGAGCGCGAGACCGTCCTCGGTGACCGGGCCGAGGCCCTCCTGGTGGAACAGCACGGGTGCCATGTGGAACTGCACGTCCGGGGCGTCGAGGCCGTCCCGGCTGCAGAAGAATCCCCCGGCCTCGCCGATGTTGGAGGTCAGCGGTCCACGGCCCTCGGTCTGCAGCAGCGCCGCGCTGTCGGGGGTGGCGGCGGTGAACAGCGATTCGCGGTCGGTGCGGTAGTTGAGCAGGGCCATGCAGTGGTCCTGCAGTCCTTCGCCGACCGGCAGGTCGGCCGTCGCCTCGATCCCGAGGGCCGACAGCGCCGCGGCCGGTCCGATGCCCGACAGCATCAGCAGCTTGGGGGACTCGTAGGCGCCCGCGGAGAGGATCACCTCCCGCTCCGCCCGGAGCACGTGGAGCGCTCCGCCGCGCGACACCTCGACGCCACGGGCCCGTCCGTGTTCGGTCACGATCCGCAGGGCGCGGGCCGAGGTCAGGACGGTCAGGTTCGGCCGCTTCCGTGACGGGTGGAGATAGGCTGCGGCCGCGCTCCACCGCATACCGCCGCGCTGCGTCAGCTGATAAGCACCCACTCCGAGTTGCCCGGCGCCGTTGAAGTCGTCGTTGCGCTTGTGGCCCGCGTTCACGCCGGCCTCGACGAACGCGGCGGCCAGCGGATGACGGGAGCGGCTGTCGCTGACGACGAGGGGGCCGCCCGTACCGTGGTAGGCGTCGGCTCCGCGTTCGTTGTCCTCCGACCGCAGGAAGTAGGGCAGTACGTCGGCGTAGGACCAGCCGGTCGCCCCGGCGGCGGCCCAGCCGTCGTAGTCGGCCCGGTTGCCCCGTATGTAGATCATCGCGTTGAGGGAGCTGCAGCCGCCGAGCACCTTGCCCCGCGGCAGGTAGGCGCGGCGGCCGTCGAGCCCCGGTTCGGGCTCGGTGTCCAGGTCCCAGTCGAGACCGCCCTTGAACAACTGGCTGAACGCGGCCGGCACGTGGACTTCCTGGACGTCGTCCTCACCACCGGCCTCCACCAGGGCCACGCGGACGTCCGGGTCCTCGGTCAGCCGCGCCGCCAGCACGCAGCCGGCGGAACCGGCCCCGATGACGACGTAGTCGTAGGTGTTCATACGATCCCCTTCAATCCACCATGACTTGTGCACACGCCTCATGAGTGCAATCGCGGTAAGACGCTCTGCCGGTGATTCCACCGCTCCTGACCGGCTCCGGCCATGGGCGGGGGGCCGGAAATCGCGACGTGTGACTGTGCCGGTGCACAATCCCGCCGGGCTACACTGCCCGCATGACGGCACAGTTGAGGGCCGGCGACCGGGTCGTCGAACTGGTCGGGCGTCTGCTGACCGAGGTGGACCGGCTCGCGGAGGACCTCACCGACGAGATCCTCGGAGGAGAGCACTCGTACGCCGAGAACACGCTGCTCGGCCGGGACCAGTTGCGCGCCGTGGTGCGCGACAACCTGTCCATGATGTTCACGGCGCTGCAGGGGCGGCCCACGACGCTGGAGGCGCCCCGCGCCGCCGGACGGCTGAAGGCCGAACAGGGCATCCCGCTGGCCGCGCTCCTGCATGCGTACCGGATGGCCGGCCGTTTCATCTGGGACCGGCTGCTCGCCGGCGCCGTGGACGAGGAGATCACCGTCCAGCTGCTGCACATGGCCTCTGACATCTGGGCGGCCGTGGACAACTACTCCGGCGCGGCCGCCGACGCCTATCGGGCCGCTGTCGAGGAGCAGTCGCGCCGGGACGCCGCGGCCCGGAGCATGAAGCTCACCACCCTGCTCGACGGCCGGGCCGGCACGCATGCGAGCGCATGGGAGATCGCGCGCGTCCTGGACCTGGACCGCCAGGGCCCCTTCCTGGTGGTCTGTGCCGAAGTCCACGACCAGAGCGACCCGCTGCCCCGCGTACAGAGCCGCCTGCGTGTCGCCGGAGTCGACTCCGAGTGGATCCAGCAGACAGGGGCCTGGGCGGGCCTGCTGTCCCTGCCGGGCGAACAGGCCGTCGCGCAGACGGCCGGCCGGCTGGCCGGCATCGCCCTGTCCCGAGTCGGGATCAGCCGCTCCTTCACCTCGCCCGTGGACACCCCGGCGGCCTGGCGGCAGGCCCAACTGGCCGTCCAGTGCCTGCCGCACGGCACCAGCGGCACCCATCTGTACGGCAGCGCCCCGGTGTCACTCCTGGCAGCGGCCTCCCCCGACACGGCGCAGGAGATCGCCCGGACGGTCCTCGGCCCCGTCCTCGCCCTGCCCCGGCAGGAGCGGGCCAACCTGCTGGAGACCCTGCGCGCGTGGTTCGCCGTCGGCGGTTCGACGACGGCGGCGGCCGGCCGTCTGCACTGTCACCGCAACACGATCCTGTACCGCCTCAACCGCATCGCCGAACTGACCGGCCGCCGCACCACCGACGCGGAGTCCGCAGCGGAGCTGTACATCGCCCTTGAGGCCGTACGCCTGAGTGGAGCACCGGGCTCGTTCGGCGTGCGTGCCACGAGGAAGTGAGCCCGGGTCCCGGAAACACGCGCCACCGCCTGCCCGGAGCGGTGCGCTCGGCGCTCCGGTGGATGCGGTCGGGGGTACGCAGCCGGGGCCGCGTACCGCCTGCGACAGATGCCGGGCCTCCGGGCCCTGCGTTCACGGGGTGACGATGGCGAAGTCCGGGTCCGGCTCACCGAGGTGGCCGAACAGCTCGGTGACCTTCCCGGCGTCACCGGCGACCTCGACGGTGTCCCGGGCCGTCAGGTCGGCCGGGGCGAGTGTGCCCAGGAGGACGGCACGCAGGTCGGCCTCGGTCAGCGTGATCGCGACGTCCGCGTCGGCCGCTGCGGGACCGGGGCCGGTGCCGATGACATGGGTGAGGACGCCGTTGCGCAGCCTCATCGTCACCGCTTCGCCGCCGGTGACGTTCCACCGCACGGTGATGTCCGCGTCCCAGCTGCGCGGTCCGTCCACCCGGATGGCGAGCGAGTCGACGAGCTGGTCCAGGGTCAGCGCGGCCAGCACGTCGGGTGCGGCGGTGACGGTGGGAGTGCCGACGCCCCCGTGGCGCAGTTCGTAGGCGCCCATGAGGTAGAAGTTGCGCCAGGTTCCGTTCTCGCTGCCGTAGCCGAGCTGTTCCAGCGCATCGGCCTGCAGTTCCCGGGCCGCGGCGTTGTCCGGGTCGGCGAACACCACGTGGTTGACCACCTGGGCCACCCAGCGGAAGTCGCCGTCGGCGAACGACCGGCGGGCTCGGCGCAGCACCTCCTCGGCACCGCCCATGAACTCCACGTACCGTCGGGCGGACTCGGCCGGCGGGTGTTCCCACAGGTGGGCCGGGTTGCCGTCGAACCAGCCCAGGTAACGCTGGTAGATCGCCTTGGTGTTGTGATTCACGGAGCCGTAGTAGCCGTGCGTGTGCCAGGCCCGCTCCAGCGCGGGCGGCATCCGCATCCGCTCCGCGATCTCCAGTGAGGTGAGCCCCTGGTTGAGCATGCGCAGGGTCTGGTCGTGGAGGTAGGCGTACAGGTCCCGCTGCTCCGACAGGAAGTCCAGCACCCGTTCACGGCCCCGGACGGGCCAGTGGTGGGAGGCGAAGGCCACCTCGCTCGATCCCGCGAACAGGCCGATGGCCTCGGTGAGATAGCGGGCCCACACGTGCGGATCGCGCGCCTCGGCGCCGCGCAGCGTCAGCAGGTTGTGCAGGTTGTGGGTGGCGTTCTCGGCCATGCACAGCGCCGCATGGTCCGGGAAGTGGATGTTCAGCTCCGCCGGAGCCTCGGTGCCGGGCGTGAGCTGGAAGACCATGCGGATGCCGTCGACGGTCTCCGTCTGCCCGGTGTGCGTGATGTCCACCGTCGGCGGGATCAGGCCGACCTCGCCGGTAGAGGTCGTCTGCCCCAGGCCCGCACCGATCCGGCCGCGCTCCCCCGCCGGCAGGGCGGCCCCGTACATGTAGGCGGCACGACGGCTCATGGCCGTGCCGGCGAAGACGTTCTCACTGACCGCGTGCCGCAGGAAGCCGTGCGGCGCCAGCACGGGCACCCCGCCGGCCACGTCCTCGTCGGTCGCCACGCCACGGACACCGCCGAAATGGTCGACGTGACTGTGGGTGTACAGCACGCCGGTCACGGGGCGGTCCCCTCGGTGGCTCCGGTACAGGGCCAGGCCGGCGGAGGCGGTTTCGGCGCAGATCAGCGGATCGATGATGAAGACGCCTCGCTCGCCCTCCACGATGGTCATGTTCGACAGATCGAACCCACGCACCTGGTAGACGCCCGCGGTCACCTCGAACAGGCCGTGCTCGGCGCAGAGCCGGCTCTGCCGCCACAGGCTCGGGTTCGCGGTGGCCGGGCAGTCCCGGTCGAGGAACCCGTAGGCGGCGAGATCCCACACCGTCCGCCCCTCGGCGTCCTTGACGGCGCTGTCCCGGGCGGTGCCCAGGAAGCCGCGCCGCGCATCGTCCAGATCCCGCGTGTCGTCGAACGGAAGGCTGCGCAGGACGGCCTCGTTCGCCTGCGCGACGGACGGCTGGGCAGGCTTGGCCCCGTCGGTCTGCGGGACGGAGCGCTGCGCGGGCTCGGCCCCGGCGGCCCGTGGGACGGACGGCCCCGCGGGCTCGGCCCCGGCGTTCTGCGGCATCTGGGTCTCCCTGGCTGGCGACGGTCCGAGGGCCGGCCTCACGGTGGACTCGGCAACTGCCACCCTCACCCGGCGTATCCGCCCGCACGAGTGGACCTGCGCCGGATGGGCTAGCCACGGCCTGTCCGGCGGACGCGGCCCTGACCGACCTGGCACCCGAGTCCCGGCCCTGCTGCAGCGCCTCACGGTGCGGACGGCCGCCGTTCGGCGGCTCACCGCGCGGACCTGCGTCATTCAGCGGCTCACCGCGCGGACCACCATCGTTCAGCGCCTCACCGCGCAGACGACCGTCATTCAGCGCCTCACCGCGCGACCCACCGTCATTCAGCGCCTCACCGCGCGGACCACCATCGTTCAGCGCCTCACCGCGCGGACCACCGTGTCGAGGGCGACGGCTGCGTCGACAGGGCGGCGGGCCACCTCGGCAACGACGATGTCCGCCCACTGCTCCCACACCGCGCGCACCCTTTCCGCGCTGGACAGCACACCGGGGTCCTGTGGGCCTCCGGTGCCGTGTTCCAGGTTGTCGAGGTCATGGCCGACCAGCAGGAGAGTGCCGCCGGGCCGGGCGGCGCGTGCGGCGCGCTCCAGGACCCCCGCCATGTCCTGGTGCGGCAGGTGGAGGTAGCAGAGCAGGACGAGGTCGTAGGTGTCCGGGGCGGGGTCGTACCGCGTGACGTCGGCCACCGAGGCCCGCACCGCCGACCCCGCTGCCGCGTCCTTGATCCGGGCGACGGCGACCGGGGAGACATCCACCGCGTCGACGCGCCAGCCGCGGTCCGCCAGCCACCGGGCATTGCGTCCCTCCCCCGCGGCCAGGTCCAGCGCCCGCCCGGGCTCAAGGCCCGCCGCCTCCCGGACCACCCACACGTTCGGCTCCGCCGACCACACGCGTTCCGCGGAGCGGTAGCGCTCGTCCCAGGCCTGTGCGTCCATGTCTCTCCTCCGCCTCTCGCAGCCGTGCGGCTCAGCCGGACACCGGCACGCGTCCTCGTCCGCCGGAACCCTATGGCAACGACCGGAGCGTCGGCGGTCGCCCTGGGTGAGCAGGTGACCGTCGCGCGTGCGGTTGCGCGGTCGGCGTCCGGCACGCGTGCGGCCGCGTGGCCGGCGTCCGGCACTCGTGCGGTAGTGCGGCCGGTGTCCGGCACGCGTGCGGTTGTCGTCCGTCGTGTGGCACGGGATGCTGAGGGAGTACGGAGGGAAGCGGTGTCATGGATCGTTTTCCGCATGCTGCCAACGTCGATTTCCATAGTCCTCTCGACCTCTCCAAGGCCGCCGCCGCCGTACTGGACGCCGAAGGCCGCGTTTCCGGGTGGGGATCCTCGGCCCAGCGCCTCCTCGGACACGCACCCGAGGACGTGCTCGGCCGGCCGGCCGCCCGGCTGCTGGCAGCGGCCCCCGGGCAGCGGCTGTCCGCCCTCTGCCAGGCGCACAAGTCCCGTAGCACGGTCCTGGACCTCAGCTGCCGGGACGGACGTACCCTGCGTGCGGCCGTGACGTTCAGCCCGCTCACGCACCAGGGCGTCGCCGCGACCGTCGTGGTCGCCGCCGACCTGGAGGAGCTGCGCAGCTGGGAGGCGCAGCTGGCGATGCTGCAGGGGCTGGCGACCGAGTCCGACGTGGGCCTGACGATCTTCGACACCGACATGCGCGTCGTCTGGGGGAACGTCTCCACCGATCTGGAGCTCGCGGGGATCGCCCAGTACATCGGCCGGCCGGCCGAGGATCTCTTTCCCGAAGGCGAATTCATCTCCCGCCACCACCCTCCGGACGAAGACCAGATCATGGAGCACGTGATGTCGACGGGGGAACCGATCATGGGCATGCACTATCGCGGGCGTGCCCCCGCCGACCCGGTGCGCGAGCATGTCTGGTCCTGCTCCTACCACCGGCTGGTGGACGCCCGGGGGGAACCGCTGGGCCTGTTCGAGGAGTCCCTGGACATCACCGACCGCTACCGCGCCCAGGAGCGGCTGTCGCTGCTGGTGCGGGCGGGAAAGCGGATCGGTGCTTCGCTGGACGTGCGTCGCACGGCCGCGGAGCTTGCCGACGTGGCGGTACCGCAGCTGGCCGACGAGGTGCTGGTGGACCTGCCGCCGGCGGTCATCGAGGGACGGCAGCCGCCGACGGGCTCGGCGCCGGGTCACAACCTGCTGCGGATGCACGGCCGGACTCCGGAGGAGTTCCGGACCAGTCCCGTCTCCTACCCGCCCTCGTCACCGCAGGCTCTGAGCCTGGCCACCAGCCGCCCCGTCGTGGACGCCGCGCCCGAGGCACCGGCCGGGTCGGGACCGGCCGCCTCGCACTCCTGCCTCTTCGTCCCGCTGCTCACCCGCGATGCGGTCCTGGGCCTCGCCACCTTCCGGCGCAGCAGCAACCCCGACCCTTTCGGGCCCGAGGAGCAGACGCTGGCCGTGGAACTGGCCGAGCGGGCCGCCGTCGGCATCGACAACGCCCGCCGTTACACCAGCCAGCATGCGGCAGCCCTGGTGCTGCAGCGAAGCCTGCTGCCACAGCGCCTGCCCGAGCAGAGCGCGGTCGACGTGGCCTACCGCTACCTGCCCGCCGACAGCCGTGTGGGAGTGGGCGGCGACTGGTTCGACCTGATTCCGCTGTCCGGTGCCAGAGTGGGCCTGACCGTGGGCGACGTGGTGGGCCACGGCGTGCACGCGGCCGCGACCATGGGCCGGTTGCGCGCCACCGTACGGACCCTGGCTCTGCTGGACCTGGACCCGGCCGAGCTGCTCACCCGGCTGGACGGCCTGGTCGCGCAGGACTCCGAGTCCCACGCGGATGACGGGCTCAGCGACGAGGCACTCGGGGTGACCTGCCTGTACGCGATCTACGACCCGGTCAGCGGCCGGTGCGTCTGGGCGAGCGCGGGTCATCCCCCGCCGATCGTGGCCGACGCGAGCGGCTCGGTGGCCTTGTCCGCGCTGGCGCCGGGGCCGCCCCTGGGGCTGGGCGGCCTGCCCTACGAGAACGTCGACCTGAACCTGTCCAGCGGCAGCGTGGTGGCGTTCTTCACCGACGGTGTCGTGGAGGACCGGCGCACCGACATCGACAGCGGCATCGACCGCCTCGCCCATGTGCTCACCTGGCAGCGATGCCCCCTGGAGGAACTGTGCGACCGGGCGCTGTCGGCCCTGCCGCCCGGACCGCAGGCGGACGATGCCACGCTGCTGCTCGTCCGCACCCGGCGGCTGGACGGCGACCATGTGGCGGACCTGGAGCTGCCGCCCGATCCGGCCATGGTGGCGCGCGCCCGCGCAGACGCCGAGCGCCAGTTGGAGGCCTGGGGCATGTCCGAACTGTCGTTCACCGCCGCGCTGGTGGTGAGCGAGCTGGTCACCAACAGCATCCGGTACGCCACCGGGCCGGTCATGCTGAGGCTGATCAGGGACCGCTGCCTGCTGTGCGAGGTCTCCGACAACGCGCACACCGCGCCTCATCTGCGGCGAGCGCGTCGGGACGACGAGGGAGGCCGAGGCCTGTTCCTCGTCGCCCAGATGTCGCAGCGCTGGGGCACGCGGTACACGGCATCCGGAAAGACCATCTGGGCCGAGCTGGCCATCCCCTAGAAATCCCCTGGAGGCCCTCTTACGGGGCGCCGGAGAAGCTCTCTCCCACAGGCAGCTCGCCGTTGGCGCACTCCGTCGCCTCGCGCAGGAACCGGGGGGCGTCCTCGCCCGGCAGCCGTACGACGTCCAGGGCGCCGGCGAACACCTCGTCCGTGAGCGGGGAGGCGCCGGACCGGTGCAGCCGCTCCGGCGGGCGAAGTCCCCGTCGGACCAGTGCAGCCGCCCAGACGAGCGAAGTCCGGTCGGACCGGTTCAGCCGCCCAGGCGGGCGATGTCCCGGGCCGGGTCGATGAGCAGGAAGGACGCGGCGGCCCCGACGGCCAGGAGCAGGCCGCACAGCAGCACGGAGCTCTGGTAGCCGGTGGTGCCCTGGGCGTCGACCAGGGCGCCGACGACGGCGGGCGCGGCGAGGCCGGCCGCGGTCACCACCGCGTTCATGGCGCCCAGTGCGCCACCGCTGCGGGACGGCGGGGCGATTTCGGCCACGGTGGTCGCGGCGATCGTCGCGTACGAGCCGCCGAGGCCGAAGCCGAGGGCGACCAGGACGGTCTTCGCCGTCGAACCGTCGGCGAGCGGCAGCGCCAGACAGCAGGCGGCACCGAGGGCGAGCAGCCAGCCGCCCACCCAGCCGCGGGCACGACGGCTGCCGACGCCACGCCGCATCAGCCGCCCGGTGATGCCGGCCTGGGCGAGCAGCACGAGGGCGCCCATGGTCCAGGGGGCGACGACGACGGCGCCCGCCTCATGAGGCGAGTACCCCAGGGCGTTGCGCAGGTAGGACGGCAGCCAGACCAGCATCAGGGCCACGGACCAGTAACTCGTGAAGTAGGCGAGGGTGGCACCGATCCAGGTGCGGCTGGCGAAGATCTTCCGGTACGGCGCATCCGCCCGCCCCTCGACCGGCCGGTCGGCGCGGTCCGCCCCGGCGGCGTGTCTGCCGTCGGCGCCGAGCGCGGCCCAGGCCACGGCCCACACCAGCCCCGCGGCCGCGAGCACCCACAGGGCCGCCCGCCACCCGTGGTGCTGGATCACCCACGACAGTCCGGGCGCGGACACGATCACCCCGAGGGTGACACCGAGCGTGATCAGCGCGCCGGGCAGATTGCGCCGGTCGTCGGGGAACCAGGCCAGGGTGGCCTGTTGGGCGACGGGGAACGCGGGCCCTTCCGCGGTCCCGAGCAGGACGCGTGAGACGACCAGCACGGCCAGGCCGCCGCCGATCGCGGCCGGGACCTGGGCCACGGACCACAGGACGGCCATCACGAGGAGCAGCTTCTTCGGCGACAGCCGGTCGGCCGCCAGCCCCACGACGACCGCCGCGACGGAGAAGAGCAGGAAGAAGGCGCTGTTGGCGAGCCCGAACTGAGTGGCGCTCAGATGGAGGTCCACACGGATCTCGTCGGCTGCCAGACCGAGGACGGACTTGTCCGCGAAGTTGACCATCATGAAGACCACGAGCAGCACGGTCACCGTCCATGCGCGGGCCCTGCTGCCGGTGGCCCGGGCGGTCCCGGCGGAGTGTTGGGGCACGGTCGGTGCCGCGGTCATGGGTGCTCCTGTGCGAGTGGGGTGACGGCCTTGCGCCGTAAGGCCGTTGGGGACGTGTGGGCCGCCGTTGGGGACGCTCGGACAGCCATGGGCTACGCACGGACGGCCGTTGGGGACGCTCGGACCGCCGTTGGGGACGCTCGGGCCCGGCCCGCACCCGTGTGCTGCGGCGGTGCGGGCCCGGCACGGTTCAGGACAGCGGGACTCCCGCGATGGCGATGCGCTCCATCACGCGACGCCGCGGGTAGTAGTCGTTGATCGCGTAGTGCTGGGTGGCGATGTTGTCCCAGACGGCGATCGAGTCGGGCTCCCAGTGGAAGCGGACCTGGTACTCGGGGATGCGCGCCTGCAGCACCAGGATGTCGAGGAGTTCGCGGCTGTCCGCCTCGGACAGGCCCTTGATGCGGGTGGTGAACGGCTCGTTGACGTACAGGGTCCTGCGGCCGCTGCGCGGATGGCGGACCACGACCGGGTGCTCGGCCTGCGGCCACACCTTACGGAAGGCCGCCTTCTGCTCGTCGTTCATGAGGGCGCCCCAGCTGGGCTCCCAGTCGTGGACCGCGGTGAGGTCCTCGATCCGCTCCCGCAGGTCGGCGGGCAGGTTGTCGTAGGCCGCGGCCATGTCCGCCCACATCGTGTCGCCGCCCGCGGCGGGCACCTCCACGGCGCGCAGGACGGAGCCGAGCGCCGGGTTGGCCATGAAGGAGTGGTCGCTGTGCCAGATGTTCTTGTTGCCGGCGGCCTTCGCGTCCTTGGCGAGCCGGGAGACACCGGCGGTCCCGGTCTTCGGGAAGAACGGGTTGGGCTCCGGCGGGCCCCAGACGCCGGACAGCGCGAGCTGGTGGTCGGCGGTGAAGCCGGTCTGCTTCCGGAAGAAGACCACCTTCCACTCCAGCAGCGCCTGCCTCAGCTCCTCGGCGAGTTCGTCGGAGATCGGCCGGGTCAGGTCGACTCCGCCGAGCACCGCGCCGAAGTGCGGGGTGAGCGGATCGATCTCGACCAGCGTGTATGCGGACGGCTCGGCGCCGGGCGCGAGCCGTTCCAGGACGCGGCTCCCGTAGTGCATGAGGGGCTTGTCCAGTACCGGCCCGGGGTTCTCGGCGGGTGTGGTCGCGACGGCGTGCATGCGGGTTTCCTCCCTACAGCGAACGCTGATTACGTAACCGGCAGTATCGATATTGGGATGCGATGGGGCAAGAGGCTGGAGCGAGTCGATTTCCGGGGAGCCTGCGGAGCCGCAACGCGCGCCGGGCATGCCGCACACGCCCGCCGGGCATGCCGGAGGGCCCCCGGGGCATACCGAGGGCGCGCCGGACCGGGGGCAGTGCCCGCCCGCACGCGGGAGAGGCGGCCCGCACCAGACGCCCGCAGGCGGGAGAGGCCGACTTGATCCGCTGCCTGCCGCCCGCACGGCAGGCGGGAGAGGCCGACTTGATCCGCTGCCTGCCGCCCGCACGCAGGAAGGGCGGGCGGAAGGGCGGCCCGCACCAGCCGCCAGTCACGGCCGGGCGGCGACGGCCTGCATCAGCCGCTCGTCACGGCCGGGCGGCGACCGCCCGGCCGATCAGGTCCACCATCGACTCGACGAGTGCCTCGTCCGGCATCCGGTGTTCACCGACCATGCGGAAGACCAGCGATGCCGCCACGAGCGTCGCGGCGTCCGCCAGGTCGACGTCGGGCCGCACGTCACCGCGCGCCACACCGCGTTCCAGCAGATGCCGTGTCTCGCTCATCACCCGCGCCGTGTACGCGCGGTAGGCACCGGGTTCCGCGCCGGCCTCGGCGGCGGAGCCGATCATCCCGGCGAGCAGTCGGGCGACGCCGGGCCGCCGGTACGCCTCCATGCGCGCCGTCAGGACCGCGCGCAGCTCGGCACGGAAGTCGCCCATGTCGGGCACCGTCAGCGGTCCGATCCGTGATTCGGTGGCGGCGATGACGAGGTCCTGTTTGGTGGGCCAGCGCCGGTACATCGCGGGCTTGCTGACCCCGGCGCGGGCCGCGACGGCGTCCATGGTCAACGCGCCCATGCCGCTCTCCGCCACCAACTCCACGACGGCGTCCAGCACCGCCGCGGTGACGCGTTCCTGCCGTGGCCGTCCCGGCCCCCTCCGCGCCTGCTGCACCCGCTCCTCGGCCATGCCGCGACCCTAGCCGCATCGCGTCCGCATCGCGCGCACAGGGGCCGGCGGAAGTCGCACGGGGGCCGGTTGAACTCGTGTGGGGACCGGTTGAACTCATACGGGAGCCGGTTGAACTCACAAAGGGCCGGTGAGCCTCGTACGGAGCCAGTGAGCCTCGTACGCAGCCGGTGAGACCGGTACGCAGCCGGTGGAACTGCCGACGGCCGGCCGCTCACCGCCGCTCGGTCAGCTCGGCCCTGAGCACATGCTTGGTGATCTTCCCGGAGGGCGTGCGGGGGAGCCGCTCCCGCACCACCAGTTCGCGCGGGATCTTGTAGCGGGCGATCCGCGGTGTAGACGGTCACCGCGCAGGTCGCCACATGGGGATCGGTGGAGGACGCCGACGAGCGCGCGAGCTGCGCGGCGACCTCGTCGAGGTGGGTCAGCAGCTCCTCCGTCTCCATGTCCTGCAGGGCAAGGGTGCGCAGGGCGACGCGGAGCCGGCCCATGGTGGCGGCCGCCTCGATGCCGTGGCCGGCCACCTCGCCGACGGCGAGGGCGACGCGGGTGCCCGAGAGGGGAATGACGTCGAACCAGTCGCCACCGGCGCTTTCGGGCAGGTACACATACGCGGTGTCGACCGCCGAGAGCCGCGGGATCCTGCCCGGCTGGAGCCTGCACTGCAACGTCGAGGCCATCGCGTGCTCGCGCCGGTAGCTGCGCGCGCTGTCCAGATGCGCGGACTCGGTGGAGGCGGCTTGCCGGGCCACGTCGAGATCGGCTTCGCCGAAGGGGTCGGTCCGCCGCGGCCTGCCGCTCGGTCACGTCCTCGACCACACCCACCACGCCGGGCGCGCCCTCGCTCGGGCCGTGCAGCGGAAAGAGGGACGCTTCGAGCGCGAGCGTCTGACGCGGGTCGGACGGGGAGCGTCCGCGGACCAGTCGGCCGCGCAGGGGCTCGCCGGTGGCGAGCACCTCGTCGATCAGGCTCGTGAGCGCATCCGGCTCCAGACCGGGGGCGAACTCCTCGACGCCGTGCCCCACGATGTCCTCGGCGGACAGTCCCCGCACTCCCCGTCCGGCGGGGTTGTAGCGCACGACCTTCCGTTCCGCGTCGAAGACGAACAGGCCCTGGGGTGAATTGCCGAACAAGGCGTTCAGCACCGCGGAATCGTCGACGGGGCCGGATGTCACCGCAAGCTCCCTTCGCGGACCTCCCTCCTCACCCTCTCGCATCCGTTCGGTGCGGCAACTCGGTGCTGAAGCGGAGGGGGCGGGCCTCCTGCCGGTGCCGTCAGCGGGATTCCGAGGCCGCCGATGTCCCGTTGGCCCGCCTGCTCATTCGGGGCTGCCGGGGACGATGGTGTCGAGCGCCGCGAGGCAGGCGGCGATGGCGGATTCGTGCGCGGTGTTCTGCCGCACGACGACCTCGATCGTGCGGGCCAGGGTGTGGTCCGTGACCGGTCGCGTGAGCAGCGTGGGCGGGAGCCGGTGCGTGGCCATACGGGGGATGAGGACCGTGTGTCCGGCGCTTGCGGCAAGGGCGGTCATGGCGGAGAAGTCGGTGCAGGTGTGCCGTACCTCCGGGGTGAAACCGGCTGATCGGCAGGCCTGCAGGACGGCATCGCCGCACGCGGTCTGCGCGGGGGCGATGATCCACGGTGTGTCCGCCAGCTCGCGCAGCTCGACCGGTGCTTCCTCCGGGCCGGCCGCCGGGTGATCACGCCGCAGGACGGCGACCAGGGGATCGGTCCTCAGGGTCCGGGTCTCGACACCGGCGTGGGCGGGTGTGGCGAGATTGGTGTAGCGGTAGACCAGCGCGAGATCGACGCGCCGCTGGAGCAACAGCCGCACGGCGGCCTCGGGTTCGGCCTCGGTGATGTGCAGCCGCAGGGCCGGGTGTGCGCCCTGGAGCGCGTCGCCGAGGGGGGCGGCCAGCGGCACGAGGGCGCTGGGGAAGCAGCCGAGGTGGAGGGGGCCGGACGGGTTCTCGCTCCCGGTGTTCAGCCGGATCCGGGCTTGTTCGAGCGCGGCGAGCACCCGCTCGGTGTCCTCGGTCAGCCGGTGACCGGCGGCCGTGAGATGGATCTGGCGGCCCGTGCGTTCCAGCAGTCGGGTGCGCGTCTCCTCCTCCAGGAGCCGCAGTTGCTGGGAGACGGCGGAGGGTGTGACGCCGTGCAGTTCGGCGACCGCGGTCACCGTGCCGTGCACCGCCAGGTCGCGCAGGAGAACGAGTCGCCGGACTTCGAGCATCAGTTCATCTTAAGTGCATGCTGCAGACGATGTAGCTGGACAGGAGGGTGCCCGGCCCGCTGGTCCGGGTACGCGATGCGGTGCGGGGGGCATGAATGAACCGGTCGGATCACACAAGAGAAGTCTTGACCAGGGCGGCCAGTTCGGCTGCCGCGGCCGTCGTCCGGTCCCGGTCGCCGGTGGCGACCAGATCGAGGACGAGCCCCCGGAAGGCCGCCAGGACCATGGCGGCCAGCCGTCCGGCGCGCTCCGGAGAGCACCCCGCGCCGACCAGGTGCCGCTCGATCACCCCGAGCCAGTCACTGACGATGCCGTCCAGGAAGCGCGGGTGGCGTTCCGGTTCACGGATGGCATGGCCGTACGCCTCGAAGAAGAACCGCCAGTACGGCAGCAGACCCGGCTCGGACATGACCTTCCAGACCGCCTCGATCGCCCGGCCGGGCCCCGACGCCGCCAGGACGGCGGTCTGCACGTCCATGACGTGACGGTCCCGGCAGCGGAACTCGGCGAGGATCTCCGCGACGAGGTCCTCCTTGGTCCCGAAGTAGTAGAGCAGCGTCCGGTGCCCGATACCGAGGCTTGCGGCGAGCGGACGGATGGACAGTCCGTCGAGCCCGTTCTCGACCACGTAGTCGACGGCCGCGTCCAGCAGCTCCCGGCGCCTGGGCTCGTGCCGGGACTGCCGGGCGCCCTCACTCACGTCTTCCATCACCCAAGGGTACGACCTCCGTGGACCGGGATCGTCCCGGATGCGATTGCATGAACCGATCGGTTCAATTATGTTCTCACGGAAACTGAACGGTTAACAGCATGTTCACGGCCTGAAAGAGGTGCGTCATGGACGCCAAGCAGGGGATCGCCGAAAAGATCACTGAGACGAGGGCCGCACTGCTGCGGCTCAGCCACGAGATCCACGCCCATCCCGAGCAGGGCTTCGAGGAGTGGAAGGCCTCCCGGTGGCTGACCGAGCTGCTCGCCGAGGCGGGTTTCTCGGTCGAGGCGGGCGGGTTCGACCTGCCGACCTCGTTCGTGGCGTCGTACGGGACGGGCCCCCTCACGGTGGCGTTCGTGGCCGAGTACGACGCACTGCCCGGGATCGGGCACGCCTGCGGGCACAACGTGATCGCCGCCACGTCGGCCGGCGCCGCCATGGCCGCCGCGAAGGTCGCCGACGAGACGGGCATGACGGTGAAGGTCATCGGCACACCGGCTCAGGAACTGGGCGGCGGCAAGATCCTCATGATGGAGCGCGGGGCGTTCGAGGGCGTGCACGCGGCGATGATGGCGCACCCGGCGCCGCTGGACGTCGCCGACGTCACGACCCTCGCGATGACACACATCGACGTCACCTACACCGGCCGTGAGTCACACGCCTCGATGTTCCCCGAGAACGGCCTGAACGCCCTGGACGCCCTGACCGTCGCCCAGACCGGCATCGGCCTGCTGCGCCAGCAGCTGCCCGCGGACTCCCGTGTCCACGGCATCGTCCGCAAGGGCGGCGACGCCCCCCATGTCATCCCCCATGACCTCAGCGCCGAGTACATGATCCGCGCCTCGACCCTCGCCGAACTGGAACGGCTGGAGCCCCGGATCCACAACTGCTTCCACGCCGGCGCACTCGCCTCGGGCACCGAGGTGCAGATCGACCGCTACCACCCCTCCTACGCCGAACTGCGCCAGGACTCCGCCCTGCTGGCGCTCTACCACGCCAACGCCGTCGCCAACGGGCGGACGTTCCCCCCGCTCGACCCCGAACTGGTGCGCCGGGCGGCCGGCGCAACCGACATGGGCAACATCTCCCACGTCATCCCCTCCATCCACCCGGCGATCGGCCTGGCCTCCTTGCCCGCCGTACCGCACCAGGCGGAGTTCGCGGCCTTCGCGATCACCGCCGCCGCCGACCGGGCGGTCCTGCAGGGCGCGGCCTCGCTGGCCGCCACCGCCGTGGACGCGGCCCTCGAACCCGGCCTGCGCGAGCGCCTGCTCTCCACGCCCCACCGGACCGCACAGCACCCGCGCGAGGACAGCGCCGCATGAAACCGCCCGCTCCCCTCCGGGCCCCTTTCACTCCGGCCGTCGGACGCCGTACGGAACAGGGTCCGCCGGTCCCGGGCCGGCGCGAAAGAACCGACCGCGTGTGTGAGACTCGCTGAAAGGCATCCTGGGCTGCCCGGGGAAACGGCGGCCAGGTCCATCGGCCGTCATCACCGCGTGTCCAGGGACGGCGCGGCGATCGGAGTCGGCCCGCATCGCGACAAGGAGTTCGGCGATGACAGGACGGCAAAGAGCTCGCAGCTTCTGTGACAGGTTCGGGCTGCGACTCCCGATCGTGCAGGCGCCGATGGCGGGATCCTGCCCTCCGGAACTTGCCGTGGCGGTGGCCCAGGCCGGAGGCATGGGTGCCGCCGGAGTACTGCTGGACACTCCGGATCGCATCGCGGCCTGGGCAGAACAGTTCAGGTCACGCTCTTCCGGCGTCTTCCAGCTGAACGTCTGGATTCCGGAGCGGACCGGCTCCGACCCGGCGGAGCGACAGCGTCGGGAAGACGATGCCCGGACCTTCCTCGGCCGATTCGGCACTCCGGGCCCGGTCGCTGCAGCCGAGCGGCCGGTCTTCCAGGAGCAGTGCGAAGCCATACTCGCGGCCCGCCCGGCGGTGGTCTCCTCCATCATGGGCCTCTTCGAACCGGCATACGTACGCCGACTGCACGACCAGGGCATCGCCTGGTTCGCGTGTGCCACCACCCTCGATGAGGCACGTGCCGCCCAGGACGCCGGCGCGGACGCGGTCGTGGCCCAGGGAATGGAGGCAGGGGGGCATCGGGGCAGCTTCCGCCAGGAGGAGGCCGAGCACACCGACGTCGGGCTGTTCGCTCTGCTGCCCTGGTTCGCCGATCATCTGCAGGTGCCGATCGTGGCCGCCGGAGGTGTCGCCGACGGACGCGGAGTCGCCGCGGCGCTCGCCCTGGGAGCCAGCGCGGTGCAGGTGGGAACCGCTCTGCTGCGCTGCCCGGAAGCCGGCACCGCTCCGGAGTGGAAGGCCTCGCTGAACGGTCTGGCGCCGGACGCCACGATGGCCACCCGCGCCTACTCCGGCCGCCTGGCCAGAGCCGTGTCCACCCCCTACCTCCGGGCGTGGACCGAGCCGGGCGCGCCGCCTCCCGCCCTCTTCCCCGATCAGCTGCGGCTCGTCGGCCAGTGGCGGCGGGGCGACGCGGCGGGCATGGACCGCGCCAACCACTGGGCCGGCCAGAGCGCCGCTCTGGCCACCGAGAAACCCGCGGGCCAAGTGGTCGCCGAGATGTGGCAGGAGGCGTGCGAACTGCTCGCCTGACGGCCGCGTGGCCGACCGGGCGGCAGAACACGGTGGCGGGCAGGGTCCATCGCCGGCCCGCACGTCGCAGTCTCCACCGGCACCGCCCCACGCGGGATCTCGGGACCTACGGCAGCGGCCGGCCGTCCGGGCGGGGGCCGTCATGGCGGCAGCGGCTGGCCGTCCAGGAGGGAGCCGTCATGGCGGTGGCGGGCGCCGGGCGGAGGCCATCACTGCGAAGACGGCGCCGGGCGGAAGCCGTCACGGCGGAGGCGCGCGCCGGGCGGAAGCCGTCACGGCGGTAGCGCGCGCCGGGCGGAGGCCGTCACGGCAGTGGCGGTTCCGGGCGGAAGCCGTCACGGCAGCGGCGGTTCCGGGCGGATGCCGGGGCGGAACTTCGGGACGCGTACCGTGATCTTCGTGCCGGCGCCCACGCCGGTCTCGATGACCAGGCCGTGGTCGTCGCCGTACACCTGGCGCAGTCGCATGTCGACGTTGCTCAGGCCGATGCCGACGGACGGGCCGCCCCTGCCGCGCAGGATGTCGCGCAGCCGCTGCGGGTCCATGCCCACGCCGTTGTCCTCGATGACCACCCGGGCCTCGGTGCCCTCGTCGTCGGCGACGATCGTGATGCGCCGGCGGTCCGCCGACTCCTCCAGGCCGTGTTTGAGCGCGTTCTCGACGAGGGGTTGCAGACAGAGGAACGGCAGGGTGACGGGCAGCACCTCGGGGGCGATCCGCAGGGTCACTTCGAGGCGTCTGCCGAAGCGGGCCCGGGCGAGTTCCAGGTACTGCTCGATGGAGCGCAGTTCCTCGGCCAGGGTGGTGAAGTCGCCGCCGCGGCGGAACGAGTAGCGGGTGAAGTCGGCGAACTCCAGCAGGAGTTCACGGGCCCGCTCGGGGTCGGTGCGGACGAACGAGGCGATGCTGGCGAGTGAGTTGTAGACGAAGTGCGGGGAGATCTGCGCGCGCAGGGCCCTGATCTCGGCCTCGATCACACTGGAGCGGGCCCGGTCCAGGTCGACGAGTTCGAGCTGGACGGAGACCCAGCGGGCCACTTCCTCGGCGGCCCGGAGCATGACGGCGGACTCCGCGCCGCCGAACGCGGCCAGCGTGCCGGGGACCCGGCCGTCGACGCTCAGCGGTGCCACGACCCCCCACCGCACGGGACAGGTGTCGTAGCCGCAGGACAGCGCGAAGGTCTGGGTGCGGCCGACGCGGACGGCGTGCGCGAGCTGTGCCTCGGCCTCCTCGCGGTGGTGGTCGCCGGCGCCGTCCCAGGCGAGCACGGACTCCTCGTCGGTGAGGGCGAGGGCGACCGTGCCGAGCAGCGGACGCAGCCGCTTGGCCGCCTTGCGGGCGGTGTCGGGCGTCAGGCC
This sequence comes from Streptomyces sp. NPDC107581, assembly GCF_055657175.1. Classification (NCBI taxonomy): domain Bacteria; kingdom Bacillati; phylum Actinomycetota; class Actinomycetes; order Kitasatosporales; family Streptomycetaceae; genus Streptomyces; species Streptomyces sp. NPDC107581. Next base: position 328,850 of record NZ_JBVKBH010000002.1, read on the forward strand.
GGCGCGCAGGGGCGGTGCGGCGAGCGAGGCCGTGTGCAGGGTGTGGAAGGTGGCCCGTTCGACGGGGGTGCCGGAGCCGGCCGGGTTCTCCTGCTGGCGGCGGGCACCTGCATGGCCGAGGGCGGCGCCGAGAGCGAACAGCGCGAGGCCGGCGACAGCGAGGACGACGGTGCCGAGAGCGCTCATACGGGCCGCTCCGGACGGGCGCCGCCCATGGCGACTGTTGCGGGCACGCCATGACCGAACACGCCATGACCGGGCAGGGCATGACCGAACACGCCATGACCGGGCAGGGCATGACCGGTCACTACGCCGCTGGCCAGGGCATGACGGGTCACGGCGCCGCAGGCCAGGGCATGACCGCTCATGGCGGGACCGGTCAGAGCAGGACCACCGGTCACCGCGCAATCGCTCACGGCGCGGTCCGTCACGGCGCGGCCGCTCACCGCGCGGCCCCTCACGGCGCGGCCGGTCCAGGGTGGCCGGTCAGTGCCTCGGGCAGATGGAGCCGGGCCATGGTGGCGGCGGTGCTCGCCGGGACGCGGTCGCGGGTGGCCAGGGAGATCAGCACCATCGCGGCGAACCCCACGGGCACCGACCAGACGGCGGGCCAGGCCAGCAGGGTGTGCAGCGGGCCGGAGCGGGCCGCGCCGGCGATGGTCGCCGTCACCGCGGTGAGCGCGGAGCCGCCGCCGAGGAGCAGTCCGGCGACCGCGCCGGGCGGGGTCAGTCCGCGCCACCAGATGCCGAGGACGAGCAGCGGGCAGAACGAGGAGGCGGACACGGCGAAGGCCAGCCCCACCGCGTCGGCGACGGGCAGGTTGCCGACCACGGCGTTGGCGGCGGTCGGCACCGCGATCGCCGGCAGCGTCGCCAGCCGGAAGTGCCGGATGCCCAGGGTCGGCAGCACGTCCTGGGCGAGCACACCGGCGACGGACATGGTGAGCCCGGAGACGGTGGACAGGAACGCCGCGCAGGCGCCGCCCGCGACGAGGGCGCCCAGCAGGTCGCCGCCGGCTCCGCCGAGCAGCCGCTGCGGCAGGACGAGGACCGCCGCATCGGTGTCGCCGGTCAGCAGCAGGTCGGGCGCGTAGAGCCGGCCGAGGACGCCGTAGAGCGGGATCAGCAGGTAGAAGGCGCTCAGCAGGCCCAGGACGACGACGGTGGTGCGGCGGGCGGCGCGACCGTCGGGATTGGTGTAGAAGCGGACCACCACGTGCGGCAGGCCCATGGTGCCGAGGAAGGTGGCGAGGATCAGCCCGTAGGTGGCGTAGAGGCCGTGCTGTTGGCGGTCGGCCGACAGCGGTTTCGCCCAGCTCGACGGGGTCGCGTCGGCGCCGCCCTCGCCGGGCAGGGGCACACGGGCGCCGGACGGGAAGCGCAGGGTGGTGTCGGCCCCGATCCGGTGGGTGCCCGCGTCGAGGGTGAGCGGGGCACCGTGCCGCTCCCGTCCGTCGACAGTGCCGCTCGCGGTGACGCGCACCGGCTCCAGCAGGGTGAGGATGAGCGGCCGGTCCACGCGTACCGGGGTGGAGCGCTGGAAGACCGGCCGTTCGTCCCAGGCCGGGGCCGGGGTGTGGTCGGAGCGCCAGGCGAGCAGCAGGAACACGGCGGGCACCAGCAGGGCGGTGAGTTTCAGCCAGTACTGGAACGCCTGGACGAAGGTGATGCTGCGCATGCCTCCGGCGGCCACCGCCACGGTGACCACCACCGCGACGACCAGACCGCCGAACCAGCCGGGCGCCCCGGTGAGCAGCCGGAGGGTCAGTCCGGCGCCGCGCAGCTGGGGCAGCAGATAGAGCCAGCCGACGCCGACGACGAGGACGCCGGCGATCCGCCGGACGGACCGGGACTCCAGCCGCGCCTCGGCGAAGTCCGGCAGGGTGTAGGCGCCCGAGCGGCGCAGCGGAGCGGCGACGAAGGCCAGCAGGACCAGGAAGCCGGCGGTGTAGCCGATCGGGAACCACAGCATGTCCGCGCCCTGGGCGAGAACGAGCCCTGCGATGCCGAGGAAGGAGGCGGCGGACAGGTACTCGCCGCTGACGGCGAACGCGTTGAGCCGCGGCGGCACGCTGCGCGAGGCGACATAGAAGTCGGAGGTGGTCCGGGAGATGCGCAGGCCCAGCGCGCCGACGAGCACCGTGGCGAGGACCACGGCCGACACGCCGGCGATGGAGTACGTCTGGTTCAACGCGCGGTCACGTCACCCTCGTTGCGCTCGGCACGGCGGACGTACCAGGCGCCCGTGCACAGCAGCACCGGATACGGTGCCACGCCCAGCAGGAGCCACACGGCGAGCGGGAGTCCCGGCCGGGTGTCCGCGAGCGGAAGCAGTCGCAGGAGCACGGGGAGCAGCCCCAGCGAGGCCACGAGCAGGGCGGCCGCCGCCAGGGCCGCCCGCAGCTGACGGCGCATCAGCGTGGTGACGGCGGTGTCCTCGGCCGGGGTGCCGGAGCGGGTTCCGGGCAGGTTCGACGGGAGGGGTCCGGGAGGGCCACCGCGGCCGGTGCGGGGCCGGGGAAGGCCGCCGCGGCCGGTCCGAGGGCGGGGAAGAGCGCCGCGATCGGTGCGGGGCCGTCCGGTGACCACCTCCCTGCGCGGGACGGATTCCGCACCCATGACGCACTCCCGGAGGCCGCGGTGATCACCTTGTTGCGGTGAGTGTACGCAGCGGGCCGCCGGTCAGGTAGACGCCGGACCGGGTTCGGCACACGCTCGGCCCGGCCACGGTGCGCTCGCCCCGGCATGCCTGCCGGGTCACCGCGGTCCGCCGACCGCGCCCCGGGCCCGTCGGGCCAGCAGGTCGCGCAGCTCCCGGGCGTTGCGGCGGCTCACGGCGAGGATCCGGTCGCCGATCCTGACCGTCAGGTTGCCGCCGTCCAGGCGCAGTTCCTCGATGCGGCCGAGGGCCACCAGACGGCTGCGGTGGATGCGTACGAACCCGCGCGAGCGCCACTGCTCCTCCAGCGTGGAGAGCGGGATCCGCACCAGGTGGCTGCCGTGCGGGGTGTGCAGGCGCGCGTAGTCGCCCTGCGCCTCGACCCAGGTGATGTCGGCGATGGGGACGAAGCGTGTCACCCCGCCGAGTTCCACGGGGACCTGGTCGACCGGGGGGCGGGCCGGGCCCTGCCCGGCCCGGGTCAGTTCGGCGACGCGTCGTACGGCCTCCGCGAAGCGTTCTCTGCGCAGGGGCTTGAGGAGGTAGTCCACGGCCTTGAGGTCGAACGCCCGCAGGGCGAAGTCCTCATGGGCGGTGACGAAGACGATCAGCGGCGGGGCCGCGAAGCCGCCGAGCAGTTCCGCGAGGCCCAGGCCGCCGAGGCCGGGCATGTTGATGTCGAGGAAGACGACGTCGACGGCCTCGGGGCCGTCCGGCCCTGCCGCCATGGCCCGTTCGAGCAGGCGCAGTGCCTCGGTGGCGTCCGGGGCGGGCACGACGGTGCCGATCCGCGGGTCCTCGCCCAGGAGGTACAGCAGCTCTGCGAGCGCGGGTTCCTCGTCGTCCACCGCAAGTGCGCGCAGCATCTCCCGCATCTCCCCGGCCCCGCTTCCGTACGAACTCCGACGCCCGCGTGAGCAGCATCCTCGGCCCAGGGGACGCCCCGCGTCGAGACGTTCGCGACGTCGCTCAGTCCGGCAGAAGCATCCGTACCCGCTCCCCCGGCCCGATCCGGACCACCCGGTCGGGCAGCCGGATGTCGATGGGTGCGCGGCCGGAGGAGGCCGGTACGGCGGCCACCAGCTGGCCGTGGCGCAGGCGCAGGTGTACGCCCCAGTGGCCCTGGTAGCGCAGGGAGAAGCCGTAGGAGGAGAGTTCCGGCAGCGGGACCGGGTCGAGCCACAGCAGTCCGTCGCGGGTCTCCAGGCCGGTGAGGCAGCGCTGGACCAGGTCGAGCGTGCCGGCCATGGCGCCGAGGTGGATGCCCTCGCCGGTGGTGCCGCCCTGTACGTCGGCGATGTCGCCGCGCAGGGCCTCCTGCACGAAGCCCCAGGCGTCGGTGCGGCGGGCGCGGGCCAGGATCCAGCCGTGCACCAGGCCGCTGAGGGTGGAGCCGTGCGAGGTGCGGTGCAGGTAGTAGTCGACCGTCGCCGTCCATGTCTCGTCGTCCAGCCGGTGGCCCAACTGTGCGAAGAGCGCGCGGAGTTCGGAGGGGGAGAACAGATAGCCGAGCATCAGGACGTCGGCCTGCTTCGACGCCTGGTAGCGGTTGACGGTGTCGCCCTCCGCCTCCAGGATCCGGTCCAGGCGCCGGATGTCCTCGTACCGCTTGCGGTAACCGTCCCAGTCCAGCTCGGCGAGGTCGCCGTAGCCCTCGAACTGGCTGATCACGCCTTCGTGGAAGGGTACGTGCAGAGTGCGGGAGACCTCCTCCCAGCGGGTGAGTTCGTCCTGCTCCAGGCCGGTGCCCTCGGTGATCTCGCGGCGGCGCGGCTCGGGCAGCCGGCCCAGCAGCTCCAGGGCCCGGGTGAGCACCCAGGCGGCGGTGACGTTGGTGTACGCGTTGTCGTCCAGGCCCGGTTCGGGCGCGTCGGGGTAGGCGTCGTGGTACTCGTCGGGGCCGACCACGCCCCGGATCCGGTGCCGGCCGAGGTGGCTGTCGTAGACGGCCGAGTCGGCCCAGAAGCGGGCGATCTGGAGGACCATCTCGGCGCCCTCCGTGTGCAGGAAGTCGGTGTCCCCGCTGGCCTCGCAGTACTGCCACACGTTGTACGCCACCGCCGAGCCGACGTGCCGCTGCAGCCGGGAGTGGTCCGCCAGCCAGCGACCCGAGCGGGGATTGAGGTGCAGCTCCTGGGTTTCCTCCCGGCCGTCACTGCCGCTCTGCCACGGGTAGAGGGCGCCGCGCCGGCCGGTCTCGCGGGCCGCGTGCAGGGCCGTGTCCAGGCGCCGGTGGCGGTAGCGCAGCAGGGCGCGGGAGACCTCGGGCAGATGGAGGCTCAGGTAGGGCAGGACGAACAGCTCGTCCCAGAAGACGTGCCCCCGGTACGCCTCGCCGTGCAGTCCGCGTGCGGGCACGCCGACGTCGAGGTCCGCGGTGTGCGGGGAGAGGGTCTGCAGCACGTGGAAGAGGTGCAGGCGCAGGATGCGGCCCGGTTCGCCGGGGACGTCGAGTTCGGCCCGCCGCCACAGCTGCTCCCAGGCCGTGATGTGCGAGGTCAGCAGGTCGTCGAAGCTTGGCGCGTCGGCGACCCGCTGGACGGCCGCGCACAGCGGGTCGCTGATGGCGGGGTCGTGGGAGGTGTGCAGGGCGACGGTCTTGTCGACGGTGGCCGTGCGGCCCGGGGACAGGGTGAGCCGCAGGCGCTGCACGGCCCGCTGCGGCTCGTGGGCGTCCGAGACCGGTTCGTCGGCGGTGAGCCGCGAGGCGAGCCCGACCTCGATGCCGGAGGTGCGGGTACGGCAGCGCAGCCATGCCGTGCCGGGTGCGCGGCCGCCCGTCTCGACCTGGGTGAGATGGCGGCCGTCCAGGTCCCGGTAGCGGGCCACCCCGGCGTTGGTGACGCTCCCGTCGAGGGCGGCCTCGACGTCCAGCCGGGCACCGGCGCCTTCGGTGGTGAAGTCGGTGCGCAGGGCGGCGAGGTGGGGATCGGCCATGTGGACGAGGCGGAGCTGCCGGACGAGGAGCGTGCTCTTCGTGCCGAGCCGGTAGCGGGTGCGGCGCTCCAGGACACCGGGGTCCAGGTGGAGGGCCAGATGGTGTTCGGTGACCGTGGCGGTGTCGGGGGTGAGCCAGTCCCGCCCGGCCAGGCGGAAGCGGAGCGGCAGCCAGTCGGGGAGGTTGACCATGTCCTCGTTCTCGACCCGGCGCCCGGCGACCTCGGAGGCGAGCCGGTTGTAGCAGCCGGCCGCGTAGGTGCCGGGGTAGTGCACGGCGTCCGCGGTGCACTCGGGCAGTGCGCCGCGGGTGGCGAAGCGGCCGTTGCCCAGGGTGCACAGGGACTCCCGCAGGCGTTCCTCCGCGGGGTCGTATCCGTCGTACTCCCACAGCAGACCGGTCACCTGCGGCCCTCCCGTTCTCCTCGGTCCAGTCTGCTCCTGTCCCGGCGGCCTCGGCATGTGCGGGGGATCTTCGCTGGTCAGACACCGTGTCGAAGGGCGGGGGTGCGCTCCGGGGGCGCTGTGTGTCCCCGCCCTTCGGACCGGTCAGGGATAGCTGACGAGGTTCGCCACGTTGGTGGCCGGGTTCGAGGGCCCTCCCGTGGTGTTGACGACGTGGCTGATCGTGCCGGTGCCGCCGAGGGAGACGGTCACCATGCTGGTGAAGCGGACGTTCGCGCTGTTCGGAGCCTCGATGGCGTGCGCGGCGGTCACGCCGGGGTTGACGTTGAAGTAGCAGTAGCTGCCGAGGCCGTAGGCCTGGTGGCTGGTGACGGAGTCGGCGACCTTGTAGGCGGCGTAGCCCTGGGTGGAGCCGTTCATCCAGGCCGACTGGTTCGGCGGGTCGTAGGGCATCTCGTTCTGGAAGAAGTAGGTGCGGCCGCCGTTGCCGTTCCAGATCACCTGGTACTTCTGGAAGTGCTCCACGAACAGGCCGTACATGGTCACGTCCGTGCCGTTGACCGTGAGCCCGGTGTCGGCGGTGTTGCTGGTCCAGCCGACGCCGCTGCCGTGGTCGGCGCGCCAGATCCACATGTGGTCGCCGATGACGTTGCTGCTGTTGACGACGATGCCGGTGCCCGCCTTGCCGACGCCGGCGCCGCCGACGCGGACGTAGACGTCGTGCAGGGACGTCGGGTCGGCGGCGTGGGAGGCGGCGGAGCCGGCCGGCCCGACCTCCAGCAGGGTCTTGGAGCTGGTGGTGCCGGCATCGAGGAGCAGGCCCGCGATCTTCACGCCGTCGACGTCGGCGACGCTCATCGCGGTGATGCCGTTGTCCGGGACGAGGGTGGCGAGGCCGAGCCCGAGGACGACGGTGTCGGGGCGGGTCACCTTCAGGGTCTGGTCCAGGTGGTAGACACCTGGGGTGACCAGGAGGTTCTTGCCCGCGGCGAGCGCGGCGTTGATCTGGGCCGCGCTCGCGCCCGGCTTGACGATGAAGAAGGTGTCCAGGGACAGCGAGCTGCCGGCCGGGCTGCCACCGGCCCAGCTGGTCGCCGTGGAGCCGGACCGGACCGACGGCACGAACACCTGGTAGGCGCCGTTGCCGTCGACGTACAGGAACGGCTTCTCGCGGCTGACCGGGCTCTGGGCGACCGTCGTGTACGGGGGGTTGGGGAAGCTGGTGGCCGGGACGCCCTGGCTGCCGACGAAGACCATGTTCCAGTTGGAGCCGGTCCAGCTGCCCAGCTGTGAGTTGCGGGTCAGCCACTGCTGCTGGGTGCCGGAGTTCACCTGTCCGTCGACCTTGCTGTCGGCCAGGTAGCCGCCACTGGACCAGCCGCCGTCGTCCAGGGCGAGGCTGCCGCGCAGGTGCATCCGCCGGTACGGCGCCGCCTGGGAGACCGCCCAGCGGTCGCTGCCGCCGGCGGGGTTGACCGACAGGTTCTCGGCGCCGCGCCAGAAGTTCTGCGTGGCGTTGCCCTGGAACCAGTCCGCCTCCGCGTGCACCGCGCCGTTGACCGAGACGGCGTCGGGGGTCAGTCCGAGGCCCGCGACCTGGGTGTAGAAGCCGACGTTGACGTCCGCGCCGTAGGCGCCGGGCTTGAACAGCACGGCGTAGCGCTGGGAGCCGAACTGGTTGGTCTCCTGCTGCTTGAAGATCGTGTCCAGCCTGCTCTGGATGGCCGAGGACGGCATCGACGGGTCGAAGACGACGACGTTCGGGCCGAGGTCGGGGTCGCTGGTGGACTGGTTCACGGGGACCACCTGGAAGCGCTGGGCGGCGGTGCCGTTGCAGGTGTACTGAACGAACTGGACGCTGTCCGCGAGCGAGGCGCCCGGGTCGTCCAGGCACTTGCCGCTGCCCCGGTTGACGAAGTGGAAGGCGCCGCCGCCGTCGTCCACGGGCAGCCACTGCTGATTGCCGCCGCCTCCGTAACTCCACAGGTGGACCGGGGCGTTGTCGGCGGTGGAGACGTCGGCGACGTCCACGACCTGGCCGGTGCTGTTGGCGGTGCCGATGCGGACGTAGCCGTCGCCGGTCGCGGTGAAGTTCCACTGCTGGGCGGTGGTGTTGTTGCAGGTGTACTGCTGTACGACGGTGCCATTGGCGGTGCCGGCGGCCTTGGCGTCCAGGCATCTGCCGCTCGCGGCGTTCATGACGGTGGCGAAGCCGGTCGGCAGGGCGGTGGCCGGGGCGGCCGCGGCATGCGCGGGTGCGGCGGTGAGCAGGGACGCGGCCGCCATGGCGACCAGTGCGACGGCCGTCGATCTGCGACGGCGGGTGAGGGGAAGCACGGTGTCTCCTAGCGGACGGAGGTCAGCCGGTGTAGCCGGCGAAGACGCGGGTGTAGTCCCAGGCGGACTGGGAGACACCGGAGCAGCTGTCGGCGGGGCCGCCGGTGCAGGGGCGGTCGCGGTTGGCGGACCAGAAGGTGAGCCGGGCCAGGTGGTGCTGCTGGGCGTAGGCCAGGATGGTCCGGAAGTCGTTCACCGTGACGGTCTCGTTGTTGTCGGTGATGCCGTTCATGGACGAGATGCCCATGTCCCGGTAGGCCTGGTCGTCGCTGTAGTGGTAGGCGTTCTTCAGCGCGTTCTTCAGGCCTTCGGCGGCCTGCGTGGTGAGGTTGCCCATGTTCTGTCCGGCGCCGCCGAAGTCGAACGGCATGATCGCCCAGGCGTCGACGGTCAGTCCGGAGGAGGCGGCCCGGTCGATGAGACCGGTGTCGGGGCCGCTCTGCCCGGTGCCGATGGTGATGTACACCTTGATTCCGGGGTTGTTCGCCTTCACGGTCCTGAGCGCGTCCACGGTGCGCTGCTGCACGGTGGGGTTGCTGTAGGCGTCGGCCTCGATGTCGATGTCGATCGCCTTCAGTCCGTAGGCGTTGATCACCTTCTGGTAGGCGGCGGCGAGTTCGCCCGCGCTGGAGCAGGAGCTCTCCAGCTTGTTGCCGCTGTAGCCGCCGAAGGAGGGGATCACGTCACCGCCGTTCGCCCGCACCGTGTTCACGGTCTGCTGGTCCGCCCCGCCGGTCAGCGGGCGGCTGCCGTCCCACTGGGGGTTGCAGTGGCCGTTGCTGAGCACGAAGGCGAGCGTGAACCATCTGACGCCGGTGGCCTGGGTGATCGTGCTCGGGTTCGGCGGGCTGCCCCAGCCGTTGTAGAGGTACGGCGCCACGGCCATCGGGGCGGACGGGGTGCCGCCGCCGTCGGCGGGCGCGTTCCACTTCTGGTTGGCGCCGCCGCTGCAGCTCCAGATCTGGGCGCGGGCGCCGTTGGCCGAGGAGTCGTCGGTGACGTCCAGGCACTTGTCCGCCTGGGGGTTGACGATGTCGTGGGCGGCGGTGACGGTCCACTTCTGGTTCGGCCCGCCGGTGCAGGACCACAGCTGCGCCTCGGCGCCGTCGGCGGTGGAGTTACCGGTGACGTCGAGACACTTGCCGAGGGCGCGGACGGTGCCGTCGCTGCCGACGGTCCACTGCTGGGCGGCGGTGCCGTTGCAGTCGTAGAGCTGAACGGCTGCTCCGTCTGCGGAACTTGCGCCGGCGACGTCGAGGCACTTGCCGGCGAGGCCGGTGATGGCGCCCGTGGCCGCGTGGGCCGGGAAGGCGGTGAGCAGGCCGGTGGCGAGGGACAGGGCGGCTAGGGAGACGGCTGCGGGAAGTGGTCTGGCCATGCGGGGCGGCCTTTCGCGTGGGGGGACGGAGGCAGGCCGGCACGGGCGTGACGACAGGGTGTCGCGTGCCTCCGGAAGTCTTTGATTAAGGCGTGAAGTTAAAGGTCCGGACCACTGGCGTCAAGGGGGTGGGCAGCAACCCCGCGGCGGCCCACCCCCCGCTTCTCAGACCGCGGGCACCTCGTCGTCCCGCTGGGCGAACTGGGTGCGGTGCAGCTCGGCGTACCGTCCGTCCGCCGCGAGGAGTTCCTCGTGGGTGCCGCGCTCCACGATCCGGCCGGCCTCCACGACCAGGATCTGGTCGGCGGCCCGGACGGTGGACAGCCGGTGGGCGATCACCACGGCGGTACGGCCCTCCAGGGCCTCCGCGAGCGCCTCCTGGACGGCCGCCTCGGAGGTGTTGTCCAGGTGGGCGGTGGCCTCGTCGAGGATGACCACGCGCTGGCGGGCCAGCAGCAGCCGGGCGATGGTCATGCGCTGGCGCTCGCCTCCGGAGAGCCGGTAACCACGCTCGCCGACCACCGTGTCCAGGCCGTCGGGCAGGGACCGCACGACCTCGGCGAGACGGGCGCGGCCGAGGGCGTCCCACAGCTCCTCGTCCGCGGCGGACGGGCGGGCGAGCAGCAGGTTGGCGCGGACCGTGTCGTGGAAGAGGTGCCCGTCCTGGGTGACCATGCCGAGGGTGGCGCGCAGGGAGGCGGCGGTCAGGTCGCGGACGTCGGTCCCGCCGATGCGGACGGCGCCGGCCTGCACGTCGTACAGGCGCGGCAGCAGCTGCGCGATGGTGGACTTGCCTGCGCCGGAGGAGCCGACCAGGGCGACGGTCCGGCCGGGCTCCGCGCGGAAGGAGATGCCGTGCAGCACCTCGGCGCCGCCGCGGGTGTCGAGGGCGGCGACCTCCTCCAGGGAGGCCAGGGACACCTGGTCGGCGGACGGATAGGCGAAGCCGACGTTGTCGAACTCGACGGCGACCGGCCCCTCGGGCAGCTCGACGGCGTCCGGCTTCTCCTCGATGAGCGGCTTCAGATCGAGCACCTCGAAGACCCGCTCGAAGCTGACCAGTGCGCTCATCACCTCCACGCGGGCCCCGGCGAGCGCGGTGAGCGGGGCGTAGAGCCGGGTCAGCAGCAGCGCGAGGGAGACGACCGCTCCCGCTTCCAGGGTGCCGTGCAGCGCGAACCAGCCGCCGAGCCCGTAGACGAGGGCCAGGGCGAGGGCCGAGACCAGGGTGAGGGCGGTGATGAACACCGACTGGGCCGTCGCGGTGCGCACCCCGATGTCGCGGACCCGGGCGGCGCGGGCCGCGAACTCCGCCGACTCCTCCTCCGGGCGGCCGAACAGCTTGACCAGGGTGGCGCCGGGCGCCGAGAAGCGCTCGGTCATCCGGGTGCCCATGGCCGCGTTGAGCGCCGCCGCCTCCCGCTGCATACGGGCCATCCGGCTGCCCATGCGGCGGGCGGGCAGCACGAACACCGGCAGCAGCACCAGCGCGAGCAGGGTGATCTGCCAGGACAGGGTGAGCATGACCACGAGCGTGAGCAGCAAGGTCACCAGGTTGGTCACCACACCCGAGAGCGTGTTCGCGAACGCCCGCTGGGCGCCGATCACATCATTGTTGAGACGGCTGACCAGCGCTCCCGTACGAGTACGTGTGAAGAACGCGACGGGCATGCGCTGGACATGATCGAACACGGCCGTGCGCAGGTCGAGGATGAGTCCCTCCCCGAGCGTCGACGACAGGCGCCGGCCGAGGACGCCGAGCCCCGCCTCCGCGAGGGCGACCAGCGCGATGAGCAGCGAGAGGCGGACGACCGTCCCGGAGTCCCGGCCCGCCACGATCGCGTCGACGACGCGGCCGGCGAGCACGGGCGTGGCCACGGCGAGCAGTGCCGTCACCACCCCGAGCAGTACGAAGCGGACGATGCCGGCGCGATGCGGACGGGCGAAGGCGGCGATGCGGCGCAGCGTGGCGCGGGCGAAGGGACGGCGTTCCTGCTGCGCGGTCATCACGCTGTGCAGCTGCGTCCATGCGGTGGTCTCCATGCTCATGGGAGAGAACGTAGGACCTCAAGCTTCGTTGAGGTCAATGTCCGCGCCTTTTCACCCCCACCGGCGTCCCCGCACCCGAAGGCCTCCATGACTTCCCCCTCTCATCCGCTGCCCGTCCGTAAGGCGCCGTCCGCGATTCGGCAACCCGCCGTTGGCGCGGTGCGGAAAACCTCTCGCAGTGTGACAGCGGTACACCTCCCCGACTTCCGCCAGGGACGCCTCTCCCGGCTCGCCCGGCGCATCCCCGTGCGGCAGATCCTGTGCCTGCTTCCGCTGCTGCTCGTCGCGCTCGTCGCGGTGCAGCACCGGTCCGTGCTCGTCGAGGGCTTCGGTCATCTGCGGACCGCCTCGTGGCCCTGGCTGCTGGCGGCGGCTGGCGCCACCTGTCTGACCTGGGTGGCGGCGGCCTTCACCCGGCAGGGCGCCGTCGTCCAGCCGCTGCCCCGGTGGCGGCTGCTGGCCACCCAGTTCGCGGCGGGCTCGGCCAACCATCTGCTGCCGACCGGGCTGGGCGCCGGCGCGGTCAACCTGCGGTTCATGACCGTGTGCGGGGTGCCGCTCGCCCGCTCCTCCGCCGCGCTCGCGCTGTATCTGCTCGCCGAGTCCGTCGGCCGGCTGAGCCTGCTGGCCGCGCTGCTGCTCGCCTTCCCCGACGCGCTGCGGCTCGGCAGCCTGATCCCTTCCGGGGCCGTCGGACCTCTGCTGTCCGTCGCGGGCGCGGTACTGGCGGTCGCGGTGGCCGCGCTGGCCCTCGTACGACGCCTGCGCACGCCCGTGCTCCGCTTCGTCCGCACCGCCCTGGGCGAGGCCCGCTCGGTGCACACGCGTCCGGCCCGTGCGCTCGCGCTGTGGGGCGGCTCGCTCGCCTTCCCGGCACTCCAGGCCGCCGGTCTGGTGGCGGTGGGCCAGGCGCTGGGGCTGCCGGTGCCGCCGGCGCACATGGCCCTGGCGTACCTGGCCGCGACGGTCGCGGTGGCGCTGGTGCCCACACCGGGCGGACTGGGCTCCGTGGAGGCGGCACTGATCGTGGCGCTGGTGGCGGCGGGCGGCCCGGTGGCGGTGGCCACCGCAGTGGTGCTCGCCTACCGGATCATCACGGTGTGGGTGCCGCTGGTGCCGGGGGCGCTGACGCTGGGGGCCCTGGTGCGACTGAAGGTCATCTGAGGCACAGTGGCCCTCCGAGCCGCACCCCCAGAAGGAGCACCTGCCGTGCCGGTCCGCGTGGAACGCAAGGAACACGTCACCACGATCGTCCTGTCCCGACCCGAGGTCCGCAATGCGGTGGACGGCCCGACAGCCGTCGAACTCGCCGGTGCGTTCCGGGAGTTCGAAGCCGATGAGAACGCCCGTGCGGCGGTGCTCTGGGGCGAGGGCGGCACGTTCTGCGCGGGCGCCGACCTGAAGGCGGCGGGCGGCGAGCGCGGCAACCGGGTCGCCGGGGACGGCGACGGCCCGATGGGCCCGACCCGGATGCGGCTGTCCAAACCGGTCGTCGCGGCCGTCGCCGGCCACGCCGTGGCGGGCGGCCTGGAACTGGCCCTGTGGTGCGATCTCCGCGTCGCCGAGGAGGACGCCGTGTTCGGGGTGTTCTGCCGCCGCTGGGGCGTTCCGCTGATCGACGGCGGCACGGTACGGCTGCCCCGGCTGATCGGCACCAGCCGGGCCATGGACATGATCCTGACCGGCCGCCCGGTCCCGGCCCGCGAGGCCTACGACATCGGCCTCGCCAACCGCCTCGTCCCCACCGGCCGCGCCCGCGCCGAGGCCGAGGAGCTGGCCGCGTCCATCGCCCGCTTCCCGCAGGCCTGTCTGCGCGGCGACCGTGCCTCGGTGCTGGACCAGGAGGGGCTGGACGAGGAGGGCGCGATGCGGGGCGAACTCCGGTACGGCATGGAGGTGCTGGCGGAGGGGCTGGAGGGCGCGGCCCGCTTCGCCGGGGGTGCGGGGCGGCACGGGTCCTACACGGACCTGTGAGTCGCGCTTAGCCGGTCGCCGTGCACCAGGGTCAACCATGCACCACGGTCGCCGTACACCACGGCAGGCCGGGCCGAGCACCGCGGATCTCGGCCGACCGCGCCGAGCACGGTGGCCCTCGGCCGGCTGAGCCAAGCACCGGGCACGACGGCAGACCGGGCCAGGCACCGTAGACCTCTCCCGCCCGCGCCGCGCACCGCAGATCTCGGCCGACCGCTCCCCGCACCATAGATCCCGGCCGGCTGAACCAAGCACCGTGGACCTCGGCCGGCTGAGCCGAGCACCGTGCATCACGGCCGACCGGGACGAGCACCATGGATCTCGGCCGATCGCGCCAAGCACTGTGGATCCCCGCCGACCGCGCCAAGCACCGTGGACCTCGGCCGACCGCCCCCCGTCCGGCGCCGCTCGGCCTGGTGCCAGGCCCCCCGGGGCACGCCTCTTCGCTCAGGAGCCCGGCCGGCGAGGCCACTCCTCTCCCGCCAGCCACTGAAGCACCGCACCGCCCGTCTCCGCCCCGTCCCAGGCCGCCGCCCTGGCGCGCTGCCCGGGGCGCAGCACGGCGCCGGCCGCGAAGACACCCGGACGCGAGGTGTGCGGGCTCGTGTCCAGTGCGATGCCGGCCCGGCGGGCGAGTTCGTCGTCGGGGACGAAGTCGCCGCTGAAGACGACCGTGTCGCAGGCCAGGGTGGCCGTACGGCCGTCGCGGTGACGGACGCGGACCCCGGACACGCGGCCGTGGCCGAGGACCTCGGTGACCGTGGCGTCGGTGAGGAGCGGGATGCCGTGCCGCAGGCGGGCCCACTGGGCGCGGGCGCGACCCGTGCCTGCGCGCTGCTCTTCCGTGACCAGGGCGACGACCTCGGCCCCGGCGGCCCGCACGGTGTCGGCGGCCGCGTACGACACCCCCTGCGCACCGACCACCACCGCCCGGGTGCCGATCGACTGTCCGAACAGGTGCACCGCCTGCTGGAGTTCGCCGGTGGTGCAGACACCGGCGGGCCGGGTGCCGGGCACCAGCCGGGCCGCGCGGGGGCGTTCCCGGGAGCCGGTGGCCAGGACGACGGCCGCGGCGTCGATCGTCTCCAGGCCCTGCGGGCCGACCGTCGTGAGCGTGCGCGGGCCCGCCCAGTCCAGGACCGTCACACCGGTGCGCAGCACGGCTCCGGCGCCCGTGGCGCCCTCGGCGAGCACACGGGCGTACCCGGGGCCGGTCATCGGGTGCACCCAGCTACCGAAGCCGCCGTGCGCGCAGTGCCGTGGCACTCCGCCGGGCTGTGCCTCCCGTTCCAGCACCTCGACGCTGCCCGCACCGGCGGCGGCCAGGCGCGCCGCGACCGCGAGTCCGGCGGGACCGGCGCCGACGACGAGGACGTCGACCCTGCGTACCGGGGGTGGCACGGTCACGAGCCGGCCTCCTCGAACAGCTGCCGTACCGCCGCCCCGCAGTAGAAGCCCTGGCAACGGCCCGCGCGGGCCCGGGTGCGGCGGCGCAGGCCGTCCAGGGAGCGCGGCGGGATCGTACTGGCGAAGGCGTCGCGGATCTCGCCCCGGGAGACGCGCTCGCAGTGGCAGACGAGGGTGCCGTACTCCGGGTCGGCGGCGATGAGTTCTGGCCGCTGGTACGGGCGCGGGAAGGACTCTCCGAGGTCGGGCATGCGCACGGGGTCCGGTTCCCGTGCCGGGCCCGGGTCGAGCCCGGCGTCGGCCAGCAGGCCCACGACATGCGCGGCGATGGCCATGGACGCGGTCAGACCGGTGGAGCGGATGCCGCCGACGGTGACGTACGCCTGCTCGGGGTGGGCGGTGATGCGGTAGTCCTCGTGCTCGGTGGCCGCGCGCAGCCCGGCGTAGACGGCGGTGACCTCCTCGTCCAGGAGGGCGGGCAGGATGCGGCCGCCCTTGTCCCGCAGCAGGGCGATGCCCTCGGCCGTGGAGCCGGTGGCCCGCTTGTCGTCCAGGTCCTCGGCGGTGGGGCCGAGCAGGACGTTGCCGTGCACGGTGGGGGCGACCAGGACGCCCTTGCCGAGGGCGGTCGGGACGGGGAGCAGAATGTGCCTCACGAGGCGGCGGGCGAGCTTGTCGTGGACGAGGAGCTGGCCGCGGCGCGGGGTGACGGTGAAGTCCTCGTGGCCGAGCGCCCGGTCGAGGGTGTCGGCGTGCAGGCCGGCCGCGTTGACCAGCCAGCGGGTGCGCAGGGTGCCCCTGGAGGTGGTCAGGCGGTGGCCGTCCGCGCCCCGCTTCATCCCGTGCACCTCGGTGTTCAGATGCAGGTCGACGCCCGCGCGGACCGCCTGGGTGGCGTACGCCAGGGTCGTGGTCCAGGGGCAGATGATGCTCTCGCCGGGTACGTGGAGGGCACCGAGCGCGCCGAGGCCGAGGTGCGGCTCGCGCGCGTACAGCTCGGCGGCGCCGAGCAGCCGGGTGTCCGGGCAGTCGTTGCGCCCGGCCTTCTCGGCCAGGCGCGGCAGGGCGGCCAGCTGGTCCTCGTCCCAGGCGACGAGCAGGGCGCCGACCTCTTCGACGGGGATGCCGGACTCGACGGCGTACGCGGCCAGCCGCCGGGAGCCCTCGCGGACCAGCCGGGCCTCCAGGGAGCCCGGGGTGGCGTCGAAACCGGTGTGCAGGATCGCGGTGTTGGCCTTGGAGGTGCCCTGGCCGACGTCGTCCTGGGCCTCCACCAGGGCGATGCGCAGGCGCGGGTGGCGGGCGAGCTCCCGGGCGACGGCGCAGCCGACGACCCCGGCGCCGACGACCGTCACGTCGTAGGTCCGCGTGGGTAGCGGCCCCTCGGCGGTGACCGTCACGTCGTAGGGCTGCACGGGCAGCGGCCCCCCTGCGGTGACCGTCACGTCGTAGGGCTGCACGGGCAGCGGCCCCCCTGCGGTGACCGTCATGAGCCGAGCAGCGCGGCGACCGCGGTGCGGAAGCCGGCGAGGCGTTCGGCGGCCTGGCCGGCGGGGATGCGGGGTTCGTACACGGCGGCGGGCTTCCAGTCGGGCAGGGCGTCGTGCACGCCCAGCGCGGGGTCGGCGCCGAGCCGGGCGAGGGCGGCGGCGCCGAGCGCGGTCGCATCGGGCAGCGCGGAGACCTCGACGGGGCGTTGCAGGAGGTCGGCCTGGGTCTGCATCAGGAGGGCGGAACGGGTCAGGCCGCCGTCGACGCGCAGCGCGTCGAACGGGGTGCCGAGGTCGGCCGCGGCCGCCTCCGCCAGCTCGACGACCTGCGCCGCCAGGCCCTCGCACAGGGCGCGCACCACATGCCCGGGTCCGGTGTCGAGGCCGAGCCCGGTCAGGGAGCCGCGCAGGTCGCCACGCCACCAGGGCGCGGCGAGCCCGGCGAGGGCGGGAACGAAGGTGACACCGCCGCTGTCGGGGACGGCGCCGCCGACCCGGTCGAGGTCGGCCGCCGAGGAGAGGACACCGAGGTCGGTGAGCCAGCGCACGGCGGAGGCGGCCGTGTAGACCTGTCCGTCCAGGCAGTAGCCGGTGTCGCCGCCGAGCTGCCAGGCGACGCAGCTGACCAGGCCGGAGGTGCCGCGCCTGGGTGTGCCGCCGGTGTGGGCGAGCAGGAACGCGCCCGTGCCGTAGGTGCACTTGGCGCCGCCGGGCCCGGTGATGCGCTGGGCGAGCAGGGCGGCCTGCTGGTCGACCGCGAGTCCCGTGAGCGGGATCTCGGAGCCGAACGCCGTGGTGGTGCCCACGGGTTGGGCGTTCGCGACCACCCGTGGAAGCCGCTCGTCCGACAGCCCGTAGGCCTCCAGTGCCCACGGCGACCACTGAGCGCGGTCGAGGTCGAGGAGCTGGGTGCGGCCGGCGGTGGCCGCGTCGGTGACGAAGGCGCCCGTGAGCCGGTGGACCAGCCAGACGTCGGTGGTGGTGACGACGCCCTCGCGGGTGAGGTTCCGGCGGATCCAGGCCATCTTGGGAGCGGCGAAGTACGGGTCCAGGGGAAGTCCGGTCAGCTGCCGTAACTCCTCGGCATGCGGCGCGAGTTCGGCGCAGACGGTTTCGGCGCGCCGGTCCTGCCAGACGAGCGCGTCGGTCAGCGGGCGACCGCTGCCCGGGTCCCAGGCGAGGACGGTCTCGCCCTGGTTGGCCAGGCCCATGGCCACGACGTCCTCGCCGGCCTCGGCAAGAGCACGCTCACCGGCGTCCAGGACCGAGGCGTACAGCTCGGCCGGGTCGACCTCGACGCGCCCGCCGGGCAGGTGGCGGGGCCGTACGGCGGCGAACCCGGTGCCGAGGACACCGCGTTCGGGGCAGACCACCAGGGCCTTGGTCCCGGAGGTGCCCTGGTCGACGGCGAGCACCGGCCCCGTCATCGCATCCTCCCGCTCGCTCGGCCAACCCCTTGGAAGATCATCGCGACCAGCCTGCCGCCGCCCCACGACCGACGTCAAGCATCACAGCCGACGGCCCCGGTCGTGGGTCCGCCGAAGCCCGGGCGCCTGTCGGCCGACAGCCCGGTCCCCCACCGTCCGACAGCCCGGTCATGCGCCCACCGACGCACGGCGCACGTCCACCGGCGACTCGGCCATCCGACCGCCGACGGCCCGGTCGTCCAGCCGCCACCGCCCGGTCGTCAAGCCGTCGCCCGCTCGACCGCCCCCGACAGCCTGGGCATCCGTCTCCCGACAGCCCACTCGTCCGCCCCCGACAACCTGGCCGTCCATCCCCCGACAGCCTGGTCGCCCGCCGCCCGACAGCCTGGCCGTCCGTCCCCCGACAGCCTGGTCACGCGTCCGTCGACGACCGGGGCATCCGTCCGCCGATGGTACTGCCGTAGATCCGGCGAGACTTCAACTACCCATCAGGGTCGGTCGGTTGATGACCATGACGAGGTCCGACCGTCGCCCCTATAGTGACCGCCGTCCCGCACGTAACCCTCAGCCGAGGCCCAGAGGAGGGCTGTTGCCGCATCACCCCGCCACCCTGCCCGTCCGCTCGCGGACCGGGGCGGGCGGCTGATGGCCAGAGAAGGAGCCCGCGCCTCCTACGACCCGGCCGGTCACGACGGCGCGCTGCGCTCCGCCCTCCAGGATCTGCGCACCGGGCGCTGGATGGCGATGCGCACCCTGCTCGCGGACACCCCCAGCTGGTGGCAGTGGACCCAGCGCACCCAGGTCCTCGCGGCCGCCGCGGCCGGTACCGACGTGGTGCGGGCCTGGCGCGCCGAGGAGCCGCACAGCGTGCCGGCCGCGGTGATGCACGCCCGGGTCGGCGTGGAGCGGGCCCTGCGGGCGCGGCGCGAGCGGCACCGCCGTACACACGAGTTGTGGATCGAGGCGTGGGACGCCGCCCAGTGCGTCACCGAGGCCGCCCCGCAGGATCCCGTGCCCTGGGTGTGCCTGCTGGCGCTGGCCCAGCTCGATCCGGAGCAGCGCTGGGAGGAGCACCGGGCGGCGCCGCCCGAGCCCGTGCTGCCGCCGGGACCGTGGGGGCTGCTGGCCGAGGCCGGCCGGCGTGACCCGCACAACCGCGAGGCGCACCACCGCATGCTGCAGTTCCTGTACGCGATCGATCCCTCGGACCGGCTGGCCGAGGCAGCCGGCTATGCGCAGTGGGCGGCGGCCACGGCGCCGCCGGCTTCGGCGCTGCACCTGCTGCCGCTGTACGTGCGGGTCGAGCGCTACCGGCGCGTCGGCGGGCACCAGGCGGCGCTCGACCTGCACTGGGTCGCGGAGGACGCGAGCCGCGAGGCGCAGCGGGCGCTGCACGCCTGGTTCGAGCACGCGCCCGGGGCCGAACGCTCCTTGCTGGACCTCAACCACCTCGCCCATGCCCTGTGGGGTGCCCTCCGGTTCCCGGACGCGGCCCGGGTGTTCGACGCGATCGGCCCGTACGTCACTCCCCCGCCCTGGATGTACCGCACCCCGGACCGGACCCGCGCCGTGGAGATCTTCCTGCAGGCCAGGGACCGCTGTCGCGCCGCGGCCGAGGACTCCGACCCCCGCCCCTGACGTCCCCCCGCCCTCTCCTCACCCCCTGGAGGTTTCCGCATGTCCCCCGCCCCCGATCCGTCGCGCTCCCCCACGCCGCGTCCGTCACCCTCCCCGACCCCCGAGTCGTCGTCGTTGCCCACCCCCGATCCGTCACCCCCCGCCGCCCCCGATCCGTCGTCCTTCCCCGGCCCGGGTCCGTCGTCCTCCGCCGCCCGCCCGCCGCACGACGAGGAGCAGCGGCTGCGGGAACTCGGCTACCGCCCCGTACTGGCCCGGCGCATGGGCGGCTTCGGCAACTTCGCGATCAGCTTCTCGGTGATCTCGATCCTGTCCGGCTGCATGACCCTGTACGGCTTCGGCCTGGGTGCCGGCGGGCCCGCCGTGATGCTGTGGGGCTGGGCCGGCGTCGGCCTGTTCGTGCTGTGCGTCGGCCTCGCGCTGGCCGAGGTCACCAGCGCCTACCCGACCTCCGGCGCCCTGTACTACATGGCCGACCGGCTCGGCGGCCGGCGCTGGGGCTGGTACACGGGCTGGCTGAATCTGCTCGGTCTGCTCGGCGCGATCGCCGGCATCGACTACGGCGCCGCCCTGTTCACCGGCGCCTTCGCCAACCTTCGGTGGGGCTTCGAGCCCACCCCCGGCAGGACCATGCTGATCTTCTGCGTCATCCTGCTGCTGCACGCCGCCCTGAACCTGTTCGGTGTCCGCCTGGTCAGCGTGCTCAACTCGGTCAGCGTGTGGTGGCACCTGGCGGGCGTCGCGCTCATCGTCGGCACGCTCGCCGTCGTCCCCGACCACCACCAGTCGGCGTCCTTCGTGTTCACGAAGTTCGTCAACGAGACCGGCTGGCACAACCAGCTCTACGTGGCCGCGATCGGCCTGCTCCTCGCGCAGTACACCTTCTCCGGCTACGACGCCTCCGCGCACCTGTCCGAGGAGACGTCCAATGCCTCGGTGTCGGCGGCGAAGGGCATCGTACGGTCCATCTGGGTGTCGTGGATCGCGGGCTTCGCACTGCTCGCCGGGCTGACCTTCGCCATCCAGGACTACGACGCCACGCGCACCACCGGCACCGGCGTGCCGCCCGCGCAGATCCTGCTCGACGGCCTCGGCACCGACGGAGCCTGCGCGCTGCTGCTCGTGGTGATCGTCGCTCAGCTGTTCTGCGGGAACGCCGAGGTCGCCGCGGCCAGCCGCATGGTGTTCGCGTTCAGCCGGGACGGCGCCCTGCCCGGCTCGCACCTGTGGCGCAAGGTCAGCAGCCGCACCCAGACCCCGGTCGCCGCCGTGTGGCTGTCGGTCGTCGTCGCGGGCCTCCTCGCCCTGCCGTCCCTGTACTCGGCGACGGCGTACGGCGCGGTCACCGCCATCAACGTCATCGGCATCACGCCCGCTTACGCCATCCCCGTCCTGCTGCGGCTGCGCGCGGGCGACCGGTTCCGGCCGGGCCCCTGGAACCTGGGCCGGTGGAGCAGGCCGGTCGGCTGGATCGCGGTGGTCTGGGTGGCCTGCGTGACGGTCCTGTTCTGCCTGCCGCAGTCCTCGCCGGTCACCGTCGACACGATGAACTACGCGGCCGTGGCACTCGCCGTGGTCCTGCTCCTGGCCAGCGTCTGGTGGTACGTCGCCCGCCGGGTGTACGGCACGCCCGCCACCGCCGCCTACGGCAGCGACCGCGACCAGGCCGAACTCGCGGAGGGAATCGTCTGAACAGCGCCTCCACAGCACCGCTCCGGGTACGAACTGGTGTTCCGGATACGGCAGGATGAACGTTCGCGCCGACCGCCGACGACCCGGCCGGCGGCGCGAACGCACATTCCGGATACCGAGCAGGTGACAACGTGACGAGACTTCACAGCGGGCCCTCCGCAGCAGATGTGCGCCCCGGAGGTGACCGGTGAACCGCGCGCTGACCCTGGACGACCTCGTCCTGGCCGGCATCGCCCTGGCCGCGGGCGTGCTGCTGGCCTTCCTGTCCCGCATGCTGCTGCGCTGGCTCGCCAAGCACGCCAAGCGGACGAAGTGGAGCGGTGACGACGTCATCGTGGACGCGCTGCGCTCCGTCGTCCCGTGGGCGGCGATCGCGAGCGGGGCGGCGTCGGCCGCAGCGGTGCTGCCGCTGACCAGAACCGTTCAGCACCACGTCAACCAGATCCTCCAGGTGTGGCTGATCTTCGTGGTGACCCTGTCGGCGGCCCGGGTGATCGCGGGCCTGGTCCGCACGGTGACCCAGAGCCGCTCGGGAGTCGCGGGCTCGGCCACCATCTTCGTCAACATCACCCGGGTACTGGTTCTGGCGATCGGCTTCCTGGTGGTGCTGCAGACGCTCGGGATCTCCATAGCCCCGCTGCTCACCGCCCTCGGCGTCGGTGGTCTGGCGGTCGCCCTCGCCCTCCAGGACACCCTCGCCAACCTCTTCGCGGGCGTCCACATCCTCGCCTCCAAGACCGTTCAGCCGGGCGACTACATCCGGCTGACCAGCGGCGAGGAGGGCTATGTGGTGGACATCAACTGGCGCCAGACGACGGTCCGCCAGCTGTCCAACAACCTGGTGGTCATCCCCAACGGCCAGCTGGCGAAGACCAACATGACCAACTTCACGCGTCCCGAACAGAAGTTGACGATCCTGGTGCAGGTGGGCGTGAGCTACGACAGCGACCTGGACCACGTCGAGCGCGTCACGACCGAGGTGATCGCCGAGACCATGGCCGAGATCACCGGCGCCGTCCCGGACCACGAACCCGCGATCCGCTTCCACACCTTCGGGGACTCGCGGATCGGCTTCACGGTGATTCTCGGGGTCGGCGAGTTCAGCGACCAATACCGCATCAAGCACGAGTTCATCAAGCGCCTGCACCGCCGCTACCGCGCGGAGGGCATCAGCATCCCCGCCCCCGCCCGCACGGTCTCCCTCCAGCAGGAGGCGGTGGTGATCCCGCAGCAGCGCAGCGGGGACGAGGTGGTGGGGGCACCGTCGGCTCGGTAGGGGTGCGGGCCCCGGTCAGCAGGTCGCCGGCCGGGGCGGTGACGGGGACTCAGGCGGGGTGCGACGCGCGGCGGGAACGGGCCCGCCGGAGGAACGCCGCGCCCGCCGCGACGGCGAGGAGCACGCCGCCCGCGGTCCACGCGATCACCGTGGTGCGGGGGGCCGCGGAGGAGTGCGCCGCCGCCTGCCGGGCAGGGCAGGCCGTGCCGTGCGCGGCGGAGGTCAGGCGCAGCCGCGCCCACACCTTGTCGGGGCCCTTCTGGTCCGCCTGGTGCCGGTGGACGACGTAGAGGCCGGAGGGCACGTCGCACTTGAGGGTGGTGGTGGCGGTCAGGACGGCCTTGGCGCCCCGCAGGACGGGCCGGTCGCCGAACGCACGGGACGTGAGGGTGATGGAGCCGTCCATGCCCTCGTCGTCGTTGTCGGTGATGGTGACACGGCTGCCGGCCCGGAACGTCCGCACGTCCCACTCCGACTGGGGCCAGGTGTCGCCCGCGGCCCAGCGTTCCTCCCGTGCCGGCGGCGGCATCTTCTCCACCTTGTCGCGGCAGGCGCGGCGTGCGGCCTCGTCGGCCGGTTCGACCCGGACCCGCGCCCAGCGGAACGGGTGCTCGGAGGGGCGCACGTCACCGGCACCGTTCAGCACGACCGCGTACGTGCCGGGCCGGGCCTCGCAGCCGATGGTGACCGTGGTGGTCAGCAGCGGTGCCATCATGCGCAGTTTCCCGGGCTTGACGAACACCGGCGAGGTGACGGTTTCGCCGTACCCGGCCTGCCCGTCCTTGGCGTCGACCGTCAGGGTGTCGCCGGGGTCCACCGTCCGGACGCCGCCGAGCGTGAGGGCCGGCGCCGGCGGGGAGGCCGAGGCCGGCCCGGCCGCCAGGAGGGGCAGGAGCAGCGGGAGCGCCGCCCACGCGGCCCTACGGAGTCGGTCCATCGCCTCGCCTGTCTGTCATATGACGTGATGTCAGTAGTTACTCGGCAGTATGCTATCGATCTTCAAGTCGAACTGGTGTGCGGTTACGGAAGATTCGGCCACTCGCCGTTCGGCCTCCTACAAGAGGGAAAGACTTCGCGTTGCGTTCCAGACACAGATGGATCCCGGCCCTCGCACTGGGCCTGTGCACGGGCGTACTCGGCGCCGGACCGGCATCGGCCGCGGGCGGGACCCCGTCACCGCCGGCCACCCCCGCGCCGACCGGCTCCCCCAGCGTCTCGCCATCACCGACCGGCACTCCGTCATCACCGACCCGCACCCCCACCACCACGTCATCGCCGACCCGTACCCCCACCACCTCGGCACGCCCGACCGGCACCCCCGGCGCCGCCCCCTCGGACGGGCCGGGCCTGAGCGAGGAGGAGACGTACTGGACGGCGGACCGCATGGACCACGCGGTCCCGGTCGACTCCGCACCGGCCCCCGCTCCGGCCTCGGCGGCGCCCATGCACGGCATCGCCGCGGGGGCCGCTGCCGGACACCGGCCGCCACCGGCCGGCACGCCCGAGCCGGAGCACTTCCCCGGCCACCCGATGGTGGGCACCTTCTTCTTCGACGGCACACCGCTGGGCGGCAAGAGCACGTACTGCACGGGAAGCGTCGTGCACACGGCCGCCAAGGACATCGTCCTGACCGCCGGACACTGCGGCATCGGCATGAACAAGGCCGCCCACCGCATCTTCGTCCCGCACTACCGCATCGGCAGGTCCGCCACCGACCAGCCCTACGGCGTCTTCCCGGTGTCCCACGTGTACCTGGACCCGCGCTACGAGAAGAACACCAAGAAGGCGACCTCCGACCTGGACCTGTCCTTCGCCCAGGTCGACGCCAACGCCAAGGGCAGGGTGGAGGACGTCACGGGCGCCCTCACCTTCACCACCACCAGCGGCTACCAGCACAACGTCACGGTCATCGGCTATCCCAGCTCGGACAGCGTCAACCCCGACCACGTGCCGGTACGCTGCCCCGTCAGCACGTCCCAGCTGCCGGGCTTCCGGCAGATGCGCATGACCTGCAAGGGCTTCTACGGCGGCGTCTCCGGCGGACCCTGGATCGAGGACTACGACAGCACCACCGGCACCGGCAAGGTCATCGGCAACACCGGCGGATACAACGGCGGCGGCAACGATGCCAACGACGACTGGGTGACGTACGCCCCGGTCTACGGCAAGGACGCCCAGGACCTGTTCGACGACGCCGCCGCCCACCGGGCGGTCGGCACCCGGCCGCCGTACCAGCCGTCGGGCGACGCCCGGCTGCCCGGCCCGGCGCCCACCTGGCAGCACGCCAAGCTGCTGGCCTCGGGAGATTTCCGGCAGACCGGCCACAGCGACATGATCGTGGTCTGGACCGACGGGGAGGTCACGCTCTACCCCGGCAACGGACACGGCGGCTACGACACCGAGCGGCAGCTGATGGCCCCCAACGGCACCTGGCAGAACGCCGGGGCCATCACCGCGGGCGACTTCACCGGGTCCAACCAGTTCGACCTGCTGGTCCGCTGGGTGGACGGCGAGGTGACGCTGTACGGCGACGTCGGCAGCAAGGGCCTGAACCGGGCCGGAACTCAGATGATCAAGCCGAACGACACCTGGAAGAACGCGATCCAGATCTCCGCGGGGCGCTTCGCCGCCTCGCAGTACGTCACCGACCTGGTCGTGCGCTGGGTCGACGGGGAAGTGACCCTCTACACCAACGTCAGCGCCGGCACGTTCGGCCAGGAGCACAAGCTCAAGGACCGCAATGGCACCTGGAAGGACGCCACGCTCCTGACCAGCGGCGAGTTCTCCGGCAATGAGAAGTGGGACCTCATGGTGCGCTGGACCGACGGTGAGCTCGACAACTACGTCGGCACCACCACCTCGGGCCTCGGCAAGGAACAGCGCATCCTGAACCCCAACGGGCTGTGGACGCACGACACGGTCATGACAACCGGCGACTACACCGGAAACGGCCGCACCGACGACCTCGTCGTCCGCTGGTCCGACGGGGAGACCACGATGTACACCGACACCGGCGCCACACGGCTGGGAACCGAGCACACGCTCGTCGCCCCGACCTCCTGACCCACCGCCCCCGCGTGGCCGCCACGCGGGGGCGACAGAATTCCGGGCCCCACCGAGCGGCCCCCGCCGCCGGCAGCCCGTGGACGTCGGCGGCGGCATTTCCGGCCGGGACCCCTGTCGAGCCGACCGCGTTCACGAGATATCTTGATGTCGAGCAATGTTGCAGACGTGGAGCGGAGCACCCGGTGACTGACTCGACCATCATCTACACCTACACAGACGAGGCCCCGGCCCTGGCGACGCATTCGTTCCTGCCGGTGATCCAGACGTACGCCTCGCAGGCCGGTGTGCCCGTGACCACCCGGGACATCTCGCTGGCCGGGCGCATCATCGCCCACTTCCCGGAGTACCTGAACGAGGACCAGCGCATCCCGGACGCGCTCGCCGAGCTGGGCGAGCTGGCCAAGACCCCCGCCGCCAACATCGTCAAGCTGCCGAACATCTCGGCGTCCATCCCGCAGCTGAAGGCCGCCGTCGCCGAGCTGCAGGGCAAGGGCTACGCGCTGCCGGACTACCCGGACGACCCGAAGACCGACGAGGAGCGCGAGATCCGCGCCCGCTACGACAAGGTCAAGGGCTCCGCCGTCAACCCGGTGCTGCGTGAGGGCAACTCCGACCGCCGCGCCCCGGCCTCGGTCAAGAACTACGCCAAGACCCACCCGCACCGCATGGGCGCCTGGACTTCCGAGTCCAAGACCAATGTGGTGACGATGGGCGAGAACGACTTCCGCTCCACCGAGAAGTCCGTCGTCATCGCCGAGGACGGCGCGCTGCGGATCGAGCTGGCCGGCGCGGACGGCACCACCACCGTCCTGAAGGAGTCCGTACCGGTCCTCAAGGACGAGGTCGTCGACGCGTCCGTCCTGCACGTCGCCGAGCTGGAGGCGTTCCTCGCCGCGCAGGTCGCCCGCGCCAAGCAGGAGGGCGTCCTGTTCTCGGTGCACCTGAAGGCCACGATGATGAAGGTCTCCGACCCGATCATCTTCGGCCACGTGGTGCGCGCCTTCTTCCCGAAGACGTTCGCGAAGCACGGCGCGACGCTCAAGGCGGCCGGCCTCACCCCGAACGACGGCCTCGGCGGCATCCTCAAGGGCCTGGACCACCTGCCCGAGGGCGCCGAGATCAAGGCATCCTTCGACGCCGAGCTGGCCGAGGGCCCGGCCCTCGCCATGGTCGACTCCGACAAGGGCATCACCAACCTGCACGTCCCGTCGGACGTCATCGTCGACGCCTCCATGCCGGCGATGATCCGCACCTCCGGCCACATGTGGGGCCCGGACGGCCAGGAGCACGACACCCTCGCCGTCATCCCGGACTCCTCCTACGCCGGTGTCTACCAGGCCGTCATCGACGACTGCCGGGCCCACGGCGCCTACGACCCGTCCACCATGGGCTCGGTCCCGAACGTCGGTCTCATGGCGCAGAAGGCCGAGGAGTACGGCTCCCACGACAAGACCTTCGAGATCCCGGCCGCGGGCACGGTCCGCCTGGTCGACGCGGCCGGCAACGTCCTGATCGAGCAGCCGGTCCGCCAGGGCGACATCTTCCGCGCCTGCCAGACCAAGGACGACCCGATCCGCGACTGGGTCAAGCTGGCCGTCACCCGCGCCCGCGCCACCGGCGACCCGGCCGTGTTCTGGCTGGACGAGGGCCGCGCACACGACGCCAACCTGATCGCCAAGGTCGAGCAGTACCTGGCGGAGCACGACACCGAGGGCCTGGACATCAGGGTCATGTCCCCGGTCGAGGCCGCCAAGCTGTCGGTGGAGCGCATCCGCCGCGGTGAGAACACGATCTCGGTGACGGGCAACGTCCTGCGCGACTACCTGACCGACCTGTTCCCGATCCTGGAGCTGGGCACCAGCGCCAAGATGCTGTCGGTCGTCCCGCTGATGGCGGGCGGCGGCCTGTTCGAGACCGGTGCGGGCGGCTCCGCGCCGAAGCACGTCCAGCAGCTGGTCAAGGAGAACTACCTGCGCTGGGACTCGCTCGGCGAGTTCTTCGCGCTCGTCCCCGCCTTGGAGCAGTACGCGACGGCCACCGGCAACACCGGCGCCAAGGTCCTCGCCGACACCCTCGACCGCGCCACGGCGACCTTCCTCAACGAGGACAAGTCCCCGACCCGTCGCGTCGGCGGCATCGACAACCGCGGCAGCCACTTCTTCCTGTCCCTGTACTGGGCGCAGGAGCTGGCGAAGCAGACCGACGACGCCGACCTGGCCAAGGCCTTCGCCCCGTTCGCCGAGACGCTCGCGGCGAACGAGCAGAAGATCGTCGACGAGCTGATCGCCGTCCAGGGCTCCCCGGCCGAGATCGGCGGCTACTACCAGGTGGAGAAGGCCAAGGCGGACGCGATCATGCGCCCGTCGGCCACCTGGAACGACGCCCTCGCGTCCCTGAGCTGACGCCCACGGCTGCGGCTCCTGGTCCGCGCCCCTGAGTGACACTGCGCCCCGGCCGGCACCTCCGGCCGGGGCGCAGCCATGTCCGGGAGGGTGCACCGCACGCGCGCGCCGCCCCTGCCCGGCCGTCATACCGGCCCGCTGCCCGCTCCGCTCGCCCGACCGTGCCGCTGCCGCTGTGGCTTCCGCTGCCGTTGCCGTTGCCGTTGCCGCACAGCATCGAGAGGCGCCCGGCCGCCCGGGGACTGCTGATCGGCATGCTCCCGCCCGTCCTCGCTCGGTGCTGGTGTGACACCTTGATCGTGCACCACGCCACTGACAACGCCCCCCCGGAGCAGCCCGTGACCGAGCCCGCCCCCGCCTTCGAACTCGTCCCCGGCGCCGCCGAGTCGCCCGTCCTGCTGCATGTGCCGCACGCCGCGCGGGCGATCCCGCAGGACGTGCGGGAGGGGATCGTGCTCGGCGACGCGGCACTCGCGCGGGAACTGGACCACATCACCGACGCGCACACCGACCGGATCGCCGAGCGGGCCGCCGGGCTGGCCCGGGTCTCCCCCTGGCTGTTCGTCAACCGGCTGTCGCGGCTGGTCGTGGATCCCGAGCGGTTTCCGGACGAGCGGGAGGAGATGCTCGCCGTCGGGATGGGGGCCGTGTACACCCGGACCACGCACCGGGCCGAGCTGCGTCCCTCGGACACGGATCCCGAGCCACTGGTCGAGCGGTACTTCCGGCCGTACGCGCGCGCGATGACCGAGGCGGTGGCCGGGCGGCTGGCCGCGACCGGACGGGCCGTCGTGATCGATGTGCACTCCTATCCGGCCGAGCCGCTGCCCTACGAGCTGCACGGGGCGGGTCCGCGCCCGGCCGTGTGCCTCGGCACGGACGCCTTCCACACGCCGTCGGCGCTGACGGAGGCGGCACGCACGGCGCTGGCGGGGTGCGGGGAGACGGGGCTGGACAGCCCGTTCGGCGGCACCTACGTACCGCTGGAGTACTACGGGCGGGACCGGCGGGTGAGCGCCCTGATGGTGGAGATCCGCCGGGACACGTACATGACCGAGCCCGGAGGGCCGTCCGGACCGGGTCTCGAACGGCTCGCCACCGCCCTGGCCGCACTCGTCAACGCCCTCTAGACCCGCAGCACCCCCTGGACCCGCAACACCCTCTGGACCCGCAACACCCCCTGGTTCCGCCGGCCCGTACCATCCGGCGCCGCCCCGCCCGCCCTCGTGGACGCCGTGCGGGCCTCCGGCTGGAGCATCCCCGCAGGACAGCGGGCGGGGCGGGTACCAGGGTGGATGGCATGACAGGCATCACCGAGGAGCCCGGCGCGCTCACCGCCGGGGCTCCGCCGCCACCTGTGCGGGACTGGCCCGCGCTCGACCTGGACGGGACGGAGTTCGATCCGGTCCTCGCGGACCTGATGCGCGAGGGCCCGCTGACCCGGATCCGGCTGCCGTTCGGCGAGGGGTGGGCCTGGCTGGCCACCCGGTACGAGGACGTGAAGCTGGTCACCAATGATCCGCGGTTCAGCCGGACCGAGGTGACGCGGCGTCAAGTGACCCGGCTCGCACCCAACTTCGGGCCCCGGCCCGGTTCGCTGGCCTGGGCCGACCAGCCCGAGCACAACCGGCTGCGCAAGGCGGTCGCCGGCGCCTTCACGGTGAGCGCGATGAAACGGCTGCGGCCGCGCGCCCAGGAGATCCTGGACGAGCTGGTGGGCGGCATCGTACGGGGCGGGCCGCCCGCGGATCTGGTCGAGCGGGTGCTGGAGCCGTTCCCGATCACGGTCGTCAGCGAGGTGATGGGGGTGCCGCCCGCCGACCGGGAACGGGTGCACGCCTGGACCCGGCAGATCATCTCCACATCCGGCGGCTCCGAAGCCGGCGAGCGGGCCAAGCAGGGCCTGTACGGCTGGATCGGCGAGACCGTCGGGGCCCGGGCCGCGCGTGCCGGCGAGGATGTGTACGCGCTGCTCGGAGCCGCCGTGGCGCGCGGTGAGATCGCGCTGCCGGAGGCCGTCGGCCTGGCCGGTCCGCTGCAGATCGGCGGCGAGGCCGTCACCCACCACAGCGGGCAGATGCTGTTCCTGATGCTGACCCGGCCGGAGCTGATGGAACGGTTGCGGGCCCGCCCGGCTGCACGCGGTCCGGTCCTGGACGAGCTGCTCCGGTACACTCCGCACCGCAGCACGGTGGGGCTCGCCCGGATCGCGCTGGAGGACGTGGAGCTGGCCGGCCACCTGATCCGCACGGGCGAGCCGGTCTACGTCTCCTACCTCGCCGCCAACCGCGATCCGGACGTCTTCCCCGACCCGGACGGCATCCGTCCCGACCGCGGCTCCACCCCGCATCTGGCCTTCGGCAACGGCCCGCACTACTGCACCGGTGCCGTCCTCGCCCGGCTGCAGACCGAACTGCTCATCGACACCCTGCTGGACCGGCTGCCCGCGCTGCGCCTCGCGGTGCCGGCCGAGCAGGTGCAGTGGCGGCACAAGACCATGATCCGCGGGCCGCGGACCCTGCCCGTCACCTGGTGACCGCGTTCACGCCCGCAGCCACTGCGTGACGATCAGTTCCCCGCCGGCCCGCAGCCGCAGCGCGAACGGGCCGCCGGGCGGTGTGTCGCTGGTGAAGCGGCCCAGGGTGTCGACGGTGACCGGCCGTGCCGCCTGCGGGCCGCCCAGCACCTCGATGCGTGCCGACTGCGGCGGCAGCACCTGGCCGATCAGCCCCTCCCCGGTGACCTCGACGTCGACGGTCAGCCCGCCCGCGCGGAAGGTCAGCATCCGGGGGGCGTCGGGCACTCCCCTGACCGGCAGCGCGTCCACGAGCGAGTCGAAGGTCAGCTCGGCGATCCGGGCGTCCAGATCGTGCAACGCATAGGCGTCGAGCGCGAGTTGGCGCAGCTCGGCGGGGACGGGGTCCAGGACGCCGGCCGCCTGCCGCAGCTCCTCCTCCAGCAGATCGCCGTCGAACCCGGATGCGTCGAAGTCCGCCTCGGGGATGCCGTTGTCGTCCATGCCGCTCACACCGCCCCCCGTGCGTCCATCCGGGCCCGCAACCGGCGCAGACAGCGCTGGCGCAGTGGCCCGATACTGCCGACCGCGATGCCGAGCGCGGCCGAGACCTCCAGATAGCTGGGCGGTGGCGAGGCCATCAGCACCCTGAGCAGATCTCTGCACCGGTCGCCGAGCGCCTCGAACTCCTGCCACAGCCGGCGGATGCGCTCGGCCTCCACCGCGGCCTCCTCGGAGTCGATCAGCGTCTGCTCCGGCGTCCGTTCCTCGCTCGCCCGGTCCAGTACGCCCGGGTCGTCGGTCAGCGTCAGCCGCGTCAGTCCTTTGAGCACCTTCAGGCACTCGTGACGGGCCGTACTGGCCAGCCAGGCACCCGCCTTGTCGGGCTCCCGGAGGCGGCCCAGGTGCTGGGCGAAGCGGAACCACACGGTCTGGTAGACCTCGTGAGCGTCGGCGTCGGAGAGCCGGTGTGCGCGCACCACCGACCACACCAGCGGACTCAGCCCTTCCACCAGCGCTTTCCAGGCCGCGGCGTCGCCGTCGACGGCGGACCGGACCAACGCGCCGACCTCTGTACGGTCCACGGCTCCACCCCTCGTGTACGGCACGTCATCGTACGCCGTGGAGTGGAGGATTCCGGCCCTCATACGGGCAGACCCGGGATCATGACCGGAACCTGACGCCAGGTGGGCGGGCGCAGCGCCGAAACGCGCTCCCCGCGCATGTCGGCCGAGTCCGTGGCGGAGGCCAGCAGTTGCGCGCGGGCCGCCCGTGGATCGCGCTCCTTGTGTGCCGTCATGTGGGCGGCGACCAGCCCGGCGACGACGGGGGTGGCGAAGGAGGTGCCGCTCCACTGGGCCAGACCGTCGAACATCACCTGGTCCGGCTTGGCCGCGGTGCTCTCCCGTGTCTCGCTCAACACGCCGGTGTGGTGCGGGAACCGGCAGGTGCAGGCGTAGTCGAAGCCGTACCGGCAGGCGTCGTAGGTGGAGTGCTGGTAGACGTACGGCACGGGTGTGTCGAAGCCGGTGAGGGCACTGGTCAGACGCTCGCCGGGGGCGTAGACGCGCACCCAGGGGCCGTGGTTGCTGAAGCAGGCGCCCGACGCGCCGTCGCCGCGCAGCGCGCCGACCGACAGCACGCTGTCCTCGTACTCGGGCAGGGTGGCGTAGGCGGCCGGCCAGAACGGGTCGTCGCTGCCGTTGTTGCCGGCGGCGGCCACCAGCAGGGTGCCCTGCTCACGCAGTTCCCGCATGAACGCGTCGAGGCCGACGAGTCCGTCGGCCGAGCCGTTGGAGGTGCCCGCGGAGAGGCTGAGGATGTCCGGCCAGCCGCCCTCGTCGACGGCCTCGAAGAGCCTGGCGCCGAACTCGGACTCCAGGATGGCGCCCGCGTCGTTGAGCGTGCCCCGCACGGCGATGTCGGTGTTGGGCGCGACGGCGGCGAGGATCCCGGCGATGAACGTGCCGTGGCCGACGTACTGCCGGAGCACTCCGTCGGCGGTCTCGCTCACCTGGGCATCGCCGGTGGTGTGGGCGAGCAGCGGGTAGGACGCGTGGTCGTGCACGAGGCCGGTGTCGACGACGAGGACGCCGACGGCGGTGTCCGGGTCGTACGGGTCCTCGGCCGCCGCCGGGTTCGCCGGCTCGCTGCGCGGAGCGGGCACCGGCTCGTCGCCGGGGCAGGCGTTGACCGCGATGTGCACGACGTGGTTGCGGCTGACCAGCCGGCGGCGCCCGCGTCCCTCGGCCTCCGCCAGGGCGCGCAGGGCGTGCGGCACGACGTCCTCGCCCCCGGCCGGGTCGCCGACCCGGATCCGGGTGATGCCGGCGCGGTTGGTGTCCGGGCCGGTCCGGCGCACGTGGTCGGGGACGAGTCCACGGGTTTCGGTGAAGTGGCTGCGCACGGTGTCCTCGACCAGGCGGGCCTCCTCGCCGTCACGGGCGAGGACGAAGCCCTTCTCGTAGAGGAACCCCGCGGTGTCGTCCGGCCCCATGGACAGCGGGACGTCGGGCATCGAGCGCTGGATGTGGTCGAACTGCTCGTGGAATCGCTGTGGTGCCATGGTGCGTCCTCCCCCTGATGCGGCGTTCGACAGTCAGAGTCGACCGACGTCCGATTGATACAGCGCGCGGGTTCGGCCGGTACAGCCCGAGGAGACCCCAGAGAACCCGTGTGACGGATTTACGCAGGCCACTACCATGCGAGGGGTGACAGCGGGAAGCGAGTCGGTCTTCGAACTGCTGCCGATGGTCTTCGCCGACCCGGGCGAGGCCCGGGCACGCGCGGAAGCGCTGCTGCACAGCCGTCCGTCGCCGCTGCACGCCAGCATCGCCCACCAGGTGCTCGGCATCTGGCAGCGGGACTTCGGCGATCTGAGGATCGCCCTGCGGCATCTGCGCCGGGCCCGGGACCTGGCCGCGCGCGCGGAGTCGGCGGAGCGGGAGGCGGATGTGCTCGCGACGCTGGGGGTCGCACTGGTGCATGCAGGGCGCACGCGCCAGGGGCTGGCCGCGTTCGAGCGGGGTGTCGCGCGGGGCAGCGGACACACCCGGGCACGGGTGCTGTACCGCCGGGCCTATGTGTGGTGGGTACTGGGGCGCCACCGGGAGGCGCTGGAGGACGTACGGCGGGCACTGCCGGTGCTGCGGCAGGCCGGCGACGACATCTGGACCGCGCGGGCGCTGACGCTGCGGGCCACGGTGCATCTGGCGGTGGGCGCGGTGGACCGGGCGGACGCGGACTTCACGGCGGCGGAGCGGCTCTGGGAGACCACCGGCCAGGAGCACGACAAGGCGGACGCGGTGGAGA
Source organism: Streptomyces sp. NPDC107581 (assembly GCF_055657175.1). NCBI lineage: Bacteria > Bacillati > Actinomycetota > Actinomycetes > Kitasatosporales > Streptomycetaceae > Streptomyces > Streptomyces sp. NPDC107581. Next base: position 362,814 of record NZ_JBVKBH010000002.1, read on the forward strand.
GCCGGGGCCTTGCCGCGTTCCGCTCGGGTGACATCCCGGCGGCGCTGCGGCTGCTGGACGAGGCCGAGGAGCGGTACGGCAAGCTGGGCACGCCCACGTTCATGCTGTCCGTCCGGCGCTGCGAGGTGCTGATGGTGGCGGGGCTCGCGCCTGAGGCGCTCGCGGAGGCGGACACGGCGATCGCGCTGCTGGACCGGATGGGCGGGCAGTCCACCCGCAAGGCCGAGCTGCTGCTGGCCGCCGCGCGGGCCGCCCGCTCGACCGGGGACCCGGACACCGCCATCGCCCGCGCCGCCGTCGCCGTACGGCTGTTCGCGGGGCAGCGCAGGACCTGGTGGGAGACGCATGCCCGGCTGGTGCTGATCGAGGCCCGGGTGGCGTCCGGGCGCCGGTCGGCGCGGCTGGTCGCGGACGCGGCGGCGGTGGCCGAGCGGCTGGCCTCCTTCGGTTCGCCCGCCGCGGCGGAGGCCTCGCTGCTGGCCGGCCGGATCGCACTCGCCCTGGGCCGGACGGCACAGGCGGAACAGCATCTGGCGGTGGCCGCGCGCAGCCGGCACGGCGGTCCGCCGCCGGCCCGGATGACGGGCTGGGCCGCGCAGGCGCTGCGGGCCCGGGCGGCCGGTTCCGGACCCGGCGTGCTGCAGGCCTGCCGGCGCGGCCTGGACGTGCTCGACGACCACCGGATGACGCTCGGCGCCTCCGAGCTGCGGGCCCGGGCCACGGCGCACGGAGCCGAACTGGCCGCGCTCGCACAGGAGGCGAGCCTGGCGCGCGGCGGGCCGCGGCGGCTGCTGGAGTGGAGCGAGCGCTGGCGGGCGACCGTGCTGTCCGCGCCGCCCACCCGTCCGCCCGCCGATCCGGCGCTGGTCGGCAGTCTCACCGCCTACCGGGAGATAGCGGCCCGTGCGGCGGAGGCGCGCAGGGAGGGCCGCCCGGTTCCCGCTCTGGAGCGCGAACAGCGGCGGCTGGAGCGGGAGATCCGCTCCCGCAACCACCATCTGCACGGCGACGCCCCGGGCTACGGCGACCGCTTCGACGCCGGCCGTCTGCTGCAGCGGCTGGGCGAGGCGCGGCTGGCCGAACTCGCCGTCGTGGACGGTCAGGTGCACATCCTGCTGTGCGGGCAGGGCCGGGTACGGCGGTTCGCGGGGGGCAGGCTCGCGGAGGCGGTGGCCGAGGCCGAGCATGTGCAGGCCGGGCTGCGGCGGCTTGCACATCCGGGCGGTGAGGCGCGGCTGCCGCTGGTGGAGGCGGCGGGCCGGCGCCTGCAGGAGCTGCTGCTGGGCGATGCCGTGCGGCACCTCGGGGCCGGGCCGGTGGTGGTCGTGCCGCCGGGCGCGCTGCACCGGGTGCCGTGGGCGCTGCTGCCCGCGCTGCGCGAGCGGGTGCTGAGCGTGTCGCCGTCGGCGGGCAGCTGGCTGCGGGCCCGGGAGACCGAGCCGCCGCCCGGCGGCCGGCCCGTCCTGGTACGCGGTCCCGGCCTGGCCACGGGCGGCGCGGAGGTGCCCGAACTGGCCGGCCGGTACGGCACGGCGACCGTCCTGGAGGGCGAGGCTGCACAGGTCCCCCGCGTACTGGAGGAGCTGGACGGCGCGGCCCTCGCCCACCTGGCCGCGCACGGCACGTTCCGCGCGGACAGTCCGCTGTTCTCCGCGCTGCGGATGGCCGACGGCCCGCTGATCGTGCACGACTTCGAGCGCCTCGCCCGCAGCCCGTACCGGATCATCCTCTCCAGCTGCGACACCGCCCGTCTCGCCTCGGTCGGCGCCGACGAACTCCTCGGCCTGGTCACCGCGTTGCTGCCGCTGGGCACGGCCGGGGTGGTCGCGAGCAGCGCACCCGTCAACGACGCCGCCGTGGTGCCCCTGATGCTCGCCCTGCACAAGGGCCTCGACGCCGGCCTCTCCCTGGCCGAGGCCTTGCGCGACGCCCGCACCGCCCAGCCCGGCGACGCGGTCCACCAGGCAACGGGCTGGGCATTCGCGGCATTCGGAGCGGCCTAGCCCTGCACCGGCTGCGGCTGCGACTGCGACTGCGACTGCGACTGCGACTGCGACTGCGACCACAAACGCTCCGCCTGCCACCGACTGTCGGCCGCCGGCACCCGGGGGCCGACTCCCGGGGGACGGCTCCCGGGGGACGTGACCGGTCGCGCCCGCGTGGCGAAGCCCCACACCAACCTCTGCGCCGCACCCGCATCCCCAGCCCGGCAACGCGGCCCATCGGGCAACGGGCTGCACCTTCCTCCCGTTCGGAATGGCATAGCGCTGCACCGACAGCGACAGCGACAGCGACCACAGACGCTCCGCCTGCCGCCGGCACCCAGCCTCCGGCTCCCGGGGCGTGACCGGTCGCATCCGCGCGGCGAAGCCGCTTCGTGGCACGGTCACGGACGGGGAAGCCGCTTCGTAGCACGGTCACGGACGGCGAAGCCACTTCGTGGTGCGGCCCCGGGCCCCTTTCCCGGCGACGTCGTCGGTCGCGGGCGCGGGGCGCTCGGCTCTCAGGCGGATTCTGCCTCCGGCAGATCGCCCAGCCACGGCAGGGCGCCCCGGTCGCTGGCGCCGAGCCGGGTGTAGGCGCTGTACAGGTGGTTGCCGACGGTCCGGACGGACAGGGTCAGTCTCTCGGCGATCTGCCGGTTGCTCAGCCCGGCCGCCGCAAGGGTGACGATCTGCCGTTGCCGTGCGGTGAGGTCGCCGAGGACGAGCCCGGAGAGTGCCGGGGTGCGGGCGCCGTCGCAGCGGCGGGCCAGCGCGACCGCGCGGGTGCGGGAGAGGCGGGCGGCGCGAGGGTCGCGATGCGCACGGACGGCCTGGGCATGCGCCTCCGCCGCGAACAGCAGAAAGCCCCGTGCCGCCAGCATCTCGGCCACCCGGTCCAGCGCGGGCCCGTCGCCCCGGACGAGTGCGTCGGCGTGCCGGGCGAAGACCCCGTCGCCCGGCAGTCGCCCGGCGACCCGTTCGGGAGCGCCGAGGCGTACGGCGTCGTAGAGCACGAACACATCGTCCCCGGCGATCCGGGTCAGCGCCTGCGCGATGTCGCCGCGGGCCGCCGCCGCCCATACGCCCTCGCTCATGGCCTCGCCCGACTGTCCTGCGGCCAGCTCCAGTTCGCCGCGGCAGCAGGGGTCGTCCGGTACCGTCCGCAACCCTTCACGGGCCCAGGCCGCCGCCTCCCGCAGCTCTCCGCGCAGCCGGGCCCGCCTAGCGCGCAGGGTGGCGTACCCGACGGGCACCGGCAGGCCCTCGGCCAGCAGCCAGTCACCCACCGGCGTCGCTGCGGCCCGTACGTCGTACTGCTCCAACCCGGCTGTCAGGGAGGCCTGTTCGGCCTTCAGAGCGGCCCTGCACCGGTCCGGTGTGCCCGCCAGCCGCCGCGCCCGCAAGCGGCCGGCGCCGGCGCGCAGGACCGGGCCGTGCAAAGGGTGGGCGAGGGTGGCCGCGCCACGGTCGTCGACGTGGATCAGGCCGTCCTCCTCCAGGCGTTCCAGGACGTCCAGGTCGAGATCGCCCAGGGTGAGCGGCAGGGGCTCGGCGAAGGCCAGCCGGTCCAGCGTCTCCCGTTCGCCGGCGTCCGGCCGGTCCAGGGCGGGGGCGAGACGGTCACGGACGCCCGCGGTCACCGGCACCGGGCCGCGCCAGGCCCACTCACCGGTGTCCGGGACACGGGTGAGTCCCCCGCAGCGGTGCAGCGCCCCCACCAGATCGCGCAGCAGCCGCAGGTCGCCCCGGCACATCCGGTGCAGCCGGCTGACGGTGAGCGGCTCCAGACCGGCCATGGCGAGCAGCGGGGCGGTGTCCTCACGGGGCAGCGGCTCCAGAGTGAGGCGCGGCAGCAGTTCCCCCGTCCACAGCCGGGACACCGCGCCCGGCGCCGCCGCACCCACCGTGGCCGCCACGGCCAGGCGGGTGCGGCCGTGCACCGCGAGCTGGTGCACGAGTGCTGCGGACGCCTCGTCGAGCAGGTGCGCGTCGTCGACGACGAGGAGCCGTACACCGGACAGGAGCTGTACCGCACGGTGCAGCGAGACGGTGTCGGGCACCAGGTGAGCGAACGCGGCGAAGGGCAGTCCCCGGGTCTCGGGCGTCCCGGTCACCCGGGCGCAGTCCACGCCTCGCAGTGCCTCCGCGAGCAGCCGGGTCTTGCCGCTGCCGGCCGGTCCGGTCACCGCGATGCCGGGCCGTCCGGCCGCCAACGCCCGTCGCACCAGATCCAGTTCCTCCTCCCGGCCGGTGAACGGCCAGGGCAGTTCGAGTGTCTTCGCAGCCTGTTCGTAAGTCGTCACGCAAAGAGGAGCGCGCCTACTCAGGTTTGATACAGGGTGACTTGAGTAGCCCCCGACTCAGGCGTCCGGTCCCCCGGGGAGGCACTCTGGCTGTCCAGGCCACAACCCGGCGCCGGGGGAGCGGTCGGGGAACGTCGCCTTCGGGGGAGGGAGACGTTCCCCGACCATGCCTGTTCGCCGTGCGCCACGTGCCATGTGCTGTGCGCCGTGCGCCGTGCACCCACGAGGACGCTTCGCGGATGCGGTCGGTCGTGGGCCGGCCTCTCGATGCCCGTGACCGGATCCGGGCGGTACCGGGTCCGGGCGTGGCGAGGAACGGGGAACGGGGAACTTCATGAGGCGGCGCGCTCGGCCGGGGCACCGGCGTCGGGATGGGCGAGGCCCAGGTGGTCGCGCAGGGTGGTGCCCTCGTAGTCGGCGCGGAAGACGCCCTGCTCCTGGAGAAGCGGTACGACCTTGTCGGCGAAGGGGTCGAGGCCGCCGGGGGTGATGTGCGGGACGAGGATGAAGCCGTCGGAGGCGTCCGCCTGAACGAAGTCGTTGACGGTCCGGGCGACGGTGGCCGGGGAACCGATGAAGGTCTGCCGGTTGCCGGTGTTGATGACCAGGTCGCGGATGGACCAGTCGTTGGCGGCGGCCAGCTCCCGCCACTCGCGGGCGATGGCGATCGGGTCGCGGTACATCCGCACCTGGGCGCGTCCGCGGGAGATGTGTTCCTCGCCGACCACCGGGTCGACGTCGGGCAGCGGTCCTTCGGGGTCGTAGGAGGACAGGTCGCGGTTCCAGACGAACTCCAGGTGCTTGATGGCGGTGGCGCCGCTGACCTGCTGCCGGCGCACCTCGCGGGCGAGTTCGGCGGCTTCCTCGTCCGTGTCGCCGAGGACGAAGGTCGCGGCGGGCAGGATGAGCAGCTGGTCGGGCCGGCGGCCGTACTTGGCCAGGCGCCCCTTGACGTCCGTGTAGAAGGCCCGGCCCTCCTTGAGGGTGGCGTACCGGCTGAAGATCGCGTCCGCGCTCGACGCGGCGAACTCGCGCCCCTCCTCGGAGTCGCCGGCCTGGAAGATCACCGGGCGGCCCTGCGGGGAGCGCGGGACGTTGAACCGGCCGTGGATGTCGAACTGCTGCCCCCGGTGCACGAAGGCGCCGGCCCCGGAGTCGCCGAGGAAGGTGCCGCCGGCCTGGTCGGCGAGGATCTCGTCGCCGCGCCAGGAGTCGAACAGCTCGTGCGCCGTGGCCAGGAACTCCTTGGCTCGGGAGTACCGCTCGTCCTGCGGCAGGAAGCCGCCGCGGCGGAAGTTCTCGCCGGTGAAGGCGTCCCAGGAGGTGACCACGTTCCAGGCGGAGCGGCCGCCGGAGAGGTGGTCGAGGCTGGCGAACTGGCGGGCCACCTCGTAGGGCTCGTTGAAGGTGGAGTTGATGGTGCCGGTCAGGCCGAGCCGTTCGGTCACGGCGGCCAGCGCGGCCAGCACGGTGAAGGTGTCGGGGCGGCCGACGACGTCCAGGTCGTATATCTCCCCGCCCTGTTCGCGCAGCCGCAGTCCCTCGGCGAGGAACAGGAAGTCGAACTTGGCGCGTTCGGCGGTACGGGCGAAGTGCACGAAGGAGCTGAACTCGATGTGACTGCCGGCGGCCGGGTCGCTCCACACCGTGGTGTTGTTGACGCCAGGGAAGTGGGCGGCCAGGTGGATCTGCTTCAGCGGCTTGCTCATGGTCGTGCGATCCTCCGGCTCAGGCGACGTTTGCGGCATAGCGGTTGGCGGGGCGGGCGAGCCCGAGGAGGCCGCGCAGGGTGTCGGCCTCGTAGGCCCGCCGGAACAGGCCGCGTCGCTGGAGTTCGGGCACTAGGCGGCGGGTGATCTGCGGCAGGTCGTGGCCGGCCACGGCGGGCCGGAGCCGGAAGCCGGTGAGACCTCCCTGCCGCAACTCCTCCAGCAGATCGGCGAGTTGGGCGGGTGTGCCGGTGAAGATCCGGGCGTCGCTGGTGTACGGCTGCCCGGCGAGGGCGTCGAGGCGCTGGTGGCGGGCCACGGCCACCGCCGGGTCGTCGTCGAGGAAGACGACGAGGTCGCCGAAGATGTGCAGGGGCTGGTCGGCACGGCCCGCCGCGGCCTGCTCGGCGCGGATCTCGGCGACGATGGCACGGGCGTGGCCGGTGTCGTGCGGTGTGACGTGGCCGATGTCGGCCTGGCGGGCCACGAGCCGGTAGGGAACGGTGTCGTGGGCCAGTGCGGTGACCAGCGGCTGTCCCTGGGGCGGTCGGGGCGTGATGGAGGGGCCCCTGATGCTGAAGTGCGGTCCCTCGAAGTCGATGTAGTGCAGCTTGTCGCGGTCGACGAAGCGGCCGGTGGCCGCGTCCCGGATCTCCGCGTCGTCCTCCCAGCTGTCCCACAGCCGGCGGACCGCTTCGACGTGGTCGGTGGCCTCGTCGAACAGCCCGGTGACCAGCTCCCGGGCGGACGGGCTGTCGTAGGAGTCGATCGCGGGGATCGCGCGGCGGCCGAAGTGTGCGGCCTCGTTCGGCCGCGCGGTGATCTGTACGCGCAGTCCGGCGCGGCCGGTGCTGACGTAGTCGAGGGTGGCGATCGCCTTGGAGATGTGGAACGGCTCCGTGTGCGTGCACACCACGGTCGGCACCAGGCCTATGTGGTGGGTCAGCGGTGCGACGCGGGAGGCGATGAGCACGGCGTCCAGCCGGCCGCGGACCTGGTCGGTGCGGTCGTCCGGTGCGAGGAAGCGGGAGGACTGCGGGCCGAGGCCGTCCTCGATGGTGACGAAGTCGATCAGTCCGCGCTCGGCCTCGGCGACCAGGTCGGACCAGTAGCCGGCGGTGAACAGGTCCCGGGGCCGGGCCACCGGCTCGCGCCAGGAGGCCGGGTGCCAGCCGGTGCCGTCCAGGGCGACGGCAAGATGCAGGAGTGGACGGGAAGTTGAGGACACGTGGGTGCCTTCCTGGATGTCCGTACGAGAACACCGGCTCGCGGGGCAGGCGTCGGCGGCGGGCGAGCGCGGCAGGATGAAAGCAGGATGAAACCCGGGCCGGGGTCCGGGGAGGAGTCAGCGGCGACAGAGCGCGCCGGCCACACGCTGGAGGTCTATGTGCGGCCGGGAGTGGAGACGGACGGACCGGTACGGCTGCGGGACGCGCAGCGCTGGGACACGGGTCACGGCCGTCACCTCCGTCGGTCGGGAGCGGCGGGCCTGGTCGGCGTCCGCCTGGCGTATCTCGTCATGAGGAGGAACGCCCGGGCGGCGCCGCATGTTCCCGCGCTCCGACGCGACTTGCCCCGCTGTGGGGCGGACAGGTCAGGAGTTGTCCAGGAGCAGCCCGGGCGAGTTGACCTCGGCCCGTTCCACGGCCTCGTCGGAGGAGTGAGGTCAGCTTCGACAACGGGCACAACCCGGGCGGCACGGACCGTTCTGTGTGGCACACAAGTCGGTCGACCGTTCGCGTGGCAACGGCTGTCCGGGGAATGGACGTTGCCCCATCCGATCTCACCTGTGGGAACCACCGGGGCGGGCGGCCGCGTGGGCCGTCCAGTCCAGGATCCGGACGGCGGCTCCGGCGGCCTCCAGACCCTGGCAACGGCCGTGGTGGCGGCGGGCGGTGCCGTCGAGATCGAGGTGGGCGCCGAAGGCGGGGTGGGAGGCCAGGCGCCGGGCATGGGCCCACAGCGAGGGGTGATCGGCGATGCGGTGCACGGCGGAGACGTCGAGGTGGAACCGGTGCACGGTGTCCAGTTGCACCAGGGACACCCACAACTCGATGTCACCGGCGGTGAGCCGGCCGTCGACGAGGAACTCCTCCCCCGCCAGGTACCGCTCCAGCCTGCCCATCGTGCCCAGCAGCCGGTCGAGTGCGGCGGCGCGCTCGGCGGGGTCGGCGTCGGCGCGTCCGGCGTGCTGCGCCGCCTCCTGGAGGCCTTCGGCACAGAGCCGTTCGACGGCTTCGATCTCGCTCTCCGTGCCGCACGGATACAGGGCGGGGCCGCTCTCGCGCGGGAAGCGGTCCAGGTCGCGCAGGATGTCCGCGGCATGGGTGCTGACGATGCGTCCGGACCAGTCGTCGCTGAGCACCGGCGCGAGAGCCGGCCCGGTGTAGTGGTGGGCGCTCGCCTCGTACAGCGGGCGCAGGGCGGCATGGCCGCCGCCGGGACAGTCCGGGACGGCGGGCAGGAAGCTGACCGGACAGCTGCCGTCGAGACCTAGGAGGCGGTGGCCGATGGCGAGGCGCAGTCCGTCGGGACAGGCGGTGGACAGATGGAGCCGGTAGCGGTGCGGCACGGCGTAGTGGCCGCTGCGCGCGTCCCGGCCGATCCGGCCCCGGAAGGCGGCGGCGGTGCGGTGGGCGGAAGCCGGAAGGGCGGCGAGCGAAGTGGTGGACATGAATCTCCCCTGATGCGGGCGCGCGGACGGGTGTGCGGCGGAGGTGTCGTCGGACGGTGGGTGCGCCGGGCGGGCCCGACTCGACGGTCGGTACGCGCACGGCTCGGCGTGCGGGACGGGCACGCCTCGGTGTGCGGGACAGGTACAGCTGGGCGTACAGGAGTGGCAGCACGGCTTGGTCTGCCGTACGGGCACGGAGGCGGCCGCGTGGTGTGCCGGACGGGCGCGGCCCGGTGCGCCGTACCCACCTGACACGGCGTTCAGGTCAGGCCCGGGGCGGGCCCGACCGGGCGCGCGGGGCGGCCCGGCTCAGTGACGGGGGCTGATCGCGCTGCAGACGCGCAGCAGGTCGATGTGCAGGCGGGAGGTGAGAAGGGGTGCATGCAACGGCGTACGGCCCGCTCGGCCGGTGACCGTCCTCAGCCGCACCATGTTTCCCTACCCGTTCACTAGGATTCCCTCCCCTGGAGTGTCGATCCGGCGTCCTGCGGCGTCAAGGGGGTGTCCACGCACGGGACTCGGGCGGGTGACGAGGTCGGTGCAGAGGTCTCCTCAGGAAGTGCGGCATGTGACATAGTACTGACGTGGCAAAGCGACTGACCTGCGACGTCGTGGTCGTGGGGGCCGGAATGGTGGGCGCGGCCTGTGCGCTGTACGCGGCACGGTCGGGTCTTCAGGTGCGCGTGGTGGACCGGGGCCCGGTGGCCGGCGGCACCACCGGAGCCGGTGAGGGCAACCTGCTGGTCTCCGACAAGGAACCCGGCCCCGAACTCGAACTCGCCCTGCTGTCGGCCCGCTTGTGGGCGGAGCTGGCCGACGAGCTGGGGACGCCGATGGAGTACGAACCCAAGGGCGGTGTGGTGGTCGCCTCGACGACCGGCGCCCTCGACGCGCTGCGGAAGTTCGCCGAGACCCAGCGCGCCGCCGGCGTCACGGCCGAACCCGTCGACGCGGACGGACTCCGGGCACTGGAACCGCACGTGGCGCCCGGCATGGCGGGCGGGATGCGCTATCCGCAGGACGCACAGGTCATGCCCGCGCTGGCCGCCGCGCATCTGATCCGGGCCTGCGGCGCCCGGCTGCACACCGGCCGGACCGTGACCGCGGTGCTGCGCACGGCGGCCGGCTCGGTCCTCGGCGTCCGTACCGATCAGGGGGACATCCACGCCCCGGCGGTGGTGAACGCGGCCGGCACCTGGGGCGGCGACCTCGCCGCACTGGCCGGCGTCCACCTCCCCGTCCTGCCCCGGCGCGGCTTCGTCCTGGTCACCGAGCCGCTGCCGCGCATGGTCCGGCACAAGGTGTACGCCGCCGACTATGTGGCCGACGTGGCGAGCGACTCGGCCGCGCTCAGGACCTCACCGGTCGTCGAGGGCACGGCCGCAGGGCCCGTCCTGGTCGGGGCGACGCGCGAACGGGTCGGCTTCGACCGCTCGTTGTCACTCCGGGCGGTACGGGAGCTGGCAGCCGGGGCGATCGGCCTCTTCCCCTTCCTGGAGCAGGTGCGCGCGCTGCGGACGTACGCGGGTTTCCGGCCCTACCTGCCCGACCACCTCCCGGCGATCGGCCCGGACCCGCGGCTCCCTGGGCTCCATCACGCGTGCGGCCACGAGGGCGCGGGCATCGGACTGGCCACCGGAACAGGGCTGTTGATCGCGCAGGCACTGACCGGAAAGACGGCGGACCTGGATTCCGCCCCGTTCCGCCCGGAACGGTTCGGGGCGGGCGAGGCCCATCGGACGAGCGGAGGCGACAGCCCGTGAACCCCGTCGAGTTGGCCCGGGCCCGGCCGGGCCCCCCGTTCACCGTCACCTTCGACGGCCGGGCCGTCGAGGCACTGCCCGGCCAGACCGTCGCGGCCGCGCTGTGGGCGGCGGGGGTGACCTCCTGGCGCAGCACCCGGGGCACGGGCCGGCCGCGCGGGGTGTTCTGCGGGATCGGGGTGTGCTTCGACTGCCTGGTGACCGTCAACGGCCGGGCGAACCAGCGCGCCTGCCTGGTCCCGGTACGGCCGGGCGATGTGATCCTCACGCAGGAGGGAACGGGACGGGACGATGACTGAGCGACCGCATCTCGCCGTCGTGGGGGCGGGTCCGGCGGGACTCGCCGGGGCGCTGGCGGCGGCCGCGCGCGGTGTGCGCGTGACCCTGCTCGACGCGGCCGAGCGGGCGGGCGGACAGTTCTACCGGCAGCCCGCCGCCGCCCTCGGCGCACGCCGGCCACAGGCCCTGCACCATCAGTGGCGTACCTGGCAACGACTGCGGGACGATCTCGACCGGCACGTCCGCGCCGGACGCATCACTCACCTGACGGATCATCATGTCTGGTGCGTGGAAGGCGACTCGGGCGCCCTCGCGGTGCACGCCCTGCGCGGCCCCGCGCAGGAGGAGGGTGTCACCGTCCGCGCCGACGCCGTACTGCTCGCCACCGGCGGCCACGAGCGGGTACTGCCCTTCCCGGGCTGGACGCTCCCCGGTGTCGTGACCGCGGGCGGCGCGCAGGCCATGCTCAAGGGCGGCCTGGTCCTGCCGGGCCGTACGGCAGTGGTCGCGGGCACCGGGCCCCTGCTCCTGCCCGTGGCCACGGCACTCGCGGCGGCCGGCGCCCGGGTGGCCGCGCTGGTGGAGTCCGCCGACCCGAAGACCCTGCTCAGGCACGCACCGGCGCTGGCCGCGCAGCCCGGCAAGCTCACCGAAGGCGTCTGGTACGCCGCTCAGTTGCTGCGGCACCGGGTCCGCACGCTGCCCCGGCACACCGTCGTGGAGGCACACGGCACCGACCGGCTGGAGGCGGTCACGGTCGCCGCGCTCGACCGGGACGGACGCCCGGCTGCCGGCAGCACGCGTCGCATCGTCTGCGACACGCTCGCGGTCGGGCACGGCATGCTGCCGCACACCGACCTCGCCGAGACTCTCGGCTGCACCCTGTCGGGGACGGACGTCCGGACCGACGACGAGCAGCGCACCGACGTACCGGGCGTCTGGGCCGCGGGGGAGGCCACCGGGATCGGCGGTGCGGCCCTCGCCCTCGCCGAGGGGCACATCGCCGGACGCTCGATCGCCGCCAGGCTGCACGGCACGGCCCCCGACCCGCGCCGCTGGGCCCCGGCCGCCCGGGCCCGCACCCGGATGCGGGCGTTCTTCGCGGCGCTGGAGGCGGTGTACGCCCCGCCCGGGGGCTGGCCGGACGGGATCACGGACGACACGGTGGTGTGCCGCTGCGAGGAGGTCACCGCCGGGCAGGTCCGTACCGCCGTCGGCGCACTCGGGGCCGGCGACCTGCGCACCGTGAAGCTGCTCACCCGGGCCGGGATGGGCTGGTGCCAGGGCCGGATGTGCGGACCGGCGGTCGCCGGGCTGGCCGGCTGCCCGTTCACGCCCGGGCGGCGGCCGTTCGCCCGGCCGGTGCCGCTCGGAGTACTCGCCCGGCTGCCGGAGAACCGCCCGGACTGACGGGCACGAGCCCTCCCGGAGAGCCCGCACAACCGCCCGAACGCCCGCACTCGCAACTGACGCCCCTGCCACGCCCGGTCGAAACCTCTGCCACACACGACCGAGAGCGCGGCCCGCACAACCAAGAGCCCTCCCGCTTACGACCGAGAACTCGACCCGCACAGCCCAAAGCTCTGTCACGTACAACTCGGCCTGCACTGCCCAAAGCCCTGTCACGTACGGCCGAGAGCCCGGCACGGACAGCCGAGAAACTGTCGGGACACCCGGAAATCATCGGTAATATGTCACACCCTATTGGATTGGGGACAGTCATGACCCTCCTGGAGAACCGCCCCTGGCGCGGCGTCCTCGTCGCCACCGCGCTCCCGCTGCGCGCCGACCTCTCGGTGGACTACGACCGGTACGCCGAACACTGTGCCTGGCTGGTCGAGAACGGCTGCGACGGCGTCGTACCGAACGGCTCCCTCGGCGAGTACCAGGTGCTCACGCCGGAAGAGCGCAGCAAGGTGGTCGAGACGGCCGTCGCGGCGATCGGCGGCGCGCGGGTGATGCCCGGCGTCGCCGCGTACGGCTCGGCCGAGGCCCGGCGCTGGGCCGAGCAGGCGGGCGAGGCCGGCTGCGAGGCCGTGATGCTGCTGCCGCCCAACTCCTACCGCGCGGACGAGCGTTCCGTGCTCGCCCACTACGCGGAGGTCGCCCGAGCGGGCATCCCGGTGGTGGCGTACAACAACCCGATCGACACCAAGGTCGACCTCGTACCCGAACTCCTCGCCCGGCTGCACGGAGAGGGCCACATCCACGGCGTCAAGGAGTTCTCCGGCGACGTCCGCCGCGCCTACCGGATCGCCGAACTCGCTCCGGAACTGGATCTGTTGATCGGCGCGGACGATGTACTGCTGGAGCTTGCCGTGGCCGGCGCCAAGGGCTGGGTGGCCGGCTACCCCAACGCACTCCCCCGGGCCTCGGCCGAGCTCTACCGGGCCGCGGTGGCCGGGGACCTCACCACCGCACTCCCCCTCTACCGGCAACTGCACCCGCTGCTGCGCTGGGACTCGAAGGTGGAGTTCGTGCAGGCCATCAAGTTGTCCATGGACGTGGTCGGTCGCCACGGCGGCCCGGTACGCCCGCCACGCGTCCCGCTGCCGCCCGAGCAGGAGGCCGCGGTCCGCGCGGCGACCGAGAAGGCCGCGGCCGCGGGGCTCACGTGACGGACGACCGACGACGGACCACCAACCACGACCACGGAGCACGTGACGGACCACGTGACGGACGACTGACGACTGACGACTGACCATGGACCACGTGACGGACGACGGAAAGGGAACCCGGGATGCGCAGCAAGCTCGTGCTGCACGCCGTCGACTCGCACACCGAGGGCATGCCGACCCGAGTGATCACCGGCGGGATCGGCACGGTACCCGGTGCGACGATGAACGAGCGGCGGCTGTACTTCCGTGAACACCACGACCCCATCAAGCAGTTGCTGATGAACGAGCCGCGCGGGCACTCCGCGATGAGCGGTGCGATCCTGCAGCCGCCGAGCCGCCCCGACTGCGACTGGGGCGTGCTCTACATCGAGGTCTCCGGCTATCTGCCCATGTGCGGGCACGGCACGATCGGCGTGGCGACCGTGCTGGTCGAGACCGGCATGGTCGAGGTGGTGGAGCCGGTGACCACGATCCGCCTGGACACCCCCGCGGGGGTCGTGGTCGCCGAGGTGGCGGTCGAGAACGGTGCCGCCACGAACGTCACCTTGCGCAATGTGCCGTCCTTCAGTGCCGGACTGGACCGCAAGGCGGTTCTCGCCGACGGGCGGACGGTGACGTACGACCTCGCCTACGGCGGCAACTTCTACGCCATCCTGCCGCTGGAGGAGTTCGGTCTGCCCTTCGACCGGTCCCGCAAGGACGACATCCTCGCCGCCGGGCTGTCGCTGATGGAGGCGATCAACACCGGGGAGGAGCCGGTTCACCCACAGGACCCGTCCATCCGCGGCTGCCACCACGTCCATCTGTACGCGCCCGGCGCCACCGCCCGCCACTCGCGGCATGCGATGGCCATCCACCCCGGCTGGTTCGACCGCTCACCCTGCGGCACGGGCACGAGCGCGCGGATGGCACAACTGTACGCGCGGGGCGAACTGCCGCTGCACACCGAGTTCGTGAACGAGTCCTTCATCGGCACCCGGTTCACCGGCCGGCTGCTCGGCACGACCGAGGTCGCCGGGATCCCCGCCGTCCTGCCGAGCTTCACCGGCCGCGCCTGGATCACCGGGACGGCCCAGTACCTGCTCGATCCCACCGATCCGTTCCCGCAAGGGTTCGTCCTCTAGAATTCGATGATGCGTGACATGGCACAGAAACCGCAGGCTGCGGAGACACCCGCGCTCCCCCGCCTCGGCGGCCGGCGGAGCAGCTACCGCGAGCGGGTCGCCGACGCGCTGCGGGCCGCGCTGATCGCGGGCGAGCTACGGCCGGGCGAGGTCTACTCGGCACCCTCGCTCGCCGCGCGCTTCGGCGTCTCGGCGACGCCGGTGCGGGAGGCGATGCTGGACCTGGCCAAGGAGGGCCTGGTCGACACGGTGCCCAACAAGGGTTTCCGGGTCACCGCCGTCTCCGACAAGCAGTTGGACGAGTACACCCACATCCGGGCGCTGATCGAGATCCCCACCGTGGTGGACCTGGCCCGCACGGCCGACCGGGTCTCGCTGGAGGCACTACGGCCGGCGGCTCGGGAGATCGTCAGCGCCGCGGTGGCCGGTGACCTGATCGCCTACGTCGAGGCCGACACCCGCTTCCACCTGGGCCTGCTCGCCCTGGCCGGCAACGGACACCTGGTGGAGGTGGTCGAGGACCTGCGCAAGCGCTCCCGCCTGTACGGCCTGACCGCCCTGGTCGAGGCGGGCCGTCTGCTGGCCTCGGCCGAGGAGCACCTGGAACTCCTGGACGCGCTGCTGGAGCGCGACGAGAAGGCCGTGCGGGAGATCATGACCCGGCACCTGGGCCATGTGCGCGGCCTGTGGGCGGCCCAGGACTGACCACACTTCCCGGCCCGCTTCCCGGCCCTCTTCCCACTCGACCGGCATGCTCGCATCCGGGCCGACGCAGGCACCTCTCCGCCGGCATGCTCGCTCCCCCGACCGGCGCCCTCGCCTCTCCCCGGCTCAACCGGCTCTCGGCCGGCCGGGGTGATCGCGACCTCGACGTGCGGCCCGGCGCGCGGCCGCACGCGGGCGTCAGCCGCTGACGAACTGCGCGACGAGACTGATGGCGGTGGCGAGGATGCTGGTGCCGAAGACGTACGACACCAGCGTGTGCCGCAGCACGATGGAGCGGATGGCCGCGCTCGACACGGACGTGTCGGACACCTGGTAGGTCATGCCGAGGTTGTAGCTGAAGTAGAAGAAGTCGCGGTACGCCGGCGGCCGGTCGGAATTGAAGTCGATGCCGCCCGAGGTGGCGTAGTAGACGTAGGCGTAGCGGGTCGCGTACATCAGATGCAGGGCGGCCCAGGCCATGAACACCCCGAACAGGGCGGTAGCGGCGCCGATGTGGCCGGTGTCCGACCTGCCGATCAGGAGCAGCAGCACGATGGCGAGCAGCGCGCACGCGGCGACCGCCACGACCACGAGTTCCTCGAGGAGGGGCCGCAGGTCCTCACGCCGGGCGTTGCGGTGGGTGGCGGTGGCGTCCATGGGCCACAGCACGAGCCAGCCCGCCAGCACGAAGGCCAGTTGCGTCACGGCGATTCCTGCCAGCGCGCCCAGCGGTGGCCGGGTCGTCAGTCCGACGGCGATGCCGACGACGGCCCCGAGGGCGACCGCACCGGCCAGACGGGGCACGGCGTCCAGCGGCAAGGAGGTGCTCATGCGCCACGAGCGTAGTTCCGGCGCCGCCGGACGGGCGGGGACATGCCGTACGGGGGTGACGCAAACGGCGAAGGGTCGCGCAAGGAACCTCAAGCACGACCCTCGACCTGCGACTCCCACAGGTCGGGACGACAGGATGTGAACCTGCGCCCCCATGTCCGCGGTCAAGTGCGCTGCCCATGTGGCTGATTGGCCGCCTGCCCGACGGGTCCCGAGCAGGCGGCCGACTCAGATTGCGCACGGCAGAGTTGAGCCAGGTCGGCCGCCCGCCCGGAGTGCATGAGCCGACGGAGGCCCAGGCCTTGCCTCGGTCATGCATGTCCAGGTCTGTCGCCCTCCCCCCAGCGCCGGTCCGCCGACGGACCGGGATCGGGCGTCCGGGCTCAGGCGGCAGCCATCGGCCGGCGCAGACTCTCCCGGTGTGCCCGAGCCGCGGCCATCACCCCGTCGAGGGCCTCCCTGGTGCGGGTGAGGTCGGCGATGTGGTCGCAGAGCCGGTCCCGCTCCTGGGTCATCCGCTCCAGCGCGGCGTCGGAGTTCTCCGTACTGGGCGAATCGACGCACGGCAGCAGTTCGGCGATGGTGCGGCTGGACAGGCCCGCGGCGTACAGCCGCTGGATGAACGTGACCCGCTCGATCTCGTTCTCCGTGTAGTGGCGCTGCCCGCTGGGACTCCGGTTGCTGGTCAGCAGCCCCTGCTCCTCGTAGTAACGCAGGGACCGGACGCTGACTCCGGCCCGCGTCGCGAGCTCCCCGATACGCATGTCGTTCTCCCCGCCGTGACCTGCGTCACATGGCTTGCCTCTGACGTCAATGTCAGGTTTTAGCGTAGCTGCCGGGCCCGACGGACGGGCGCCACAGAGCACGAAGGAGTCCTACGGTGAGCCTTTTCGACAGCCATCGACTCGGTGACCTGACCCTGCCGAACCGGGTGGTCATGGCCCCGATGACCCGGGTCCGGGCAACCGCCGACGGTCTGGCGACACCGTCGATGGCCACGTACTACGCCCAGCGGGCGACAGCCGGGCTGATCGTGACCGAGGGGGTGCAGCCGAGCGTGATCGGGCAGTCCAACCCGGGGACGCCGGGACTGCACACCGCCGAGCAGACCGCCGCCTGGCGCCCGGTGACCGCGGCGGTGCACGCCAACGGCGGACGGATCTTCGCCCAGATCATGCACGGCGGCCGGGTCTCGCACCCCGACACCACCGGGATCCGGCCCGTCGGGCCCTCGGCCGTCGCCGCCACCGGCGACGTGTTCACCCCGACCGGACCCCAGCCCGCTCCCGTGCCCCGCGCCCTGGACACCGCCGAAGTGCCGGAGCACGCCCAGTCGTACGCCGACGCCGCCCGCCGCGCCGTCGAGGCCGGCTTCGACGGCGTGGAACTGCACGGCGCCAACGGCTACCTGATCTCCCAGTTCCTCTCCTCCAACGCCAACGTGCGCACGGACCGCTACGGCGGCTCCGTGACCAACCGGATCCGCTTCGCCGTCGAGGCGGCAGCCGCCACCGTCGAGGCCGTCGGCAAGGCCAGGACCGGCATCCGCCTCTCCCCGGGCGGCACGTTCTGGGGCGTCGAGGAGAACGACGTACCCGAGCTCTACACCGCTCTGCTGACCGAGCTCGCCCGCCTCGAAGTGGCCTACGTGCACATAGAGGCCACCATCGACGAAGGCGTGCTCCTCGGCCTGCGCCGTGCCTGGCCGAGCACCCTCATCGTGAACCCGACGCTCCCGATGGGCCCCAAGCAGACCGGCCGGACCGACGCGGACCACTGGCTGGACCTGGGCGCCGACCTGATCAGTTTCGGCCGCGCCTTCATCGCCAACCCCGACCTGGTCGAGCGCCTGCGGCTGGGAGCGCCGATCGCCCCGGTGGACGAGGCCACCTTCTACCAGGGCGGCGACGCCGGCTACCTGACCTACTCGGCGTATCAGCACACGAACTGACGCCGATCCCCCGCGGCCCCTGCCGGCCGCGGCTCGGTGGCCACGGACCTGCTGCGCGCCGCGGACCGCGCCGCGGCCGGCACCGGGCCGCCGCCGCGGCCCGGCCGCAGCACCGTCGGCCACAACCGCGTCGCTCAGACTCGGCGGAGTCGGCGGAGTCGGCGGAGTCGGCGGCCGAAGGTGCGTCCATGACAACCGGTCGTGCCATGGACGCACCGGGGGCTCACCGCGGGAACGTCGGGCGGAAGGCCGAGATCGCCCGTGTTCTCCCGTCAGTTGAGTGTCGGTTCCCTGTCTGCTGGTCGTGTCGTCGGTCGTGCCCGGGTCGGGTTCGCTGCGCTCAGCCGAAGTAGCGGCCGCGGTCCAGGTCCTCCAGGAGCCCCGGGTGGACGGGCCGCCAGGTCAGCAGCTCGCGGGTCAGCGCGTTGGAGGCCGGCATGTCGTTGCCGAGGATGCGGCCCAGGAAGCCGAAGTGGGCGGCGGCGTCCTCGGCCGCGACGGCCTTCACCGGGACATCCAGGTGGCGGCCGACGGCCTCGGCGATCGCCCGGATGGTCACGCCCTCCTCGCCGACGCCGTGCAGTACCGAGCCCGCCGGCGCCTGCTCCAGCGCGAGGCGGAACAGGCGTGCGGCGTCGAGCCGGTGCACCGAGGGCCAGCGGTTGGCTCCGTCGCCGAGGTGGCCGGAGAAGCCCTTGTCACGGGCGATGGCGATCAGCTGCTGGACCAGGCCGCACCTGCTCTCGTCGTGGACCGTCGGGGCGAGCCGCACGACGGACGAGCGCACACCGCGCTCCGCCAGTGCCAGGGCGCCCAGGACGCCCGCGATCCGGGGGCTGCCCGCAGCGGGCGGCGTGTCGCGCTCGGTCCCCACCGGCCCCCCGGAGGCGATGACCAACGGCCGGTCCGTGCCCGCGAAGGCGTCGCCGAACGTCTCGACGGCGGCCAACTCGGCGCGTGCCGCCGTCTCGTGCTGCGAGAAGTCGTGGTTGAAGGCGAGATGGACGACCCCGTCGGCCTCGGCCGCGGCGGCCCGCAGGACGTCGAGGTCCTCGACCGTGCCGCGGACGGCCTGGGCTCCGGCGGCGGTCACGACGGCCGCCGAGACGTCGGAGCGGGCGAGCCCGAGGACCCGATGCCCGGCGCCGATGAGCTCGGCGACGACGGCGGAACCGATGAACCCGGACGCGCCGGTGACGAGAACCCGCATGGCGATGCACTCCTTGGAAGTGGGTGAGGAAGGGTCCGAGGGGGCGCTGGTGCCCGGCCCCGGCCGGTGCTCCCACCCTGTGCCCGACCGCGCGGGCGGGTCCAATGAATGTTTCGCAGACGGCCATACGCCCCGCGTATCGGGCCAGTTCAGGGCGGTCGTCACGGTGCCGGCAGGTGGCGACTTCGGCTGTCGCGGAGACTACGCTGAGGACGTGCCCGACTCGTCGTCCTCCCCGGCCCCGGCCTTCGACCTGCGCCTGGCGTGGTGCTTCACGGTCGCCGCCGACCACCGGCATTTCGGCCGGGCGGCCGAGGCCCTGCACACCACCCAGCCGTCCCTGAGCCGCCAGATCCATCGCCTCGAAAAGGAGCTCGGCGTCCGCCTGTTCGAACGCACATCGCGCGGCAACCACCTCACCGAGGCCGGCGAGGTCTTTCTGCCGCTGGCCAGGGAGCTGCTGCGCGCCGCCGACCGCGCCGCGGCGGGCACCCGGGCCGCCGCCCGGCCCGGCCGGATCACCGTCGGCCACACCCCCGGCATCCTCATCACCCCGGCCCTGCGCGAACTGCGCCGCCGGCACCCCGACGCCGAGGTGCGAACCAGGCAACTGACACCGGAGGAGCCGCGTCCGGCGCTGCTGGACCACCGCGTCGATGTCGCGGTCGCCCGCCTGCCGTTCGCCACCGACGGGCTTGACGTGACGCCCCTGTACCACGAGCCTCGGGTGCTGGTGGTGCCGCTGGACCATCGCCTGGCCGGCCGGGAGTCGGTCACCCTCGCCGACATCGCCGACGAGCCCCTGCCCAAGGTGCGGGGAGCCGACCCGCTCCAAAGCGCCTTCTGGCGCATCGATCCCCGCCCCGACGGCCGCCCCGCCCCCGACGGGCCGCTGATCGAGACCGTCGCGGACCAGTTCGAACTCGTCGCCGGCGGGCAGGCCGTGACCGTCTCCGTCCCCACCCGCACCCTGCGCCCCGACCTCACCACGGTCCCGCTCGAAGGCGTCGAACCCAGCCATGTCGTGCTGGCCACCCGCGCCGGCGACCGCAACCGCCTGCCGGCGGCCTTCCGCACCTACGCCACCAACGCCCTCGGCCGATGAGGCTGCCCCCGTCGACGGTCCGTCGGGCAGCGTGCCTGCAGGTGCGACGTGACCGCGTAGCCCATGACACCACCGGCCTGTCCCATGACACCCTGCCGCGCGCCCGAATCGGCGATCAGCAGCACCGCGCACCCGGCACAGTGACGACCACCCAACGACCACCCATACAGAAGGCCGCCTCCACCTCTCGGTGGAAACGGCCTCCGACCTGCGAAAAGCATGGTCGGGACGACAGGATTTGAACCTGCGACCCCTTGACCCCCAGTCAAGTGCGCTACCAAGCTGCGCCACGTCCCGTTGCGACCTCGCGCGGGGTGTCCCGCGCGATCACGCAGGTCAACCCTACCGCACGCGCGCGGGTGCCGGGGTCGCCCCCGCCGCGGCGGCCCCCACCGTACGGCTCGTGCGGCGGACCGGGACGAGGAGTGCGGCACCGGTGGCGGCCAGGCAGAGCACCGCGAGCAGGGCCCAGCCGTGGGTGTAGCCGGAGGCGTAGGGCAGGCCGGAGGGCTGGAGGCGGCCGGTGACCAGGACGCTGGTGAGCGCTGCGCCGATGGAGCCGCCGATGGTGCGGATGTTGGCGTTCATGCCGGTCGCGGCGCCGGTCTGCTCGGGCGGCACGCTGCCCACGATCAGATTGGCCATCGAGGCGAAGGCCAGGCCGATGCCGAGCCCGAACAGCCCCGCGACGACGCCGATCTGCCACTGCGCGTCGTGCCAGAGGGTCAGGAAGCCACAGGCCACTGCGCCGAGGGCGGCACCTGTGGTGAGCAGCGCCTTGGCGCCGACCCGGGGTTCGAGCCGACCGGACAGGACACCCGACACGAACATCGCGACGAGCATCGGGAGCATGAGCAGACCCGACTCGGTCACGCTCGCGCCGAAGCCGTATCCGGCCGCGGACGGCGTCTGCACGAAGCCGGGCAGGAAGGACCAGATCGCGTACATGCCCGCCCCGAACAGCAGGGCGGCCGCGTTGGTCGTCCAGACCGCGGGCAGCCGCATCACGCGCAGGTCGATGAGGGGGCTGTGGGAGCGGGCCTCGGTGCCCAGCCACAGCGCGAACAGCACCACGGCGGCGGCGAACAGACCGAGCACCCTCACCGAGCCCCAGCCCCACTGCCCTGCCTGGCTGAGCGGGAGCAGGAGAGCCACCAGCCAGGCCGACAGCAGCCCGGCCCCGAGCCAACTGACCTTTCCCTGGGCACGGCTGGGCGACTCGGGGACGTAACGCAGCGCGATCAGAACGGTCGCGGCGACGACGGCGACCGGGATCCAGAACAGCCAGCGGTAGTCGAGGGCCGAGACGATGGGGCCGGCGGCCACCATGCCGACACCGCCGCCCGCGGCGATCACGGCGGACAGGTTGCTGATGCTGCCGGGCACCTCGGACGGGGCGAACTCGTCGCGGATGATGCCGAAGGAGAGCGGGAACAGGGCGCCGCCCATGCCCTGCACGACCCGGGCGACGATCAGGACGCCGACGCTCGGGGCGAGCGCGGCGACGAGACAGCCGGCGAGGACGGCCACCAGGACCGCGACAAGGGTGCGCTTCTTGCCGACGAGGTCGCCGACGCGACCGAGGATGGGAGTGAAGACCGAGGCGGACAGCAGGTACGCCGTCATCACCCAGGTCGCGGTGGACTGCGAGGTGTGCAGCGCGTGCTGGACGGTCGGCAGGGCCGGCGCGATCAGCGACTGCAGCATGGCGAACACACCGGCACCGGTCGCCAGGACCGTGAAGGTGAGACGGGTGGACGTGCGGGGCATGGAGGAGCCTCTCCGGAATCCGGACATGGAGGATGGGAGGTCTGAGGACGGGAGGTCTGAAGAGCGGGCGGTGCGCCGCGCGCAGGGCCCGTACCGCCGGTGTGCGGGAGGCCGGCGCCGGGACGCGTCCGTCCACGGCGAAGCCGCCCCCGCACTGCTAAAGTGGAGGTACCCCTCCACTGTAGCGGAGGTACCCCTCCGGTTCAATCGGTTCCCTCCCGGGAGGCAGCAGTGACGGCCCCGCCGTTCCCCATCAGCGAGATCGCCGCGTCCCGCCGGCCGCACCGCAAGGACGCCGCCCGCAACTACGACGCCCTGCTCACGGCCGCCCGCGAAGCCTTCGCGGAGCACGGCGCGGAGGCGTCCCTGGAGGACATCGCCCGCCGCGCGGGCGTCGGCATCGGCACCCTGTACCGGAACTTCCCCACCCGTCGCGACCTCTTCGAGAGCGTCTACGCGGACGAGGTGAACGCGCTGTGCGGCGCGGCCCTGGAGGTCGCCGACCGGGAGCCGTGGCAGGCCCTGACGAGCTGGCTGAACCGGTTCACCGGCTACATGGTCACCAAGCGCGCGGTCCGCGAGGCGCTCGACAACGAGTCGGACATCTTCATGGCCTGCCGCGAGTCCATGTACGCGGCCGGCGGCCCGCTGCTGGCGCGCGCCCAGCAGGCGGGCACGGCCCGCACGGACATGGAGATCGGAGACCTGCTGCGGATGGTCGCCGGCATCACGGCAACGGCGTTCGAGGACGACGCCCAGCGCGACCGGGTGCTCGCGATCGCACTGGACGGCGTACGCGCCGGCCGCTGAGGCCTGCCGGCCGGCGGCGCGCCCCGGCAGCTCCCGCCCTCAGCACGGGGAAGCGGCGGCCCCCGGGGCTCACTTGCGTTCCAGGACGAGGTCGAAGCGGGCGTACCGGAACGGATTCGGTACACCGAACTCGCGGGCCAGGGAAGGATCGTCGGTCGGGGCGAAGTCCTGGACCAGGCTGTCCTTCACGGCGAAGACCGCGTCCGAGTCCAGGTGGGCGCCGCCCGCCACGAAGATGTGGGTGGTGACCGGGGCGTGGCCGTCGGCCGTCGCGATGAAGTGGATGTGGGCCGGGCGGTACGGATGACGGCCGGAGGCCTTGAGCAGGGTGCCCACCGGGCCGTCGGTGGGGATCGGGTAGGGGCTGGGCACACCGGTGCGGAACCGGAAGCGGCCCTCGGTGTCGGCGGTGAACAGGCCGCGCCCGTTGCCGGGCGGCTGGACCTCGGGCTGCTGGACGTCGTAGAAGCCGTGCGCGTCGGCCTGCCACACGTCCAGGACCGCGCCGGGCAGCGGGGTGCCGTCGGCGGAGCGGATCCGGCCGCCGACCACACAGGGCTCGCCGTCGCCCACCAGGTCGATGGTGTCGCCGAATTCCCGCACCGGGGACCGCGTCAGGTGGAACGGGCCGAGGACCGTCGACTCGGTGGTGCCGGGGGCGCGCTGGCCGTGCAGCGCCTCGACGAGCGCGGACAGGCCGAGGACGTCGGAGAGGAGGATGAACTCCTGCCGGGTGTCGGTACAGGCCCGGCCGGTGGCCGTGAGAAAGCCGATCGCCTCTTCCCACTCCGCCTGCGTCAGCCGGGCCTCCCGGGCGAAGGCGTGCAGGTGCCGCACGAGGCCGGTGAGCAGGTCGCGCAGCCGAGGGTCGGACGTGGCGCGCAGGCTGTCGACGGCCTGACGGGTCACCGTATCGGCGGCCGCATCCGTCGCGGCTGCGCCTTCGGTCACGGCCCCTGCGTCCGTCGCGGCTGCGGCTTCGGCCACGGCAGCCGCATCCGTCGTGGCAGCCGCATCCGTCGTGGCGCCGGCTTCCGTCAAGGCAGCCGCATCCGTCGTGGCAGCTGCATCCGTCGCGGCGCCGGCTTCGGTCGCGCTGTCGTCAGTGGTCATACCGAATCCATGCCCAGCGGCGCGCCCCTCACCTACTTGATGAGCGCGTTGGCCACCACCACGACCACCCCGAGCACCGCGTCCACCAGGCCGATCAGGACGGCGCGCGGCCAGTTGCGCGCCGACCAGCGTGCGGTGACCAGGCCGAGGGCGAAGAGGATCGCGATGTTCAGGCCGAACACCGGGTACTCGACGCCGTTCGTGGGCCACCAGTCCCAGCCCGCGCCCGCGAGCAGGAAGACCGTCGGCAGGACGGCCGTGACCAGCGGCCACTCGTCGACGAGGGCGCGCAGGGCGTCCCAGCGGCGGTGCGGGGCGCGCTCGGCGATGTAGTGGGCGTAGCCGTGCGCCAGGGCGGAGGCGAAGGCGGTGACCAGCAGCCACAGGGCGTCGTAGCGGCGGCTGGCGGCCGAGCTGTGGCCGTACTGGGTGAGTGCGGCGACCATCGAGCTGGCGAGGACGGCGCCGTAGACACCGCCGAACAGGACGGCCTCGCGCATGTCGTGGTGCCGGTGCGGCTCGACGGCGGCCGCCGTGGAGTCAGCCATGCTCTCCACGATCACCCGCGCCCGGTGCCGCCGCCAGCGGGCACCGCGGGCCGCGGGGCCCGACGAAGTGTCCTTCCACCGGCGCCGATGCCGCACACACTGTCGACCGCCGCGCGGCGCGGAGCCTGGTTAGGGTCGCCTCATGACGCACAGCTTCGCTCTCCACATCCCGGACGCCGGCCTCGAGCCCGAGCCCCTCGACCCGGAGCAGATCGTCTCCGGGAACCCCGAGGTGACCGGGAAGGTGGTCTGGGAGTCGCCGGACGGCCGGCAGATCCGCGGGATCTGGCAGATCACGCCGGGCGTGGTCACCGACACGGAGGCGGACGAGCTGTTCGTGGTGATCAGCGGTTCGGCGACGATCGAGGTCGAGGGCGGGCCGACGCTGAGGGTGGGGCCCGGCGACATGGCCGTGCTGCGCGCGGGCGACCGTACGACGTGGACCGTGCACGAGACCCTGCGCAAGGCGTACGCGATCAACCTGTGAGTCCGGGCGGCGCCGTCGTCCCCCGGATCTCCAGTGCGGGCACGGCCAGGTGGACGTGCCCTTCGCCCTGCGGCCGCTCGAAGCGGTCCAGGAGGCAGCGGGCGGCGCGCCGGCCGATCTCGTGCGGAGCGGTGTCGACGGTGGTCAGCCAGACATGCCGCAGCCGGGAGATGCTGGTGTTGTCGTATCCGGCCACCGACAGGTCCCGCGGCACCTTCAGGCCCAGCTCCCCGGCGGCCGAGAGGGCACCGACGCAGGCCATGTCGTTGACGGCGAAGAGGGCCGTGGGCCGGTCGGGGCGACTGAGCAGCCGCACGGTGCCCCGGTAGCCGCCCTCCTCGGTCAGATCGCCGGGTTCGACCAGCGGCTCGGCCCCGTGCGCCCGCATCGCCGCCTCGAAGCCGCGCCGGCGCAGCTCGCCCACCGCGCCCTGGCCCGCGAGGTGGGCGATCCGGCGGTGGCCGAGGCCGAGCAGGTGCTCGGTGGCCAGCCGGGCCCCGTGCGCGTCGTCCCCGGCGACGACGTCCACGCCGGGCGGCTGCGGCTCGCGGGCGCCCGCCACGACCACCGGCATCCGCTGCGCCAGCGCGCCGAGTGCGCCCGCGTCAGGCACCGTGCCGACCACCACCAGACCGTCGGCGCCCAGGTCCAGGAAGGGCTCGGCGAGGTCGTGGCCCATGCGCCGGTTCAGCCGGGCATCGGCGAGCAGCATGTGCAGCCCGGCCGCGTGCAGCAGGGAGTTCAGGCCGTCGAGGAGGTCGACGAACCAGGGGTTGCGCAGGTCGTCGAGGAGGACGCCGACGGTGCGCGTGCGCTGCTCGCTGAGGCTGCGGGCGGCGGCGTTCGGCCGGTAGCCCAGTTCCCGTACGGCCGTCAGGACGGCCTCCCGTTTCTCGGCGCGCACCTGACCGGAGCCGCGCAGCACCAGCGAGACCAGTGACTTCGACACTCCGGCCCGTTCGGCCACATCGCGGATCGTCGGCGGTCTCATGGGATGGACCGTTCCATGTGGCGTACCGGGCTGTCAAAGGAGTGACGCGGGGTCCGTCCTGCCTTGCCCAAGGGTTGACGCGTGAGCCATGTCCGTACAAAGGTGGCCCGGGACAGGAGATGGACCGGTCCAAAGAGGGGCTGTCATGGTGGATGCGCTCGGTGTCGCCGTCGTCGGATTCGGCTGGATGGGACGGGTGCACACGCAGGCGTACGCCCGCGTCCGGCACCACTATCCGCAGCTGCCCCTGCGCCCCGAGCTGGTGGCGGTGGCGGAGGAGGTGCCGGGCCGGGCCGAGGAGGCCGCCGAGCGGTTCGGGTTCGCCCGCGCCACCCGTGACTGGCGCGAGGTGGCCGCCGACCCGCGGGTGCGGGCCGTCAGCGTCACCGCGCCCAACTTCCTGCACCGGGAGATCGGCGTGGCGATGGCGGAGGCGGGCAAGCACCTGTGGATCGAGAAGCCGGTGGGCCTGACCGCCGCGGACGCCCGCGCTGTGGCCGACGCGGTCGCCGAGGCCGGCGTCCAGGGCACGGTGGGCTTCAACTACCGCAACGCACCTGCCGTGGAGGCCGCCCGTGAGCTGATCGCGTCCGGTGGGATCGGCACGGTCACGCATGTGCGCATCCGCCTGTTCAGCGACTACGCGGCCCACCCCGATGGCGCTCTGACCTGGCGGTACGAACGTGAGCGCGGCGGCAGCGGGGTGCTCGGCGATCTGGCCTCGCACGGCGCCGACCTGGCCCGCTTCCTGCTCGGCGAGATCGCCTCCCTGACCGCCGACACGGCGATCTTCGTCCCGGAGCGGGCCCGCCCGACGGGCGCCACCGCGGGTCATGCGCTCGCCTCCGGCGGTGAGCCGGGTCCGGTCGAGAACGAGGACTACGTCAGCTGCCTGCTGCGCTTCACGTCCGGCGCCCGCGGGGTCCTGGAGGCCTGCCGGGTCTCGGTCGGCGAGCAGAACAACTACGGCTTCGAGGTCCACGGCACCAAGGGCGCGGTGTTCTGGGACTTCCGACGGCTGAACGAGCTGGCGGTCAGCCGCGGCACGACGTACCAGGACCAGCCCGTGAGCACGGTCCACGTCGGCCCGGGCGACGGCGAGTTCGCCGCGTTCCAGCCGGGCGCGGCCAACGCGATGGGCTACGACGACCTGAAGGTGATCGAGGCGTACCGCTTCCTGCGCTCGGTCGCCGAGGGAAGGCCGTACGGCACGACCCTGGCCGACGCGGTGCACAGTGCGGCCGTCCTGGACGCCATGGCGGTGTCGGCCGAGAGCGGGGCGTGGGTCAGCCTGCCGGCGTCGTAGGCATGTTGTACGGGGTGACCACCTGGATCGCGGACGGCTGCACCGGTCCGGCGGGCGGCAGCGCACCGTGATGGCGCATCACCTCGTGGCAGGCCTCGCGCAGGTCGTGCCGCAGGTCGTGGTGGAGGACAGCGGACAGACGGTGCTCGCGCAGCAGCCGGGTGTTGTCGTGGTCGAGGTCGTGCGCGACGAACACCGCGCACGCACGGCCGAGGTCGGCGAAGGCGCGCAGGGTGGCGTTGTTGCCGCCGCCGATGGAGTACACGGCCCGGATCTCCGGGTCGCGTTCCAGGGCGGCGCGGACGAGGTCGTACTGGGTGGCGTCCAGGCCCTGTCCCTCGGTGATCTCCACCAGGGTGCGCTCCGGGTGCCGGGCCCGCATGACGCTGCGGAAGCCCATCTCGCGCTCCTCCTCGTTGCGGAAGAAGCCGCTGCTGAGGCTGGTCAGGACGTTGCCGGGACGGTCCCCGAGCCACTGGCCCGTCAGGTAGGCGGCGGTGGCGCCGGCGGCCCGGTTGTCTATGCCGACGTAGGCGAGGCGTCCGCTGGCCGGCAGGTCGGTGACCAGGGTGACGACCGGGATGCCGGCCGCGGCGAGGCGGCCCACGGCGGCGGTGACCTCGGGGACGTCCGGTGCTTTGAGGATCACCCCCTGCGAGCCCCGGCGGGCGATCCGGTCCAGCGTCCTGACCTGATCGGCCGCCGGCCCGGTCTCGCGGAAGTGGAAGCGGGAGCGGACCACGGCCGGGTGCAGCGACGGCAGCTCGGCCTCCAGCGCGGCCCGTACGGCCGTGGTGAACCGCTCCGGTGCCTGCACCACGATGTCGACCATGAAGGTGCGGCCGACCAGCCGTACCTGCGTGCGCTGCCGGTCGAGGTCGGCGATGGCCCGGTGGACCTCCTGGGCTGTGCTCTCCCGCACCCCTCCCCTGCCGTTCAGCACGCGGTCCACGGTGGCCTCGCTCAGGCCTGCCTGACGTGCGATTTCCCGGAGGGGGAACGGGTGTCCCATGGGCCGGCTCCTTGAGGGGTTTTTGATGGCTGCCTGCTGGTTGTTCGAGGGGTTTGTAATGACAAGAATGACAGAGCCGCGTGGGCCGCGCGGCTTCCGCAGACGGGGGCGAGGACGCCGTGGCTGGAGAACGTCATCGCCGCGAGCGCCGAGGGCTGTCCCTTCCCGGCGAACCTCGACGAAGACCCGCCGCTCGACGGTCTGGCCCCGCCGTCGCAGGCGGACCTGGTACGGCGGGCCCTGCGCGAGGAGTGGGCGCCGGGGCGGTTCCGCGAGGAGCTGCGGGCCGGCACGCAGCGGCGCGAGAGCTGAAAGGGCGAAGGACACATGGGACTTCTCGACGACAAGGTCGTCCTGGTCAACGGCGGCAGCCAGGGGGTGGGTGCCGCGATCGCCCGGGCCGCCGTCCGCGAGGGCGCGGTGGTGGCCGTCACGGGCCGCCGCACCGCACCAGGTGAGGCGCTGGTGGCCGAGCTGGCGGCGGCCGGCGGCAAGGCGGTGTTCGTGCGCGCGGACCTGGCCGACGCCGAACAGGCGAGGGCGGCCGTGGCGGAAGTGGTGGACGCGCACGGGCGGATCGACTGCCTGGTGAACTCGGCGGGGCTGACTTCCCGGGGCACGCTGCTGGACACCACGCCCGAGCTGTTCGACGCGCACATCGCGATCAACCTCAAGGGGCCGTTCTTCGCCATGCAGGCGGCGGTCGCCGACATGGTGGCCCGCAGGGCGCCCGGCACGATCGTCAACATCATCACCTCCTCGGCGCACGGCGGGCAGCCGTTCCTCGCGCCCTACGTCGCGGCGAAGGCGGGCTTGGCGGGTCTGACCCGGAACGCGGCGCACGCCCACCGCTGGGACCGGATCCGGATCAACGGACTGAACATCGGCTGGACCTCGACCGAGGGCGAGGACGCCACCCAGCGCGCCTATCACGGCGCGGGCGACGACTGGCGCGAGCAGGCCGCCGCGCGGCTGCCGATGGGAAGGCTCGGCCGACCGGACGAGATCGCGGACCTCGTGGTCCTCCTGCTGTCCGACCGCTCGGGCGTGGTCACCGGATCGGTGATCGACTGGGACCAGAACGTTCTGGGCGGGCTGGACTGACGAGAACGGGCCCGTCCCGGCGACCGGGGACGAGCCCGAAAGGAGATGGAGGTCCGGGGCGGAGCCCCGGCGACGGACAGCAATCACGCACAAGGAGCAACGGAGCACATGCGTATCGGAATCCTCGGCCTCGGCCGCATCGGCACCTTCCACGCCGAGACCCTCTCCGGGCTCGACGCCGTCGAGTCCCTCGTCGTCACCGATCCGTTCGCGGACGCGGCCAAGGCAGCCGCCGAGCGGTTCGGGGCCGAGTTCGCCGGCTCGCCCGAGGAACTGCTCGCCACCGGCGTGGACGGCATCGTCGTGGCGGCGGCGACCGACGCCCACCCCGCACTGATCCTGGCCGGAGTCGCGGCGGGTGTCCCGGTCTTCTGCGAGAAGCCGGTCGCCCGCACCATGGCGGAGGGCGCCGAGGTCCTCAAGGCACTGCAGGGCAGCGATGTGCCGATCCAGATCGGCTACAACCGCCGTTTCGACGCGGGCTTCGCCGCCGCGCGGGCCGCGGTGCGCGCCGGTGAGCTGGGCAAGCTGCACACGGTCCGCTCGACGACCCTGGACCCGGCACCCCCGCCGGCCGCCTACGTCGCCGCCTCCGGCGGCATCTTCCGCGACTGCTCCGTGCACGACTTCGACATCATCCGCTGGGTGACCGGCCGTGAGGTGACCGAGGTGTACGCGGTCGGCGGCAACCGGGGTGCCGACTACATCAGGGAGGCGGGTGACGCCGACACCACCGGCGCGATCCTCACTCTCGACGACGGCACGATCGCGGTGGTCTCCAACTCCCGGCACAACGCCCGTGGTTACGACGTCCGCATGGAGCTGCACGGCTTCCAGGACTCCATCGCGGTGGGCCTGGACGACCAGCTGCCGCTGCGCTCGGTCGAGCCCGGAGTGAGCTTCCCGGCGGGCACCCCGCACGACTTCTTCATGGACCGCTTCACGGACGCCTACCGCGCCGAACTCACCGCGTTCACCGATGTCGTGGCCGGTACCCGGCCCTCCCCCTGCACCGTCGAGGACGCCCTGGAGGCGGGGTGGATCGCCGAGGCGTGCACGCTGTCCCTGCACGAGCACCGGCCGGTGACGATCGCGGAGGTGCGTGGGGCCTGACGCCCGGGGCGCGGCGGCCCGCCGCGCCCCGCCGTGCCCGGCCTCCGTGCAGGCGGGCCCGGCCTCCGCGCCGGCGAGCCGCCGGGAAGGCCCGGCGGCTCCTGGACCGGCAGCAGCCCGGGCCCGCCGCACGGACGGTGCTGCGATGCGCCGGGAGCCTGCTCGCCCACGGCGCCGTCCCCCTGGGGGCGGGTCAATCGGGCCCTCTCGGTACGGCTCAGTCGTCCCCTAGGTGCGGCTCAACTGGGCCCTCTCGGGTGCGGCTCAGTGGTCCCCCTGGGTGCGGCTCAGAGGCAGTAGCGCACCAGCCACTCGTCCGCGTGGTAGCGGTCGCGCGCCGGGTCGGGCAGGGTCGCCGGCTTCGTCTCCACCGTGTCCTCGGGGCGTATCCGCTCGGGAAGGCGGCTGAAGCGGCCGAGGGTCTGGCTGCCGGTCCCCTCGGTGGTGGGCTGGGGCATCTCGTGGAGTTCCCTGCGGTGTGCCATGTCGTCCTCCCGTCCTCGCGGGCGTCCCCCGTCGTCAGTCAGAACGCCCGCACGCCCCCGTTGGTTCCCGGCCACCGCCGGACCGAACCCTCAGGCCCCGCACGACCGCAGGAACCTGCGGGTGCGGACCGCGATCGGCAGCGGCCGGTCCGGCTCGCACGGGTACATGTCCTGCTCGACGATCGCGAACAGCTCCACGCCGAGCCGCTGTGCCGCCGCCAGGACGGGCCCCAGCTCCGGAACACCGGACGGCGGCTCGCACATCACGCCCCGCTGCACGGCAGGCCCGAACGGCACCTCGTTCGCGAGGACTTCGGCAAGGACGTCCGGGTCCACCTGTTTGAGGTGCAGATAGCCGATGCGCTCGCCGTAGGTCTCGATCAGCTTGACGCTGTCCCCGCCGCAGTAGGCGTAGTGCCCGGTGTCCAGGCAGAGGTTGACCAGCTCGGAGTCGGTGGAGTCGAGGAACCGCTCGACGTGGGCCTCGGTGTCGACATGGGTGTCGGCGTGCGGGTGGACGACCAGGTCGAGGCCGTACGTCTCCCTGACCTCGTGGCCGAGCCGTTCCATTCCCTTGGTCAGGTGGGCCCACTGCTCGGCCGTCAGCTCCGGCGGCTCCAGGATCTCGGCGGTCTTGTCGTCCCGCCAGAAGGAGGGGATGACGACGAGGTGCCGCGCGCCCATGGCCCGGGTGAGGGCGGCGACCTGGCCGACATGGGCCCAGGTCTCGTCCCAGACGGACGGGCCGCGGTGCATGCCGGTGAAGACCGTACCGGCCGAAACCTTCAGGTTCCGCCGGCCCAGCTCGTCCGCCAGCCGGGCCGGGTCGGTGGGGAGATAGCCGTAGGGGCCCAGTTCGATCCAGTCGTAGCCGGCCTCGGCCACCTCGTCGAGGAAGCGTTCCCAGGGGACCTGCCGGGGGTCGTCGGGGAACCAGACGCCCCACGAGTCGGGTGCGGAGCCGACCCGGATGCGGTCGAGGGCAGCGGGGTCCGCCATCTCAGGGGGTCCCTTCCGGGGAGGTGGCCACGGGAGCGGTGAGGTCCTCCTCTTCCGGGAGTTCCTCGACGTCGACACCGCGCACCTGCGCCAGCTCGTGCTTGAGGGCCGCCAGTTCGGCGCCGCCGGCCATGTGGTTGGTCAGCTCCTCCAGCGTGATCCGACTGCGCTCGGCGCTCAGTTCGAGGGTGCCGAGCCGCAGGACGCTGAAGTGGTCGCCGACCATGTAGGCGTGGTGGGGGTTGTGGGTGATGAAGATGACGCCGAGGCCCCGTTCGCGGGCGGCGGCGATGTACTTGAGCACGACACCGGACTGCTTGACGCCGAGGGCTGCCGTCGGCTCGTCGAGGATCAGCACCCGGGCACCGAAGTACACGGCGCGGGCGATGGCCACGCACTGGCGCTGGCCGCCGGACAGGGTGCCGATGGGCTGCTCCAGGTCGTCCAGGACGATGCCCATGTTGCGCAGTTCCTGGTCGGCGGTCTCCTTCATCCGCGCGATGTCCAGGCGGCGGACCGGCCAGGGCCCCTTGGTCATCTCGGAGCCGAGGAAGAAGTTCCGCCACACGGGCATGAGGGGGACGGTGGCGAGGTCCTGGTAGACGGTGGCGATGCCCCGGTCGAGGGCCTCGCGCGGGGTGCTGAAGCGCACCGGCCGGCCGTCGACGAGGAAGCCGCCCTCGGTGTGCTGGTGCAGCCCCGAGATGATCTTGATGAGGGTGGACTTGCCGGCGCCGTTGTCGCCGAGGACGCAGGTCACCTGGGCGGCGTGGACCTGGAGGTCGACACCGTGCAGGGCGCGGATGTTGCCGTAGGACTTGCCCGCGCCGCGCAGTTCCACGATCGGTCCGTCCTCGGCGGGAGCCTGGTCCTCGAGGACGGCGCCGTGGGTTCCGGTTCCGTTGCTTGTCATCGGCATTACCTCCGGGTCGCCGTGCGCTGGACCCACAGATTGATCAGGACGGCGCCGAGGAGCATCACGCCGAGGAAGGCCTTGAACCAGTCGGGGTTCCATCCGGCGAACACGATGCCCTGGTTCACCATGCCGAACATGAACGCGCCGAACACCGGGCCGATCGCGGAACCGGCGCCGCCGGTGAGCAGACAGCCGCCGATGACCGCCGCCGCGATGTAGATCAGCTCCTGGCCGACGCCCTCGCCGGACTGCACGGTGTTGAACGAGAAGAGGTTGTGCATGCCCACGAACCAGGCGCCGAAGCCGACCAGCATGAACAGCGTGATCTTGGTGAAGTTCACCGGGACGCCGACGGCGCGGGCGCTCTCCTTGTTGCCGCCGACGGCGAAGATCCAGTTGCCGTACTTGGTGCGCAGCAGCACCCAGGTGGCCAGGGCCGCGAAGGCCAGCCAGTAGAAGATCGTGATCTTCACCTCGACGCCGCCGATGTCGACGGAGGACGCGAAGATCTTCCTGGCCTGGTCGAAGCCGTCCATGTTGCTGATGTCGTCGGTGGCGACGTTGCCGGTGATCCACTTGGTCACGGCCAGGTTGACGCCCTGGAGGATCAGGAAGGTGCCGAGGGTGACCAGGAAGCTGGGCAGCCCGGTCTTGACCACCATCCAGCCGTTGAAGGCGCCGACCGCGAGGGAGGCGATCAGGGCGACGATCACACCGGTCCACACGTTCACGGTCAGCTGGTAGCTGAGCATGCTCGCGGTGAGCGCGGAGGTGATCACGGCGACGCCGGACGACAGGTCGAACTCGCCGCCGATCATCAGCAGGGCGACCGGCAGGGCCATGATGCCGATGGTCGAGGACTGGTAGAGGACGGTGGCCATCGAGCTGCCCTGGCGGAGCGAGGGCGCGGCGATCAGGAAGAAGACCAGGACGGCCACGGCGCCGAGGAAGACGCCCACCTCGGGACGGGCCAGCAGCCTGAGCGCCAGGGGGCGCCGGGAGGTGCGGCCGTCGGTCGCCTTGGGGCCGGACGCCGGCGGCCTTCCGACCGCCGGCTCAGCCTGCTGGGCCATGCTCATCACCGGGTCCCCTTCGCGGCGTACTGGGCCACCTGGTCGACGTTGGACTTGTCGACGAAGGCCGGGCCGGTGAGCACGGGCTGCTCGCCGCCGCCGCTGTAGTTGCCGTTGTTCTTGTACAGCCACAGGGAGTCGATCGCCAGGTAGCCCTGCAGGTACGGCTGCTGGTCCACCGCGAACTGGATGCTGCCCTTCTGGATGGCGCCGGCCAGCTGGCTGTTCAGGTCGAACGTGGCGACCTTGGCCTTGCTGCCCGCGTCGCCCACCGACTGCGCCGCGGTCAGCGCGTAGGGGGCGCCGAGGGTGACGACGTAGTCGATCGAGCTGTCCTGCTTGAGCTTGGCCGTGATCGTCGACTTCACGGACGGCATGTCGGTGCCGTTCACGTACAGCGTCTCAGTCGTGCCGGAAAACGTCTTCTTCACACCGTCGCAGCGCTGGGTGAGGCCGATGTTGCCCTGCTCCTGGATCACGCAGACGGCCTTCTTGGCACCCACCTCGTTCAGCTTCTTGCCGAAGGCCTCGCCCGCCACGCCCTCGTCCTGCCCGAAGAACTCCAGCAGGCCGAGCTTCTTCCAGTCGCTTACCCCGGAGTTCAGGCCGACCACCGGTATCTTCGCCGCGGTGGCCTTGGCGACGACGTCCTTCATCGCGTCCGGCTTGGCCAGCGTGATCGCGATGCCGTCGACCTTCTGGTCGATCGCGTTCTGCACCAGGTTGGCCTGGTTGCCGGCGTTCGGGTCGGAGGAGTAGATCAGCTTGATGTTGTCCTTGGCCGCGGCGGCCTCGGCCCCCTTGCGGACGATGTCCCAGAAGGTGTCGCCCGGCGACTGGTGGGTGACCAGCGCGACCGTCATCCTGGGGGTGGTCGCCCTGCCCGCCGAGGCGTTCGACCCTCCCTCTTCGGCCTTCTTCCCCCCGGAGCTGCTGGAGCAGCCTGCGAGGGTGAGGGCTGCCGCGGCGGCCACCGCCACAACGGGGGCCAGTCTGCGGGAGCGGGAGTGAGAAGAGCGGTCCATCGTTCCTGCACCTCACTGTGCTACGGGGGGAAGGGACGCTGTTGCGTTGGGACGGGATACAAGTCCCTGCGGAGCCCGCTGTCAATACTTTGTTAAGACATCATTTCACAAGCAGGTCCGAATGTAAGTACAAACCATTGACAGCACCGCCTGTCCGCACCTACACCTGAGAGGCATGAGCCACTCGACGAGTGAAGCGACGAGCCGTATGACCGTCGCCCAGGCGCTGGTGCGGTTCCTGTCCGCCCAGTACACCGCACGCGACGGCGTACGGCACCGGCTGATCGCCGGCACATGGGGCATCTTCGGGCACGGCAACGTGGCGGGCATCGGCCAGGCGCTGCTCGAACACGGCGACGTCATGCCGTTCCACCAGGGCCGCAACGAACAGGCGATGGTGCACGCGGCCGTCGGGCACGCCCGCCAGCTCGACCGTCTCTCGGCGCAGGCCGTGACGACCTCCATCGGTCCCGGCGCGACCAACCTGGTCACCGGCGCCGCCCTGGCCACCGTCAACCGACTGCCCGTACTGCTCCTGCCCGGCGACTACTTCGCCACCCGCCCGGCCGACCCGCTGCTGCAACAGCTGGAGCATCCGGGCCAGTTCGACGTGTCGGTCAACGACACCCTGCGCCCGGTGTCCCGCTACTTCGACCGGATCACCCGCCCCGAGCAGCTCGTCCCGTCCGCGCTCCAGGCCATGCGTGTGCTCGCCGACCCGGCCGAGACCGGCGCGGTCACCCTCGCCCTGCCGCAGGACGTACAGGCGCAGGCGTACGACTGGCCCGGGGAGTTCTTCGCCGAGCGCGTGTGGACCGTACGACGGCCCGCGCCGGACCCGGCCGAGCTGGCCGAGGCCGTCCGGGCGGTCCGGGCCGCCGAGCGCCCGCTCCTCGTCGTGGGCGGCGGAGTCCACCACAGCCGCGCCGAGGACGCGCTGAAGGCCCTGGCGGAGGCGACCGGCATCCCGGTCGCCTCGACCCAGGCCGGCAAGGGCTCCCTGCGCCACGACCACCCGGCCGACCTCGGCGGCATCGGCCACACCGGTACCGCGGTCGCCGACGCCCTCGCCCGCACCGCCGACCTGGTCATCGGCGTCGGCACCCGCTACACGGACTTCACCACCGCCTCCGGCAGCCTGTTCCAGCACCCGGACGTGCGCTTCCTCAACCTCAACATCACGGCCTTCGACGCCCACAAGCTCGCGGCCCGGACCGTGGTGGCCGATGCCCGCGCCGCCCTGGAGGCGCTCACCGCCCGCCTGGCCGGCTTCCGGGTCGATCCGGCGTACGAGGCCGAGTACCGGGCCGGCAAGGAACGTTGGGAGCAGGTCGTCGAGGCCGCCTACCGGGCCGGCGAGGAGGACGCCGTACCGACCCAGACACAGGTGCTCGGCGCGCTGGACGCCGTGGTCGGGGACGAGGACGTGGTCATCAACGCGGCGGGCTCGCTCCCCGGCGACCTGCACAAACTCTGGCGCACCCGGTCACGGCGCCAGTACCACGTGGAGTACGGCTACTCGTGCATGGGCTACGAGATCCCGGCCGCGATCGGCGTGCAACAGGCCGCCCCGGACACGGTGGTGTGGGCCCTGGTCGGCGACGGCACGTACCTGATGATGCCGACCGAGATCGTCACCGCCGTCCAGGAGAGGCTGCCCGTCAAGCTGGTCCTGATCCAGAACCACGGGTACGCGTCGATCGGCGGCCTCTCCGAGTCGGTCGGCGGCGAGCGCTTCGGCACCGCCTACCGGTACCGCACGGCCGACGGCAGCTTCGACGGCGCCCCGCTGCCCGTCGACCTCGCCGCCAACGCGGCGAGCCTCGGCATGGACGTGCTGCGGGCCAAGACCGTGCGGGAGCTGCGCGAGGCGCTGGCCACCGCCCGCGCGGCCGACGCCCCCACCTGTGTCTACGTGGAGACGGACACCTCGGCCGAGGCGCCCGCCGCGCCCCCGGCCGAGGCCTGGTGGGACGTGCCGGTCGCCGAAGCCGCCACCCGCGAGGCGGCACTGCACGCCCGCGAGGAGTACGACCGCCAGGTCGCCGGCCGCCGCCGGCACCTGTGAACCGCCCCGCCCTGTCCGCGCTCTGGAAGGAGGTGCCCCGTGGCGAGGACCGGTGACTCTTCCCGTCCCGTGCCCGTCTCCGCGCTCGGCTCCGTGGACTTCGCCCTGGACCGCACGAGTCCGGTGCCGCTCTACTACCAGCTCGCCCAGCAGCTGGAGGCGGCGATCGAACACGGGGTCCTCGCCCCGGGGAACCTCCTGGGCAACGAGGTCGACCTGTCCGTGCGCCTGGGCCTGTCCCGGCCCACCGTCCGCCAGGCGATCCAGTCCCTGGTGGACAAGGGGCTGCTGGTGCGCCGCCGCGGCGTCGGCACCCAGGTGGTGCACAGCCAGGTCAAGCGGCCGCTGGAGCTGAGCAGTCTCTACGACGACCTGAAGTCGGCCGGGCAGGGCCCCACCACCCGGGTGCTGCGCAACGAACGCGTCCCGGCGGCCCCGCACGTGGCCGCGGCCCTCGGCATCGCGGAGGGCGCCGAGGTCGTCGTACTGGAGCGGCTGCGCTGCACACACGGCCAGCCGGTGGCGTTCCTGTGCAACTACCTGCCCGCCGCGCTGCTCGAACTCGACACCGAGCGGCTGGAGTCGACGGGCCTGTACCGGATGATGCGCTCGGCGGGCATCACGCTGCACAGCGCCCGCCAGTCCGTCGGCGCCCGCAGTGCCACCGCCGACGAGGCCGCCCTGCTGGACGAGAAAGAGGGCGCGGCCCTGCTCACCATGCAGCGCACCGCCTACGACGACACCGGCCGGCCGGTGGAGTACGGCACCCATGTGTACCGGGCGTCGAGATACGCCTTCGACTTCCAACTGCTGGTCAGACCCTGACCGCTGCGGGTCGGCCCCCTCACCGCTGCCGGTCGGCCCCCTCACCGCTGCCGGTTCAGATCCCCCACTACTGCTGGTTCACATCCCTCACCACTGCTGGCCGGATCCCCGACCGCTGCTGGTCGGACCAGGAAGCGGAACCACTCGTGTTCACACAGCTCCCGCGGGCGTCCCTGCCCCGGGGGCTTCTTTGCCTGCTCTTCAACGAAGTTGCAGGTAACGATGACGATTACGTTTCGGGCAAGACACCCCCCAGTGCGACCCGAGCTATTGACGCATGAGCGGACATGGGGCTGTTATTACGCCCACGATGTTCGGTCGAGTTGGTTTCTGATCGGTTTCGAGAACCTTTCGGTGATCGACTCATCCCCTTGACCGAACCCTGCATTCCTCAGGAGCCGCCATGCGCCTCTCCCCTTCCGGTCTTGCCGTCCCGGGTCCCAGCCGTCGCTCGCTGCTGCGCGGAGCGGGCGGTGCCGCGCTGCTCGCCTGTGCGGGCATACCCCTGCTGTCCGCCTGCGGCGGCAGCGGCTCGTCCTCCGACCCGAAGACCGTCACCCTCGGCTCCAACGCCTCGGACGCGGTGCCGAAGAAGGCCTTCGAGAGCGTCTACGCGGCCTTCAAGAAGCAGTCCGGCATCACCGTCGATGTGAACACGAAGGACCACAACACCTTCCAGGAGCAGATCAACTCGTATCTGCAGGGCACACCGGACGACGTGTTCAACTGGTTCGCGGGTTACCGGATGCAGTTCTTCGCGGCGAAGAAGCTGGCCACGCCGATCGACGACGTGTGGGCGAAGATCGGGGACAACTTCCCCGACGCGATGAAGAAGCTCAGCAAGGGCGAGGACGGCAAGTACTACTTCGTGCCGCTGACCACCTACCCCTGGGCGGTCTTCTACCGCAGAAGCGTCTTCCAGCAGCACGGCTACAAGGTCCCCGGCACCTGGGACGAGCTGGTCGCCCTGTGCAAGCAGATGAAGTCGGACGGCCTGGTCCCGATCGCCTTCGGCGACAAGGACGCCTGGCCGGCGATGGGCACCTTCGACCAGATCAACTTCCGCCTCAACGGCTACGACTTCCACGTCCAGCTGATGGCGGGCAAGGCCTCCTGGACCGACGCCAAGGTCAAGGCCGTCTTCGACCACTGGGCCGAGCTGCTCCCCTACCACCAGGACGGCTTCATGGGCCGCACCTGGCAGGACGCCGCCCAGACGCTGGTGTCCAAGAAGGCCGGCATGTACCTCCTGGGCTCCTTCGTGGCCCAGCAGTTCACCGACAAGGCCGACCTGGACGACCTCGACTTCTTCCCCTTCCCGGTGATCGACTCCG
The DNA here is from genome assembly GCF_055657175.1 of Streptomyces sp. NPDC107581. Lineage (NCBI taxonomy): Bacteria > Bacillati > Actinomycetota > Actinomycetes > Kitasatosporales > Streptomycetaceae > Streptomyces > Streptomyces sp. NPDC107581. Next base: position 402,050 of record NZ_JBVKBH010000002.1, read on the forward strand.
CGTACGGCCAGGACACCGTGGAGGCGCCCACCGACGGCTTCATGGTGAGCAAGTCCCCGAAGAACCACGCCGGCGTCCTCAAGTTGCTGGAGTACCTGGGCACCCCGGCGGCCGAGCAGCTCTACCTGAAGACCGACCCGAGCGTGGTGGCCGCCTCCTCCAAGGCCGACACCTCCTCGTACTCGACGCTGCAGAAGAAGGCGTTCGACATGATCAGCGGCGCCAAGACCCTGACCCAGTTCATGGACCGCGACAGCCGCCCGGACTTCACCTCCACGGTGATGCAGCCCGGTCTGCAGAAGTTCCTCCAGAACCCCAAGGGCGTGGACGGCCTGCTGTCGTCGATCGAGCGCCAGAAGAAGCAGATCTTCGCGTCCTCGTGAGCAGCCCGATGACGACGGACATGACGACGAAGTCCCCGGAGGAGGCCGCCGCGCCGCCTCCGGGCACTGCTTCCCGCACTCCGCGGGCCGCACGGGGCCACCGGCGCCTGCTGACCCGCCGTGACCGGATCACGCTCGCCCTGATGGCGGGCGTGCCCACGGTCCTGCACGTGGCCCTGGTCTGGGTCACCGCCCTCGCCTCCATCGCACTGGCCTTCACCACCTGGGACGGCATCGGGTTCGACTCGATCAAGTGGGTGGGCCTCGACAACTTCAAGCAGCTCTTCAACGACAACCCGCAGTTCTGGCCCGCCGTCCAGCACAACATCATCTGGTTCGTGGTGCTGATCCTGATCCCGACGCCGCTCGGCCTCTTCCTGGCCGTGCAGCTGGACAAGAAGATCCGGTTCAGCCGCGTCTACCAGACCGCGTTCTTCCTGCCGGTCGTCATCTCGATGGCGTGCATCGGCTTCGTCTGGCAGCTCGTCTACAACCCGGACACGGGCCTGATCAACAGCATCATCGGGGCCAACAGACCCGGCCACTACATCGACTGGATCGGCGACCCCAAGCTCAATCTGTGGGCCGTGCTGATCGCCGCGTCCTGGCGGCACACCGGCTACATGATGATCCTCTACCTCGCCGGTCTGAAGAGCGTGGACCCCTCCCTGCGGGAGGCCTCCGCACTGGACGGCGCCAACGAGTGGCAGACGTTCAAGAACGTCATCTTCCCGACCCTGCGCCCGACCAACACGGTCGTCCTCGTCGTCACCATCATCGAGGCACTGCGTGCCTTCGACCTGGTCTTCGTCTTCAACAAGGGCGCCCAGGGCACCGAGTTGCTGTCGATCCTGGTGACCAACAACATCATCGGCGAGTCCAGCCGCATCGGCTACGGGTCGGCCATCGCCGTCGTCCTCCTCGTGATCTCCCTCGCGGTGATCATCCCGTACCTGGTGGCCACCTTCCGGAAGGAACGGCGATCGTGAGCGCCTCCACCGTGACCGCTCCGCTGAAGCGGCGCGCCCCGATCCGGCCGGCCCGGGTCCTGCTGCACGTCTTCCTCGCGGGCACCGCCCTGGCCTGGCTCGCTCCGCTGCTCTGGGCGGTCTTCTCGGCCCTGCGGCCGTACAGCGAGACCAGCGCCAAGGGCTACGTGTCCTGGCCGGACACGCTGAACTTCGACAACTTCAAGAACGCGTTCACGCAGTCGGACATGCTGCACTACTTCGGCAACACCCTGGTCATCGCCGTACCGTCCGTGCTGCTGACGCTGTTCCTGTCGTCGATGGTCGCCTTCTACGTCAGCCGGTTCGACTTCCGGCTCAACCTTGCCCTGCTGCTGGTCTTCACGGCGGGCAATCTGCTGCCGCAGCAGGTCATCATCACCCCGCTGTACCGGCTGTACCTGCTCACCGATCTGCCCGGCATCACGGCGAGCGGCAAACTGTACGACTCCGCACTCGGGCTCGTGCTGATCCATGTGGCGTTCCAGTCCGGTTTCTGCGCCTTCGTACTGAGCAACTACATGCGTTCGCTGCCGCACGAGCTGACGGAGGCCGCTCTGGTCGACGGCGCCTCGGTGTGGCGGCTGTACTGGCAGATCACTCTGCCGCTGTGCAAGCCGGCCATGGCGGCCCTGGCGACCCTGCTGTCGATCTGGATCTACAACGACTTCTTCTGGGCACTCGTACTGATCTCGACCGGTGAGAACATGCCGATCACCTCGGCCCTGAACAACCTCTCCGGCCAGTACTTCACCGACCCCAACCTGGTGGCCGCGGGCGCCCTGCTCACCGCGATCCCCACGCTGATCGTGTACTTCGCGCTCCAGCGCCAGTTCGTCAACGGCCTGACCCTGGGATCCAGCAAGGGCTGAGCCGCATGTACGGCGGCGGTGTCCCGGGCGTCCGGCGGCGGTTCGGAACAGGTCCGGCTCAGCCCGGGCAGGCGTCCGCTCCGCCCTTGGCGAAGGCGTCCCGTGTTGTACGGGTCGGGGAACAGCCCGCCGGCCTTGTTGGGCACCGCGAAGGCCGGCGCGCTCGCCGTGGACTTCCCACAGCCTTCGAATCCCCGGGCCGGCGCGTGCTGCTTCGCCAGGTTCTTCAGCTCAGTGACCACCGGGCCCTGGGGGCCCTGCGCTGTGCCGGCCCGGGGGCATTCCCGGATGGACTGACGACGGCCGGCCCCGCGCAGGAGACGTCCGGTGCTGCCGCACTCGCTCCGCCCTGCCCCGGGGCGCTCACGGCGGCCGATGGAGCCGCGAGGACGGTCACCACCCCCAGCCACGCGAGAGCGGAATCCTTCAGAGTTCACCAAGGGGCAGGCGACATGGAGCCCCTCCATCCAGGTGGAGCGAGAGTGGCCGGGAGAAGGCGTCCCACGGGTGAACACACACTTCCGAGGGGGACATGAGCCCTGGACAGGCGGCCCACGGGCAATCAGGCCGGGACACGACCGCCGACATCGGTCTCACTCCGCTCCGACCCCCCGCAACTACATCCGGCGCAGTCGCGCGGTCACGATGTGGATCCTGAAGGCGCAGGGGACATGCCCGTCCGGTGTCGTCATCCCGCTCACTTCGGCGAAGAAGGTGTCCCGCAGGCGTTCCACGGTGGCCCGGTCCAGGGGGCCGAGGTCGTAGAGGCCGGACACACAGGCCCACACCTGCTCCACCGGACCGCTCAGATCGATGGGAACGGTTTCCCAGTCGGCCGCGGCGAAGCCGGCCGGCTCAAGGATGTCGTCGAGCCCTTCGCGGCTGCGGGTCCGCCTGTCCCCCAGCGGCGGCATGCGCCGCGCTGCGGGGATCTCCTCGGTCGTGGACCGCAACAGCCCGATGAAGCGGTCATAGGCCTCGCCGCCGACGGCCCCGCCGCCCACCACGCAGGCCAGCACCCCTCCGGGAGCCAGCACGCGGGCGATCTCGGCGGCGACCAGTTCGACCTCTCCCATCAGCATCAACGCCATATGGCAGACACAGGCGTCGAAGTCGGCGTCGGCGAAGGGAAGTTCCTGGGCCCGCCCCTGCTCCAGCCGCACACCGGACAGCGCGGGCCGACGCCGCGCCAGCTCCAGCGAGTGTGCCGACAGGTCCACCCCGGCGAGCCGTCGCCCCTCGCTGCGCGCCAGGTACTCCAGCAGCAGGCCGTCACCGCAGCCGAGATCCAGCACGCGCCGGCTTCCCGCCACCCGGTCGCACAGGAGCTCATAGCTGGACCGGCCGTCGGGAGCACGGCCGTTGCCGAACGCCTCCGCGGTCACCGCCGGATGCTCAGCGTGAAAAGTCCGAAGGAACGCTTCCTGCGCTGAAGTGGCCGTCATCGTCCCAACCTACGTGACACGCCGAAGGCTCAGTCGGCCGGCTTTCCGGGCTCGTCGTGCGTGGAGCAGTGGATGCCACCGCCTCCGGAGGCGATCGTGTCGATCGTCACCTGCACGATGTCGCGCTGGGGGAAGTGCTCCTGCAGAATGCCGCGCGCACGGTCGTCGGCCTTCCGGTCGCCGAAGCGGGGCATGAAGACCGCGTCGTTGGCGACGTAGAAGTTCGCGTAGCTCGATACGAAGTCGTCCCCCTCACCCGTGATCCTGTCGAGGTCGGGCTGCGGAAGGTCGACGATCTCGAATCGCCGGCCCCGGGCGTCCGTCGCCCCGCTCAGCACGGAGCGTGCCTGATCGGAGGCGCGTGACCAGGAGTCGGCGGGCGTGCCGGGGTGCGCCTTGTCGAGGAGCACCACGCCCGGGGCGGCGAACCGTACGAGACTGTCGACGTGTGCGTCGGTGATGTCCTGACCCCGCACGCCCTTCAGCCACACCACCTTGTGGATGCCGAGGGTCTGCTTGAGTTCCGCCGCTATCCGGTCGCGGCTCTTGCCGGGGTTCCGGTTGTCGTTGACGACAGAGCTCTCGGTCACCAGGAGCGTGCCTTCGCCGTCGGTCTCGAAGGAGCCCCCCTCTGCGACCAGAGGGGCTTTGGTCCGGCGGACGTCGTACTTCTCCAGCAAGGTGCCGGCGACACGGGCGTCGTTGGTGTGCTGCTGCTTGTTGCCCCAGCCGTTGAAGTTGAAGTCGACGCCCATGGGCCGGCCCCCGTCCTCGACGAACACCGGGACGGTGTCCCGTGCCCAGAGGTCGTCGACGGTGAGGGGGATGACCTCGACCTGGGATCCGCACGCCTTCTGCGCGGCCTTCTGCTGCTCGGGCCTGGCCATCAGGACGACGTACTCGTACTCGGCGACGGCCCGGGCGACACGGGCGATGTCCTGCCGGACGTAGGGCAGGTCCTCACCCCACACGGCATCCAGCGCGGGCCATGACATGAAGGTACGCGCGTGGCTCTCCCACTCGGCACCGAACCGGCGCCCTCCGGCCGTCGCGGCGTCCGGTCCGGTAGCGGACGCTCCTGTCTGCGTCAGGTCGTCGGGTCCGCACGCCGTCGCGCCGAGGGCGAGGGCGCCGATTCCGGCGATCGCATGGAGAACCCGGCGACGAGAGGGAGGAAGGGGGGACACGATGTGCTCCGTTCGTGGGACATCAACGCTATCCGGCGGCGCTGGGACAAGCCCGTCCAGGCGCGCTGCGCGGTCTCCCCGGGCCTGGGCCCGCCGGCCCGCCGGGCCGGGGCGGTTCGGGATGCCGGCATCACGGCGACCGCGACGGTGGGGGCGCCCGCCGTGTTCCACACTGTTGCACTGACTGGATTTTCAGTCAAACCTTGAGAGGCCACTCCGCGAAAACGGATTCACCGCCGACGGGCTCCGCGTCACCTCTTCGTTCCGTTGCCGCCCGTGCCGTTCCGTGGGCGTCCACGACGATCGCGACGCCCCGGCCGGCCTCGGCTCCTGCCCCTGCCCCTGCCCCTGCTCCAGGTGCGCGACCTCCACGGCTGTCGCCTCACGCATGCGCGTACGGGCCTGGTCCAGCGGCATCACGCCGCTCAGCCAGCGATTGCTCAGGCCCTCCAGCAGCGAGGTCAGCCGTTCGGCGCACGCAGAGAGGGCCGCTTCCGGTGCGGTCGGCCGCACACGGCCGAGCAACTCCGCCACCTCCCGGATCCAGATGAGGCTCGCGAGTCCGAGTTCGTCGCGGAGCGTCTCGTCGAAGACGGCACTCGCCCGCAGCTCCCCCCAGGCAATGCTGTTCTCCCGGACCTCCGGTGCCTCCTGCAGCTCCAGCAGCAGTGCCGCCTCCAGCTCTTCCCGGGGACCGGCGCCTCCGGCGCGTCCGACGTCCCCGGGCGTGTATCGCTCGGCCCGGTCGCTGATGAAGGCCAGCGTGCGGCGGAGCAGGCCGGCCCGGTCCCCGAAGTGGTAGTAGACAAGGGCCTTCGAGATTCCCGCCTCGGCCGCCAGCTCCTCCACCCGCAGCCCTCGCACTCCCCGGCGGGCGATGACTCTGACTGCCGCTTCGAGAATGGTTGTCCTGCGGTCGCTCACACCGTCTCCCTGCGATTCCGTCTGTCGGTGATTCCGTCTGTCGGTGATTCCGTCTGTCGGTGATTCCTGTCGACCCACTGTGACACATTGACTGAAAATTTAGTTAGAGACACCATCGGACATCGTCGTCATCGCGCCGGGCCACGTGGCCTCCGCCGTGCCGGGCCCGTCCCTGGCACAGGTGGTCCGGCGGCCGGGGGATCGAGACGGAACCCGTCACGTCCCTCGCTTTCGAGGATCTCGCGGACGAGCGCCCGTTCTGCGTCCGCAGCCGACCAGACGCAGATCGTCGCTCGGCTGATCGAGGCCGAACCGGACGCCGGTTCGGTCACGGTGGTCCTGAGCCGCTACGACAGGAGGACCTGAGACGGGCACGGTCCGCCGTGCCGAGGCGGCTGTGGACCGCCCGACGCCGGGCACGGTGCCACCGGGCGCTGCCGCGACGGTCCGGGACCGGTCGGCGACGGTCCGGAGACGGCGCCGGCGACGGGCCGGATAGGGTTCATCGTCATGGCGTCTCGCACAACACAGATCCTCGAAGCGGCGGCACGGTTGATCGCTCGGCGCGGAGTCCGCGGGCTCCGCGTGGAGGAACTGGCCGCCGAGGCCGGTGTGTCCACGGGCCTGATCTACTACCACTTCAAGGACCGCACCGGAATTCTGCGCCATACGCTGGAGTACATCAACGACCGGGCGGAGCGTTACACCACCGCCCGTGACCCCGACGCGGAGCCGCTCGGACCCCGCGAAGAGCTGGAGCAGATCCTGCTGCTGGAGCTGCAGGACACCCAGGAGGTGCGGGAGAACAGCTCGGCCTGGGGTGAGCTGCGGGCGAGCGCCGTGTTCGACCCGGTTCTGCGTGAGGATCTCGCCAGGGCAACGCTGGTCTGGGTGCAAGAGGTCGCCGCCCTCCTGGGGCAGGTGCAGCCGATGGCATCCGCGTCCGCCCTGGCCTCCGCCGCCGAGCGGCTCACCGCCCTCCTGGAAGGGCTGAGCATGCGCTGGCTCAGCGGCGGCATCCGGGTCGATCACGCCCGGGTCCTGATGCAGGGTGCCATCGAGACCGAACTCGCCGCTCTGAACCCGCAGTAGGGCGGACGGCGCGGGGCGCCGAACACGCCCGTCGCCGCGGCCGTATCCCCGATCGCCTCTCCGCCCACCGCCCCGGCCGACGACCCGGCCGACGACCTGGCACGCCGGGCATCCGCAGCACTCCCTCACGACGGTCCCGCCGCTGCGGGCTGCGCGGCCTCTGACGCCGGTGGCCCTTCGCCGTTCGGCCCGCACACCGTCGCGCCCTGCGTCCCCCTCACACGCGACCGCCCGGGCGGCCGAACTGCTGCGAGAGGTCGGCGTGGACGCGTCCGCCCTGCACCGGTACCCCGGCCAGGTGTCGGGCGGCATGCTCCAGCGCGTGATGATCGCGGCCGCGCTCATGGGCAGCCCCGCGCTGCTGCTCGCCGACGAGCCGACCACGGCCCTCGACGTCACCACCCAGGCCGAGGTCATCGCCCTTCTCACCCGGCTGCGGGAGCGCTTCGGCACGGGAATGCTCTTCGTCACCCACGACCTCGACCCGGCGGCGGCCATCAGCGACCGCGTCTACGTCATGTACGCCGGACGCATCGCCGAAACCGGCCCCGCGACCGTGCTGTTCGCACGGCCCGGACACCCGTACACGGCAGCCCTGCTCGCCTCCACGCCCCGGCTCGACGCCCCCGGACGCCGCCTCGCCGCCATCGAGGGCCGGCCCCCGGACCTGCGCACGGCACTGACGGGCTGTCCGTTCGTCCCTCGCTGTCCGTCGGCGACCGAGATCTGCCACCGGCGGGCGCCGGCACCGACCACCGCGCCCGGCCGTCCCGACCACAGCTTCGCCTGTCATCACGGCCTGCACGTCGAAAGGAGCCCCGCCGATGCCTGAGCCCGTTCTGGAGGCCGTGAACCTCACTCGCGCATTCGGTGCCGTACGGGCCGTGGACGGGGTGTCCTTCTCCCTGCCCCGGGGCGGATCCCTCGGCATCGTGGGCGAGTCGGGCTCCGGAAAGACCACCACCGCCCGCATCGTCGTCGGGCTGGAACACGCCGACGACGGCCGGGTCCTGGTCGACGGACGCCCCAGAACGGCGCGCGTACGCGGACGCGCCGCCCGTCTCGCCCGCGCTCGCGAGGTGCAGATGGTCTTCCAGGACCCCTATCTCTCCCTCGACCCGAGGCTGAGCGTCGAGGCGGTCCTGCGCGAGACCCTGCGGCTGTACTTCCCCGGGGCCGACCACACCCGCCAGGTACGTCAGCTCCTCGACCAGGTGGGACTCGGCCTCCGCGCCGCCGACGCCCTGCCCCGCCGGCTCTCGGGCGGCCAGCGCCAGCGTGTGGCCATCGCCCTCGCGGTCGAGCCCGCCGTGCTCGTGCTGGACGAAGCCGTCGCCGCCCTCGACGTATCGGTGCAGGCACAGATCCTCAACCTGCTCACCGACATCCGCGAACACACCTCCGTCGGCTACCTGTTCATCACCCACGACCTCGCGGTGGTCGCGAGCGTCACCGACAACGTCATGGTCATGCGGCACGGAAGCGTCGTCGAAGAGGGTCCCACCACCGCGGTGCTCACCGCGCCCCGCCATCCCTACACCCGCCTGCTCCTGGACTCCGTGCCGCGCCCCGGCTGGAACCCCGAGCAGATCGCCGCGGCCCGCCGCGCGCTGTGACGCCCCGTCACCGCCGCACCCCCTACGTCCCACGGACCGTCCGCGGGACCCCGCAACAGGAGGCACACACGTGAACAGAGGCATCATGGGCACGCCTTCCGGAACAGGCCCGAGCAGGCGCGGATTCCTGGCCGCCACCGGGCTCACCGCGGCGGGCGCCGCCCTCGCGCTGACGCAGGGACGCGCCGGCGCAGCCCCGTCCCGCGGCACCGCGGCCACCGCGACCACCGCGACCACCGCGACCACCGCGACCACCGCAAGCCGTGTCCCCGCCGAGGACGTCCGCCACGCCCCGCACGTGGATGGCGTGGCCGGACAGCACCGCCATCTGGGGCCGAGGCGCACTCGGCGGGGTCCAGTCGGACATCGCGCTGATAGCCCGCACCATCGCCCGGTACGAGCCGGTCGTCATGTGCGCCAACCCGGGGAGCGCGGCCGCGGCACGCTCGTTGTGCGGCTCGGCGGTCACCGTCATCACGTCCGTCCCCGTCGACGACTGCTGGATGCGGGACACCGGGCCCGTCTTCCGTACCGACGGCGCGGGCGGCCTCGACGCGGTGGGCCTCGACTTCAACGGCTGGGGGAACAAACAGACCCACGCCAGGGACGCGCGCGTCGCCGAAGGGATCGCCGGCTACCTGGACGTGCCGTTCACCCGCGCCGGCTTCACCGGTGAGGGCGGTGCCATCGAACAGGACGGCTCCGGGACCCTGATGGCGACCCGGAGCAGCCTGCTCAACCGCAACCGCAACTCCGGGATGTCGCAGGGGCAGCTCGAGGAGGCCATGTGCGCCGCCTACGGCGCGAGCGAGGTCATCTGGTTCGACGGTGTGAAGGGGCAGGACATCACCGACGACCACGTCGACGCCACGTCACGCTTCCTCGCCCTGGGCGAGGCACCGGTGCAGATGCCCCTCGCGTCGGACGACGACGCCTGGGCGAAGGACGCACGCCGGCAGTACCAGATCCTCGTGCAGGCGACGACCGGCACCGGTAGCCCCATGGGTGTGACGGCGCTCCAGGGGCCCGACTACGGAAGGATCCGCTCCAGGAACCCCGGTTTCCTCGCCTCCTACGCCAACTTCTACGTGTGCAACGGCGCGGTCGTCTGCGGGCAGTTCGGCGACACGCGGGCCGACGCGGCGGCCAAGGCGGCCCTGGCCGGCCTCTACCCCGGCCGAGTCGTCCAGCAGCTCGACATCGACCGGCTGGGGACGGGAGGCGGCGGAATCCACTGCGTCACCCAGCAGCAGCCGCTCGCCTGAGCAGCGGCACGGCCTTCGCCGGACGGACGTGACCGGGCGGGCACCGGCGCGCGGACGACGGAAGGTGCACACGCCGACGAACCGTGGGCGCACCTCGGCCGGGTCAGGGGGTGTGCTTCGGCGCGATGGGGTGCGCCGGTCCCCGACCGGTCCCCCGAAAACGCTCGAAAGGCCGTTTCGGATCTCTCCGAAACGGCCTCTGACCTGCACTTCGCAAGTCGGGACGACAGGATTTGAACCTGCGACCCCTTGACCCCCAGTCAAGTGCGCTACCAAGCTGCGCCACGTCCCGATGCACTCACTCGCGGTGACCCACGTGATCGCGCGAACAGAACTTTACCCCACCGGCGGGGGTGCACCGAAAAGGGCCGGGCGGTGCGGGTGACAATCGGTCGTATGGGAGACACAGGGGCAGCGGCTCAGCGGCCGGCCGGCGGCCGGGACCGGGACGTGGAAGGGCGGGCGCGCAACGCCCGGCCGCGGGACGGCCTCGGGCGGCCACTGCCGTACGGGTCGGAGGGTGTCGCGCGGCAGCCGGAGGGGGTCGTACGGACCCCGCGGGAGACGGTCGCCCAGGCGCAGGAGCTGCTGGACGCGGGCAGGCCCTTCCACGCACACGAGGTGTTCGAGGACGCCTGGAAGTCGGGCCCGGCGGCCGAGCGGACGCTGTGGCGGGGGCTGGCCCAGCTGGCGGTGGGGCTCACGCACGCGGCCCGGGGCAATGCCGCCGGCGGGGCGCGGCTGCTGCGCCGCGGTGCGGGCGCGGTCGAGGACTGGGCCGCCGAGCGGGGCGAGGACCGGCCGTACGGGATGGATCTCGCCGATCTCGCCCGGTGGGCGCGGGAGCTGGCCGGGCGGGTGGACGACGGGTCCGGGCCCGTCGACGCGGCGGCCGAGGCGCCCCGCCTCGGACCCTGAACGGAGTCGTCGCGGGCCTGCGGAGGCGGTGGAGGCACTGTCAGTGGCATGGGGCAGACTCGGGGCGTGCGAAAGATTCATGTCATCGGTATCGGCGCGGGCGACCCCGAGCAGCTGACCCTGCAGGCCGTCCGGGCGCTGCGCGGCACGGACGTGTTCTTCCTGCTCGGCAAGGGCGAGGTGAAGAGCGATCTGACCCAGCTGCGCCGGGACATCCTGGACGCACACCTGCCCGAGGGGTCGTACCGGGTGGTGGAGGCCCGCGATCCGGACCGGGACAGAAAGGCGGGCGGGGCGTCGTACTCGCCGGCCGTCGAGGACTGGCGGAGCGCCCGCGCCGGGATCTACGAGCGGCTGATCGCCGAGGAGCTGGGCGAGGACGGTACCGGCGCCTTCCTGGTGTGGGGGGACCCGTCGCTGTACGACAGCACGCTGGGGATCCTGGAGGAGGTGCTGGCGCGGGGCGCTGTGGAGTTCACCCATGACGTGGTGCCCGGCATCAGCAGCGTCTCCGCGCTGGTCGCCCGGCATCGCACGGGGCTGAACCGGGTCGCCCGGCCGGTGCAGATCACCACCGGGCGGCGGCTGGCCGAGGGCTTTCCGGACGGCGTGGACGACGTGGTCGTGATGCTGGACGCGCACCAGGCCTTCCGGCAGTACGCCGACCAGGACATCGACATCTACTGGGGCGCGTACATCGGCACCCCGGACGAGATCCTCGTGTCCGGACCGATCGGCGAGGCCGGCCCGCGTATCGAGCGGGTGCGCGCCGAGGCACGCGAGCGCAAGGGGTGGATCATGGACACATATCTGCTGCGCCGGCACCCCGAGGAGGCCTGACCGGCGCTCGACGGAAACCGGGCGGCACCGCGCCGGACCGCCGTGCATACGGGCCGCGGACGCGTGGGCGGTCCACTCGTGCGGGACGAGTGCGTTGACGGACCGGCCGTGTGCGACGCCCGCGCTGGCGGGCAGTCCGTGTGGGACGGCCACGTTCACGGACCGCCCGTGTGCGACGCCCGCGCTGGCGGGCAGTCCGTGTGGGACGGCCACGTTCACGGACCGCCCGTGCGCGACCGCCGCGTTCACGAACCGCCCGTGGGGACGGGTCGCCCGCGGTCATGGAGCGTCGAGGCCCAGCCGGTCCAGTACGCCCGCCACGTCCGGTACCGCCGTGACGCCCTCCGGCAGCGCCGGCCGTCGTACGAGGACCACGGGCAGGCCCAGTTCCCGTGCTGCCGTCAGCTTCGGGGAGGTCGCCTCGCCGCCGCTGTCCTTGGTCACCAGCACCTCGATCCGGTGGGCGCGCAGCAACTCCCTCTCGTCGGCGAGGCGGAACGGGCCGCGTGCAAGGACCACTTCGGTGTCCGGCGGCAGGGGCGGCTCGGGCGGTTCCACCGACCGTACGACGAAGTGCAGGTCCTTCAGGTGGGCGAAGGCGGCGAGGCCGAGGCGCCCGGTGCTGAGGAACACCCGGCGGCCCAGGCCCGGCAGGGTCTCCGCGGCCGCGGCCAGGGAGTCGGCCTCGTACCACCGGTCGCCGGGGCCGGGGCACCAGCCGGGGCGGCGCAGGACGATCGCGGGGACGCGGGCGGCCGTCGCCGCGCGGGCCGCGTTCGCCGTGATCGTCTCGGCGAACGGGTGCGTGGCGTCGACCAGGGCGTCGACGCGGTGCGTGCGCAGCCAGTCGGCGAGGCCCTCCGCGCCGCCGAAGCCGCCGGTCCGCACCTCGCCGTCCACCGCTCCCGGCCGCGTCACCCGGCCCGCCAGGGAGGTGGTGACCCGCATGCAGGGGCGGGCGGCGAGATCGGCGGCGAGGCGGCGGGCCTCGGTCGTTCCGCCGAGGATCAGGACGTGCGGGGACATGAGGGCGAGCGTAGGGGATGTCCTGAGGTGCCGGGACCCGGGTGCCGGCGTACCGGAGGTCGTGCTGCTCGGCATCGCCGGGGTGCCGGTGCACACCGGCGGGTTGCGGCCCGGGGCGGTGGAGCGGGCCGGCGGCGGCCCGGACCACGCGCTGGACTCCTTCGCGGACCTCCCCGGGCTGCAGGGGCTGGCTAGCGCAGGAGGAGCTGTGCGCCGCCCACGATCGTCGCGGCGATCACCAGCTGCTCGAACAGCCGCTGGTTGATCTTGTTCACGGCCCATCTGCCGAACAGCGCACCGGGCACGACGAACACGGCGAGCGCCGCGTCGAGCAGCAGTGAACGGCCGTCGATCAGCCCGAGTCCGGCGCTGAAGGGCACCTTGGCCACGTTCACGATGAGGAAGAAGAACGCCGACGTGCCCAGGAATCCGAGCTTCCGGAAGCCCGCCGAAAGGAGATACATCGACATCACCGGCCCGCCCGCGTTGGCGACCATCGTCGTGAACCCCCCGAGGACGCCGTACGAGCGGGCCTTCATCCGGCCCGCCCGGCTGGTGACCGCGTCCGGCTCGTCCCCCGCCTCGGCCCGGCGCCGCCGCCACAGCGTGACACCGGCCATCAGCAGCAGGATCGCGCCGATCGAGGTACGTACGACCCCGTCGTCGGCCCACATCAGGAACAGCGTGCCGGCCACCACGCCGGCCGCCACCGCCGGGAACAGCCGCCAGAGCGTGGGCCAGTGGGCGTGCCGCCGGTAGGTGAGCACGGCGAGCACGTCGCCCGCGATCAGGACCGGCAGCAGCACGCCGGTGGAAGCGCGTGCGGGCAGGACGGCCGCGAAGATCGCGAGGCTGACCGTGTTGGCCCCGCTGACTGCGGTCTTGGAGAAGCCCACGAGCAGGGCCGCGAAGGCGAGGGCGGCGAACTCCCAGCCGGATATGTGCCAGAGCGTCATCGTGTTCATGCGGGGACCGATGGTATGCGCACGCATCCGCCGGCGTAAGGACCGTCTCGCAGGGCGGTCCTCACGGCCGGTTCCCGGGACCCGCCACGACGACGGGTTCACGGGGCGCCGCAACGGCAGGTTCACGGGGACATCTCGACCGCGGCTCACGGCCACCTCAGCCGCGGCTCACGCACCTCAACGGCGACTCACTGGCGCACCTCAGCAGCAGCTCACGCACCTCAACTGCGGCTCACTGGCGCACCTCAGCAGAAGCTCACGCACCTCAACTGCGGCTCGCGGGCACCTCGGCGGCGGCTCACGGGACGCCTCAGCGGCCCGTGTAGCGGGTGCGCAGCTCCCGCTTGAGCACCTTCATGCTCGGGCCGAGCGGCAGCGCGTCCGCGAACTCCACGCGGCGCGGGTACTTGTGCCGGCCCAGGTGCTCCTTGGACCACGCGGTGATGCCGACGGCGTCGGGGGCGCTGCCCTGGGCCGGTACGACGACCGCGCACACCTCCTCGCCGTGCAGCTCGTCGGGCAGGCCGATGACGGCGACCTGGGCGATGCCCGGGTGGCGCATCAGGACCTCCTCGACCTCCCGCGGGTACACGTTGAAGCCGCCGCGGATGATGATGTCCTTCTTGCGGTCGACGATCCTGAGGAAGCCCTCCTCGTCCTTGGTGCCCAGGTCCCCGGTGCGGAACCAGCCGTCGACCAGGGCCTGCGCGGTGGCCTCGGGACGGCCGAGGTAGCCGGAGAAGACGTTGTGGCCGCGGATGACGACCTCGCCCAGCTCGCCGGGGGGCAGCAGTTCGATCCGGTCCTCCGCCTCGGCACGGGCGATCTCCACGTCGATGCCCCACAGCGGGTGCCCGATGGTGCCGGCGCGCGTTCCGAAGGCAGGCTGGTTGACGGTGGCGGTCGGCGAGGTCTCCGACAGCCCGTACCCCTCGTAGATCCGTGCGCCGAACGCGGCCTCGAACCGCTCCAGCACGGCCACCGGAAGCGAGGCCCCGCCGGAGATGCACACGCGCAGCTCGGGCAGCGCGTCGGCGTCCGCGGCGGCCGCGGCGAGGGACACGAACATCGTCGGCACGCCGTGGAAGGTGTTCACGCCCTCCTTGACCATCAGTTCGATGGCGCGGGCCGCGTCGAAGCGGGGCAGCAGGACGAGCGTCGCGCCCGCCCGCCAGGTGGAGTTGAGCGACACCGTCTGGCCGAAGGCGTGGAACAGGGGCAGTGCGCCGAGGGCGATGTCGTCGGCGCGGATGTCGTTGGCGTCGAAGGCGTTGACGGTCGCGTTCATCACCAGGTTGAAGTGGCTGAGCACGGCGCCCTTGGGGACGCCGGTCGTGCCGCTGGTGTAGAAGATCACCGCCGGGTCGTCGGCGGTGCGGGTGACGTACGAGGGCAGTGGCTCGGCGTCGGCCGCGAGCCGGTCGAACTCCTCGCCGAGGGTGACCACACGGACGCCGAGGGCGTCGGCGGCGGCTCGTCCCGTCTCCGCCTGCGCCGGGTGCACGAGCAGCAGCGTGGCACCGCTGTCCCGCAGCACGTGCTCGACCTCGTTCGCCGAGAGCAGCAGGTGCACGGGGACGACGACCCCGCCCGCCGCGGCGATCGCGTAGTAGGCGACCGGGAACCCTGCGGTGTTGGGTGCCATCAGGGCGACCCGGTCCCCCGGCCGTACGCCCAGCCCGGTGAGCGCTCCGGCCTGGGCGAGGGAGCTGCGCCACACCTCCTCGAAGGACAGCCGCAGATCGCCTTCGACCAGAGCCGTCTTCTGGGGGCGGCGCCGGGCGTTCTCGGCGAGGATGGCGGCGACGGACAGGGTTGCCATGGAGTGATGCTCCGTTTCCTTGCTGCGGCTCGTGCTACCGGATCCCCTTGCGGGGAGCCCCCGTTGAACAGCTGTCAGTGCCTCTCGACCAGCAGTGCGCTCCCCTGGCCCACTCCCACGCACATGGTGGCGAGCCCACGCTGCGCCCCGGTGCGCCGCATGCGGTGCAGCAGGGTGGTGAGGATGCGGGCGCCCGAGCAGCCGAGCGGGTGGCCCAGGGCGATCGCGCCGCCGGAGGGGTTGACCAGGTCGGGATCGATGCCGAGCTGGTCGACGCTGGCCAGGGCCTGGGCGGCGAACGCCTCGTTGAACTCGGCCTCTTGCAGGTCGCCGATCGCCCAGCCGGTCCGGGCCAGGACCCTGCGGGTGGCGGGGACGGGGCCGATGCCCATCACGTCGGGGTGGACGCCCGCCGAGGCGCCGGCGACGTAGCGGCCGAGGGATTCCAGGCCCAGCTCGTTCAGGGCCTCCTCGCTGACCAGCAGGAGCCCGGCCGCGCCGTCGTTCATCGGGGAGGCGTTGCCCGCCGTGACCGTGCCCCCCGCGCGGAAGACCGGCTTGAGGCGGGACAGCTTCTCCAGCGAGGTGTCCTCGCGAACGCACTCGTCCTGCTCGAACAGGATGCCGTCGGGGCCCTCCACGGGCAGGAGTTCGTCGTCGAAGTGCCCGTTCTTGCGTGCCGAGGCGGCCCGTTGGTGGCTGCGCAGCGCGAACTCGTCCTGCCGGACGCGGGAGATGCCGTACCGCTCGGCGACCTCCTCGGCCGTCTCGCCCATGGACAGCAGGCCGTGCAGGTCCTTCATGGCCGGGTTGACCAGGCGCCAGCCGAGGCGGGTGTCGTGGGTCTCGATGCGGTGCGGCAGGGCCTCGTCGGGGCGGGGCAGCACGAAGGGGGCGCGGCTCATCGACTCGGAGCCGCCCGCGAGCACGATGTCGGCTTCTCCCGCGGCGATGGTGCGTGCGGCCGTGGTGACCGCTTCCAGGCCGGAGGCGCACAGCCGGTTGACGGTGGCGCCGGGTACGGACTCGGGCAAGCCGGCCAGCAGCGCGGCCATCCGGGCGACGTTGCGGTTGTCCTCGCCCGCCTGGTTGGCGGCGCCCCAGTAGACGTCGTCGATGCGGGCCGGGTCCAGGGCGGGAATGTCGGCCACCAGACGGCGGATCACGGTCGCCGCCAGGTCGTCGGGCCGGACGGCGGACAGGGCGCCGCGCAGCTTGCCGATGGGGGTGCGGCGGGCGGCCGCGAAGTGGACGGGACGCACGGCTGGGACTCCTGACCGACGACGCTGTGGATCAGCACGGACCTGGGTTTGTTCCGGAGCGGCGCTTAATTAGCACTGCTAGTTTTGGACTATAGACCTCCGTCCGGCTCCCTGGGAAGATCCCATCGAACCTTCACCCAGGCAGCCGGAGGAGACATGTCTCACGTCCGCGAGCACACCCTCGGCGGTATCGCCGTACGCGAATGGCCGCACCCCGACCCGCGCTACCTGGCCCTCGTGGTGCACGGCTACGGCGAGCACGCGGGTCGGTACGACGCACTGGCGAAGCTGCTCACCGGGCACGGAGCCGCCGTGTACGGGCCCGATCACGTCGGGCACGGAAGGTCCGCCGGTGAGCGGGTGGTGATCGAGGACTTCGAGGACGTCGTCAACGATGTGCACGCCGTCGCGGACCTCGCCCGTGCCGCGCACCCCGGCCTGCCGCTCGTCACGGTCGGCCACTCCATGGGCGGGCTGATCGCGGCCCGCTACGCCCAGCGCCACGACGGCGCGTTGAGCGCGCTCGTCCTGTCCGGGCCGGTGATCGGGGTCTGGGAGCTGCCCGGACGGCTGCTCGCCCTGGACGAGATCCCGGACACCCCGATCAGCCCGGCCGCGCTCTCCCGGGACCCCGCCGTGGGCGCCGCGTACGCCGCCGACCCGCTGGTCTGGCACGGGCCGATGAAGCGGCCGACGCTCCAGGCGTTCGTACGAACCCTGGAGTCGGTCGCCGCGGGCGGCGACGTCGGCCCGCTGCCGCTGCTGTGGCTGCACGGGGACGACGACCGGCTGGTGCCGCTGTCCGGGAGCCGGGTGGGAGTGGAGCGGCTCAGCGGCGGCCGGCCGGCCGAGCGGATCTTCGCCGGGGCGCGGCACGAGGTGTTCCACGAGACGAACAGGGCGGACGTCTTCGCGGAGGTGATCCGCTTCCTCGACGCGGCACTCCCCCGGCCGGCCGGTCACCCGGGCGCCCCCGCGGCATCCGCCGGCACCGCAACACCCGTCGGCCCCGCGGAGTCCAGCACCGCCGCGGCGCCCATCGGCCCCGCGGAGTCCATCGTCCCCGCGGAGTCCACCAGCCCCGCCGCGCCCATCGGCCCCGCGGCATCCACCGGCGTAACGGCGGGTGAGGAAGTCGTCCAACTCGGCCAGAGGTAAGATCCGTTGACCTCACGGTGACGTCGCCGGCCCGTCGACCGCACGCCGTTCGGCACGTGGCCGAAGACCGTCTGCGCCACATGGCATGATCGTGTCAGACTGCACGCGCGTCCCCTGATCGGTACGGGGGCCAGCCGAGCGGAGGAGCAGCACGTGACGGGGACCGATCCGGCCGGGCGCACGATCGACACCACCCGGCCGCATCCGGCCAGGGTGTACGACTGGTTCCTCGGCGGCAAGGACAACTACCCCGTCGACGAGCAGCTTGGCCGGCAGATCACGGCGATCGACCAGGGCGCCCCGCGCGCCGCCCTCGCCAACCGCGCGTTCATGCGCCGGGCCACGCGCGCGCTGGCCGAGGAGACGGGCATCCGTCAGTTCCTCGACATCGGCACCGGCATCCCGACCGAGCCCAATCTGCACCAGATCGCCCAGTCCGTCGCACCGCAGGCGCGGGTCGTCTACGTCGACAACGACCCGATCGTGCTGGCACACGCGGGCGCACTGCTGCGCGGCACCCCCGAGGGCGTCACCGAGTACGTCCAGGCCGACGCCCGCGATCCGCACGCCATCCTCGAACGGGCGCGGGGAATCCTGGACTTCGACCGTCCCGTCGCCCTGTCCCTGATCGCCCTGCTGCACTTCGTCGCCGACGCGGACGGCGCCCACGACCTGGTCACCACGCTGGTCGACGCGCTGGCCCCGGGCAGCTGTCTGGTGCTGTCGACGATGACGGCCGACTTCGAACCGGAGAACGTCCGCAGGGGCATCGACGCGTACGCCGCCGGCGGGGTGACGCTGGTGGCCCGCTCGCACGCCGAAGTGGGCACGTTCTTCGAGGGACTCAGGCTGCTGGAGCCGGGGATCGTGTCGATCGCGGACTGGCGGCGCGAGGACGCGGCCGACGGGGACGGCCCGGTCTCGCTCTACGGCGGCGTGGGCCTCAAGTAGCCGTCACGGCCCGCAGCGCCCGCGCCAGGGGGAGCCGGGCGACACCGTCCGGCCGCAACCCCGTCACCGGGGCGATCGTGCACAGCACCCCGTTCACGTTGCCGGACGGCGCGCGACGGCGGCGCCCCGGGCGATCTCCGGGTGGGCGTCGGACGTGATGAAGAACCGTGCGGCGGCGTGTCGAGCATCCACGGATCGTCGGGGTACTCGCCGAACACCGCGGTCTGCGCGGGCGAGATGCCCGGCTCGCGCCGGAGGCCGCTGCGCGTCTGCCGGGACAGCGCGATCGGGCGACGGCACAATGATCTGCGGACAACCACACGGGAGAAGGGCGGCGACGTGAACGAGGACCAGTTCCCGACGGCCGGGCCGGCGAGGCCGAACACCTCCGTGGCGCACAACGCGCGGGTCTGGAACTACTGGATCGGCGGCAAGGACAACTACGAGGTCGACCAGCGGGTCGGCGAGCACGTCGCCGGGATGTTCCCGGTGATCCGCGCCGTGGCCCGCGCGGACCGGGACTTCCTGGGCCGGGCGGTGCGCTTCCTCGCCGCCGAGCAGGGGATACGGCAGTTCCTCGACGTCGGCACCGGGCTGCCGACGGAGGACAACACCCACGAGATCGCCCAGCGGATCGCGCCCGAGTCGCGGATCGTGTACGTCGACAACGACCCGATCGTGCTCGTGCACGCCCGTTCGCTGCTCACCAGCTCCCCCGAGGGCGTCACCGACTACATCGACGCCGATGTGCACGACCCGGACGCCATCGTCCAGCGCGCCGCCGAGACCCTCGACCTGGACCGGCCGGTCGCGGTGATGATGCTGGGCATCCTCAACTTCGTCCTGGACACCGAGCAGGCCCGGGACATCGTGCGACGGCTCATGGCGGCGGTGCCCTCCGGCAGCCATCTGGTGCTCACCCACCCGACCTTCGACGCCGAGGCGGGCGGCGAGGGCAACATCGCCGCGATGGAGTTCTGGAACGCCAACGCCACGCCGCCGATCACCGCCCGCAGCCGGGCCGGCATCGCCTCGTTCCTCGACGGTCTGGAGCTGGTCGAGCCGGGTCTGGTGCCCTGCTCGCGGTGGCGCGCCGGGTCCGACGCGGCCGTGGTCCCGCAGTACGGCGCGGTGGCCGTGAAACCCTGAGCCCGACCGCGTGGCGGCACAGCCCGTCCCCCGACCCCGGGCAGCCGGGGCCGAGCCCGTCGAGGAGGACGTATGACCACCCTTGCCGACCCGGTGCCCGGCGGGCGCCCCGGCGAGCCGACCCGGGCCGCCGAGCTCACCGCGGACCTGGCCGCCCAGGGGGTGCACGGCATCGTCCTGGCGTATGTCGACACGGCGGGCGTCGGCCGGGTCAAGGCGATCCCCACGGCCCGGCTGGAGGCGGCCGTGGCCTGGGGTGTCGGTATGTCACCGGTGTTCGACACCTTCCTGGCCGACGACTCGATCGTCACGACCGACGTCCTCGGCACCCCCGACGGCGACCTCAGGCTCTACCCCGACCTCGACCAACTGGTGGCGCTCGCCGGGCAGCCCGGCTGGGCGTGGGCGCCCGTGGACCGGATCACGCAGGAGGGCGAGCGGCACCCCGGCTGTGCCAGGACCTTCCTGCGCCGGGTCGTCGCGGACGCCGCCGGACGACACGGCCTCACCTTCAAGGCGGCCGTGGAGATCGAGTGGGTTTTCGGGCTCGGCTCGGCGCCCCGCGGGGAGTTCGTCCCCGCCGTCTCCGGACCGGCCTACGGCGCGGTCCGGCAGGTGGAGCTGAGCGACTGCACCGCCGACCTGCTCGCCGCGTTCGCGGCACAGGGCGTGGACGTCGACCAGATCCATCCCGAGTACGCGGCGGGCCAGTTCGAGGTCTCGGTGGGCGCGCTGGACCCGGTGGCGGCGGCCGACCGCAGCGTGCTGGTGCGGCAGACGGTCCGGGCGGTGGCCCAGCGGCACGGCCTGCGGGTGTCGTTCGCACCCGCGGTGTCGGCCGAGGGCGTCGGCAACGGCGGCCATCTGCACCTGTCCTGCTGGCGCGACGGGGTGAACCTGCACGCGGGCGGGGAGGGCCGTTACGGGATGACGGCCGGGGCGGAGTCGTTCACGGCCGGGGTGCTCGCCCGCCTGCCCGCGCTGACGGCGGTGACCGCGCCCAGCCCGGCCAGCTATCTGCGCCTCAAACCCTCCCAGTGGGCTGGGGTGTTCACCGCCTGGGGTCGGGAGACCCGCGAGGCCGCGCTGCGGATCGTCACCGGCACGGCAGGCCGTCAGGAACAGAGCGCGAACCTGGAGGTCAAGCCGGTCGACCTGGCCGCCAACCCGTATCTCGCGCTCGGCTGCGTGATCGCCGCGGGGCTGGACGGGATGACGGCGTCCCGGCCGCTGCCGCAGGAGATCACCGGCGACCCGGCCCGGTACGGCCCGCAGGAGGCCGCCGCCCTCGGGGTGGAGCGCCTGCCCGTCTCACTGGTCGGGGCGGTCGAGAGGTTCCGGGCCGATCCGGTGCTGCGGGCCGCGCTGGGCCCGGTCCTGGCGGACGCGGTCACCGCCGTACGGCTCGGGGAGGCGGCGGCCGTCGACGGGCTGGACGACGCTCAGGTGGCGGCCGCCTACCGCTGGACGTACTGACGATGCCCGCCCCCGGCCCGGTCCACGAGGCGCTCGCCGCGCTGCCGCTGGTCGACCACCACTGCCACGGCGCCGTGACGGCCGACCTGGCACCCGGTCAGTTCGAGTCGCTGATCACCGAGGGCGAGGCGTGGCCCGGTGTCTCACCCTTCGACAGCCCGGTCGGCGTGGCCGTACGCCGCCACTGCGCACCCCTGCTGGACCTGCCCCGGCACGCTCCCCCCGCCGACTACCTCGCCCGCCGCGGCGCCCTGGGCTGGCGCGAGGTCGGCCGGCGGTTCCTGACCGCCGCGAGGGCCGAGGTCTTCTGTGTCGACACCGGGTACGCCCCGCACCCCCTCACCTCACCGGCCGAGCTGGCCGAGCTGGCCGAGGCCTCCGGCAGCACCGCCCTCGAGGTCGTACGGCTGGAGCAGGTCGCCGAGGCGGTGGCCGCGCGGGGCGGGCCTGCGGGCGCGTACGCGGCCGGGTTCCGGGCGGCGGCCGAGGAGGCCGTACGGCGTCCGGGTGTGGTCGCGGTGAAATCGGTGGCCGCCTACCGCACCGGCTTCGCCCTCGCCCCTGAGCGCCCCACGGACGCCGAGGTGAACAGGGCGGCCGGAGACTGGTTCGCGCGCGGCGGCCGCCTGAGCGATCCGGTCCTGGTCCGGCACGTGCTGTGGACGGCCGTCGACCTGGGCCTGCCCCTCCAGCTGCACACCGGGTTCGGCGACGCCGATCTACGGCTGCACCGTGCCGATCCCGCCCTGCTCACCGACTGGCTGCACCTGACGGCCGGGACGATCCCGGTCCTGCTGCTGCACTGCTGGCCGTACCACCGCCAGGCGGCCTACCTGGCCGCGGTGTTCGAGCAGGTGCACCTGGACGTCGGCCTGGCCCTGCACTACACCGGTCCGGCCCGCTCCCGTGCGGTGCTGGAGGAAGCCCTGGAGATCACCCCGTTCCGCAAACTGCTGTACAGCTCCGACGCCTATGGTGTGGCCGAGTTCCACCACCTGGGTGCGCTGTCCTTCCGGCAGGGGCTGGCCGAAATGCTGCAAGCCCGGGTGGACGCCGATGAGTTGAGCCTGCCCGACGCCCTGCGCATCGCGGCCTGGACGGGCCGCGACAACGCCCGCCGACTGTACGGACTGCCCGCAAACGATCCGGCCCGCGACTGAGCGAGCGCCCCACCCGGAAAGTATGATCAAGGAATGTCTGACATGACCGAAACCACGCCCGGCTGGCTGACCACGGACGAGCTGGAAATGGCCAGGGCCCGGATGCCGATCCTGTACGTCGAGGCCGTGCCCGTGCGCGTGGACGACAGCGGCGAAGTCACGAGCATCGGACTGCTGCTGCGCATCGGCCCGGACGGAACGGTCAGCCGGACCCTGGTCTCCGGCCGCGTCCTGCACCACGAGCGGGTCCGTGACGCCCTGCTGCGCCATCTGGAGAAGGACCTCGGCCCGGTCGCGCTGCCCCGGGTGCCGGCCTCCCTGCAGCCGTTCACGGTCGCGGAGTACTTCCCGACCGCGGGCATCACGGCGTACCACGACCCGCGCCAGCACGCCGTGTCGCTCGCCTACGTCGTCCCGGTGACCGGCGACTGCCGGCCCCGGCAGGATGCCCTGGACCTGGTGTGGTTCAGCCCGCAGGAGGCCGCCTCGGCGGCCGTGCAGGGCGAGATGCCGGGCGGGCACGGCGCGTTGCTGAAGCAGGCGCTCGCGCATGTGGGCGTCGTGTCCTGACGCCCGGCCCCGGCCGGCGCCGGACATCGCCCGTCCCGCGTCATCACCCGCCCCTCGACGCCGAGCGGCGGGACGCCGGGACCTGGTGAACATCCATCGGCGCAACGCCCGCCGCGGAACAGTTCTTGCGTCATCGGGCGGCCTCGACGAAACAAGAACCGGTGATTTGGTGCCAGGTCGGGGCATCCCCGACCATGGCCTCGCCCCGGCGATCCCGGGAACATCAGTTTGATGAGAGGCGCACCACCCCATGCACGTCACCGGGACCGCCCCGAAGCCGGCTCCGGCCCCGCCGGGAGCCCGCACCGAATCCCCCGAGGACCCCCGGGGCGGCGCCGGCCGGCACACCCGCCGTTTCGGACTGCCCGTCGCCACCGCCCTGGTCATGGGCAACATCATCGGTGGCGGCATCTTCCTGCTCCCGGCCTCGGTCGCCCCCTACGGCACGGTCAGCCTGGTCGCCTTCGGCGTCCTGACCGCCGGCGCCATCGCCCTCGCCCTGGTCTTCGGCCGGCTCGCCGAACGCGATCCGCGCACCGGCGGCCCCTACGTCTACGCCCGCGAGGCCTTCGGGGACTTCGCCGGCTTCCTGGCCGCCTGGGCGTACTGGATCACCACCTGGGTGTCGAACGCGGCCCTCGCGGTCGCCGCCGTCGGCTACCTCGACGTGCTGATCCCGGTGGGCGACCACCGCTGGAGCGCCTGCCTGGCCGCGCTGACCCTGCAGTGGCTGCCCGCGCTCGCCAACTTCGCGGGCACCCGCTATGTGGGCGCCGTGCAGCTGGTGTCCACCGTGCTGAAGTTCGTCCCGCTGCTGCTCGTCGCGATCGGCGGGCTGTTCTTCTTCGACCCGGCCAAGCTCGGACCGTTCAACGCGGGCGGCGGCAGCGCCGTCGGGGCGGTGTCCGCCTCCGCCGCCCTGCTGCTCTTCTCCTACCTCGGCGTGGAGTCGGCCGCCGTCAGCGCGGGCGAGGTCAGGGACGCCCGCCGCAACGTGGGGCGGGCCACCGTCATCGGCACCGCCGGCGCGGCGCTCGTGTACCTGCTGGGCACGCTGTCCGTGTTCGGTACGGTCCCGCACGACCGTCTGGTGGCCTCGACCGCACCCTTCTCGGACGCCGTGAACGCCATGTTCGGCGGGACCTGGGGCGGCTGGGCCGTGGCACTGGCCGCGCTCGTGTCGATGACCGGCTGCCTGAACGGCTGGACGCTGCTCAGCGCCCAGACCCCCTACGCCGCGGCCCAGGACGGACTGTTCCCCGCCGCCTTCGCACGCCGGCGACGGGGCGTGCCCACCGTCGGTGTCGGCGTCACGGTCGTCCTCGCCTCGCTGCTCACCCTCTACAACTACCTGTCGGGCTCGGCGAAGGTCTTCGAGATCCTGGTGCTGGTCACCACGTTCACCGCCACCGTGCCGTACCTGCTGGCCACCGCCGCACAGGTCTTCCACCTCGTCTCCGGCCAGGGCGGGACGGTCGACCGGGCGCGGCTCGCGCGGGACGCCGTGGTCACCGCGGTGGCGACCGCCTTCTCCGTCTGGCTCGTCGCGGGCGCCGGCTACGCGGCGGTCTACCAGGGTGTGCTGTTCCTGTTCGTGGGGATCATTGTGTATGCGGTCATGGCGGCCCGGCGACAGCGAACCCGAGGCGTGCCGCCTGTGGCGTGAGTGCCGTCCGTCCCCGTCGGCCGTGCCACGCCGTGGTCCCGGCGTCGGGTTCGGGTCAGGAGGCCGGAATGGAAGGGAGACAGCCGAGGCAGCCGCATCTCCCCGACCTGCATCTGCGCCTGCGCTCCGAGCTCGGCCGGATCGACGAGCAATTGCGCTCGCTGCTCTCCTCCATGGACCGGCTGCAGGGCCTGCTGGACGCGGTGCTGGCCATCAGCCGAGAGGTGGAACTGCCCGCGGTGCTGCACCGCATCGTGACCACCGCCATGGACCTGGTCGACGCCCGCTACGGGGCGCTGGGCGTGCTCAACGAGTCCGGAGAGCGCTTGGAGCAGTTCATCACGGCCGGCCTGTCGGAGCGGGAACGCGACGATCTGGCCGAGACCGGCCTGCCGCGGGGGCTGGGTGTCCTGGGCCATCTGATCCACTACCCGGAACCCCTGCGGATCGACGACATCTCGGCCCATCCGTCCTCCGCCGGGTTCCCGGCCGGCCACCCGCACCTGCGCACCCTGCTCGGCGTCGCCATCAGCGTGCGCGGCGAGATCTACGGTGACCTCTACCTCTCGGAGCGGCACGACGGACAGCCCTTCGACGTCCACGACGAGAACGTGGTCGTCGCCCTGGCCGGCGCCGCCGGAATCGCGATCGAGAACGTGCGTCTGTTCGAACGGATTCGCGTCGGAGCCGAGCAGTTCCAGCGGCTCCTCCTGCCCGCTCTGCCCGATCTGCGGCCGTTCACCGCCGCCGCCATCTACCGGCCGGCTGCCGAGCCCAGCCAGCTCGGCGGGGACTGGTACGACGCCATCCCGCTGCCCGGCAATGTGGTGGCCGTCGTCATCGGCGACGTGGTCGGCCACGACCTGCTGGCCGCGGCCGCCATGGCCTCCACCCGCAACATGCTGCGCGCCCTGCTGTTCGAGCAGAGCGATCCGCCCAGTGCGGTCCTCGCCCAGCTCGACCGGACCCTGGAGGCGATCACGAACAATCCCGTCACGACCACGACCCTGGCCCGCATCGAACCGGAGGGATCGGGCTGGCGACTGCGCTGGAGCACCGCGGGCCATGTCCCGCCGCTGCTGATCGCCCCTGAGCGCCGGGTGGAGTACCTGCTCGCGGAGCCCGGACTGCCGCTCGGCGTCGACACCGGACTGGCGCGCCCGGACCACTCCCGCCTCCTGCCCCCGGCCGCCACCGTGGTCTTCTTCACCGACGGACTCGTCGAACATCCCGGGCACCCCATCGACGAGAGCCTCGACGAGCTCGCCCGGCTCGCCGCGGAGCATGCCGCCCTGCCCCTGCCGGAGTTCGTCCAGGCACTGGCCGACCACCACCCCAGCGACGGTCACGACGACATGGCCATCCTCGCCCTGCGCACCCCGCGGGGCTGACCCCGGCCGTCCTGTCGTGAGGTGCCGGCCTCACAGCTCAACGGTGGCGTGGAGGATCCGGGGGATCCGACGGATGATGGGCTTCGAGGCGATGTCGACACGGAGGTCGCCCGATGGGTGTCGTGGGGCATGAACGGCTCCGGCGCGGCGGCTCGGCCGTCCTGGAGAGCTGTGTCATCGCCGCGCTGTACTTCGGCTCGGCCAAGCTGGGCCTGCTCCAGGAACTGGTCCGCGGCCAGGTCACCCCGCTGTGGCCGCCGAGCGGTATCGCGGTGGCGAGCCTGCTCCTGCGCGGTCCGCGGGTCTGGCCCGGGATCGCACTCGGCGCGTTCCTGGTCAACGTCTCGCTGGGGCCGTCGCTCCCGGCCGTGCTCGCGATCATGGTGGGGAACACCCTCGCGCCCGTCTGCTCCTACGCACTGCTGCGCCGTACGGGGTTCCGGAACGAACTGGACCGTCTGCGGGACGCACTCGTGCTGATCTTCCTCGGTGCGTTCACCGGGATGCTGATCAGCGCGACGACGGGCACCACGACCCTGGTCCTCTCCGGTGTGCTGGGCACCGCCGACTTCTGGCCGACGTGGTGGGTGTGGTGGACCGGCGACGCCATGGGCGTTCTGGTGGTCACGCCGGTCCTGCTCGTCCTGCGCACGGCGCGCCGGCCGAAAGGCGTGCCGCCGTCCCGGTGGGCGGAGGCACTGCTGCTGGTGGCGGCCACGGTCGGGGTGGGTGTCGTCGAGACCGGGCGCGCGCCGCTCATGTTCCTCGGCTTCCCGCTGCTGATGTGGGCGGCCTTCCGCTTCCAGCTGGCCGGATCCGCACCCTGCGCCCTGGCCGTGTCGACCTTTGCGATCATCGCCGCCGGCCAGGGTTCAGGCCCGTTCGCCAGTCATGACCTGCTCTCCGCGATGATCACTCTGCAGGCGTTCAACGGGTCCGCCGCGCTGACCGCCCTGCTCCTCGCCACCGTCGTCAGCGAGCGGAACCAGACCCAGCGGGAGATCGCGCGAGCCTGCGGACAGCTCGCCGAGATGGTGGCCAAGATCGCCACCGGCGACCACCGCCCCCTGCTCCCCTTCGGGGAGGACGGGAAGGCCTTCGGGGAGGACGGGAAGGGAGAGCCGCGCGCGGGAGACCCGCAGACACGACACAGGCCGCCCTCTCATTCCTGAGAAGACGGCCTCCGACCGGCAATGAAGCTGGTCGGGACGACAGGATTTGAACCTGCGACCCCTTGACCCCCAGTCAAGTGCGCTACCAAGCTGCGCCACGTCCCGGTGCCGTTTGACCTGGGGTTTCCCTGGCCGAAACGCGCAGGGAAACTCTACCGCACTCGGGTCGGTGGTCGCGCACCCGTTTCCGGGTTGACCTCAAGTTTGGTTGAGGTTGCACGATCGTCCGTATGAAGATCACTGCGGACGACAGCCGCATCTCCGGCTACGAGGACCTGCCCCGGCTGATGGGGCTCATGACGGGCGACGAGAAGCACGGACCCGCGGCCACCTCCACGCTCGACGCGCTGTGGGTGCTGTACGACCGGGTGCTCCGGGTCACGCCGGAGCGCAGGGAGGATCCCGCCCGGGACCGGTTCCTGCTGAGCAAGGGGCACGGGCCGATGGCGTACTACGCCGTGCTGGCCGCCAAGGGATTCGTACCGGTCGAGTGGCTGCCGGGCTTCGGAGCCTACGACTCCCCGCTCGGGCACCATCCCGACCGGGTGCTGGTGCCGGGAGCCGAGATCGGCAGCGGGTCGCTCGGGCACGGACTGCCGATCGGCGTCGGCACCGCGCTGGGGCTGCGGGCGCAGGGGCTGCACGAGCCGGCCGTCTGGGTGCTGATCGGGGACGCCGAGCTGGACGAGGGCAGCAACCACGAGGCGATCGCCTTCGCCGGGCCCGCCGGGCTCGAACGGCTGCACACCGTCGTGATCGACAACTCCTCCGCCAGCCACACCCGGCCCGGCGGGATCGCCGCCCGGTTCGAGGCCGCCGGCTGGTCCGCGGTGACCGTCGACGGGCGCGACCACGAGGCTCTGTACGGCGCTTTCACCGCCCCGCATCCGGGACGTCCGCACGTGGTCGTCGCCCGCGTCGAGCCCAAGAACGCCTGAACCCTCCCGTTCCTCCCGTGACACTTCCACAGAAAGGTCCAGCCTCATGGACACCATGCGTGACCGTTTCGCCCCCGTCGTCTCCCGGCTGCTCGACGAGGATCCGCGGGTCGCTGTGGTCCTCGCCGAGATCGGCAAGGACGGCTTCGCCGGGGCCGTGCGCCGGCATCCGGACCGGGTGATCAACGTCGGCATCCGTGAGCAGCTCCTGGTCGGGACCGCGGCCGGGCTGGCGCTCACCGGGCTCAGGCCGGTCGTGCACACCTTCGCCAGCTTCCTGGTGGAGCGGCCCTTCGAGCAGGTCAAGCTGGATCTCGGGCACCAGAACGCCGGGGCGGTACTGGTGAGCGCGGCCGCCTCCTTCGACTGGCCGGCCGGCGGCTTCACACACATGGCGCCCGGCGACGTGGCGCTGCTCGACACCCTGGACGGCTGGACCGTGCATGTGCCCGGGCATCCCGACGAGGCCGAGACGCTGCTGCGGCGAGCGGTCGCGGCAGGGGACGACAAGGTGTACGTCCGGCTCTCCGTACAGGCCAACCGGCAGGGGCAGGCGGTCGACGGAGAGCACTTCCTGACCGTCCGCGAGGGGCGCGGCGGCGTGGTCGTCGCGGTCGGACCCGTGCTGGACACCGTCCTCGCCGCCACGGAAGGGCTGGACGTGACCGTGCTCTACGCGACGACCGTGCGGCCCTTCGACGGTGCCGCGCTGCGCCGGGCCACGCAGGCGGCGGGCACGGACGTCGTGCTGGTGGAGCCGTATCTCGCGGGGACGTCGACGGCGGCCGTGAGCGAGGCGCTGACCGAGGTGCCGCACCGGGTGCTGGGGCTCGGCGTCGGGCGCCGTGAGCTGCGCCGGTACGGGACGATCGAGGAGCATGTGGCCGCACACGGGCTCGACGCGCGCAGCCTGCGGGATCGGATCGGTGGGTTCGTGGGGACGGGACGGACAACGGTACGGGCGTGACCGCGGCCCGGGCTCAGCGGGTGAGAGCACCTGAGTGCCGAGCCGGGCGGGGGCGACCGTGGGAACGGCTCGGGGCGCCAACGCCCGCACGCCCCGCCGAACAGGGGTGAGCGTGAGAACGACTCAGCACGCCAACGCCCGCACGCCCCGCCGAACAGGCAAGACCGTGGGAACGGCTCGGCGCGCCAACGCCTGCGCGTCCCGTCGGGTAGGGGTGAGCGTGGGAACGACTCGGCGCGCCAACGCCTGCGCGTCCCGTCGGGTAGGCGTGAGCGTGGCGCGGGCTCAGCGGGTGGGTGGTTGTGCGTCGGCTCTGGCCAGGCCCCGTATCGCGGGGACGCAGAGCAGCGCCGTGGCGACCAGCAGGCTCGTGGCGCCGGAGGCCAGCAGGACGTGGTCGGCGCCGAGCGCTCCGGCCGCCGGGCCGGCCGGCGCCTGGCCCATGGGCATCATCGCGAGCGAGCCGGCCACGTCGTAGGCGTGGATGCGGTTGAGGACGTCGGCCGGCACCTGGGTCTGCACGCTGGTCGCGCACATCACGCCCCAGAACGACATCCCGGCCCCGGCCACCGCCGCCCCGGCCGCCATGGCCGGCACGCCGAGCCCGGCGCCGACGGCCGCCGGGAAGCCGAAGAAGGCGCACAGGGCGAGCCCGTCGGCCCGCAGCATGTGGCGGGTGCGCAGCCTGAGGGCGAGCAGACCGCCCACGACGGTGCCTGCGCCGAGGGGCGAGTTCACGGCTCCCGCCGAGGGATTTTCAGTGACCGCCGGGCCGGCCCAACTCCGGGTGGGCGTCCAGGAGTCGGGGCGGGGCGGCCTGGCGCCAGGAGTCGGCGAGGATGTCCCGCAGCTCGTCCTCGTCCTCCAGCGCGGCAAGTCTCGCTCTCACCCAGGCGAACTGGGCCTCGTGGTCGGCGATCCAGAACTTCTTCGGCTCGGCCATGACCAGTTCGTCGCGCTCCTCCTTCGGGCAGCGCACGGCCATGGACGTCTCGTCCTCCGGGAGCGTGGCGAACATCTTCCCGGCCACCCGGAACGTGGGCATGCTCCAGGCGGTCTTCTCGGTGGTGTCGGGCAGGGACAGGGCGATTCGGCGAACGTCTTCGGCATCCGGCATGCCATGCACGCTAGCCCGCGCCACTGACAGTCACCTGGTCGGCGGTCCCACGCGCTTGTAGTACAGGGTCGTCGGGCGCAGGTCACCGGACGGGCTCGCCGCGTAGTCGGGGATGGTGGCGGCGGGGGTCCTGGTGCTCGGCCGCCCGGACCAGCGGGGCCGGTTCCGCCTCGACCTCGCTGAGCAACTGGGACATGGTGCGTCCGTAGACATGGCAGAGGCGGTTGAGGAGGGCCGCGGTGGCGCTGATCTCGGCGCGCTCGGCCCGTGACAGGGTCGATCTGCTGACTCCGCTGCGCTCGGCCAGCTCCCCGAGGGTCCAGCCGTGCTGGGCGCGGAGTGCGGCCAGCCGGGCACAGATCCGGGCGTCGACAGGGTCCGGGAGCCCGGTTTTCACATCCGGCACGGATGTCATGTCCGAGACGCCATCCCGGATATGAGACGGCCGCGTTTCCGAAGCCGCACGCCGGCGCGGCCTCCCCCGGTGCGGCCGGCACCGGCCGGATCAGAGGGTGCCCCTCGCCCCCTCGCCGTGCGCGGCCTCCCCCAGTGCGGCCGGCACCGGCCGGATCAGAGGGTGCCCCTCGGCCCCTCGCCACGCGGGGCCTCCTCCAGTGCGGCCGGCACCGGCCGGATCAGCGGGCGTCCCTCCACCCCTCGCCGCGCGGGGCCTCCCCCAGTGCAGCCGGCACCGGCCGGATCAGAGGGTGCCCCTCGGCCCCTCGCCGTGCGCGGCCTCCCCCAGTGCGGTCAGCACCGGCCGGATCAGAGGGTGCCCCTCGGCCCCTCGCCGTATCGCCGCGAAGACCCTGCGGGTCGGGGCCACGCCGTCGACGGGACGGACCACCACGCCGGTGAAGTCCATGCCGCGCAGGGCCGAGCGCGGTACGAGGGCCACGCCCGCGTCGGCCGAGGCGAGGGCGACCACGGCACGGAAGTCGTCGGAGGAGTGTTCGAAGCGGGGCTGGAATCCGGCGTTCTCGCAGGACAGGACGACCACGTCGTGGCAGGGATTGCCGGGGTAGGGGCCGATCCACGGATCCTTGGCCAGTTCGGCGAGGGGGATCTCGGGGGCGTCGGCGAGGCGGTGGCCGACCGGGACGACCGCGTCGAAGGGCTCGGCGTACAGGGGCACATAGGTGAGCCGGGGGTCGTCGGCGGGCGGGGCGCCGCGGTACTCGACGGCGACCGCGACGTCCACCTGCCGGTCCAGGACCATGGGCAGGCTCGCGTCGCCCTCGGCGTCCTGGACGCGCAGGCGGATGCCGGGCGCAGAGGTGGCGAGCCTGGCCACCGCCGGCGCCACCACCTGGGCGATGCCCGTCGCGAAGGCGGCCACGGTGACCGTACCGGCCTCCCCCGCACTGTAGGCGGCCAGCTCCGCCTCGGCCCGCTCCAGCTGGGCGAGGACCGCGTTGGTGTGGCTGAGCAGGATCTCGCCCGCCGCGGTCAGCCGCACGCCCTTGGCGCCGCGCTCGACCAGGCGGTGACCGGTCTCCTGCTCCAGGGCCGCCAGCTGCTGGGAGACGGCGGAGGGGGTGAGGTAGAGCGCGGCGGCTGCCGCGGTGACCGTGCGGTGGTCCGCCACCGCACGGAGGATGTGGAGCCGCCGTGCCTCGATCATGCCGTCAATTATCCCAAGGTGCGGGCACTGGTCAGGCAGCCAGCTCCGCACGGGCCGCGACGAAGGCGTCGACCGCCCGGTCGACGTCCTCGGTGGAGTGTGCGGCGGACAGCTGGACCCGGATGCGGGCCTGGCCCTGCGGGACGACCGGGTAGGAGAAGCCGATCACGTACACACCCCGCTCCAGCAGCAGTTCGGCCATACGGGCCGCCTCGGCCGCGTCACCGATCATGACGGGGGCGATGGCGTGGTCGCCGGGGAGGACGTCGAAGCCCTCCGCGGTCATCCGGCTGCGGAACAGCGCCGTGTTCTCGGCGAGGCGGACGCGCAGGTCGTCGGCGGACTCCAGCAGGTCCAGGACCTTGAGGGAGGCGGCGGCGATCACCGGCGCGAGCGTGTTCGAGAACAGGTACGGGCGGGAGCGCTGGCGCAGCAGTGCGACGATCTCGGCGCGGGCGGCGACATAGCCGCCGGAGGCGCCGCCCAGGGCCTTGCCGAGGGTACCGGTGATGATGTCGACGCGGTCCATGACGCCGTGCAGCTCGGGGGTGCCGCGGCCGGTCGGGCCGACGAAGCCGACGGCGTGCGAGTCGTCGACCATGACCATCGCGTCGTAGCGGTCGGCGAGGTCGCAGATCTCGCCGAGCGGGGCCACGTAGCCGTCCATGGAGAAGACGCCGTCGGTGACGATCAGCCGGCGGCGGGCGTCCTGCGCCTCCTTGAGCTTGGTCTCCAGGTCCGCGAGGTCGCGGTTGGCGTAGCGGAAGCGGCGGGCCTTGGACAGGCGGATGCCGTCGATGATGGAGGCGTGGTTGAGCGCGTCGGAGATGACCGCGTCCTCCTCGCCGAGCAGGGTCTCGAAGACACCGCCGTTGGCGTCGAAGCAGGAGGAATACAGGATCGTGTCCTCCTGGCCGAGGAACGCGGACAGCCGCGCCTCCAGCTCCTTGTGCACCTCCTGGGTGCCGCAGATGAAGCGCACGGAGGCCATGCCGTAGCCCCAGCGGTCCAGGGCCTCGTGGGCGGCGGCGATCACCTCGGGGTGGTCGGCGAGGCCGAGGTAGTTGTTGGCGCAGAAGTTGAGGACCTCGCCGGGGCGGCCGCCGGCGGTGACGCCGACGGTCGCGGACTGCGGGGTGCCGATGACCCGCTCGGGCTTGTGCAGGCCGGCGGCGCGGATCTCGTCCAGGGTGGCGCGCAGGTCGTCGCGGACGGAGTGGAACATGAGGGGACTCCTGTGAAGGTGCTGACGGAAGACGGGGGTTACGCGGTCCAGTCCAGGATGACCTTGCCGCCGGTGCCGCCGGCCGCGTCGGCGAAGGCCGCCTCGAAGTCGCGGTAGGAGTACCGGCCGGTGATCACGGGGGCGAGGTCCAGGCCGCCTTCCAGCAGCACGGACATCGCGTACCAGGTCTCGAACATCTCGCGGCCGTAGATGCCCTTGATGGTGATCATCGAGGTGACGATCCGGGACCAGTCGACCGGGAACTCCGCGGCGGGCAGGCCGAGCATGGCGATCCGGCCGCCGTGCGTCATGTTGGCGATCATCTCCCGCATGGCCTCGGGGCGGCCGGACATCTCCAGGCCGATGTCGAAGCCCTCGCGCAGCCCCAGCTCCTGCTGTCCGTCGGCGATCGTGGACCGGGAGACGTTCAGGGCGAGGCTGACACCGATCTTGCGGGCGAGGTCCAGGCGCTCCTCGCTGACGTCGGTGACGACGACGTTGCGGGCACCGGCGTGGCGGGCCACGGCGGCCGCCATCAGGCCGATCGGACCGGCACCGGTGATCAGGACGTCCTCGCCGACCAGCGGGAAGGACAGCGCGGTGTGCACGGCGTTGCCGAACGGGTCGAAGATCGCGGCGACGTCGAGGTCGACCGGGACCCGGTGCACCCAGACGTTGGACGCGGGCAGCGCGACGTACTCGGCGAACGCGCCGTCCCGGCCGACGCCGAGGCCGACGGTCGCGCGGCACAGATGGCGGCGGCCGGCCAGACAGTTGCGGCACTTGCCGCAGACCAGGTGGCCCTCGCCGCTGGCCAGGTCACCGACCCGGATGTCGGTGACGTTGCGGCCGGTCTCGACCACCTGTCCGACGAACTCGTGCCCGACCACGAGCGGCGTGCTGATGGCCTGCTGCGCCCAGCCGTCCCAGGCCCGGATGTGCAGGTCGGTGCCGCAGATACCGGTCCGCATGACCTTGATCAGTACGTCTCCGGGACCGACGGCCGGCTCCGGGACGTCCGCGAGCCACAGACCGGGCTCCGCCTTCTCCTTGACCAGCGCCTTCAACGCAACGACTCCCGTGGGTGAGGTCCCGGCCGCGGGTACGCCGAAGGAGCCCGCGCCGGGTCAGAGGGGTGGAATCACCCTGCAATCTGCCGTATCCGCGAGCCCTGGTCCATCGAGCTTTTCTTAACCGCCGTCTCAGCTTTCCTTCACGCCCTCGGCTTTCCCCTGCGGCCCCTGCGCCGTCGCTCGCGTGCGCCCGTCGATCAGAGCGGCAGTCCGTCGTCCACGGATCGGTCCAGATGGGTGACGAGTTCGGCGGCCATGGCTTTGATGGTCTCCAGTCCGGACCTCCCCCAGGCACGGGGCGCGATGTCGGAGGCGCACACGGTGCCCAGCGCCATGCCCGAGCTGTCGATGAGCGGCGCGCCGAGATAGGACCGGATGCCGTACTCGTCCACGACCGGGTTCCCGGCGAAGCGGGGGTAGTCGCGGACGTCCTCCAGCACCAGGGCCTTGCGGCGGACCACCACATGGGGGCAGAAGCCGTGGTCGCGCGGCAGGACGCGGCCGACCTCGGGTCTGCTGCCGTCCTCCCGGACCACCGGCGCGGTCACCGGGGTGCGCAGGCCCGCGAAGAACTGGTGGTCCTCGCCGATGAAGTTGACCATGGCGTACGGCGCTCCGGTGAGCCGGGCGAGATGGTCCGCGAAGGCGTCGAGGGCCGGTTCGGGCCGCTCCCCCAGGCCGAGTCGGCGCAGTCGGGAGGTGCGGGCGGGTGCCTCCTTGTCCTCGGGGGTGAGCAGCAGACCACGGACCGGCCGGGGCGGCTCGTAGCTCATGGCCGGGCTCCGTCGCTGTGGGCAAACCTCATATGGCGCCTCCGTGGGCGGTGTGGCTGGGTCACATGTGGGCGCCGTGGCTCGGCGCGGGCGCGGGGGCGTGGGCGATGAGGTGGCGCACGAGGGTCAGCAGGGTCTGCACACCGGAACTGGAGATGCGGGCGTCGCAGCAGACGACGGGGATCTGGGGATCCAGGTCGAGGGCCGCGCGCACCTCCTCCGGGTCGTAGCGGTAGCCGCCGTCGAACTCGTTGATCGCCACGATGAAGGCGAGGCCGCGCTCCTCGAAGAAGTCCACGGCCGCGAAGCACTCCTCCAGGCGGCGGGTGTCGGCGAGGATCACCGCGCCCAGCGCCCCTTCCGAGAGCTCGTCCCACATGAACCAGAACCGCTCCTGCCCGGGCGTGCCGAACAGGTACAGGACGTGCTCCGGATCGAGGGTGATCCGGCCGAAGTCCATGGCCACCGTGGTCTCGACCTTGTTCTCGATGCCGTCGAGGTTGTCCGTGGCGGCGCTGACCGTGGTGAGCAGTTCCTCGGTGCTCAGCGGGGCGATCTCGCTGACCGCTCCCACGAAGGTCGTCTTGCCGACCCCGAACCCGCCCGCCACCAGGATCTTCAGCGCGGTGGGGAACGGGTCAGAGCTGTCGTCGTAGTCCATCGAGCACTGCCTCCAGCAGAGACCGGTCAGTGGGGTTGTGGTGGAAGACGGGGGGCTTGGTGGTCAGCGCCCCGCAGTCGACGAGGTCCGAGAGCAGCACCTTGGTGACCACCGCGGGCAGTTTCAGATGCGCGGCCACCTCGGCGACCGAGACGGGCGCGCGGCACAGGTCGAGTGCCTGGGCGTGCTCGGGGCCGAGGTAGCCGAGCGGGGTGACACCGGTGGCCATCACCTGCGACATCAGGTCGAGGGCGACGCTGGGCTTGGTGCGGCCGTTGCTGACCGTGAACGGGCGCACCAGCCGCCCGGCCGCGTCGTCGAGCCAGGGCCCGTCGCCGGCTGCGGCCACGCTCAAGGCCTCAGCGCCGTGGAATCGACGGCGTGCTGCCGGGGCGCGGTCACGAGATAGGGACGGACGCTCTTGACCAGCATCGCCATCTCGTAGCCGAGCACGGCGGCGTCGGCCTCGCGGCCGGCGAGCACCGCCAGGCAGGTGCCGGAACCCGCTGTGGTGACGAACAGCAGGGTCGAGGCGAGTTCGACGACGACCTGGCGGACCTCCCCGCCGTCGCCGAACCGCACGCCCGCGCTGCGGCCGAGGGAGTACAGCCCGGAGGCGAGGGCCGCCATGTGGTCGGCGCTGTCGGGGTCGAGGCCGTGCATGGACTTCACCAGTCCGTCGCAGGACAGGAGCACCGCGCTGCTGGTGTGCGGTACGCGCTGCACGAGGCCGCTCAGCAGCCAGTCGAGGTCGGATACCTGGGCGGTCGGCGCATCGCTCGCCATGGTGGATCGACTCCTTGGGGTACGAAGGTCTGCGGGAGCGCCGGAGGTGGGGAGGCGCTCGGAAACGGGGGTGGTCATCGGGCCGGTGTGCTCCCGTCGGTCCGGCCGGTGTCGTGGATGCCCTCGGATGCGGGCGCGTGGGCGTGCACCTGGGGTATGGGGGCCGTTTCCCCGGGGTTCGGGTCCGTACGGGTGGCCTCCAGGGGGCCGGCGTCCCGGTGCGCGGGCTCCATGGGGGCGGAGTCCATGTGCTGTTGTGCCTCGGCCAGGCCGATGCCGCGCTGGAAGGCCGCCATCAGACCGGGGTCGTGGCCCGCCACGGCTTCGCAGTCCTGGCGGGGTGCGGGACCGCCGCGCAGCTGGGGCACGATGTGCTCCTGCGCGCGGCGGCGCGGCAGTTGGGGCTTGCCCATGGTGCCGCGCACCGTGCCGCCGCGCGGGGTGGGCACGGTACC
This sequence comes from Streptomyces sp. NPDC107581, assembly GCF_055657175.1. NCBI lineage: Bacteria > Bacillati > Actinomycetota > Actinomycetes > Kitasatosporales > Streptomycetaceae > Streptomyces > Streptomyces sp. NPDC107581. Next base: position 438,986 of record NZ_JBVKBH010000002.1, read on the forward strand.
CGCGTGCGCCTCGACCGCCGCCCGGTCCTCGGCCCTGATGCCGGGCAGGGCCTCGGCGGGGTTGGGCCGCTGCACATGGGCACCGCGCACGGGGAGCGGGTCCGGCGCGCCCGGGCTCTGCGCGCTGCCGTGCTGCGCGTCCCCGCTCTGGGCGCCGTCGCCGCGGCCGGTCCCGCGCTGCGCGTGCCGCCGCCGGCCGGTGCCCGGGGCCGGTGCGGTCCCGCCAGGCCCTGCCGCATCCCACTGCCCGGTCGCCGTACCGGCCCCGGTCGTGCCGGCCCCTGTCGTCCCCGCCCCGGTCGGCGTGGTGGCTCGGCCCTGGTGGCTCTCCGGTACGCCGTGCAGGCTCTCGACCGGTCCGGTGTCACCGATGGCCCCCCGCGCTCCGTCCGCCGCATGCACGGACGGAGGCGGCGGAGGCGGTACCGGCGACTGAGCGGTCTGCGCCGGCCCCTGCGGCTGCGGTACGGCTCCGGGTACGCCCGGCGCCGTGCCCAACAGGGCCTGCGGGACGACGAGTACGGCCTGGACACCGCCGTAGATGTTGGTCTGCAGGCGGACGCTGATGCCGTGCCGGCGGGCGAGCTGGGAGACGACGTAGAGGCCGATACGGCCGTCGGCCAGCAGGCTGGCCACGTTGACCTGGTCCGGGTCGGCGAGCAGGGCGTTCATCTTGCTCTGCTCGCCGACCGGCATGCCGAGCCCGCGGTCCTCGACCTCCACGGCGAGCCCGGAGGTGACGAGGTTGGCCCGGAGCAGCACCTGGGTGTGCGGGGCGGAGAACACCGTGGCGTTCTCGACGAGTTCGGCGAGCAGGTGGATGACGTCGGCGACGGCATGGCCGCGCAGCTCGCCGTCGATGGGGGGTACGAGTTTGACCCTGGAGTACTGCTCCACCTCGGCGATGGCCGAGCGCAGCACCTCCGTCATGCTCACCGGGTTGCTCCACTGCCTGCGCGAGACCGCGCCGCCGAGCACGGCGAGGTTCTCGGCGTGCCGCCGGATGCGGGTGGCGAGGTGGTCCACGTGGAAGAGGCCCTTGAGCAGGTCGGGGTCCTCGATCTCGTTCTCCAGCTCGTCGAGGATCGAGATCTCCCGGTGCACCAGGGACTGGAGCCGCCGCGCGAGGTTGACGAACACCTCCAGCTTCTGCTCGCTGCCGGCCTGGCTGGAGAGCTGGGCGGCCTGTACGACGGCGGTGACGGCGCCGTCGTACGCCCGGGCCAGGTCCGCGGCGAGCAGTTCGAAGTCGTCGGCGTCCTCCGGCGCGCGGCGGCGCTGCCCCCGTTGCGGCGGCGTCTCCCCGCGGCGCAGGGCCTCGACGAGGGCGCGCAGGTCGGCCTCGCTGCGGGCGGCGCCGTGGCGCAGGGCGTCGACGCGGTCACGGACCGAGCGGGCGGCGCGGTCCGCGGCGACGGCCGCGATCAGGATGCCCGCGACGGTCACCGTGACCGCTCCGGCGAGCACGGTCCACAGGGTGAGACCGGGGCGTGCACCGGTGGAGCGGACGGTGAACAGCACGGCCGCGCTGGCACTGAGCGCCACCGCGACGGGCGGAAGCACGGCGAGCCGCATGAGATGAGGCCGTATGTGCCTCTCGGGCAGTGCGGGAGCGGGTCGGGCGACCGGTCTCCCGTGCCGGCCGCCCTCTCGGCGGTCGGCACGGGTGGCCGGTGCACGGAGGTAAGACATCTGCGTCCTCGTACTGGTCCGTCGGGCTGCCATCCGGACACTCACAGTAGTCGCCTGCGCATCATGTGCGGTGGGCAGTTGACAAAGTCACCCGGGGAGGGTCCCGCTCTGGTATGAGGCTTCGTACGACAGCCCGATAACCCTGCCGCCGACACGGATCCAACTCGAAAGAGATCGATACGACCTGGTCAAAAGCGGTCGCGGGGGCGAGGGGAGACTCTCCCGCGCGCAGCCCTCCGCCCGCCGCCGCGCACCCGCGTTCCGACGGCGGGCCCGCCTGCCGCGCCCACCGGAGCGCCCGGGCCGCCACCGCCCCGCACTCCGAAATTGTCACGGAGAGTGTCAGCTATGGCCTGACCCCAGGCCTGACGAGCGTGCCGTCGGAAGCCGGAAGAGAGGCATGCCGCGCCCGTCACTGCCGCGGGGAGCCTGTCACCGGATGTCCCGGCGGGCCGAGGGGGCCTCAGTCGCGCTGGTAGGCGGCGAGGAGGAACAGCCAGATCTCGCTGACGGTCGGGAAGCAGGCGACGGCATGCCTCAGCCGCTTGAGCGGGACCTCACCGGAGACCGCGACGGTCGCCGAGTGCAGGAGTTCGCTGACGCCCGGGCCGACGAAGGTGACGCCGAGCAGGACTTCGCGGTCGAGGTCGACGACCATCCGGGCGCGGCCCTGGTAGTTGTCGGCGTACAGGTTGGCACCCTGTGCGGCGTTGAAGGCGACGTCGACGGTCTTGGTGCGGTGGCCGGCGGCGGCCGCCTGATCGGCGGTCAGGCCCACCGCCGCCGCCTCGGGGTCGGTGAAGAAGACCTGGGGCACGGCGTGTTGGTCGGCGGTGGTGGCGTGGTCGCCCCACGGTGCGTCGTCCACCGGCCGGCCCGCGGCACGGGCGCCGATCGCGTCGCCCGCGGTCCGGCCCTGGTACTTGCCCTGGTGGGTGAGGAGAGCGCGATGGTTGACGTCGCCGAGCGCGTAGAGCCACTCACCGTCGACGCCGTCGACCAGGCAGGTGGTGTCCACGTCCAGCCAGGAGCCGGGGGTGAGGCCGACGGTGTCCAGTCCGATGTCACCGGTGGCGGGTGTGCGGCCGGTGGCGAAGAGGACCTCGTCGGCCTCCAGTTCGCTGCCGTCGTCCAGGGTCAGGGTGACGGGGCCGCCGGGATCCGGGCGGCGCAGGGCGGTGACCTGCACGCCGGTCCGCACGTCGGCGCCGCCCTCGGTGAGGCCGCGGGCGATCAGCTCGCCCGCGAAGGACTCCATGCGCGGGAGCAGGCCCCGGCGGACGAGCAGGGTGACGCGGGAACCGAGGCCCTGCCAGAGGGTCGCCATCTCGACGCCGACCCCGCCGCCGCCGATGACGGCGAGCCGCGCGGGCACGGCACTGGAGTCGGTGCCGTGCCGGTTGGTCCAGGGCCTGGCCTCCTCGATGCCCGGGATGTCCGGCAGCACCGGCAGACTGCCGGTGGCGACGGCCACCGCGTGGCGGGCGGTGAGGGTCTGTCGTGCGCCGTCGTCCCGGGTGACGGTGACACGGCGCGGCCCGTCGATCCGTCCGTGGCCGCGGAAGAGGTCGGCGCCGATGGACTTGACCCACTCGGCCTGGCCGGTGTCGTCCCAGTCGGTGACATAGCGGTTGCGGCGGGCGAAGACCCGCTCGGTGTCGAGCCGGCCGGTGACGGCCTGCCGGGCGCCGTCCACACGGCGGGTGTCGGCGACCGCGATGACCGGCCGCAGCAGAGCCTTGCTGGGGACGCAGGCCCAGTAGGAGCATTCACCGCCCACGAGTTCGCGCTCCACCACGGCTACCGAGAGGCCCGCGGCGCGGGCGCGGTCGGCGACGTTCTGGCCGACCGGGCCGGCACCCAGCACGACGACGTCGTAGCTGCCGCCTGCCTGGTTGTCGCTTGTTTCGCTCATTTTCTCTCACATCGCAATCGGGGCTGGTGACATCGCAATCAGGGCTGGTCACAGCTGTTTCCATCAGCGGGGTGAGCGGCAATGGAACGCTCACCCCGGTCCCGCTCGGTGCCCGGCTCCGCCCCCTGCGCGTCAGGCGAGGACGCGGCCGAGGAAGTCGCGGATGTGCTCCGTGATGTCCCCGAAGTGGCTCTCCAGGGCGAAGTGCCCGGACTCGAGCAGGTGGATCTCGGCGTCGGGCAGGTCGCGGCTGAACGCCTTGGCGCCCTCGGGGCCGAAGATCTCGTCGTTCGCTCCCCAGACCGCCAGCAGCGGGACCCCAGCATCACGGAAGTACTGGTGCACCCGGGGGTAGAGATCGACGTTGGTGGGGTAGTCGCGGAAGAGCTTGAGCTGGATCTCGTCGTTTCCGGGGCGGTCCAGCAGTGCCTGGTCGTGGACCCAGTTGTCGGGGCTGACCAGGCTGGGGTCGGCGACTCCGTTCACGTACTGCCATCGGGTGACCTCGGGGGTCAGGGCGCCTCGCATGGGGGCCTCGGTGTCCGGTCCCGGGGCCTCGGCATAGGCGAAGACGCCGTCCCAGAACGGCTTGACGAAGCCTTCCTCGTAGGCGTTGCCGTTCTGGGTGATGATCGCGGTGACGCGGTCCGGGGCCTTCAGCGCGAGCCGCCAGCCGATGGGGGCGCCATAGTCCTGGACGTACATCGCGAACCGGTCGACGCCCAGGTGCTGCAGCAGACCGGAGGTGACCTCGGTGAGGGCATCGAAGGTGTACGGGAAGTCCTGCAGGGCGGGCATGGCGGACTGGCCGAACCCGATGTGGTCGGGGGCGATCACGTGGTAGCGGTCGGCGAGCGCCGGGATCAGGTGGCGGAACATGTGCGAGCTGGTCGGGAAGCCGTGGAGGAGGAGAACGGCTGGTGACTCCGGATCGCCGGCCTCCCGGTAGAAGACCTCGAGACCCCCGACGGTGGCGGTGCGGTGGTGGACTGCGGAGACCATGCCTCTAACCTCTCTATCTGCCTTTACTGGTTACATTGCCAGTCGAACACGCCCCATCTAACCTGTCAAGATATTTTTGTCAGTTAGATAGCGGTCGTGGTCGCATGGCCCCGCGCCCGCGCGGCGGACGTGGCCCCACTCCAAACCCTCCGCCGAGGAGCGGCCGCCTGCCAGCGCAACCGCCGCCGAAGGGTGTGGGCATGGGCGCGAGCACGGGCGTGGGCGTGGGCATGGGCATGGGCGTGGGCACGGGCATGGGCGTGGGCGTGGGCGTGGGCAGCCGAGCAGGCCAGTGGTGTCGGACGATGTGCCGGCGCGCCGCGGCCACTCCGCCGCCCCGGGCGCAGCTTGCGCAATCGCGACGGCACCGGCCCGGAATTAGGATCGGCCCCAGCGCACAGGCACAGCGCCACGGCCGAGCGCACAAGCACAGCGTCATGGGGGCTACCCCGGTCGGCCACCCGCAGGAGGTCCGCGATGGCGACGCTGCTGTCCGTCAACGTGGGGATGCCCAAGGACGTGTCCTGGCAGGGGCGGACCGTCCGCACCGGCGCCTGGAAGGCGCCCGTGCACGGCCCCCGGATGGTGCGACGGCTGAACATCGAGGGAGACGGCCAAGGAGACCTGGCCGGACACGGCGGTGAGATCCGTGCCGTACTCGTCTATCAGCTGCAGTCCTACCTGTACTGGCAGAAGCAACTCGGCCGCGACGACCTGGCCTTCGGGAGCTTCGGGGAGAACTTCACCGTGGACGGGCTGCCGGACGACGACGTGTGCATCGGCGACCGGTACCGCATCGGCGAGGCCGAGTTCGAGGTCACCCAGCCACGCGTCACCTGCTACCGCGTGGGCATGCGCCTGGGCGAACCGACCATGGCCGCCCTTCTGGTGGCCCACCATCGCCCCGGCTTCTACCTGCGCGTCCTCACCGAAGGCCACGTCCAGGCCGGGGACGAGATCACCCTGACCCGCAAGGGTCCCGAAGAGCTCACCGTCGCCGACACCGACGCGCTGCTCTATCTCCCCGACCGCGACCCGGCGAAGCTGCGCAGAGCACTGAACATCCCTGCCCTCAGCCCCGGTTGGCAGCAGTCCTTCCGGGAACTCGCCGCCGCCCGGCCGCCCGCGCGGCAACCGGGACGGCCGGGCGAACCCGGCAGCGCCGAGCGGCCCGGAGAAGCGCAGGGACGGACCGGCGAACCCGGCGGCGGTGAGCAGTCCGGAGAAGCGCCGGGGTGGCCGGGCTTCAGGACCATGCGCGTCGCCCGCATCGTGCCCGAGACCCCCACCGTCTCATCGATCTACCTCGACACCACCGACGGCACTCCCCTGCCGGTGGCCCGTGCGGGCCAGTACCTCTCCATCCGGCTCACCGTCGGCGACGCCGGTCCCACGGTCCGCAGCTATTCGCTGTCCTCCGCACCGACGGCCGGCACCTACCGCATCAGCGTCAAGCACGAACCCCACGGGAAGGTCAGCGGCCACATCCACGACATGCTCCGCCCCGGCGACCTCGTGGACATCGCCGGCCCCCGCGGAACGTTCGTGCTCGGCGAAGGCAGCCGCCCCGTCGTGCTCGTCTCCGCAGGCATCGGCGCCACCCCCGTGCTCGCCATGCTCCACCAGCTCGCGGCCGTACGGGACCCACGACCCGTCTGGTGGGTCCATGTCGCCCGCGACCGCGCCCATCACGTCTTCGCGGACGAGGCAGGCGCGCTCCTGGCCCGGCTCCCGCACGCCCACGAGCACATCTACTACACCGCCGAAGCCGCCCCGCAGCCCGGCCGGCCCCGGTTCACCGAGGGCCGCCCGACCGCCGCCTCCCTCGCGGCCATGGGCATTCCCGCCGACGCCGACGCCTACCTCTGCGGCCCGACCGCCTTCATGGACGACGTCGGGGGCCATCTGCGCGACCACGGACTGCGCCCCGAGCGGATCCACACGGAGCAGTTCGGCGCCCTGGCCGCCATCAACCCCGGTGTCAGGCCCACGGCCGCCATCCGGCCGCACCAGCCACCCGGCCCACCGGGCACCGGCCCCCTCGTCACCTTCGCCCGCAGCGGCATCACCACCGCGTGGTCGCCCGGGCACGAGTCGCTGCTGGAACTCGCCGAGGCCTGTGACATCCCCACCCGCTGGTCCTGCCGCACCGGTGTCTGCCACACCTGCGTCACCCCCCTCCTGTCGGGTGACATCAGCTATACCGTCCCGCCCCTCGAACCCCCTGAGGCCGGCACCGTCCTCGTCTGCTGCAGCCGGCCGACGACCGAAACCGTCCTCGACCTCTGACCGTCCCGCGGCGGAGAGCCGGGACCCGTCCCGTGGGCCACGAACGGCTGCTGCTGCTCGTGCCGGGCCGGCGCTGCCTGCCGTACGAGGAGGACCCGCGCCCGCTCAGCTACGGCCGCGCCACCGAGCAGCCCGGCCTCCTCCGCCCGGATCGAGGCTGGAGCGGGCGCGAGGTCGAGTACCGCATCGAGGCGGTGCGCCGGCACCCGCACGGCACCGGTACTCCCTGCCCGCCGATGCACGACCCGTCCGCCGGCAGCCCCTCGGACAACACCCCGGGTCAGCCCTCGCCCACCAGGTCGAGTTCGTCACGCGTCGCCTCCGCGGCGATCTCCGGGACGGGCCACTTGCGGTTCAGCGGCAGGGACACATCCCGCCACCAGGGGCGCGTGGGCAGGTCGCCGGCAGGCTCGAAGGGCTGGCCCGCGACGGGGACGGCGACCGCCTGTCCGGCCGCGTCGGCCGCGGCCAGCGTCCACTCCGCCGGCTCCGCCCAGGCGTGCGGGGCGAGGTTGAAGGTCCCCCAGTGGATCGGCAGCAGTACGCCGTGCGGCATCCCGCCCTGCAGGTCCAGGTGGGCGCGAAGCCCCTCCTCGGGGGTCATGTGGATGTCGGGCCAGAACTCGCTGTATGCGCCGATCTGGATCATCGTGGCGTCGAACGGGCCGTGCACGGCGCCGATGTCCTTGAAGCCCTCGAAGTAGCCGGTGTCACCGCTGTGGTAGAGCCGGTGTTCCTCGCCCGCGACGACCCAGGACGCCCACAGGGTGTGCTGGGTGTTGCGCAGACCGCGGCCGCAGAAGTGGCGGGCCGGGGTCGCGGTGAGGGTGAGCCCGCCGACCCGGGTGGACTCGTGCCAGTCGAGCTCGCGCAGCCGGTCCGGGGACACGCCCCAGTGTTCGAGGTGGGCGCCGACGCCGAGCGGCACGGCGAACACCGTGTCGGTGCCGGCCAGCTCCTTGATCGTGGGCAGGTCCAGGTGGTCGTAGTGGTCGTGCGAGATCACCACGACATCGACCGGTCCGAGGGCGGCCAGCGGCAGCGGCACCGGGTGCAGCCGCTTGGGCCCGACGAACGGGAACGGGGAGCAGCGCTCGCCCCAGACGGGGTCGAACAGGACCCGGTGGCCGTCGATCTCCGCGAGCACGCTGGAGTGGCCCATCCAGGTCACCCGCACTCCGCCGACCGGCGGTTTGGCCAGGTCGGCGAGGGTGGTGGCGTGCACCGGGACGGTGCCGCGGGGGGCGCGCAGGAGCCGTGTCTCCTTGTCGAAGAACACCTTGGCGAGGTCCAGCGTGGAGCCGGAGGGCCGGGTGCGGGCGACGCCGCCGGGGTTCTGGAACACGCCGTCCTTGAAGTGGGGGGAACGGCGGATGCGCGCGAGGCGCTCACCGCTCGGTTCCGCGCCGAAGGCCTCGGGCTGAAGCGCGCGGAGCCCGGAGCTCAGGGAACGCAGACCGGTCACGGTACCTCCAGATGGAGTCGCTGGGGTCCTCCATTATGGTCGGCCCCTCCGACAAGCCGGTCACGGGCAGGGGTCTGGGCGGAGCGCCCCCTGCGGAGTCCCCGTGGAAGAGGCCCCGCCCCCCGGACCGACGGGCACCCGCCATACTCGCACGCACGTTCCCCTTGCGCGTTGACAGCACCCCGAGCAACTCCGGATACTGACTCACCGTTCAGTAGAGCCACCCGGCTACCCGTCCGACCACCCTGTGCGTGGCCCCTGGAGGCACCCATGACCGCCCCCCTGATGTCGCTCGTCTGGACCGACCACGTCACCGGCCGGCAGGGCTTCCTGGTCGTCGACCGGCTGGTGCGCGGTGTGGCCAGCGGCGGACTGCGCATGCGGGCCGGCTGCACCCTTCAGGAGGTCGCCGGACTCGCCCGCGGCATGACGATGAAGGAGGCCCTGCACTACGACCCGGACGGCCGCTACGTCCCCCTCGGTGGAGCCAAGGGCGGGATCGACTGCGATCCGCAGGACCCGCAGGCGTACGAGCTGCTGGTGCGCTACCTGCGCGCCATGAAGCCCCACATCGAGAGCTTCTGGACCACCGGGGAGGATCTGGGCCTCACCCAGGACCTGGTGGACCGCGCGGCGGCCGAGGCGGGGCTGGTCTCCTCGATCCAGGCCGTCTATCCGCTGCTGGACGACGAGACGGCCGCCCGCAGACGGCTCGCGGACGCCTTCGCGGTCGAGGTGGACGGCATCGGCCTGGACGAACTGGCCGGCGGCTGCGGGGTCGCGGAGTCGGTGCTCGCGGCCCTGGACCGGGCGTCGGTGCCGTACCCGGGCACCCGGGTCGCCGTCCAGGGGCTGGGCACGATGGGCGGGGCCACGGCGCGCTTCCTCGCGCGCGCAGGGCTCACCGTGGTGGCCGTCGCGGACATCAAGGGCACCGTCGCCAACCCGGCCGGACTCGACATCGAGGCCCTGCTGGCCACCCGGGACGCCTACGGCACCGTCGACCGCGCGGCCCTGCGCCCCGGCGACCGTGAACTGCCCGGCGACGCCTGGCTGTCCGCCGGGGCGGAGGTGCTGGTGCCCGCGGCGGTGTCGTACGCGATCGACACCGCCAACCAGGAGCGGATCACCGCCCGCTGGATCGTCGAGGCCGCGAACATGCCGGTCCGGCCCGAGGCGGAGGAGCTGCTCGCCGCGCGCGGGGTCACCGTCCTGCCGGACGTGGTGGTCAACTCCGGGACGAACGCATGGTGGTGGTGGACCCTGTTCGGCGACATCGGTCCGGATGCGGCCGAGGCGTTCGCGCACATCCGCCGCTCGATGCGCGCCCTGATCGATCTGGTGCTCGCCCGCGCGGAGACCGACGGGACGACCCCGCGCACCGCCGCCCACGCCCTGGTGACGGACCGCCTGCCGGTGATCGCCGACCGCTTCGGGTGGTACCGGTGACGGGGGCCGCTCTCGTCGGCCGTTTTGAGCGGTACCGGTGACGGCGGCCGCTCTCGTCGGCCGTTTTGAGCGGTACCGGTGACGGCGGCCGCTCTCGTCGGCCGTTTTGAGCGGTACCGGTGACGGCGACTGCTCCCGCCGACCGCTCCGAGCGGTACCGGTTACGGCGACTGCTCCCGCCGACCGCTCCGAGCGGTACCGGTGACGGCGACTGCTCCCGCCGACCGCTCCGGGCGGTACCGGTGACGGCGGCTGCGCACCGGCTCAGGCGGGGGTGCTAACCGGCCATGGGAGGCAGATCCGTTCGGACCGCCCGCACCGACGGAATAGGGTGACCGCGTGGCGAGAGTGCGGTTGAGTGTGGCGCAGCGGCGGGAAGAGCTGCTGCGGGCGGCCATCGAGCAGATCGAGGCGCGGGGCGTGGCGGCGGTCAGGATCGCCGACGTGGCCTCCGCCCTCGGTGTGAGCAACGCCCTGGTTCTGTACCACTTCTCGACGAAGGAGAAGCTGGTCGCCGCCGCGTTCGCCCACGCGGCCGAGGACGACCTGGCGCATCTGCGGGGGCTGCTGGGCCGGCGGACGTCCGCACTGCGCCGGATGCGGGCGGCCGTGCGCTGGTACGCGCCCACGGGCCAGGCCAAGGGCTGGCGGCTGTGGATCGAGGGCTGGGCGGTCGCGCTGCGCGAACCCGCCCTGCGGGAGGTCACCCGGGACCTCGACAAGCAGTGGAAGGCGGCGATCACCGAGGTCATCGCGGAGGGCGTGGCAGCGGGCGAGTTCGTCTGCGCCGACCCGGTGGGGGCGGCCCTGCGGCTGACCGCGCTCCTGGACGGGCTGGCCGTGCAGCTGACGTCGTATCCGGGCGCGGTGCCGCGCGCGCGGGCGCAGGTATGGGTGGACGACGCCCTGGCCCGGGAACTCGGTCTGGAGCGGGAGGCGTCGACCGCACCAGGGCGGTGAGCCTGCCGGGGCGGTCAGCGTGCCGGGCCGGTCGGCCTGCCGGCTCGGTGAGCCTGCCGAGGCGTTCAGCCTGCCGGACCGGTCAGCGTGCCGAGGCGGTCAGCGTGCCGGGGCGGTGTGCAGATCCGGGCGGTGCGTGGACCGGGGTGGGCGCACCCGTGTGCCCCGCACCGCTGAGCCTGCGGTACGGGGCACGCGTGCGGGCCCTCAGGCCACCGATGCGATCCGCATCTTGATGTCGTCCGGCGACAGGGTGCCCTTCGCCGTCACATGGTCCCCGGAGGACTCGCCGCGCAGCCGGCGGCCGATCCACGGCACGAGGTACTCGCGGGCCCAGTGGACGTCGTCACGGCGGATCTCCAGGGTGCCCCGGACCGGGAGCGGCGGCCAGGACTGCTCCGGGTCGGCCGGGATCTGCAGGCCCAGGGCCTGGCCCGCCCTGAGCGCTACGCGCGTGTGCCCCTCGGGCGAGAGGTGCAGCCGGTCGTCGTCCCAGGCCCTGCGGTCCTGAACGGACTTGAGGGACCACAGGTCGAGCACGGGACAGCCGTACCGGTCGGCGATGGCGCGCACGTGCCCGTTGTAGGTGGCGATCTTGCCGCGCAGATGCTTGAGCAAGGGGACGCCACGGGTGTCGAAGCCGGTCGTCACCAGCACGGTGCCGACCGCCTCGGTGAGCTGGGCCACGGCCCGCTCGAAGCGCTCGGCCACCTCGTCCGGGTCGGTGCCGGGCCGGATGATGTCGTTGCCGCCCGCGCAGAAGGAAACCAGGTCCGGGGCCAGTTCGGCGGCCTTCGGGAGCTGGTCGGCCACGATCTGGTCGAGCAGCTTTCCGCGCACCGCCAGGTTCGTGTACACGAAGTCGCCCTCGGGTCTCCGGTCGGCGAGCAGTACCGCGAACCGGTCGGCCCAGCCGACGAATGCCCCGTCGGGCCCGGGGTCGCCGACGCCCTCGGTGAAGCTGTCCCCCACCGCCACGTACGACCCGATCACTGATGTGTTGTCACTCTTCGAATCGTCTGCCACGTCGGACCATGATTCACCTTCGGATGTGACCTACGCGACCGTAATACGGGGTTGACGAACGGTGAGATAAGACACTTCTAAATAGTCGGCCAACCCTGGAATAAGGCCCTGGTCACAGGCGTTGACGGTCCGAGCCGAGCGTATGCGACACCGAAGGCCGGACCCGGGGACCGGGTCCGGCCTTCGGCTGCGTGTCAGGCAGGTGGTGGTGCGGGAGTCGCCGGTGGCTCAGCCGACAGCGACGCCGTGCGAGCGGAGGTAGCCGACCGGGTCCACGTCCGAGCCGTAGTTCGGCGTGGTGCGGATCTCGAAGTGCAGGTGCGGGCCGGTCACGTTGCCGGTTGCACCGGACAGGCCCAGCTGCTGGCCCTCGGTCACGGTCTGGCCGGCCGAGACGGAGAGCTGGGAGAGGTGGGCGTACTGGGCGTAGTAGCCGTCGTTCAGCTTGATGACGACCTGGTTGCCGTAGGCGCCGCCCCACCCGGCGGAGACGACGGTGCCGGCGGCGACGGCCTTGACGGGGGTGCCGGTCGGGACGACGAAGTCGACGCCCGTGTGGTAGCCGCTGGACCACATGCTGCCGGCCACGTGGTAGCCGGTGCCGACGGTGGCGCCGGTGACCGGAAGGGTGTAACCGGTGTCGGGGGTGGCGGCGGGCCCGGAGGTCCGGCCGGCCTGGGACGGGTGCGCGGAGGCGTCGGACCCGGGGGCCTGCGAGCCGTAGCCCGAAGGCTGCGGAGTCTGCGTGGACTTCGGGGGCTGCGGCGTCCGCGAGGGCCGTGCGGGCTCGGCGTGGGCCGGGGCGGCCTTCCCGCCGAGCGACAGCTTCAGACCCGGGTGGATCAGTGAGGGGTTCTCACCGACGGCCTGCCGGTTGTCCGCGTAGAGCCGGTGCCAGCCGCCGCCGACGTTCTGCTCGTCGGCGATCTTCGCGAGCCAGTCGCCGGACTTCACCGTGTAGACGCGTACGCCCGAATTCTGCTGCGCGCCGGCCGACTTCGCGGCCGCCTTTTCCACGTTCGGAAGGGACTGCACGGCCTTTCCGGAAACGGACTGCGAGGTCGCCGCGTGCGCTCCGGCGGCCCCCATGAGCGGCAGAGCCAGCGCGGCGCCACCGGTTCCGGCGACGGCGATCGAGCGGGTGAAACGCCGGGTCTTCGGGCGTCGGTGCTTACCCTTCGCGGGCATGGAGCATTCCTCTCCGGCGCCTGCGAGGTGAGCTGTCGGGTTCGGACTGGAGCTGTCCGGCCGCGCGGTGCGCGGCTGCACCCCAAGCCTGTCGCGGAGACCGGGACAGGCTGTCGTACCTGGTGGGTCCCCCGCTCCTGCCGTGCACGGGTCATGGGTGTGGGGACTCCGGGCGGCGGCAGGATTCGGCGTTCCGTCCGGATTGATGGCGAACGTAAGCGAGCAGGACGCACCCGGACAAGCAGCTGGTTCCCGGCGTCCCCGTCCCAGCTGATCGAATTCGGGAATTCCCGGTCACCCTCCGTGAATTCCCCTTTCCAGTCCTCTTTCAATTTCCCGCACACACATGAGAATTACGTGGACATGACCCGCGACACACGGTCACGGATATGACGCTCCTCACGCGCCGACTCGCCACACCTTCCCATTCCAGACCGAGTTGGAATGAAAGCATCAATTCGGACAGACGATTCAGATGCGGCGCAGCCGGAGAGCCGTCGCATCCAGGTCGCCCCGCAGTCCGGTGCGCAGCCCGTGGTGCAGGAGAACGGCCCCGCGGTGGATTTCTCCCGTTTCACGACATTCATACGATGCGGTCGGGTCGAGACCGCGCAGCCGCACCGCCGGTACCGGTTCGCCGTAATGCTGCGCCTGGAGGCAGGCGAGGACCACGGTCTCGCCCCCGAGGACGTACTGGACGGCGCTCAGGCCGCCCGCCGGGGGCCGCAGCCGGTAGAGGTCGCCGCGCTGGACGACCGGGCGGATCTCCTTGTAGAGAGCCACCCACTCCCGGGCCTCGGCCAGTTCCTCCGCGGCCCACTCGGTGAGGTCGCCGCCGACTCCGAGCACCCCGGCCATCGAGCTGACGAAGCGGAACCGCAGCGAGCTGGCCCGCCCGTTGAGCTGTGTGTTCGGGCTGTCGGTGACCCAGGCCGCCATGACCCGCGCGGGATGGATCTGACTGAATCCGTGCTGGATGGCGAGCCGGTCGAGCGGGTCGGTGTTGTCGGAGGTCCACACCTGGTCGGTACGGCCGAGCACGCCGAGGTCGATCCTGCCGCCGCCGCCCGAGCAGGACTCGAAGGCCACCTGGGGGTGGGCGGCGCGCAGCCGGTCCAGCAGGGCGTACAGGGCGCGGACGTGGTCGACCCACAGGCGCTGCGGGTACGGCTCCCCGGGCCAGCCGGCGTCGGTGAAGCAGCGGTTGAAGTCCCACTTCACATAGTCGATCGGGGCGCTGGACAGAAGGGTGTCCAGCTGCTCCCAGAGATACTCCTGGACGTCCTCGCGGGCGAGATTGAGGACGAGCTGGTGGCGAAATTCCGTCCGCTTCCGTCCCGGTCGGTACTGCACCCAGTCGGGGTGGGCGCGGTAGAGGTCGCTGTCCGGGTTGACCATCTCGGGCTCGACCCAGATGCCGAACTGCATGCCGAGCTCGTGCACCCGGTCGGCGAGGGGCTTGAGGCCGCGCGGGAAGCGGTCGGGGTTGGGTGTCCAGTCGCCGAGTCCGGCGTGGTCGCTGGTGCGGGCGCCGAACCAGCCGTCGTCCACGACGAACAGCTCGACGCCGATCCCGGCGGCCCGCCGCGCGAGGGCGGCCTGCTGCTCCTCGGAGATGTCGAAGTTGGTCGCCTCCCAGGAGTTGAACAGCACCGGCCGGTCCTGCTCCGCGCCCGGGACGACATGCACCCGCTGGTAGGCGTGCCAGGCGCGGCTGGCCCCGCCGAAGCCGCCGTCGCTCCACAGGCCCGCGAAGACGGGGGTGGTGTACGACTCCCCCGGCTGCAGGAGCAGCAGACCCGAGTCGTCGTGGCCGGCGCCGCCGGTGATCTGCACGCGCGCGTCGGGGAGTTGGGCGACCGCGATCCGCCAGGAGCCGGACCAGCCGAGCGCACAGCCGTAGACCTCGCCGCGCTCCTCGGTGGCGTCGGTGTCCAGTGCCACCCAGGGCAGGTGCTGGTGCCCGGTGTGGCCGCGGCGGCTGCCGATGACCGTCTCGCCGCGGGCGAGGGGGGCGGTCGCGAGCAGGGACTCGGCGGCCCAGCGGCCGTGCAGCTGGGACAGCCGCCAGTCCTCGCGGTCGGGCAGGGTCCAGGTGGCGGCGTCGGCACGCAGCAGCTCCACGCGCGCGTGCCCGCCGTTCTCCACGGTCACCCAGCGCTCCACGACGTCCTCGCGCATCCGGTAGTGCAGGGTGACGGCGATCCCGTCGTCGTCGAAGCGCAGCCGCAGTTCCTCGTCGCCGGCGTCGCCTGCGGTGTCGCCGGCCACGAAACGCCATTCGGTGCCGCGCCGCTCCTCGGTGCGCACGGACAGGGCCGGGCGGACGAAGCGGGGGCCGCCCTCGACGGGGTACTCCTCGCGGCCGTCGAGCGGGGACTCGAAGGGCCAGTAGGCGGGCAGCGGACTCACCGCCAAGGCCTCGGCGTCGGCCGGCGTGATCCGCGGTCCCCAGTGGAGGTGCAGCAGTTCGTCGGCATCGGTGAGATGCAGCGCATAGCTGCTGGTGGGCCCCGACAGGAGCCACGTGCGACCGTTCTGGGCGATGTCCGCCATCGAGACCTCACAGGTGCCAACAGATCCGCTCAAGTACGAACATCATCAGGCCCTGCGGCCCCTGGTGGCAACGCCTGTGGACAACTCATTGCCTGAGGAAATCGATGTCGTATGGTCGACTGAGCGCCCGTCGACGAGCCGTGCCGACGGGGCCGACTGGGAGGAGCCCCCGTGACGCAGCAGGTCCCCTCGACCGAGCCCGAACTGGCCGGAGTGCGCAATTTCCGTGACGTGGGCGGACTGCCGGCCGTGGACGGACGGCGGGTGCGCCACGGAGTGCTGTTCCGCAGCGGCCACCTGGCGCACGCGACCGAGGACGACGCGGCCTTCCTCGCCTCCCTGGGCCTGCACACGATCTTCGACTTCCGCAACGGGGCCGACCAGAAGCTGGAGGGCCCGGACGTCGAGCTGCCCGGCGTGCGGAACGTGAACCTGCCGCTGAGCGACCCCGCGGACGGCGCCGAGTTCTGGAAGATGGTCCGCGACGGCGACCTGGACCAGTTGCACGGCATCCTCGCCGACGGCAGGGCAGCGGCCCGGATGGTCACCTCGTACCGGACGATCGTCAAGGAGCGCACCGCCGAGCACTCCCGGGTGCTGCACGCGCTCGCCGAGGACAGCGTGCCCGCGCTGATGCACTGTGCGGCGGGCAAGGACCGCGCCGGCATCTCCATAGCCGTCACGCTCCTCGCCGTGGGAGTGGAGCGCGAGGCGATCGTCGCGGACTACCTGGAGTCCAACGCCAAGCACCGTCGCTACAAGGTCCGCCGCAACGGCAGCCCGGACACCGCGTACACACCCGAGGTGATGGAGCTGCTCAGCCCGCTCTTCGACGCACGCGCCGAGTATCTGCAGGCGGCGTTCGAGAGCATCGACGAGACCTGGGGCGGCGTGGACGCCTACTTCGAGCAGGGCCTGCGGCTCACCCCTCAGACCCGGGAGCGGCTGCGCGAGCGCCTGCTCGACTGACACCGCCCGGCACCCTGGCACCACTCCGTGCCCTGACACCGCCCGGCACCCTGACACCACTCCGTGCCCTGACACCGCCCGGCACCCTGACACCGCTCCGTGCCCGGCGGTTCTCGGTGCCCGCCGGTTCTCACTGCCCGGCGGTTCTCGGTGTGCGGCGATTCTCCGCGCCCGGCAATTTCTCCGCGCCCGGCGGTCAGCCCTTGGCTCCGACCGCGAACAGCAGGTAGAGGAACGCGGCCAGGACGTGCCCGAGGGCGATGTAGATGATGAGGCGGATCCACAGGGCTCGGGGGAACTTCTCCTCGAAATCGCTCATGGCAGTTCTCCGGTCAGGGGGCCCAGGCACAGCGTGGCCGTGGGACTCTGCAACAGGGTGTGGACGAACAGCAGCTCCACGCCGTCGTGATCCTCGGCGGCGAGGCGGTGCGGGGTCAGCGAGTCGAAGTGCGCGCTGTCGCCGGGCGCGAGCAGGTGTGCGGTGTCGCCGAGGCGCAGCCGCAGCCGCCCTTCGAGGACGTAGAGCCACTCCTCGCCCGGGTGGACGCGCACGATGTCGCCCTGGGTGCCGTACGGCACCCGGACGCGCAGCGCCTGCATGCCCCGGCCGGGGGCTCCGGCCTGGAAGTACGTCCAGCCGCCCGCGCGGGTCGGTTCCATGTCGCCGGCGCGCACGATGGCGTCCCGGTCGGCGACCGTCTCGCCGAGCAGCTCCGAGACGGTCGTACCGTAGATACGCGCGAGCGCGAGCAGCATCGGCAGCGAGGGCTGGCGCCGGCCGGTCTCCAGCCGGGAGAGGTGGGCCGGCGAGAGCCCGGCGGACCGGGCCGCAGCCTCCAGGGTGAGGCCGGTGCGCCGGCGCAGGGCGCGCAGCTGAGGGGCGACGGCGGGCAGTTCCTCGCCGGGCACCGGCTCGGGAGCGTTCATGTCTCCATTGAGCCGCAGCCTTGCCTGAGCGGCAAATTTCTTGCCTCAGAGGCAAAACGCCGCGAGGGGCGCGATGGTCACTCCCTGGTCGTCATTCTCACGTATGCCAGGTGTCGCACGTCAGTGAGCCGCCGCTCGTAGGGCCCGCGCGCGTCGAGATCGAGGAGAAGCGGAGTGAGCCGCCCTTCCTCCGCCAGCCGGTGAGCAGTCTTCGCGGTCAGTGCGAGACGGGCGGGGAACGGCAGCGGTCGGAGCGCGGAGAGCAGCTGCCCCGCGGTGGTCGGCATGGGCTGATTGCGCCCGGGATGATCAGAACGTGCGATCGATTCAAGGGTGCGTGAGTCCGCCGGACGGCTGTGCGGGCCGGGCCGGTCGTCCGGGTCACCGGCCGGGGGCGTGTGTGCGGCCCCGGCCGGTGGCTCGGGCTAGCGGTTGGCCACCGCCTGCTTGATCAGGGTCTTGCCGAAGTCCCACATCAGGCCGCCGCCGCTGTGGGCGTCGTCCATCACGGCCGTGAAGGCGTCGATGAACCGGTCCACGTCCGCCTCGTCGATGACCAGCGGCGGGATCAGCTTGATCACCTCCAGGTGGTCGCCGGAGACCTGGGTGAGGATCCGGTGCCGCTGCAGCAGCGGTACGACGACCATCTGGGCGAACAGGCCCTTGCGTGCGGCCTGGAGCATGGTCCAGCGGCTGCGAAGCTTCAGCGACGCGGGTCTGCCGAACTCGATGCCGATCATCAGGCCCCGGCCGCGGACGTCGGCGAGCAGTTCGTACTTGTCGATCAGCGCGGTGAGCCGGGACTTCAGCAGCTCGCCCGTCGTGCGGACGCCGGCGACGATCTGCTCGTCCTCCATCACCGCGAGCACGGCGAGGCCGGCCGCCATGGCCTGGGCGTTGGACCCGAAGCTCGCCGAGTGGACCAGGACCCGGTCCATGGACGAGTAGACCTTCTTGAAGATCCAGTCCTTGCCCAGGGTGGCGCCGACCGGGACGTAGCCGCCGGACAGCGCCTTGGCCACGCAGACCAGGTCGGGTTCGACGCCGTCCTCGTGCTGGTAGGCGTAGAAGTCGGCGGTGCGGCCGAGGCCGGTCTGCACCTCGTCGGCGATGAGCAGCGCCTTGTGCCGGTGCAGCAGGTCCTGCGCGGCGCGCAGATAGCCGGGCGGGGCCTCGTGCACGCCCTTGCCCTGGATCGGTTCCACGATCAGGGCGGCCACGTCGCCCTTCTTCAGCTCCCGGGCGAGTGCGTCGAGGTCGCCGAGGGGTACGGCGGTGTCGGGCAGCAGCGGGGCGAAACCGTCGCGGAAGCCGTCCTCGCCGTTGACCGACAGGGAGCCGGTCGTCAGGCCGTGGAAGGCGTGCTCGCAGTAGAGGACGCGCGGCCTGCCGGTGGCGTAGCGGGCGAACTTCAGGGCGGTCTCCACGGCTTCCGTGCCGCTGTTCCCGAAGAACACCCGGTCCAGGTGCGGGCTGTGGGTGAGCAGCCGCTCCGCCAGCAGCCCGGGCAGCGGCTGGCAGTCGAAGCGGGTGAGGTCGGCGAGGCTCAGGTCCAGGACATCGTGCAGCGCCTTGCGGACGACCGGGTGGTGACGGCCGAGGCCCATCACCCCGAACCCGGCGAGCATGTCCAGGTGGTCGTTGCCGTCGGCGTCGTAGAAGTGGGCGCCCTCGGCGCGCTCGTAGATCTTGTCGAAGCCGATGGTGTGCAGCATGCGCGGGAGCTGCGGGTTGAGGTACTTCGCGTGCAGCTCGTAGCGCTCGGCTCCGCGCCCCGAGAGGAGGGCCCCGAGGTCGAACTCCGTGGTCATTCAGCTCTCTCCTTGACTGGGCCCCCCGAGTCCTTGACGCGGGAACCGGCGTTCACGACGGCGAGGCCCGCGTCCGTGACGGCGGGACCCGCGTCGGCGGCCGGCCCGTCCGTGACGGCGGGACCCGCGTCGGCCGCCGGCCCGTCCATGACGGCCAGGCTCGCACCGATCCGTCCCGCGATCTCGACGGGCGTGAGCCCGATGTCGGCCAGCACCTCGCCGCGCTTGGCGTGCGCGAGGAACTGCTCCGGAATGCCGAACCGGCGTACCGGCACGTCCACGTCCGCGTCACCGAGGGCGAGGGCCACGGCCGAACCGACCCCGGCGGCCCGGCTGTTGTCCTCCACGACGGCCACCAGACGGTGTGCGGCGGCCAGGCCCGGCAGGGCGGGGTCGACGGGCTTGACCCAACGGGGGTCCACGACCGTGCAGGGGATGCCCCGGGCCGCCAGCAGCTCGGCGGCCTGCAGGCACACCGGCGCCATCACGCCGACGGACACCAGCAGCACCTCGGGGTGTTCGCCGTGGTGCAGGACGTCCATGCCGCCGACGTGGCCGGTCGCCGGGATCCCGGGGCCCACCGACTCCTTCGGGAAGCGGACCAGGGTGGGCGCGTCGTCGACGGCGACGGCCTCCCGCAGCTGGGCGCGCAGCTGGTCGGCGTCGCGCGGGGCGGCGATCCTGAGGCCCGGCACGACCTGGAGGACGGACATGTCCCACATGCCGTTGTGGGAGGCCCCGTCCACTCCGGTGACGCCGGCCCGGTCCAGCACGAAGGTCACCCCGCAGCGGTGCAGGGCGACGTCCATCAGCAGCTGGTCGAAGGCGCGGTTGAGGAAGGTGGCGTAGACGGCCACGACCGGGTGCAGGCCGCCGGTGGCGAGACCGGCCGCGGAGACCGCAGCGTGCTGCTCGGCGATGCCGACGTCCCACACCCGGCCGGGGAAGCGTTCGGCGAACTTGCCGAGGCCCACCGGGTGCAGCATGGCCGCCGTGATCGCCACGACGTCCTCGCGCTCCTGACCGATCCTGACGATCTCGTCGCCGAACACCGAGGTCCAGGAGGGCCCGTTGGAGGGTGCGAGCGGCTCGCAGGTCAGCGGGTCCATCACGCCGACGGTGTGGAAGTGGTCCTCCTCGTGGGCGAGGGCCGGCTCGTAGCCGCAGCCCTTCTCCGTGAGGCAGTGGACCAGGACCGGCCCGTGGAAACGTTTCGCGCGGCGCAGGGCCGACTCGACGGCCTTGATGTCGTGGCCGTCGATCGGGCCGACGTACTTCAGCCCCAGGTCCTCGAACATGCCCTGCGGGGCGAAGGCGTCCTTGAAGCCCTTCTTCGCGCCGTGCAGGGACTCGTAGAGGGTGTGGCCGACGACCGGAGTCCGCAGCAGGACGTCCTTGCCCCAGGCGAGGACCTTCTCGTAGCCGTCGGTGGTGCGCAGGGTGGCGAGGTGATTGGCCAGGCCGCCGATGGTCGGTGCGTACGATCTCTCGTTGTCGTTCACGACGATGATCAGCGGCCGGTCCTTGGCGGCGGCGATGTTGTTCAGCGCCTCCCAGGCCATTCCGCCGGTCAGCGCGCCGTCGCCGATGACCGCGACGACATGGCCCTTCTCCCCCTGCACCTGGTGGGCCTTGGCCAGGCCGTCGGCCCAGCCGAGCGCCGTGGAGGCGTGGCTGTTCTCGATGACGTCGTGCTCGGACTCCTCGCGCGAGGGGTAGCCGGACAGGCCCCCCTTGCCGCGCAGCTTGGAGAAGTCCTGGCGCCCCGTCAGCAGTTTGTGGACATAGCTCTGATGGCCGGTGTCCCACAGGATGCGGTCGACCGGTGACTCGAAGACCCGGTGGAGCGCGATGGCGAGTTCCACCACCCCCAGATTGGGCCCGAGGTGCCCGCCGGTTCTCGACACCGCGTGCACCAGGAACTCACGGATTTCTTCGGACAGTTCGCCGAGTTCCGCCTCGGACAGCGCCTTCAGCTCGCGTGGTCCCCGGATGTTCTCCAGAATCGTCACGCTCGGCCCCCTCTCGGTCCGTGCCTTGCCTCACTTCACCTGGTCCGCTCGGCCAGCTTCATGGCCTCCTCGATGAGGGTCTCCACGATCTTCGACTCGGGCACGGTCTTGACGACCTCGCCCTTCACGAAGATCTGACCCTTGCCGTTGCCCGAGGCAACCCCGAGGTCCGCCTCGCGGGCCTCGCCCGGACCGTTGACCACACAGCCCATCACCGCGACCCTGAGCGGCACCTCCATGCCGTCCAGTCCCGCCGTGACCTCGTCGGCGAGCTTGTAGACGTCGACCTGGGCCCGCCCGCAGGACGGGCAGGAGACGATCTCCAGGCGCCGCTGCCGCAGCCCCAGGGACTCCAGGATCTGGATGCCGACCTTGACCTCCTCGGCGGGCGGCGCCGACAGGGAGACGCGGACGGTGTCGCCGATGCCCCGCGACAGCAGCGCACCGAACGCCACGGCCGACTTGACGGTGCCCTGGAACGCCGGCCCCGCCTCGGTGACGCCGAGGTGCAGCGGATAGTCGCACTGCTCGGCGAGCTGCCGGTACGCCTCGATCATCACGACCGGATCGTTGTGCTTGACCGAGATCTTGATGTCGCGGAAGTCGTGCTCCTCGAAGAGCGACGCCTCCCACAGGGCGCTCTCGACCAGGGCCTCCGGGGTCGCCCTGCCGTACTTCTGCAGCAGCCGCCGGTCGAGGGAACCCGCGTTGACGCCGATCCGGACCGGCGTGCCGTGGTCCTTCGCGGCCCGCGCGATCTCCTTCACCTGGTCGTCGAACTTCTTGATGTTGCCCGGGTTCACCCGGACCGCCGCGCAGCCCGCCTCGATGGCCGCGAACACGTACTTCGGCTGGAAGTGGATGTCCGCGATCACCGGGATCTGCGACTTGCGGGCGATGGTCGCAAGGGCGTCCGCGTCGTCCTGCGTGGGGCAGGCGACGCGGACGATCTGGCAGCCGGACGCGGTCAGTTCCGCTATCTGCTGCAGGGTGGCTCCGATGTCCGACGTCCGCGTCGTCGTCATCGACTGCACCGACACCGGGGCTCCGCCCCCGACCGCCACCGGCCCGACATGGATCTGCCGCGACACGCGCCGCGGTGCGACCGGCCGGGCCGGTACCCCGGGAAGGCCCAGAGGGACGGCGGTCATGGCGTCACTCCCGGTTTCCCGAGACGGTCTCGCGCATGGCCCGCAGCGACTCCTTCAGGGAGCCCATGGTGGCCAGGACAGCGGTGGGCTCGTAGCCGCAGTGCGCCATGCAGTTGGCGCAGCGCGGGTCCTTGCCGCGGCCGTACTTGTCCCAGTCGGTCTTCTCGATGAGCTCGCGGTAGGTGGGCACGTACCCGTCGCTCATCAGGTAGCAGGGGCGCTGCCAGCCGAAGAGCGAGTAGTTCGGGATCGCCCACGCGGTGCACGGGAAGTCGACCTTGCCCTCCAGGAAGTCCAGGAAGAGCGGGGAGTGGTTGAGCCGCCAGCGCTTGCGGTTGCCGCCGGAGAATGCCTTCTTGAACAGTTCGCGGGTCTGCTCGACGCCGAGGAAGTGCTCCTGGTCGGGCGCCTTCTCGTAGGCGTAGGCGGGCGAGATCATCATCTCGTCGACGTGCAGGTCGTCGTTGAGGAAGTTGAGCACCTCGACGATCGTCTGCGGGGTGTCGGTGTTGAAGAAGGTCGAGTTGGTGGTCACCCGGAAGCCGCGGCGCTTGGCCTCCTTGATGGCTTCCACCGCCTCGTCGAACACGCCCTCCTTCGCAACGGATTCGTCGTGCCGCTCGCGCAGCCCGTCGATGTGCACCGCGAACGCGAAGTACGGGGAGGGCTTGAAGTTGTCCATCTTCTTGCGCAGCAGCATGGCGTTGGTGCACAGGAAGACGTATTTCCTCTTGGCCACCAACTGGCGCACGATCTCGTCGATCTGAGGGTGCATCAACGGTTCTCCACCGGCGATGGACACCATCGGCGCACCGGACTCCAGCACCGCGCCCACCGCCTGCGCGACCGGCATGCGCTGCTTGAGCACTCCGGCCGGGTGCTGGATCTTGCCGCACCCCTCACACTTGAGATTGCAGGCGAAGAGCGGCTCCAGCTCGACGATGAGCGGAAACTTGTCCCGCCTGCGGATCTTCTGTTCAGCCAGGTATGTAGCAACCTTGATGGACTGACGCAGCGGCATGGCCATCTGGCTCACCTCCGGGGGAGCAGCAAAGAACGGTGCCATTCAAAGAAAGCTGGAAGAACGGAACGAAGAACACGGAAAGCTGATATTCCACCGCGCACTGTGCCGATCCGGACGAGTTCATGTTCTGGAGCGTCCACGACCACCCGTACGGCCGCAACCGGGCGCTCGCCCGCGCGGACGGCGCTCAGGAGCGTGGCCGCCGACTCCATGTCGACCGCGATCGCGCCGGTGGCGAGCAGGTCGGAGCGCTCCGGGCCGCGCACCACATGGTCGGAGCCGGTGAGCGGGCCGGTGTGGACGGTGCGTCCGGGCAGGATGCGGGCGAGTTCCTTGACCAACAGCCCGGTGCCCACGCACGGGACGGTCCCGCGCGGGTCCCGGGTCTCCTCGGCGACGACCAGGTCGCCGGGGTGCATGCCGGGGGCGAGTCCGGCGCAGAAGCCGGTGGCCAGCACGGCCGCGTCGGCCAGGTCCGGCCCGGCCAGGTGCCGGCCGACCGAACGTTCCGCCGCCCTGGGGCCCATCCCCGTGCGGACGACGGTGAACGGCCCGCCGGCGCCGTGCTTGTCCTTCCCGCCCAGGTCGCCGGTGCGCAGGGCGAGGTGCTCGATGCCGAGCGCGCAGGCGACCAGCAGCGGGGCCGGGGCGGGCCGGGTGTTCATTCAGTGCCCCTTGGCCTCGGCGAGCGGCCTCTTGCCCGCTGCGAGGTGCCGGTCGAAGGGGTCGCCGTGCAGGTACCGGCCGAGCGCGGTGAGCGGGAACACCTGCCGGTAGAGGTGGTAGTTGATGGAGAAGTCCCAGGGGAAGCCGGTGCCGGTGAAGTGCGGCTCGTCCCAGGAACCGTCCTCGCGCTGGGTCTCGGCCAGCCACCGGATGCCGCGCTCGACGGCCTTGGAGTCCGTCTCCCCCGCCGCGAGCAGCGCCATCAGCGCCCATGCGGTCTGGGAGGCGGTGGAGGCCCCGCGACCGCTCCACTCCTTGGCGTACTTGTAGGAGCGCAGGTCCTCGCCCCAGCCGCCGTCGTCGTTCTGGACGCTCTCCAGCCAGGTAACCGCCCGCCGGATCGCCGGGTGGGAGCCGGGCAGGCCGGCCGCGGTGAGCGCGGGCACCACCGAGCCGGTGCCGTAGATGTAGTTGACGCCCCAGCGGCCGAACCACGAGCCGTCCGGCTCCTGTTCGGCCAGCAGCCACTCGATGCCGCGCCGGGTGCGCGGGTCGTGGGCGAGGCCTTCGGCGGCGAGCATCTCCACGACGTGCGCGGTGACGTCCGCCGACGGCGGGTCGATGACCTCGCCGAAGTCGCAGAACGGGAGCCGGTTCGGGAACGGGCTGGTGTTGTCGACGTCGAAGGCGCCCCACGCACCGTTCTTCGACTGCATCCCGAGGTTCCAGCGCACCGCGCGTCCGATCGCCCGGTCCACCCGCTCGGGGTCGTGATGCCGGACCCGGCGCAGCGCGAGGGCGACCTCGGCGGTGTCGTCGATGTCGGGGTAGTTGTCGTTGTGGAACTCGAACGCCCAGCCGCCGGGCGGCAGCCCGGGCCGCTTCACGGCCCAGTCGCCGGGCCGGACGATCTCCTCGCCGAGCATCCAGTCGGCGGCCCTGACCAGTTGCGGGTGGTCGGTGGGCAGTCCGGCGTCGACCAGCGCGATGGTGGCGAGACAGGTGTCCCACACCGGGGACTGGCAGGCCTCGATCATCCGGGCGCCGTCCTCGCGCCACACGGCGAAACGGTCCAGCGACGCGAGACCCTCGCGCATCACCGGGTGCTCCAGGTCGTAGCCGAGCAGGTACAGGGCGATGACCGAGTACACGGCGGGCGGCTGGATGCCGCCCCAGCAGCCGTCGTTCTCCTGCCGCTCGATGATCCAGCGGGCGGCGGAGTTCATCGCGGCCTTGCGCAGCCGGCGCGGGGCGACCTTGCGCAGCCGGTGCAGCGCCTTGTCCAGCCGCTGGAAGGCGCCGTCCCAACTGGCCACGGGGGCGAGCGGCTTGGCCGGGTTGGGGTCGGCCGGGTCGGTGTGCAGCTCGTCCAGCGGGAAGGGCGCCGGGCGGACCGGGCGCTTGGCCGAGACTACGGTCAGCGGGACGATGGTCTGGCGGGCCCAGCATCCGAAGTCGTAGATGTTGAGCGGCATCCAGCTGGGGAAGTAGATGAGCTCCGGCGGGAGTTCGGGCAGGTCCTCCCACTTCCACCAGCCGAACAGGGCGAGCCAGATCCGGGTGAACACACGGGAGGCGGCGATGCCGCCGCGCTCGCGGGTCCAGGCGGAGGCCTTCGCCATGTGCGGGGCGTCGGGCGGGTCGCCGGCCAGCCGGAGGGCGACGTACGCCTCGATGGTGGCGGAGAGTTCGCCGGGGCCGTCGTAGAAGGTGGCCCAGCTGCCGTCCTCGCGCTGCTCACCGCGGATGAACAGCGCGGCGGCCCGCGTCGTCGCCTCGTCGCGGATCCCCAGGAACTGACGGAGCAGCAGGTCCTCGGCGTCCATGGTGACGTTCGTCTCGAGGTCGCCCTTCCACCAGCCCTGGGCGTCCTGCTGCGCGAGCAGGAAGTCGGTGGCGCGCCTCGCGGCGCGTTCGGCGGCGTCTTGCACCCCGGCCGCCGCGGAGGTGGTGATGTCGGTTTCGCTGGCCGCGGCAGCGCGGGGCGGCAGGGTCGCTCCGGTGCTTCCGTCGGTCGTCGCTGTCATGGCTTCCCCTTCGTGCAGTCGTACGAGTCGTGCTGCTGTGGGTCCGCCGTCGGCCGGTGTCCGTCGTCCCTCGACACCGGCCGGCGACTACGCGAGGGCTATTCGACCGATAGTGATCATCTCTTTCGTACGACGACGAAGTCGGCGAGCGCCGTGAAGGCGGCCCGTACCTGCTCGGGCATGTCGACGGCGTCGAGGGCTTCGATGGCGACGGTGTGCTGACGGCGCGCTTCCCCGGCCGTCCACTCGCGGCCGCCCGCCTCCTCGATGAGGGCGGCGCGGGCCGCGAACTCCTCCTCGGAGAAGGTCGCGAAGTCGCTGCTCTTGGCGTCGGCGGCGAGGATCTCGCCGAGCCGCTCGGAGGCGGGGCCGCCCGCCGCGAGCGCGGCCACCACCGGCAGGGACTTCTTGCGCTGGCGCAGGTCGCTCCAGGTCTGCTTGCCGGTGGCCTCGGGGTCGCCCCAGATGCCGAGGAGGTCGTCCACGGCCTGGAAGGCGAGGCCCAGGTGGTAGCCGTACTTCTCCAGCGCGTCCGCGGTGCGGTCGTCGGCGCCGCCGAGCACCGCGCCGATGGAGCTGGAGGCGGCGAGCAGGGCGCCGGTCTTGTTGCCCTCCATCTCCAGGCACTCCTCGACGCTGACGCGGTCGCGGTGCTCGTAGGAGATGTCCTGCGCCTGACCGTCGATCAGGGCGCGGGTGGCGGTGGTCAGCCGGCGGGTGGCGCGGCCGGCCTCGACGGTGCCGAGTTCCAGCAGGATCTCGTTGGCGAGGGCGAACAGGGCGTCGCCGACGAGGATGGCCTGGGCGGGGCCGTGCACCTTCCAGACGGTGTCGCGGTGGCGGCGCTGCTCGTCGCCGTCCATCAGGTCGTCGTGCAGCAGCGAGAAGTTGTGGACCAGTTCGACGGCGACGGCCCCGGGGATGCCCACCTCGGGTGCGGCGCCGGTGACCTCGGCGGAGAGCACGGCCAGGGCGGGACGGACGGCCTTGCCACCGTCGCCGTCGGCCGGGTTGCCGGCGGCGTCGATCCAGCCGAAGTGGTAGGCGGCGACGGTGTCCATGGGAGGCGCCAGGCGGTCGACGGCCGCACGCAGGACCGGTGTGGCCAGGGTCCGGCCGCGCTCCAGAAGCGCGGTCACGTCCACCGCGGTCCTCCGAGCGGGCGTCGAGGCCGGGGGCACAGTGGGCACAGTCTCTCCTCTTGTTGCGGTACCGGGGGTGCGGGGACCTGCCGCGCGCCGACCGAGCATCAGGCCGCCTCCTCGAACGCGAAGAGACGGCTCGGGCGTGGCCGGCCCAGGGCGCTCAGCGCGGCGTCGGCCGCGCTCACTCCACTGCGGACCGCACTCTCCATGGTCGCGGGCCACCCGGTGGCGGTCCACGCTCCGGCCAGGTACAGGCCGGGGGACTTGGTGCGGGCGCCGGGCCGCAGCCGCCCGACGCCGGGGGTGGGAGCGAACGTGGCGGTGCGCTCCCGGGTCACGAAGAAGTCCTTCACCACCGCGTCGCGGGCTCCGGGGATCAGGCGCTCCAGCTCGGACAGGTAGCGCTCGCGGAGCGCGGCGACCGGTGCGTCGATCTCGTCCTGCGCGGCCGACTGGGACAGCGCCAGGTACTGCCCCTCGGCGAGCCCGGAGGCGTCGGTGCGGTCGAAGACCCACTGCACGGGGGTGCCGAGGGCGGCGAAGAAGGGCCCGGCGAGCACCTTGCGGTCGTAGACCACATGCACGTTGAGGATGGGGGCGGTGCCGATGCGGAGCAGCTGCTCGGGGGCGTCGAGGGCGCCGGGCGGCAGCAGGTCGTGGGTCTCGCGCTGGGGTACGGCGAGGACGACCGCGTCGGCGTGGAGCGTCTCGCCGGGAACCTGAACGCTCCAGGTCCCGTTCTCGTTGGTAGAGACGGAGGTGACGCGTGTACGGACCTCGGTACGGACGCCCGCGGAGTCGAGCGCCTTGCGGGCCAGCCGGTCGTGCAGTTCGCCCAGCGGGACATGGGCCCAGCCGATGTCGGCCGCGCCCGGGTCGGACAGCAGACCGGTCTTGAACACCATCGCGGCGAGCCCCAGCGAGGCGTCGCCCGCGACCGCGTTGAGGGTGGCGACCCCGACCAGGTCCCACAGGGCCTCGATGGCACGCGCCGACTGGCCGTGAGCGGCCAGCCAGCTGCCGAAGTCCTGGGTGTCCAGGGTCGGATCGGCGAGGTCGAGCCCCTTGAGCGCGAGCGCGGCCCGCCCGACCGCGGCACGCTCGGCGAACGAGAGATGCGGATAGGCTGCCAGGCTGCGCCCCAGGTGGAGGGGGACGGGCAGCCGGTCGCGCCGCAGCCTGCCGAGCCGTCTGCCCTCGGGCTTGGCGACGTCGACGACGGGCACGTCCAGGCGGTCCTGCAGCGGTGCCAGTGCCGCGCCCTCGATCCGGTCGAGGAACCAGCGGTAGGCGGTGCAGCAGCGCAGGTACACGTGCTGGCCGTTGTCGACGGTCAGCTCACCGCGCTGGAAGGAGAAGGCGAGGCCGCCCAGCCTGGGTCTGCCTTCGAGCAGAGTGACGCGGACGCCCGCGTCGGCGAGCGCGAGCGCCGCGGTGATCCCGGCGAGGCCGCCGCCGACCACGACGGCGCTGCGGCCTGCCGCGGCCGCCGGTGCCGGGGTGTCGGCGTGCGCCCCCTCGGAGCGCGAGCCGTCGCTCATCGTGCGTCCTTCCGTGCGTGCCGAGCGTGCAGGTTGAACGGTGCACGGTCGGCCGTCGCAGTCAGGGACGCCACGCCGCAGCGGAGGGTTGCCCGCCGCTGCGGGTCTTCGGAGCCGGCCGGGTCCACGGGGTCCATCAGGCGCGCCTCCTGACGGTCCGCCGGGACACGTGCCGGGTGTCGAGACCGGACAGCCCGCGTACGGCGACATAGGCCTTCTCGCGTCCGGGCAGCGAGACCCGGCCGCGCAGCACGGCCTCCGGCTCGCGCTCGATCCGGTCCAGCAGCCGGCGGTAGATGCCGGCCATGGCGGCCACGCACGCACCGCTGCGCCGGTCGAGCATGGGGAGCAGCCGGTAGCCCTCGGCGAAAAGGGCACGGGCCCGTCGCACTTCGAAGTGGACGAGGCCCGCGAAGTCGGAGCCCTCCGGTGGCGTCGGCCCGTTGAACCCGGCCGAGCAGCCGAACTTGGCCAGGTCGTCGGCGGGCAGATAGGTACGGCCGCCCTCGGCGTCCTCGCGCACGTCTCTGAGGATGTTGGTGAGCTGGAGCGCGAGACCGAGCGTGTCGGCGTACTCGGGTGCGCGCTCGGCGCCGCGCGCCCCCGGTTCCGTACCGAACACGCCCAGCGAGAGGCGGCCGATGGCACCGGCCACACAGCGGCAGTAGACCTTCAGATCGTCCCAGGTCTCGTAGGTCTCCCCGCGCGTGTCCATCTGGACGCCGTCGATCAGCTCGTCCAGACCGCCCAGCGGGATAGGGAAGGCGCGCGCGGCATGGGTGAGGGCGACGGCCACCGGGTCGGTGTCGTCCTCCTCGACCCCGCCCTCACGGACGCGGGTGAGCAGCGCCCGGGTGTCCTCCAGCCGCTTCACCTTGATCTCGTCCGGCAGGTCGCCGTCGCCGATGTCGTCGACACGCCGGGAGAAGGCGTACAGCGCCGACATGGCGCGCCGCTTGGGCGTCGGCAGCAGCCGGATGCCGTACGCGAAGTTGCGGGCCTGTTGTCCGGTGACGGCCTCGCAGTAGCTGTAGGCGGCGAGTACCGGTGCGGACACGTGTGGCGGAGTATCCACGGTCCGGATCACCCCTCTCCTCGCAGGATCACGCCCGCCTCGCGCAGCAACTGGACCTTGCCGGGTCTGGGCGGGCCGGGAAGTACGTCGTATTCGGCGGCGGCGATCGCGCGGACCGCCGCCCTTCCTCCCGCCACGAACCCTGCGAGCAGCAGCTTCAACCTGCCGTGGACGCTACCCACCAGGGGGGCGCCTTCATTCAGCAGATCGCGGGCGCGTTGCGCTTCATATGCAACCAGGGCGCGCACCGATGCGCCCGCGGTTTTCGCGGCCAGATCGGTTTCCTGGACGTGGAAGCGTTTCATGTCCTCGGCCGGCAGGTAGATACGGTCGCGGCCGAGGTCCTCGGCGACGTCCTGGACGTGTTCCACGATCTGCAGGGCGGTGCAGATCGCGTCGGAGAGACGGTTCCGCTCGGGGGTCGCGGTACCGGTGACGGCGAGGACGAGTCGGCCGACGGGGTTGGCGGACAGCTCGCAGTAGGCGAGGAGGTCGTCGTAGGTCTCGTACCGGGTGACGAGCTGGTCCTGGCGGTTGGCGGCGATCAGGCCGAGGAAGGGCTCGGGGGTGAGGGAGCGGCGGCGGACGGTGGGCTGCAGGCGGCGCAGCAGGGGGTGGCGGGGCGTGCCGTCGAAGACACGCCGCAGGTCGGCCTCGGAGGCGTCGAGGAGAAGGAGGCGGTCTTCGGCCTCGGTGGCCGACACGCCCAGGATGCGCGCGTCGGCGCCGCCGGGGGCCAGATCGCCGTCACCGATGTCGTCCACGAGGCGGGCGAAGCCGTAGACGGCCATGAGGTCGTCGCGCCAGGCACGGGGCAGGAAGAAGGGGGCCACGGGGAAGTTCTCGCTCGCGGCCTTGTCCAGCGTGGCGCGTTCCAGTGCCGGCGCCGTATCGGTTCCCGTCACCGCGCGCTGCCCGTGGCGGGGACGGCACATGCTGCGCTGAGCTGGGGAGTTTCCGTAGCCATTGCCGTCACATCTCCCGTTCTACACTGCCGATCCAATACACACTATTTCGGACACGCCGCCCGGTCTGCCGCGGGGCTGCCCCGCGGAGGGTGTCGCGCATTATCGCCCCACTTGCCGCTTTCCGGGACCGGTACAGCTTACGTTGTACAACGCAGCGAGGTCGGGCGGGGTGTCCTGCGCATCACAACAACACACCGATTGGCGTCAAGATTCCTAAGACCAGAGCGAGTTGACGCTTCCTTTGCAGACGCGGGGCCCCACCGGAAGGTTCCGGCGGGGCCCTGGGCCGATCAGGGGTTACCTGCCCGTGAACTTCTCGTACTCCTGCAGGACCTCTTCGGTGGGTCCGTCCAAGCGCAGCTCGCCGCGTTCCAGCCACAGGACGCGGTCGCAGGTGTCGCGGATGGACTTGTTGTTGTGGCTGACCAGAAACACCGTGCCCGCGTCCTTGCGCAGCTCCCGGATGCGTTCCTCGGAGCGCTTCTGGAACTTGCGGTCACCGGTGGCCAGCGCCTCGTCGATCATGAGGACGTCGTGGTCCTTGGCGGCGGCGATGGAGAAGCGCAGCCGCGCCGCCATGCCGGAGGAGTAGGTCCGCATCGGCAGCGTGATGAAGTCGCCCTTCTCGTTGATGCCCGAGAAGTCGACGATGTCCTGGTAGCGCTCCTTGACCTGCTCACGGGACATGCCCATGGCGAGGCCGCCGAGGATGACGTTGCGCTCACCGGTGAGGTCGTTCATCAGGGCCGCGTTCACACCGAGCAGCGAGGGCTGGCCGTCGGTGTAGACCTTGCCCCTCTCGGCGGGCAGCAGACCGGCGATGGCGCGCAGCAGCGTGGACTTGCCGGATCCGTTGGAGCCGATCAGGCCGATGGCCTCGCCGCGGTAGGCGACGAAGGACACACCGCGCACGGCGTGCACCTTGCGCACCCCGCGCGCCGTGTCGTCGGAGCCTCGCTTGAGGATGCGGCTGAGGGCGGCCGTAGCGCTGCCCTTGCCGGTCTTGGCACCGTTGACCCGGTACACGATGTGCAGGTCGTCCGCGATGACCGTCGGGCGCGGGTCCCTGATGTTCTGCTCGGCGTTCTGCTCAGCCACGGCCGTACCTCTCCTCCGCCTTCCAGAAGTACACGAAGCCGCCGGCGAAGACCACCACGGCCCAGAACAGGGCGATGGCCCAGACGTGCGGCGGCAGGTTCGAGGCGCCGTACCCGTCGATCAGCGCGTAGCGCATCAGGTCCATGTAGACGGCGGCCGGGTTGACCTGGAGCAGCCGGACCGCCAGCTCGGAGCGGCCCTCCATCATCTTGTTGATGGAGAACATGACACCGGACGTGTACATCCAGGTACGCAGGATGAACGGCATCAGCTGGGCGAGGTCGGGCGTCTTGGCGCCCATGCGCGCCACGATCAGCGCGAGCCCGGTGTTGAACAGGAACTGCATCAGCAGAACCGGCACGATCAGCAGCCAGGAGGCGCTCGGGTAGCTGCCGAACCCGAGCGCGACGAGGAACAGCACGATCATCGAGAAGAGCAGCTGCTGCAGCTGCTGCAGCGAGAAGGAGACGGGCAGCGAGGCGCGCGGGAAGTGCAGGGCGCGCACCAGGCCCAGGTTGCCGGAGATCGCCCGGACGCCCGACATCACCGAGCTCTGCGTGAAGGTGAAGACGAACACGCCCGTGACCAGGAACGGGATGTACACGTCCTTCGACATGCCCCGGCTCGCGTGCAGGATGACGCCGAAGATGAAGTAGTACACGGCCGCGTTCAGCAGCGGTGTCGCCACCTGCCACAGCTGGCCGAGCTTGGCCTGGCTGTACTGGGCGGTCAGCTTGGCCTGGGAGAAGGCGAGGACGAAGTGGCGCCGCCCCCACAGCTGACGGACGTACTCGACAAGGGAGGGCCGGGCGCCGCTCACGGCGAGCCCGTACTTGGCGGCGAGCTGCGCCGCCGTCAGTCCCTCGTCGGGTGACGGGGCCGCGGTCACCGCGACACCGCCGTCATGCGTTGTCTCACTCACAGGAGGAAAGCTTTCGTCTTCGAGTGCGTCGTAGGCATCGTGTTCGTCGATCGCGTGCGCCGGATCCTTCCCCGGGCGCGCCGGGAGTGCGCGGCCCCGCACGTCGAGCTTGTCAGATCACCGGGGGCCGGCCCAGTCGGGTCAGCCGCCACACGGTGCGCCAGCGCATGGGGCGACGGGGACCGCACGGAGTGGTCCAGCCCTCCCTGAAGCCGCCGAACCAGGCCTTGAGGGCCGGCCCCGAGGGGCGGCGCAGCAGGGTGAGGAGCAGCCAGACCCCGAGGTAGACGGGGACCAGGAGCGCGGGGAGGTTCCGGCGGGCCAGCCAGACCCGGTTGCGGGCGACCATGCGGTGGTACACCGCGTGCCGCGAGGGTGCGGTCGTCGGGTGGTACAGGACCATGTCGGACCGGTAGTCGATCATCCAGCCCGCGTCGAGGGCCCGCCAGGCCAGGTCGGTCTCCTCGTGGGCGTAGAAGAATTCGTCCGGCAGCACGCCGGCCTCGGCGAAGACCCGGGTGCGCACGGCGTTGGCGCCGCCGAGGAAGGTGGTGACCCGGGAGGAGCGCATCGGGTCGGAGGCGCGCAGCCGCGGCACGTGCCGGCGCTGGGTGTCGCCCGTGTCCGGGTCGGCGATGCGGAAGCTGATGATGCCGAGCTTCGGGTCGGCCTCGAACGCCGCGCGGCACAGCTCTGCGGTGTCGTGCCGGGCGAGCAGGCCGTCGTCGTCGAGGAAGAGCAGTATGTCGACGTCGCGGCCGCTGGGGCCGAAGGCCTCTATGCCGACGTTGCGGCCGCCGGGGATGCCCAGGTTCTCGGGCAGTTCTATGGTCCGTACGCCTTCGGGGACGTCCGGGACGGGCGAGCCGTTGCCGACGACGACCACCTCGACCCGGTCGCCGTCCTGCTTGGCGACCGAGTCGAGCAGGGCTCGCAGCTCCTCGGGGCGGTTGCCCATGGTGATGATGACCGCGCCGACCTTCATGCCGTTCACCTCAGCCTGCTGGAGACGAGGATGGACACCAGGTGCAGCAGGGTCTGCAGGAGGGCGATGCCGGCGAGGACGGCGGTGCCGAGCCGGGTGAAGAACAGGTCGCCGCGCACCTGGTCCGCGACGGCGAGGACCAGGATCAGCAGCGAGGCCTCGATGCCGAGGATGAGCCGGTGGAACTTGAGCGCCGAGGCGGCCCGGCGGGCCAGCGCCATGCCGGAGGAGCGCGGCTCGGAGGCGGCCTCCTTGACCGGGGGCATCCCGGCCTGGTGCCGGGCGACGCCGACCAGGTCGGTCTCGGCCTTGATCAGGATGGCGCCGAGGGCGGCGAGGGTGCCGAGGAAGGCCCAGAGCCAGTCGATGCGCCCGCTGCCCCACAGGTCGGCGGCGCGCAGGCCGAGGCCGACCAGGACGGCCGCGTCGGTCAGATAGGCGCCGACGCGGTCCAGGTAGACCCCGCCGAGCGAGTACTGCTTCTTCCAGCGGGCGATCTCGCCGTCGACGCAGTCCAGCAGCAGGTACAGCTGGGTGGCGACCACGCCGAGCACGGCGCCCGCGATCCCCGGCACCAGCAGGGCCGGGGCCGCGAGCACGCCGCAGACGGTCATCAGGTACGTGAGCTGGTTGGGCGTGACCCTGGTGTTCACCAGGTAGCGGTCGACGCGCAGAGACACCTCGCGCATGTAGAGGCGTCCCGCCCAGTGCTCACCGCTGCGCCGGTCCTTCACCCCCGCGGGGTGGACGACCGGGCGGAGTTCAGCTACCGATGGCCTTGACATAGTCGGCGTAGATGTCCTTGATCTGGTTCGTCTTGAGGTCGAGGTGTTCGAGGATCGTGTAGCGCCCGGGTCTGGTCTCCGGGGCGAACTCCACGGCGCGGACGAACTCGTCCACCGTGAAGCCGATCTCCACCGGCAGTACCGGAAGCCCGTGCCGGCGCAGCACCCCGGCCATGTACACCGCCTCCTCGTGCGCTCCGCGCAGGTACATCGCGAAGGCGGCGCCGAGCCCGCACTGCTCGCCGTGGCTGGCGGCACGCTTGGGGAAGAGCAGGTCGAAGGCGTGGTTGATCTCGTGGCAGGAGCCCGAGGCGGGCCGGGAGTCACCCGAGATCGACATCGCGATGCCGGTGAGGACCAGCGCCTCGGCGAGCACCTGGAGGAAGTCGTTCTCCCCGATGCCGCCGGGGTGCCTCAGCACCGCCTCGCCGGCCTGGCGGGCCATGGCGGCGGCGAGACCGTCGATCTTCTCGCCGTTGACGCGGTGGGACAGCTCCCAGTCCGCGATCGAGTTGATGTTGGAGATCGCGTCGCCGATGCCGGCCCGTACGAAGCGCGCCGGTGCCTCGCGGATCACGTCCAGGTCGATGACGACCGCGATCGGGTTCGGCACGCCGTAGGAGCCGCGCCCGGCGTCGTTGTCCAGGGTGGCGACCGGCGAGCACAGTCCGTCGTGCGCGAGGTTCGTCGGTACGGCGACGAGGGGCAGGCCGACCCGGGCCGCGGCGAACTTGGCGCAGTCGATGATCTTGCCGCCGCCGAGGCCGACGACGGCGTCGTAGTGGCCGGCCTTTATGTCGCCGGCCAGCCGCACGGCGTCGTCGAGGGTGCCGCCGCCGACCTCGTACCAGCTGGCGCCGGGCAGCGTGGGGGCGATGCGCTCGCGCAGCTTGCTGCCGGAGCCGTTGCTGACGGCGACGGCGAGCCGGCCGGACTGCGAGATGCGTTCGTCGGCGAGCACGCCCGCCAGGTCGTCCAGGGCACCCGGGCGGATGTCCACGACGACCGGCGACGGGATGAGCCGGGTCAGTACTGGCACGCGATCTCCCGTCCCCTGGCGAGGTCGTCGTGGTTGTCGATCTCGACCCACTTGACGTCGCCGATCGGTGCCACGTCGATCCGGAAGCCGCGGTTGACCAGCTCCTGGTAGCCGTGCTCGTAGAACTGCTGCGGGTCGGTCTCCCAGACCGTCTTCAGCGCGTCGGCCAGCTCGGGGGCGGCGTCGCCCTCGATGAGGGTGACGCCGATGTACTCGCCGGTGGCCTCGGCGGGATCCATCAGCTTGGTGATCTTCGTCATGCCCTTCTCGGGGTCGACGACGACCTTCATCTCCTCGTCCGCGAGGTTCTTCACCGTGTCGAGGGCGAGGATGATGCGCCTGCCCTCGCCACGGGCGGCGAGCAGCGTCTTCTCGACGGAGACCGGGTGCACGGTGTCGCCGTTGGCGAGGATCACGCCGTCCTTGAGGGCGTCACGGCCGCACCACAGGGAGTAGGCGTTGTTCCACTCCTCGGCCTTGTCGTTGTCGATGAGAGTGATCTTGAGGCCGTACTTCGCCTCCAGAGCCGCCTTGCGCTCGTAGACGGCCTCCTTGCGGTAGCCGACGATGACCGCGACCTCGGTCAGACCGATCTCGGCGAAGTTGCCGAGCGTGAGGTCGAGCACGGTGATCGAGTCCTCTATGCCCGCAGGGCCCACCGGCACCAGAGCCTTGGGAAGGCTGTCGGTGTAGGGGCGCAGACGCCGTCCGGCGCCGGCCGCCAGCACGAGGCCGATCATGCGGGTTCTCCTTCGTCGTGTACGGCGGGCGCCCCAGCGGACACCCAGAAGCGGATGCTCTCGACGAGCACCAGCAGGGCGACGGCCACGGCCAGGACCGTGAGCGCGACCTTGAACTGCGAGGCGGTGAGCACCGCGGCCAGGACGGTGACGAGCAGCGTGCGCCCCTCCTGTCCACCGATGACGCGCACCAGCCAGGCCGGGGGCGCTCCGGCGTTGCCGCGGATGCGGTAGACCGTGTCGTAGTGATGGTAGGCGACGGCGGCCACCAGGCCGAAAGCCGCAGGAAGGGCCCCGTTTACCCCAGCTTTACTCGCCAGGACGAGCACGGTGCCGTACTCGGCCGCCCGGAAGAGCGGCGGGACCAGCCAGTCGAGGGCGCCCTTGAGGGGTCGGTACAGGGCCTGGCCCGAGGTGACGGCGTAGACGGCGGCACCGGCGACGGGCGCCCAGGTCACCCCGGAGAAGAGGGACACGGTGAGGACGGCGGTGCCGGCCAGGGCCACGATCAGCGGGGCGCCGAGGCGGGCGCGAGTGGTCTTCGCCACCAGCCCGGCGAGCGGTCCGTTGTCGGCGAGGTCGGCCAGGGCCTGCGCCGCCCGGTCGGTCCGCTTCGCCTTGCGGGTCAGCGACCGCAGCACCCGGCCCGCGGTGGTGTACGTCGCGGCCAAGGCACAGCCGACGAGCAGCACGTAGAAGGTGATGCGGGGGGTGGTGGCCGCGGTGAGAACGGCGATCATCGCCCATCGCTCGCCGATCGGCAGGACTATCATCCGGCGCAGCCAGACCGTCCAGCCGACGCTGTCCAGCCGGTCGGACAGGGCCGCGGTGGGACTGGTGTTGGCGGTGGCGTCGTGGTTGGCCTCGTTGAAGGAGAAGTCGACCACGTGCCGGCAGGTCTGCAGGATCATCGCGCCGAGGGCGAGCGCCCACACGTCGTCGCCGCCGCGGGCCGCGCCGAGGGCGAGCCCCGCGTAGTAGGCGTACTCCTTGGCCCGGTCGAAGGTGGCGTCGAGCCAGGCGCCGAGCGTGGAGTACTTGAGGGCGTAGCGGGCGAGCTGGCCGTCGGTGCAGTCCAGGACGAAGGAGGCGATCAGCAGTACGCCGGCCGCGATGAACCCGCCCCGGGTGCCCGTCGCCGCGCAGCCCGCCGCGATCAGCGCGGTGAGCAGCGAGGCCGTGGTGACCTGGTTCGGGGTCAGGCCCCGGCGGGCGCACCAGCGGGCGATGTAGCGCGAGTACGGGCTGATGAAGAACGTGGTGAAGAAGCCGTCGCGGGACTTCACGGCCGACTTCAGGCGTACGGCCTCGTCGTCGACGGCGGCGACGGCCTGCCGGGCCTCGTTGCGGGCCTGCGGGTCGGCCGGGACGGCGGCGACCAGGCTGCCCAGCTCGGGCCTGCGGACCTCGCAGCCGTCAGTGTCGAGGGCGGTGACGATGCGGTCGGCGAGGCTGTCGACGGCCACCGCCGTGCCTCCGCCGGCGGAGGCCTCCCGGGCCAGGGCCCGGGTCAGCGCCCGGCGGGCGGCCGGCTGGGCGGTGAGGGCGCCCGGGACGGCGGCGAGTTCGAAGCGCGGGTCGGTGAGGCCCAGCCGCAGTGCGTGCAGGTGGCCGACGAAGCGGGCGTCGACCAGGGCCACGCGCCGGTCGGCGGGGACGGCCGCGAGCTGGGTCTCCGCCTCGGTGGCGTCGGTGGCCGTACGCACGTCGAAGCCGAGGGACCGCAGATCGCTCTCGAGCGACGATCCGGGGACCGGCTGACCGGTGACGATGGCGGTCGGCAACCGAACTCACTCCCTGGGTGCCGGCGCATCGGCGCCGGTCTTTAGCGTGGTGGGGCGCCCCTGACCTGCGACACCCGGGCGGCATGTCGGCAGAGGCTATCGGATGGGCACAAGCCCGCGTTCACCGGCCGTTCACGGTCCGGACCACGGGGACTGCCCCGGCCTTTGCCGCGATCATCATCGGTGATCCGGGGCCCACCCCACAAACTTTGGTCGCAGAACCGGGCATCCCCCGGCATCACGGACATGCGGACCTGTCAGCATAGGCTGGGCGACCATGACGTGGCTGATCACCGGCGGAGCCGGATACATCGGGGCACATGTGGCGCGGGCCATGACCGGCGCCGGGGAGAGTGTCGTGGCGCTGGACGACCTGTCGGCCGCGGTGCCCGCACGGCTCCCGGCCGAAGTCCCGCTCGTCGCGGGTTCGACGCTGGACGGGGACCTGCTCAAGCGGGTCTTCGCGGAGTACGGCGTGACGGGCGTCGTCCACCTCGCGGCGCGCAAGCAGGTCGCCGAGTCGGTGGCCGAGCCCACCCGCTACTACCGGGAGAACGTGAGCGGCCTGGCCACGCTGCTGGACGCCGTCGCCGAGGCGGGCATCGGCCGCCTGCTGTTCTCCTCGTCGGCGGCCGTGTACGGCAACCCGGACGTGGAGCTGATCACCGAGGACACCCCCTGCGCGCCGGTGAACCCGTACGGCGAGACCAAGCTGGCCGGGGAGTGGCTGGTGCGGGCGGCCGGGCGGGCGCACGGGATCTCGACGGTGTGCCTGCGCTATTTCAACGTGGCGGGCGCGGCGGCGCCGGAACTCGCGGACACGGGTGTGTTCAACATCGTGCCGATGGTCTTCGACCGGCTCACCCGCGACGAGGCCCCGCGGATCTTCGGCGACGACTATCCGACGCCGGACGGCACCTGCGTCCGGGACTACATCCACGTGGCCGACCTCGCCGAGGCGCACCTCGCGGCCGCGCGGCGGCTCGCCGACGGGGACCTCACGGGCGACCTGACACTGAACATCGGGCGCGGTGAGGGTGTCTCGGTGCGCGAGCTGATCAAGGTCATCGGGGAGGTCACCGGCGAACGGCGGCCGCCGGTGGTCGAGGGGCGCCGCCCGGGGGACGCGCCGCGTGCGGTGGCCTCGGCCGAGCGGGCCGCCGAGGCGCTGGGCTGGCGCGCCCGGCGCGGGGTGCGCGAGATGGTCGGCTCGGCCTGGCAGGGCTGGCAGCTGCACCACGGGAAGTGAGCCCGTGACGCCCTGACCAGCGGTTCGTTTCTGCAGGTCAGAGCACATGACAACGGTGTTCAGTGCCGCGTTGCCGGATACCCCCCACCCGTAGTTCACTGTGAGCCCGGGCAAAACACGGAAGAGGCGGTTTTCATGGGGGCAGGGCACGACCACGGGCATGCGCACACGCACGCGCCCCCTACGGGAACGGCCGCCGCCGCATATCGCGGCCGGCTGCGCGTCGCGCTGGGCATCACGCTCACGATCATGGTGGTCGAGATCGTCGGCGGTCTCGTCGCGGACTCGCTCGCCCTGATCGCCGATGCGGCGCACATGGCCACCGACGCGGTCGGCCTGGTCATGGCGCTGCTCGCCATCCACTTCGCGAACCGTCCGCCGAGCACGAACCGCACCTTCGGCTACGCCCGGGCCGAGATCCTGGCGGCCCTGGCCAACTGTCTGCTCCTGCTCGGCGTGGGCGGATACGTGCTGTACGAGGCCGTCCAGCGGTTCGTCACGCCCGCGGACACCCGCGGCGGCCTGATGATCGTCTTCGGCCTGATCGGCCTGGTCGCGAACAGCATCTCGCTCCTCCTGCTGATGCGCGGCCAGAAGGAGAGCCTGAACGTGCGCGGCGCCTTCCTGGAGGTGGCCGCCGACGCCCTGGGCTCGGTGGCGGTGCTGATCTCGGCCGCGGTGATCCTGACCACGGGCTGGCAGGCAGCCGACCCGGTCGCCTCACTGGTCATCGGCCTGATGATCGTGCCGAGGACGCTGAAGCTGCTGCGCGAGACGCTGGACGTGCTGCTGGAGGCGGCCCCGAAGGACGTCGACATGGCGGATGTGCGGGCGCACATCCTGGCCCTGCAGGGCGTGGAGGACGTGCACGACCTGCACGCCTGGACCATCACCTCGGGCATGCCCGTGCTCTCCGCCCACGTGGTGGTCAGCTCGGAGGTGCTCAGCGCCATCGGCCACGAGAAGATGCTGCACGAGCTGCAGGGATGCCTGGGCGACCACTTCGACGTGGAGCACTGCACCTTCCAGCTGGAGCCGGGCGGGCACGCGGAGCACGAGGCACGGCTGTGCCATTGACCGTCTGATCGTCGGCCATTGACCGGCGGCCGTTGACCGTCTGCTCGTCGGCCACCGGTCATCGACCACCGGCCTCCGGTCATAGGTCACACGTCAGCGGTCACAGGTCACAGGCCGTCGGCCACCAGGAAGCGATCACCAGTTGTCGACCACCAGCAATCGGCCGACGGCGATTGACCGTCCGCAATCTTGTGCGAGGGCCCCGGACGGTTCCCGGCCAGGGGCGCCGGGCACGATGACCTACCGGGTCCCACTGCGGTGCCGCCCCGGTCAGGACATGCGGACGTGCCGGGAAGTGCCGGGAGTGCCGGATTCGTACGGCAGACTTGGGGTGCGAAGACCGAGGCTAAGGATGGGTATGCCGATCACACCTGCCACCGAGACACACAGCTCGTCGAACGGCACCGCAGAGGCGATCTTGCTGGAACTTGTCGACGAGAAGGGCGTGACGATCGGCACCGCGGAGAAGCTCGCCGCGCATCAGCCGCCGGGACAGCTGCACCGGGCGTTCTCGGTGTTCCTCTTCGACGAGCAGGGCCGGCTGCTGCTCCAGCAGCGGGCGCTCGGCAAGTACCACTCCCCCGGTGTGTGGTCCAACACCTGCTGCGGCCACCCCTACCCCGGCGAGGCGCCCTTCGCGGCGGCGGCCCGGCGCACGTACGAGGAGCTGGGCGTGTCGCCGTCGCTGCTGGCGGAGGCGGGCACGGTCCGCTACAACCACCCGGACCCGGCTTCCGGCCTGGTCGAGCAGGAGTACAACCACCTGTTCGTCGGCCTGGTACAGGCTCCGCTCGCGCCGGACGCGCAGGAGGTCGAGGCGACCGCGTACGTGACGGCGGCCGAGCTGACCCAGCGGCACGCGCAGGACCCGTTCTCGGCGTGGTTCATGACCGTGCTGGACGCCGCGCGTCCGGCGATCAGGGAGCTGACGGGCGAGTCCGCGGGCTGGTAGGCCCCGTCTCCGCCCGCCCACTCGCTCCAGCGGCACCGCACGACCTCTTACGGCATGGGCACGCCGTCACGACGGGGCTGCGTCCCTACGGCCACGGGGCCGCGTCCCTACGGCAGGTGCACGCCCTCACCGACAGAGTCGCGTCCATACGGCAGAGGCACGTCCATACGGCAGAGACGTGCCCTTGCGACAGAGGCGTGTCCTTGCGGCAAGGGCGTGTCCTTACGACAGGATCGCCGGCTTGAGCGGCAGGGCGGCCCAGATCACCTTCCCGCCGCCGGCCGTGTGCTCCACGTCGACCGCCCCGCCCGCCTCCCTGGCCACCTCACGCACCAGGAGCAGCCCCCGGCCGCCGGTCTGGCCGTGATCGGCCTCCAGGGCGGTCGGGCGGTAGGGATGGTTGTCCTCCACCGACACCCGCACCCACTCGGCACCGACGGCCACCTCCACGGCGAGCATCGGCGACAGCAGCGCCGCATGCCTGACCGCGTTCGTGACCAGCTCGGAGACGATCAGCAGCAGGCCGTACACCAGGTCGTCGGAGACCGGTACGCCCTGACGCAGCAGCAGGTCCCGTACGGCATGCCGGGCCTGCGGTACCGAGGCGTCCACGGCGGGCGCCGTGAACCGCCAGACTCCCTCGTACGGCAGTGGATCGGGCAGCCGTCCGGCGCCCCCCGCTGGGCGCGGGCCGTCCCCGCGCCCGTGGTTGTCCATCGTCCGGTCGCCACCCTCGCGCTCGATTGTCACCACACGTCGAGTGTTGGTAACAATGCGCTCCGCTCCCCATGACTGACCAGAAGTCAGCAGTTATCGAGCGCTTCCGACCGGGTGCGTATGACAAGGGCAGTTGTGGGACTGTTCCTGGCTCCCTGACGCCGGTTCGCGAACTATTCGGGTTGTGGGAAAACTCCTGGGACAGCAGGGCCGCAGCGCTGCGCGGCTTCGCCGTGGGGTCACGACCGGCCGCCATATGCCCGCGGCCACCCGGTCCGGGACGACCCCCCGCTTCCGGCGGGCGCTCCCCCGATAGCATCCGGCGCATGGATCCCCAGCTCTCGCACCGGGTCGTCGATTCGGTCGCCACCGTGGTCATCCGGCATCCGGCCAAGCGCAACGCCATGACGGCGGCGATGTGGCGGGCCCTGCCGCCGCTGCTGGACGAACTGGCGGGTGACCCCGGAGTACGGGCGCTCGTGCTGACCGGCGAGGGCGCCACCTTCTGTGCGGGGGCGGACATCTCCACCCTTCAGGGGTCGGCCGCCGAGGCGCAGGGGCTGGCCGTGGCGGCGGAGGAGGCCCTCGCCGCGTTTCCGAAGCCGACGCTCGCCGCGGTGCGGGGCCACTGTGTGGGCGGCGGGTCCCAGCTCGCGGCGGCCTGCGATCTGCGGCTGGCCGAGGAGGGTGCGCTGTTCGGGGTGACACCGGCGAAGCTCGGGATCGTGTATCCGGCCTCGTCCACCCGACGGCTGGTGTCGCTGGTGGGGCCGGCCACCGCCAAGTACCTGCTGTTCACGGCGGAGCTGATCGATGCCGCGCGGGCCCTGCGCACCGGGCTGGTGGACGAGCTGCTGCCCGAGGGTGAACTGGACAAGCGGGTCGCCGAGCTGACCCGGATCCTGGTGTCCCGTTCGCAGCTGACCCAGGCCGCCGCGAAGGAGTTCGCGAACGGCCGCACGGACCGGGACGCCCACTGGACGGAACAGGCGCGCGGCAGCGGCGACACCGCGGAGGGGGTCGCCGCCTTCCTGGAGCGCAGGCAGCCGCGCTTCACCTGGAACGTGACTACGTCAGACTGAAGCGGCTCTGCCCGCGGAGCTCCTCGACCAGGTGTGCGGGCGCTTTGTGCGGGGAGCCGGCGTCGTACGGCGGCTGCGGGTCGTACTCGGTCAGCAGCTGGACGGCCTGGGCGTGTTCGTCGCCCGCGATCCGGCCGACCAGGGTGAGCCCCATGTCGATCCCCGAGGAGACGCCTGCGGCGGTGACGTACTTGCCGTCGGTGACGACCCGCTCGCCCGTCGGTTCGGCGCCGAACTGCGTCAGCACGTGCAGGGCGGCCCAGTGGCTGGTGGCGCGCCGGCCCTTGAGCAGACCGGCGGCGGCGAGCAGCAGCGAGCCCGAGCAGACCGAGGTCGTCCAGGTGGTCGTCGTGTCGACCGCGCGCAGCCAGTCGAGCAGGGCGGGGTTCTCCAGCTGCTCGGTGGTGCCGGGGCCGCCGGAGACCACGACGATGTCGGGGCTCGTCACCTGGCCGAAGTCCTTGTCCGCGGTGACGGCCAGGAAGCCCGTGTCGGTGCGGACGGGGCCGGGCCGCTCGGCGACGAAGTCGACCCGGACGTCCGGGAGCCGGCTGAGGATCTCATAGGGCCCCACGACGTCCAGGGCGGTGAAGCGGTCGTAGACGACCATGGCGATGTGCATACGGCTCCCTTTCGGTGTTCGGGTGCCGGCCGGGTGTGCGGCCGGTTCAGTGGGCGGATGCCGGTCGGAAGCGCCTGCGGTACTCCGCGGGCGGGGT
Source organism: Streptomyces sp. NPDC107581 (assembly GCF_055657175.1). Lineage (NCBI taxonomy): Bacteria > Bacillati > Actinomycetota > Actinomycetes > Kitasatosporales > Streptomycetaceae > Streptomyces > Streptomyces sp. NPDC107581. The sequence continues at coordinate 482,993 of NZ_JBVKBH010000002.1, forward strand.
GCCGAGCGACCTGAGGAAGGCGCGCCGCATGGCCTCGGGGGTGCCGTAGCCGCTGGCGCGGGAGACCTCCTCGACGCCGTCGGACGTGTCCTCCAGCAGCCGGCGGGCGTGTTCGAGGCGTACGCGGTCGACGTAGCGGCCGGGCGTCGTGCCGGTCTCCTCGCGGAAGGCGCGGGCGAAGTGGCGCGGCGAGAGCCGGACGCGGGCGGCGAGCGCCTCGACGCTCAGGTCACCGGCGGGGTGCTCGGTGATCCACTGCTGTACCTCCCGGAGGGGTTCGCGCTGCGCGGTCTGGACGGCGAGCTGGGCGCTGAACTGCGCCTGGTTGCCGGGCCGGCGCAGGAAGACCACCAGGTGGCGGGCGACGCCGAGCGCCACGTCCCGGCCCAGGTCCTCCTCGACGAGGGCCAGGGCGAGGTCGATGCCGGAGGTCACGCCCGCCGAGGTGGAGACCTCCCCGTCACGGACGTAGATCGGCGCGGGGTCCACCTCCACGGCCGGATGGTCGCGGGCGAGCGTGTCGCAGTAGGCCCAGTGGGTCGTCGCCCGGCGGCCGTCGAGCAGACCCGCGGCCGCGAGCAGCATCGACCCGGTGCAGACGGAGACGAGGCGCCGCGCGCGCGGGCCGTGCGTGCGCAGCCACTCGGTCAGCCGTGGCTCGGGGCTGCCGGTGCCCTGACCGCCCGGCACCAGCAGGGTGTGCGGGTCGGCCGCCTGCGCGAGGGCCCCGTCCGGTACGAGGGTCAGACCGCTGGAGGTGCGCACGGGGCCGCCGTCCAGGGAGGCCGTGCGGATCCGGTACGCCCCGGGCGTGTGCTGCTCGGCACCGGCGAACACCTCGAGGGGCCCGGTGACGTCGAGGCTCTGCACACCGTCGAAGAGGACGAAGAGGAGCGTTCGCTGCGGCATGTCTTCGATTCTTCGCGCGTCCGGCCTTGGCCGCAATGACGAATTTCCCACCTTTTCTGCCATGGACCGCGGGGCCGCGCGGGCGGCCGGTCGGGCGCGGTGCCCCGTACGGTGTCCGGGACGCCACGCGGCACGGCGGCCCGCCGGGGCGCCCTGATCCCCGGTTGTCGGTGTCACCTGCCACAATTGCCGCGCAACCTCAGTGGAGAAGGCGGTACGGGATCGTGACGACACCCGGGTCAGTTGACGTAGGGTCCATCGAAGGCAGGATCGCCGAGGAACTCGGCGTACGGGAGCGGCAGGTGAAGGCCGCGGTGGAGCTGCTCGACGGCGGTTCGACGGTGCCCTTCATCGCCCGCTACCGCAAGGAAGCGACCGAAATGCTCGACGACGCGCAGCTGCGCACGCTCGAGGAACGGCTGCGCTATCTGCGGGAGCTGGAGGAGCGGCGGACCGCGATCCTGGAGTCGGTGCGCGAGCAGGGCAAGCTCACCGAGGAGCTGGAGGCGCAGATCCGGGGCGCCGAGACCAAGGCGCGGCTGGAGGACATCTACCTGCCCTACAAGCCCAAGCGGCGGACGAAGGCGCAGATCGCGCGCGAGGCCGGGCTGGAGCCGCTGGCCGAGGGGCTGCTGGGCGACTCGGGCGTGGAACCCCTCGCCGCCGCTGCCGCGTTCGTGGACGCCGACAAGGGCGTCGCCGATCCGCAGGCCGCGCTGGACGGAGCGCGGGCCATCCTCACCGAGCGGTTCTCGGAGGACGCCGACCTGATCGGCGAGGTGCGCGAGCGCATGTGGGTGCGCGGGCGGCTGGCCGCGAAGGTGCGGGAGGGCAAGGAGGAGGCGGGCGCCAAGTTCGCTGACTACTTCGACTTCGCCGAGCCGTTCACCGAGCTGCCCTCCCACCGCATCCTGGCGATGCTGCGCGGCGAGAAGGAGGAGGTCCTGGACCTCGTCCTGGAGCCGGAGGAGCCTGCCGAGTCCGCCTCGGTTTCGTCCTCGTACGAGGGAATCATCGCGCACCGCTTCGGGATCGCCGACCGGGGCCGCCCCGCCGACAAGTGGCTGAAGGACACGGTCCGCTGGGCCTGGCGCACCCGCATCCTGGTGCACCTCGGCATCGACCTGCGCCTTCGGCTGCGTACGGCGGCCGAGGACGAGGCGGTCAATGTGTTCGCGGCGAACCTCAGGGACCTGCTGCTGGCCGCGCCGGCCGGCACGCGCGCCACGCTGGGCCTGGACCCCGGTTTCCGTACGGGCGTGAAGGTCGCGGTGGTCGACGCCACCGGCAAGGTCGTCGCCACGGACGTCATCTACCCGCACGTCCCGGCCAACAAGTGGGACGAGGCCGTCGCCAAGCTCGCGCGGCTGGCGAAGGAGCACGCGGTCGAGCTGGTCGCGATCGGCAACGGGACGGCCTCCCGGGAGACCGACAAGCTCGCCGGTGAACTCATCTCCAAGCACCCGGAGCTGAAGCTCACCAAGGTGATGGTGTCCGAGGCGGGCGCCTCCGTGTACTCGGCCTCGCAGTACGCCTCGCAGGAACTGCCCGACATGGACGTGTCGCTGCGCGGCGCGGTCTCCATCGCCCGCCGGCTGCAGGACCCGCTGGCCGAGCTGGTGAAGATCGACCCGAAGTCGATCGGTGTCGGCCAGTACCAGCACGACCTGTCCGAGGTGAAGCTGTCCCGCTCGCTGGACGCGGTCGTCGAGGACTGTGTGAACGGCGTCGGCGTGGACGTCAACACCGCCTCCGTGCCGCTGCTTTCGCGGGTGTCGGGCATCTCGTCCGGGCTCGCCGAGAACATCGTGTCGCACCGGGACGCGAACGGGCCGTTCACCTCGCGCTCCGCGCTGAAGAAGGTGGCACGGCTCGGTCCGAAGGCGTACGAGCAGTGCGCGGGCTTCCTGCGGATCCGGGACGGCGAGGACCCGCTGGATGCCTCCAGTGTGCACCCGGAGGCGTATCCGGTGGTGCGGCGCATGGTGAAGACGACGGGGCAGGAGGTCGCCTCGCTCATCGGCAACACCGGTGTGCTGCGCTCGCTGCGGCCGACGGAGTACGTGGACGAGACGTTCGGTCTGCCGACGGTCACCGACATCCTCAAGGAGCTGGAGAAGCCGGGGCGTGACCCTCGTCCCGCCTTCAAGACGGCCACCTTCAAGGAGGGTGTGGAGAAGATCTCCGACCTGTCCGCCGGGATGGTGCTGGAGGGTGTGGTCACGAACGTGGCGGCCTTCGGGGCGTTCGTGGACATCGGTGTCCACCAGGACGGGCTGGTGCACGTCTCCGCGATGTCGAAGACGTTCGTCAAGGACCCGCGGGATGTGGCGAAGCCCGGGGACATCGTCAAGGTCAAGGTGCTCGATGTGGACATTCCGCGTAAGCGGATCGCGCTGACGCTGCGGCTGGACGACGAGGCCGCGGCGCAGGGGCAGGGCCAGGGAGGTGGCCGGCAGCAGCGTGGGGGCGGTGCCCGGCCGCCTCAGCAGCGGCAAGGACAGGGGCAGCGGCAAGGGCAGGGCCAGGGGCAGCAGCGGCAAGGACAGGGCCAGGGACAGCAGCAGCGGCAGGGCCGTGGTGGGAGTGAGCGTGGCGGGCGGCAGGCGGCTGCGCCTGCCAACAGCGCGATGGCTGATGCGTTGCGGCGCGCGGGGTTGCTCGATCCCAAGCGCGGGGGACGGGGCTGAGGCCGGGGCCGCGTTGTCTCCCGCCCGCCCACTCGTCCCACTGAGCTGAGAGCAACCGCCAAGGGGCCCCGCCCCGGACCCCGGCCGGTTCGCCCACCCCTACGGCCCACCGGGCCCGGGGGTGGGCGCCGCCGCCCGGCCTCGACCGCCTACGGCGGTGTCGCGGGGCGACGCCCAGGCCGGAACCGCGGGATCGACGCCGGTGCCGCCCGTCAGAGCCTTACTGCCCGTGGGATGTCCCGCATGTCCGTCAGGGGCCCCGCGCGTCCGTGAGGGTGCCTTGCATGTCCGCGGGGGTGTCCCGCGCGTCCGTGAGGGTGTCTCGGGTGTTTTTGGGGTGTCCCGCGTCGCGGGGCGCCCCCGGCCGGGGCGGCCTAGCGCTCGGTCACCTTGCCGTCCGAGACCTCCAGGCGCCGGGTCACCCGGACCGCGTCCAGCATGCGCCGGTCGTGGGTGACGAGGAGCAGGGTGCCCTCGTAGGAGTCGAGGGCCGACTCCAGCTGCTCGATCGCGGGCAGGTCGAGGTGGTTCGTCGGCTCGTCCAGGATGAGGAGGTTCACTCCCCGGCCCTGGAGCAACGCCAGCGCGGCTCGGGTGCGTTCACCCGGGGAGAGGGTCGCGGCCGGGCGCAGGACGTGCTCCGACTTCAGGCCGAACTTGGCCAGCAGGGTGCGGACCTCGACCGGCTCGGTGTCGGGGACGGCCGCGCAGAAGGCGTCGAGCAGCGACTCGGGGCCGTGGAACAGCTTGCGGGCCTGGTCGACCTCCCCCACCAGGACGCCGGAGCCGAGAGCGGCGTGTCCGGCGTCGAGCGGGACCCGGCCGAGCAGCGCGCCGAGCAGGGTGGACTTGCCGGCACCGTTGGCTCCGGTCACCGCGACCCGGTCCGCCCAGTCGATCTGCAGGCTGACCGGCCCGAGGGTGAAGTCAGCGCGCCGGACCTCGGCGTCGCGCAGGGTCGCGACCACGGCACCGGAGCGCGGCGCACCCGCGATCTCCATGTGCAGGTCCCACTCCTTGCGCGGCTCCTCGACCACCTCCAGGCGCTCGATCATGCGCTGGGTCTGCCGGGCCTTGGCGGCCTGTTTCTCGCTGGCCTCGCTGCGGAACTTGCGGCCGATCTTGTCGTTGTCGTTGCCGGCCTTGCGCCGGGCGTTCTTCACGCCCTTGTCCATCCAGGACCGCTGCGTCTGGGCCCGGTCCTGGAGGGCCGCCCTCTTGTCGGCGTACTCCTCGTAGTCGTCACGGGCGTGCCGGCGGGCGACCTCGCGCTCCTCCAGATAGGCCTCGTAGCCGCCGCCGTAGAGGTTGATCTGCCGCTGGGCGAGGTCGAGTTCGAGGATCTTGGTGACCGTACGGGTGAGGAACTCGCGGTCGTGGCTGACGACGACCGTGCCCGCGCGCAGGCCGGTGACGAAGCGCTCCAGGCGCTCCAGGCCGTCCAGGTCCAGATCGTTGGTGGGCTCGTCCAGGAGGAAGACGTCGTAGCGGGACAGGAGCAGGGAGGCGAGGCCGGCGCGGGCCGCCTGGCCGCCGGAGAGGGAGGTCATCGGCTGGTCCAGGCCGACCGAGAGGCCGAGGGAGTCGGCGATCTCCTCCGCGCGCTCCTCCAGGTCCGCGCCGCCCAGGTCCAGCCAGCGCTCCAGGCTCGCCGCGTAGGCGTCGTCGGCGCCGGGCGCGCCGTCGACCAGCGCCTGCGTGGCCTCGTCCATCACGCGCTGTGCCTCGGCCACGCCGGTGCGGCGGGCCAGGAACGCCCGGACGGTCTCCCCCGGCCTGCGCTCGGGCTCCTGGGGCAGATGGCCGACGGCCGCGGTCGGCGGGGACAGCCGCAGCTCGCCCTCTTCGGGCGGGATCAGTCCGGCGAGCAGGCGCAGCAGGGTGGACTTGCCCGCGCCGTTGGCGCCGACCAGCCCGATCACGTCGCCGGGCGCGACGACGAGGTCGAGTCCGGCGAAGAGGGAGCGGTCGCCGTGGCCGGCGGCGAGGTTCTTGGCGACGAGGGTGGCAGTCATCAGGAGGCCGATCCTAATGCTCCGCACGCCCGGGGCTCAGCCGGGATTCCCTCGGCCCACCGGCTCCACCAGCACGCTCCCGGAGGTCCGGGCCACGACGAACGACTCCCCCTTGACCGCCTTCGGGCCCAGGGGGATGCGGTGCCGGCCGGGTTCCAGAAGGCCGTCGAAGACCTCCTGGGTGTGGGTGCGGTAGAGCCGGTCGATGCGGTACGCGATGACCTGCACCCGGCACGGGGAGGTCACCTCGATGTCCGCCTCGCCGCCTGCGGCCACCAGTCCGGTCAGCCGGCGCTGTCCGAGCGCGCTGCGGTCCAGAGCGTGCTCGATCTGCGCGACGAGCAGCGGCACGATCGGGGCCAGGCCGTCCACATAGGCGACCTCGACCCCGGCCCGCTCGAACGCCTCTCGCACGGCGGCCCGTTCGGGCTCGCCGACGGCCCGCCCGAAGGCGACGGCGCCGTAGCCGACCAGCTCCTCGGCGGGGACGGCACGGGCGTCCTGGGTGATGTCGGCGCCTATGCCGATCGTGCGCAGGGCGGCGGCCAGTCGGGCGAGGACGGCGACGCGGGCGCCGATCAGCAGTACCCGGCGACGGGGGGCCGGCGGGCCCTCGGTGTCCTCGATCAGGGCGGCCAGCGCGGTGCGGTACTCGGGGCCGTGGAAGCGGAACGGGCCTATGCCGCGGTAGCCGTTGAGCTCCAGGTCGGCGTGTTCGTCGGTCTGCCAGGCGAAGTCCCGCCAGATGTAGTCGTCGCCGTCCTGCTCGATGACGGCGGTGACCGCACCGCAGGCCAGGTCCGCGCACTCGGGGCAGCCGTAGATCACGAACCGGCCGTCCGGGAGCGGGGGACGGGCCTGGAGGAGCAGGGCGCGCACCTGTGCGGTGAAGATGGCGGGCGGGATGTCGGAGGCGAGCGGTGAGACGGCGTCCAGGTCGGACAGCTGGAACAGCAGGGGGCGGCCGTCGACGATGAAGTCCACGAAGTCGCGGTGGACCTGGTAGCCGCCGTCGGCGAGGACACCGCCGGCGCGTGTCGCCGGTGCCAGGCCGAAGGTCGCGTATGCGGCAGACATGCTGTGAGTATCCCCACATCGGGATCGATGTGAGCGCGGCATGACATATTCCGTTAGCGTCCTGGCGTGGAGCACGAGTCGGAAGACGCGGTGATCGTGGTCGGTGGCGGGGTCGTCGGGCTGACGACGGCCGTGGTGCTGGCCGAGTCCGGGCGGCGGGTGCGGGTGTGGGCGCGGGAGCCCGCCGAACACACGACCTCGGCGGTCGCCGGCGGGCTGTGGTGGCCGTACCGGATCGAGCCCGAGCCGCTGGTGGGTGTGTGGGCGCTGGAATCCCTCGGTGTGTACGAGGAGCTGTCGGCCCGCCCGAAGGAGTCGGGCGTACGCCTGGTCGAGGGTGTACACCAGGGGCCTCGGCTGGACGAGCTGGGTGCGTGGGCGGGCCGGGTGCCGGGGCTGCGGGCGGTGCCCGGCGGGCTGGCGGCACGGCTGCCGGTGATCGACATGCCCGTCCATCTGGCGTGGCTGCACGGGCGGTTCGCGCAGGCGGGAGGCACGGTCGAGGAGCGCGAGGTGACGGATCTGGCCGCCGTGCCCGCCCGTGTCGTGGTCAACTGCACGGGACTGGGAGCACGTTCGCTGGTGCCGGATCCGGCGGTGCGTCCGGTGCGCGGGCAGCTGGTCGTGGTGGAGAATCCGGGGATCACCACGTGGTGCACGTCCGTCGGCGGGTCCGACGGTGCCTCGACATACTTCATCCCCCAGCCGGGCGGCCTGCTGCTGGGCGGTACGGCGGAGGAGGACGCCTGGTCCCTGGAGCCTGATCCCGCCACGGCCGCGGCGATCGTCGCGCGGTGCGCGGCGGTCCGGCCGGAGATCGGCGGGGCCCGGGTACTGGCGCACCGGGTGGGGCTGCGGCCCGCCCGGCCCGCCGTACGGCTGGAACGGCAGCCGCTGCCGGACGGACGGGCGCTGGTGCACAACTACGGGCACGGCGGGGCCGGGGTCACGGTGGCCTGGGGCTGTGCCCGTGTGGCGGCCGGGCTGGCTCACCCGGCCGCCTGAGCGTCAGCTCGCCGGGATGTGCCGGGCGGCACGCGGTGCGCGGACGCCGTCCAGGATCTCCGCCCCGGGAGCGGCGGACGCGCTGCCGGACGTGGCCCGGGCGAACGCCGCTGTGCCGCCGACCAGCGGGATCCTGGCCGTCGTACGGGACAGGTCCAGGGTGAGGGTCGGCTTGGTGGACGGCGGGTCGATGAGGTCCTTGTCCGTGCCGGCGACGATCAGTGCCAGCCGGTGGCCCTTGGGGACGACGTGGTCGGTCGCCGCCAGGGAGAGGGTCATCGTGTACGCCTTGCCCGGGGTGAGCGGGACGCCGTGGCCGAGCGAGGCATAGTGGCCGAGGTCGGCCCAGCCGCGGCTGAGCACCGTGTCGTCGACGGCGGTCGTCTTCGCCCCGGTCTTCTTGAAGCAGGCGCTGTCCCCGGCCGTGCTCTCGCCCCAGCAGCTGCGGTCGGTGAGGGTGGTGATGCCCTCGCCGCCGTCGGCGTAGTCGCGGATGGTGTCGGGGCCGACATCCACGAGGACGGCGGACAGGTGGGCCGAGGCGGTGCTGGGCGTGGCGGTCACGGTCACCGTGGAGGAGCCGGACAGGCGCAGGTCACGGGTGAGGGGTGCGGTGAGGAAGCCGGCCTTCTCCGGGGTGGGGGTGGTGAGGTGGGCGGCCCAGTCGGTCTCGCTCAGCTTCGGGTCGTCGGTGAAGGTCTCGGTGCCGGTGGCCGGGCCGAGGCCGAGCGTGCCGACGCCGGGCGTGACTCCGGGGGCCGGGCGGAGCGTGGTGGTGCGGGTGTCGTGCGGCGGCCAGGCCGTGGAGGTGACCCACTGGTCGGGGTGGCGTTCGATGTCGGCCATCGGCTCGTGGTCGATGCCGTTGTCGTAGCCGAGGAGTTCGTGGTCGAACCAGCGGTGCAGGGTGTCGACCCAGGCGCCGCGCCGGTAGTCGAAGGGATCGACGTGCCCGGTCTGGGAGAGCCAGATCTTGCGCTCGACACCGTGCCGGGCGAGGGCGTCCCACCACTGGCCGAAGTGCTTGGTGCGCACGTTGAGGTCCTGCATGCCGTGCACCAGGAAGACGCTGGCGCGGACCTTGGCCGCGTCCTTGACGTAGTCCCGCTCGGTCCACAGCGATGTCCAGTCGCCGCTGCGCGGGCTGCCGTCGGAGAGCTTCTTGTGGACGGCCGCGCAGTGGGCCGCGGCGTCGCCGCTCTCGACGTAGCCGGCCAGCTCGTCGGGGCCGCCGTCGTACAGCGGGGCGCCCTGGGCGAAGTAGTAGTCGTACCAGGAGGAGATGCCGCTGATCGGGACGATCGTCTTCAGGCCCTTGACCCCGGTGGCCGCGACACCGTTGGCGATCGTGGCGTCCCAGCTCTTGCCGATCATGCCGGTTCTGCCGTCGGTCCAGCTCGCCTCGACGGTCTTCGTGCCGGTGCGGGTCGTGTAGGCCTTGGCACGTCCGCCCAGCCAGTCGATGACCGCCTTCGCGGACTGGATGTCGGAGCGGCCGCCGACGTCGACGCAGCCGTCGGAGCGGTTGGTGCCGGCCAGGTCGACGCCGACGACGGCATAGCCGCGGGGCACGAAGTAGTTGTCGTAGAACAGCGGCATCTGGACGACACGGCCCTGTGCGTCGTACGTCTTGAGCTGGCTCTCGTTGCCGCGCCCGCAGCAGGAGTAGTACGGGCTGGCGTCCATGATGACCGGCACCTTGTGGCCCTGGCGGGCCGGTTCGGAGGGCCGGACGATGTCGGCGGCGACGCGGTCCGTCCTGCCGTCGCCGTCGCCGTCGAGGCCGGTGTCCACCCAGACCGCCTCGCGGACGGCGTGTGCGTACGAGTAGACGGGCCGGCTCTCACGGGGTGCGGCCTGTGCGGCGGACGGGACGAGGAGGGCGGCCGCCAGAGCGGTGACGGCCGCGGTCGCGAGCGTTCTCCAGATCGTGAAGCGCATGCGCATCGGTGTGCTTTTCGGCATGCGCGGACGCTACTCCGGTCAACTCCCGTGCAGAAGAGGACACAAGGAGCCCCGGGTGGCTCATGACGGCTGAATGGCGATCATGTGACAGCAGGCACCATGGACAGGCCAGTGGCCACAGGGACTGAATAGGCTCCGAACAGACTTCCTGTCCCGACGACTTGGAGCTGACGTGCACCGCAGAATCATTGCGCCGGGGGCACTCGCGGCGGCCTCCCTCCTGCTGGCGATCCCGGCATCGGCCGCGAGCTACACCCCTGGCGCGCCGGGCATCGGCGACCCCTACTACCCGTACTACGGCAACGGCGGCTACGACGTCTCGCACTACGACCTGAGGCTGCAGTACCAGCCGAAGACGGACGAGCTGCAGGGCACGGCCACCGTCCTGGCGAGGACCACGCAGGACCTGTCCAGCTTCGACCTGGACTTCCTGCTGGACGTGAGCGAGGTGCGGGTCAACGGCGCCGAGGCCGCGTTCACGCATTCGGGTCAGCACGAACTGGTCATCACCCCGAAGACCCCGCTGGCGAAGGGCACCCCGATCACGGTCGTGGTCCGCTACAGCGGTGTGCCCTCGACGAAGAGCGCGTACGGCTTCAACGCCTGGCACCGCACGCCGGACGGCGCGGTGGCCGCCGATGAGCCCGAGGCCGCCTGGTGGTGGTTCCCGAGCAACGACCACCCCAGCGACAAGGCCACCTACGACGTGTCCGTGGCCGTGCCGGACGGCACCCAGGCCATCTCCAACGGCACGCTGCAGTCGACCAGTTCGAAGCTGGGCTGGACCCGCTACAGCTGGCGGCAGAACACGCCCCAGGCGACCTATCTCTCCACGCTCGCCGTCGGCAGGTTCGACATCACCACCGGCACCTCCGACGGCGGTGTACCGGTCATCAACGCCTACAGCAAGGACCTCGGCGACAACGACGGGGCCGCGCGGGCGAGCGTGGAGCGCACCGGGGAGATCGTGGACTGGCTGAGCGGCTACTTCGGGCCGTATCCGTTCAGCACGGCGGGCGGGTACGTGCCGAACACCACCACCGGGTACGCGCTGGAGACCCAGAGCCGGGTCTACTACAGCCCGAAGCAGTTCGCGAAGGGCACCAACACCTCGGTGGTCGTGCACGAGCTGGCCCACCAGTGGTACGGCGACGACGTGTCGGTGAAGGGCTGGAAGGACATCTGGCTCAACGAGGGCTTCGCCACGTACGCACAGTGGCTGTGGTCCGAGCACGAGGGCGAGGGCACCGCGCAGGAACTCGCCGACTACGTGTACGCCTCGCACCCGGCGGACGACCCGTTCTGGACGGTCAAGCCCGGTGACCCGGGCCCGGACGACCAGTTCGACGACGCGGTCTACGACCGGGGCGCCGCCGCCATCCAGGCGCTGCGCACAGAGGTCGGCGACGACGCCTTCTTCCGCATCCTGAAGGGCTGGCCGAAGACGCACGCGTACGGCAACGCCTCGGTGGCCGACTTCGAGAGGTACGCGGAGCAGGTGTCCGGCAAGCCGCTGGCCGGGCTGTTCGACACCTGGCTGTTCCAGCCGTCCAAGCCGGCCGCGTCGGCGGCCCGTGCGGCGTCCCTGGCGAAGGCGGGCACGACCGTCGTGCAGCCGAAGTCGTGGAAGAAGATCGAGGCGGCGAACGACGCGCACGGGCACTGAGGGCGCGCGCCTCAGGGTCTCGCTGCCGCCGCCTGCCGGAGCAGGTCGTCCCGGCCCATCGCCGTCGAGCGGGTGGCCGGGACCGTGCAGGCGTACGCCCCGGCGACCGCGCCGTAACGGGCGCACCGCCGGGGCGGCTCGCCGCTGAGGCGGCCGTAGAGGAACGCGGCGGCGAAGGCGTCGCCCGCGCCGTTGGAGTCGACCACCGGCGCGGGCGGGACCGCCGCCGGTATGCGGGTCAGTTCGCCGGCGGCCAGCAGATACGCGCCCTCGGCACCGGCGGTCGCGACGACGGTCCCCGCCCGGCCCCGCCCGGCGATGCGCCGCATGGTCCGCTCCGGATCGGTCAGCGCGGCCGTGGAGAGGAAGACGACGTCCGCCGCGAGGGCGAACGGCTCGTGGTACGGGTTCTCCCCGTCCCAGTCGTGCAGGTCGGTGGAGAGGGGCACGCCCGACTCGACCAGCACGGGCAGGGCGTGGACGCAGGGCTGGGTGATGGTGACGTGGATGTGCCGGCTCGCCGCGGCCAGCGGCCGCAGGGTCTCCTCGGGGAAGCGGTCGTCGGGGCGGGTGCGGCTGGTGTCGTAGAGGGAGAGCCGCCGGCCGTCCGGGCCGACGAGGTTGACCGCGCGCCTGGTCCCGGCGGGCTGCGGAAGTGCGGTGAGGCCGATGCCGCGCTCCCGGTGCAGGGCGCGGACGAGGTCGCCCTCGGGGTCGTCGCCGAGCAGGTCGAGGTGGTGGGTGCGCAGGCCGAGCGCGGCCAGTCCCAGGGCGACGAAGTCGCCGGTCTGCCCTGCGCGGGTGCGGATCCCGGAGTCGATCATGTAGCTGTCGGCGTACGGCAGCGGCAGCTCGGGGACCCGGACGATCGTGTCCACCCCGGCTCCGCCCAGCACCAGGACGTCGATCGCGTCCTCCTGTGCCGTCATCCCCCGCCCTCCCCGTGGTCGTACACCGTCACCGCGATCCCGCGCTTCACCAGCCGCTCGGTGACGAGCGGCTCTGTGCGGGACCACCTGCCGCCCGCCAGACCGCAGCCTATGCGGGGCATGTGCACGGACGCGCCGAGTTCGATCACTTCGTCCGCGAGGCGGCCGAGGGCGGTGTCGATCGCCTCGTAGCGGACGGGTACCCCCTTGCTGCCCGTGCGGGTGCCGCGCTGGCCGACCAGGTTGGCCACCCACACATGGCGATCGACCTCGACGAGCTGGACGGCGCCCAGGCCGAAGTCGTTCTTCGCGCGGCCGCGGTGCCAGGCGCGGTACGCGGCCTCCGGCTCCGGCCAGCGGCGCGAGAGCGCCAGGACGAAGCCCTTCCCCCAGCCCCCGATGTCGTTGCAGACATGGGCGATCACCTTGGCGCCCTTGACCGACGGCACGGTGGCATCACCCCGGACATATGTGATCTCCGACATGACGCCACCGTAGGCGATGCCACTGACAGTGGCGTTGAGCTGCTATTCCGTCATCGCGACAGCTCTGTCAGTTCCTTGTCGGCGTTGCGGGAGACGCGGCGGCGCACGCCGAACCAGCCGGCGACCAGCAGCACGGCGAGAACCGGGATGAGCAGCAGGGTCTTGCGACCGACCTCCGGGTCGTTCCACATCATGCCGAGGCAGACCAGCAGGAAGGTGATCGTGGCGATCTCCGTGACCGGGCTGCCCTTCAGACGGAAGTGCGGCCGGGTGGCCAGGCCCGCGCGGGCCCGCCGGACGAAGATCATGTGGCAGAGCATGATGATCACCCAGGTGCTGATGATGCCGAGCGAGGCGATGTTCAGCACGATCTCGAAGGCCTGGCTGGGCATCAGGTAGTTCAGGCCGACGCCGAGCACGCAGACCGCACAGGTCAGCAGGATGCCGCCGTAGGGGACCTGGCTGCGGTTCATGCGGGCGGTGAACTTCGGGGCCGAGCCCGCCATGGCCATCGAGCGCAGGATACGGCCGGTGGAGTACAGGCCGGAGTTGAGCGAGGACATGGCGGCGGTGAGCACGACCAGGTTCATCACGTCGCCGGCCGCGGGGACGCCGATCTTCGACAGGACCGTCACGAACGGGCTCTGGTCGGCGGAGTACACCGAGCCGGGGAGCAGCAGGGCGAGCAGCACGACCGAGCCGACGTAGAACAGGCCCACGCGCCACATGATCGAGTTCACCGCGCGCGGGACGACCTTCTCGGGCTCGGCGGTCTCGCCGGCGGCGACGCCGACCAGCTCCAGGGCGGCGTAGGCGAAGATCACGCCCTGCATGACGAGAACGACCGGCATCATGCCGTGCGGGAAGAAGCCGCCGTGGTCGGTGACCATGCCCAGGCCGGGGGTGTGGCCGTCGACCTTGTGCTGGGTGGCGAGCAGGAAGATGCCGATCAGCATGAAGCCGACGATGGTGGCGACCTTGATGATCGCGAACCAGAACTCCATCTCGCCGAAGATCTTCACCGAGATCAGGTTCACGGCGAGGACCACCGCGAGGGCGATCAGCGCCAGCACCCACTGCGGGATGGACGTGAACATGCTCCAGTAGTGCGTGTAGAGCGCGATCGCGGTGATGTCGGCGATGCCGGTGGTCGACCAGTTCAGGAAGTACATCCAGCCGGCGACGTAGGCACCCTTCTCACCGAGGAACTCGCGCGCGTACGACACGAAGGAACCGGAGGACGGCCGGTACAGGACCAGCTCACCCAGGGCCCGGACCACGAAGAAGGCGAAGACGCCGCAGACCAGGTAGGCCAGGGCGAGCGCCGGGCCGGCGTTGTGCAGTCGGCCGCCGGCCCCCAGGAGGAGGCCGGTGCCGATGGCGCCGCCGATGGCGATCATGTTGACGTGACGGGCCTTGAGGTCCTTGCTGTAACCGGCGTCGCCCGCGTCCGCGGGCGTCTGGGCCGTCTGCGCACGTGCGGCGGCCTGGGCCGATTCCACGGCTTCGTTGCTCACGGGGATGTCCATTTCCTGGTGCGCCCGGACCTCGTGGGCCCGGGTGTCCGTACAGGTCCGGCCCGCACCACCCTGAGTGTCGCGGCACAGACCGAGACAGCACCTTCCCAGAGAGATCGCCGAATACGCGGTGGCCCACGTCACAGAGCGTTACTTCTCACATGATCCATACAGAGTTCACACGATGTTCAACATGGGTTTCACACCATTGGTGAGACAGCGATACTGCTGCACATGACGACCGATGCCGAGGAGCCGACCCTCACCATCGACGAGCTGGCCGCCCGGGCCGGCGTCACGGTCCGCACCGTCCGCTTCTACGGCAGCAAGGGTCTTCTGCCGCCGCCGGAGATCGGTCCGCGCCGGGTGGGCCGCTACGGGCCCGGGCACGTGGCGCGGCTGGCCCTCATCGAGGAGCTGCAGCGGCAGGGCCTGACGCTCGCCGGGATCGAGCGGTACCTGGGGCAGCTGCCGCCGGACCTCACCCCGCACGACCTGGCGATCCACCGCGCGGTGGTCGCGTCGTGGGCGCCGGACCTGAGGGAGACGGTGTCCCGCCGGGACCTGGAGCGGCGGGCGGGGCGCCCGCTGGTCGCCGAGGACATCGAGCGGCTGGCGGCGATGGGCGTGGTCGAGCAGGGGGACGGGGAGGACACGTTCCGTGTCGACTCCGGAATGCTCCGGCTCGGTGTCCGGCTCCTCGACGTACCGCTGTCGCAGGATGCGATCCTCGCGGCGCGCAAGGTGCTCATCGAGCACTCGCGCGCCGCGGCCCATGAGCTCGCTCAGCTCTTCCGCGGCGAGGTGGCGGAGCGTGACGCCCGGGACGTGAAGTCCCTGTCCGCGCACATGCACCCCTTGGTGGTGCAGGCGCTGCTGACGACGTTCCAGCGCTCGCTGCGGGAAGAGCTGAGCGAGTGGCTCACCGGGTCAGGAACGGACTGAGTCGCTGAACGGCTCCCCGCGCTCCGCCTTCTCCACCAGGAGCGCCGGCGGGACGAAGCGCTCGCCGTACCGCTCGGCGAGTTCCCGCGCGCGGGCCACGAATCCGGGCAGGCCGCCTTCGTAGCCGTTGACGTACTGGAGGACACCGCCGGTCCAGCCGGGGAAGCCGATACCGAAGACCGAGCCGATGTTGGCGTCGGCGACCGAGGTCAGCACGCCCTCTTCCACGAGCCGCACGGTGTCGAGCGCCTCGGAGAAGAGCATCCGCTCCTGCATGTCCCGGAACGGGATCTCGTACCCCGGCTCGGTGAAGTGCTCGCGCAGGCCCGGCCACAGCCCCGCGCGCTTGCCGTCCTCCGTGTAGTCGTAGAAGCCGGCGCCGCCGCTGCGGCCGGTGCGGCCGAACTCGTCGACCAGCCGGTCGACGACCGCCTCCGCCGGGTGCGCGGTCCAGGTGCCGCCCGCCTCCTCGACGGCCCGCTTCGACTCGCCCCGGATCTTGCGCGGGAGGGTGAGGGTCAGCTCGTCCATCAGGGAGAGCACCTTGGCCGGGTAGCCGGCCTGGGCGGCCGCCTGCTCCACGGAGGCGGGCTCGATGCCCTCGCCGACCATGGCGACGCCCTCGTTGATGAAGTGGCCGATCACCCGGGAGGTGAAGAAGCCGCGCGAGTCGTTGACCACGATCGGCGTCTTGTTGATCTGCCGGACCAGGTCGAAGGCCCGGGCGAGGGCCTCGTCGCCGGTGCGCTCGCCCTTGATGATCTCGACCAGCGGCATCTTGTCGACGGGCGAGAAGAAGTGCAGTCCGATGAAGTCGGTCTGGCGCTCCACCCCCTCGGCGAGGGCGGTGATGGGCAGGGTGGAGGTGTTGGAGCACAGCAGCGCGTCCGGCGCCACGACGGACTCGATCTCCTGGAAGACCTTGTGCTTGAGAGCCGTGTCCTCGAAGACGGCCTCGATGACCGCGTCGCAGCCCGCGAGGTCGGCGGCCTCGGCGGTGGGGGTGATGCGGGCGAGCAGCGCGTCCGCCTTCTCCTGGCTGGTGCGGCCCTTGGCGACGGCCTTGGCGCACAGCTTCTCGGAATAGCCCTTGCCCTTGGCGGCCGCCTCCGCGGAGACGTCCTTGAGGACGACGTCGATGCCCGCGCGGGCGCACGAGTAGGCGATGCCGGCGCCCATCATGCCGGCGCCGAGGACGGCGACCTTGCGGACCGGGCGGGGCTCGATGCCCTGGGGGCGGTTGGCGCCGGAGTTGACGGCCTGGAGGTCGAAGAAGAACGCCTGGATCATGTTCTTGGAGGTCTGCCCTGCGGCCAGCTCCACGAAGTAGCGGGCCTCGATGACCTGAGCGGTCTCGAAGTCGACCTGGGAGCCCTCGACGGCCGCGGCGAGAATGTTGCGCGGGGCCGGGTAGGGCGCGCCGCCCGTCTGCTTGCGCAGGGTGGCCGGGAAGGCGGGCAGGTTGGCGGCGAACTTGGGGTTGGCCGGCGTACCCCCCGGAATCCTGTAGCCGGGCTTGTCCCAGGGTTGCTGCGACTCGGGGTTGGCGTCGATGAAGGCGCGGGCCTTGGCGAGCATGTCCTCGGGCGTGGCGGCGACCTCGTGGACGAGGCCGTTCTCCTGGGCGCGCCGGGCGTTGTACTGCTGGCCCTGGAGGAGCACCTTCAGCAGGGCGTCGGCGATGCCCAGCAGGCGCACGGTGCGGACGACTCCGCCGCCGCCGGGGAGCAGGCCGAGGGTGACCTCGGGGCAGCCGATCTTGGTGCCGGAGGTGTCGAGGGCGACCCGGTGGTGGCAGGCGAGGGCGAGTTCGAAGCCGCCTCCGAGGGCGGCGCCGTTGATCGCGGCGACGACCGGCTTGCCGAGGGTCTCGATGCGGCGCAGGTTGCGCTTGATGGCGAGGCCGCCGTCGAACAGCTCCTGGGCCGTCTCCGGGGTGACCCGGATCAGGTCGCGCAGGTCGCCGCCCGCGAAGAAGGTCTTCTTGGCGGAGGTGAAGATGATGCCGCGGACGGAGTCCTGCTCGGCTTCGAGCCGGTCGGTGATCGTGGCGAGGGAGTCGCGGAACGCCTGGTTCATGGTGTTCGCGGACTGGTCGGGGTCGTCGAGGACGAGGGTGACGACACCGGTGTCGTCCTGCTCCCAGCGGATGGTGGTGCTCTCGGTCATGACAGTCGTCTCCGTTGAGGTCTCGTGATTCCGCGGGGAGTTCAGATGCGCTCGATGATGGTGGCGATGCCCATGCCGCCGCCCACGCACAGGGTGGCGAGGCCGTACCGCTTGTCCTGGCGTTCCAGTTCGTCGATGAGCGAACCGAGGATCATCGCGCCGGTCGCGCCGAGCGGGTGACCCAGGGCGATGGCACCGCCGTTGACGTTGACCTTGTCCAGGGTGAGGCCCATGTCCTTGACGAAGCGCAGCACGACTGCGGCGAACGCCTCGTTGATCTCGACCAGGTCGATGTCGTCGATGGTCAGCCCGGCCTTGGCGAGCGCCTTGCGGGTGGCGGGGGCCGGGCCGGTGAGCATGATGGTGGGCTCGGATCCGGAGACGGCGGCGGAGACGATCCGCGCGCGCGGGGTGAGGCCGTAGCGCTCGCCGACCTCCCTGGAGCCGATCGCGACCAGCGAGGCGCCGTCCACGATGCCGGAGGAGTTGCCCGCGTGGTGGACGTGGTCGATCTTCTCCACCCAGTGGTACTTCTGCAGTGCGACCGCGTCGAAGCCGCCCAGTTCGCCGATGTCGGCGAACGACGGCTTGAGCTTCGCGAGGGAGTCGGCCGTGGTGCCGGGACGCGGGTGCTCGTCGTGGTCCAGGACGACCAGGCCGCTGCGGTCCTTGACGGGGACCACGGAGCGGTCGAAGCGGCCCTCCTTCCAGGCGGTGGCGGCGCGCTCCTGGGACAGGGCCGCGTACTCGTCCACGTCACGCCGGGAGAAGCCCTCGATCGTGGCGATGAGGTCGGCGCCGATGCCCTGCGGCACGAAGTTGACCGCCAGGTTCGTCATCGGGTCGTTGAACCAGGCGCCACCGTCCGAGGCCATCGGCACGCGGGACATCGACTCCACGCCGCCGGCCAGCACCAGGTCCTCCCAGCCCGAGCGGACCTTGACGGCGGCCAGGTTGACGGCCTCCAGGCCGGAGGCACAGAAGCGGTTCTCCTGGACGCCCGCGACCGTGTCCGGCAGTCCGGCGGCGATCGCGGCGATCCGGGCGATGTCGGAGCCCTGATCGCCGACCGGTCCGACGACGCCGAGCACGATGTCGTCGACCGCGGCCGGGTCGAGGCCCGGGAAGCGGTCGCGGATCTCGTGGATGAGGCCGACGACCAGGTCGATGGGCTTCGTGCCGTGCAGGGCGCCGTTCGCCTTGCCGCGGCCGCGCGGGGTGCGGATCGCGTCGTACACGTACGCTTCGGTGCTCACTGGGGTGCCTTTCGGGAGGGTGGGCCGGGCGGAAGCCGGTCGCCGGGGGCCGGCGGTCGTCAGGCGGTCGGAGTCAGTCGCCTTCTGTGACGAGGTCGTCGTTCTCGAGGTCAGGTATGCCCCAGTCGCGCGCCACCGTCCCGGTGTCGGCGCCCGGCAGGGCAGGGCCGGTGCGGACGGTGGTGGGGGTCGCGGAGAAGCGGGGGGCGGGGGCCGGCTGGGTGATGCCGCCGTGGTCGGTGAAGGTGCCGCGGGCGGCCAGATGCGGGTGGTGCGGGGCCTCGGCCAGGGACAGAACGGGGGCCACGCAGGCGTCGGAGCCCTCGAAGCGAGCCGTCCACTCGTCCCGGGTACGGGACTTGAAGCGGGCGGCGACGCGTTCGCGCAGCTCGCCCCAGCGGGTCCAGTCCTTGTGGGCCGGGGCCAGGTCGGCCAGGCCGAGCAGGTGCAGGAACTCCTCGTAGAACCGCGTCTCCAGGGCGCCGACCGCCATGTACCCGCCGTCGGCGGTCTCGTAGGTGCCGTAGTACGGGCAGCCGCCGTCCAGGAGGTTGGCGCCGCGCCGGTCCTGCCAGCCGCCGGCGGCCAGCATGCCGTGGATCATCGCGGACAGGTGCGCGGTGCCGTCCACGATGGCCGCGTCCACGATCTGCCCGGTGCCGGTGGCCCGCGCGTGGTGCAGGGCCGCGAGGACGCCGACGACCAGGTAGAGGGAGCCGCCCGCGTAGTCGCCGAGGAGGTTGGCGGGGACGGCCGGGGGCTCGTCCGGGCGGCCGATCATGCCGAGGGTGCCGGTGAGGGCGATGTAGGCCACGTCGTGGCCCGCGCGGTCGGCGAGGGGGCCGTCCTGCCCCCAGCCGGTCATCCGGCCGTAGACCAGACGGGGGTTGCGGGCGTGGCACTGGCCGGGGCCGACGCCGAGCCGCTCGGCGACCCCCGGGCGGTAGCCCTCGATGAGGATGTCGGCCCGTTCGGCGAGGTCCAGCACGCGCGCGGGGCCGTCCGGGGCCTTGAGGTCGACGACGACCGAGCGCTTGTTGCGGTTGGTCACGTCGTGGGCGGGGTCGATCCCGAGGCCGGGGCCGCCCGGGCGGTCCACCCGGACCACGTCGGCGCCCAGGTCGGCGAGGAGCATGGCGGCGAACGGGCCCGGGCCGATGCCGGCCAGCTCCACCACGCGCACACCGCTGAGCGGGCCCTGCCCCGACGTCCTCGGCGCCCCTGCCGTCGTCATGCCGTCCTGCCCCCAAGCCCATGTGACACAACTGATGTAACACCAGCGATGCTAAGAACACGTTCCACCGGACACAAGACCTGAACGAGCAAGCGCTTAGCCAAGTGCCCGGCCGGCCGCCTGGACCGTGTCCGGGGGTACGCACCGTTCACGCTAGCCTCAGCCACCGACAGCGGCACGGGCTGCACGAGCAAGGGGTGTCATGAGCAGGCTGAAAAGGACGGACCGTCCCTACGACATCGTGCTCTTCGGAGCCACCGGCTTCGTCGGTGTCCTGACGGCGGAGTACCTTGCCGCACATGCTCCCGAGGGTCTGCGCTGGGCGATCGCGGGCCGTGACGAACGGAAGCTGGAGCAGCTGCGCGAGCGGCTGCCCGGCGCCCCCGGCATCGGGGTGCTGCGGGCCGACGTCCGTGAACCGGCCACCGTGCGTGCGCTCGCGGAGCACGCGCGCGTGGTGGCGACCACGGTGGGCCCGTACGTCTCCTACGGCGAGGAACTCGTCGCCGCCTGCGCGGACACCGGGGCCGACTACCTCGACCTCTGCGGCGAGCCGGAGTTCGTGGACCTGATGTACGTCCGGCACGACGCACGCGCGCGTGAGACGGGCGCCCGGCTGGTGCACGCCTGCGGCTTCGACTCCGTGCCGCACGACCTGGGCGTGCACTTCACGGTCAAGCAGCTGCCCCAGGGGGTGCCACTGACGGTGGACGGGTTCGTGACGGCCGACGCGGCCTTCTCCGGGGGCACGCTGGCGTCGGCGCTGAACCAGCTCGCGCGGGGCCGGCAGCTGGCGGCCGCGGCCCGCGAGCGCGGGCGCCACGAGCCGCGTCTGCCGGGACGCCGGGTGACCGCACCGGCGGGGGTGCCGCGGTTCGCCAAGGAGGTGGGCGCCTGGGCGCTCCCGCTGCCCACCATCGACCCGCAGATCGTGCGCCGGTCGGCGAGGGCCCTCCAGCGGTACGGCCCCGACTTCCGCTATCGGCACTATGCGGCGGTCAGGCGTCTGCCGGTCGCCGCCGGCGGTGTCGCCGCGATCGGCGCCCTCGCTGCCGCCGCCCAACTGCCGCCCGCGCGGCGCTGGTTGTCGGACCGGCTCAGCCCCGGCGAGGGGCCGGATCCCCAGAAGCGGGCCAAGAGCTGGTTCCGGGTGCGCTTCGTCGGCGAGGGCGGCGGGCGGCGCGTCTTCACCGAGGTCGCGGGCGGCGACCCGGGCTACGGCGAGACGGCGAAGATGTTCGCCGAGGCCGCCCTCGGCCTGGCCTTCGACGAACTGCCGCCGACCGCCGGGCAGGTCACCACGGCCACCGCGATGGGCGACGCGCTGACCGAGCGACTGCGCGCGGCGGGCATCACCTTCCGGGTGGTGGCCGAACGGGCGGTCCCCGGGTAGGACCGCCACCGACCGCCTTCCCCTGCGTTTGAGGCTTTTCGCACCCGCAGTGGCGGGATGCCGATGCCCACGCGCTCAAAAGCTTCACAGGGAAGGTCAATGAGACGCTTGAGGCCTCGGCAGAAGGAGGCGGAACAGACGTGAAGTTCGTGCTGGAAGTGACCGTGGACGAGGGCGCGTCGGCGGCGGACCGGGCCGGCGAGCTGGGGCGGATCCTGCGCTACTGGGGCGGCAGTCTCCACCACTACGCCCTCGAACCGGGCGACGGCTCGGCCGTCCACGACTCGGGGTATCAGGAGGTCGGCGCCTGGCGGATCGTGGCCTCCTGAAGCGCCTGCCGGCACAGCGCGTCCGCCCTGCGCGTGGTCTCCGGCAGCCGGAACTCGGGGGTCAGCGCCAGGGTGTGGGCGAGGGCGTTGTCCAGGCTCACCCGGTGGCCGACGGAGACGAACACCGGCTTGACGCCGTCCCGGGTGCGCAGGGCGCTGCCGACCTCCTCGCTCCCCGCGAGGAGCGGTGCCGCGCTGCCCCGCCCGGGCCCGGGATCGTCGTACGTGAAGGTGAACGGGTTCTTGGCGACGCCGATGGTCGGCAGGCCGGTGAGCACGCCGAGGTGGCTGGCGAGGCCGAAGCGGCGCGGGTGGGCCAGTCCGTAGCCGTCGCACACCACCAGACCGGGCGGGCAGGTCAGGGCGTCCAGGGCGGCCCGGACGGTCGGGATCTCGCGGAAGGCGAGCAGTCCCGGGACGTACGGGAACGAGATCCGGCCGACGGCCGTCGTCTGCGCGACGACCTCGAGGGTGGCCGCGTCCAGGACGACGGCCGCCGCGGCGACCAGGTCGCGCTCGTCGTCGTAGGCGACGTCGACCCCGGTGACATGGCCCGTCCCGGGCGGTGGCCCCGGCTCGTCGAGCACCACCTGCCCGCGCAACCGGTCCTGTTCGGCGCGGGCCTCTTCCTCGGTCGCGGGCCAGTCCGCGGGCACTCCTACGGTCGTCATGGTGCCCCGACTGTACGGCCCGGGGACGGCGCGGCGGGCGCCGGGGTAGGCTCGGCGATCATGTTCGTACTGGAGCTGACCTACACCGCCCCGCTCGATGCCGTGGACGCCGTTCTGCCGGCGCACGTGACCTGGCTGGAAGAGCAGTACGACAGGGGCTCCTTCCTGGCCTCCGGGCGCAAGAACCCCCGCGACGGCGGGGTGATCCTGGCCGTCGCGCGGGACCGTGCCCATATCGAGGAGGTCGTCGCGGGCGATCCGTTCGTGGCCGCCGGGGTGTGCGAGTACCGCGTCACGGAGTTCGTCGCCACGAAGACCGCCCCCGAGCTGGCACGCCACCGGCAGACCCTGGGCTGAGCCGGGAGGGTCAGCTCTTCCTGGCGTTCAGCGCGCGCTGCAGCTGCGCCTTGTTCATGTCCGAACGGCCCTCGATGCCGCGCTGCCTGGCCTCGTTGTACAGCTGGTCGTAGGTCGGGCCCTGGGACCCCTTGCCCGACCGCTTGCCGCCGCGCTCGCCGGACGACATGTCCTGGATCGAACTGCGGCTCGCGGTCCTGGACTCCCCGGAGCGGGCGCGTTCCTTGTTGACCGTCCGCGCGGCGATCTCCTCGGCACGCTGCGGGCTCTCGCCCCGCTCCCGCGCGCTCTCCTTGATGTGCTCGTACTGACGTTCCCGCTTGGGGCTGGAACCGCGTGGCATGACCGCTCCTCTCCTCGGTCCGGTGAGGCAGGGAACGAGTACCCGCGATCCGGCCCCGTACGTCAGCGTTCCAGGCGGGCCACCCGTCCCTTCTCCCCGGCCGCCCAGCAGCTCAGGTCGGGCGTGCAGTCCACCGTGTCGTACGAACCGGCGTCGATGGTCCGCCAGCTGCGGCCGCCGTCGGTGGTCAGGTCGGTGCCGGTGGGACCGACGGCGAGCGCGGCACTGCTGCTGTGCGGGAGCCAGGCGGCGCCTGAGCGGTAGGCCGGCGGCGGGGTGGCGGCCGGGCGCCAGGTGCGGCCGCCGTCCGGGGTGACCGCGGCGGCCTGCGGCGAGGACTGGTCGGGGCGGTAGTCGCCGCCGACCGCGAGACCGTGGGTGCGGTCGCGGAAGGCGAGCGCGAAGACGCCCTTGGCCGCGTCGCCCGCCGGGACGGGCGTGTCGGCGGCCGTCCAGTTCAGTCCGCGGTCGGCGGAGTGCAGCACGCGCGCGTGGGCGCCGCCGCCGGTGGCCAGCCAGACGTCCTTGCGGCCCGAGGTGACCAGGCACTGGCCGCTCGCGGCGAAGCCCGCCTCGCCGTCCAGCGCGGCCGGCATGCCGGCGGCCGGCATCACCCGCCAGGAGCGGCCGCCGTCCCCGGTGGACAGGATGCGGAACCTGCCGTCCACGGGGTCGCTCATGGCGATGCCGTGACGGCGGTCGAAGAAGGCGAGGCAGTCGTAGAAGGCCTTCGGGTCGGTGTTGCGGAAGGACTCGGTCCAGGTCAGCCCGCCGTCGTCGGTGCGGTAGACACGCGAGGCCTCGCCCTCGCCGATGGCCAGGACCACCGCGTGCCGTGCGTCGAACGCCTCGACGTCCCGGAACTCCAGGTCGGCCGCGCCGGGTGGCGAGACGTTCCGCCAGCTCGTCCCGCCGTCGGTCGTCCGCAGGACGGTGCCGGCCGTACCGGCCAGCCAGGCGGTGTGGCGGTCGACGGCGGCCAGGCCGCGGTAGCGCACCTGCGGGGTGCCGCTGTCCTTCTCGGCCCAGTGCACGGTCCCGTGCCCGAGCGGCCGCGCCTCGGCGGCCGGGACCGTCAGCGCGGCCAGCGCCGCCCCGCACGCCACCCCCGCCGCCGCCAGCCGGCCCGTCCGTCCCCTGCGTCGCGTGCTCCCCAAGCGCCTCATGGCCGGCGAAGCTAGCCCACCGGCCCGCCGCCGTCCAGAGGATCTCTTTGGCCGAAAGTCGCGCATGGACACGGTGACCGAGGTCACTCGTTCCCGGTGTGCACGCATCGGCCGATTCCGTCGTCTCTTCCAGTGCCAGGCCTGACACGCCCGGAAGTACGTCCAGCCGTCACGAGGGAGCAAGGCCTTGTCCACTGTCATCGAGCAGCCCGTAGAGGCCCGCCTCGTCGCCGCCGCGCCGCGCATGCCTAACATTCCCGCCACGCTGTGCTACGACCGGAACGACCCGTTCGCCGTCCGTATGACGTTCCCGGCCCCGGCCACCCTGGAAGGCGTCGAGGTCTGCTGGACCTTCTCCCGCGAACTCCTCGCGGCCGGGCTGCAGGCCCCGGAGGGCTTCGGGGACGTCCGGGTGCGGCCCTACGGCTACGACCGCACCGTTCTGGAGTTCCACGCGCCCGAGGGCACCGCGATCGTGCATGTGCGGTCCGGCGAGATCCGGCGGTTCCTGGAGGCGACCGGCGACCTGGTGCCGGTCGGCCTCGAGCACCTCCAGCTGGACCTCGACCACGGCCTGGCCGAGCTGATGCGGGACGCCTGCTGAGGCAGTGCCCGCGGGTGAGCGGCGCATCCGGCTCCTCGCGGAGTGCCCGTCGGCTCCCCGCATCCGGCTCCTCCTGGAGTGCCCGTCGGCTCCTCGCGGTCGTGCCGGTCAGCGCCCCGTAGTCGCGCCCGCCGCCCCTCCCCTACTCCCCCGCGGTCGCGCCCCGCTCGACGACCGACGGCGCGCCGGAGGCCGCCCCCACGGCGTGGGCGGGCTCCAGGGACAGGTGCTGCAGCGTCATGTGCGGGCGGGCCGGACAGTGGTCGGCAGGGCGGAGGCCGGCCGGGATCCGACGGGATCACGGGCCGCCGGGAATCCCGCCAAGAACGCCGCCGAGAACGCCGCCGGGAGCAGGCGCATTTAATCGCGTTGACAGCGTTCCCAGCCTCCTCGTACGGTGTAGAAGGTTCTGTTGCCGTCGATTGGAGAAGGACGTTGCTCGTCTGAGGTCTTGAGACACCGCGTTTCACACCGGTGAGGTGTGCGTGGCGTACGACCTTGGCGTCCGAGCCGTCCTCCGGCACAGGCCTTTTTCTGTGCTCCAGGTCTTTCGGTTTCTGCCTCGCGGTGTCTCGACATGCGCCCCCAGACCGCACCCAGCAACCGCGAGGCCCTTATGTCTACTTCCCTGACCTGCACTTCCCTGTCCTTCGCCTGGCCCGACGGCACCCCTGTCTTCGACGGCCTCGACACCGCCTTCGGCCCCGGCCGGACCGGACTCGTCGGTGTCAACGGATCCGGGAAGTCAACCCTGTTGAAGCTGCTCGCCGGCGAACTCACCGCGGCCGAAGGCACCGTCAAGGTGACCGGCGAGGTCGGCCACCTGCCGCAGAACGTCACGCTCGACACCGCGCTCCGCGTCGACGAGGTCCTCGGCATCGCCGCCCGGCGGGCCGCCCTGCACGCCATCGAGGCGGGCGACGCCGCCGAGGAGCACTTCGAGACGCTCGGCGACGACTGGGACGTCGAGGAGCGGGCCCTCGTCACCCTCGGCGAACTCGGTCTCGGCCACCTCGGCCTGGACCGCACCGTCGGCGAGGTGTCCGGCGGCGAGTCCGTGCTGTTGCGCCTGGCGGCGCTGCTGCTGCGCCGCCCGGACGTCCTGCTCCTGGACGAGCCCACCAACAATCTGGACCTGTTCGCGCGCCGGCGGCTGTACGCGGCCGTCGCCGCCTGGCCGGGCGTGCTCGTGGTCGTCAGCCACGACCGTGAACTGCTGGACCTGGTCGATCAGATCGCGGATCTGCGCTCCGGGGAGATCACCTGGTACGGCGGCAACTTCTCCGCCTACGAGGAGGCCCTGAGCGTGGAACAGGAGGCGGCCGAGCGGATGGTGCGCGTGGCCGAGGCGGACGTGCGCAAG
Organism: Streptomyces sp. NPDC107581; assembly: GCF_055657175.1. Taxonomy (NCBI): domain Bacteria; kingdom Bacillati; phylum Actinomycetota; class Actinomycetes; order Kitasatosporales; family Streptomycetaceae; genus Streptomyces; species Streptomyces sp. NPDC107581. Next base: position 509,081 of record NZ_JBVKBH010000002.1, read on the forward strand.
CAGCAGCGCGAACTCGCCGACGCCCAGGTCAAGCTGAGCCGCCGCAAGCGGTACGGCCAGAAGATGTGGGACAGCAAACGCGAGCCGAAGATCGTCATGGGCGCGCGCAAACGCGCCGCCCAGGAGTCCGCGGGCAAGCACCGCATCATGCACGAGGAGAAGCTCACCGAGGCCAGGGAGCGGCTGGACGAGGCGGTGGAGGCCGTACGGGACGACGACGAGATCCGCGTCGATCTGCCGTACACCGCCGTCCCGCCGGGCCGCCAGGTGCTCACCCTGGAGAACCTGGAGCTGGCCCACGGGTCCCGCGCCGAGGGGATCCTCGATCTGCGCGGCCCGGAGCGGATCGCGCTCGTCGGCCGCAACGGCGCCGGCAAGACGACGCTGCTGCGGACCGTCGCCGGGGAGCTGGCGGCGGTGGCGGGCGAAGCGACGGCGCACGTCCCACTGCGGTTCCTGCCGCAGCGCCTGGACGTGCTGGACGACGAGCTGACGGTCGCCGCGAACGTGGCCCGGTTCGCGCCGGGCGCCACCAACAACCGGATCCGGGCGCGCCTGGCCCGCTTCCTGTTCCGGGGCGCGCGGGCCGACCAGCGGGCCGGCACGCTCTCGGGCGGCGAGCGTTTCCGCGCGGCCCTGGCCGCGCTGATGCTCGCCGAGCCCGCACCCCAGCTGCTCCTGCTCGACGAGCCGACCAACAACCTCGACATGGCGAGCGTCCGGCAGCTGACCTCGGCCCTGGAGTCGTACGAGGGCGCGCTGCTCGTGGCCAGCCACGACCTGCCGTTCCTGGAGTCGATCGGGATCACGCGATGGCTGCTGATGGAGGAGGGAGAACTGAAGGAAATCACGCCAGGGGATGTCGGGTATCCCGCCTAGCTTCGGGGTATGCCCGATTTCATCACCATCACCGGAGCCCGGGAGAACAACCTCAAGAACATCGACCTGCGGATCCCGAAAGGCCGGCTGACCGTGTTCACCGGCGTTTCGGGATCGGGGAAGTCGTCGCTGGTCTTCGACACCCTCGCGGTCGAGTCGCAGCGTCAGCTGAACGAGACGTTCACCTCGTTCGTCCGCTACGCGCCCTGTGCGACGTCGGCCTCACCCACCTCTCGCTCGGCCGGCCGCTGTCCACCCTCTCCGGGGGCGAACGGCAGCGGATCCGGCTGGCCGCCCGACTGCACCGGACGGGCACCGTGTTCGTCCTGGACGAGCCGACGACCGGACTGCACATGGCGGACGTGGACGGACTGCTCGCCCTGATGGACCGGATGGTGGACGCCGGCAACACGGTGGGGGTCGTGGAGCACAACCTGGACGTGGTCCGGCGCGCCGACCGGATCATCGACCTCGGCCCCGGGGGCGGCCGGGACGGCGGTGAGGTGATCTTCCAGGGGACCCCGCGGCAGCTGCTCGCGGCCCCCGGGTCGGTCACGGCGGAGCACCTCAGGAGGGCCACGGCCTGACACCCGGGGTTTCGTGCGGGCCGGGCGGCCCTGCATGATGGCGCGGCGGCACCGTGTCCCGGGTGCCGCCGCGCACCGCCGATTCGAAAGGTCCCTCGTGCCCAGCAAGAAGGCGCTCGTCCGCCGTCCCAGCCCCCGCCTCGCCGAGGGTCTGGTGACGCACGTCGAGCGGGAGAAGGTCGACGTGGAGCTCGCCGCCCGGCAGTGGGAGGCGTACGTCGAGGCCCTCGGCACGCACGGCTGGGAGACGATCGAGGTCGACCCGGAGGACGACTGCCCGGACTCGGTGTTCGTCGAGGACACCGTCGTGATGTACAAGAACGTCGCGCTGATCACCCGGCCCGGTGCGGAGTCACGGCGGGCGGAGACCGCGGGCGTCGAGGAGGCGGTGGCGCGGCTCGGCTGCTCGGTGAACTGGATATGGGAGCCTGGCACCCTGGACGGCGGTGACGTCCTGAAGGTCGGCGACACCGTCTACGTGGGCCGGGGCGGGCGCACCAACGTGGCCGGCGTGCAGCAGCTGCGGGCCGCCTTCGAGCCGCTCGGCGCACGCGTGGTACCCGTACCCGTGAGCAAGGTGCTGCACCTGAAGTCGGCGGTCACCGCACTGCCGGACGGCACGGTCGTCGGACACATCCCGAAGGTGGACCGGCCGTCACTGTTCCCGGGCTTCCTGTCGGTGCCGGAGGAGTCCGGTGCACACGTGGTGCTGCTCGGCGGCCACAGGCTGCTCATGGCGGCGAGCGCCCCGAAGACGGCGGAGCTGCTGACCGGTCTCGGCCACGAGGTGGTCACGGTGGACATCAGCGAGTTCGAGAAGCTCGAAGGCTGTGTGACCTGCCTCTCGGTGCGGCTGCGGGAGCTGTACGCCTGACCGGGTGACCGCGTCGCTCCGAACGCCCCGGAGCTGTACGCCTGACCGGGTGGTCCCGTCGCTCCGACGGCCCCGGGACCTGCGGGTCCCGGGGCCGTTTGGCATGCCCTCAAAAGCCGGTGCGGCGCTGCTGATCAGCAGTCTTTACAGCGAACTTAACCTACGGCTTCGTAACCTACGGCTTCGTAGCCTACGATCTCGTAGGTTTCCGGCACCGCTCGCCGGGCCACCCCAGTCTCTCCCCCTTTGTTCGGCGTCCCCCTGGAGTTCCCGTGACGATCACCTCCCCTCACCTCGGCAGCCCGTCCGTGTGGACCGACGCGCGGCTGCTGTACGCGCTGGAGGAAGTGGTCGAGACCGAACTGGACCGGCATCTGAAGGTCGCCAAGGACTGGATGCCGCACGAGTACGTGCCCTGGAGCGACGGCCGCAACTTCCCCGGCCTGTTCGAGGACGGCGAGGCCTGGGACAAGGAACAGTCCAAGGTGACGGAGATCGGCCGGATCGCCCTCGTCGTGAACCTCCTGACGGAGGACAACCTCCCCAGCTACCACCACGAGATCGCCTCGCTCTTCGGCCGCGACGGCGCCTGGGGCACCTGGGTGCACCGCTGGACGGCCGAGGAGGGCCGGCACGGCATCGTGATGCGCGACTACCTGCTCGCCTCGCGCGCGGTGGACCCGGACAAACTGGAGCAGTTCCGGATGGCCCACATGAGCGAGGGCTTCGAGTCCGACAACCGGCACTCGATGCTGCACTCGGTCGCCTACGTCGCCTTCCAGGAGCTGGCGACGCGGATCTCGCACCGCAACACGGGCCACCAGTCGGGCGACCCGGTCTGCGACCGCATGCTGGCCCGCATCGCGACCGACGAGAACCTGCACATGGTCTTCTACCGCAACCTCCTGAAGGCCGCCTTCGAGCTCGCGCCCGACCTGACCATGCAGGCGGTCCGGGACGTCGTGGTCGACTTCCGCATGCCCGGCCACGGGATCCCCGGCTTCGAGCGCGCCGCGGCGCAGATGGCGATCGGTGAGGTCTACAACCTCCGCATCCACCACGACGACGTCCTCCAGCCCGTGCTGCGCTTCCTGAAGATCATGGAGATCGACGGCCTCGGCCCGGAGGGCCGCCAGGCGCAGGAGGAACTCGGTCTGTACATGGGCGGCCTGGACGCGGAGGCCCTGAAGTTCGACGAGAAGCTGGCGGCGCGCAAGGCGCGGATGGCGGCGCGGGCCGGGGCCTGAGCAGAGCCCGGGTGAGCGGTGGGCCCGGCAGCCGATCCGGCGGCCGGGCCCACCGCTCACGCAGGGGCAGGGCTGATCGGCTCGCCGACGGGTGTGGCTGCTCCGATCACCCACGAGTGCGCCGACCTGAACGCCGCCCGGCCCGGCCGCTCCGCTCACCCATGGACGCGGCCGATCCGTTTCGAAGCGGTACGCGCGCGATCCGTTTCGGTGCCGTGCGCACGATCCGTTTCGAAGCGGTACGCGCGATCCGTTTCGATGCCCTGCGCGCGCGTGCGGAATCACCGGTGCGGACTGTCGGTGGCCTGCGGCATCATGCCCGCATGCGTGATCACACCAGGGCCGAGCAGGCGACGGGCTTTCTGCTGCGCCTGATCGACGACGAGACCGCCGGGCGGATCCGGGAGCGCACCGGATTGCCCGGGCCCGAGGACCCCGAGGCGGTCCGCCGGCGGCTGTACCGCGCATGGCAGTGGGCGAACGCGCTGCCCGCCTCGGTGGTGCTGTGGGTGCTGCAGGAGGACGACCCCGAACTCAACGCGGTGGTGTGGCGGTTCATCGACACCGGCGCCGGCCTGCGGCGGGCCATCGCCCGGGGCGTGCCGTTCGGCGCCGGGCGCACCGAGCCCGTCCCGGTCCACCCCACCCTGCACGGCGAGGAGCCCGGGACACCGGAGAGTTACGTCCGCCTCGGGCTCGTCGGCGCCCTGCGTGCCGCCGAGTCCATGGGCGCGGCCCGCGCGGCGGCGTCGATGGTCCTCACGGCTGCCGACTGGGCGACCGTGGCCGCTGCCGACGCCGAACGCCCGCTGCCCGGGTACGCCCGCTGGGCCCTGTCCGTGCGCCCCGACTGCCCGCCGGCACTGCGCGCTCAGTTCGGTTCGCATCCCAAGTTCGCACACCGCGTGCGACAGGCCGGGATTCTCGGCGGCCCCGCCGACTACGCGACGACGCACCGCTCCGCCGCACAGGTGCTCCAGGTGCTGTCCCTGGGGCAGGTACTGTTCCCGGGACGGGCTCAGGAGGCCGAGGACGCCCTGCGCCCGCTCGTGCGGGACCACTTGGGGGATCGCGTGGAGGCCTGGGCGGTGCTGGCCCAGCTCGTCGACACCTTCCACGGCACGGCACCGGAGCTGATCGCGACCGCCGGCGCCATCGCCTGAGGCGGCCGAGGGAGCGGGGCGGCTTGAGCGGCCGGGGGGCCGGGCGGCCGCAGAGGACGAGGGAGCGGAGCGGCCGGAGAGGCCGTCGCAGAGGCCGAGGGGGCGGAGCGGCTGGAAGGGGGCGGGGCGGCTGGATTCGAACCAGCGTGTTCCGGTTCCGGAGACCGACGCGCCTGCCTCTGCGCTACGACCCCGCCCTTGCCGCCGAGCGTAATGCCTTGGCCCGTTGTCAGTGCGGACTGGTACCAAGGAGGCACGGGGGAATCACCGCACAGGGGAACACCGCACGGGGGACTCACGGCACGGGGGGCCGGCACATGACGTACGGAGAGCGGGGACGGCCGCGCGCGCCGGTGGTGGACCTCGCCGACCGCCGGGCGGTGGAGCGGTACCGCCCCGCGGACCCGGCGGTGGTCGCCCCGTGACATCGACGCCTGGGAGAGACGCCTCCACCGGGACGCCGAGCAGTCCACCGAGGGCGGCGACGACAGCGACACCGTCCACCAGATCCTCGCCAACGCAGAGCTTTCACAGCTGAAGAAGCACCGGGGGGGGCGGTGGCCCGCCTGGTGCACCTGCTGCCGGCCAAACTGCGGGCGACCTGTCTGGTGGGCGCGTCGGAGAAACACCAGCGGTTCTGGACAGAGGTCTTCACGACGATGCGACGCGACTGAGCGGGCGCGGGCCGGTGGTCCGACCCGCCCCCGCTCACTGCTCGTCCGGCGGTGCCGTACGGTGCGCGCTGCGCCGCCGCGCCCGGCGGGAACGGCGGCGCGGGAACGCGGGTGCTGAGGGTGGCCAGGGGACGCGTCACGGCCGCGAGCACGCCGGCGGTCCCGGACGTCCGCTCTCCCTCCTCGCGCACCACTCCGCGCCTCCTCGCTCACCACTCCGCCTCCCGGTAGTCCTTCAGGAACACCCCGGACACCGGGTCGCCGGCCTCGCCGCGCACGATGGGGTCGTAGACCCGGGCCGCGCCGTCCACCACGTCCAGCGGGGTGCGGAAGCCCGCGTCCGCCATCCGGGCCTTCTTCGGCGCCGGGTTCTCGTCGGTGATCCAGCCGGTGTCGACGGCGCACATGTGCACACCCTGCTCGGCGAGTTCGGCGGCACTCGTGCGGGTGAGCATGTTCAGTGCGGCCTTGGCCATGTTGGTGTGGGGATGGCCCGCCGTCTTGTTGCGGACGGCGAAACGGCCCTCCACCGCGGTCACGTTGACGACGTAGCGGCGCGGGTGCGGTGCGGCGAGCAACAGCGGCAGCAGGCGGTCGCAGAGCAGGGCCGGGGCGAGCGCGTTGACGAGCTGGGTCTCCAGGACCTCGGCCGGATCGAGCGCGCCGAGCCGTGCCGACCAGGAGTTCTCCGGGGACGGATCCGGCAGCAGCCCGGCCTCGTCGGCCTCCCGCAGCATCACGGGCAGGGCCCAGGCCGAGCCCGGCAGCGTCCCGGCCGGGGAGAACCCGGGCGCCTGCCGCGCGCCCGGGGGCAGCGTGCCGTGTTCACCCGCGGCGAGCAGCGCGTACGACTCGGGCGGTCGCCGGACCGTCTGGGCGGCGTTGTTGACCAGGATGTCCAACGGCTGGTCCCGCTGTACGAGGTCCTCGCACAGGCCGAGCACCTGGCGCGGATCACGCAGGTCGACGGCGAGGACGGTGAGCCGGTCCAGCCAGCCTTCGCTGCCCGGCGCGGCCCGGAAGCGGCGCACGGTGTCGTGCGGGAAGCGCGAGGTCACCAGCAGTTCCGCACCGTCGCGGAGCATCATCAGGGCCAGCTGGAAGCCGATCTTCACCCTGCCGCCGGTGAGCAGCACACGGCGGCCGGTCAGGTCGGTGCTCAGGGCACGGCGGGCGGTGTTGTCGGCCGCGCAGCGGGGGCAGAGCAGATGGTAGAAGGAGTCGACTCGTCGATAGGCCGCCTTGCAGACGTAACAGGTACGCGGCCTGTGGAAGACTCCGATGGCTCCCGGCCCGGTCAACGGCGCGTCCTCGCGGCGGTCGAGGGCGCCGGTGGCGGTCGCGGCCATCGCCGCGGCGTCGGCCGCCGAGGCGTGTGCGTCCCGTGCCTTGCGGCGCCTGAGCCGTCCGTCCCGGGCGAAGGACGCGGCCACCTGTTCGGCCCTCAGCCGCACCGGGTCGTCGACGGGCAGCGCCCGCAGCCTGCCCACCGTCCGGTGGAAGACCGCCAGCTCGGCCTCGTCGACCGCCGCCTCGGTGACCGGAGCCTCGTCGACCGCCCCGTCAGGGACCGACGACTCGCCGACCGCCGCCCCCACGGTGACCGGAGCCTCGCCGACCGCCCCCAAGGTCACCGGAGCACCACTGACCGCCCCGTCCGTGACCGTCGTACCGGTCGCCTCGTCCATCCGTCCCGCCCCACCCGCCGTGTCCGTCGTACCGCTGTGGTCCCGACCGGATTCGAACCGGCGTGACCGCCCTGAGAAGGCGGCGAGTCTGCCTCTGCTCTACGGGACCGGCAGACGCGCGTCCGGACGACCGGATTCGAACCGGTGTGTCCCGCATGCCATGCGGTGCGCCTGCCTCTGCGCTACGTCCGGACGCGCCCCCGGATCCTAACCGCCCGGCGGATACCGTCGGACACGGTTTTCCGGCGGCCGGACACGCGCGCCTCCCGCCGGCCGGGGAATCAGGAGGACGCGCGCCGCAGGGCGAGCCGCTCCTTCTCGGACAGGCCGCCCCAGACGCCGAAGCGTTCGTCGTTGTCGAGCGCGTAGTCGAGGCACGCGGAGCGCATCTCGCACATGCCGCAGATGCGCTTCGCCTCGCGCACCGAGCTGCCGGGCTCGGGAAAGAAGAAATCCGCCCCGGTCTGCGCGCACAGGGCCTGAGCCTGCCAAGCGGTGTCGGCCGGGGTGATCGTTTCGATGTGCATGGTCAGGATCGTGCCGTGCGGCGAAAAACGTTCGATCAACGCCGGGTCAACGACGCAGCCGGGGCCCCTGGGCCGCCCCGATCATGCTCCCCCGGAACGCGCCACCGCACGGCGGCGCGCGGGATCGGTACGAAAACCCGGAGAGTCCTGCGAAGGCCCTGGGGGGCGGCCCGGGGCGACGGGGCGTATCGGCCCGGCGCGCGGTGGTGCTCCGGCAGCGATTGTCAGTGGGCGGTGCAAGACTCTGCAGTGCAGCGGACAGGACCCCTCTCACAGGCCCGCTTCCAAGGAGGGCGAAGATGCTCACCACCCGTTTCGTCGACGGCGCTCCCAACTGGCTCGACGTCGGCACCCCTGACATCGACGGCGCCCAGGCCTTCTACGGCGGTCTGTTCGGCTGGCGGTTCCGGTCGGCGGGGCCGGACGCCGGCGGCTACGGCTTCTTCCAGCTGGACGGCAGGACCGTCGCCGGCGGTATGCAGACCGGACCGGAGCAGGGTCCGCCGGCCTGGACGGTGTACTTCCAGAGCGCGGACGCGCAGGCCACCGCCAAGGCCGCCGAACAGGCGCACGGCAGCGTGCTGTTCCAGCCCATGGACGTGATGGGCCAGGGGCACATGGCGGTTCTGGCCGACCAGGCGGGTGTGCCGTTCGGGATCTGGCAGCCCGGACAGACCAAGGGCGTGGACGCGGCGAACGAACCGGGCGCGCTGTGCTGGGTCGAGCTGTACACGCCGGACATCGCCGCGGCCGCCGCGTTCTACCACAAGGTCCTCGGGCTGGAGACCTCGGGCGTGCCGTTCCCGGGCGGCACATACACCTGCGTCAACCCGGGCGACGCCGGGGAGGACGCGATGTTCGGCGGGGTGGTCCCGCTGGCCGACGACCCGACGGAGGCGGAGGCGGGCGCCTACTGGCTGCCCTATTTCGAGGTCGAGGACACGGACGCCGTCGTCGGGAAGGCACAGCAGCTGGGCGGCACGGTCCGCATGCCGGCGACGACCCTGGAGGGTGTCGGCCGTATGGCCAAGCTCGCCGACCCGTACGGCGCCCGCTTCGCGGTGATCAAGAGCGAGCCGCCGCAGGGCTGAGGTCCAGGCCGACTTGCCGTCCGGGTGGACGCGAGGCCGGCGGACCTGCGGCGCAGTCGGCCGTGCGGCCTGGGCGGAGGTGCGGCGCAGTCGGACATGCAGCCTGGGCGGACGTGCGGCCTAGCGGACTCGCGGCCTGGCCTAGGCGGACTCGCGGCGTATCAGCGTGGTCGGCAGGATCACGCCGGACGCTCCCGAGTCCACCGCATCCCGCGCCTGCCGCACGTCCACCGCACCGCCCCCGTCCACCGCAGCCCCCGCACCCACCGCGTCCACCAGGTTCTCGTCGGCCCGGCCGGGTCGGGCGGCCGGGCCGCTCAGCAGGAGGCGGGCCATCAGGCGGCCCATCTCCTGGATGTCCTGACGGACCGTGGTGAGGGGCGGCTCTGCCTGTTCCGCGACGGGCAGCACGTCGTCGAACCCGATCACGGCCACGTCCTCGGGCACGCGCCGTCCGCTCTCACGGAGCACGCGCAGGGCACCGAGCGCGGTGAGGTCATTGGCGGCGAACACCGCGTCGACGTCCGGGCAGCGCTCCAGGAGTTCTCGCATGGCGCGTTCGCCGCCGCCCGCGGTGAAGTCGCTCTCCACGACGAGCCGCGGGTCGCCGTCGCCCACGACGTCCCGGTAGCCGTCGAGCCGGTCCACCGCCGAGGTCTGGTCCAGCGCGCCGGTGATGTGCGCGATCCGGGTCCGGCCGAGGCCGACGAGATGGCGTACGGCCGCGCGGGCGCCACCGCGGTTGTCGCTGTCCACGTAGACCGGGCCGGGGGTGCCGTCGCTCCAGTCGGGCCGGCCGCCGAACACCGTGGGCACGCCCGCGTTCCGGATCAGGCCGGGCAGCGGGTCGTCGAGGTGCAGGGAGAAGACGAGCGCGCCGTCGACATGGCCCCCGGCGAGGTAGCGGGCCACCCGTGCGTGGTCGGCGCGTCCCTCGGTCAGCAGCAGCACGAGCTGGTTGTCGTGGGCCGTCAGCTCCTTGCTGATACCCCGCAGTTGCAGCGCGAAGAAGGGGTCGGCGAAGACCCGGACCTCGGGCTCGGCGATGACGACCGCGACGGCGTCGTGCCGCTTGGTGACCAGACTGCGCGCCGCCTGGTTGGGTACGTAGCCGAGTTCCTCGACCGCCTGCCGGACCCGTGCGGCGAGGGGCTCCCTGACACCGTCCCCGCCGTTGACCACCCGGGACACGGTGGCCCGGGACACACCGGCCCGCGCGGCCACGGCCTCCAGCGTGGGACGCGACACTGCCTCGGTCACTTCTGGACTCCTCATCGGCGGCTGGCGATCAGGATAGCCGCGGTGCGGTCCGGTCGTAGGGCCGGAAGGCGAGGAGCCGGTCTGCTCCCCCTCTCGGCACGTCAACGACGGTTCCAGGGGCCATGTGCGAGGCAGGACCGTCAGGACGTCTCCTCCCGCCGCGCCCGGCTCGGCTGGACCCGCTTGGGTTCGCCCGGCATCTTCGGGTACTCCGGCGGGTACGGCAGATCGCCGAGGCCGTGGTCGTGTTCGTCGCGGCGGGCCAGTTCCAGGAGGGCGTCCAGGGAGAAGGCGTGGTCGTCCATGTCGGCGTGCACGTCACCGAGTTCGGCGAAGCGGGCCGGCATGGTGGCGAGGTCGAAGTCGCGGGGGTGGGCCTCGCCGATCTCCTCCCAGCGCAGGGGCGCGGAGACGGGGGCGTGCGGGCGGGGTCGTACGGAGTAGGCGGAGGCGATGGTGCGGTCGCGGGCGGTCTGGTTGTAGTCGACGAAGATGCGCTCGCCGCGCTCCTCCTTCCACCACTTGATGGTCACCTGGTCGGGCATCCGGCGTTCCATCTCCCGGCCGACCGCGATCGCGGCGCGCCGCACCTGGGTGAAGGTCCAGCGCGGTTCGATGGGCACGAAGACATGCAGGCCACGGCCGCCGGAGGTCTTGGGCCAGCCGCGCAGGCCGCCGAACTCGTGGAGGACGGCGCGCAGTTCGTGGGCGGCGCGCACGGCGTCCTCGTAGTCGGTGCCGGGCTGCGGGTCGAGGTCGATGCGGAGTTCGTCGGGGTGGTCGACATGGGCGCGGCGGACCGGCCAGGGATGGAAGGTGAGCGTGCCGTACTGGGCGGCCCACACCACGGCGGCCTCCTCGGTGGGGCACATCTCGTCCGCGCTGCGGCCGCTGGGGAAGGTGATGTGGGCCGTGGGGATCCAGTCGGGCATGCCCTTGGGGGCGCGCTTCTGATAGAACCACTCGCCGTCGACGCCGTCCGGATACCGCTGGAGTGTGGTCGGGCGGTCGCGCAGGGCGCGCAGGATGCCGGGGCCGACGCGGGCGTAGTACCGGGCGAGGTCCAGCTTGGTGAATCCGCGCTCCGGGAAGAAGACCTTGCTCGGGCTGGACAGCCGTACGGTCCGGCCGGCCACGTCCAGTTCCACCGCTTCGCCCATGCGGCCACGGTAGGCGTGACGGACACACCACGCATACCGGGCATCCAGGGATGTATGCGAGCAGAATCGGAGGCATGGATCTGCCGGTGATGCCGCCTGTGAAGCCGATGCTCGCCAAGTCGGTGGCGAAGATCCCGCCGGGCATGCACTACGAGGCGAAGTGGGACGGGTTCCGGGCGATCGTGTTCCGCGACGGTGCCGAGGTCGAGCTGGGCAGTCGCACCGGGAAGCCGCTGACCAGGTACTTTCCGGAGCTGGTGGCGGCACTCAAGGAGCGGCTGCCCGGGCGGTGCGTGCTGGACGGGGAGATCGTGATCGCACGGGAGGGGCGGCTGGACTTCGACGCGCTGACCGAGCGGATCCATCCGGCGGACTCACGGGTCCGGATGCTGGCCGAGAGGACGCCGGCGTCGTTCGTCGCCTTCGATCTGCTGGCGCTGGACGACGAATCGCTGCTCGACGTGCCGCTGACCGACCGTAGGGCCCTGCTGGACCGTGCGCTGGCCGGGGTGAGCGCCCCGGTCCATCTGGCGCCGGCCACCACGGACACGGAGGTGGCGCACCGGTGGTTCGAGCAGTACGAGGGTGCCGGCCTGGACGGGGTCGTGGCCAAGCCGCTCACCCTGCGGTACCTGCAGGACGAGCGGGCCATGTTCAAGATCAAGCACGAGCGGACGGCGGACGTCGTCGTGGCGGGCTACCGGCTGCACAAGAGCGGCCCGGTGGTGGGCTCGCTGCTGCTGGGCCTGTACGACGAGCGGGGCGCCCTCCAGCACGTGGGCGTGTCGGCCGCCTTCCCCATGAAGCGGCGCGCCGAGCTGGTCGGGGAGCTGGAGCCGCTGCGCATGGGCGACGTGACCGGTCATCCGTGGGCGGCCTGGGCGGAGGAGGCGGCCCATGAGACGGCCCGGCTGCCCGGGGCGCCGAGCCGCTGGTCCGGCAAGAAGGACCTGTCGTGGGTGCCGCTCAGGCCGGAGCGGGTCGCGGAGGTGGCCTACGACCACATGGAGAACGGCGCCCGGTTCCGGCACACGGCGCGCTTCCGCCGCTGGCGTCCGGACCGTACCCCGGACAGCTGCACCTACGCCCAGCTGGAGGAACCGGTGCGCTACGACCACGCGGAAATCCTGGGAACCGGGGAGGGCGCTTCCTAGTCGGGCCCTTCGCGGCAGGGGTGCCTTCGTCGGGATCACACGGTGAGCCCGTTCGGCCCATTGAACGCGCACGACCGGTACTGACCGGGTATGGCCTGCGGTGACCCGATGAGCACACAATCGACAGATACGAACGGGGTGGCAGTGGTGGGCAAGGGGCACAGGGCACGCACACGAGGCACCGTACTGACGGCGGCGTTGGTCGCCACCCTGCTGACGGCCTCCCTGACGGCGGGCTGCACACGGCACCGCCCGCCGGACGACGCCCGCGCCCCGCGCCGTACCAGCCCGGCACCGACCAGCTCGGCGGGCCCCACGGCCGCGGCCGGCTCGCCGCTCGCCGTGAAGATCGACAATGTGACCGCGGCCCGCCCGCAGACGGGACTCGGCGCGGCGGACATCGTGTATGCGGAGCAGGTCGAGGGCGGCCTGAGCCGTCTGCTGGCGGTGTACGCCAGCAAGCTCCCGAAGGCGGTCGGGCCGGTGCGCAGCGCCCGCGAGTCCGACCTGGAGCTGCTGCGCCAGTTCGACGAGCCGACCCTGGCGTTCTCGGGGGCCCAGCGCAGGCTGCTGCCGCTGATCCACCGGGCGCCCGTGCGCGCCGAGTCGCCCGACGAGGCCGCCGACGCCTACTACCGCGCACCCGGCAGGGCCGCGCCGCACAACCTCTATCTGCACCCCGCCCGGCTGCTGTCCACCGCCCCGGGCCGGGCCGCGCTGACCACCGGTTTCCAGTACGGCCCGGCGCCCTCCGGCGGCACGCCCGCGGCCTCCCGGAGCGTGCGCTATCCGGCGGCGCGCTTCACTTTCACCTGGTCCGCACGGCGCGGCGGCTGGCTCGTGGCGATGGACGGCACGCCCACGGTGACGGCCGAGGGCGGGCGGCCCGCGCCCGCGACGGTCGTCGTGCAGTACGTGAAGATCCGTTCCTCCGCGTACCACGACGTGCTCGGCAGCAACTCGCCCTACACCGAGACGGTCGGCTCGGGGAAGGCCGAGGTGCTGCGGGACGGACGGTCCTTCGACGCCGCCTGGTCCCGGCCGTCCGCGACCGACGGTACGGCGTTCACAACGGCGGACGGCGGCCGGATGAACTTCGCCGAGGGCCAGGTGTGGGTGGTGTTCGCCGCGGCCCCCTCCTGACCGGCTGCGGTTCGGCCCTGGGGACCGCCCGCGCGCCGGCCCTCCCGACCTCCGCAGTACAGGGGACCGCCCCGCAGCACAGGGGACCGCCCCGCGCGTCGGCCCTCCCGGGCTGCCGGGGTACAGCCCCCAGCCACGCTGAGCGGTGGGCGGCTCAGCCCTGCTGCGCGGCCGGCGGCTCCGCCGGGTTGCGCAGGCCCTCGGCCGCGTCCGAGACCCGGCGGATCAGGTCGAAGAAGACGGCCTGCTCCTCGGCGGAGAGCGGGGCGAGGAAGACCTGGTTCATCCGGGCCGTGCGCACGGCCAGCCTGCGGTGGGTGCGCAGCCCGTCGTCGGTGAGGCGGAGCAGGAAGCGGCGGCCGTCCTGCGGGTCGCGCACCTTGTGCAGCAGCCCGCGGCGGCCGAGCCGGCTGATGACCTCGGCGATCGTCGACCGGTCCAGGCCCACCCGCTCCCCCACGGTCCGCTGGTCGAGGCCCGGCTCGGCGACGAGCGCGTTGAGGACCGCGAACTGCGGCGAGGTGATCTCCTCCGAGACCATGGTGTTCCACAGCAGGTAGTGCGCCTGCTGAAGCCGCCGGGCCAGGTGCCCGGGATGGGTGGCGAGGTCCACCGCGGCCATGTGCACTCCCCTGCTCGATTCGTTGGTGCACTGAACGATACCCACCCGGCTGCCGGCCTGTCTGCCGACCGGATCCCATGTACCAGGAGGTCTTGACGGTCCAGAGGTCCGGTGGCAGCGTGAGAAACACTTCGCTGGAAATACTCAGTGCGCTGATTAATGACAGAGATGGGGCTGCACGGATGGACAAGGTGGTCGCCACGGCCCCGGAGGCGGTGGCCGATGTGCCGGACGGCGCGTCCCTCGCGGTCGGCGGCTTCGGGCTGAGCGGTGTGCCGAACGTTCTGATCCAGGCGCTGTACGAGCGAGGGACGGCCGGTCTGGGCGTGGTCTCGAACAACTGCGGAGCGATGGAGTCCGGCCTCGCGGTGCTGCTGGCCGCCGGGCGGATCGCCAGGGTGACCGGTTCCTACATCGGCGCCAACAAGGAGTTCGCCCGCCAGTACCTGTCCGGCGAGCTGGAGGTGGAGCTGATCCCGCAGGGCACGCTGGCCGAGCGGCTGCGCGCGGGCGGCGCCGGCATCCCCGCCTTCTACACCCCGGCGGGCGTGGGCACCCAGGTCGCCGAGGGCGGACTGCCGTGGCGCTACGACGGCCGGGGCGGCGTCGCGCTCGCCTCGCCGCCCAAGGAGGTGCGGGAGTTCGACGGTGCGGAGTACGTCCTGGAGCGGGGGATCCGCACGGACTTCGCCCTGGTCCGCGCCGCCAGGGGCGACCGGCACGGCAACCTCGTCTTCAGCAGGTCCTCCCGCAACTTCAACCCGCTGGCCGCCATGGCGGGACGGGTGACGATCGCCGAGGTGGAGCAGCTGGTCGAACCGGGCGGGATCGACCCGGACGCGGTGCATGTGCCCGGTGTCTTCGTGCAGCGGGTGGTGGCACTGACCCCCGAGCAGGCGGCGGACAAGAAGATCGAGCAGCGGACGGTGAGGCCCTGATGGCCTGGACACGCGAGGAGATGGCGGCCCGCGCGGCCCGCGAGCTGAAGGACGGCCAGTACGTCAACCTCGGCATCGGGCTGCCGACGCTGCTCCCGAACCACCTGCCGCCGGGCGTCGAGGTGGTCCTGGAGTCGGAGAACGGCATCCTCGGTACGGGCCCGTACCCCACCGAGGACGAGGTCGACCCGGACCTGATCAACGCCGGCAAGGAGACCGTGACGGTCCTGCCTGGCGCCTCCTTCTTCGACTCGGCGCTGAGCTTCGCGATGATCCGGGGCGGCCACATCGACGTGGCCGTGCTCGGGGCGATGCAGGTGTCCGCGGGCGGCGACCTGGCCAACTGGGCCGTCCCGGGCAAACTGGTCACCGGGATCGGCGGCGCGATGGACCTGGTGCACGGCGCCCGTTCGGTCGTCGTCGTGATGACGCACACGGCCAAGGACGGCTCGCCGAAAATCCTGGAGCAGTGCACGCTGCCGCTCACCGGCAAGGCGTGTGTGAACCGGGTCGTCACGGATCTGGCGGTGCTCGACATCACGGCTGCGGGGCTCGTTCTGACGGAGACCGCGCCGGGTGTGACCGTCGAGGACGTCGTCACCAGGACCGACGCCGAAATGACCATCGGGGAGAACGTACGGTGAATCCCGTCCGCCTCGTCGACGCCGTGCGCGCCCCGACCGGCCGTCACAACGGCGCACCGGCCTCGGTACGGCCGGACCACCGCAAGGCGGCCGCCGCGCGGGAACCGGGCCTGTCCGACGCCGAGTCGGTCCCCGTTCGGGTGCCGCGGCGCACAGGCGACCCGGCAGTCCTCGACCCGCGGGGCGGGGCGAGAGCGCTCGGCCGTCCGCCCGGCGCCTCCGGCGCCCGGGTCGCGGGCACCGTCGCCCACCGACTCGCCCGCCGCGGCCGCGGCACCGGTGTGGCCGCCCCCTGCATCGGCGTGGGCCAGGGCCTCGCCCCCGTCCTCGAACGTTAAGGAAGCGTCAGGTATCTCCATGGCTCTCACCCAGCAGGACATCGACCGGGAGATCGCGGCCGAGCACGCCGCGTACGAGAAGCGGACGGCCGACGGCGCGCCCGTCGAGCACCACCCCCGCCGCGGCTACGCCCCCTACCGCTCCTCCGTGCTCCGCCACCCCCACAGGCCCCTGGTCGCCATCGACACCACCGAGGACCCCGAACTGGTGGAACTGCGCTCCCCCGCCTTCGGGGAGCGCGACATCACCGAGACCGACAACGACCTCACCCGGCAGCACACCGGGCAGCCCATCGGCGAGCGGATCACCGTGTCCGGGCGGCTCCTGGACCGCGCCGGGCGCCCGGTCCGTGGTCAGCTGATCGAGATCTGGCAGGCCAACTCGGCCGGCCGCTACGCGCACCTGCGCGAACAGCACGACGCCCCGCTGGACCCGAACTTCACCGGCCTCGGCCGCACCCTCACGGACGCCGAGGGCCGCTACCACTTCACCACCGTCCAGCCGGGCCCCTACCCCTGGCGCAACCACGTGGGCGCGTGGCGCCCGGCGCACATCCACTTCTCGGTCTTCGGCGAGGCGTTCACCCAGCGTCTGGTGACGCAGATGTACTTCCCGAACGACCCGCTCTTCCCCTACGACCCGATCCTGCAGTCCGTGACGGACGACGCGGCACGGCAGCGGCTGGTCGCCACCTACGACCACGGCCTGTCGGTGCCGGAGTTCTCCCTCGGCTACCGCTGGGACATCGTGCTGGACGGCCCTGCCGCCACCTGGATCGAGGAAGGACGCTGACCCGAGCGATGACAAGGACCGACACCGGCAGTCCGCAGAGCCCGCTGCCCACCCCGTCCCACACGGTCGGCCCCTTCTACGGGTACGCGCTGCCGTTCCGCGGCGGTGAGGAGATCGCGCCGCTGGGGCACCCCGACACCATCACCGTGCACGGCCGCGTCCTCGACGGCGAGGGCGGGCCCCTGCCGGACGCACTGGTGGAACTGTGGGGCCCCGCCCCCGACGGCACCGTCCCCCGGGCGGACGGGTCGATCCGGCGGGACCAGGCGACCGGCGGCCATCTGGGCCGCAGCGGCGTGGAGTTCACCGGCTGGGGCCGCATACAGACCGACGCCGACGGACACTGGTACGCGCGGACCCTGCGGCCCGGCGCACGCGGGCGAAACGCCCCGTACCTGAGCACGTGCGTCTTCGCCCGGGGCCTGCTCATGCACCTGTTCACCCGGATCTACCTGCCGGGCGACGAAACGGCACTCGCCGCCGACCCGCTGCTCACCCGGGTGGGCGAGCGGCGCGACACGCTGATCGCCGGCGACGAGGGCAACGGCACCTACCGTTTCGACATCCGCCTTCAGGGCGAAGGCGAGACGGTCTTCCTGGAGTTCCAGTGACATTTACGTCTCCTCCGTACGCCGACACCGGCCTGCTCGCCCCCGAGTGGGCACAGTCCGGCGCCGCGTCCGAGACCAGCGACCATGCGTATCTGCGGGCGATGCTCGACGCCGAGGCCGCGCTGACCCGGACGCAGGCCGCGCTGGGGCTCGCCCCGGCCGAGGCCGCGGCGGCGGTGACCGAGGCGGCCGTCCCGGCCGGGTTCGGCATCCGCCACCTGGCGGGCCGCACGCCCGCGGGCGGCAATCCCGTCATCCCGCTGGTCGCCGCGCTGACCGCGGCGGTCGGCGAGGAGTACGGCCCCTACGTGCACCGGGGTGCGACCAGCCAGGACATCATGGACACGGCCACGATGCTGGTCGCCGTGCGCACCCTGAAGCTGATCCTCGCCGACCTGGACCGGACCGAGCGGGCACTGGCCGGGCTCGCCGCCGCGCACCGGGACACGCCGATGCCCGGGCGGACGCTCACCCAGCACGCCGTGCCGACGACGTTCGGGCTGAAGGCGGCCGGCTGGCGTGCACTGGTCCTGGACGCGCGCGACCGCCTCACCCGGGTACGGGACTCGCTCCCCGTCCAGCTCGGCGGCGCGGCCGGTACCCTGGCGGCCTTCCAGGCGTACGGCGCCGAGGACACGGCCGCGCTGACCGAGGCCTACGCCCGTGAAGTCGGCCTCGTCGCACCGGTGTTGCCCTGGCACACGCTCCGCACGCCCGTCGCCGACCTGGCCGGCTGCCTGGCCTTCACGGCGGGGGCGCTGGGCAAGCTCGCCGTGGACGTGCTGGTCCTCACGCGCACCGAGATCGGCGAGCTGGCCGAGGGCGACGGCGGCGGTTCGTCGGCCATGCCGCACAAGGCGAACCCGGTGCGGTCCACGCTCCTCGCGTCCGCCGCCCGGCGCGCCCCGCAGCTCGCGGCCACGCTGTACGGCTCCCTCGCGGCCGAGGACGAACGCCCGGCCGGCGCCTGGCACGCCGAGTGGGACCCGCTGCGCGACCTGCTCCGGCTGGTGGGCGGGGCGGCGGCCCACGCGGCCGAGCTGGCCGAGGGGCTGCGCGTGCACCCCGCCGCGATGCGACGGAACCTCGACGCGACCCGGGGCCTGATCGTCTCCGAACGGCTGTCCGCTGCGCTCGCCCCCGTGCTCGGCCGTGCCCGGGCGAAGGAACTGCTGACCGAGCTGGCCCGCCGCGTCCACGAAGAGAACCGCCCGCTGCGTGAACTCCTCACCGAGGTGGAGGAGTTGCGGGAGGTCGATCTGGACGAGCTCGCCGATCCGGCCCGCTGCACCGGCGCCGCCGGTGCCCTCACCGACCGTGCCCTGGAGCGACGTTGACCGTGAAACTCCTCAACCATGTGGAAGAAGGACCGGCTTCCGCTCCCGCGCTGCTGCTCGGGCCCTCGCTCGGCACCTCCCACGCCCTGTGGGACGCGGTCGCGCCCGAACTGTCGGTCACCCACCGGGTGGTGCGCTGGGACCTGCCGGGGCACGGCGGCTCGCCGGCGGACCTGATCGGGCCGGGGGCGACCGTCGGCGACCTCGCCGCACTGGTGCTGGAACTCGCCGACGCGCTCGGCATCGAACGGTTCGCCCATGCCGGCGTGTCCCTGGGCGGCGCGGTCGGCCTGCACCTGGCCCTGCACCACCCCGAGCGGCTCACCTCCCTCGCGGTGATCTGCTCGTCGGCCGATTTCGGTGGCAGCGCGCCCTGGCGGGAGCGCGCCGCGCGGGTGCGCCGGGAGGGCATGGAGTGGCTGGCGCAGAGCGCTGACGCACGCTGGTTCACGCCGGGTTTCACCGTGCCCCGGCTGGTCCGGGACCACCGGGAGGCCGACCCGGAGGCGTACGCCGCCTGCTGCGACGCGCTGGCCGCCTTCGACGTCCGCGACCGGCTCGCCGACATCGCCGTACCCACCCTGCTCGTGGCGGGCCGGCAGGACCCCGCGACACCGCCCGCTCATCTGCGGCGGATCGCGGACGCCGTGCCCCGAGCCGCGCTCGTGGAGCTGCCCGGGGCCTCCCACCTGGCGCCCGCGCAGTGCCCGCAGGCCGTCCTGACCGCCCTGCTCACCCAGCTGAACGGGGCCCCGGCGAGCGGGATGGCGGTGCGCCGTGAGGTGCTGGGTGATGCGCACGTCGACCGGGCACAGGCGCGGCAGACCGCGTTCACCGCACGGTTCCAGGACTTCGTCTCGCGCTGTGCCTGGGGGGAGATCTGGACCGACCCGACCCTCTCGCGCCGCGAGCGCAGCATGATCACGCTGACCGCGCTGGTCGCGCACGGCCACTACGACGAGCTGGCCATGCACGTCCGGGCGGCGCGGCGCAACGGGCTGACGCCGGACGAGATCGGGGCGGTGCTGCTGCAGACCGCCGTGTACTGCGGGGTGCCCGCGGCCAACTCTGCGTTCGCGACGGCCCAGCGGGTGCTCGCCGAGGAGGAGGGGCCACAGGAGTCGCAGTGAGGACGGTCGGGCCACCGAGGGGGCGCCGGGTGGGCGAGGGGGCGCCGGGTGGCCGGCGCCGGTGGCTCAGGAGAGGGGCTCGGTCGGCTGCTCCGGACGGTGCGCGACCCGCCGTGGGCCGCTCACCGTCCACCGTGGGCACCCGCACCACAGTCCACCGCCGGCCGTCCACCCTGGGCCGCACACCGACCCACCGAGGGCCGCAAACCGGTCCACCGTGGGCCGCACACCGACCCACCGTGTACCGCATACCGGTCCATCCTGAGCCACACACAGACCCACTGAGGACCGCAAACCGGTCCACCCTGAGCCACACACAGACCCACCGTGGGCCGCATGCAGTCCGTCGAAGGCCGTATGCAGGTCCGCCGAGGGGCCGCATTCGGTCCGCCGGGGACCGGATGCGGCCTGCGCCCTGTGTCCTACCGCAACCCCCGGCCCGTCTCCAGTACCTCCCGCGCCTGCGTCACGAGTCCGTCCGCGCCGCAGGAACGGGCGAGCGCCAGGCCCCGGTTGAGTTCGGCGACCGAGCGGGCCGCGATGCCGTACTCGACGCGGGCGGCCGCGTGTTCGTACTGGCAGGGAGAGGCTTCCAGATAGGCGACGGCCTGGGCGGCGAGGCGTACCGCGCGCTGCCCGGTCTCCAGGGCGGCGGCGCAGCGCAGTGCCTCGCCGATGGCGGTGTCCGTGCCGAACCGCTCGGCCTGGCGGCGGGCCTCACCGGCCAGCTGGGCGGCCCGGGCCGGGTCCTGGGTGGCGAGGGCCCGTGCGAGGTCGACCATCCAGGGGACCATCACCGGGTTGTGATGGCCGCGTACGGCCGCCGCCTTCCCGGCAGCCTCCAGTTCGTCCACGGCGTCGTCGATCCGGCCGACGGCCAGCAGCAGCCGGCCGCGCACGGAGCGCGGGTCCGGCAGCACGATCGTGGACGGGTAGGGCGGGGCGAACCCGTACTGTTCGGCGATCGACCACGCCTCGTCGACCTGACCGCGGAGGAGCAGCGTGTCGACGAGGTTGCAGGTGGCCGTCCAGTACAGGGGCAGCCCGCGGCCCACCCGCTCGGCCAGGCGCAGCCCCTCGCGCAGGGACGTCTCCGCCTCCCTGAGCCGCCCTCGCCTGCGGTGTCCGACACCGACGTAGGCGTGGGCCAGGGCGAGATGACCGCCGGTCCACCGGGCGTTCTCGTAGGTCCGCAGGGCTTCGGTGTACAGCGCCTCGGCCCGGTCGAGCCGGTCGGCGAAGGCATACGCATTGGCGAGCATCAGCAGAAGCTCGATGCCCCACTCGGTGTCGGTCCAGCCGAGCCCCGGTGCCAGGCGGCCGTTGACGAGCGTGCGGTCGCACAGCTCGGCGACCTCCTCGGCGCTCTCGCCGTGCGTCATGGCGTCGAAGCCGCGCAGGATCAGCAGCGCGCGCTCGGCGTTGTCCTGGCCGGTGCAGGTCCTGGCGAGTTCGGCGAGGCGCTCGGAGCGTCCCGGTGAGGTCGCCTCGCCCGCGTAGATGCCCTCCCACATGTACTGCACCGCCTGCAGCCGCATCCGGGCGGGGCCGGGTTCATGGCGGGCGGCCTCGGCCTCGACCGTCCTGACGGCCTCCTCCAGCTGGTCGTTGTGGAGCAGGGCCTGGGAGAGGCGGAAGACGGCGTCGACGCGTTCGGGGCCGTCGAGGCCGGGCATGGCGAGCGCGCTCTGCAGATGGTCGATGGTGGTCGCGGGCGCGGTCAGGAGCGTGGCACAGCCCAGTTCGTAGAGCACGCGCGCGTGGACCTCGGGCTCGGGCGGTTCGAGCAGGGCGCGTTCCAGGCAGCGGCGGGCCGCGTCGGGCGCACCGACGGCCAGGTGTTCACGGGCGGCCTCGCGCAGCTGCTCGACGAGTTCCTCGTCGTCGTCCGGGTGCACCTTCAGCAGGTGCCGGGAGGCCTCGGCGGCGCCGCGTCCCGTCTCGGTGAGGATCTGCGCGGCGACGCCGTGCATGGCGGTGCACACGGCGGGCGGGATGGAGTTGTAGACGGCGGTGGCGATGAGCGGGTGGACGAACTCCAGCTCGCCGTCATCGGTCTCGGCGCCGGCCGCCGGGTCCGGTTCGGTGAGGATGCGGGCGGTGCGCAGCAGTTCGGCGCAGCGCTCGGCGATGTCGGGGTTCATGGAGGCGAGCCGGGCCACCAGGTCGACGGAGATGCCGGTGCCGAGGATGGCTGCGGCCCAGGCGAACCGGGTGGCCTCGATGCCGAGTCCCTTGAGGCGGTCGACCAGTCCGCCGCCGCGGGCGGAGCGGTTCAGGGCGCGCAGTTCATCGGCCCGGGCCTCGACCGGCTCGAGTTCGCTGTCCTGCACCTTGGCGAGGAGTTCGACGGTGTCGTAGGGGTTGCCGCCGGTGACGGCCCACACCTCGCGGCAGAACGGGTCGTCGGCGTGCCGGCCGACGGTGACCCGGGTGAGTCCGGCGGTGGCCTCCGGGGTGAGCGCGTTCAGGTTGCTGACGGGGCGGCCCGCGGCCGCGGCCACCGCGTCGAGGTGGCGGGCGCTGTCGCCGGTGACGTCGCCCGGCCGGCGGGCGACGATGACGAGCACGGACAGGTCGTCCAGCCGCTCGGCGAACGCGGCGAGCCAGCGGAGGGTCTCCTGGTCGGCCCAGTGCGCGTCGTCGACGAGCAGGAGCAGCGGCCACTCGCGGCGGGCGAGCCGGCGCACGGCCGCGACGAGTCCGTCGCAGACGTACTGGGGGTCGGCACTGCCCTCTCCGGGATCGACTATGCCGAGGGCGGGTCCGGCGATGTCGTACCAGTCGCCGAGGTACTCACGGGCCTCCTCCGGCAGGAGGGAGACCAGCGCGGGCTGCAGCAGCTGTCGCACCACGTTGAACGGGACGGACCGCAGGGTCTCGCCGCCGCGGGC
Organism: Streptomyces sp. NPDC107581; assembly: GCF_055657175.1. Taxonomy (NCBI): domain Bacteria; kingdom Bacillati; phylum Actinomycetota; class Actinomycetes; order Kitasatosporales; family Streptomycetaceae; genus Streptomyces; species Streptomyces sp. NPDC107581. Next base: position 531,835 of record NZ_JBVKBH010000002.1, read on the forward strand.
GGACCACACGGTGCAGCCGCGCCGCTCGGCGATGCGGCGCGTCTCCGTCAGCAGCGCGGTCTTGCCGAGTCCGGCTTCGCCCCGCAGGACCAGCAGACTGCCCGCGGACGACTGATCCGCGCACAGGACGTCCAGCGCCTGTGTGACGGTGGCGATCTCCGCGTCCCGCTCCCACAGAGAAGCCGAGCCGGCCGTCGGCGGCCGTCCCTCCGTCATCCCGTTACCTCCCCAGGTCGCCCGAATGACGTACAGACCACGAGCGTAGCCGTCCGGTGGGATGTGTGGTGGCAGGTCCGGGCAGGTGTGGCCCCGCCGGGTGAAAGTGGGTGCGGGCAGACGACGCGCACCCTGCCCGACCAGCCGGTGAACAGCGGACGATCCGTCAACAGGGCCTGGAATGAAGCTGATTTTCGAAGACCGCGGAGATGACGGAAATGACAGGGACGACGGAGGGGGCGGAGCGGGCGCAACGGGCGGAGGCGACGGCGAGCACGGCGGGCACAGCGCGCACGACGGACACGGCGAGCACGGCGGCCACATCAAGCACGACGGGCGCACCGAACAGGGCGAGCACATCGAGCGCGGCGGAGTCCGTGAGGTCGGTGAGATCGGCGAGGTCGGTTCCCGCGGCGGTACGGCGGTCCGTATGGCGGTCCGTGCGCCGACGGTGCGGGCGGTCGCCGCGGGGTCGGTGGGCAACTTCGTCGAGTGGTACGAGTTCGGCGTCTACGGCTACCTGGCCACGGTGCTCGCCGAGCGGTTCTTCACCCCGGTGGGCGGGAACGCGGCCGAGGGACTGGTGCGCACGTACGCCTCGTTCGCGCTGGCGTTCTTCTTCCGGCCGCTGGGCGCGGCCCTGTTCGGCAGGCTGGGCGACCGGCTCGGGCGGCGGCCGGTGCTGCTCGGGGTGATCGCGCTGATGGCGGCCGCGACGACACTGATCGGCGCGCTGCCGACGTACGCCACGGCCGGAGCCCTGGCGCCCTGGCTGCTGACGTTCCTGAGGGCTCTTCAGGGGCTGTCGGCCGGCGGCGAGTTCGGCGGGGCGGTGGCCCTCCTGACGGAGTTCGCCCCGCCGGGCCGGCGCGGGCTCTACGGAGCCTGGCAGTCGTTCACGGTGGCGCTGGGCCTGCTGGGCGGCGCGGGGGTCGCGGCCGCCACGGCCACCCTCCTCACCGAGTCCCAGCTGGGCGCGTGGGGCTGGCGGTTGCCGTTCCTGCTGGCACTGCCGCTGGGGCTGGTGGCGCTGTGGCTGCGGGCGGGGCTGACGGAAACGCCGGAGTTCCGGGAACAGGGGCGGGCGGCGGCACTGCCTCCCGATGCCGCCCGGCCGGCCGCGGCGGCGGTGCTGCTGGGTGCCGGGCGGGTGATGGGCTGGGCCGCGGCGGGATACACGTTCCTCGTCGTCCTGCCCTCGTATCTGCAGGCCACGCTGCATGCGGACGTCCGGCAGGCGCTGCTCGCCACCGTGCCGGCCAATGTCGGGTTCGCCGCGGCGATCCTGCCGGCGGGGCTGCTCAGCGACCGGTTCGGCCGGCGGCCGGTGATGCTGACGGGGGCCGTGCTGGTGGCCGCACTGGCCGTTCCCCTGTTCAACCTCCTCCAGGACGACGGGACTCCGGCCGCCCTCAAGGGTGTGGCCACGGGGGCCGCGGGCGTGCTGGTGGGGCTGATGGCCGGGCCGGGACCCGCGCTGCTGGCCGAGATGTTCCCGACGCGGGTCCGCTGGACGGGTCTCGGGCTGGCCTACTCCCTGTCGAACGCGGTGTTCTCCGGATGCGCGGGGCTGATCATCACGGAGGCCGTGCGGCGCACCGGGAACGTGGACGTGCCCGCGTACTACGCGGCGGCGGCATGTGCGGTGAGTGCGCTGGCACTTCTGAAACGACCTTGTGGCGAGAGGAGTTGACGGGCGATGCGGGTGATCGGTCTGATGTCGGGCACGTCCTGCGACGCGGTGGACGCGGCGGCCGCGGAGCTGCGCCTGGACGGCGACACGCTGGCGCTGCGGCCGCTCGGGATGGTGAGCACTCCGTACGACGACGAGCTGAGCGCGGCACTCGCGGCGGCGCTGCCGCCGGGCGCCGTGCCGCTCGCCGAGGTGTGCCGGCTCGACACCCGGATCGGACAGGCGTTCGCGGCCGCCGCGATCCGGGCCGACCGCGAACTGTGCCGCGAGCGGGCCGAGTTGGTGGCCTCGCACGGTCAGACCGTCTATCACTGGGCCGAGGGCGGCCGGGTGCACGGCACCCTGCAGCTGGGCCAGCCCGCGTGGATCGCCGAGGCGACCGGGCTGCCGGTGGTCTCCGACCTGCGCTCCCGGGACGTCGCCGCGGGCGGCCAGGGCGCGCCGTTGGTGAGCCTGGTCGACCTGCTGTGGCTGCGGGGCAGGCCGGGCACGCCGGTCGCGCTCAACATCGGCGGCATCGCCAACCTGACCGCGCCGGACGGCACGGCCTTCGACACCGGGCCGGGCTGTGCGCTGCTCGACGCCGCGGCCCGCCGGTTCAGCGGCGGACGGCTGTCCTACGACGCCGACGGCGCACTGGCCGCGCGCGGCCGTCCGCACCGGCCCGTGCTGGACCGGCTGCTCGCGGAGCCCTACTACGCACTGGTGCCGCCCAAGACGACCGGCAAGGAGCTGTTCCACTCCGGGTATCTGCGGGCGGCCGGAGTGGACGGGCTGGGCGCCCAGGACGCGCTGGCGACGCTCACCCGGCTGACCGCCCGGACGGTCGCCGACGGGGTGCGGTCCGTCGGCGGCACCGAGGTGATCGCCTCCGGCGGGGGCACCCGCAACCCGGTGCTCATGGGCGAGCTGCGGCAGCTGCTGCCGGGGATCCCGCTGCGCACCTCGGACGAGCTGGGCCTGCCGGCCCCCGCGAAGGAGGCCTATGCCTTCGCCGTCCTCGGCTTCCTCACCGCCCACGGCATCCCCGGCACCGAGCCGCGCAGCACGGGTGCCCGCCACCCGAGCGTGCTGGGCTCGGTGACACCGGGCCGGAACGGCCTGCGGTTGCCGCCGGCGGTGCGAGGGGGGCCGGTGCGGCTGGTGGTGGAGGTGTAGGGAGGCCGGCGCAGGCCGTGGTGGAGGCGCAGCGAGGCCGGTACGGCCGTGATGGAGGCGCGGGAGGGGCTGGTGCGGCCGTGATGGAGGCGCGGGAGGCCGGGAGCAGAGGCGGAAACAGAGGTCGAAGCGGCGACGGACGTACAGAAATCCTGGGCGAAATGTTCCCGTCCGCGAAATTGGCGGCGGATCTTCTCATCCCGCTTTCACCGATGCCTCATACGGTGGAGTCATGACGCAGGTGACTCCTCCCGGGTGGTACCCCGACCCCGGGCAGACGAATGACGGTCCACCCACCGAGCGCTGGTGGGACGGCAAGGCCTGGACGGACCAGACCCGCCCCGCCGGGACGGCCGCCACCTGGGGTCCCCCGGCGCAGCAGCCGGCCGACGGTGCCCAGCCGGGCGCTCCGGGGTACGGCGCACAGCCGGGCGCTCCGGGGTACGGCGCACAGCCGGGTCCCCCGGCCTACGGCGCGCACCCGGGCTATCCGGCGTATCCCGCCCAGCCGCCGGCCCTGCCCCGGCGGCGCCTGCGCACGGCCATAGCCGTCGCGGCGGCGGCCGCGGTCCTGGTGAGCATCGGGGTCGGCGTGTACGCCCTCACCAAGGACGACAGCGGCCACGGGGGCAGCGACCGCGCCGGTTCCCAGCAGGGTCAGGGCGGTCGTGACGGCGGGCAGGGCGGGCCCGGCGGCAGGTCGGGAGGCTCCGGCGGATCGGAGGGCTCGGGCGGGTCCGGCGGGTCCGGTGGCCCGGGCGAGTCGCCGTCTCCGGGGGAATCCGCAGCGCCCAAGGTCAAGGGCGGGGGCTCGGTTCCGGATCCGGTGAACGGGATCAGCCTTCCCGTGCCGCAGGGGTGGACCGGGCAGACGATCAGTGTCGGTGCGCAGGTGACCTCCGACGACTCCTACAAATGCCCCGGCAACAGCGCCCAGACGTGCACCGCGGGCGGCGCCTACACGGCGCCCGCCGTCGCGCTCGGCACGGACGGCGCGACGGCCGAGGCGGTCGCCAAGGCGGACATCGCGGCCAACGCCAAGGAGTCCTACGGCGGTAGCACCTACGGCAGCATCACCTCGCACCAGGCGCTGGCCTCCCAGGCGGTGACCGTGGCCGGGCAGAAGGGCTACCTGGTCCGCTGGAAGGCGGTCACCAGCAAGGGCGCCGACGGCTATGTCGAGTCGGTCGCCTTCCCCTCGCCCAACGACACCAAGCAGTTCGTCGTGGTGCGCTTCGGCATGGACGTCGGGCAGAAGCTCTCCGTCATCGACGAGATCCTCAAGGGGATCAAGGTCTCGTCCGGCGGCGGGAACGGCCAGAACGTCTGACGACGAAGGCCGGCCGGGTGGGGTGCCCCTCCGCTCAAGGGGCACCCCACCCGGCCGGGGGTGCGCGCCGCTCCCGTCCCCACGGTGCGGCGCGGGCAGGCCGCCGTTCGTCATCCCGTGAACGGCGGCCTGTGTCCTAGGTCAGTCCGAGTGCGGGCAGCACCGTGGCCTCCACGAAACGGACGAGATAGTCGGCGTCGGCGTACTGGCCGCTCAGCACCGGGCGGACGCGCAGCACACCGAACATCATGGCGGGGATGTACTCCAGCGCCGGATGACCGGCGGGCACCTCGCCCCGCTGCACGCCGCGCTCCAGCATCTCCTGGAGCGTGGCGATCTCGGGGAGGACGATCGCCTCGCGCAGCGCCTGCGCCAGTTCGGGGTCGGCCGTGACCGCGTGGCCGAGGGCCTGCATGAGCCTGGCGTCCTTGTCGGACCAGTCGCCCGCCGCCCGCGCGGCCCGGCGCAGGTCCTCGGCGAGCGAACCGGTGTCGATGCCGGCGAAGCGCACCTTGCGGCTGGCGCGCAGGGCGGCCGCGACGAACTGGGGTTTGGTCTTCCACTGCCGGTAGAGCGTGGACTTGCTGCACCGTGTGCTGGCGGCGACGCCGTCCATGGTCACGGAGTCGTAGCCGCACTCGCGGATCTGCTCCAGCACGGCGTCGAAGAACTCCCGCTCACGCTCGGGCGTGATTTTGGAGCGGCGCGAGGCGGCGACCGTCTCCGGTCCGTCCGCGGCCTGCGACGTCATGCGCTGTTTCTCCTCACTCGCCGTACGGCCCGCTGCGGCGGCCCCGGAAGGGCTGCTGCAGCACCTGTCTCCAGTGTGTCGCACATCAATCGATACGCAAGTGTACCGGTACTCCAGCGTATCGGTACACTGGCGTATCGGTACGACAACGTATCGATGGGTCCCGGGCCACGGTCCGGGACTCGGCACGCACCACCACACGCACGACCGTCAGTGAAGGGGCCGGGGGATGAATGCCCGAACCGAGCCTGCAGAAGCGGAGCCGGACGCGATAGCGACAGCGCGTCCGCCGCTCCTACGCGAGTTCCTGCTCGTCGCAGGACTCTTCCTCGTCTACAAGCTCGGGCGGCAGCTGGCCACCGGCCACACCCCGGAGTCCTTCCGCAACGCACACCGCGTGTGGGACCTGGAGCGGGCCGTGCACCTTCCCGACGAGAAGGCCGTGCAGTCCGCACTGCTGCACGGCGACACCCTCGTCCACCTGGCGAACACCTACTACGCGACCGTGCACTTCCCGGCCACCCTGGCCTTTCTGGTCTGGATGTACCTCAGGCGGCCCGGGCACTACGTCTGGGCCCGCCGGGTCCTGGCCGTGGTCACGACCGCGGCGCTGGTGCTGCCGTTCGCGTTCCCGCTGGCCCCGCCGCGGATGCTGACCGGCACCGGCCTGGTGGACACGGCCCGGATCTACGGCCCCTCCGTCTACGGCCCGCCCTCCAGCGACCATCTCTCCAACCAGTTCGCGGCGATGCCCTCGCTGCACTTCGGCTGGGCCCTGATGGTGGCGATCGGCCTGATCGCGGCCACCGGCTCCCGATGGCGCTGGCTGTGGCTGCTGCACCCGCTGGTCACCCTGCTGGTGATCGTGGGCACGGCGAACCACTACTGGCTCGACGCGATCGTGGCGACCGCCATGCTCGGCACCGCCCTGGCGGTGATCCATCCGCCGAGGCGTACATCCAGTACGGCCGGACGCGGCGCCCAGCGGCTCGCTCCGAAGGAGACCGTGCTGGTGGGAGCGGGCCGATGAGCGCCGCAGCCCTGCTCGCCGTCGGCCTGTCGCTGGTCTCGGCCGTCGCCTATGCCGCGGCCGCGGTGGCGCAGGAACGACTCGCCTCCCGCAGCTCCGGCGCGGGACTGGTGCGGCTGCTCGGCACCGGCGCCTGGTGGTCGGCGGTCGGTCTGAACGCGGCCGCCGCGCTGCTGCACGTCGTGTCCCTCAAGTACGGGCCGCTGACCCTCGTCCAGCCGCTGGGCGCACTCACCCTCGTCGCGGCGGTGCCGCTCGGGGCGCGGGCGGCCGGGCGGCGGGTCAGCGCGGCGGAGTGGCGCGGAACGGCGTTCACGCTCCTCGGTCTCGGCGCCCTGCTGGTCACGGCCTCGGGCCCGGCACCCGAGCGAGTGCTGAGCCTGACCGAGGCGCTGGCGGTCGCCGGTACGACCGCTGCCCTGATCGGCATGCTCTCCTGGCCGGGCGCCCGGCCGGGCCTCAGGCACGCGACCGCCTCCGGCTTCGCCTCGGGTGTGGCCTCGGCGCTCACCCAGACGGTGACGGTGGCGGCCACGGACCGCTCCGGTCCGGCAGTGAGCGTCGAGGTGATCGTGGTCGCCGTGCTGGTCGCCGCCTTCGCCACCGGCGGGCTGCTGTTGTCGCAGACCGCCTACCGGGGCGGCCTCGGCGCCCCGCTGGCCGTAGTCACCCTGGCCAACCCGCTGGCCGCCGCGGTCATCGGGCTGACCCTGCTCGGGCAGGGCCTGCGGGGCGGCGCCGGCGGAGTGCTGCTGGCCCTGGCCGGGGCGGGCATCGCGGCCTGGGGAGTGCTCCTGCTGACCCGGGCGACCCCGGGAGCCGGTCCGGCCCAGGGGCGGAGCGGGCTCGACGGCCAGAGCGAGCACGACGGGCAGAGCCGGCAGGACGGGAACGACGAGCACGACGAGCACGACGAGCATCCGGTCGTCGCGGTCCTGGCCCTGGAGCCCGGCACGGCGACGGCGGAACCGGCGCTGGTGCCCCGGCAGCCGGAGCAGCCGGGGCATCTCACCGCGCTCTGAACGCAAACGGACGGCGGCCGGTGCGTGCGGACTCCCCGCATGCACCGGCCGCCGTCGCCGTGTCCCCCGTGGGACGTGCTCAGCCCAGACCTCGCGAGTCCTGCTTGAGGGCGGTGTCGACGGTCAGGGCCGTCGCCACCACGAGGCTCAGCAGCGGCTCGGGCAGCTGGTAGTGGACCTGCAGGACGTAGTTGTCCGCCGTCGTGAACAGCGTCTTGGCGAGGCCCTCCCAGGTCTTGGTGATCCGGGCGACCTCGTTGTCCGCGTGGTCGACGATCGCGAAGTTCCAGGCCCGCCAGTTCTCCGCCTTGATCGCGCCGACCTGCTGGCCGTTCACGTTCATCGCGAAGTTGATCTTCCCGATCATGTTCTGCTGGACGATCTCGCCGACCGGCGAACCGTCGGGCCGGGTCACGACGACCCGGGACTTGAAGATCTTCGCGGGCCGGGTCAGCACCAGCTGCGGCTGGCCGTAGGCGTCGCGGATCTCCAGCTTGTGCGTCATGAACTGGTCGAGGCTGGAGACGAAGCGCAGGATCTTCTTCAGCGCGCTCTGCCCGACCTCGACGACCGAGCCGATCTCGCGGCCGCCCTGATCCATGACCTTGTACTCGTTGGTCAGCTCGATCAGCTTGGCCTTCTGGTTCACCACCAGGACGGGCTCGGTGAAGAGGGTGCCGCCGCCGGGGCCGCCGGCCGCGACGCCCGCCTGCTGCTGCACCTGGCGCTGCACCCTGGCGTCGGCGGCCTGCTGCTGCGGGACGTGGGCGCCCTGCTGCTGGGCGTGGGCGGCGGGCTGCTGGACGGCGGCCTGCTGCTGCGGGACCTGCCCGGCGGCCTGCTGGGCCGGATTCGTGTGTTCGGTCCACTGCGCGCCGTCCCAGTACCGGAGCGTCTGCACAGCCCCGTGCGGATCGGGGTACCAGCCTGCAGGAGTGTTCGATTGCGTGGTCACCGGGGCACACTACCCTGTTGTGACCGGTACCTGACCAGTCCGCACGGAGCGGTGCTCATCGCCCGTTCACGCCGTGATGATGGCCGGGTCGCTGACGCCGGGCTGCCCGTTCTCGACATGGCCGGCGAAGGCGCGCACGAAGGCCGGATCGGCGTCCGAAGTGACCGTGAGGTCGTACCAGCGCTTGCTCGCCGCGAGGTCGACGGTGCGCTTCACCGTGGTCCCGGACCACACGGTCACGGTCACCGGCTTGCCGCCGTAGCCGTTCACCAGCTTCAGCTTCACCGAGCCGGAGCCCTGGTTGGTGAAGGTGAGTTCGACGTCGTCTCCGACGTGCCGGGCGGTGACCTCGGGTCCCGCGGTCTTGCTGTTGCCCTTGAAGAGGCGCAGGAAGCCGTTCGGGCCGTGTACGGCGAGGTCGTACGAGCCGCCCGAATAGGCCGAGTTCCAGGTGTCGGAGAGGGTCTTGCCGGCCTCGGTGGTGTAGGGCCAGGGGCCGTCGGTGCGGTTGTTCGAGGTGACCAGGAAGGCGGCGCCCGCCTGTGCGCCGGAGGCGAAGGCGAGCGTGAACTTCCCGGCCGCCGTGTCCGCGGATCCGTCCACCGCCGGGGCGTACTTGAGCGGGCGGGTGGGGCGGCTGCCGCGCTCCTGCTTGGGCAGGGCGGGGTGAGCGGGCGGGGTGGGCACGTAGTCGGGGTGCCGGTCGTGGTCCGGCGGCTGGTAGCCGGCGGTGGACGGCAGCGTGACCGGCTTGGTGTCCTTGCGGGAGAAGTCGAAGGCGGTGGTCAGATCGCCGCAGACGGCCCGTCGCCAGGGCGAGATGTTCGGCTCCGCGACGCCGAAGCGGCGCTCGATGAACCGGATGATCGAGGTGTGGTCGAGGGTCTCGGAGCAGACGTAACCGCCCTTGCTCCACGGCGAGACGACCAGCATCGGCACGCGCTGGCCGAGTCCGTAGGGCCCGGCGGGGTGGCCGGCGTCGCCCTTGAACAGGTCGAGTGCGGGGTCCACCGTCGACCTGCCCTGGGCGGCGGAGGCCGGCGGGAAGGGCGGGATCACGTGGTCGAAGAAGCCGTCGTTCTCGTCGTAGGTGATGAACAGCGCCGTCTTGCCCCACACGTCGGGGTTGGAGGTGAGCGCGTCCAGGACCTGGGAGACGTACCAGGCGCCGTAATTGGCAGGCCAGTTGGGGTGCTCGGTGAAGGCCTCGGGGGCGACGATCCAGGAGACCTGGGGCAGCTTGCCCGCCTTGACGTCCGCCTTCAGCTGGTCGAAGAAGCCCTCGCCCTTGCGCGCGTCGGTCCCGGTGCGGGCCTTGTCGTAGAGCGGGTCGCCGGGCTTGGCGCCCCGGTACTGGTTGAAGTAGAGCAGCGAGTTGTCGCCGTAGTTGCCGCGGTAGGCGTCCTGGATCCAGCCCCAGGAGCCGTTCGCGTCCAGGCCGTCACCGACGTCCTGGTAGATCTTCCAGGAGACCCCGGCCTGCTCCAGACGCTCCGGGTACGTCGTCCAGGAGTAGCCCGCCTCGTCGTTGCCGAGGACCGGGCCGCCGCCCTTGCCGTCGTTGCCGGTGTACCCCGTCCACATGTAGTAGCGGTTGGGGTCGGTGGAGCCGATGAACGAGCAGTGGTAGGCGTCGCAGATGGTGAAGGTGTCGGCGAGCGCGTAGTGGAAGGGTATGTCGCCGCGCGTCAGATAGGCCATCGTCGTCGACGACTTGGCGGGCACCCACTTGTCGTACCTGCCGCCGTTGAACGCGGCGTGTCCGTCGTTCCAGCCGTGCGGGAGGTCCTGGATGAAGGCCAGACCGAGGTCGTCCGCGTCCGGGTGGAAGGGGAGGATGTCCTTCGTGCCGTCGGACTGCTTCCAGACCGACGTGCCGTTCTGCGTCACCGGACGCGGGTCGCCGAAGCCCCGCACACCCCGGAGCGAGCCGAAGTAGTGGTCGAAGGAGCGGTTCTCCTGCATCAGGACGACGATGTGCTCGACGTCCTCGACCGAACCCGTGCGGTGGTGCGCGGGCAGCGCGGCAGCACGCTGGATGCTGCTGGAGAGCGCGGTGAACGCCGTGGTGGCGCCCGCGAGTTGAAGGAAGCGCCGCCGATTGACTTCGGGCATGAGTGAGAGTCCTCTCGTCCTGACGTACACGATCCCGGTGAGATGACGGAATCTGCGCGGTGCGAGTGTTCCAAGAGCAACAAACGTCAGGGAAGGGTCTGGCGACGCCCATGTGAAAGTCGCCGGTACGGCAGGGGTCCGCGGATAACGTTGTCACGTGGTGCGCCGCGAGGGGACCGGAGGAATCATGGGGCGAGGCTCGCGGGCAGCTCACGGCGGTGGCGGATGTTGAGCTTGCGGTAGGCCCGGGTGAGGTGCTGTTCGACCGTGCTCACCGTGATGAACAGCTTGCGGCGCTGAGCACGAACTCGTCACCCGGATCCGCATGGCCGCTGCCGGACCGGTGACGCGGGCCCGGCTCAGGGCGTCAGGTATGCCTCCACCTCACTGAACTGCCCGGCCGGCCAGCCCGTGTTGGCGCTGACGGTCAGACGGAGATAGCGCAGGTTCGTGCCGCTGGGCAGGGAGACGGTGGCGGTGTTGCCGGTCGCCGGGTCGAAGCGGTAGCCCTGGGATCCGGTCACGGTCGAGTAGCCGGAGCCGTCGGTGCTGCCGAGCACCGTGACGGTCTGGGTGCGGGCTCCCCAGGCCGGGGACGGGGGCAGCTTGAGCACCAGGCGGCGGACGGCGTAGGCGGAGCCGAGGTCGGCCGTCCAGGACTGCGGGAAGGCGTTGTTGGTGGACTCCCAGTAGCTGTTCGCATCGCCGTCGACCGCCTTGCCGGGCGTGTAGACGTCCTGCGACCCGGTCGCGGTGGCCGGGCGGCCCTTGGCGAGGTTGCGGTTCGGGTCGGGGTCGGGATTGCCCTGACCGGGCCGGGGCCAGGTGGAACAGTCCGACCAGGTGCTGGACCAGCCGGAGTTGCCGCCGCCGTCGGAGAGGGTGAAGGAGCCGGAGTTCGCTGGGTAGGGGCAGTTGTAGACACCGGCGGCCCCGACGCCCGTCGCGCTGACGTTGCGGAAGGCGGCCGCGCCCTGTGCCTCGGCCTGGACCACGACCGTCCCCGTGTTCTGCACACTCGCGCCGCTCACGTTGACGTTGCGGACCGGATACCCCTGTCCGCCGCCGGAGACGAACTCGAAGGCGCTGTAGGGGCTGTCGGTGATCGTCGTGTTGGTGATGTCGACCGTCGCGTTGATCGCGCTGTCGTACGAGTCGACGCGCAGCGCGCCCATCGGGTGGTTCCAGTTGGGGTTCATCGCGCCGGTGCGCACGAGCGTGTTGCCGTCGACGGTGATGGTGCCGGACAGCGGGGAGAAGGGGTCGAGGAACTTCTGGTTGGAGATGGCGATCCCGCTGCCGAGTGCGTTGGTGTCGGAGACCAGGTTGTTCCTGACCGTGATGTCGGTGCCGCCGTAGACGGCGATGCCGTTGGCGAGGTTGGGCTGCGAGATCGTGTTGTTCTCGAAGCTGGAGTTCGTGTCCGGGGAGTACAGCGACCACATGGCGAGCGCGTCGTCGCCCTGGTTGCGCAGGAAGTTGTTGCTGACGCGGACGCCCTTGGCGGTGCCGTTGAGGTTGAGGCCGTCGGCGGTGGTGTCGAGGATGCGGTTGTTCTCCACCACCAGGTTGTCGTTGGTGCCGGTCAGCCACAGCCCGACCTTCATGTGCTGGATCCACATGCCGGAGACGGAGGAGTTCGGGCCGAGAGAGCCGTTGACGAAGTTGTCCGGGCTGGAGTCGACGCGTTCGGTGACCTCGCCGATGACCGCGAAGTCCTTGATGTGCACGTTTCCGGAGGAACTGGACTGGTCGATGAACCGGGAGGTGTGCACGACCGAGTACCAGCTGCCCGCGCCCTGCAGGGTCACGTTCTGCACACCGCTGAGCGAGGAGGTGATCCGGTAGTCGCCCGGCGGGATCCACACCACCCCGCTCTGGGCGGCCGCGACGGCGTCCCGGAAGGCCTGGGTGGAGTCGCCGTTGCCGCTGGGGTCGGCGCCCTTGGACACGACGGACACCGAACCGGCGGGCTGGGCGGCGGCCGCCGCGACCTGCTCGAAGTCGGCGACGTCCACGGTGACCTGGGTGCCGGTCGACTCGAAGGCGATCTTGTCGCCCGCCTGGACGTTCTGCCCCAGCAGCAGCCGGGCGTTGTCGAAGAAGTGATGGGTCTTCGCGCCCGCGATCCAGCCGGTGTCGATGTAGGAGTACTTGGACGTCACCGGGAGCGTCCTGGCGATCCTGGTCCCGTTGACGTACACGTCGAGCGCACCGGACTGACCGTCCGGGACGCTGTAGGCGACGTTCACGGCATTGGAGGCGCGCGGCACGGTGAACTCCACCCGCTGCCCGGAGGCCAGCCGTACGGCCTGCCGTCCGGAGGCCTCCGAGGCGAGGGTGCCCTGGGTGTAGTCGGGGCCGACCTTCGTGCCGGTGGTGCTCGCCGACTCGGCCTCGACCGAGGTGAAGGGGAGCGAGGCGCCCGCGGCCGCGTGAGCGGCGGGGGCCACGGCGACGAGCATGCCGGCGGCGAGGGCGACGACCGCCCCGATCGCTGGCATGCGCCTGACATGTCCGGCGGTGCTGCTGTTCATGTGCCGATCCCTTCGTGGTGGGGGTGCGTGGGACAGCAAGGGGGTACGGGTGCGGCTCAGACGGCCAGCCAGGCCGCCGTGTCCTGCGGCAGCCGGCCCGCTTCGTCCAGCGGGCCGCTGCTGAGCAGGAGCCGGGCGTGCGCGGGCAGTTCGGCGGGTGCGGCGGCGAGGTTGACCACGCACAGCGCGCCCGGCGCGCGGGAGAAGGCGAGCACGCCGTCGGGGGCGGGCAGCCAGGTCAGGGGGCCCTCGCCGAAGACCGGCCGGGCCGCGATGGCCTCGCGGTAGAGGGCGAGCACGGAGTCGGGGTCCTGCTGCTGCCGGTCGACCGCGTACGACGTCCAGCCGTCCGGCTGGGGCAGCCACGGCTCCTCGTGCGAGCCGAATCCCGCATACGGCGCGCCGGCCGTCCAGGGCAGCGGCACCCGGCATCCGTCCCGGCCCGGGTCGGCACCCCGCGACCGGAAGTACATCGGATCCCGGATGCGGTCGGCCGGGATCTCCGCCTCCGGCAGCCCCAGCTCCTCCCCCTGGTACAGATAGACGGCCCCGGGCAGCGCCAGCGACAGCAGCGCCGCCGCCCGGGCCCGGCGGGTGCCGAGCGCCAGGTCCGTCGGGGTGCCGAAGGCCTTGGCGGCGAAGTCGAAGCCGGTGTCCTCGCGGCCGTAGCGGGTGACCGTGCGCGTCACGTCGTGGTTGCACAGCACCCAGGTGGCCGGGGCGCCGACAGGAGCGTGCTCGGCGAGGGTGGTGTCGATGGAGGTGCGCAGCCGCTCGGCGTCCCAGGGGCAGGCCAGGAAGGAGAAGTTGAAGGCGGTGTGCAGTTCGTCGGGGCGCAGATAGCGGGCGAAGCGTTCGGGGTCCGGGAGCCAGACCTCGCCGACGAACACGCCGCCGTAGGCGTCGGCGACGGACCGCCAGGAGCGGTAGATGCCGTGGAGTTCGTCGCGGTCGACGAAGGGGTGCGGGTGCGGGTGCGCGGCGAGGTCGGGCAGGCCGGGGTCCTTGGCGAGCAGGGCGGCGGAGTCGATGCGGACCCCGGCGACACCGCGCTCGAACCAGAAGCAGAGGATGTCCTCGTGCTCCTGGCGCACCGCCGGGTGGGCCCAGTTCAGGTCGGGCTGCTCGGGGGTGAACAGGTGCAGGTACCAGTCGCCGTCGGGGAGCCGGGTCCACACCGGTTCGGTGGAGCCGGCGAACTGCGAGGGCCAGTCGTTGGGCGGGAGCTCGCCGTGCGGGCCGCGTCCGGGCCGGAAGTGGAACAGCTCGCGCTCGGGGCTGCCGGGCCCTGCGGCGAGGGCCGCCCGGAACCAGGGGTGCCGGTCGGAGACGTGGTTGGGCACGATGTCGACGATCGTGCGGATGCCCAGCTCGCGCGCCTCGGCGATGAGCTTCTCGGCCTCGGCGAGGGTGCCGAACGCCGGGTCGATGGCACGGTAGTCGGCGACGTCGTAACCGCCGTCCTTCATGGGCGAGAGGTACCAGGGGCTGAACCACAGCGCGTCCACACCGAGTCCGGCGAGGTACGGCAGTCTGGCGCGGACTCCCGCGAGGTCGCCGGTGCCGTCGCCGTCGCCGTCGGCGAAGCTGCGGACGTACACCTGGTAGATGACGGCCGAACGCCACCAGTCACGGTCCTCTTGGGCATGGGTGGGCTGTCCCACGGGGCATGCCTTTCTGTAGACGGGGCGGCTGCGTCAGCCCTTGGTGCTGCCCGCGCTGATCCCGGCGATGATGTGCCGCTGGAAGACGAGGAACAGCGCCACCATCGGGATGCTGGCGATCACCATCGCGGCGATGAGCACGGTGAGCTGGATGTTCTGCGACAGCTGGACCAGGGCCACACTGATCGGTTGCTTGCCGGTGTCGGAGAAGACCATCAGCGGCCACAGGAAGTCCTGCCACACCGCGACGAGGGCGAAGATCGACACCACGCCGAGCACCGGCCGGGACATGGGCAGGACGACCGACCACAGGATGCGCAGCCTGCCCGCGCCGTCGATCTCGGCGGCCTCCAGGACGTCGCGCGGCAGCTGGTCGAAGAACCGCTTCAGCAGGTACAGGTTGAACGCGTTGGCGACCGCCGGCAGCCAGATGCCGAGGGGGTCGTTGAGCAGGCTGGTGTGGATCAGCGGGAGGTCGGCGACCGTCAGGTACTTGGGGACGACGAGCGCCTGGGCCGGGACCATCAGGGTGGCGAGGATGCCGCCGAGGATCACCTTGCCGAAGGCGGGCTTCAGCCTGGACAGGGCGTAGGCGGCGGCCGTGCAGAACACCAGCTGGAAGGCCCAGGCGCCGGCCGCCTGCACCACCGTGTTCCACAGGTGCTGCGGCAGCTGCATCAGGTCCCAGGCGTCGGTGTAGCTGCCGAGGCGCCAGTGCTCGGGCAGGAGCGTCGGCGGGGTCCGGGCGACCTCGTCCGGGGACTTCATCGCGCCGGTCACCATCCAGTAGACCGGGAAGAGGAAGGCGAGGGCGAAGAGCAGGACGACGCCGGTGAACACCGTCCAGTAGACGGCCTTGCCGCGGGGGCGGGCGAGGGTGGCCGGGGAGATCAGGGTCCGGGTGCTCATGCGTCCCCCTCGGAGCGGGTGAGCCGCAGGTAGAGGGCGGAGAAGGCGCCGAGCAGGACGAGCAGCATGACGCTGAGCGCGCAGGCGCCGCCGAAGTCGTTGTAGAGGAAGGCGTACTTGTAGATGAGGTAGAGGACGGTGACCGTGGCGTTCTCCGGGCCGCCGCCCGTGATGACGAACGGCTCGGTGAAGACCTGCATGGTGGCGATGATCTGGAGGAGCATCAGCATCAGGATGACGAACCGGGTCTGCGGGACCGTCACGTGGCGGATGCGCTGGAGCAGGTTCGCGCCGTCCACTTCGGCGGCCTCGTACAGCTCGCCGGGGATGGACTGCAGGGCGGCCAGGTAGATGAGGACGGTGCCGCCCAGGTTGGCCCAGGTGGCCACGATCACCAGGGAGACGAGTGCGGTGCCGGCGCCGTTGGACCAGTTCGACGTGGGCAGGTGCAGGAACCGCAGCGTCTCGTTGGCGAGGCCGGCCCCCGGGTCGTAGAACCACTTCCACAGCAGGGCGCTGACCACCGGCGGGATCATCACCGGCAGGTAGACCACGACCCGGAAGAAGGCCTTCGCATGGCGCAGTTCGTTCAGGACGAGGGCGAGGACGAAGGGGACGGCGAAGCCGATCAGCAGGGCCAGCACGGTGAAGGTGAGGGTGTTGCGCCAGGCCGCCGTGAACTCGGGATCGTGCCAGACGCGGGTGAAGTTGGCGGTGCCGACCCACCGGGGCGAGGAGCCGGGCGTGTACTTCTGGAACGCGATGACCACCGCGCGGATCGCCGGGTACCAGGAGAACAGCGCGAAGCAGACCACGCCGCCGAGGAGGAACGCGTAGGCGCGGGCCTGGTCGGCCAGGCGGCGCCGCCCCCGGTCCCCTGCCGGGGACGGCGCCCGGACCGGATGGACGGCGACGTCCGCGACCGGGCGCCGCTCGGCCGTCGTCTTCGTCATGGCGGTCAGCTCCGGGCCAGAATGCCGTCGATCTTGCCGGACGCGTCCTTCAGGAGCTGGTCGATGTCCGCGTCCTTCTCGGTGAGGACGGCGGAGACGACGCCGTCGAGGACGGAGTAGATCTGCTGGGCGTCCGGCGGCTCGATCTTCATCCGCAGCTGCTGGTTGCCGTCGAGGAAGGCCTGGTAGTTCTCCACCGGGACATTGGCGTTGGCCTTCTTGACCTGCTGGTCCTTGGCGTCGGCGGCGCCGGTGAACAGGCGCGGCTCGGGCAGGCCCACCGGGGCGTCGTTCTTCTTGGCCCGGGCGTAGTCGCCGAGGAAGCCCGATCCCGGGGTGAGGAACATGTGGTCGAGCCACTTCAGGCCGGCGCGGATCTGGGCCGGGGTGTCCTTCTTGTTGAACATGTAGCCGTCGCCGCCGATGAGGGTGCCCTCGCCTCCGGGCATGGGGGCCAGGGCGAGGTCGTTGTAGCTGCCGCCCTTCTCCTTGACCAGGATCGGGATGTTGTCGGGGGCGGAGAGGTACATGCCGAGCTTGCCCGAACCCATCAGCTGCTGCACGTCGTTGATGACGAGGAGCTGCTTGCTGCCCATCGAGTCGTCCGTCCACCGCATGTCGTGCAGGTTCTGCAGCACGGCGTGGCCCTCGGGGGTGTCGACGGTGGCCTTCTTGCCGTCGGGGCTCACCACGTCGCCGCCCTGTGCGTACAGCTCGGCGGTGAAGTGCCAGCCGCCCTGGTTCTGTGCGCTGTAGTCGGCGTATCCGACGGTGCCGTTGCCGAGGGCGGCGACCTTCTTGGCGTCCGCCCTGACCTCGTCCCAGGTCGCCGGGGGTGTGTCGGGGTCGAGTCCGGCCTTCTGGAAGAGCTTGCGGTTGTAGAGCAGGCCCATGCTGTACCCGGTGCGCGGTATGCCGTAGACCTTTCCGTCCACGGTGTAGATGTCCCGCAGCTGCTTCTGGATGGTGCCGTAGCTCTTCAGTTCCCTGAGGTACGGGGTGAGGTCGGTGGCCTGGTTGATGTCGACGACGTGCCGGGCGTCGGTGAAGTAGGTGTAGAAGACGTCCTCCATCTGACCGCCGGCGAGCTTGGCGTCGAACGTCTTCGGGTCCTGGCAGGGAAAGGCGTCGTGCGCGACGACGTCGATGTCCGGGTTCTGCTTCTCGAACGAGGCGATGTCCTGCTCGAAGAACCTCCGGTCCACCTTGGCGCTCCGGGGCGGCTCGCAGTTGACGGTGATGCGGGTCTTGCCGCTCGCCGTGTCGTCGTCGCCCGATCCGCAGGCGGACGCGGCGACGGCGAGGGAGGAACAGACGCCGATCGTGGCGAAGGTACGGCGGAACCCGGTGCGTCTCATCGGTGACCCCTCAAAGCAGGAGCGGTGGGCGCCGCACACTCAAGCACCGACGACATCGGCCCGCAAGATGTCGCGCAGAATCTGAAATTATTGAACAACCTATGGGATCTACTGGATCACGGCTGCGGTCTCAGTCGCGGGGAGCTTGCGCGGTGGAGCCGCGGACCACCAGCTCGGGCTCGAACAACAGCTCCTCGGCGGGTACGGCGGTGCCCCCGATGCGGGCGTTCAGCAGCTCCACGGCCGCGCGGCCCATGGCCTCGATGGGCTGGCGGACGGTGGTCAGCGGGGGTTCGGTGCAGTTCATGAACGCCGAGTCGTCGTAGCCGACGACGGAGATCCGCCCGGGGACGTCGTACCCCTTGCGGCGGGCGGCCCGGACGGCCCCCAGGGCGAGGGGGTCGCTGGCGCAGATGATGCCGGTGACGCCGCGGTCGAGCAGCCGGGAGGCCGCCGCGTGACCGCCTTCGAGGGAGAAGATGGCCCGGGCCACGTGCTCGTCCGGCAGATCGCCGGCGAGGGCGCGGGCGGCGGCGAGCTTGCGCGCCGAGGGGACGTGGTCGGCGGGGCCGAGGACCAGGCCGATCCGCTCGTGGCCGAGGGAGGCCAGGTGCCGCCAGGCCTGCTCCACCGCGACGGCGTCGTCGCAGGACACACCCGGGAAGCCGAGGTGTTCGATGGCCGCGTTAACCAGCACCACCGGGATGTTGCGGTCGGCGAGCAGCCGGTAGTGGTCGTGCGGCGCGTCCGCCTGCGCGTACAGGCCGCCCGCGAAGACCACGCCGGAGACCTGCTGTTGCAGCAGCAGGTCCACGTAGTCCGCCTCCGAGACCCCGCCCTTGGTCTGGGTGCACAGCACCGGGGTCAGTCCGAGCTGGGCGAGCGCACCCCCGATGACCTCGGCGAAGGCCGGGAAGATCGGGTTCTGCAGCTCCGGCAGGACCAGGCCCACGAGCCGGGCGCGTTCGCCACGCAGCTGGGTGGGGCGTTCGTAGCCGAGGACGTCGAGGGCGGACAGCACCGACTGCCGGGTGGCTTCGGAGACCCCGGGCTTGCCGTTGAGCACCCGGCTGACCGTGGCCTCGCTGACCCCGACCTTCTTCGCCACTTCCGCAAGTCGTCGCGTCATGCGCGCAAGAATAGCGCAAGGCACGCAAGCTGCTTGCGTAGAGCGGTTGCGGAGCGACTGCGGAGCGGTTGCGGAGCGACTATGGGGCCGGTTGCGGAGCGACTATGGGGCGGTTGCGGAGCGGTTCACGCAACCGGGGCATCCGGTGCCGCGGCGCGAAGGGGGTTTCCGGCCCGGCCCCGTCGGCGACCTGAACGCCGACGGAGCCGGGTCAGTCCTCGGGCTCCGGAACGACCGTCAGATGCGCGCCCGTGCCGCGCGGACGGCGCGGGCGGCGCGTGGCCGCGGCCGGACGGCGGGCGTCGCGCAGCACCATGGTCAGGCGCGTGCAGCCGATCTCCTCCAGGGTGCGGGTCGTCTCGTCGACGATCCGGCACTCGGTCGGGCCCCGGCGCGGGTCGGGGTGGCGCAGGAGGCGTACGGCGCCGTCGAGCTGGGTCGCGGCGTCGCCGACGGCGCGCATCCAGTGCGGCAGACCCTGCCGGTAGGCGGCCTCCATGATCGGGTCCTGGGCGACGTCCCGGCGGATCGCCTGGAGTTCGTGGTCGTGCGCGCAGCGCTCCAGGGCGGTCTTGAGGTGGGCGAGCATCGGCAGGCACCAGCCCGCCTCGTGCTCGCCGAGGATGCCGCCGGCGTCCGGGTGGAACAGGACGAACCGGAGGAAGTTGTCCCCGGGCATGGCCGTCGAATGAGGGCGCACACCCCGGAAAAGTGTCTCGAACGCACCGTTGGCCATCAGCACGTTCCAGCGGTGGTCGACGACCAGGGACGGGAAGGGCACGCCCTCCAGAAGTGTGGCGTAGTCCTGGAGATACGCCTGGGCCTCGCAGCCCTCGGGGACGGGCCGCGGTGCCGGCCGCTGCCCTCCTGCCTGATGTGCCATCGGGAGGTCACCCCTCTTGCCTCTGCGGCCTTCACGCGGCGAAGCGATCCTGCTGCCCCGACAAGACTCATGTCAACTATCGTGGCATTCCATGCCGGTTGACGGCTGAAATTCGCCACAGTTGTGGCGAGACCTGGATGTGAGTTCGAAGCACCGGATACTCTCCGGGAAGTTCACAACCGCTGTGAGAAACACACGGACGCACCTGAAGCCCACGAGAGACGTAGGAGTTCTGTCGGTGACGGATGGCTACGAGGATCCGGGCGCCACGGAGACCGCTCAGCTGCCGGCCGTCGTCGCCCGCGTCACCGGGCTCGCCGACCGGCTCGGGGTGCCGCACTCCCAGGTCTTCGACGTCGGTCGGCTCTCCGTCGCCTGCGGGGTCCCGGAGCCGGTGCTCAAGGCCCTGCTCAGCGGGCGCCCGGCGGGCGAGCCGGATGTCCAGGCGCGCTTCCTGCAGCGCCTGGACCTGCTGCGCCGCACCCGGCTGAAAACGAACGGCCGCAAGTACACCCAGCAGGAGATCGCCGACGGCGCGGGCATGTCCCGGCAGCAGGCCGGCGCCCTCATCAACGGCGACCGGCGGCCCACCATGGAGCACTGCGACGCGCTGCAGCGGTTCTTCCGCGTGCACGCCGGCTTCCTCACGGCGGAGGATCCCGAGGCGCTGGCGGGTGCCCTGCAGCGCACCGAGCAGGAACTGCTGCAGAAGCTCGCCGACCGGGAGCGGGCCGCGGCAGCGGCCGCGGACGATCCGCTGGAGCGGCTGCTGCAGGACCACGGGGTGCGCGGGATCGCCTGGCGGGCCGCGCAACTGCCCACGGACCAGCACCGGGACAAGGTCGCGGAGTGGCTCGACATGCTGCTGGAGAGCGTCAAGCGGCCCGAGTCGTGAGCCGGGAGAAAACTGTGGGCATCGGCAAGGACATGCGGCGGCTGTGCACCGAGCTGGTCGGGGAACTCTCCCTGCCCGGGCCGGTCCCGCCGCACGAGCTGTACCGCGCGCTGTGCGAGGCGATGAGCCGCCGCCGCGGCCGCCCCGTGCAGTTCCGTACGGCGGTCTTCCCGCCCGGGACGGCCAGCGGGCTGTGGCTGGACATGACCGACCGCGACCTGGTCGTCGTCGAGGAACGCACCGCGCCCGATCACCAGTTGGTGATCCTCGGCCACGAGCTGTGGCACATGCAGGCCGGGCACTGCGGTGACCGCACCCACGGGGCCGGCGTCGGCGTCGCCACCCGGCTGCTGAGCGAGGACACCGACCCAGCGGCGCTCGCGGCCGCGGTGCACCGGGTCGCCGCCCGCACCCGCTTCGACCAGTCCGAGGAGCGCGAGGCCGAGGCCTTCGGCCTGCTGCTCGCCAGCAAGTGCCGCACCTGGCTCGCCGGATCGGCGCTGCGCGGCCCGGTCCAGCGGGACGACGTGGCCGGCCGCATCGAGGCGTCCCTGGGGTACCTGGGGCCGCAGGGCTGAGCGACCCGGTGGGCGAGCCATCCGGCATTGTCAGTGGTGGACGGCAAGCTGTTACGTGCGCCGCAGGCGCGTGACCGTGACGCCGAACCGGGGAGAGCCGACCGATGCCCACCGCCGTACTGACCGACCGCGAGCGCACCGCCGTACAGGCCTACCTCCGGCTGCTGCACACCGTGCGCGCCGCCTTCGACGGGCCACCGGACGCGGGCCGTCCCGTGATCGTGCCGCCCGCCGTGCTCGCCGAGGCGGAAGGGGCCCTGGCACAGGCGGGACTCGCGGGCAACGAGGAGGAGTTCTTCCGGCTGCTGCGCCACTGGTGCCCGCCGCGGGAGTGAGCGCACGCCGACGGCGCCAGCCGCAGTGAGCCCGACGGCGGTGGCGCCGCAGCAGCCTGCGGACGCCGACAGCGCCCGCAGACGTGAGCGGGCGCCAGTGACGCACCGCGGGAGTGAGCGCACGCCAGCGGCGCACGCCGGAGTGAGCGGGCGCCGGACGGCCGTCCCGTACGCCGGTTCAGCGGTGCGGGACGGTCACCGCCGTCAGCACCAGCCCGTCCTCGGCCAGCCAGCGGCCCTCGAAGCCGCCCAGGCGGGTGCCGCCCACCAGAGGGCCGGGGACGAGCAGCCGCGCGTGGAAGCGGCCGCGGGTGCCCGGGCCCGGTGCCGGGAACAGCTCGATGTCGGCCTCGGAGAAGTCGAGCCAGGCGCGGGTGAGCGGGAACCACGCCTTGTAGACGGACTCCTTGGCGCTGAACAGCAGCCGGTCCCAGTGGACGGCGGGCCGGGCCGCGCACAGCTCGCGGTGCCGGTCCTGTTCGGCGGGGAGCGCTATGGCCTCGAAGACACCGTCCGGCACGGGCCCGTGCGGCTCGGCGTCGATACCGAGGGAGGCCAGGTCCGTGGCACGGACCAGGGCGGCGGCACGGTAGCCGTCGCAGTGGGTCATGGTGCCGGCCAGCCCCTCGGGCCAGATCGGGGCGCCGCGCTCGCCGGTCAGGACGGCCTGGGGCGGCACACCGAGCTTCTCCATGGCGCGCCGGGCGCAGACCCGCACGGAGGTGAACTCACGGCGGCGCTTGTCCACCGCCCGTGCCACCAGCTGCTGTTCCTCGGGATACAGGGAAGAGTCCGGGGCTTCCTCATCCCCGTACGCTTCCACGGCCACCACCGACTCCGGGAGCAGCTCCTCGATCACCGGGTCCGACCTCCATCGGCAGGATGCGGCGCAGCCGTCCCGGGGGCACCGGGCGCTTGCGCCATTCACGGGGGTATCCCACGGACACCTCTTCGAAGCGGACGCCCTCGTGCCAGGTCGTCCGCGGGATGTGCAGATGGCCGTAGACCATGGTCCGGACGCGGAACCGCCGGTGCCAGTCGGCGGTCAGCTCGGTGCCGCACCACATCGCGAACTCCGGGTGCCACAGCACCTCGGTCGGATGCCGGTGCAGGGGGTAGTGGTTGACGAGGACGGTGGGCATGTCCTCCGGCAGCTCGGCGAGCCTGCGCTCCGTCTCGGCGACCCGGGCGCGGCACCAGGCCTCGCGGGTGGGGTAGGGATCGGGGTGGAGCAGGAACTCGTCGTTGCAGATGATGCCCGTCTTCTCGGCGTAGGCCAGGCCCTGCGCCTTGGTGACGCAGCCGTCCGGCAGGAAGGAGTAGTCGTACAGCAGGAACAGCGGGGCGACGACGACGGGTCCGTCGGGTCCCTGCCAGACCGGGTACGGGTCCTCGGGCGTGATCACGCCCAGTTCGCGGCAGAGGTCGACGAGGTGTTCGTAGCGTGCGACGCCGCGCAGCGTGACGGGGTCCTTCGGGTGGGTCCACAGCTCGTGGTTGCCCGGGGCCCACAGGACCTTCCGGAAGCGTCCCGCGAGAGTGACGAGGACCCAGCGGATGTCCTCCACGGTCTCCGCGATGTCACCGGCGACGATCAGCCAGTCGTCCTCCGTGTGCGGGTGCAGCTGCTCGACCAGCGCACGGTTCTCCGGATAGCTGATGTGCAGGTCGCTGATGGCCAGCAGCTGCGCGGCCCCGGCCGTCGACTCCACCCCTCGCCCCTTCCGATCATGCCGTTGCCACCACGACAACACATCCACCGTCCCGAACACAAGGGATTCCGGCGCGGCGCACTTGGACAGCAGACGGAAATCCGTAACCTGCGCGTTGCACGCGCGGCCTCTTGAAAGCCGTATGATCGCCCCAACACCGACGCCCCTAACCTCCCTTCGCACAGGGCCGTTTGGTGTCCCTTCCCTCTTCCTGCCCGGGCACGGGCCGCTGAGTCCTGCCCGGAAACCCCGAAAGGCGGCCTGCATGCTCTCTCGCGTACGCGTCTGGCTCAATCGCACGTACGCGGAGAACGTGTTCTTCATGGATCAGCTGCGGAGAAATCCCAGCGACCGGGCGGTGGAGATCCATGCCACGCACGGGGACGCCGACTCCCCCGTGCTGGCCGCCGCCGACACCGCCGACCTGGAGCCGGAGGGCCTGTCCCCGGCCGCGTACGTCGAGTACGCCCTGGACCAGTGCGCGCGGCGCGGCATCGACGTGTTCGTGCCCCGGCTGCACCAGACGGCGATCGTGGCGCACCGCGCGGAGTTCGCGGCGGCGGGTACGGCGCTGCTGGCGCCGACGCCCGAGGCGGTGGCCGTGTTCGAGGACAAGGCGACGGCGTACGAGGCGGTCCGCTCGGTCGGCGTACCCGTGCCGCCGTGGTGGCGGGTACGTTCGGCGGACGAACTCGTGGCCGCGGTCGAGGAGTTGGAGGCGGACGGGCACAGGGCATGCTTCAAGCCTGCCGCCGGCGCGGGCGGGGTCGGCTTCCGCATGATCACCCGTGCCCCCTTCTCACTGACGCACTTGAACGGTTTCCCCGGTCCGTACGTCCAGCTGGATCTGGTCGTCGAGGCGCTCGAACGGGCCGGGGAGGCGGTGGACTGGCTGGTGATGCCGCGTCTGGAGCAGCCGGAGGTGTCCGTGGACTGCCTGACCGGTCCGGACAACCGCGTCCGGCTCGCCGTGGGCCGCACCAAGAACGGCCGCCGCCGGGGCTTCAGCCTGCACGAGCAGTGGCTGGAGCCGGCCCGGCTGATCGCGGAGGGCTTCGGACTGCACTACCTGTCCAACATCCAGTTCCGGATGCTCGGCGACCGCCCGGTGCTCCTCGACGTCAACACGAGGCCCGCCGGGGGCCTGCACCAGCTGTCGCTCTGCGGGGTGAACGCCCCCTGGGCGGCCGTGCAGTTGGCGCTGGGCGAGGACCCGGGGGTGATCGAGCCGCCGTTCCTGGGGCAGGACTACGCGGTGGTGTCCGGGCCCCGTCCGCTGCGGCCGGTGTCGCTGCCGCAGCAGAGGGTGGCGGAGGCCGAGGTGCTGCTGCCGGCCGTGCCGGTGCAGGCGGCCGCGGCCGAAGCGGCCGAGGTGCTGCCGCTGTAGGAGTTCGCCCGGGTGCGCGGGGGTTCGTGACCGCCCGCGCCCTTCCCCGCGTCCTCATCGGGCGCGCTTCGCATCACCGGTATGGACCAATTCCCGTCCTGCTCCTTGACACCCGGATTGGTCCATACCAGCTTTGATGGCGCACTTCCCGCACTCCCCTGTACTCCCCAACACCCATTCCCCACAGGGAGATCGCGTGCGCCACATACTCGGGCGTCACAGACGCCGGTTCCTCGCTCTGCTCGGTTCCGCCGCCCTCGCCGTCGGCGGGGCCGTCGCGCTGCCGGGCACGGCCCAGGCGGCCAACATCCTCACCAACCCGGGCTTCGAGTCGGGCAGCCTCTCCCCCTGGAGCTGCACCGGCAACCTCGGCTCGGTCGTCTCCTCCCCCGTGCACGGCGGCTCCAAGGCCCTGCAGGGCGCGGTGACGTCGAGCGACAACGCCCAGTGCAGCCAGCAGGTCGCGGTCCAGCCGAACACGACGTACACCCTCGGCGGCTGGGTCCGCGGCTCCTACGTCTACCTCGGCGTGGACGGCGGCGCCTCCACCTGGACGACGTCCCCCTCCGCGTACAGCCGGCTCAGTGTCTCGTTCACCACCGGGGCCACGCAGACCAGCGCCACCATCTACGTCCACGGCTGGTACGCGCAGGGTTCGTACTACGCCGACGACATCAGCCTGGACGGGCCGGGCGGCGGAGGCGGCGGGGACACCCAGGCGCCGACCGCGCCCGGCGGGCTCACCTCGACCGGCAAGAGCTCGTCGAGCGTGTCGCTGAAGTGGAACGCCTCGACGGACAACGTGGGCGTGACGGCGTACGACGTCTACAGCGGCTCCAACCAGGTGCTCAGCGTGTCCGGTACGTCGGCCACGGTCAGCGGGCTGTCGCCGAGCACGTCGTACACCTTCAGCGTGAAGGCGCGGGACGCGGCCGGGAACGTGTCGGCGGCCTCCAACTCCGTGTCCGTCACGACGAACGCGGGCAGCGGCGGCGGCAGCGGGTTCAAACAGGCGGCGCCGTACCTGTACGAGGGCTGGGGCGACCCGCCGAGCCCGTCCACGGTGATGAGCGCGACCGGCATCAAGTGGTTCACGATGGCCTTCGTGCTGGACTCGGGCGGCTGCACGCCCGCCTGGGACGGCAGCCGGGCGCTGACCGGCGGGGTCGACCAGAGCGCCATCAACCAGGTCCGCTCGGCGGGCGGTGACATCGTCCCGTCGTTCGGCGGCTGGCAGGGCAGCAAGCTCGGCGCCAACTGCTCCTCCGCGAGCGCGCTCGCCGGGGCCCTGCAGAAGGTGATCGACGCCTATTCGCTCAAGGCGATCGACATGGACATCGAGAACACGGACGAGTTCGAGAACGAGGCCGTGCAGGCGAAGATCCTGACCGCCCTGAAGACGGTCAAGGCCGACAACCCCGGTCTGAAGACGATCGTCACCTTCGGCACCTCGACCACCGGCCCGACCTACTACGGCAACCGGCTCATCGAGCAGGCCCAGTCGCTCGGCGCCGGCATCGACGTCTTCACCATCATGCCGTTCGACTTCGGCGGCGGCTCCGACATGTACGGCAACACGGTCAACGCGGCCGAGGCCCTGAAGGCCAAGCTGAAGTCGACGTTCGGCTGGGACGACGCGACCGCCTACGCGCACATGGGCATCTCCGGCATGAACGGCCTCTCCGACCAGCAGGAGAACACCACTCCGGCGATCTGGACCCAGATCCGTGACTGGGCCAACTCCCACCACATCGCCCGGCTCGCCTACTGGGCCGTCAACCGCGACCGGCCCTGCCCCGGTGGCGGCGTGGTGAGCAACTGCTCCGGCATCAGCCAGAACACCTGGCAGTTCACCTCGATCACGGCCGGCTTCACCGGCTGAGCGGGACCCCGGCACGACCCCTGTCCCCCCGGCTCCGGAGCCGGGGGGATTTTTTTCCGCCCGGGGTGTATCAGGAGGCCACCCGGCCGCTCTTGCTATCAGGAACACGGAAAACGGGGGAAGCACCACGGGGGAAGCACCACGGGAAAACCCACGGGGGAAGCACCACGGGGGAACGGGGGCACGGGTCGGCCGGCCGCGGTCACGGGGAGCGGCCGGCCGACCCGACGTGCACCTCCCGGAGACGGCGCCCGCACGTTCTGTCCGCCGGGGGGACTACTTCAGGTACCCGAGGCCGGGATGGACGGCCGAGTACCCCTCGACCAGGCGACGGGCGACGTTCACCGAGTCGACCAGCGGATGCAGCGCGAAGGCCTTCAGGGCCGTCGCCCGCGAGCCGGACTCGGCGGCGGCCAGCACCTCGCGTTCGACCGCCTTGACCGAGCAGACCAGCCCGGTGGCGTGGCCGGGCAGCGGCGCGACGGCGACCGGGTGGGCACCGTTGGCGTCGACCAGGCAGGGCACCTCGATGACCGCGTCCGCGTCCAGGACCGACAGGGTGCCCTGGTTGCGCACGTTGAGGATCAGGGTCGTGCGCTCGTCGCGGGCGATGGCCCGCATCAGGGCGAGGGCGACCTTCTCGTAACCGCCGGAGAGGTCGTCGGCGTCGCGTTCGCCGGCGCCCGCCGTCTCCCGGTTCTCGGACATGTAGGTCGCCTCGCGCTCGGCGCGGGTGCGGTCCCAGAGGTCCAGGGCGGACACGCCGGCGCGCCGGACCTCCTCGTAGAACCGCGCCTGCTGGTCGCGCAGGAAGGCACCGCGGGTCTTCTCGGCCTCCTGACAGGCGCGTACGGCCTCGCGGTTGAAGTAGTAGTAGTGCAGGTACTCGTTGGGGACCGCGCCGAGGGACTGCAGCCAGTCGGCGCCGAACAGCTTGCCCTCCTCGAAGGAGCCGAGCAGGCCGGGGTCGGCGAGCAGGCGCGGCAGTTCGTCGTGCCCGGCCACGCGCAGACCGCGCACCCAGCCGAGGTGGTTGAGGCCGACGTAGTCGATCCACGCCTCCTTCGGGTCCGCGCCGAGCACGCGGGCGATCCGGCGGCCGAGGCCGACCGGCGAGTCGCAGATGCCGATGACACGCTCGCCGAGGTGGCGGGACATGGCCTCGGTGACGAGGCCCGCGGGGTTGGTGAAGTTGATGACCCAGGCGTCGGGGGCCAGGCGGGCCACCCGCCGGGCGATGTCGACGGCGACCGGGACCGTCCGCAGGCCGTAGGCGATCCCGCCCGCGCCGACCGTCTCCTGGCCGAGGACGCCCTCCGCCAGCGCCACCCGTTCGTCGTCCGCCCTGCCTTCCAGGCCGCCGACGCGGATCGCGGAGAAGACGAAGCGGGCGCCGCGCAGGGCCTCGTCGAGGTCGGTGGTGGCCGTCACGCGGGGGGCGTCGTCCACGCTCGACGCCTGCTCGGCCAGGACGCGGGTGACCGCATCCAGCCGGCTGCCGTCCAGGTCGTGCAGGACGACCTCCGTGACCCGCCCCTCGCCGCGGTCCGTCAGCAGCGCCCCGTACACGAGCGGCACCCGGAATCCGCCGCCGCCCAGAATCGTCAGCCTCACGCCTGCACCTCTCCCGCCAGGACCACCTCGACGCCCGCCTCCTCCAGCGAGGTGCGGGTCGCCGGGTGGACCGGCTCGTTCGTCACCACCACGTCCAGGTCCTCGGGACCGCAGACCTTCGCCATGCCCTTACCCGGGAACTTCGCCGAGTCCGCGAGCAGCACGACCTTGTCACTGGCCTTGATCATGGCGCGCTTGACCGGCACCTCGACGACCGTCGTGTCCATCACCTGCCCGCCCGGGCGCACTCCGCCTGCGCCGAGGAAGAGCCAGTCGGCGTGCAGCTGGCGCAGGTTGTCCTCGGTGAGGAAGCCGACCAGGGAACGGTACTCGCGGCGGACCATGCCGCCGAGCAGGACCAGTTCGATGCCCTCGTCGTCGGCCAGCTCCTCGTAGACGACCAGATTGCCGGTGATCACGGTGAGACGGCGGCCGTGCAGGCAGCGGGCGAGCCGGTGGGCGGTGGTGCCGATGTCGAGCAGCACCGACTGGCCGTCCTCGACCATGGCCGCGGCGCGCACCGCTATGGCGTCCTTCTCCGCCGGCCGCACCTCGGCGACGCCGGCGACCTCGGCGAAGGGCTGGTCGCCCTCGTCCGCGACCGCGCCGCCGCGCACCCGGGTGAGCAGGCCGTCCTCCTCGAGCCTGACCAGATCGCGCCTGATCGTGGCGGGGCTCACGCCCAGCTCCTCGGAGAGGTCCGTGACGGCCGCGGGGCCGCCCGAGCGCAGGGCTCGCAGGATGAGTTGATGCCGCCGTTCCGCCAACACGCCATGAACACTACGCGTCATCTCCAAGCAGATCCATGCTCGGTTCTGCTCGGACATGGAACAATCTCCGGGAGCGGCACACAATTCCGTGCACCGAATTGAGCAGTTCCGGCGAGTCGGGTTCCGGCGAACCCGGGTCCGACCGAGCCGGTTCCGGCGCGTCCGGTTCCGACGAACCCGGCTCCGACCGACCCGGTTCCGGCGCGTCCGGTTCCGACAAGCCCAGCTCCGGCGGACCCGATCCCGGCCAACCCGGTTTCCCCGGCGAACCCGGTTCCGCGGAACGGTCCGCGCCTCCTCCCCCTCCCCCCCCCCCGCCCGGACGCCCCTTCCTGTGCCCCCCTCGGACCACTGGGCGGCCATCGAGTCAACGCCGGGTCTTCAGGGCGGCTTCATCTGTGAGTTCTGGGACCACGGAATGGTGCAACGCGTGAGCGAGGGAAGACCGGCCGGGCGCGCAGGCGCCGGAGTGTATGACAACGGTGTCACCGCGCCCGGGCTCCGCCGGGCCCACGGCGGCGACTTCGGCGAGAGGGCGCACGACGGCCCGCTCGTCACGGACGGGGCGGACTTCCCCGACCGCACCCCCAAGGCAGCCCGGTACGAGCGCCAGGAGATCGCGGCTCCGGTCCGCGTCCGGTGCCACCGGCACGAGGGGATCGTCCTCACCGGTCACCGGCGCTTGCGCGGTCCGAGCCGGCCGGCGGCCACCTGGGAGCTGTCGCTGGCCGACGGCCGGATCCTGACCGGGCCGGCCGAGCTGCCCGATCTGTGGCCCGGCGAGACGGCCGCCGTGCCGCTGCCCTTCGCCCTGCCCCAGGACGGCGGCGAGGCGTGGCTGACGCTGCGGGTGACCACGGCCGAGGACGAGCACGGGGCACCCCGCGGCACGGAGGTGTGCGCGCCGCGGGTGCGGCTGCGGGAGCCGTCCCCGGACCGTTCGACGGGCGCCCCGGTCGGCCATCGCGCGGTGCCCGTCGACGAGCCGTTCACACCGTGTCCGCGTCCGCCGGAGAGCGGCGGCCGGCCCGGGGCGCGGCGGTTCACGCTGTCGGCGCCGGACGCGACCGGCCTCGGCGTCGAGCTGGACGAGCCCGGTCAGGTGTCCGTGAACCGGTACCGCGCCGAGGATCCGGCCGCCGCCGCCCACCAATCCGAACTGGTGCCGGGCGCCGGCTGCGTGGTGCATCTCGACGCCGCGCGCCGGGGCCCGGGCACCGCGTCCCGCGGACCCGGCCCCACCGCTTCCCGTCCCGTCCCCGCCGGGGTCCACCGCTGGAGCTGGACCCTGCGCGTTCTCTGACTCCCCCACGCCTTCCCTCCCCGTCACCTCTCACGGAGCACACGTGTGTACGTCACCTGACCACGCCCAGGGCGAGGCCGCACAGGCCGGCGCCGGACGACGCAGTTTCCTCAGGGCCACCGCGCTGCTCGGTGCCGCCGCCACGGTCGGGGCCGCGCTGCCGGCCGTCGCCGAGGCGGCACCCGCGAGCGGTGGGCGGCCCGACACCGAAAGCCGCCGCTTCACGCTCGCGGTGATGCCCGACACCCAGTACCTCTTCGACGGGCCGAGCATCAACCCCGCGCCCGTCGAGGCGTCCCTGCGCTATCTGCTGGAGCACGGCAGGGACGAGAACATCGTCTTCCTGTCCCACCTGGGCGACCTCACGCAGAACGGCGCCGAGGAGGAGTTCGCCGCGATCGGCAGGGCGTTCGGGATCCTCGACCGGCGGGGCGTCGGCTACAGCGTCCTGGCCGGCAACCACGACGTGAAGTCGTCGACCGACGACCAGCGCGGCCCGACGCCGTACCTGGACGCGTTCGGGCCGCGGCGCTTCCGGAACAGGCCGACGTTCGGCGGCGCCTCGCCGGACGGCTACAACACCTACCACCTGTTCAGGGCGGCCGGGCGCGAGTGGATGGTGCTGGCGCTGGACTGGCGGCTGTCGGACCAGGGGTACGCCTGGGCGAAGGACGTCCTGGCACGGCACCCGAGGACTCCGGTCGTCCTCACCACGCACGAACTGGTCGTCGACGACGACTCCCTGTCCGCGTACGGGCAGCAGCTGTGGGACGGGCTGATCGAGGACCACGACCAGATCTTCCTCACGCTCAACGGCCACTACTGGCCCGCGGGCCGCGCGGTCCGCAAGAACGCGGCGGGCAACGAGGTGCACCTGCATCTGACGAACTACCAGAACCGCTACTTCGGCGGCGCGGCGATGATCCGCCTCTACCGCTTCGACCTGGACCGCGGCGTCATCGACGTCGAGACGGTCTCCCCGTGGATCCTCGGCCGGGCCGCCGAGGGCCTCAACGAGCTGGAGCGGCAGGAGATCGAGCTGAGCGGGGACGCGGACCGCTTCTCGGTCGGCATCGACTTCGCGCACCGCTTCTCCGGTTTCGACCCGGTGCCGGCCCGCCCGGCACGGCCCGCGTCGAGGATGCTGATACCGGGCACGGCGGCCTACTGGCGCTTCGACGGCCACGACGACGGTGCGGCGGTGACCGGCACCGTCCGCGACCTGTCCGGGCACGGCAACGACCTCACGGTGGTCTCCGTCGGCGGCGGCACGCTGCACTGGTCGGCCGACCACCATCCCGACCAGCCCGGCCACGGCAGCCTGGAGTTCCAGGGCGACAAGTCGCCGCTGAAGGGCGCCTGTCTGCGCACGGTCGACGGCGCTTCGCTCAACTCGGACACCTTCAAGGGCGGTTACACCATCGAGGCGTTCTACCGGCTGCCCGCCGACTGGGACGCCGGCCACAACGCCTGGTCCGGTCTGGTCGGCCGCTCCGGGCGCAACGGTTCGGCCGGCCCGGTCACGGACGATCCCGACGAGCCCCTCGCCACCCTGTCGATCTCCGACGGACCGGGTCCGCAGTGGGCGGTCCGTCCGCTCGACCAGCATCGGCTCGCCACCAACTGGGGCGACGAGACCGCGCGCGAGAGGTGGTGGCACCTCGCCGTGGTCAACGACGGACGGCACACCACGATGTACGTCCAGGGCTGCCCCGTGGCCCGCAACCCGCACGCCCCCGCCGTCGGTATCGCCTCGGCCGGCCTGCCCTGGCTGCTCGGCGGCTACGAGTACGCCGGCAAGCTCGACCAGATCCTGCACGGACGGCTCGGCGACGTCCGGATCGTGTCCCGGGCGCTGCCCGTCACCTCCTTCATGACCCACTGACCCCTACGCGAGGATCCCGATGACCGAGCAGCAGCTGCCCGCCTGGGCCGACCCGGCGGTCTCCCCCGCCGACCTCGACGCCCAGGGCGTGTCCAGACGCCGACTCCTGCGCCGTGCCGGCCTGTTCGGTGCCGCGTTCGCGCTGGGCGGGGCGGCCACCCCGGCCGTCGCCGCCACCGGCCGGGGCCTGGGCGGCGAGGACCCGCACCTCGCCTACCTGGTGGGCGACCACCACGTCCACTCCGTCTACAGCCACGACGCGAAGTACACGTTCTCCCAGCAGGCGCGGGCCGCCGCCCGGTACGGCCTGGACTGGATGGTGTTCAACGAGCACTCCAACTTCGGGCACGCCCACTACGGTGCCGCGCTGGAGCACCAGGAGATCCTCAGGGC
Organism: Streptomyces sp. NPDC107581; assembly: GCF_055657175.1. Classification (NCBI taxonomy): domain Bacteria; kingdom Bacillati; phylum Actinomycetota; class Actinomycetes; order Kitasatosporales; family Streptomycetaceae; genus Streptomyces; species Streptomyces sp. NPDC107581. The sequence continues at coordinate 564,292 of NZ_JBVKBH010000002.1, forward strand.
CCGCGCCGAGAACCCGCGGCAGCTGATCTTCCAGGGCCTGGAGTGGTACATCCCGGCCGCCGAGCACTGCACGGTGTTCGCCGCGCCCGGCCCGCACGAGGTCGACCTGCTCACCCAGTTCGAACTGGCCTACGACGGCAAGCTGCTCGGCTACGACAAGGGCGGTGCCGCCGACGCCGACACCGCGCGCAACGAGGCGCACGCCGTCAAGGGCATCGAGTGGCTGGCCGAGCAGCGCCGCAATGGGTACGTCGACGACGTTCTCGTCCTCGCCAACCATCCGCTGCGCCTCGGCATCGACTCCCCGCACGAGATGCGCAACTGGCGCGACGCGGCCCCCGAGATCATGATCGGCATGGAGGGCGCGCCGGGCGCCCAGGGCGCGGCGATCCCCGGCTGGGGCGGACCCGCGTCGATCCGTGGCGAGTACCAGAACAGCCCGTCCGCGCAGTCGTGGGCCGGTTACCCGAGCGCCGCCTATCTCACCTACGGCGGCTTCGACTGGGCCACCGCGACCGTCGGCGGCCTGTGGGACTCGATGCTCGCCGAGGGCCGGCTGTTCTCGATCACCACCAACTCCGACAACCACCGGACCGTCTTCGACACCTGGAAGAACGGCGACTGGCAGCCCGGCCAGAACTTCGACAACACCGGCAGGCTGCCCGACCCGGTCGACACGGACACCCCGCAGCCCGGCAGCGACTTCTGGCCCGGCGAGTTCAGCCGTACCCACGTCGGAGTGACCCGCTACGGCTACCGCGCCGTGATGGCGGGCCTGCGGGCCGGCCGGGTGTGGCTGGACCACGGGCACCTGCTCGACGGGCTCGACGTGCGGCTGAAGCGCGACTGCGACCACGGCCGGGGTGTCACGCTCGGCGGGCGGCTGCGCGCCCGCAAGGGCGAGAGGATCACGCTGCATGTGACGGTGACGACCGCCTCCCGGGCCAACCCGCACGGAATCCTGCCCCGGTTGGCGCACGTGGACGTGATCCGGGGCGCGGTGCGCGGCCCGGTGGCCGACCGGGACACCTGGAGGGCGCCGGACACCAAGGTCGTGCGCGCGTCGGACGTGTCCGGCCGCACCGGGACGTACACGCTGCGCATCCCGCTGACCGTCGGCGAGGAGTCCTTCTATCTGCGGCTGCGCGGCAGCGACGGCAACCGGCACGGCGCCGGCCCGCTGGGCGCGGCCGTCGACCCGCACGGACCGGTCCCCCACGAGCCCGGAAACGGTGACCCGTGGGCCGATACGTGGTTCTATTCCAACCCCATATTTATCGACGTGTCAGGAGTCCGATGAAGCGTCATCTCCTCACCCTCACCGCCTTATTGGGCGCCGTCGCCCTCGGCGCTCCCAGCGCCTCCGCCGCGGAGGGCCCCTCGTGGGCGCCGGCCGGGACGTCGTACACCGACACCCTCGGCGGCGGACAGGGGCTCGCGAGCCGGGCGGACGGGTCGCTGCTGCACCGCGGCCTGCTGGACATACCGCTGGACCTCAGGATCAAGGGCTGGAACCACGTCGGCGACCCGGACATCGCGCGCGGCTATGTCTTCGACGCCTATCAGGGCGCCGACACGGCCACCTCGAAGCTGTACGCGGTCACCACGCCGTCCGGGAAGCGGTACGACTACGTGCATCCCCTGGACCCGGGCGAGAAGGTCAACAACTCCTTCGCCGCCGTCTCGCCCGACGCGCAGTGGCTGGTGTCGGGCGAGTGGGGCGACCAGAACCGGCTCCAGGTGTTCCCCGCGCCCCTGCTCAACCCGGCCACGCCGGCCACCGGCGGGTCGCTGGCCCAGGCCGGGCAGATCAGCCTGGACAAGCCGGTGCGGGACATCCAGGGCTGTGACTTCGTCAGCGCCACCCGGCTGGTGTGTGCCTCGGACGACGCCTCCGGCACGCTCTTCCCGCAGAGCAGGCCGCTGCTCCAGGTCGATCTGGAGCACGCGCTGGACGGCAAGCCGGTCACCGGCAGGGTGACGAGCCTGTTCGGGCTGCCCCAGCAGAGCGTGTGCACCGGCACGTTCGAGGCGGAGGGCGTCGACTACGCCCCGGGCAGCGGCACGTTGCGGACCGAGGTGATCGCACCAAGCGTGTGCGCGGTCGCGACGACCGTGTACGCCTACCGGCAGCCGTAGGCGCTCCCGCACGGAAGCGGGCAGGACACTGAGGGACGGCGGCGGGATCCCCGCCGCCGTCCCGATCCGCACCGGTCGCGGGATCAGCAGTTCCCGGCGTCCGCCTTCCCGTCGAAGCGGTCGCCGAGCCAGTTCACCACGTCGCCGATCGCCTGGGCGTCGCCGGTGAGGTGGTCGCCCACGTACGGGTTCCAACGGGTGGCGATGCCGGCGTCGCAGTAGGCGCGGCGAGTGGCGGCGGCGGTGTCGGCCGGGATCACCTCGTCCAGCAGTCCGCGGTACTGGAACACCGGGAAGCCCAGCTCGTAGCGGGCACCGGATCCGGGGGTGCCGACCCCGACGCCCAGTTTGCTGGCCTCGACGGCATCGCCCCAGGTGGTGCCGTCGGAGCCGTGCAGGGCGTAGATCTGGTCGAGCGTCAGCCCGTCCTTGGTGTACTGCTCGATGCGGGCGAGCGGGAAGCGGCTCACGGTGCCGAGCGCGCACAGCGACTCGGCGTCCTTGACGGCCTTGCGGCCGGTGTCGTTGAGGAGCCCGTCGAACGGCAGCTGCGGGTGGGTGACGGACAGTCCGATGAACGCGTCCACCAGGAACCCCGCGAAGAACTGTCCGTCCAGGTTGCTCGCCACCTGCTTGAGGTCGGCGGGGATCCCGCCGGAGGCCGCGCCGACGACCTTCAGCTCGGGGGCGTACGAGCGGGCGAGCTGGGCCGCCCACAGGCTGCCGGAGCCGCCCTCCGAGTAGCCCCAGATCCCGACCTCGGCCTCGGGGCTCACCCCGGTGCCGGGCACCCGCGAGGCCGCGCGGGCCATGTCGAGGGCGGCGTGACCGGCCTCGGCCCCGGAGGCGTACGGGTGGACCTGGCCGTCCATGTACCCCTGACCGTCCGTCGCGGCGACGGCGTAGCCGGCGTTGAGCAGCGCGGCGATGTTGGGGCCCTCGTAGGCGTCCTGGTACTGGCCCGCGAGCTGCTTGGAGAACGCGCACTGCGGTCCGATGCCGAGTGTGCCCGGTACGAACGCGACCAGCGGCCGCTCGCCCGGTCCGGTCCACGGCTTCTGCGGTACGACGACGGTGCCGACGACGGAGACCCGGCTGCCCCGGCCGTCGGTGGAGCCGTACTGCACCTTCCACGCGTTCAGCGGGGGACCGCCGATCACCATGGGCAGCGAGTCGACCCGGCGGCAGGCGACGACGGCGCCCGGTGCGGCGGCGGCGTGGTCCGGGGGCCGGTAGATGTCGGCGTCCGCGGTGGCGCACGCCTCCGGCGTCCCGGCCACCGCGGTCACCGCCGGCACCGCGAGCAGTCCGCCGAGCAGGCTCGCGGCGGCGAGCAGCGCGGCTCTCCTCGGCACTGGCTTTCTCGACCTGTGAGAGTTCACCTCAGAGCGTCCCTTCTGTGGGGCGAAGCGATACGTGAAGCTGAACAGGCCGTGAGGTTACGGAACCGTAAGTAAGCACTGATAGTTAAAGGACGACGAAGCGGCGCGGGCAGGGCTGTGCGCCGTTGACTAGCCCGCGGGGCAACCGGAGAAGGGTCCGGTGTCGTCCTCCCGGTCACCATGCTCACCACAAACCCGGCCGGCCCACCGGCCTCTCCCGTCGGCCAGTTGCTCGATTTCACCTGGACGCAGACCCGGGCCTGCGCCTTCGCCATCGCCCTGCTCTCCGGGGTGGCGGCATCGACCCTGCTGCCACCGCTGCCGGTCGCCCGCTACGACCTGCTCGTCGGCTACGGCGTGCTGCTCACGGTGCTGTTCTGGCGGCGCGGCTGGGAGAGCGGACGGGACGTCGCCGTCATCGCGGCCTGCCATGTCACCGGTCTCGCCTTCGAGCTGGTCAAGGTCTCGCTCGGCTCGTGGAGCTACCCGGAGCCGGCCGTGCTGAAGTTCGCGGGCGTCCCCTTGTACGGAGGCTTCCTCTACGCGGCCGTCGGCAGCTACGTCTGCCGGGCCTGGCACCTGTTCGACCTGGAGCTGGTCGGCTACCGGCCGCGGGCGACGGCGCTGGTGGCCGCCGCCGTCTACGTCAACTTCTTCAGCCACCACTGGCTGCCCGACGCCCGCCGGCCGCTCGCGGCGCTCCTCCTGGCCGTCACCGCGGGCACCTGGGTGCGCTACACGGTGCACGGGGTACGGCGGCGCATGCCGCTCGCGCTGTCCTTCATCCTGATCGGCTTCTTCCTGTGGCTGGCGGAGAACCTGGCCACCTATGCCGGCGCGTGGCGCTACCCGTACCAGCTGCACGGCTGGCAGCCCGTCGACGCCGGCAAGTTCGGCGCCTGGGCCCTGCTCATCAGCGTCACCTTCGTACTCGCGGCGCTCGGCAGGCAGAAGCCGGGGAGCGGGCGCGACCGGCCGTCCTCCCGCTGACCGTCGGCCCGCCCGCACCGGAGTCTCCACGAGACCGGCAGCGCGGTCTGAGGCGGTTCGGGTGGCTTCATGGGGTGAACTCCCCAGCGGCGAAAGCAGTTTCCCTGCTTTAACTCTTGACGACCGCAGGGGCCGGGAGCACATTGGCGGCATCGTGAGAGCGCTCTCATCACAGAGTGGGAGCGCTCTCACGAAACCTCGCACCCTCCCCGTACCCGAGAGGCCTTCCTTCATGAGCGAACCCTCCGGCATACCCAGACCCCGCACCCTGCGCCGCGCGCTCGTGGCGGCCGTCGCCACGCTCGGCCTGGCCGCGGCGGCCGCGACGGCCGCCACCGCACCCGCGGACGCCTCGGCCCCCACACCCCCGTCGGGCTGGACCCAGGTCTTCCTGGACGACTTCAACGGTCCGGCCGGCTCGGGCGTCGACACCGCCGACTGGCAGTACGACACCGGGACGTCGTACCCGGGCGGCGCCGCCGACTGGGGCACCGGCGAGGTCGAGACGATGACCGCCGGCACGAACAACGTCTCACTCGACGGCAGCGGCAACCTGCTCATCACCCCGCGCCGGGACGCCGCCGGCAACTGGACCTCCGGACGCATCGAGACGGCCCGCACCGACTTCCGGCCCCCCGCCGGCGGCAAGCTGCGCGTGCAGGCCCGCATCCGGATGCCCGACGTCACCGGTACCGCCGCCAAGGGTTATTGGCCGGCGTTCTGGATGCTGGGCGCCCCCTACCGGGGCAACTACCAGAACTGGCCGGGCGTCGGCGAGCTGGACGTCATGGAGAACGTCCAGGGCCTGAACACCGACTGGTCCACGATGCACTGCGGCACCAACCCCGGCGGCCCCTGCAACGAGACCACGGGCATCGGCGGCAACACCCCGTGCTCCGGCACGACCTGCCAGGCGGGCTTCCACACCTACGCGATGGAGTGGGACCGCTCGACCAGCCCCGAGGAGATCCGCTTCTACCTCGACGGCGTCAGCTTCCACACGGTCAGGGCCGATCAGGTCGACGCGACGACCTGGGCCAACGCCACCGACCACGGCTACTTCGTCATCCTGAACGTCGCGATGGGCGGCGGCTTCCCGGCGGCCTTCGGCGGCGGACCCGACAGCGGCACCGAGCCGGACCACCCGATGGCCGTGGACTATGTACAGGTGCTCCAGTCCCCGGGCGACGGGGGCGGCACCACTCCCCCGCCCTCCGGAAACCGGGACGCCTACAGCACCGTCCAGGCCGAGTCCTACGACGGCCAGTCCGGCGTGATCCCCGAGACCACCACGGACACCGGCGGCGGCCAGGACATCGGATCCCTCGCAGGCGGCGACTGGACCCTCTACAAGGGCGTCGATTTCGGCTCGACGGCGGCCACCCAGTTCCACGCCCGCGTGGCGAGTGGGGCCGCGTCCGGGGTGAGCGGGCTGGTCGAGGTGCGCCTGGACAGCCGCGACAGCGCCCCCGTCGGCAGTTTCTCGCTGGCCGACACCGGCGGCTGGCAGTCCTGGCGCACGATTCCGGGGAACATCGGCGCGGTGACCGGCAAGCACGATGTGTATCTGACGTTCACCAGCGGCCGGCCGGCCGACTTCGTGAACGTGAACTGGTTCGACTTCGGCCACTGACGGGAGAGCTGCGCGGCGGGTCACGGCGGGACGCCCGGGACCCGCCCGCGACCTCTTTTCTCAAGAGTTTCTTCATGTCGTGAACTCCCGTGAGGCGAAAGGACTTTCTCGGCTTCACCTCTTGACGGCCGGAGTGACGGAGAGCACATTGGCCGCGAGTGGTTTTGAGAGCGCTCTCACGCCCGGCAGCGGCGCATGGGAGCGCTCTCACAAGCACCCGCACACCCCACTCCCGTACCTGAAGAGGCACTCATGAGTGAAACCTCCGGCACACCCCGCCAACCCGGCAGACGCGGTCCCCTGCGGCGCGCGCTCGTCGCCGTACTGGGCACGCTGTGCCTGGCGGCGGCCACGGCGACGGCCGCGACCCTGCCCGCGAACGCCTCCGCCCCCACACCCCCCTCCGGCTGGTCCCAGGTCTTCCTCGACGACTTCAACGGCCCCGCCGGTTCGGGCGTCAACACCGCCAACTGGCAGTACACGACGGGCACGAGCTATCCCGGCGGGCCCGCGGGCTTCGGCACAGGTGAGGTCGAGACGATGACCTCCAGCACGAACAACGTCTCGCTCGACGGCGCCGGAAACCTCCGGATCACCCCCCGGCGCGACGGTGCGGGCAACTGGACGTCGGGCCGTATCGAGACGACACGCTCCGACTTCCAGCCGCCCGCCGGCGGCAAGCTGCGCGTCGAGGCACGCCTTCAGATGCCGAACGTGACCGGCGCCGCCGCCAAGGGCTACTGGCCCGCCTTCTGGATGCTGGGCGCCCCCTACCGCGGCAACTGGTGGAACTGGCCCGGCGTCGGCGAGCTGGACATCATGGAGAACGTCCAGGGCATCAACAACGAGTGGGCCACCATGCACTGCGGCACCAGCCCGGGCGGCCCCTGCAACGAGAAGTCCGGCATCGGCGGCCAGAAGGCCTGCGCCGGCACGACCTGTCAGGGCGGCTTCCACACCTACGCCGTCGAGTGGGACAGGTCGACCAGCCCCGAGGAGATGCGCTTCTACCTCGACGGCGTCAACTTCCACACCGTGCGGCAGAACCAGGTCGACGCGGCGACCTGGGCCAACGCCACCAACCACGGCTACTTCGTCATCCTCAACGTCGCGATGGGCGGCGAGTTCCCGGCGGCCTTCGGCGGCGGACCCGACGGCGGCACCGACCCGGGCCACCCGCTCGTGGTCGACTACGTCCAGGTCCTGCAGTCCACCGGCGGCGGCGACGGCGGCGGAGGCGGCGATGGGGGAGGCGGCGGTACGACCCCGCCGCCGTCCGGCAACCGTGACGCGTACAGCGCCATCCAGGCCGAGTCGTACAACGGTCAGGGCGGCACGAGCACGGAGGCGACCGCCGACTCGGGCGGCGGCCAGGACATCGGTTCCCTCGCCAACGGCGACTGGGCCCTCTACAAGGGCGTCGACTTCGGTTCCACGGCGGCCCATCAGTTCTACGGCCGGGTCGCGGCCGGTGCCGGCGGCGGAGTCAGCGGACTCGTGGAGGTACGCCTGGACAGCCGGACGAGTTCACCCATCGGCAGCTTCGCGGTGGCCAACACCGGTGGCTGGCAGAGCTGGAAGACGGTGCCGGCGAACATCAGCTCCGTCACCGGCGTCCACGACGTCTATCTGACCTTCACCAGCGGCCAGCCGGCCGATTTCGTGAACGTCAACTGGTTCGACTTCGGCCACTGACAGGGGAGTTGACCGATGATCACACGCTCTCCGGCCGGGCCGGCCGCGTCACGCTCCGCGGTCGGGCGGCTGATGACCGCCGTCCTGGCCGCCCTCCTCACGGTCGTGGCGCTCGGCCTGGCCGGGGCGGCTCCCGCGAGGGCCGCCGCCGACTACACCCAGGGCGTCACCCCGGCCGGCTCCGGCTCGGTGCAGATCTGGTTCAAGCCGGCCGCACCCGCCTCGCTCGTCGACGTGCACTACCTGTCCCCCGGTGCGGGCCAGCAGAACTTCCGGATGGCGAACAACGCGGGCATCTGGCAGCAGAACGTCAGCGGCCTGCCGAGCGGCTTCACCCTGGAGTACTGGTTCACGTACGAGAAGAGCGGTCCGCTCTACGACACCCCGCACTTCAGCTACACCGTCGGCAGCGGAGGAGGAGGCGGGGGCGGTGGCGGAGGGGGCGGCACCGGCAGCTTCCCGATCACGTTCCGGAACAACACCCGCGGCACGTACGCCGATACGCAGGTCTACGTCACCGTCCTCGGACAGGTGACGCCCGGCCAGTGGTCGTACATGAAGTCCGACGGGACCATGGCCCACATCAACCACCTGGACGCCAACGCGCCCGGCCACCTCACCAAGAACGGCGTGAACTACCCGAACATGTCGTTCACGATGGCCCAGTCGGGCGGGTCGGTCCCCTCCCCCACCTCGATCCGCGGCGGCCGGATCTACGTCTCCCTCGGCTCCCCGGTGTACATCCCGGTCTCCCCGGACGACCAGGGCTGGGGCGGCCCCGACCTGCGCAACGCGAACGACCCCAACACGGACGTCTACTACGACTGGTACGAGTACACGTACGTCCACGGTCAGGTGGCCTTCGGCGGGAACACCACCCAGGTCGACCAGTTCGCCTTTCCGATGACCTCGCACCTGACGCAGACGTCGAGCGGCTACGACACCACGCGGGGCATCACGCTCACCCGGGCACAGGTCATGTCGCAGTACGCGGCCTCGGTGGGCACGGCCTTCAAGCCGCTGCAGAACACGTACCGGATCACCGCCCCGCGCTCCTCCAACCTCTTCCTCGCCGGAGGCTCCCAGGCGAACTACTTCCAGTCGTACGTCGACCAGACCTGGTCCTACTACTCCACCCACCCCTTCAAGCTGACCCGTCTCGGCGAGACCTTCTCCGGACAGGTCTCCGGAACCACCCTCACCTTCACCAAGAACGGCGCCGGTCCCTACACGCTGCAGAAGCCGTCCTCCCCGGACGTCGTGGCCTGCGCCGGCGCGCTGGCCTCGGGCAGTGACCCGGAGAAGCAGCTCGGCGCCGAGTTCTGCGCCGCGTTCAACCGGGGCGTGGCCCTCGACACCTCGGCCTGGTACAGCCCGTCCGCCTACTACACGGGAGGCATCAAGAACGACTACGCCGGCTTCTTCCACACCGTGGGTGTCGACCACCGCGCCTACGGCTTCCCCTACGACGACATCAACGACCAGTCGTCCGTGCAGATCCTGGGCAACACGGATCCGCCGACCGGACTGACCCTCGGCATCGGCTGGTGAGTCACCCGCACACCACGGAGGGGCGGGCCCGAGGGCCCGCCCCTCTCAGCGCAGTTCCGCCCGGAACGCCACCGGCGTCTGCCCGGTGTGCAGGTGGAAGAACTTGGAGAAGTTCGCCGCGTCGGCGAAGCCCACGGCCGCCCCGACGCGGCCGATCGGCATGTCCGTGTGGGCGAGGAGCCGTTTGGCCTCCAGGATCACCCGCTTGTCGATGAAGCCCTTCGGCGTCTCGCCGGTGGCCGCCCGGACGGCGCGGACGAGGGTGCGGCGGGAGTAACCGAGCGCGTCGGCGTACGCGCTGACGCTGTGGTTGGCGGCGAAGCCCTGCTCCACGGCGTCCCGGAAGAGGGTGAAGGTGGTGTCCGCCCGCTGCCGGGAGGCCTCTGCCGAGCTGGCCGCGAGGTGGGCGAGGCGCAGCAGGAACGCGGTCAGGGTGTGCCGCAGGACGGCCGTGTGCAGGCTCAGCGGGAGGGTCGCGGTGTCCTCGTACTCGCGGCGCAGCTGTTCGAGGGCCGCCCCCAGCGCGGCGCGTTGCGCAGGGTCGGGGTGCAGCAGCGGCGGCAGGTCGTAGCGGTACAGGCCGGTGGCCTCGACGGTGGCGCGGGGCAGGAAGCCGGGCTGCATGGTCAGGACGGTTCCGCGGTACTCGCTCCTGCGGGAGAACCGGTGGACCTGTCCGGGGCGGATCCACAGCAGGTCGCCGGCCGTGGCCTCGTACTCGGCGAAGTCGACCATGTGCCGCACGGGGCCGCCGGTGAAGAGCATGACCACGTGGAAGTCGATGCGGTGGACGCGGTGCAGCGGGGCGTCGGAGTGCCAGGTGCGGTCGGTTCCCATGGGGCCGATCTGCATGCCGACGCCGCCCACGGCCAGCTCGGCCGGGAAGGGGAAGGTCCTGATCCCGTCGCCGTCCGTGCCGTCGCCGTCCGTGCCATCGCCATCGGTTTGGGCTGTTCTGTCCGCCATGTGCTTTTCGTGCCGTCCCTGTCACGTGATCGCTGTCCCAGATTCACCACAGGCTGACACACCCCGCCCTTCCATCGAAAAAGTCAGACTTTTAAGTTTGAACGCGTCCGGCCAGCAATCACGTATTGAACGAGGACTTCTTGAAGATGAGCACGCAGACATCCGACGGCTTCGAGTGGACCGATCTCGACCGGCGTGCCGTGGACACCGCCCGTCTTCTCGCGGCGGATGCCGTGCAGAAGGTCGGCAACGGCCACCCGGGCACCGCGATGAGCCTGGCCCCTGCCGCGTACACGATCTTTCAGAAGGTGATGCGGCACGATCCGGCGGATCCGGAGTGGACCGGCCGTGACCGCTTCGTCCTGTCGCCCGGCCACACCTCGCTGACCCTCTACACCCAGCTCTTCCTCGCCGGGTACGAGCTGGAGCTGGACGATCTGAAGGCGTTCCGGACCCATGGCTCCAGGACGCCAGGTCACCCCGAGTACGGGCACACCGCCGGGGTCGAGACCACCACCGGCCCGCTCGGCCAGGGCGCCGCCAACGCCGTCGGCATGGCGATGGCCGCCCGCTACGAGCGCGGCCTGTTCGATCCCCTGGCCCTTGAGGGCACCTCCCCCTTCGACCACACCGTCTGGGCGATCGTCTCCGACGGCGACCTGGAGGAGGGCGTCTCCGCCGAGGCCTCCTCGCTCGCGGGCCACCAGAAGCTCGGCAACCTGGTCTTCCTCTACGACGACAACCACATCTCCATCGAGGGCGACACCGCGACCGCCTTCTCCGAGGACGTCCTGGAGCGGTACGAGGCCTACGGCTGGCACACCCAGCGCATCGAGCCCGGCGCCGACGGCGACATCGACGTGCCCGCGCTGTACACGGCGCTGAAGGCCGCACAGGCCGAGACCGGGCGCCCCTCGATCATCGCGATGCGCACGATCATCGCCTGGCCGGCCCCGAACGCCCGGAACACCGAGGCCTCCCACGGCTCCGCGCTCGGCGCGGACGAGATCGCCGCCACCAAGCGCGTCCTCGGTTTCGACCCGGAGCGGTCCTTCGAGGTCACCGACGAGGTCCTGAAGCACACCCGCCGGGCCCTGGACCGGGGCGCCGAGGCGCACGCGGCCTGGGACAAGCGGATCGCCGAGTGGCGCGCGGCCCAGCCGGGGCGGGCCGGGCTGTTCGACCGGGTCAGCAAGGGCGAGCTGCCCGAGGGCTGGGAGGACGCCCTGCCGGTGTTCGAGGAGGGCACGTCGGTCGCCACCCGTGCGGCCTCCGGCAAGGTGCTGCAGGCGCTCGGCCCGGTGCTCCCGGAGCTGTGGGGCGGCTCAGCCGACCTCGCCGGCTCCAACAACACCACCATCGACAAGAACAGCTCCTTCCTCCCCGACGGCAATCCGCTGCCCGAGGCGGACCCGTACGGCCGTACCGTCCACTTCGGCATCCGCGAGTTCTCGATGGCCGCCGCGATGAACGGCATCGCCCTGCACGGCAACACCCGCATCTACGGCGGCACCTTCCTGGTGTTCTCCGACTACATGCGCAATGCGGTGCGGATGTCGGCGCTGATGCAGCTGCCGGTGACGTATGTGTGGACGCACGACTCCATCGGTCTCGGCGAGGACGGGCCGACCCACCAGCCCGTCGAGCACCTGGCCTCGCTGCGCGCGATCCCGGGCCTGAACGTCGTCCGCCCGGCGGACGCCAACGAGACCGCGGTCGTCTGGGCCGAGATCCTGAAGAGGCACGCCACCGATCCGGCCCCGCACGGGCTCGCGCTGACCCGCCAGGGCGTGCCGGCGTACGCGCCCGACCCGGACGCGGCCAAGGGCGGCTACGTGCTGCGCGAGTCCTCCACCGACACCCCGGAGGTGATCGTCATCGCGACCGGTTCCGAGGTGCAGCTGGCCGTCGCCGCGCGGGAGCAGCTGGAGGCCGGGGGGATCGGCACGCGGGTGGTGTCGATGCCGTCCGTGGAGTGGTTCGAGCAGCAGCCGCGCTCGTACCGCGAGCGCGTCCTGCCGCCGTCCGTGAAGGCCCGGGTCGCGGTCGAGGCCGGCATCGGTCTGACCTGGTACCGGTTCGTGGGCGACGCGGGCCGGATCGTGTCGCTCGACCACTTCGGTGCCTCCGCCGACGCAAAGACCCTGTTCGCCGAGTTCGGCTTCACCCCCGACAACGTCGCCGCCGCTGCCCGCGAATCGCTGGCCGCCGCGCGCGCCTGATCCCTGAGCGACTAGAAGGATGAGCACTGTGACCGAAGCAATCGCGACCCCGGCAGCCCTGGAGCGTCTCGCCGACGAAGGCGTCTCGATCTGGCTGGACGACCTGTCGCGCAAGCGGATCACCTCGGGCAGCCTGGCCGGGCTGGTGGAGCGCGGGGGCGTCGTCGGCGTCACCACCAACCCGTCGATCTTCCAGGCCGCCATCGGCTCCGGCGAGGGGTACGAGGAGCAGCTCGCCGACCTGGCCGTGCGCGGGGTGACGGTGGACGAGGCGGTACGGATGATGACGACCGCCGACGTGCGTGCGGCAGCCGACGTCCTGCACCCGGTGCACACCGCCACGGGCGGCCGTGACGGCCGTGTCTCCATCGAGGTCGACCCCCGGCTGGCCCACGACACCGTGGCGACCGTCGCCGAGGCCAGGCAGCTGTCCTGGCTGGTCGACCGCCCCAACGTGATGATCAAGATCCCGGCGACCAGGGCCGGCCTCCCGGCGATCACCGAGGTCATCGGCCTCGGCATCAGCGTCAACGTGACGCTGATCTTCTCCCTGGAGCGCTACCGCGAGGTCATGGACGCCTACCTGGCCGGCCTGGAGAAGGCCCGCGAGCGGGGCCTGGACCTGTCCCGGATTCACTCGGTGGCGTCCTTCTTCGTCTCCCGTGTGGACTCCGAGATCGACAAGCGGCTGACCGTCCTCGGCACCGAGGAGGCCCTCGCGCTCAAGGGCCGGGCGGCGCTCGCCAACGCGCGGCTGGCCTACGAGGCGTACGAGGAGGTCTTCGCCTCCGGGCGCTGGTCCGCGCTGGCCGGGGACCGGGCGAACCGGCAGCGCCCGCTGTGGGCCTCCACCGGCGTGAAGGACCCCGCGTACAAGGACACGCTGTACGTGGACGAGCTGGTCGCGCCCGGCACCGTCAACACCATGCCGGAGGCCACCTTGAAGGCCACCGCCGACCACGGCCGGATCACCGGCGACACGGTGACCGGCGGCTACGCCCGGGCCCGCGCGGACCTCGCCGCCGTGGAGCGGCTCGGCATCTCCTACGACGAGGTCGTCCAGCAGCTGGAGGACGAGGGCGTCGCCAAGTTCGAGACGGCGTGGCAGGACCTGCTCGACGCCGTCACCAAGTCCCTGGACAGCAAGGGAGTTGACGCGTGATGACCACCAACGCTCCGGAACCCGAGACGCCCCCCGTCGCACAGGTGCGCGTCCCCCTCCCCCTGGCCGCCGACTGGGTGAACCCGCTGCGGGACGCCCGCGACCGCCGGCTCCCCCGCATCGCGGGCCCGTCCGGCCTGGTCATCTTCGGTGTGACCGGCGACCTGTCCCGCAAGAAGCTGATGCCGGCCGTGTACGACCTGGCCAACCGCGGTCTGCTGCCGCCGGGCTTCTCGCTGGTCGGCTTCGCCCGCCGGGACTGGGAGGACCAGGACTTCGCCCAGGTCGTCCATGACGCGGTGCGCGAGCACTCACGGACCCCGTTCCGGGAGGAGGTGTGGCAGCAGCTTGCCGAGGGCATGCGGTTCATCCCCGGCGACTTCGACGACGACACCGCCTTCAAGCAGCTCAAGGACGCGGTCGACGAGCTGGACGCCTCCCGCGGCACCGGTGGCAACTTCGCCTTCTACCTCTCGGTCCCGCCGAAGTTCTTCCCCAAGGTCGTGCAGCAGCTGAAGAAGGTCGGCCTGGCCAGTCCGGCGCAGGGTTCCTGGCGGCGCGCGGTCATCGAGAAGCCGTTCGGCCACGACCTGGAGTCGGCGCAGGACCTGAACGCCGTCGTGCACGACGTGTTCGATCCGGAGCAGGTGTTCCGGATCGACCACTACCTCGGCAAGGAGACGGTCCAGAACATCCTGGCGCTGCGCTTCGCCAACCAGATGTACGAGCCGATCTGGAACCGCAGTTACGTCGACCATGTGCAGATCACCATGGCCGAGGACATCGGCATCGGCGGCCGTGCCGGGTACTACGACGGCATCGGCGCCGCCCGTGACGTCATCCAGAACCACCTGCTCCAGCTGATGGCGCTGACCGCCATGGAGGAGCCGATCGCGTTCGACGCCGAGGCGCTGCTCACCGAGAAGCTCAAGGTGCTCAAGTCGGTGCGGCTGCCGGAGGACCTGGGCAGCCACACCGTGCGAGCGCAGTACGCGGCGGGCTGGCAGGGCGGCGAGAAGGTCGTCGGCTACCTCGAAGAGGACGGCATCGACCCCAAGTCGAAGACCGACACGTTCGCGGCGATCAAGCTGGGCATCGACAACCGCCGCTGGGCGGGCGTCCCCTTCTACCTGCGCACCGGCAAGCGGCTGGGCCGCCGGGTCACGGAGATCGCCGTGGTCTTCAAGAGGGCCCCGCACTCCCCGTTCGACTCCACCGCGACGGAGGAGCTGGGACAGAACGCGATCGTCATCCGCGTCCAGCCGGACGAGGGCATGACCGTGCGGTTCGGCTCCAAGGTGCCGGGCACCTCGATGGAGATCCGGGACGTCTCCATGGACTTCGCCTACGGCGAATCGTTCACCGAGTCGAGTCCGGAGGCGTACGAGCGGCTCATCCTGGATGTGCTGCTCGGCGACGCCAATTTGTTCCCCCGTCACCAGGAAGTGGAAGAGTCCTGGAAGATCCTCGATCCGATCGAGGGGTACTGGGCGGAGCACGGCAGGCCGGCCCAGTACCCGTCGGGCACGTGGGGTCCACAGGAGGCAGACGAAATGCTCGCACGAGACGGACGGAGCTGGCGCAGGCCATGAAGATCGACCTGACCGACACCACGGCAAGCAAGATCAACAAGGCGCTGGTGCAGGGGCGCCGCGCCATCGGCACCCCGGCCGTGGGCATGGTCCTGACGATGGTCATCGTCACGGACGAGGAGAACGCCTACGACTCGATCCGGGCCGCCGAGGAGGCCTCGCACGAGCACCCCTCGCGGACCCTGGTGGTCATCAAGCGCCATGCCCGCACCCTGCGCGACCGCACCGCCTCGCGCCTGGACGCCGAGGTCCGGGTGGGCTCGGAGGCCGGCACCGGCGAGACGGTCGTGCTGCGGACCTACGGCGACGTGTCCGACCACGCCGACTCCGTGGTCCTGCCGCTGCTGCTGCCGGACGCCCCGGTGGTCGTGTGGTGGCCGGTGGAGGCGCCCGACACCCCGTCGAAGGACCCCCTGGGCGCGCTGGCCCAGCGCCGGATCACCGACCTGTACGCGGTCGAGCGGCCGATGGAGGTCCTGGAGACCCGGGCCCGCAACTACGCCCCCGGCGACACCGACCTCGCCTGGACCCGGCTCACGCTGTGGCGGTCCATGCTCGCCGCCGCCCTGGACCAGGCCCGCACCAAGGTGACGTCGGCGGCCGTCGAGGCCGAGCAGGACAACCCCAGCGCCGAACTCCTCTCGCGCTGGCTGGAGGCCCGCCTGAACGTCCCGGTGGACCGCGTGGTCACCGGGGGCCCGGTCGTCACGGCCGTACGCCTCGGCACCGGGAACGGCGAGATCGTCATCGACCGCCCCGAGGGCCCGCTGGCCACGCTGACCCTGCCGGGCCAGCCGGCCCGCACCCTCGCCCTGAAGGTCCGCTCCACCTCCGAACTCATCGCCGAGGAGCTGCGCCGCCTCGACGCCGACGAGATGTACGCCATCGCCCTCAAGGGCGAGGCCACCAAGGAGAACGCCTGACATGTCCGACGCACCGTCAGACACCACCGAGCTCACCCGCCGGCCCGAGTGGACGGCCCTCGCCGACCACCGCGCCGGGGGACAGCCGCAGCTGCGCGAACTGTTCGCGACGGACCCCGGCCGCGCCGAGCGGTACGTCGTACGGGCCGGCGATCTGCACATCGACTACAGCAAGCACCTGATCACCGACGAGACCCTGGCCCTCCTGCGGGAACTCGCCGCCGCCACGGGCGTCTTCGCACTGCGGGACGCCATGTTCCGCGGGGAGAGGATCAACGTCACCGAGCGGCGGGCCGTCCTGCACACCGCACTGCGTGCCCCGCGGGACGCCGTGGTCGAGGTCGACGGGGAGAACGTCGTCCCGGCCGTGCACGCCGTCCTGGACAAGATGGCCGGCTTCGCCGGGCGGGTCCGCTCGGGCGAGTGGACCGGCCACACCGGCAAGCGGATCCGCAATGTCGTCAACATCGGCATCGGCGGCTCCGACCTCGGCCCGGCGATGGCGTACGAGGCCCTGCGCGCCTACACGGCACGGGAGTTGACCTTCCGGTTCGTGTCGAACGTGGACGGCGCCGACCTGCACGAGGCCACCCGCGGCCTGGACCCGGCGGAGACCCTGTTCATCGTCGCGTCCAAGACCTTCACCACCATCGAGACGATCACCAACGCGACCTCGGCCCGCTCCTGGCTGCTGGACGCGCTCGGCGACGAGAAGGCGGTCGCCCGGCACTTCGTGGCCCTGTCCACCAACGCGGAGAAGGTCACCGAGTTCGGCATCGACCCGGACAACATGTTCGAGTTCTGGGACTGGGTCGGCGGCCGGTACTCCTACGACTCCGCGATCGGCCTGTCCCTGATGATCGCCATCGGCCCGGACCGCTTCCGGGAGATGCTCGACGGCTTCCACCTGGTCGACGAACACTTCCGCACCGCTCCCGCCGAGGCCAACGCACCGCTGCTGCTGGGCCTGCTGGGCATCTGGTACAACAACTTCCACGACGCCCAGTCGCACGCGGTGCTGCCGTACAGCCACTACCTCTCCAAGTTCACCGCCTACCTCCAGCAGCTGGACATGGAGTCCAACGGCAAGTCGGTGGACCGGGAGGGCCGGCCGGTCGAGTGGCAGACCGGGCCGGTCGTGTGGGGCACGCCCGGCACCAACGGGCAGCACGCCTACTACCAGTTGATCCACCAGGGCACCAAACTGATCCCGGCCGACTTCATCGGCTTCGCCCGGCCGGTGGCCGAGCTGAGCGACGCGCTCAAGGGCCAGCACGATCTGCTGATGGCCAACTTCTTCGCCCAGACCCAGGCTCTCGCCTTCGGCAAGACCGCCGAGGAGGTCCGCGCGGAGGGCGTGGCCGAGGAGCAGGTGGCACACCGCACCTTCCGCGGCAACCACCCCACCACCACGATCCTCGCCGCCGAGCTGACCCCGTCCGTGCTCGGCCAGCTGGTCGCGCTCTACGAGCACAAGGTGTTCGTCCAGGGCGCCGTCTGGAACATCGACTCCTTCGACCAGTGGGGCGTGGAGCTGGGCAAGGTCCTCGCCAAGCGCATCGAGCCCGCTCTGACCATGGGCGCCGAGGTGCCCGGTCTCGACCCGTCCACCACGGCCCTCGTCGCCGCCTACCGCTCTCTCAGGAAGTGAACTGATCATGCAGCTCGGTCTCATCGGTCTCGGCAAGATGGGCGGCAACATGCGCGAGCGGATCCGCCGCGCCGGCCACACCGTCATCGGCTACGACCGCAACCCCGAAGTCTCCGACGTCAAGAGCCTCGAAGAACTGGTCGAACGGCTCGACGCGCCGCGCACCCTCTGGGTGATGGTCCCGGCCGGCACCGCCACGCAGACCGTCGTCGACGAGCTCAAGGACCTGCTGTCCCCGGGCGACACGGTGGTCGACGGCGGCAACTCCCGCTGGACGGACGACGAGAAGCACGCCGCCGAACTCGGCATCAAGGGCATCGGCTTCGTCGACGCGGGCGTCTCCGGCGGCGTGTGGGGCCTGCAGAACGGCTACGCGCTCATGGTCGGCGGCGACAAGGAGCACGTGGAGCGGCTGAAGCCCATCTTCGAGGCGCTCAAGCCGGAGGGCCCCTACGGCTACGTCCACGCGGGCCGGGTCGGCGCCGGGCACTTCTCGAAGATGGTCCACAACGGCATCGAGTACGCCATGATGCAGGCCTACGCCGAGGGCTGGGAGCTGCTGGAGAAGGTCCACTCGGTGGAGAACGTGCGCGAGGTGTTCCGCTCCTGGCAGGACGGCACCGTCATCCGGTCCTGGCTGCTGGACCTCGCGGTGAACGCGCTGGACGAGGACGAGCACCTGGAGAAGCTGCGCGGGTACGCGGAGGACTCCGGCGAGGGCCGCTGGACGGTCGAGGCCGCCATCGACAACTCGGTGCCGCTCCCGGCGATCACCGCCTCGCTGTTCGCCCGCTTCGCCTCGCGGCAGGACGACTCCCCGCAGATGAAGATGGTCGCCGCGCTGCGCAACCAGTTCGGCGGGCACGCCGTAGAGAAGAAGGACTGAGCAACCGTGGGCGACCTCCTGCTGGTCCGCCACGGTGAGACGGAGTGGAGCCTGTCGGGACAGCACACCAGCTGGACCGACCTGCCCCTCACCACGCACGGCGAGGAACAGGCCAAGTCCCTGTCCCCGCTCCTCACCGAACGGACCTACTCCCTCGCGCTGACCAGTCCGCTGGGCCGCGCGATCCGCACCGCCGAACTGGCGGGCCTGACCGGGGCGGTGCCCGACCCGGATCTGCACGAGTGGGACTACGGCGGCTACGAGGGCGTCACCACGGTCGACATCCATCGCGCCCGTCCCGCCTGGGACCTGTGGACCGACGGCGTACCGCCCGGGCCCGAGGGCCGTCCCGGAGAGTCGCCCGAGGAGATCGGGGCCCGCGCCGACCGGGTGCTGGCCCGGGTGGAGACGGCGCTCGCCGGGGACGGCGGTGACGTGATCCTGGTGGCGCACGCCCACTTCCTGCGGGTGCTCACCGCCCGCCGGCTGGGTCTGCCGCCCGCCGAGGGCCGCCTGTTCCAGCTGGCGACCGGCACGGTCAGCCGGCTCTCCACGGAGCACGGGCGCCCCGTGATCGCCGAGTGGAACAGACACCCGTAACAGCCCTGTACGCGGCCCGGGTCACCCCGTGTGACCCGGGCCGCCGTCGTACCGCCGGAGGGGCTTCGCCGGCCGCGGCCCGTGTCCGGCTTCCGCGGCCTCCTGCCGGCCGCAGCCGGTGTACGCACCAGTGCGTTCTCCGTACGGGCCGGACGGTTCTCCCGGAAGAACCCGGCCGCGGCGCCGGGCCGTGCTTCTAGAATCACCGGCACGCGCGCACGAGCGAACCGCTCCCCCGCCCCGACGGCCCGAAGGAACCCGATGACCAGCGTCGACGAACCGGTGCGAGCCGACGGGCGGATGCGTGACGCCGCCCGCACCCGGGGCGAGATCCTCGACGTGGCCACGCAGGAGTTCGCCCGGGCCGGCTACGACGGCGCCCGGGTCGACGAGATCGCGGCCCGCACCCGCACCACGAAGCGGATGATCTACTACTACTTCGGTGGCAAGGAGCAGCTGTTCACGGCCGTGCTGGAGCGGGCGTACGGCGTGATCCGGGAGGCCGAGCAGCGGCTGGACGTCGAGGACCTGGACCCGGTCGCGGCGATCCGGCGGCTGGCCGAGCTGACCTTCGACCACCACGAGCGGCACCCGGACTTCATCCGTCTGGTCAGCATGGAGAACATCCACGGCGCCGAGCACATCGCCGCCTCCGGGAAGCTCGGGCGGCTCGGTTCGCCCGCCCTGGAGGTGATCCGCCGCATCCTGGCCGCCGGGCGGGAGTCGGGGCTGTTCACGGCCGACGCCGACGCCGTCGACCTGCATGCGATGATCAGTTCCTTCTGCTTCTTCCGGGTCGCCAACCGGCACACGTTCGCCGTCCTGTTCGGCCGTGACCTGGTGGATCCGGCACAGCGCGAGCACTACCGGACCATGCTCGGCGACATGGTGATCGCCTACCTCACGGCGGACCGGACGGCCGGCTGACCCCGTCGCGCAGGTACGTCCGGCCGGGATCCGGTCCTTCGCGCCGCCGCTCCTCCACCCTGCGCCGGGGCGGCCGAGTCGGCACGAGCTCGGCTGCCGGGCTCGGCTCTGCCGTCATGCGCTTACTCGGCTGCCGTGCGCCCCACTCGTGTGCCGTGCGCTTGACCCGTGTGCCCTGCGCTGAACCCGGACGTCGTGCGCCTTGCCCGTGTGCCGTGCGATTGGCCCGTGCGCCGTGCGACGCGGCCTATGCCGTGCGATGCGGCCTGTACGCCGTGCGCTGGGCCCGTGTGCCGTGCCATGGATCCCGTGTGCCGTGTGCTCGGCCCCTCTCGGCCCTACGGCCGTGGGTGGCGCGGCTCGTACAGGGCGAGCCGGCCGCCGCCGGGCAGCCGGAGCGCGGTGACCCGCCCCCAGCGCGCCTCCTCGACCGGCTCCGCGAACTCCACGCCCCGCTCGGCGAGTTGCTCCCGCGTCGCCTCCAGGTCGTCGCACATCAGCATCAGCTCGTGCGACGGCTCGCCGTCCGTGGGATGGCAGGCCACCTCCGCGGGCGGCGCCTGGAAGATCAGCCAGCCGTGGCCGGCGTCGACGTGCGCCCACCCGAGGACGTCACGGAGGAAGGTCCGGTCGGCCTCGGCGTTCCGGCTGTTGATCACCACATGTGCCCCATTGATCACGGGCGGAGGCTAGTGCGGGATGCCCGGCGGAGCAAGCACCCACCGGCCCGCGTCTCACCGGGAGGAGACCACCGCGGCGTCGAGCAGGGGCCCGAGCTCTCGTACGACGGTCGTCAGCGGACCCACGTCCCGTTCGGCCCGGGCCATCAGGATCGCGCCCTCCAGGGTGCTGACCATCAAGGTGGCGAGGGAGCCGGCCCGGGCGGCGGGCACCCCCATGCCGGTCAGGGCCTCGGCGACCGGGCCGCACCAGGTCGCGAACGCGGCAGCCGCGGCCTCGCGGGTGGAGGGTTCCGCGGCCGAGCAGTCCACGGTCGCTGCGGCGACCGGGCACCCGGCGGCGAAGCCGTGCGTCGCGTACTCATGGGTCCACTGGGCCGTCATCGCCGCGAACAGTCCGCTCGGCGTCGGCTCGTCGAGCCCGGCGAGGAAGTGTGCGACGCGCTTGCCGGCGTACCGGCCGGCCCAGGCCACAGCCTCGTTGACCAGCTGTTCCTTGCCGCCCGGGAAGTAGTGCTGGAGCGAGCCGCGCGGCGCACCCGCGTGCGCGGCGACGTCCCGCATACCGGTCGCGCCGACTCCGTCGCGCCGGATCAGCTGGGCCGCGCTGAAGACCATCCGCTCGCGCGGTCCGTAGCGCGTGTCGGCCATGTCCGTCCTCCGATCCTCCCGTCCACCTTATGACCGGCGTCATAACAGTCGCTACTATGACAGCGGTCATAGTCGGCCCGTCGAGCGAAGGGCAGCCCCCGTGAACGTGGGATTCATCGGTCTCGGAGTGATGGGTCAGCCCATGGCGCTGCGGCTGGCGGCCTCCGGCCTGCCCCTCGTGGTGTGGAACCGGACCCCGGAGCGCGCCGAGCCGCTGCGCGCGGCCGGCGCCGAGGTCGCCGCGGACGCCGACGAGGTGTTCGCACGGTCCGGGGTGGTCCTGCTGATGCTCGCCGACGAAGCGGCGCTCGACGGCGTCCTCGGCCGCGGCACCCCGGCCCTCGCCGCGCGGGTCGCCGGGCGGACCGTCGTCCACATGGGAACGACCTCCCCCGAGTACTCCCGCGCCCTGGAGAGCGACGTCCGAGGAGCGGGCGGGAGTTACGTGGAGGCGCCCGTCTCCGGGTCCCGCGTCCCGGCGGAGCAGGGGCACCTGGTGACCATGCTCGCCGGCGAGGAAGCCGCCGTGGCCGCCGTACGGCCGCTGCTCGCCCCGCTGTGCCGGGAGTCGTTCGGGTGCGGTGCGGTCCCGGGCGCCCTGCTGATGAAGCTGTCCGTGAACCTCTTCCTGATCACCCTGGTGACCGGACTGACCGAGGCCTTCCACTTCGCCGACCGGCAGGGCCTGGACCGGCGGCTGTTCCTGGAGGTGCTGGATGCGGGCCCCATGGCCAGCGGGGTCTCCCGGATGAAGGCGCCCAAGCTGCGCGAGCGGGACTTCGCGGTGCAGGCCGCCGCCCTGGACGTACTGAAGAACAACCGGCTCATCGCCGAGGCGGCCCGCAGGGCACATCTCGCCTCGCCGCTGCTCGACGTGTGCCACGCCCTGTTCGAGGAGACCGTGACACAGGGCCACGGCGGGCAGGACATGGTGGCCGTACTGCGGGCCATCGAGGCACGGACCGCCGAGGCACGGACCACCGAGGCACCGTAAGTCAGCCCGCTCGGTCCCCGTCGCCTCCGTCGCCCCCCTGCGGCCTCGGCCGTCTGTGGTCGGCCGCGGTCGGTCGCGGTCGGCGTCGGCCTCGGCCGCCCGACGCGGCCCCGGTCACCCCTCTCAGCCCCTGGAGATGCCGTACGCCCGCTCGACGTGCAGCCTCAGGACGAGCCGGCGGTCGCGGACCATGGCGGCCCGGTAGTCGTCCCAGTCCGGGTGCTCGCCCTGGACGTCCCGGTAGAGCCGGACCAGTTCCTCCACCGTCTCGTCGTAGGGATCCCGGGCGACCGGCGTCAGATCGGCCGTGCCCTCGGCGACCGCGTACGCCCACCGGTCGGCGGTGGTGACGTGGTAGGACGCGCGGGGGTCACGGCGCAGATTGCGGGTCTTGGCACGGTCGTCGGTCAGCGAGACACGGATGACCCGCTCGTCCGGGTAGTAGGCGTGGTTGACATTGGACAGCTGGGGGCGGCCGTCCTTCCTGAGGGTCACCAGCACCCCGCCCTTCTCCTGGGAAAGCAGCTGCAGCAGTGCGTCCTGCGTGGCGTCCTGAGTCATACCCACGTCAACTCGGCCGGGCGGGCCGCGCATTCCCGAGCCGCGCACCACGAGTAGACAGTGTCTACTACCGGCTGGTAGACACTGTCCATGACCGAGAACGACACAGGGCTGCGGTCCCGCCTGATCGACGTCGGAGTGGAGCTGGTGGCCGCCGAGGGCACCCAGGCACTGACGCTGCGCGAGATCGCCCGCCGCGCGGGGGTCTCGCACGGGGCACCGCGGCGCCACTTCCCCACCCATCTGGAGCTGCTGTCCGCCATCGCCCGGCGGGGGTTCGCCGACCTGGGCGAGCGCGCGCGGACGGCCCTGGCGGGCGGCGGTGATCCGCGCACGCAGGTGACCGAGCTGGCCGGTACCTACCTGGAGTTCGCGCGGGACAACCCCGGCATGTACGAGCTGATGTTCCGCCATGACCTGCTGGAGAGCGGGCACTTGGGGCTGCGCGGGACGAGTCTGCCGCTCTTCGGCCTGCTCGCGGATCTGGTGGGCCGGGTCCGCCCGGAGGCCGACGCGCGGCGCGCCGCGGGCGCCCTGTGGGCCAACCTGCACGGCATCGCCCAGCTGTGGCGTTGGGGCAGTCTCCAACTGGCCACCGGTGACGCCGACTTCGCACCGCTGATGGAGGCGGCTCTGCTCGCCCATCTGGGCCCGCAGGGCGACCGGTGAACCGCCGGCCGGCGCTGGCGTGCAGTGTGGCGGGCGCCGTGCTCGTCGCCCTGGACGGTACGGTCCTCACGGTCGCCCAGCCCACCCTGCAACGGGCGCTGCACGCCTCGTTCGCGCAGGTGCAGTGGACCAGCACCGCGTATCTCGTCGCGGTGGCGAGCCTGCTGGTGTTCACGGGACGGCTCGGCGACCGGTACGGGCAACGGCGGATGTTCGCGATCGGCATGCTGGGATTCGGCGCGGCCTCGGCCGGCATCGGTCTCGCGCCCGGGATCGGCTGGGTGATCGGGCTGCGGCTCGCGCAGGGGGTGTTCGGGGCGCTGCTGCAACCGGCCACGCTCGGCATGCTGCGCGCCGCCTACCCGCCGGACCGGCTGGCGATGCCGCTCGCGGTGCGCACCAGCGCGATCGGTCTGGCGGCGGCCGCCGGGCCGGTGGTGGGCGGTGCGCTGGTGAGCGGCCTGGGCTGGCGGGCGGTGTTCTTCCTCGGCGTGCTGCCGGCGACGGGCTTCGGCCTCACGGCGGTGCTGACGGGCGCGGACCGTACGCAGCAGCCCACCGCCCCTGCGGAACGGCACGCCGCACAGGGCGCGCCGGGCCCGCAGCCGCCGTCCGCCTCCCTGGACCTCCCGGGTGCCCTGCTCCTCGCGATCACGCTGGCCTGTCTCGTGCACACGCTGGCCGCGCTGCCCGGTTCCGGAGCGGCCACCGCCGCCGGGCTCACCGGTGCCGCGCTCGCCGGTGCCGCCTTCGTGCGGCACGAGCGGCGGGCCGCGAGCCCGCTGCTGCCGCCCGAGGTGATCGGATCGCGGGCCGTCGGGGCGGCACTCGGCCTGCTCGTCGCCGTGTCGGCCTCGCTGTTCGGCACGCTGTTCGTCGAGACGTACGTCCTGCAGCGCCGGCTGGGCCTCGATCCGTTCCACAGTGCCCTGCGCAGCCTGCCGTTGGCGGTGCTGATGGTGCTGTCCGCCCCGCTGTGCCCGGTGCTGTTGCGCCGGGTGGGGGCACGGTGGACGGCGGGAGGGGCGACGGCGGCGCTCGCGCTGGGCGTCCTGGTGCTGTCCCGGGCCACCGGCGTGCTTGCGCTCGGCTCCGGATTCGCGCTGCTCGGCGCCGGATTCGGCACGGTGATGGTGGCGGCCACCCATGTCGTCGTACGGCGTGCGGACGTGGCGGTGGCCGGAGTGGCGGGCGGGCTGCAGCAGACCGCGCTGAACGTCGGGCCCCTCGTCGGCGTGGCCGCGGGCACCGCGCTGATGGGTGCGGGGCCACGCACGGCGCTGCTCACGCTCGCCGCCGTGGCCCTGTGCGCCGTGCCCGTGGCGCGTGCGCTGCCGGGCCGCGGCGTCGCGTCGATCACACACACCCCTGATGAGCAGGCCCGAGCCGGTGTTCCTGCGCGACCATGAGGTGTCAGGTCGTCCCGGCCGGACCGCACGCGCACGATGCGACCGAAGGAGAGCGATGGCCCAGCTGCGACAGGAAGTCGGCCCGGAAGAAGTCGGGTTGGACGCCAAGGCCCTCGACCGTCTCGACCGGCACTTCGCCCACCACGTCGACGGAGGGCGGCTGCCCGGCTATCTGGTGGCCGTGGCCCGCGGCGGCCGCGTCGCCCACCTCACCGTGCACGGCCACCGGGACATCGCGGCGGGGCTGCCGGTGGAGGCCGACACCCTGTGGCGGATCTACTCCATGACCAAGCCCGTCACGGCGGTCGCGGTGCTCCAGCTGGTGGAGGAGGGCCGGCTGTCCCCGGACGACCCGGTCGACCGGTACCTTCCGGCGTTCGCCAACCCCCGTGTGTACGAGAGCGGTTCGGGTACCGGGATGCGCACGCGCCCGGCCGACGGTCCGATCCTGATCCGGCATCTGCTGACCCACACGGCGGGCCTGACCTTCGGCTTCTACCACCAGCACCCCGTCGACGCGCTCTACCGCTCCTCCGGCCTGGAGTACTCCGTGCCACCGGGCGCCGACCTCGCCGAGACGGTCGAGGTGTACGCGAGCCTGCCGCTGCAGTTCGAGCCGGGCACGCAGTGGAACTACTCGGTCGCCTCCAATGTGCTGGGCCGGGTGATCGAGGTGGTCTCCGGACAGCCGCTGGACGAGTTCTTCGCCGAGCGGATCTTCCGTCCGCTCGGCATGACCGACACCGGATTCCACCTCGCTCCCGAACAGATCGCACGACTCGCCGAGTTGTACGGCGAGACGGAGGACGGCGGCATCACGCCGGTGCCGGGGCTGCCCGTGCACGGCAGACCGCGGTTCCTGTCCGGCAGCGGCGGCATCGTGGCCACGGCCGGGGACTTCCACCGGTTCATGGAGATGCTGCGCCGGGGCGGCGAGCTGGACGGCGCCCGCCTGCTGTCGCCCGGCACGGTCGCCCGGATGACCCGCAACCAGCTGCCCGGCGGGGCGGACCGCCGTTCCTTCGGCTCCCCCGTCCACCAGGAGCGGAGCAACGACGGCCTCGGCTTCGGCTTCAACGTCTCCGTGGTCGTCGACCCCGCCCGCACCCTGGTCCCGCAGGGCCTCGGCACCTACGGCTGGACCGGCGTGGCCACCACCGCCTTCTGGGTCGACCCGAGCCACGATCTGACCGTGCAGTTCATGACCCAGGTACGGCCCAGGACGCTGAAGGTCTTCCCGGAGCTGCGCCGGCTGGTGCACGAGGCGTTGGTGGACTGACGGCTCGGCCACGGCCCTTCCCCGGGGAAGTCACCACCGCGGGCCGGCACGGGACCGTGCGGCGTCTCGCTCACGGTCCGCCGACCGGGCCGTGGGGTGAAGATCCGCTGCGGGGTGCGGCACGGTCACACCACGGTGGTCTCGGGGCGCGGGGCGTCGTCCGTGAACCGGCCGGCACCGAGCGGACGGACGTCCAGGAAGGGCGCGCGGCCGAGGTACAGGTCGCGGACGATCTCGCCCACGGCGGGTGCCTGCAGGAAGCCGTGCCCGGAGAAGCCGGTCGCGTACAGGAAGCGGTGCACCGAAGGCGCCTCGCCGATCAGGGCGTTGTGGTCGGGGGTGTTCTCGTACAGGCCCGCCCAGCCTCCGGTGCGGCGCAGGTCGAGCAGGGCGGGGCACGCCGCTGCATCGCCTCGCACAGCCGGGGGATCCAGCGGTCGTGGGTGCCGGTGGCGAAGCCCGGCCGCTCGTCCGGGTCGGACATGCCGAGCAGCAGGCCGGGGCCCTCGGCATGGAAGTACAGGCTGGTGGTGAAGTCGATCGTCATCGGCAGCCCGGGCGGCAGACCCGGCACCGGTTCGGTGACGGCGATCTGCCGGCGCAGCGGCTCCACCGGGAGGTCGACGTCCACCATCGCGCCGATCGCCCTCGACCAGGCGCCGGCCGCGCAGATCACCGTGTCGGTGGTGATGCGGCCCAGGCTGGTGGTGAGGGCGGTGACGCCGGCGCCGTGCCGTTCGATGCCGGTGACCTCGGTGCGGCGCAGGATGCGGGCGCCGTGGGCACGGGCGGTGGCCGCGTAGCCGTGCACGACCGCCTCCGGCGTGCAGTGGCCGTCGTCCGGGGACCAGGCGGCGGCCGGCAGGCCGTCGGTGGTGATCAGCGGCGAGAGCCTACGGGCCTCCCCCGGGGTGAGCATCCGGCTGGGTACGCCGAGGGAGTTCTGCAGCCGGACCCCCGCCTCGAAGGAGGCGACCTGCCCGGGCGTGGAGAGCAGGAACAGATAGCCGACCCGGTGCAGCCCGATGTCCTGGCCGGTCTCCTCCTCGAACCTGGCGAAGGCCTCCAGGCTGCGGGCGCCGAGCTGGATGTTCAGTGCGTCGGAGAACTGCGCCCGCACCCCGCCCGCGGCCTTGGAGGTGGAGCCGGCGGCGAGTTCGTCCCGCTCGACCAGGACGACGTCCCGGACCCCGGCGCGTGCGAGGTGGCAGGCGATGCTCGTGCCCATCACTCCGCCGCCGACGACGACCACGCGGGCCCCGAGGTTCACCCGGCTGCCTCCCTCGCGGCGCGGATCACGGCCCAGGCGGCCGCCGCGTCCTGGATGCCGAGTCCGACGCTGTTGTAGTACAGGATGTCCGAGGGGGAGGTGCGGGCGCCACGGTGCCCGGTGAGCACCTCCCCGAGCGGGACGAGGTCGTCCGGGGCGAGCAGACCGTCGCGCAGGGCGTCCACCACCGGTCCGGCGTGCCCGGCCGCCGTTCCGGCATCGTCGACGACGACGGCGGCGGCACGTCGTAGGACCTCGGGGTCGGCCTCCCGGCGGGTGGGCTCGAAGGAGCCGATGCTGACCACTGTGCAGCCGGGTGCCAGCCATGCGCCGCGCACCACCGGTGTCGTGCTGAGGGTGCAGGCGGCGACCACCGACGCCCCGGTCACGGCCTCCTCGGCGCTGTCCGCCGCCCGGACGGGCACCCCGAGCACGCCGGCCAGGCTGTCCGCTGCGGCCGCGCGCCGGTGCGGGTCGGGGCTCCACAGCCGTACCGCCGTCACCTCGCGCACCCGGGAGATCATGCGGGCGTGGGCGAGGGCCTGGGTGCCGGAGCCGAGCAGGGCCAGTTCGGTGCGGCCGGGCACGGCCAGGGCGTCCACGGCGACGGCGCTGCCCGCGGCCGTGCGCAGCGTGGTGAGCGCGGTGCCGTCCAGCACGGCGGCGAGCCGGCCGGTCTCCGGGTCGAGCGCGGTGACGACGGCGTGCACGGTGGGCAGTCCGGCCGCCGCGTTGCCCGGGTTGACGCTGCCGAACTTCGCCACCGCCCCGGTCTCCTTGGACAGCCGGGAGACGTAGGCGAAGACCACGCTGTCGTCGAAGCGGCTCGGCTCCATGATCTTCCCGGGCTGGTCGGCCTCACCGGTGCCGAGCGCGGTGAAGGCCGCCCGCTGGGAGGCGATCGCCGCGTCCGCGTCGAGCAGCCGCGTCACCTGGGCCGCGGAGAGGAAGAGGACTTCGTCGTCGGTCATCCCCTGATCCTGTCCGGACGGCCGCCCGCCGAATCAGGAGCCGTGGGCGACCGCGTCCAGGTGGGGCAGGATGTGATCCATCCGCTCCCGCTTGGTGCGCAGATAGGTGATGTTGCTCTCGCACGGCTCGATCAGCAGTGGCACCTGCTCGGCCACCTGGATGCCGTGCCGCACCAGCGCCTCGCGCTTGCGCGGGTTGTTCGACAGCAGCCGCACCGAGCGCACCCCGAGGTCGTGCAGGATCTGCGCGGCGACACCGTAGTCGCGGGCGTCGACGGGCAGGCCGAGCGCCAGGTTCGCCTCGACCGTGTCCAGCCCCTCCGCCTGCAGGGCCATCGCGCGCAGCTTGGCGAGCAGGCCGATGCCGCGGCCTTCGTGACCCCTCAAGTAGACGACGATGCCGCTGCCTTCGGCGACGACCGCACGCATCGCCGACGACAGCTGGTCGCCGCACTCGCAGTGCTGCGAGCCGAAGGCGTCTCCGGTCAGGCACTCGGAATGCAGCCGCACCAGAACGTTCTCGGTGCCGATCTCACCGTGGACGAGGGCGACTTGCTCGTCACCGCGGTCGTGGTCCAGGTAACCGATCGCCTGGAATTTCCCGTACACGGTGGGCAGCGGTGCATTCACAACGCGTTCCGCACCCGAACGCCGCGGGGACTTCTTGCCGAGGATGCCGATGTTTTCTGTCATGATCTGATTCCTAAGCAGAGACGAAAGGCCGGGAAAAGATGAGTGGTTCGGGCGCGCGTACGGCGGCATACGGGGTAGTGCCGGCAGACACTACGGAAGACGTACGGATGCGGGGGGCGGGCGTTTCAGCACAGGTCGCCGTCCTTCCCGTCGGCAGCTTCGAACAGCATGGTCCCTTCCTTCCGCTGGCGACCGACACGCTCGTCGCCTGTGCCGTGGCACGGGAGATCGCCGAGGCGTATCCGGTACACCTCCTTCCGCCGGTGACGATCGGCTGCTCGCACGAGCACGCGGCCTGGCCGGGGACCGTCAGCATCTCCGCCGTGACCCTGCATGCGGTGGTCCGGGACATCGCGGACTCGCTGCGCCGCTCCGGTGTGGACGCGCTGGTCGTGGTCAACGGGCACGGCGGCAACTACGTGCTGGGCAATGTCGTCCAGGAGGCCTCCGCGCGCGGGGAGAAGGCGGCGCTGTTCCCGGCCGCCGAGGACTGGGAGGCGGCCCGGGAGCGGGCCGGGGTGCTCACCTCGCTGCTCACCGACATGCACGCGGGGGAAATCGAGACCTCGATTCTGCTGCACGCTCACCCCGAATTCGTCCGCCCTGGTTACGAGTCCGCCGATTTCACCGCGGACGACCGTCGTCATCTGCTCACCGTGGGAATGTCCGCCTATACCGAGTCGGGCGTCATCGGCCGTCCTTCCCTGGGCTCGGCGGAAAAGGGGAAGGAACTGCTGGCGAGCCTGGTGGAATCCTTCGGCGCGACGTTCGCATTGCTCACCTCGGCCGACGGGGCCGGGGACGAACGGGGATAGCCGCGCAGCCCGGTGTACCAGCGGGCGACGAGGACGACGGCGCCGGGCAGGCTTGCCACGAAGCTGAGCACGCCGTACACCACGGCGACGGTGACTCCGCTGCTCGCGCCGAGTCCCGCGGCGCCGAACGCCCAGGCGGTGACGCCCTCGCGGGGGCCGAAACCGCCGACGTTCAACGGCAGGCCCATGGCGACCAGGGCGAGGACCGCGAGCGGGAGCAGCACCGGTACGGAGGCGGCGGATCCGGCGACCCGGGCCGCGACGACGAACATCGCCACGTGTCCGGCCAGGACGACGGCCGAGGCCAGCGCGACACCGGGGCCGGCCTGCCGGGACAGCAGCCCCTGCCGCGCCTCACCGAGGGCGGTGCGCAGCGCGCCGCGTCGGGCCGGGGCACGGTTCATGCGGAGCGCGAGGACGACGGCGAGCGCGCCCACGGCGGCCAGGGCCGCGAGCGGGGCGAAGCCGCGGACGTCGTCCCGGACGGGCGACGGCAGGGTCAGCAGCACCGCCGCACCGAAGACGGTCAGCGCGATCTGCCCGGCGACCCGCTCCAGTACGACCGTCTTCACACCGCGGCGCAGATCACCGGCGCTCTGCCCGTGCCGGACGGCCCGGTGCACATCGCCGAGGATCCCGCCGGGCAGCGCCGCGTTCAGGAACAGCGCCCGGTAGTAGTCGGCCACCGCGGGTCCGAACGGCAGCCGGATCCGCAGGCCCCGGGCCACCAGCTGCCAGCGCCACGCGCTGAACACGGTGGTGACCACGCCGATCCCCAGGGCCGCGAGCAACGTCACGGTGTCGATCCGCCGCAGCCCGTCGAGCAGGACGCCGGTGCCCAGCCGCCAGAGCAGGGCGGCGAGGATGGCGACGCCGACGACCGTGCCGAAGTGGGTACGTACGGTACGGGAGTTGAGGCGGGAGAAGAAGGTGCGGGGGGCGCTGCGCCCGGTGGGCCCGGAGGCGTCGGGCGCCGCGGGCTCGGGCGTGCGGGGGCGCGGGAACCCGGCCGGACCGGCACTCGGCGCACCCGCGTCCGCCGAACCCAGGGGCTGCACATGCACGTCGGTCGCACCCGCAGCCTTCGCATGCACGTCGGTCGTGCCCGGAGCCTTCACATGCACGTCGGTCGCACCCGCAGCCTTCGCATGTACGTCCGTCGCACCCGGGGACTTCACATGCACGTCGGTCGTGCCCAGCGGAGTCCTGCGTGCCGGGGCGTCCAGCGGTATCGGGCGCGGGCGCGTGCCGGTGCGCACCGCCTGGCCGTTCATGAGGTGCCGCCCGTCGGCCGGGGCAGGGCCAGCAGGTCGCTGTGCTGGACCACCACCCGCAACTCGCCGGCGGCGCAGGCGGCCAGGCGCTCGGTCAGATAGCTCTCGGCGCGATCGCGTAGTTCGGGCCGCTGTTCGACGGCCGCGCCGACCCATCCGCGCAGCCACTGTTCGGTCAGCGCGGACTCGGCGTGACCGAGCCGCCACGGGCTCGGATGCACCTGTACCGTCGCTCCGCGTTCGGCGAACGACTCGCAGGCGACCGTGACCGCGTCCGGACCGAGCAGCCCGGTGCGCCGCTGGTGGGCGTTGAACGCCTCGGCGATCTCGGCGTCCAGCGGGTGGGAGGGGGTGAGTTCGACACGGCCCGCGACGGACAGGGTGAGCAGGGCCGGGCAGCCCGCGCCCGCGCAGGCGTCGGCGAGGCTGTCGATCTCCTCGTGGGTGAGGACGTCCAGCAGCGCCGAGGCGGTCACCAGCGAGGCCCCGGCCAGCGCGTCGGGGGTGATCCGGGCGAGGTCGCCGCGCCGCGTCTCGACCGTGACCCGGCTGCCGTCGGCGGCGGACCGCGCGGAGGCGACGGCGGCGAAGTGCAGCAAGTAGGGGTCGCGGTCGTGCAGGATCCAGTGCTGGGCGCCGTCCAGGCGGGGCGCGAGCCAGCGGCCCATGGAGCCGGTGCCGCAGCCCAGGTCGTGCACGACGAGACCGCCCGCCCGGCCCGGCACGGTGGCCAGCCGGATCCGCAAGGCGTCCAGGAGGTCCTCCGACCGGGCGGCGGCGTCGACACCTTCGCGCAGCTGCAGCCACTCGGGCGCGTACCGCGGCGCCTCCTCCGGCTCGTCGTCGCGCAGCCGCACCGTGGCCCGCTCGCCGGGGCGGGCCACGGGCCCGGCGCCGGCGATCACCCCGGACGGACCGCTCTCGTGCCCTGCCACCCCGGACGGGCAGTTCTCCTGCGCCGCGGTGCCCGGCGCGAGCTCCTCGCCGTCGCGGGCGAACTCCGTTTCGCGGGGCCCGGGCTGGGCCGGGATGCCCCCGGTCACCGTCGTCGTGTCCGTCATGCCACCCTCCTCGGTGCTTCGGGAAGCCGGCCGAGGACCGCGGCCAGGCTGCGGGCGGTCGCCGCCCAGCCGCCCAGAGCCGCGCGGCGGCTGCGAGCGGCTGCCTTCAGCCGGCGGCGTACATCGGGTTCGCCGAACCAGCCGCGCAGTTCGGCGGCGAGCGCGGCGGGGTCCTCCGGCGGGACGAGGATGCCGGGGACGCCGCCGTCGGGGGCGCGGCCCACCGCCTCGGGCACACCGCCGACGTCGGTCGCCAGCACCGGGATCCCTCGGGCGAGCGCCTCGGTGATCGCCATGCCGTACGTCTCCGCGTACGAGGTGAGGACCATCAGGTCGGCCGCCGCGTAGCCGGCGTCGAGTGCGGCGCCGGTCTGCGGTCCGGCGAGCTGCAGGCGGTCCTCCAGGCCGTGCCGGCGGATCAGGTCCCGCAAGTGGGCGACGTACTCCGGGTCGTTGGTCAGTCCGCCGATGCACACGCAGCGCCAGGGCAGGTCGGTGACCGCGGCCAGTGCCTCCACCAGCCGGTGCTGGCCCTTGCGCGGGGTGACGGCGGCGACGCACAGCAGCTGGGAGACGCCGTCGGTGCCGGGCGCGAGGGGTGCGATGTCGGCGCCGGGGGCGGCGACATGCACCCGTTCGGGGGCCAGGCCGTGGTGCGAGACGAGTCGGCGGACCGCCCAGTCGCTGGTGGCGACGACCGCGGGCACGGCCCGCAGCACCGCCCGCTCGCGGGCGTCCAGGTCGGCGGCCACGGCGGCGTCCAGGCCGGTCTCGTCGCCGAGCGGCAGATGCACCAGCACCGCGAGCCGCAGCCGTTCGGCCTCGGGCACGACGACCTCCGGGACACCGCAGGCGACCAGTCCGTCCAGCAGGACGACGGTGTCGTCCGGCAGGTCCCGCAGCATGCGGGCGAGCGCGTCGCGGTCTTCCGGCCGTGGGCGCGGCCAGCTGCCGGGCACCGCGTGCCGCACGGCCTGCCAGCCGAAGCCCGGCAGGTCCAGGCAGACCCGGCGGTCGTAGGCGTTGCCGCCGCTCGGCATGGCCGGGTCGTCGACGCCGCCCGGCATCACGAAGTGCACGGTGCGCAGGGACATGGGGACGATCCCGGCGTTCTCGGCGGCGGAGGGGGCGGGCGGGGCGAAGGAGACGGAGGAGGCCGTGGGGGCCGCGGACGGGGCGGACGGCTGCGCGGGCAGATAGGCGAGCCGTGCCTGTTCGGTCTTCTCCAGGGTCAGATCGGTCACAGCGCACGCTCGTAACTCGCCCAGGCGATGTGCGACTCGTGCAGGGTGACGGCGATGCCCGAGAGTCCCTTGGCGCCCTCGCCGAGGGCCCCCTTGTGGACGCGTTCGGCGAGCCGGTCGGCGATGACCTTGGCCAGGAACTCGGTGGAGGTGTTGATCCCGGCGAACTCCGGCTCGTCGTCGAGGTTGCGGTAGTTCAGCTCGCCGGTGACGGCGCCCAGTTCCTGGGTGGCCAGGCCGATGTCGACGACGATGTTGTCCTCGTCCAGCTGCTCACGGCGGAACGTGGCGTCCACGAGGAACGTGGCGCCGTGCAGTCGCTGCGCGGGACCGAACACGTCGCCGCGGAAGCTGTGGGCGATCATGATGTGATCGCGGACGGTGATGCTGAACAACGGACGACCCTCCAGGTGCGGCGCGTCTGGTGCCCCCGGTCGATTCCCTGCCGGGGGATGACGTGTAGTACGGCTCTTCGCTTCCCCGCGTTCAGCCCTCCCTCACTCTTTTCTCAGGTCAGGCCGTTCTCGCCGTAGGAGATGCGGTGGCACAGGGCCGGGATCTCGCCGGAGGCGAGCCTGGGCATCAGCTCCGGCAGTTCGTCGAAGGCGCTCTCCCCGGTGATGAGGGCGTCCAGTGCCGGGTCGGCGAGCAGGTCGAGGGCGAGCGCCATCCGCTCGGCGTAGCCGCGGCCGGCCCGTGCGGACGGGGAGACGGTGCCGACCTGGCTGCTGCGCACGGTGAGCCGGCGCGAGTGGAAGGCCTCGCCGAGCGGCAGGGCGATGCGCCGGTCGCCGTACCAACTCAGTTCGACGACCGTACCTTCGGCGGCGAGGAGTTCGAGGGAGCGGCCGAGGCCCTGCTCGGTGGCGCTGGCATGGATGACGAGGTCGCAGTCGCCCAGGGCGTCGGCGGGTGCGGCGAAGTCCACGCCGAGCGCCTCGGCGGTCTTCGCGCGGGCCGGGTCGGCGTCGACCAGTTGCAGCCGTATCCCCGGGAAGCGGGCGAGCAGCGCCGCCACCGAGCAGCCGACCATGCCGCCGCCGACCACCGCGATACGGTCACCGATCTGCGGGCCCGCGTCCCACAGGGCGTTCACGGCGGTCTCCACGGTCCCCGCGAGAACGGCCCGCCGGGCGGGCACCCGCTCGGGCACCACGGTCACGGCGTTCACCGGAACGACGTAACGGCTCTGATGCGGATACAGGCAGAAGACCGTACGCCCGACGAGCGCCTCCGGTCCCTCCTCGACGATGCCGACGTTCAGGTAGCCGTACTTCACCGGGCCGGGGAAGTCGCCGTCCTGGAACGGCGCCCGCATCGCGGCGTGTTGGCTCTCGGGCACCCCGCCGCGGAAGACCAGTGTCTCGGTGCCGCGGCTGACTCCGGAGCAGAGCGTGCGGACCACGACCTCGTCCTCGGCGGGGTCCGCGAGAGTGATGTCACGCAGCTCGCCGTGGCCCGGTGAGCGGAGCCAGAACGCGCGGGCCGACCGGTTCATCGGCATCCTCCTGAACGATCGGGAAGTTGTTCACGTACCGAGAAGTGCACAGGCCGCGCACAGTACGCGGCGTTGATCGACTCTGTCACTCGGCCGGAGGGTGTGCGGTGGCCCTGAACAACACTTTTGACGCGAGGCTCCAGCAGGAGACCGCCGTGGGAGCGGGTGTACAGCTCCTGCTGCTGGCCCTGCTCGGCACGGCGATCGGCATGGGGCCGGCCGGCTGGCTGACGGGGCTGGCCTTCGCGTTCGCCACCTGGGCGGTCCTCTCCCGGGCGCTGCACCGCTCCCGGCTCAGCTCCTTCGGGCCCGCCAACCGGGTCACCCTGGGCCGGGCCACCCTGGTCGGCGGGGTGACCGCGCTGGTCGCCGACTCCTTCGAGAGCGCGCCGCCGGTCACGCTGCTGATCGGCCTGACCGCCGTGGCGCTCATCCTGGACGGCGTGGACGGCAAGGTGGCCCGCCGCACCGGCACCTCCAGCGCGCTCGGCGCCCGGTTCGACATGGAGGTCGACGCGTTCCTGATCCTGGTGCTGAGCGTGTACGTGGCGATGCAGCTGGGCCCGTGGGCGCTGCTCATCGGCTCCATGCGCTACGCGTTCGTCGCGGCGGCCCGCGTCGCCCCCTGGCTGAACGCCCCGCTGCCCCCGTCCTTCGCCCGCAAGACGGTCGCCGCCATCCAGGGTGTCTGCCTGCTGCTGGCGGGCGCCGAGCTGCTGCCTCACGCGGCCAACCTGGCGGTCGTACTGCTGGCGCTGGGCTCGCTGGTGTGGTCGTTCGGGCGGGATGTGCTGTGGCTGTGGCGGAACTCCCGTTCGATCGCGCACGAGGCGGTCGCCGAGCCGAGGGTGCTGGAGCTCGCGGCACGCTGAGGGCGCATGGGGAAGGGCCCGGACCGGTAGCCGGTCCGGGCCCTTCCCCGTGTGCCTACGACCGTGCGGAGCGGACCCGGACGATCGCGAACGCGGCGGCCGCGAGGCCCAGGACGCCCACGATCAGCCCGGCGATGCCGAGGCCGCGGGCCGTGGAGTCACTGGCGTCCGCGGCCTTGGACGTGCCGGCGGACGTGCTCTTCGCCGGCGCGGCAGCGCTGTCACCGGCGGCGGTCCCACCGCCCGCGGTGAGCTTGAGCACCGGCGCCGGGTTCTCCGGCTCGTCCCCGCCGCTCGGCTCCTCGATCCAGCGCACGACCTTGTTGTCGGAGTAGGTCTGCAGCGTCTTGAACGACAGCTGGTCGGTGTCCTCGGGCAGCTGGCCGAAGGCGACGTCGAAGTCCTCGTACTGTCCGGCGCCGATCTTCCCGCCGGTCCAGGTGATCTCGGAGGCGGCTTCGGTGATGGTGCCGTCGTCGGTCTTGACCGGCTTCTTGAGCTTGGTGGTGGTCACCTTGGCGGTCCAGCCGGCCTGCGGGTGGACCAGGACGCCGAGGACGGGGTGGTCGGTGGGCAGGAAGACCTGCACCTTGGTGGTGGAGGCGTTGTCCTCCTCGTTGGGCACGCGGAAGGTGAGCACGCCGTCCGTGGCCCCCTTGGCGTAGCTCTCCGGGTGCACGGTGACGTGCGCGGAGGCGACGCCGGCCGCGGCGAGGAGCCCGGCGGCGGTCAGGGCGGTGAGGGTGCCGGCACGGCGCAGGGTGATGCGTGTCATGGACATGAGTAAGTGGATCTCCGTACGGGTGACGTGTGTGGGTGATCAGGCCGGGTACGGGATCGGAGCCGGGGGTCCACGGCGGCTCACCGCGTGCCGCAGCGCGGGCCGGCGGGGCGGCTCGGGACCGGCCGGGGCCCGCAGGGCGGGGCCGGCGGGGACGGGCAGCCGGGCGCCGCGCCACCAGGCGACGAGCCCCGCCGGCACGAGCACGACGGCGCGGCGCAGCAGCGACCACAGCGCGGCCTCGCCCTGCCTGAGCCACCAGGAGGCGATCAGGGCGGCGAGGAGGTGCGCGGCGGTGGCGTGGGCCGTCGGGTGGGCGTGCATCGGCTGGGCCCGGGTGTGCATCATCGCCATGGCGTGACCGGGCATGGATGCCATGCGCAAGGAACCCGCAGGGACCGGACTGGTACCCCGATGGGCCGCGTCGAAGGCGATGTGCAGGCCGGCCTGGGTGAGGAGCATGACCGCGCCGATGCCGGCCAGCGACCGCTCCCGTCGTCCGCCGAGCGCCCAGCCGAGCGCGAAGACGGCCAGGAAGGCGACGGCGTCCGCCCACAGCGGCGGCATGTCCCCCATGGCCAGACCGTGCCCGACGGCAGCCAGCAGCACACACACCGCGGCGAACACCGCGGCGCGCAGGCTCCTGGTCGCCGACGACGCACTCATGGTGAGGGATCCTCCCATGGTCGGGTGATACGTACGGCACCGATGCCCTGTTCAGTCACCCGTCCGGCCGTGGCGGCGACGGACGGGCCCGGGACGCCGCAGGCCACCCACGGATGCCACCGCCGACGCGCCGAGGACGGCAGCAGCGGTGCCGGGGCGAGGACTGACCGGGGGCCGCGGGAATGCGGACCGGTGGGCAGGGGCTCCCGTTCCCCCGCCCACCGGTCGTCCGGGCCCCGGCTCAGGCGGCCCGGCGTGTGTGGCCGCGGTGGACGCGGACGATGTCCGCGTACCGGTGTCCGCTGCCCTTGATCGTGCGCACCTGGGTGCGGTAGTCGACGTGGACGAGTCCGAAGCGCTTCGCGTACCCGTACGCCCACTCGAAGTTGTCCAGCAGCGACCAGGCGAAGTAGCCGGCCAGCGGAGCGCCCTTGCGGGCCGCCGAGGCGCAGGCGGCCAGGTGCTGCTCCAGGTACTCCTGGCGCTCCGGGTCGTCGACGGTGCCGTCGGGGCGGACCACGTCCGGGAAGGCCGAGCCGTTCTCGGTGACATAGATCTTCCGTGGGCCGTACTCCTCGGTGACGCGCAGCAGCAGCGTTTCGATGCCGCTCGCGTCGATCTCCCAGTCCATGCCGGTGCGCGGGACGTCCGGGCGGCGCACGGAACGGACCCGGGGGGCGGGGGCGTCGGGGTCGTCGGCGATGTACGCCGGGAAGTAGTAGTTCAGGCCGAGCCAGTCCAGCGGTGCCGCGATGGTCTCCAGGTCGCCCGGCTCCTCGGGGAGTCCGACGCCGTACGTCTCGACCATGTCGGCGGGGAAGCCGCGGCCGTGCAGCGGGTCGAGCCACCAGCGGTTGACATGGCCGTCGTGGCGGCGGGCCGCCGCCAGGTCCTCGGGGCGGTCGGTGGCGGCGTGCACGGTGGAGAGGTTGTTGACGATGCCGACCTGGGCGCCGGGGGCGGCGGCGCGGACCGCCTGCGTGGCCAGGCCGTGCCCCAGGAGCAGGTGGTAGGAGGCGCGTACGGCGGCGGTCAGGTCGGTCCGGCCGGGGGCCATCCTGCCCTCCAGGTGGCCGATCCAGGCCGAGCAGGAGGGTTCGTTGAGGGTGGCCCAGAGCTTGACGCGGTCGCCGAGGCGCTCGGCGACGGCCGAGGCGTACTCGGCGAACGCGAACGCCGTCGCCCGTTCCGGCCAGCCGCCGCGGTCCTGGAGCACCTGCGGCAGGTCCCAGTGGTAGAGGGTCACGCACGGGGTGATGCCCGCCTCCAGCAGGGCGTCCACCAGCTCGTCGTAGAACGCGAGGCCCTTGGGGTTGAGCGGGCCGTCCCCGCCGGGGATCACCCGGGGCCAGGCCACGGACAACCGGTAGGCGTTGACGCCGAGCTGCCGCATCAGGGCGAGGTCCTCGCGCCAGCGGTGGTAGTGGTCGCAGGCGACGTCGCCGTTGTCGTCGTTCGCGACCTTCCCCGGGGTGTGCGAGAAGGTGTCCCAGATCGACGGTGATCGGCCGTCCTCGGCGACGGCCCCTTCGATCTGGTACGCCGCTGTGGCCGTACCCCACAGGAAGTCGTGCGGGAGTGCGGCGAGGTCGATGCGTTCGGACACGGAAGTCCCTTCGAGGTGTGCGGATCCGGTCACTTGACGGCGCCTGCGGTCAGACCGGCGACGAGATAGCGCTGAAGGAGCAGGAACCCGGCGACCACCGGCACGCTCACCACGAGCGAGGCGGCCATGATCTGGTTCCAGTAGACGTCGTTCAGGGTGGAGTAGCCCTGGAGGCCGACGGCCAGGGTCCGGGTGGTGTCGTTGGTCATGACGGACGCGAAGAGCACTTCTCCCCACGCGGTCATGAAGGCGTAGACGGCGACCGCGACGATCCCGGGGATCGCGGCCGGTACGACGACCCTGAGGAGCGCGCCGAGCGGTCCGCAGCCGTCCACCAGGGCCGCCTCGTCCAGCTCGCGCGGCACCGAGTCGAAGTAGCCGATGAGCATCCAGATGGAGAACGGCAGCGAGAAGGTCAGATAGGTCAGGATCAGCCCGCCGCGTGAGCCGAACAGGGCGATGCCGGTGGCGTTGCCGATGTTGACGTAGATGAGGAACAGCGGGAGGAGGAAGAGGATGCCCGGGAACATCTGCGTCGACAGGACGGTCACCGTGAAGACGCGCTTGCCGCGGAATTCGTAGCGGCTGACGGCGTAGGCGGCGAACACGGCGATGACCACCGAGCAGATCGTCGCCGCGCCCGCCACGATCAGCGAGTTCACGAAGTACTTCGCGAGCGGGACCGTGGACCAGATGTCGATGTACGGCCGGAAGGTCAGCCCGCTGGGCAGCCAGCGGAACTTGCCCGTGACGTCCGCGAGGGGCTTCAGCGAGCTGGAGACCATCACGTACACCGGCACCAGCACGAAGCCGGTGAGCAGGGTGAGGAAGATCCGCCGGGACCACAGGAACGAGCGGGGCGGCGCCATCGGGGATCTGGAGCTGGACATCGCTGATCCGGAGCTCGACGTCGCGCGGCCGGGGCTGGACATCGCGGAGCCGGGGCTAGACATCGGCGGTCCTCCGTCCGCGCGAGGTGACCAGCAGGTACACGCCGGTCACGACCAGCAGGAAGAGCAGCAGCAGCACGGACATGGCGGAGCCGGTGCCGAAGTTCCAGGTGACGAAGGAGGCCTGGTAGATGTGGACCGAGACGAGGTCGGCGGCCTCGGGTGCGGCCTTGCCGAACAGGACGTACGGCGTGTTGAAGTCGTTGAAGGTCCACAGGAACAGCACCAGGACCAGCACCTGGTTGACCGGGCGCAGCGAGGGCAGGGTGATGCGGCGGATCTGCTGCCACATCCCGGCGCCGTCCAGCGCGGCCGCCTCGTACAGCTCCCTCGGGATGTTCTGCAGGCCGGCCATCACGATGAGGAAGGCGAACGGCCAGCCCTTCCACACGGACACGGTCAGCAGGGCGTAGAAGCTGTTGTCCCCGATGAGCCAGAAGGAGGGCTTGCCGGTGAGATGGAGCTGGTCGTGCAGGACGTGGTTCACCAGGCCGTTGTCGTGCTGGAACATGAACACCCAGGTGATGACGGCCGCGTAGACGGGCAGCGCGTACGGCACCAGGAACAGGGCGCGCAGCAGACCGCGGCCGCGGAAGGTGTCCTGCATGAAGACGGCGGCGGCGGTGCCGGTCAGCCAGCACAGGGCCACCGACAGCAGCGTGAATCCGACGGTGACGAAGAAGGAGTGCAGCAGCGCCTCGCCGACGGGCGCGTCGAAGTCCACCGACACCTTGTAGTTGTCGAGGCCCGCCCAGGGGGCGGTGCCCCAGTCGCGGATGTAGAACTGGGTGAGCTCCTTGAAGCTCATCACGACGCCGATGACCATCGGCACCAGGTGGACGAGGAGTTCGAGGAGCAGGGCGGGCAGGAGCAGCAGGTACGGCAGCGAGACGCGGCGGATCCGCCCGGTGCGGCGGCGGGGTCCGCGCGCCGCACCGGGGGACGTCCTGCGCACCGGCTCCTTCAGAGCGGTGGTCGTCATCTGCTCACGCCGCCGGCATCTGCTGCTGGGCCTTCTCCAGCTTCGCCTTGACGGAGTCGGTGGTCACCGCGCGTCCGGCGGCGGCGTCGGCGAACAGATCCTTGACGGCCGTGCCGACCGCCGTCTCGAACTGCGACTCGGAGGCCACCTGGGGCAGGGCGGCCGCGCTGGTGGCGAGGGTGTTCTTCAGGACGGCGTTGGCCGGGGCGTTGAAGGCAGCGTCCTCCTGGGCGGTCCTGACCGGCGGGATGGAGGTGTAGGCCTTGTTGAGGATCTTCTGCTCGTCGTCGCTGGTCATGAACTTCACGAACCGAGCGGCGCCGTCGAGGTTGTGGCTGTTCTTGAAGACGGCGATGTTGATGCCGGCGACCATCGAGTTGGTCTGGGCGCCGGTGCCGGGGGTGCCGGACTGCACGGGCACGGGGGCGATGCCGTAGGCGTCCTCGCTCATGCCCTGGGACTTGAGGTTGGCGGCGGCGGACTGCCACAGCAGCATGGCCTGCTTGCCCTTGGCGAAGTCGCTGACGGACTGGTTCTGCGCGTACTCGGCGTCACCGGGCGGGACGGCCTTGTCCTTGGCCATCAGGTCGACGTACTGCTTGACCGCGTCGACCACCTTGGGGCCGGTGAAGTCGGGCTTGCCGTCGGGGGTGAAGAAGTCGGCGCCGTGCTGCTTGGCGAAGACGAAGACGTGGTGGATGTTCTCCGAGACGTTCGCGCCCTCGGCGCCGAGCACCGACTTGCCCTTCGCGTTGATCTTCTTGCCGTCGGCGATCAGTTCGTCCCAGGTGGCCGGGGGCTTGGAGATCCCGGCGTCGGCGAAGATCTGCTTGTTGTAGTAGAGCGCGTACGCCATCGAGTACAGCGGGACCGCGGCCGGGTCCTTGCCCTGGACGCCCGTCGAACCGAGCGCGGAGTCGACGAAGCGGTCCCGGCCGCCGATCTTGGCGAAGTTCTTCGCGTCCCACGGCAACAGCGCGCCGGTGGCCTGCAGGGAGGCGCTCCAGGTGTTGCCTATGTTCAGCACGTCCGGGCCCTGGCCGGAGGTGGTGGCGGTGAGAATCCGGTTGAGCAGGTCGGACCAGGGCACGACCTCCAGCTTCACCTTGATGCCGGTCGTCTTCTCGAACTTGTCGAGTTCGGGCTGCAGGACCTTCTTGTCGACCCCGATACTCGCGCCCTGGTTGGAAGCCCAGTAGGTGAGCGTCTTCGGCGAGTCGTCGGACCCCCCGCCGCTGGACGAACCGCCTCCGCAGGCCGTGGCCGCGAGGGCGAGAGACATGGTGACGGCGCCTACGGCCGCGGCTCGGATGCTGCGCATGGCTCCTGGTGTCCCTTTCCGGGAGTGGAGAACCCCGAGGGGCTGGTTCACGGAACCGACACCCCGTTCGGCTTCCGAATCCCCTCATGGCTTAATTTAGGATGTGAGTTAAACCTCAAGAGAAACGCTCGTCAAGAGATCCGGCAGGGACTTCCCCTCCGGCGGGCGTCAAGGGCGCGCGAACCAGGGAGGCCAGGTGGCAGGGCTGGGCAGCCGGACGGTGCGTGACCTGCGGCGGGACAGCCGCAGTGCCGTTCTGCAACGGTTGTATTTCGACGGCCCGATGAGCCGGCACGCCCTCGGCCCGGCAACGGGGCTGAGTTCGGGGTCCGTCAGCAACGTCGTGGCCGAACTGCTCTCCGACGGCCTGGTCGAGGAGGCGGGCAGCGTCGGCTCCGACGCCGGCCGGCCGCGCCGGCTGCTGCGGATACGGCCGGACAGCGGGCTGCTGATCGGGGTGGACGTCGGTGAGACCCGGGTCCGGGTGGAGCTGCTGGACCTCGCCCTCACCGAACTGGCCCGCACGGAACGGCCCTTGGGGCCACGCGGCTACGACGTCGGCTCCGTCGTCGGCCATGTGCACGACGGCATCGCCGAGGTGCTCGCCATGGCCGGGCTCGCCCCCCGCGAACGGCTCGCCCCCGAAGAGCTGCTCGGCGCAGGCGAACTGCTGGGCGCAGGCAAGCTGCTGGGCGTGGGCATCGGCGTGCCCGGCATCATCGAGGACACCGCCGAATCGGGCGCCGTCGTGCACGGCCAGACGATCGGCTGGGACGCCGTCCCGCTGGAACGACTGCTCCGGACGACCGGTCGGCTCCCCTCCCACATCCCGTACTTCATCGACAACGGCGCCAAGACGCTGGGCCAGGCCGAGATGTGGTTCGGCGCCGGGCGCGGCGCCCGCAATGCCGTCGTGGTCCTGTTCGGCTCCGGCGTCGGCGCCTGTGTGGTCACCGAGGAGGCGGCGCAGGGCCGGGCGGTGGAGTGGGGGCATCTGACGGTACGGGTCGGCGGGCGCCGGTGCCGGTGCGGTGCTCTCGGCTGCCTGGAGGCGTACGCGGGCGCGGAGGCGCTGGTGGCGCGGTGGCGGGAGGCGGGCGGGCGGCCCTCGTCCGGAGCCGGCGAGGAGCGGGCGCTGACCGAACTCCTCGCCGCGGCCCGCCCCGCAGGCGACCGCGCGCCCGACCCGGTGGCGGCGGCCGTCCTCGCGGAGACCGCCGAGTACCTGGGCGCGGGCCTGTCCGATCTGATCAACCTCTTCCAGCCCGAACGGCTCCTGATCGGCGGCTGGGCGGGGCTCCAGCTCGGCGGCGCCTTCCTGGACGAGGTCCGCACCCACGCCCTCGCCCACGCCCTCCGCTTCCCCGCGGGCCGGGTCGGCATCGAACTGGGCCGCCTCGGCCCGGACGCAGTCACCGTGGGCGCGGCGGTCCTCCCGCTGGCCGCGTTCTTCGCCCACGGCGGCAGGCACCCGAGTCCCTCCGCGAGCGGCGCGGCGCCCTTGCCGGCCTGGCGGACGGCACTGGACGGACGACTGGTCTGAGCACCGGACGGACAACTGGCCTGAGCGGACCGCACCACGCACCCGATCGGTGCGTGGTGCGGCCTTGCGGCGGGCCGCAGGGCGGCAGGCGACCCACCGCTTGCGGTCTGCCGCATACGGCACACCCCTCACGGCGTGCGGCCGACGGCCCTCCGCTCATGGCATGCGGCCGACGGCCCACCGCTCACGCCCCGCCCTCACGGCCCGAGGCTTGAACGCGTGCGGTATGTCGAATACCGAATACCGCATACCGCACACCGCCGACCGCAAGTGGCCGGTTGCTGCTAGCGGACCGATGCCGGCTGGGGTGCCGGTGCGTAGCCCGCCGGGCGCGTGGTGAAGGTGCCCCGGCCCTGGGTGCGGCTGCGCAACCGGGTGGCGTAGCCGAACAGTTCGGCCAGCGGCACGGTGGCGGTCAGTACCGCCGCGCCGCCCCGGTTCCCGGAGCCGGTGACCCGGCCGCGCCGGGCCGCCAGATCGCCGAGCACCCCGCCGACCGCGTCCTCGGGAACGGTGACCGTGACCTCGGCCACCGGTTCCAGCAGGGCCATCGCGCAGGCGCGCAGCGCCTCGCGCAGCCCCATCCGGCCCGCGGTGCGGAAGGCGTTGTCGGAGGAGTCCTTCACATGGGTCGAACCGTCGGTCAGGGTGACCCGCAGCCCGGTCACCGGGTGACCGCCGAGCGGCCCCTCGTTCAGGGCGTCCCGGCAGCCGGCCTCCACCGCGCGCACGTACTCCTGCGGCACCCGCCCGCCGACCA
The DNA here is from genome assembly GCF_055657175.1 of Streptomyces sp. NPDC107581. Classification (NCBI taxonomy): domain Bacteria; kingdom Bacillati; phylum Actinomycetota; class Actinomycetes; order Kitasatosporales; family Streptomycetaceae; genus Streptomyces; species Streptomyces sp. NPDC107581. The sequence continues at coordinate 609,161 of NZ_JBVKBH010000002.1, forward strand.
CGGCGGACCGGAACTCGAAGCCCGTCGTGCCGGCTTCGGCGCCGAGCGGTTGCACGTCGAGGACGACATGGGCGAACTGGCCCGCCCCGCCGTCCTGTTTGACATGCCGGTGGACCAGCCCGGCGACGCCACGCACGACCGTCTCGCGCAGGGCGACCCCGGGGCGTCCCACGGTGACCTCGGGTCCGCCGTCACGGCGGATCTTCTCCACGGCCACCTCCAGGTGCAGTTCACCCATCCCGGACAGCACGGTCTGCCCGGTCTCGGCGTCGGTGCGCACCACCAGCGAGGGATCCTCCTCCACCAGCCGGGCCAGCGCGGTCGCGAGCCGGCCGGTGTCCGTGCTGCGCCGCGCCTCGACGGCCATGGACACCACGGGTTCGGCGACCACGGGCGGCTCCAGCAGCAGCGGGGCGCCCGGATCGCAGAGGGTCGAGCCGGCCCGCGCGGACTTCAGCCCCGCGAGCGCGACGATGTCCCCGGCGACCGCCCGGTCCAGCTGGACGTGCCGGTCCGCCATGACGCGCAGGATCCGTGCCGCCCGCTCCGTGCGCCCGGTGCCCGCGTCCCGCATGGTGTCTCCCTTCTCGATCGTGCCCGAGTAGACGCGCACATAGGTCAGGCGCCCGGTGCCGCTCGCGTTCACCTTGAAGGCGAGCGCCGCGAACGGCGCCTCGGGATCGGCGGCCCGCCGCTGTTCGCCGCCCTCGTGGACACCGCGTACGGCGGGCACGTCCAGCGGCGACGGCAGATAGGCCACCACCGCGTCCAGCAGCGGCTCGATGCCACGGTTGCGGTAGGCGGAACCGCACAGCACGACCACGCCCTCGCCGGTACGGGTGAGATCCCTGAGGGCGGCCGTCAGGGTCGGCGCGGACAGCGCCGACTTCGCGCAGAACTCCTCCAGTGCAGCCGGGTGCAGCTCCGCCACGGCCTCCTCCAGGGCTCGGCGCCGCCGCACGGCCTCCGGCCCCAGGCTCTCGGGAACCGGTCCTTCCACTGCCGTACCGTCACCGTCGGCCCAGACCAGGGAGCGCATGCGCACCAGGTCCACCACGCCGGTGAAGCCGGCCTCGGCGCCGATCGGCAGCTGGACGACCAGCGGGGCGGGATGCAGCCGCTCCCGGATCGAACCGACGGCCCGGTCCAGATCGGCGCCCGCGCGGTCCAGCTTGTTCACGAAGGCGATCCGCGGTACGCCGTGCCGGTCGGCCTGCCGCCACACCGACTCGCTCTGCGGTTCGACCCCGGCGACGGCGTCGAAGACGGCGATCGCCCCGTCGAGGACCCGCAGCGAGCGCTCGACCTCGTCGGCGAAGTCGACGTGGCCGGGTGTGTCGATGAGGTTGATGCGGTGGTCGTCCCAGGCGCAGCTGACGGCCGCGGCGAAGATGGTGATGCCGCGGTCGCGTTCCTGGGGGTCGAAGTCGGTGACGGTGGTGCCGTCGTGGACCTCGCCGCGTTTGTGGGTGGTGCCCGTCGCGTAGAGGATCCGCTCGGTGACGGTGGTCTTGCCCGCGTCGACGTGGGCGAGGATGCCGAGGTTGCGGACGGCGGTCAGAGGGTCGGTGTTGGTGCGCACGGCCCATGGCCTTTCTGGCGATGAGGAAATGGGGCAGCGCGATTTCCCGGACGGAGACACACCGGAACCCGCCGGCCCGAGCACGGGCGGGCAGGGGTGAACCGGGTCAGAGCAGCGTCACGGGCATCCGGTGCCGGCCGCGCAGCGGGCACCGGACGGACGAGGACACCAGGATCACCTCGTACCGGGAACGAGGAACGGCGACGGCGGTGCGCTCACGCATGGCCGGGCTCCCCTCGTTCGTCGGACTGGTGGGCACACGACGGGCCCTGACCGGGGCACGGCGCCGGGTGCGTGGCGAGTCTAGGCGGGGTCGTTCGCCGCGAGCACGCCATTTTTGGGCGGCCCGCTCGCCGAGGGCACACCAACTTCGGGCGGCCCGTTCGCCGGGGGCACACCAATTTCGGCGGGCCTGTCGGGCCCTTCCGCCCGCGACTTCCCGGAAAACAGAAAAACCCCAGCTGAGCTGGGGTTTCCATTGGTGTCCGAGGGGGGACTTGAACCCCCACGCCCGATAAAGGGCACTAGCACCTCAAGCTAGCGCGTCTGCCATTCCGCCACCCGGACAAGGTGTCTGTCGCCTTGCGGGGGCTGTTCCCCGCGGCGACAGGGACAACAATAGCAAGGTTTCGGAGTGCGTTTCACCTGCGTATCCGCCGGTGGGCGGCGGCCGGAGCGCCGTTGGGCACCCCGGCCGCAGGACCGTACACACGGTGACGGAACGGGCACGCCGTGCGCCCGGTCAGGGCATGAGCTGGTACTCCGGGAAGTTCCCCGGCGGCCGCTCCCCCACCGGCCCCCGGGTCACCGCCCGCACGAGCAGTTCCCCGCCCACGAAGGCGCCGCGCCAGGACGCGCCGAAGCCGCCGAACAGCTCGTCGCGGTCGCCGCGGGAGCGCGGCTTGCCGTGGCCGATCTTGAAGGCGCGGATCTGCGGGGCCAACCGGTCGAACGTGGCGGCGTCGTCCGTGCAGAGGGTGGCGACCAGGGCGCCGTTGGACGCGTTCATGGCGGCCAGCAGTTCGGCCTCCGTGTCGACCAGGACGATCGTGTCGACCGGGCCGAAGGGTTCCGCGTGGTGCAGCGGGGAGGAGCGGGGCGGGTTGAGGAGGGTGACCGGCTGGACGTAGGCGGCCGTGTCCTGGCCGGGCAGGAAGCGGGCGTCCGCCGGCCGTGCGCGGTGCAGGGGCACGGCGCCGCGGTCGACGGCCTCCGCGACCTGGTCCCGCAGTTCCTTCGCCTTCGCCGCGTTGATCAGCGGTCCGAAGTCCAGCTCGGGCCAGGGGTCATTCCGCTGTTCCACCGCCAGGGGGTGGCCGACGCGCACACGGCGCACCGCCGGCAGGTAGGCGGCGAGGAACTCGTCGAAGAGATCCCGTTGGACGACGAACCGCGGGTAGGCCGTGCAGCGCTGTTTGCCGTAGTCGAAGAGTTTGGGGACGACCGCGGTGAGTGCGTCCCAGTCCGAGTAGTTCCAGATGCCCCAGGTGTTCAGCCCCTCCTGTTCCAGGATGTGCCGCTTGCCGAGGTCGGCGACGGCCGTGGCCACGGCGGCACCGGTGTCGCGGCCGCCGACGAAGGAGACGCAGCCGATCTCGGGGGCCCGCACCAGCGCCTGGGACAGCTCGCCCCCGCTGCCGCTGACGAGGGTGACGGGCAGGCCCTCGCGGGCGGCGAGTGCGCAGGCCAGGGTCAGGCAGGCGACGCCGCCGTCGGTCGGGGTCTTGGCGATGGCCGCGTTGCCCGCGAGGACCTGGACCAGCATGGCGTGAACGAGCACGCTCATCGGGTAGTTCCAGCTCGCGATGTTGGAGACCGGGCCGTCCAGCGGTGTCCGCCCGGCCATCATCGGCTCGATGCGGTCGAGGTACCAGCGCACCCCGTCGATGGCCCGGTCGACGTCGGCCCGGGCGAGCCGCCAGGGCTTGCCGATCTCCCAGACGAGGAGCAGGGCGAGGAGGTCGCGGTGTTCGGAGAGTGCGTCCAGGGTGGCCGCGACCCGTGCCCGTCGCTCGGCGAGCGGGATGTGCCGCCAGGCGCGGTGCTCGTCGAGCGCGGCCCTGACGGCCTGGCGGGCGGCTGCCCGGTCCAGCCGGGGCGGGCCCGCGATCGGGCTGCCGTCGACCGGGCTGGTGGCGGGCAGTGCCCGGCCGTCCGCCCGCCAGGCGGTGTTCCAGAGGTTGAGGACGCGGTCGTCCCGGAAGGCCTCGGGCGCGGCGGCGAGGCAGCGCTGCCAGGCCTCGGCCCAGGACGTCGCGGCTTTCAGGGTGAGGGTGGGTGCCATGCGATTGCTCCGCTCTCGGTGCACGGTCGAGAGAAAAGGGCTGAGGTCGAAGAGACGGGCCTGCTGGAGATGGCTGGCTGTCCGGCGCACGGCTCGCACCCTGGTGCGCCGGACGTAGTGCGAGAAGGTAGCGAAGGGGCGGGGAGGCCGACAGTCACCCGGCATGGACTATGAGTGACATCACTGTGTCCGGGCCAGCTGCGCGAGCACGAGTTCGGCCGTCTCGGTCGGGGTGCCGCCGACGTGGACGCCGTTCGCCTCCAGGGCCTGCTTCTTCGCCCGTGCCGTGCCGGCGGAGCCGGAGACGATGGCGCCCGCGTGCCCCATGGTGCGGCCCTCGGGTGCGGTGAACCCGGCGATGTAGCCGACTACGGGCTTGGTGACGTGGTCACGGACGAAGGCGGCCGCGCGTTCCTCCGCGTCCCCGCCGATCTCCCCGATCAGGATGATCAGTTCGGTGTCGGGGTCGTTCTGGAAGGCGGCGAGGCAGTCGGTGTGGCTGGTGCCGACGACGGGATCGCCGCCGATGCCGACGCAGGTGGAGAAGCCGATGTCGCGCAGCTCGTACATGAGCTGATAGGTGAGGGTGCCCGACTTGGAGACGAGGCCGATGCGGCCGGGCTTGGTGATGTCGGCGGGGATGATGCCCGCGTTGGACTGTCCGGGGGTGATCAGGCCGGGGCAGTTGGGGCCGATGACGCGGGTGCCGCGCCGCTCGGCGTAAGCGGTGCAGGCGACGGTGTCGTGGACCGGGATGCCCTCGGTGATGACGACGGCCAGCGGGATGCCCGCGTCGGCGGCCTCGGTGACGGCGGCTGCCGCTACGGCGGGCGGGACGAAGACGACGGTGACATCGGCGCCGGTGGCCCGCATGCCGTCGGCGACCGATCCGAAGACGGGGACCGCCCGGCCGTCGAAGTCCACGGTCCGGCCCGCCTTGCGCGGGTTCACCCCGCCGACGACGTTCGTGCCGGCCGCGAGCATGCGCCGAGTGTGCTTCATGCCCTCGCCGCCGGTCATGCCCTGGACGAGGACCCTGCTCTCCTTGGTGAGGTAGATGGCCACTGTTCCCTCTTCTCAGGCGGTGCGGGCGAGTTCGGCGGCCCGGCGGGCGGCGCCGTCCATCGTGGTGGCCTGTTCGACCAGGGGGTGGGCGCGGCCGTCGAGGATCGCGCGCCCGCGGGCGGCGTTGTTGCCGTCGAGGCGGACGACCAGAGGCTTGGTCAGCCGGATGCGGTCGATCGCCGAGACGATCCCGTCGGCGACGGCGTCGCAGGCGGTGATCCCGCCGAAGACGTTGACCAGGACGCACCGCACGGCCGGGTCGGAGAGGATCACCGACAGCCCGTCGGCCATGGTCCGGGCGGAGGCGCCGCCGCCGATGTCGAGGAAGTCGGCGGGCCGGGCACCGCAGGCGGCGACCACGTCGAGCGTCGACATGACCAGCCCCGCGCCGTTGCCGATGATCCCGACCTCGCCGTCGAGCTTGACGTAGGTGAGGCCGCGGGCGGCTGCCGCCGCCTCCAGCGGATCGCTCCGCTCCTGCGAAGCGTCGCCCCAACGGGCTTGTCGGAAAAGGGCGTTGTCGTCCACGGTGACCTTCCCGTCCAGGGCGAGGATGGCACCCTGGGAGGTGCGCACGAGCGGGTTGACCTCGACGAGCAGCGCGTCCTCGCGGACCAGCACCTGCCACAGACGGACGAGGACGTCGGCGGTCTGCGGCGGCAGCCCGGCCGCGTCGGCGATCTCGCACGCCTTGGCGGAGGTCACCCCCTGGGCCGGGTCGACGCGGATCCGCGCGACCGCCTCCGGCCTGCTCGCGGCCACCTCCTCGATCTCCATGCCGCCCTCGGCGGAGGCGATGGCGAGGAAGCGGCCCGCCGCGCGGTCGAGGACGTAGGAGACGTAGAACTCGTCCTCGACGTCGACGGGTTGGGCCAGCATCACCTTGCCGACCCGGTGGCCCTTGATGTTCATGCCGAGGATCTGCCGGGCGGTCAGTTCGGCCGCCGCCGGGTCGGCGGCGAGCTTCACCCCGCCCGCCCTGCCCCGGCCGCCGGTCTTCACCTGTGCCTTGACCACGGCCCTGCCGCCGAGCCGGCGTGCGATCCCACGTGCTCCCGCGGGCGATTCGGTGACCTCTGCCCGAGGCACCGGGATGCCGTGTTCTTCGAAGAGTTCCCTTGCCTGGTGTTCGTACAGGTCCACTTCGGCTCCTGTCTGCGAAGCCATCGAGAGGCCGAACTCCGATGACTGAAAAGTGCTGCACGCCCCCTGGACACCACCCACCGGATGCGGGATAACAAGCTTCATACAGTATTCGTCGACTGTATGCAATCGACAGTCGACCGCATGCAGCGACCGTGGATGCGCTGCACCAGCGCGTTCCCACCCCTGAACGAAGGGACAGGACTTCGCCATGTCCGACGACACCCAGGACGTGATCTCCGGTGGTCATCTCGTTGCCAAGGCGCTGAAGGCCGAAGGGGTCGACCGCATCTACACCCTGTGCGGCGGCCACATCATCGACATCTACGACGGCTGCGTCGACGAGGGCATAGAGGTCGTCGACGTACGCCACGAGCAGGTCGCCGCGCACGCCGCCGACGGTTACGCCCGCATCACCGGCAGGCCGGGCTGCGCGGTGGTCACCGCGGGCCCCGGCACCACCGACGCGGTCACCGGGGTCGCCAACGCCTTCCGCGCGGAGTCACCGATGCTGCTGATCGGCGGCCAGGGGGCGCTCGCCCAGCACAAGATGGGATCCCTGCAGGACCTGCCGCACGTCGACATGATGACCCCGATCACCAAGTTCGCGGCGACGGTGCCGGACACGGCCCGGGCGGCGGACATGGTGTCCATGGCGTTCCGTGAGTGCTACCACGGCGCGCCCGGCCCGTCCTTCCTGGAGATCCCCCGCGATGTCCTGGACGCGAAGGTGCCGGCGGCGAAGGCGCGCGTGCCCGGGGCGGGCACCTACCGTGCCTCGACCCGCTCGGCCGGCGACCCCGAGGCCGTCGAGAAGCTCGCCGACCTGCTGGTGCACGCCGAGAAGCCCGCGATCCTGCTGGGCAGCCAGGTGTGGACGACCCGCGGCACCGAGGCCGCGGTCGACCTCGTCCGCACCCTCGACGTCCCGGCCTACATGAACGGCGCCGGCCGCGGCACGCTCCCGCCGGGCGACCCGCACCACTTCCAGCTCTCCCGCCGGTACGCCTTCTCCCACGCCGACGTCATCGTGATCGTCGGCACCCCGTTCGACTTCCGCATGGGCTACGGCAAACGCCTGTCCCCCGATGCCACGGTCGTCCAGATCGACCTCGACTACCGCACCGTCGGCAAGAACCGGGACATCGGCCTCGGCATCGTCGGCGACGCCGGCCTGGTGCTGAAGGCGGTGACGGAGGCCGCCTCCGGGCGCCTCGACGGGGGCGCGTCCAAGCGCAAGGAGTGGCTGGACGAGCTGCGCGCCGCGGAACGGACGGCGATCGAGAAACGGCTGCCGAGCCTCAGGTCCGACGCCTCACCGATCCACCCGTACCGCCTCGTCAGCGAGATCAACGACTTCCTCACCGAGGACTCGGTCTACATCGGCGACGGCGGCGACATCGTGACCTTCTCCGGGCAGGTCGTCCAGCCCAAGTCGCCCGGCCACTGGATGGACCCGGGCCCGCTCGGCACCCTCGGCGTCGGCATCCCCTTCGTGCTCGCCGCCAAGCAGGCGCGCCCCGACAAGGAGGTCGTCGCCCTCTTCGGCGACGGCGCGTTCTCCCTCACGGGCTGGGACTTCGAGACCCTCGTCCGCTACGACCTCCCCTTCGTCGGGATCGTCGGCAACAACTCCTCCATGAACCAGATCCGTTACGGCCAGGCCGCCAAGTACGGCAAGGAACGCGAGCGGGTCGGCAACACCCTCGGCGACGTGGCGTACGACAGGTTCGCGCAGATGCTGGGCGGTCACGGCGAGGAGGTCCGCGACCCCGCCGACATCGGCCCCGCGCTGCGCCGGGCCCGCGAGTCGGGCAAGCCGTCGCTGATCAACGTCTGGGTCGACCCGGACGCTTACGCCCCCGGAACCATGAACCAGACCATGTACAAGTGAGGTGGCCCGCATGACCGGAACGACCGGCAAGGCACTCGACGGCATCCGGGTCCTGGACATGACGCACGTCCAGTCCGGACCCTCCGCCACCCAGCTGCTCGCCTGGCTCGGTGCCGACGTCGTCAAGCTGGAGGCGCCCACCGGCGACATCACCCGCAGGCAGCTGCGGGACCTGCCGGACGTCGACTCGCTCTACTTCACGATGCTCAACTGCAACAAGCGGAGCATCACCCTGAATACCAAGACCGAGCGCGGCAAGGAGATCCTCACCGAGCTGATCCGGCGCTCGGACGTGATGGTGGAGAACTTCGGGCCGGGCGCGGTCGACCGGATGGGGTTCACCTGGGACCGCATCAAGGAGATCAACCCCGAAATCGTCTACGCCTCCGTCAAGGGGTTCGGGGACGGCCCGTACACCGGCTTCAAGGCGTACGAGGTCGTCGCGCAGGCCATGGGCGGGTCGATGTCGACCACCGGCTTCGAGGACGGGCCGCCGCTGGCGACGGGGGCCCAGATCGGGGATTCGGGGACGGGGGTGCACGTCGTCGCGGGGATACTCGCGGCGCTGTTCCAGCGGGAGCGGACCGGTCGCGGGCAGCGGGTCAACGTGGCCATGCAGCACGCCGTCCTCAACCTGTGCCGGGTCAAGCTGCGCGACCAGCAACGCCTGGCCCACGGCCGCCTCTCCGAATATCCCAACGACGACTTCGGCGCCGAGGTTCCCCGCTCCGGCAACGCGTCCGGCGGCGGCCAGCCCGGCTGGGCGGTCAAGTGCGCGCCGGGCGGCCCGAACGACTACGTGTACGTCATCGTCCAGCCCGTCGGCTGGAGGCCGATCACCGAACTCATCGGCCGCCCCGAACTGGCCGACGACCCCGAGTGGGCGACCCCCGAGGCCCGGCTGCCGAAGCTGAACAAGATGTTCCAGCTGATCGAGGAGTGGTCGGCCACGCTCCCCAAGTGGGAGGTGCTGGAGCGGCTCAACACGCACAACGTGCCCTGCGGGCCGATCCTGTCCACCAAGGAGATCATCGAGGACGTCTCGCTCGCCGCCAACGAGATGGTGGTGCGCGTCCCGCACCCCGAGCGCGGCGAGTTCGTCACCGTGGGCAGCCCGCTCAAGCTCTCCGACTCCCCCGTCGAGGTGAGCGCGTCACCGCTGCTCGGCGAGCACAACGAAGAGGTCTACATCGGCGAGCTGGGCCTCGGCGACGCCGAGTTGCGCCTGCTGAAGTCGAACGGAGTGATCTGACGTGATGGCCGCAGACCGGGTACGCACGGTGCGCTCGCTCCTCGACTCCGTGCGGGCCGCGGGCCGCAGCGCCCTGACCGCGCCCGAGGGCAGGGTGATCGCCGACGCGTACGGGATCGCCGTACCGGGCGAGGAGCTGGCGCGGGACGTGGACGAGGCGGTGGCCGCGGCGGCACGTCTCGGCGGGCCCGTGGTGATGAAGATCGTCTCGCCGGACATCCTGCACAAGACCGACGCCGGCGGTGTCGTCGTGGGGGTGCGGGGCGCGGCGGACGTGCGGGCCGCGTTCTGCCGGATCATCGAGAACGCGCACGCCCACGATCCGGCGGCGCGGATCGAGGGCGTGCAGGTGCAGGAGCTGGTGCCCGAGGGGCAGGAGGTCATCGTCGGCGCGGTCACCGACCCCACGTTCGGGAAGGTCGTGGCGTTCGGGCTCGGCGGGGTGCTGGTCGAGGTGCTGAAGGACGTGACGTTCCGCCTCGCGCCGGTCTCCGCCGACGAGGCACTGTCGATGCTCGACTCCATACGGTCGGCGGAGATCCTGCGCGGGGTGCGCGGGCAGGCGGGTGTGGACCGGTGGGCGGTCGCCGAGCAGATCCGCCGGGTGTCCGAACTGGTCGCGGACTTCCCGGAGATCGCCGAGGTGGACCTCAACCCGGTGATCGCCACGGCGCGGGGTGCGACGGCCGCCGACATCCGGGTGATCCTCGCCGATTCGCCGGCGCCCTCCCGCCGGCGCCATGCGCGCGAGGAGATCCTGTCGACGATGCGCCGGCTGATGCAGCCCTCCTCCGTCGCCGTGATCGGCGCCTCCGGCGAGCAGGGCAAGATCGGCAATTCGGTGATGCGCAACCTCGTCGACGGCGGGTTCTCCGGGGAGATCCATCCGGTGAACCCCAGGGCCGATGACATTCTGGGCCGCAAGGCGTACAAGAGTGTCACGGACGTTCCCGGTGAGGTGGATGTGGCCGTCTTCGCCATTCCCGCCCGGTTCGTGGCCGCGGCCCTGGAAGAGGTGGGACGCAAGAGGATCCCCAACGCCGTCCTCATCCCGTCCGGATTCGCGGAGACCGGCGAGCACGGACTCCAGGCGGAGATCGTGGCGATCGCCGAACGGCACGGCATCCGCCTGCTCGGCCCGAACATCTACGGCTACTACTCCACCTGGCACGACCTGTGCGCCACGTTCTGCACTCCGTACGACGTCAAGGGGGGTGTGGCGCTGACCTCGCAGTCCGGTGGCATCGGGATGGCCATCCTCGGCTTCGCCCGCACCACGAAGACGGGCGTGTCGGCCATCGTCGGCCTCGGCAACAAGTCCGATCTGGACGAGGACGACCTGCTGACCTGGTTCGGCGAGGACCCGCACACCGAGTGCATCGCCATGCACCTGGAGGACCTGAAGGACGGGCGGGCGTTCGTGGAGGCGGCCCGTGCGACCGTGCCGAAGAAGCCGGTCGTGGTGCTGAAGGCGGGCCGTACGGCGGCGGGGGCGAGGGCGGCCGGTTCGCACACCGGGGCGCTCGCGGGCGACGACGCGGTGTACGACGACATCCTCCGGCAGGCGGGGGTCATCCGGGCGCCCGGCCTGAACGACATGCTGGAGTACGCCCGTGCCCTGCCCGTCCTGCCGGCCCCCAGGGGCGACAACGTCGTGATCATCACGGGGGCGGGCGGCAGCGGCGTGCTGCTGTCCGACGCGGTCACCGACAACGGACTGTCCCTGATGGAGATCCCGCCCGACCTGGACGAGGCGTTCCGCCGGTTCATCCCGCCGTTCGGGGCGGCCGGCAACCCCGTGGACATCACCGGGGGCGAGCCGCCGTCGACGTACGAGGCGACGATCCGGCTGGGTCTCGAGGACCCGCGGATCCATGCGCTGGTGCTCGGCTACTGGCACACCATCGTCACCCCGCCGATGGTCTTCGCCGAACTGACCGCGCGGGTGGTCGCCGAGTTCCGCGAGCGGGGCATCGAGAAGCCGGTCGTCGCCTCCCTCGCTGGGGACGTCGAGGTCGAGGAGGCCTGCCAGTACCTGTACGAGCGGGGGGTCGTGGCCTACCCGTACACGACCGAGCGGCCGGTGGCCGTGCTCGGCGCGAAGTACCGCTGGGCGCGGGCGGCCGGGCTGATGGGGGGCGGTTCATGAGGTGAGCGAGAAGGGGCCGGCCGGCGGTGCGCGTCGGCCGGCCCCGGGACCCGGGCGCGCACGAAAGGCATGGGACAGGGGGCGCTGGCCAGAACTTTCGACGCAAGGGGTGCTGAGCAGGAATGAAAACCACCGACTGTGCGAGATCCGTCCCCTTCAGGGAGGTGACGGACCGCCACGGCCGCGCGTACCGGATCGGCGAGAGCGATGTCGATCTGATGGGCCGGTCACGGACCTGGATGGTCGTCCTTCCCTGGGTGGGCATGACGGGCATCGGCTCCGCCGAGTACGCGTTCGCGTCGGCGCAGGACACGCTGCGCGGGGCGCATCCGTGGGGCGGCGGTCACCTCTACTGGCTGCTGGGCGTCTGGGTGTTCTTCCAGGCGGCCGTGGCCTTCCCGGCCGGGCGCCTGCGGGAGAGCGGACGGCTTCCCGCCCGTGGGGCCATGCTGGCCGGCGCGGCGGCGGCGCTGCTGGGACATCTGGCCCTGGCCTTCGTGCCGCAGGCCCTCCTCGCCCGTCTCGGCTTCGGTGTGTGCGGGGGCATCGGCGCCGGTCTGGTGTACGCGACCTGCGTGAACACCGTCGGCAAGTGGTATCCGGAGCGCAAGGGCGCCGGGACGGGCTTCGTCAGCGGCGGCTTCGCCTGCGGTTCGGTGCCGTTCGCGCTGCTCGCCGCCTCGTACCTGGACCCGGGCACCCACCAGGCGCTGTTCGCCGCCGCCGGGGTGTGCCTGTGTCTGACGGTGGCCGCGGCCGGCTGGTTCTTCCGGGACCCGCCGAAGAACTGGTGGCCCGCGCACGTCGACCCGCTCCGGGCCGGCGCCGACCCGGGGATCCGCCGGGCGCTGGCGAAGAACCCGCCCGCCGTCCGGCAGTACACCCCGAAGGAGGCCGCCCGCACCCCCGTCCTGTGGATGATGTGGTTCTGTCTGCTGTGCACGGCGGCCGTCCATGTCTTCGGCATCGCGGTCCAGGTGCCGTTCGGCAGGGACATGGGCTTCGCCGGCGGGGTCGTCGCCACGGCGATGTCCCTGAAGGCGCTCGTCGACGGCACCGGCCGCGGGGTCGTCGGCCGGCTCTCCGACCGCCACGGCCGCCGCAGCACGCTGATCACCGTGTGCCTGGTGCTGGGGGCCGCGCAGTTCGGGGTGCTGGCGTCGGGGCAGCTGGGCAGCGTGCCGTTCTTCCTGGTGTGCTCCATGGTCTCCGGGTTCGGCGGCGGCGCGGTCTTCCCGCTGTTCGCGGCCATGACGGCGGACTACTTCGGTGAGAACAACAACGCCACCAACCACGGAATGGTCTACAGCTCGAAGCTGATCGCAGGCCTGGTCGGATCCGGTCTCGGCGCGCTCGTCGCCGGCGGGTGGAGCTACCACGGCGCGTTCGTGCTCGCGGGCTCCGTCGGCCTGGCCTCCGCGGTGCCGGCTCTCTTCCTCAAGGCGCCGGGCAGGACGAACCTCCGGCGCATCGTCCCCAACCCGCACCCTCTCGGCGAGGAGATGGCGTGACATGACGGCAGACCCGATAGCCACCGGCAACACCGGCGCCGCGGACCGGACGTACCGCGAAGTGACCGACGCGCACGGACGCGTCTACCGGATCGGGGAGAGCGACCGGGACATCCTCGGCCACTCCCGCACGATCATGGTGTACCTGCCGTGGATCGCCATGATGGCGATCAGCGTCTTCGAGTACGCGTACGGCTCCGCGGAGGACACCCTCTCCCAGGCGCACGGCTGGACGCAGTCCAACACCTTCTGGATCCTGAGCGTCTGGGTGTTCTTTCAGGCGGGCATCGCCTTCCCGGCGGGCTGGCTGCGGGAGAAGGGCCTTCTGACCGCCCGCAGGGCGATGCACACGGGCTCCGGTCTGTGTCTGCTCGGATTCCTCGCCCTGTCGCATCTGGACCATGTGTGGGCGGCGATCCTCGGCTTCGGGGTCGTCGGCGGGATCGGCGCCGGTCTGGTGTACGCGACGTGCATCAACATGGTCGGCAAGTGGTTCCCCGAACGGCGTGGCGCCCGCACGGGTTTCGTCAACGGCGGCTTCGCGTACGGCTCCCTGCCCTTCATCTTCATCTTCAACTACGCCTTCGACACGGCGAACTACCACCGGGTCCTGGACCTGATCGGCGCCTATGTGCTGGTCGTGGTGTTCGCGTCGGCGTTCTTCTTCAAGGATCCGCCGAAGAACTGGTGGCCCGCGGACATCGACCCGCTCACCTTCTCCGGCGACAGCAGGAACGCCGCGTCCCTCGCCAAGAATCCGCCCGCGGTACGGCAGTTCACGCCGAAGGAGGCCATCCGCACCGGCATGCTCCCGCTGATGTGGATCTCCGTCGTGATGACCGCCGGAGTCTCCATCTTCGGCATCTCCTTCCAGGTCGACTTCGCCAAGGACGTCGGTTTCGGCCCGCTGGTCGCGGCCTCCTCGATGGGCGTGATGGCGGTGATCAACGGCATCGGCCGCGGGGTCGTGGGCTGGCTGTCCGACCGCTGGGGCCGCAAGCCCACCCTCGTGTTCGTCATCGTCGTCCTCGGTCTCGCCCAGTTCGGCGTGATCTGGGCGGGTGACGTCAGGAGCGAGTGGCTGTTCCTGTTCTTCGCGTTCCTCTCCGGGTTCGGCGGCGGCGCCTTCTACCCGCTGTTCGCGGCGCTCACCCCCGACTACTTCGGGGAGAACTACAACGCCACCAACTACGGCCTGGTGTACAGCGGCAAGCTGGTCAGCGGCCTGTTCGGCGGCGGGCTCGGCTCGCTGGTGGTGGGCGCCTGGGGCTACGACGGGGCGTACGCGCTGGCCGGCGGGGTGTCGATGGTGGCTGCGGCGATCGCGCTGCTGCTGCAACCGCCGGGCCGGACCGGCGACGCTTCGGCGGTGGTGGCGAAGCCGCAGCCCGCCTCCTGACGAGGGCGCCCTCCCCCACCGGTCACCCGGTGTTCCCCCGCTGCGGTCTGCTCACCGGCCGCCGCGGGGGAACGCCGGGCGGCGCCGTTCCCCGTGGCCGCTCAGGAGGTGCCCTGCTGGTGGTACGACTCCCGGGTGTGCTCGGTGTGTTCGCGCATGAGCCGGGTGGCGCGCGCTTCGTCCCGGTCGTCGATGGCGCGGATCAGTTCCTCGTGCTCGTCCCAGGAGGTGCCGCCGCGCAGGCGGGCCACGGGTGTGTAGTACCAGCGGACCCGGCGGTCGACCTGGGCGGCGAGTTCGGCGAGGACGGCGTTGCCGGCCAGTTCCATGATCTTGGCGTGGAAGGCGGCGTTGAGGGAGACGGCCCGGTTGACGTCGCCCTCGGCGGCGGCCGGTCTGCCCTGCGCCACGATGTCGCGGAGGGCGTCGATGCCGGCCTTGTCGGCGTTCAGTGCGGCGAGCCGGGCCGCCTCCGCCTCCAGGAGCGTGCGGACCGACAGCAGCTGGTCGGCCTCCTCCTGGGTCGGCTCGTGGACGAACGCGCCCTGCGCGGGCCGGAGATCGACCCAGCCCTCGCTGTTCAGGCGCTGCAGTGCCTCGCGCACCGGCTGCCGGGATACGCCGAGATGACCGGCGAGCTCGCTCTCCACGAGGTGCTGGCCGGGCTGCAGGGCACGGGTGGTGATCAGCTCCAGCAGCGCCTGGTAGACGCGGTCGCGCAGCGGGCCGGGCCGTTCCAGCTTGGGTACGGATCCCTGCGGCAGTCCGGTCGACAACATCGCGGTCCCCCTCCTGGGCAGGCTGCCGTGCGCAGCGGACTGTATGCAGTACACAGCGGACTACCCACTATGAATTGTCTTTCGTCTACAGTCTACGGTGCGCAAAATCCAGAGGAAGCGGGAGTGGGGCGCATCACCCCGACCCACGCGCCCCCGCCGGCGTCCCCGCGCGCTCCCCGTCGGCGTCCCCGCGCGCTCTCCGCCGGCGTCCCCGCCCCTGCCGCCGTCCTCACGGGCACCGTACGACCTGGCCGGCGTACGACAGGTTGCCGCCGAAGCCGAACAGCAGCACCGGGTCGCCGCCGCGGAGCGCTCCCCGTTCGAGGAGCTTGGAGAAGGCGAGCGGGATGCTGGCCGCGGAGGTGTTGCCGGATTCGGTGACGTCGCGGGCGACCACGGCGTTGACGGCGCCGAGCTTCTCGGCCAGCGGCTCGATGATGCGCAGGTTGGCCTGGTGCAGGACGACCCCGGCCAGCTCCTCGGGGGCGATGCCGGCCCGCTCGCAGGCACGGCGGGCCACGGCGGGCAGCTGGGTGGTGGCCCAGCGGTAGACGCTCTGGCCCTCCTGGGCGAACCGCGGCGGCGTGCCCTCGATCCGCACGGCGTGCCCCATCTCCGGCACCGATCCCCACAGCACCGGTCCGATCCCGGGCTCCTCGCCGGGCGCGCACGCCTCGACGACGGCGGCCCCGGCTCCGTCGCCGACCAGGACGCAGGTGGTGCGGTCGGTCCAGTCGG
The DNA here is from genome assembly GCF_055657175.1 of Streptomyces sp. NPDC107581. Taxonomy (NCBI): domain Bacteria; kingdom Bacillati; phylum Actinomycetota; class Actinomycetes; order Kitasatosporales; family Streptomycetaceae; genus Streptomyces; species Streptomyces sp. NPDC107581. The sequence goes on from NZ_JBVKBH010000002.1 coordinate 624,957, forward strand.
TGACCTCGGACATCTTGTCGGCGCCGATGACCAGGGCACGGGTGGCCGCGCCGGCGCGGACGGTGTGGTCGGCGGTGGCCAGCGCGTGGGTGAATCCGGCGCACACCACGTTGACGTCCATCGCGGCGGGCTGCGGGATGCCGAGGCGGGCCGCGACCCGGGCGGCGGTGTTCGGGGAGCGGTCGATCGCGGTGGAGGTGGCGACCAGGACCAGATCGATGTCGCCGGGGGTGAGACCGGCCGCGGCGAGGGCCTTGGCGGCGGCGTGCGCGGCCAGCTCGTCGACCGGTTCGTCGGGTCCGGCGATGTGCCGGGTGCGGATGCCCACCCGGCTCCGGATCCATTCGTCGCTGGTGTCGACCATGCCTGCCAGGGCCTCGTTGGTGAGGACCTTGGCGGGCTGGTAGTGACCGATGGCGGCGATGCGCGAGCCGTACATGGCGGGGTGTCCCCCTCGTTGCCGTGGGTGGTGCGGGACCCACCAGTCTGGCCAGTGACTGGCGGGTACGACGGCAGGTGAAGCCACAGGAATCGGGCATCCGAGTTGTCGGCTTCCCTCAGACGCCCTCAGGCGTCCCCCGCGCCCCCGGACCGCGCACTCACCCGGTGAACAGCTGCCTCGCCTTCTGGACCAGTTCGTACACCCCGTAGGCGAGGGGTGCGGCCACCCACAGCCAGGCGAGGACGATCAGGGCGAGGGGGGTACCCGCGCCGGAGCCGAGGCGTGAGCCGGGGAGGCTAGGCGGGCTGCTGTCGCTGGGCATCGGCGGCCTCCTTCGGGGCGCGGACGTGGTGGCGGGCGTGGACGGGACGGATCAGCTCGTTGGCGGCGAAGCCGACGACCAGCAGCCCGATCATGATGGTGAACGACAGCCCGTACAGGGCCGGGCCGTGCTTCCCCGCGGCCTCCTGGCGGTCGGCGATCCGGTTGACGATCAGCGGCCCGAGCACACCGGCGGTGGACCAGGCGGTCAGCAGCCGGCCGTGGATCGCGCCGACCTGATACGTGCCGAAGAGGTCCTTCAGATAGGCGGGGACGGTCGCGAAGCCGCCGCCGTAGAAGGAGAGGATCACCAGGGCGCACAGCACGAACAGGGGCTTGGCCGAGTCCCCGAACAGCGCGATGAGCAGGTACGTCAGCGCGCCGACACCGAGGTAGACGCGGTAGATGTTCTTGCGGCCGATTCGGTCGGAGGCGGACGACCAGCCGATCCGGCCGGCCATGTTGGCCGCCGAGAGCAGCGCGACGAAGCCGGCGGCGGCCGAGGCCGACACCGGGACGGAGCTGTCCGCGAAGAAGTCCGTGATCATCGGGGCGGCCTTCTCCAGGATGCCGATGCCGGCGGTCACGTTGGTGCACAGGACGACCCACAGGCACCAGAACTGCGGGGTGCGCACCGCGCTGCGGGCGGACACCTGCACACCGCCGTCGATGCCCGGCCCGCCCTCGGCGGGCCGCTGCGCACGCGGCACGCGCACGAGGAGCACGCCCAGCATCATGAAGACGGCGTACGACAGACCGTGCACGAGGAACGCGAGCGCGATCCCGGAGTGACCGGTGCCGAAGGACGCGAGCATCTGCGCCGACCAGGGCGAGGCGATCAGCGCGCCGCCGCCGAAGCCCATGATGGCGAGGCCGGTGGCCATGCCGGGCCGGTCCGGGAACCACTTGATCAGGGTGGAGACGGGCGAGATGTAGCCGATGCCGAGGCCGATCCCGCCGACGAAGCCGTAGCCGAGGACGATCAGCCAGTACTGCTTCGTCTGGGCGCCGAGCGCGGAGATCAGGAAGCCGGAGGAGAAGCAGACGAGGGCCACGGTCATCGCCCAGCGCGGCCCGTTGCGCTCGACGAGCGTGCCGCCGAACGCGGCCGACAGCCCGAGCATCACGATCGCCAGCTGGAAGGGCAGCGCGCTCTGGGTGCCGTCGAGGTGCAGGGCGGACTCTAGGGGCGGCTTGAACACGCTCCAGGCGTAGGCCTGGCCGATGGAGAGATGGACGGAGAGGGCGGCGGGCGGAACGAGCCAGCGGCTCCAGCCCGGGGGTGCGAGAGGGGGGCTGCTCATGCCCGCGGACGGTAGGGCGGGAAGCGGGAGTTGAGAAGACGGCCGGTCGACCGTATGCGGTGAACGGTATGCGGGACGCGTCCGACGGTCGCCGTGAGAACCCTTGCTGAGCCCCTCTCCATACTGTAGACAATATTTCGTCGACAGGATTCAGCCGATGCGTTCCGGCTCCTCTCCCCGCCACCTCCGCGGCATCCCTCAAACCGAACGGAGCGTTCCCGTGAAAGTCGCAGTCCTCGGCGCCGGTGCGATCGGCGCCTATGTCGGTGCCGCGCTCCACCGCGCGGGCGCCGACGTGCACCTCATCGCCCGTGGACCGCACCTCGCGGCCATGAGGCAGTACGGCGTACGGGTGCTCAGCCCGCGCGGCGACTTCACCGCGCATCCCCACGCCACCGACGACCCCACCGAGGTCGGCCCGGCCGACGTCGTCTTCCTGGGTCTGAAGGCCAACGCGTACGCGGCGTGCGGACCGCTGATCACGCCGCTGCTGAACGAGCGCACCGCGGTCGTCGCGGCCCAGAACGGCATCCCCTGGTGGTACTTCCACCGGCACGGCGGCCCCTACGACGGCCACCGCGTCGAGAGCGTCGACCCGGGCGGCGCGGTCAGCGCCGTCCTCGCGCCCGAACGGGCCGTCGGCTGTGTCGTCTACGCGGCCACGGAACTCCAGGGGCCCGGCGTCGTACGGCACTTGGAAGGCACCCGGTTCTCCATCGGCGAGCCCGACCGCAGCATCTCGCCGCGCTGTGCGGACTTCAGCGAGGTGATGACGGCCGGCGGCCTGAAGTGCCCGGTGGAGCGGGATCTGCGGGGCGACATCTGGGTCAAACTGCTCGGCAACATCTCCTTCAATCCGATCAGCGCGCTCGCCCGCGCCACGATGCGGCAGATGTGCCTGCACGGCGGCACCCGCCGGGTCATCGAGACGATGATGCACGAGACGCTGACCGTCGCCGAGGCACTGGGCTGCGAGGTCGGGGTCTCCGTCGAGAGACGCCTCGCGGGCGCCGAACGCGTCGGCGACCACCGCACCTCCACCCTCCAGGACCTGGAGCGCGGCAAGCCGCTGGAACTCGACGTACTGCTCGCGGCGGTCGTGGAACTCGCGGAGATCACCGGTGTCCAGGTGCCCACCCTGCGCACCGTGCATGCCATCTCGGACCTGCTCGCGCTGAGGAGCGCCGCATGAGAAACCGGCAACCGAAGACCTACACCCGGCTGACCCGCCCCCTGGTGCGCGACTCCCGCGACGAGCCGTTCCGGGAGGCCGGCTGGGAGGAGGCACTGGACCGGGCGGCCCACGGCCTGCAGCGCAACCGGGGCGCGTTCGGCATGTTCTCCTGCGCCCGCGCCACCAACGAGATGAACTACGTGGCGCAGAAGTTCGCCCGGGTCGTGATGGGCACCAACAACGTCGACTCCTGCAACCGGACCTGTCACGCGCCCAGCGTGGCCGGTCTGTCGGCGGCGTTCGGCTCCGGCGGCGGCACCTCGTCGTACGAGGAGATCGAGCACACCGACGTCATCGTGATGTGGGGCTCCAACGCCCGTTTCGCGCACCCGATCTTCTTCCAGCACGTGCTGAAGGGGATCAGGAACGGCGCCCGGCTGTACGCGGTCGACCCGCGGCGGACGTCCACGGCCGAGTGGGCCGAGGGCTGGCTCGGGCTGAACGTCGGCACCGACATCCCGATGGCGCACGCGCTCGGCCGGGAGATCATCCACGCGGGCCTGGTCAACGAGGCGTTCGTCGAAGGCGCGCAAGTGCATCCTGTGCTACAAGTGCGTCGACGCCTGCGGTGACCAGTGGCAGAACACCTTCGCGATCTCGGTGGCCGGGCGCGGCTTCGATGCGCGGATCGCCGTCGAGCACGATGCCCCTCTGACCGACTCCGCCTGCGTGTACTGCGGGAACTGCATCGAGGTGTGCCCGACCGGGGCGCTGTCGTCCAGGTCGGAGTTCGAGATGCGGGCGGCAGGTACCTGGGACGAGGCGCGGCAGACGGAGACGACCACGGTGTGCGCGTACTGCGGAGTGGGCTGCAACCTCACGCTCCATGTGCAGGACAATGAGATCGTGAAGGTCACCTCACCGCACGACAACCCGGTGACCCACGGCAATCTCTGCATCAAGGGCCATTTCGGCTACCAGCACGTACAGAACCGGGGCTGATCAGGACATGGGACGAGTCACGGAACGACGCAAGGTCCTCCGCATCCGGGACGGGGCCGTGACCGGCCGGCCGGACACGCTGGTCGCCGAGGAGCCCCTGGAGATCCGGCTGAACGGCAAGCCGCTCGCGATCACCATGCGCACCCCGGGCGACGACTTCGCGCTGGCGGCCGGGTTCCTGGTCAGCGAGGGCGTTCTGGCCGCTTCCTCCGATCTGCAGAACATCGTCTACTGCGCGGGGGCGACGGCCGACGGTTCGAACACGTACAACGTGGTCGATGTGCGGACCGCTGCCGGCCTGGAGCTGCCGGACTTCACCCTGGAGCGGAACGTCTACACCACGTCCTCGTGCGGGCTGTGCGGCAAGGCCAGCCTGGACGCCGTACGGACGACCGCCCGCTGGCCGATCGCCGACACTCCCCGGGTCCGGGTCACCCCCGAGCTGCTGGCGGCGCTGCCCGACCGGCTGCGGGCGGCCCAGCGGGTGTTCGACCGGACGGGAGGCCTGCACGCGGCCGCCCTGTTCACCGAGGCCGGGGAGCTGGTGGACGTACGGGAGGACGTGGGCCGGCACAACGCGGTGGACAAACTGGTGGGGCGGGCGCTGCAGAACGGGGAGCTGCCGCTGTCGCGGACGATCCTGCTGGTCTCGGGCCGGGCCTCGTTCGAGCTGGCGCAGAAGGCCGTGATGGCGGGCATCCCGGTGCTGGCGGCGGTCTCGGCGCCGTCGTCGCTGGCGGTGGACCTGGCCGTCGAGACGGGTCTGACCCTGGTGGGATTCCTCCGGGGCAGCTCGATGAACGTGTACGCGGGCGAGGACCGCGTCGCCCTGCGGGCCGCGGCCGCCCAGGGCTGACCGGTTCCCCGCGGCACGGCGGCGGGGCCCCGAACGGCGGGGAGCGCCCCCTGCGCCGCAGGGGCCCCGCCTCAGCCGCGCCCGGCCGCCGAGTCCGCGGCCCCCGCGGCGCCCATGGCCGCCGCGACCTCGGCGAACTCGGCGATCAGGGGTGAGTGCCGGCCGGCCGCCCAGGCCAGCAGCACCTGGTCGGGTTCGGCGTCGGTGACCGGTACGTAACTGATGTCCGGGCGGGAGTACTGCTCGGCGACCGAGCGCGGGACGAGCGTGATGCCGGTGCCCGCGGCCACGCATTCGAACTTCTCCTCGATGGTGCGGATCGGCAGGTCGCCGGGCAGCGGGTCGGAGTAGCGGAGCCAGGTCTCGCCGTCGAGGTCGGTGAGCGACAGTTCCTGCTTCCCGGCCAGACGGTGGCCGTCCGGGAGCATCGCCACACGGGTCTCGCTGTACAGGGGCCGCAGCTCCAGCCCGTCCTCCTGGACCGGCCGTCGTACGTAGGCGACGTCGACGGTGCCGTCGAGGATCAGGCGCTCCTGGTCGTCCCACTCGACCCGGCGGGCGTTGCCCTGCACGTCCGGGTGGGTGGCCCAGAAGGCGCGCAGTGCGTGGGTGACGACGACACCGGCGCGGAAGCCGACGACGAGCCGCCGGGGCCCGCGCGCGGCCCGCAGGGCGCGGCGCCGCGCCCCGTCCGCGAGGGTGAGCAACTGTTTTCCGTCGTCCAGGAGTTGGCGCCCGGCGTCGGTCAACGACACCCCGTGGCTGTCGCGTACGAACAGCTCGGCTCCCAAGTCCTTCTCCAGGGCGCGGATCTGACGGCTGAGCACCGGCTGGGCGATGTGCAGCCGCTCGGCGGCACGGCCGAAGTGCAGCGCTTCGGCGACCGCGACGAAGTAGCGGACCTTCCGCAGGTCCAGGTCCATGGCCGCCCCTTCCGTCGTGCCGGTGGCGATACCTCCAGGGTATCGCCGGGTGCGGAAGAGGTCTTGGACGGCCGCGGCCTCGCGGCCGCAGGCTGGAAGCGTCCGAACAAGGTGGAACACCGGCTTGGAGAGTGACTTCTCATGGATCTGCAGGGACAGCGCGTCGTCGTCATCGGGGGTACGTCGGGCATCGGCCTCGCGGTCGCCGAGGGGGTGGCGCGGGAGGGCGCCCGGGTGGTGGTGGCCTCGCGCCGGCGGGAGAACGTGGAGGCGGCGCTGAAGCGGCTGCCCGAGGGCGCCGAGGGGCGGGTGCTGGACGTGAACGACGAGGCCGCGGTGCGTGACTTCTTCGCGGAGATCGGAGGTTTCGACCACCTCGTGTACACGGCGGGCGAGTCACTCCTGCTGGAGAGCCTGGCCGGGACGGATCTCGGGCGGGCCCGGCAGTTCCTGGACACGCGGTTGTGGGGTGCGTACACGGCGGTGAAGTACGGCGCCGGATCGATCCGCGAGGGCGGCTCGGTGGTGCTGACCACGGGCACCGCGGGGCGGCGGCCGATGCCGGGGACCACGGCCGCGGCGGCGCTGTGCGGGGCGATGGAGTCGCTGACCCGGGCGCTGGCCCTGGAGCTGGCGCCGGTGCGGGTCAATGCGGTCTGTCCGGGGCTGGTGCACACCGAGCTGTGGCGGGACATGCCGGCGGCCGAGCGGGAGGGGCTGTTCCGCTCGTCCGCCGAGTCGCTGCCGGTGGGGCGGGTCGGCGAGCCGGCGGATGTGGCGGAGGCGTACCTGTATCTGATGCGCGGCGGTTACAGCACCGGGTCGGTGCTGCTGGTGGACGGGGGCGGGGTGCTGGTCTGAGCGGTCAGCCGGCGGCGAGGCGCACCTGGGAGGCGGTCACGACGGTACCCAGCCGCGGGAAGTCGAACCGGACGGAGGCCTCGTGCTCGGCGCCGGTGAGCGCGGCCATGGCGTCCTCGGCGAAGACGAGTTCGTAGCCGAGGTCGGCGGCGGCGCGGGCGGTGGACTCGACGCCCAGGTTGGTGGCGATACCGCCGAACACGAGGGTGCGGATGCCGCGTTCGCGCAGCCGCTCGTCGAGACCGGTGCCCTGGAAGCCGCCGATGGTGCGCTTGACCACTTCCAGGTCGCCGCCCCTGAGCAGTCCCGCCACCAGCCCGCTGCCGGGCGGCTGTTCGGCGACCGAGGGGCGTTCGACCCGGATCAGGACGACGAGCGCGCCGGCGGCGCGGAAGGCGTCCGCCAGGTCGTGCGAGGCGGCGAGTACGTCGGTGCCCTTACGGGGTTCCAGGGGCAGCGCGACGATGCGGTCCATCAGATCGACGAGGACGAGCGCGGTGCGCTGCGGATCAAGCACGGGAGCTGCGGTCATGACGGAACGTTAGCCGCCGTCAGCCGTCCGTGCCGGAAATCCGGATCAACAGGCCCGTGAACTGATCGCGTTCGGCTGTCGACAGCGGGGCCAGCAGCTCGTCGTTCGCCTCGCGGGCGGCCCGTTCGCAGCGGGTGAGCAGGCGGTCGCCGTCGCCGGTGAGGGAGACGGCGTTCTTGCGCCGGTCCTTGGGGTCGGGGGCGCGGACGACGAGGCCGGCGGACTGCAGGTCGTTGAGGACGCCGACCAGGTCCTTGGGGTCGAGGCCCACGCTGCGGCCGAGGTCGGCCTGGGCCACGGGCCGACTGCGTCCTGGACGCGGTCGGCGGAGACCTGCTCACCCCCGCCGTCGCCGCGCTCGCCCCGTACGGCCGGCTGGTCGCCTACAGCTCCGGCGGGGGCACGGTCCAGGCCTACGACCTGCTGGTCGGCGCGAAGTCCGTGATCGGCTTCCAGATGAGGCTGATCGCCCAGGGCCGGCCGGAGCTGTACGAACAGTGGCGGCAGGAGCTGTGGCGGCTGTTCGCCGACGGGACCCTGAAGCCAGCCGTGCATGGCGAGTTCGCTCTGGAGGAGGCGGCGAAGGCGCACGAGGCGATCGAGGCGCGGGCCAATCTCGGCAAGGTCGTCCTGCGCCCGTAGCCTTCGCAGCTTCTTGTACAGCTGTTGTCTGCACGCTTCTCGTACCGCTCTTGTTCTGCACGCTTCTCGTACCGCTCTTGTTCTGCACGCTTCTCGTACCGCTCTTGTTCTGCACGCTTCTCGTACCGCTCTTGTTCTGCACGCATCTTGTACCGCTCTTGTTCTGCACGCTTCTTGTGGGGCTCCGGAGCCGCAACTACCGTCGATGAGGCGGACGTTGGACGTGGGACGTCCGGATGTCCGGATGTCCGCCCCGCCGAAGGGCAGGTCGCAGCATGCCGTCAGGTCGTCGCGCCCGTCTCAGATCCGCACTCTTCACCGCCTTCACGGCAGCCGCACTGCTGGTGCTGCCGCTCGCCGCCCCGCACCCCGCACACGCCCAGCCGGCCGCCGGGGCACCGCAGTTCGAACAGCAGGTCCTCTTCAAGGCGTCCCAGGACCCGGGCTACGCCTGCTTCCGCATCCCGGCGGTCGTCCGCTCGACCGACGGCACCCTGCTGGCCTTCGCCGAGGGCCGGGTCCTCAACTGCGGGGACGCCGCCGACATCGACATCGTCGTCAAGCGCTCCACGGACGGCGGACGCACCTGGGGCCCGCTCCAGGTGGTCAACCAGGGCGCGGGCGACACCCACGGCAACCCGGCGCCGATCGTGGACCGCGAGACCGGCCGGATCTGGATCGCGGAGACGTACAACACGGGCCGTACGGACAGCGCCGGCTGCTCGGTGCCCTGCGACCGCACCCCGCATCTGCAGTACAGCGACGACGACGGGCTGAGCTGGTCCGAGCCGCGCGATCTGAGCCCCGAGATCCTGCCCGCGGACTGGAACTCCTGGTACGCGACCGGACCCGTGCACGGCATCCAGCTCACCCGCGGGCGGTACGCCGGCCGGCTGGTCTTCGGCGTCAACACCGAGACCTGGGACGGCAGCCGGGTCACCGCCAACCACGCCGCGCTGATCGTCAGCGACGACCACGGCGGTCACTGGCGGATCGGCGCCACCGACACCTGGCCGATAGCCGCCGACGGCACCTTCCGGCAGAAGCCCTCCGAAGTCACCCTGGCCGAGCGCACGGACGGCTCGATCCTGGTCAGCGGCCGGGAGCAGGACGGCACCGACCTCGGCCACCGCACCCAGACCGTCAGCCGGGACGGCGGCGGCAGCTTCGCCGCGCCCTTCCACGACCTGCCGGACCTGTACGCCCCGATGGTGCAGGGCTCGATGCTGCGGCTGGGCGACCGCATCCTGCTCTCCTGCCCGGCCGACCCCGACCGGCGCCGGACGATGATGATCCGCTCCTCCTACGACGGCGGCCGCACCTGGGACAGCGTGGACCGCGGCACTGTCGTCACCACGGACTGGTCCGGCTACTCCGACCTGGTGCGCGCCGACGACGACACGGTGGGCCTGCTGTACGAGGGCGGGGCGGTCGATGCGCGCGACGAGATCCGCTTCGCCCGCTTCACCGAGGACTGGCTCGCCCCGCGCCGCGGTCCCGATCCGCACACCTCCGACCTCGCTCCGCACGCCCGCCCCGCCGCGGTGCTCGGCGGCGCCGAGGAGACGGACGGCGTCTTCGGCGACGCGCTGGAGTTCGACGGCACCGACGACGCCGTACGCCTGCCCTACCGCCCCGAGCTGCCCCTCGGCAGCAAGGACTTCACCGCGTCCCTGTGGTTCCGGTACACGGCCAGGACCGGCGAGCAGCCGCTGCTGTGGATGGGCGGGATCGGCACCAGCCAGCCGCAGGTGTGGCTGCGCGGCGAGCCGGCGAGCAACCGGCTGCAGGGCCTGATCACCGTGCGGGACGGCGCCGCCGCTCCGCAGACCGCTTACGTGCGCACGACCACCGCCTACAACGACGGCCAGTGGCACCACGCGGTGCTGCGCCGGGGCGGCGGCACGCTCTCGCTGTCCGTCGACGGCACGGAGTCCACCGCCGCCGATGTGCCGGGCTCCGTCAGCCGCAACGACCCCTTCGGCGTGCACATCGGCCAGCGCATGGACAGCCGCGCCTTCTTCACCGGCGCGATCGACGAGGTCCGTGTCTGGGACCGCGCGCTGACCGACGCGCAACTGGCCGATCCGAAGATGCTGCGGTCACCTGAGGACACGGTCCTGTGGCTGCCCCTGGACCGTGTGCGCCGCTGACGCCCGCGCCGGCTCCTGAGGGTCGCGGGCCCGCCGCTTGGCGATGACCGCGCACACCATCAGCTGCATCTGGTGGAAGAGCATCAGCGGCAGCACGGCCAGCGAGGCGTGCGCGCCGAACAGGACGCTCGCCATGGGCAGACCGGAGGCGAGGGACTTCTTCGACCCGGCGAACTGGATGGCGATCCGGTCCTCCCGGCCGAAGCCGAGTCCCTTGCCCCCGTACCAGGTCAGGACGAGCATCACGGCCAGCAGGACGGCCTCGACGGCGAGCAGCGCGCCCAGCCGTGCGGGGCTGACCTGGTGCCAGATGCCCCGGGTCATGCCCTCGCTGAACGCGGTGTAGACGACCAGCAGGATCGAGCCGCGGTCGACCAGACCGAGGACCTTCTTGTGCCGGGCGACGAAGGCACCGATCCAGGGCCGCAGGACCTGCCCGGCGAGGAACGGCACGAGCAACTGGAGGACGATCTTCACCACTGAGTCGGCGGAGAACCCGCCGCCGGAGCCGCCGAGCAGTGCGGCCGCCAGCAGCGGTGTGATGACGATGCCGATCAGTGAGGAGAACGAGCCCGCGCAGATCGCGGCAGGCACGTTTCCCCGGGCGATCGAGGTGAACGCGATCGACGACTGGATGGTGGACGGCACCAGGGTCAGGAACAGCAGCCCCTGGTACAGCGGCTGGGTCAGCAGCACCGGCACCAGGCCGCGGGCGCCGATGCCGAGCACCGGGAAGACGAGAAACGTGCAGGCCAGCACGGTGACGTGCAGGCGCCAGTGCCTGAGGCCGTCCAGTGCCTCACGGGTGGAGAGCCGGGCGCCGTAGAGGAAGAAGAGGAAGGCGATCGCGGCCGTGGACGCGCCCGAGGCCACGTCGGCGCCGGTGCCGTGGGCCGGGAGGAGTGCGGCGAGGCCCACGGTGCCGAGCAGCAGCACGATGTACGGGTCGATCGGCATCCAGCTCGGCCAGCGCAGGCGTTTCACGGTGCTCCACGTGCTCTTCGGTCAGGGGTGTGCGGTCGGGGACGCGCACGGGGCCCGGAGGGCCCCTCTCCATCGTCCTCTCTGCCAGGCCGATCGGGAATCCCGTACACCACTCTGACTGTCATCGCGGTTCGCGATGAGGGGGCATACGCTGACGGCGTGTACGACCCCACGCATCTGCGTACGTTCCTGGCGGTGGCCCAGACGCTCAGCTTCACCCAGGCCGCCCGGCGCCTCGGGCTGCGCCAGTCGACGGTCAGCCAGCATGTGCGCCGGCTGGAGGACGCCACCGGCCGTCAGCTGTTCTCCCGGGACACCCACTCCGTGGAGCTGACCGAGGACGGCGAGGCCATGCTGGGCTTCGCCCGCCGGCTGCTGGAGGTGCACGAGCAGGCGGCGGCGTTCTTCACCGGCACCCGGGTGCGCGGCCGGCTGCGCTTCGGCGCCTCGGAGGACTTCGTCCTCACCCGTCTGCCGGAGATCCTGGAGGGCTTCCGCTACGACCACCCGGAGGTCGACCTGGAGCTGACGGTGGAGCTGTCGGGCACGCTGCACGAGCAGCTGGCGGCCGGCAAGCTCGATCTGGTGCTGGCCAAGCGGCGTCCCGAGGACCCGCGCGGCGAGCTGGTCTGGCGTGACGACCTGGTGTGGATCGGCTCCGAGCAGCTGCGTCTGGATCCCGACCGGCCGGTCCCGCTGATCGTGTATCCCCCTCCCGGCCTCACCCGGGCCCGTGCCCTGGAGGCCCTGGAGGAGCAGGGGCGCGAGTGGCGGATCGTGTGCACCAGCGGCAGCCTCAACGGTCTGATCGCCGCCGCCCGCGCGGGGCTCGGCGTGATGGCTCATTCGCGCCGGCTGATCCCGCCGGGTCTGCTCCGGCTGCCGGACCGGGCGGGCCTGCCGGAGCTGGGCAAGGTCGACTTCGTCCTGGTGCACGGCAGCCGGCGGGGTGCCGCCGAGGGGGCCGCGAACGCCCTGGCCGCGGCGATCCTGGCGGGCGGAGAGCGGCTGCACCGGGGCCAGCGCGGCGCACGCTGACACGCCGGCTGCCGCGCGCGGCGTTCACCTCCGGCCGGAACGGCACGCTGGTGATCCCGGCCTCGCGGGGATCGCCGCGGGCGCCCTGGTGCTGGTGCCGGTGCGCACCCCGCGGGCCGCAGGACGGCGGCGGCGCCCGCCGGGGCGGTGCCACAGACGCCCGCGGCGAAGACTCCGCGCAGGTGAGGGGTGGTACGGCGCGGATGGTACGGGGTTCCGGGGCCGCCCCTTTTCCCCTGTGCGGACCGGGCCACGGACGGTAACCGGGTCGTACAGATTCGGTGGAGATTACGGGACCGAAACTTACTGACCCGTCAGTATTGTGTCCGGCCCTTCCCCATGTGAGGGCATTTTCCGGCCGTCGTCCGGGCAGAAGGCGCGGTTTGCTCGGTTTCCGTACCCCTCCCGTCCGGCGAAGGTGTGAGGTAGCTTTCACGGCGCTGAGCGGAGCATCGCGGGCGTGACGAGGAGCGAGGAGACGGGGAGCGGGGTTTGCGCGAGTTCACCAACCCTCCGTTGGCGTCGGCGCCGCCGGTCGGCGGCCTGGCCGATGCCGTTTTCGAGCATGCCCTGGCGGACCCCCTGCACATCGCGCTCGGCCGCAAGGACGAGTCGGGGCAGTGGCGGGACGTGACCTCCGCCGAGTTCCGCGACGAGGTCCTCGCGCTCGCCAAGGGGCTTCTCGCCCAGGGCGTCCGCTTCGGGGACCGGGTCGCGATCATGTCCCGCACCCGCTACGAGTGGACCCTCTTCGACTTCGCGCTGTGGACGATCGGTGCCCAGGTGGTCCCGATCTACCCCACGTCCTCGGCCGAGCAGTGCTTCTGGATGCTCTACGACGCCGAGGTGTCGACGGCGGTCGTGGAGCACGAGGACCACGCGATGACCATCGCCACCGTCATCGACCGGCTGCCGCAGCTGCGCCGGCTGTGGCAGCTGGACGCGGGCTGTGTGCAGGAGCTGTACGACTCCGGCGCGCATCTGGACGACGAGGTGGTGCACCGGCACCGGCAGGCGGTCACGCCAGACTCGGTCGCCACGATCATCTACACCTCGGGCACCACGGGCCGCCCCAAGGGCTGTGTCCTGTCCCACGCGAACTTCATGTTCGAGGCGGACACGATGATCCAGCGGTGGGAACCGGTGTTCCACACGAAGAAGGACGACGCGGCGTCCACACTGCTCTTCCTGCCGCTGGCGCACGTCTTCGGGCGGATGGTGGAGGTCGCGGCGATCCGCGGCCGGGTCCGCTTCGGACACCAGCCGCAGCTGCACGCGGCCGCGCTGCTGCCGGACCTGGCCGCGTTCCGGCCGACGTTCATCCTGGCCGTGCCGTACATCTTCGAGAAGGTGTTCAACGCGGCCCGGCGCAAGGCGGAGAAGGACGGCAAGGCGGGGCCGTTCGAGAAGGCGGTCGAGGTCGCCATCAAGTACGCCGAAGCGGTCGAGGCCAAGGCCTGGGGCATCGGACCGGGGCCCTCGGCGGCCCTCAGGATGCAGCACCAGTTCTTCGAGAAGCTCGTGTACACCAAGGTGCGCGCGGCGATGGGCGGGCGCATCCGGAACGCGATGTCCGGCGGCTCGGCGATGGACCGCCGGCTGGGCCTGTTCTTCGCCGGCGCGGGCGTACAGATCTACGAGGGTTACGGCCTGACCGAGTCGACGGCGGCGGCCACCGCGAACCCGCCCGAGCGCACCCGCTACGGCACGGTCGGCCAGGCCATTCCGGGTGTCACCGTGCACATCGCGGACGACGGGGAGATCTGGCTGCACGGCGGGAACGTCTTCCAGGGGTATCTCAACAACCCGAAGGCCAGCGACGAGACCCTGCACGACGGCTGGCTGGCCACCGGCGACCTCGGCTCGCTCGACGAGGACGGCTATCTGACCATCACCGGCCGCAAGAAGGAGATCCTGGTGACCTCCGGCGGCAAGAGCGTCTCCCCCGGTGTCCTGGAGGAGCGTGTCCGTGACCATCCGCTGGTCCACCAGTGCATCGTCGTCGGCAACGACCGTCCCTATGTCGCGGCCCTGGTCACCCTCGACCAGGAGGCCGTCGAGCACTGGCTGCAGATGCGCGGGAAGCCGAGGCTGACCGCCGCGCAGCTGGTGCGCGACGCCGACCTGGAGACGGAGGTGCGGCGGGCGGTCGTCGCCGCCAACACCCTCGTCTCCCAGGCCGAGTCGATCCGCACCTTCCGCATCCTGGCGCAGCCGTTCACCGAGGAACACGGTCTGCTGACACCGTCGCTGAAGCTGAAGCGGAAGGCGATCGAGAAGGCCTACGACACCGAGGTCGAGGCCCTCTACCGGGCCTGACGACCGCTCCGCCGGCCCCGCTCAGTTGATCGTCACCTTGAAGATCTTGTCGGATCCGTCCGCCGCGCCTCCGTTGTTGTCGCAGTTGGTGGTCGACAGCCACAGCTGGTCGGCGCCCGGCACCTTGGTGACGGTACGCAGCCGACCGTAGGAGCCGACGTAGTAGGCGGTCGGCGTGCCGACCTTCTCCGTGTCCCCGCTGATCGGGATGCGCCACAGGCGTTCGCCGCGCAGGGAGGCCATGTAGATCACGTTGCGGACGATGGCGATACCGCTGGGCGAGGCCTCGTTGACGTTCCAGGTGGCCTTGGGGTTGGTCATGCCGGAGACGCTGCAGCTGCCCTCGCAGGTCGGCCAGCCGTAGTTGGCGCCCGGCTTGATGAGGTTCAGCTCGTCCTTGGAGCTGTTGCCGAACTCGGCCTCCCACAGCCGCCCGTTGCGGTCGAAGGCCAGGCCCTGCGGATTGCGGTGGCCCAGGGAGTAGACGTAGGTGCCGAACGGGTTGCCGGGGGCCGGCTTTCCGTCGGTCGTCATGCGCAGGATCTTGCCGTTCAGGGAGTTCTTGTCCTGCGCGAGGTCGGGCGTCTGGGCCTCACCGGTGGAGACGTACAGGTAGCCGTCGGGGCCGAAGGCGAGGCGGCCGCCGTTGTGGTAGCGGTTCTTCTTGATGCCCTGGAGCAGGACCTTGTAGTCGCTGAGCTTGGTGCCGTCGTACGTCATGCGGACGACCCGGTTGCCCTCGGACGCGGTGTGCATGAAGTAGACGTAGTGGTTGCTGTCCCACTTCGGGTCGACGGCGACCCCGAGCAGACCGCCCTCGCCGTTGGTGGTGACGGCGTTCGGGACCGTGCCGACCTGGGTCCTGCTGCCGCTCTTGGTCAGCTTCCAGACCCGGAAGTCGTCCCGCTCGGTGACCAGGGCCGACTGGCCGTCGGGCATCCAGTAGGTGCCCCAGGGGATGGTCCAGCCGGTGGAGAGGGTGGCGATGGAGGAGGGGACCCCGCCGTCGGTGGCGCAGGCCTTGGTGGTGAAGCTGACGCTGTTGCTGGGCTGCGAGACGTTCCCGGCCGCGTCCCGCGCGACGACGTTCAGGGAGTACGGGCTGTTGCAGGCGAGCCCGGTGAGGGTGGTCGTCGTGCCGCTGGTGACGGTCTTGTACACGGTCGTGTCGTTGCGCACGTCGTAGGCGACGACCGCGCGGTCGTCCGTGGACGCGCCCCAGCCGAGGTCGGCCGAGTTCGCGGTGACGCCGGACGCGGACAGGGTGCCGGGCCTGCTGGGCGGCACGCTGTCGGAGCTGGGCCTGGTGGTGCAGTCGACGACCGGGCTGGCCGCCGAGGTGTTCCCGGCCGCGTCGCGGGCGATGACGGTGAGGTCGTAGGCGGTGTTCGGGGTGAGCCCGGTGAGGGTCTTGGAGGTGGCGCTCCCCGCGGCCTCCCCGATCTTGTTGCCGTGTTCGTAGAGGTCGTAGGCCGTGACGCCCACGTTGTCCGTGGAGGCGCCCCAGGAGAGGGTGAGCGCGTCCTCGCCGATGTCGGAGCAGCTCGGCCGGCCGGGGACGGTGGGGGCCTGGGTGTCGGCCGGGGCACCGACGCCGATGCGGTCGAGGTTGGGGCCGCCGTCGGCGGTGGTGGCCGTGGCGCGGATCTTGTCGGTGCCCGCGGTGAGCGGGACGGTGACGGTCCTGGTCGCCCAGGTGTTCCAGTCGGCGGTGGCCGGGAAGGAGACCGCGGACGCCACGACGGTGCCGTTGACGGAGATGTCCATCGGCCGGTCGGCGGAGGTCCCGTTGGCGTACCGCAGGGTGAGGGACGCGGTGCCCGCCTGGGCCCCGGTCACCGTGAACTCCACGTAGGAACCTTTGACGTTGGTGTAGTCGACGAAGCCGGAGCCCGTGTAGCCGGTGTGGTTGGCGGCCACCGTGCCCTGCACGATCGTGGCGTCCTCGGCCTGGTAGTCGGTGGCCGCGAGGGCGGTGCCCTGGCTCAGCCCGGCGAGGGGCAGCGCCAGGGCCATGGCCAGGCCGCCGGGCAGAACTCTCCTGAGATTCATGGGTGTTCCCCTCAGCCCGTGTACTGGGCGAAGATCTTGAGGTAGTCGTAGGGCTGCTGCGTCACGCCGCTGCAGGCGTCGCCGTCGGTGCCGGATCCGCAGGGGCGGTCGCGGTTCACGGACCAGTAGGTGAGGCGCCCGATGTGGTGCTGCCGGGCGTAGCCGAGCATGGTCTGGAAGTCTGCGGTGCGGACGCGCTCGCCGGAGTCGTCGGTCCTGCCGTTCATGGACGACAGGCCGATGTGGGCGTAGGCGGTGGCGTCGCCGTACCCGTAGGCCGCCTTGACCTGTGCCTTGAGGCCCTCCATGGCCCGGGTGGTCAGGGTGCCCATGTTCGTCGTGCCGCCGCCGAAGTCGAACGGCATGACGCACCAGACGTCGTTGGCCAGGCCCGAGACCGCGGCCCGCTTGATCATGTCGATGCCGGTGGAGTCGGGACCGCTGCTCGTGGTGCCGAAGGTGACGACCGTCTTCAGGCCGGGGTTGTCCGCCTTGACGGTCTTGAGTGCGTCGACCACGCGCTGGCGTACCGCGGCCTTGGACCACTCGGTGTTCTCTATGTCGATGTCGAGGGCCTTCAGCTTGTAGGCGTTGATCACCTTCTGGTAGGCGCCCGCGAGTGCGGAGGCGCTGGAGCACTTCTCGCCGAGCTTGGCCCCGCTCCAGCCGCCGACGGAGACGACCACGTCACCGCCGGCCGATCTGATGGCCTTGATCTTCGCCTGGTCGTCGCCGCCCGTCAGCGGGCGCGAGCCGTCCCACTTCGGGTTGCAGGTGCCGTCGGAGAGGACGAAGGCGAGCGTGAACCACTTGACGCCGGTCGCCGACATCACCGAGGTGGGGCTGGGCGGGCTGCCCCAGCCCAGGTACTCGTAGGGGGCGACGGCGAAGCCCGGGGCGGCCGCCGCCGCTTTCGCGGTGCTCACCGGCCGCACGCGGATCAGCCGGGTCTCGCCCGGGCGCAGGGTCGCGCTGTAGGAGTTCGCGATCACTCCCTTGTGGGAGCCGGACCACAGGTCGGTGACGTCGCCGGAGCCGGTGAAGCCGATCTGCGACCAGTTGACGCTCACGGTGGAGCTGCCGGAGGTGCCGGTGTTGAACAGCGCGACGACGTACCGGCCGTCGCTCTCCTTCTTGCTCCACACCTGCCGCGTTCCGCTGTTCACGATCCGCTTCGCGGCCACCGCGTCCTGGTCGACGCCGATCAGCCGGTCGTTGGTGAGCATGGCCTTGTCGACGGGGTCGAGGTGGGTGAGGTCGGTGCCGAGCAGCAGCGGGGCGGCCGCCATCGCCCACAGGGTGAAGTGGGAGCGGCGCTGGTCGGCGGTGAGGCCCGCCTGGTCGCCGTTGCCGATCTCCAGGGAGTCCAGGTCGTTCCAGCCGCCGGGGCCGGCGTACGGCTGCCAGGTGGCGGCCGAGGTGAAGCGGGCCGAGACATGGGACCAGTCGGTGAGCGGGTAGCCGCTGCCGTTGGCGCCGGGCCCGCAGTAGCACTCGACGTCACCCTGGGTGCGCCAGCTGTTCGCGAGCCGTCGCCAGGTGGGGGCGTCCGCGACCGGAAGGTTGTTGGACAGGGCGAAGGTGATGGGCCGTCCGGCGGCCCGCAGGGCCTTGTCCCAGGCCTGGACGTCGGGGATGTCCTGGCTGCCGACCCCGTCGATCTTCAGGTAGTCGACGCCCCAGGAGGCGAACTGCTTCGCCCAGGAGTTCACGAACTCCTGCGCGCCCGGCTTGGCGTAGTCGATGGAGTACATGTTCTTGCAGTTGTAGTTCTTCTCGGTCTTCGAGGTGTCCGCGATGTCCTTCGCGTGGTACGGCGTCCCCTCGATCGGGGTGTTCTTCAGGACGGCGTTCTTCGCGATGCCGGGGGTGACGTAGAAGCCGAACTTCAGGCCCTTGGAGTGGACGTGGTCCGCGACCGCCTTGATGCCGCCGGGGAACTTGGCGGTGTCGGCCTGCCAGCGGCCGTAGGAGTCGACGGTGAACCCGTTGGAGTCGCACTTCTGCCAGAAGTCGTCGAGGTTGACCTGGACGAAACCGTGGTCCTTGAGACCGGAGGCGGCCAGCGCGTCGGCCTGGGCCTCGATCTTCGCCTCGGTGGGCCAGCGGCGCACGAAGCTCCAGCTGGACCAGCCCATGGCGGGCCGCACGGCCAGACCGTTGTCGGAGGCGGCGGCCGGCTGTGCGGCGGTGCCCAGGAGCGGCACCGCGGCCGCCACGAGCAGGCCGGCCGCGGCCGCGGCGAGCGATCTGATGCGGGTCGTGCGCGTCACGCGGGTCATGCGGGTCATGCGGATCGTGCGGGTCATGCGTGTCCCCCCTTCGCGGGTGTCGCATACGAGGTGCCGATCCAGGTCTCGTCGATCCGCAGCCGCTTGTAGCGGGCGGTGTCACTGGCCGCGGCCCAGGAGGAGTCGACCTCGATGCGGACGTAGCGGGCCGTGGCGGCGCTCAGGTCGATGCCCTGGATGCCGCGGCGGCTGGGCAGCTGTCCGCTCTTGACCGGGCTGCCCCAGGTGGAGCCGTCGTTGCTCAGGAACACCTTGTAGTTCTTGATGCGCGCCGACTGTTCGGTGTCCGAGCGGGCGTAGGCGACGGAGTCCTCGCGCTGGTTGAGCCCGATGTACTGCACCCTCTTGGCCGAGCCGAGGTCGTAGGTGAGGGTGACCGGCAGGGTCTTGTCGTTGTCCCAGTAGGTGAGGTAGTCGCCGTCACCGGCCGCCCCGCCCGGGTGTCCGCTCGCCGAGGCGCTCGCGGTCACCCCGGCTCCGGTGAGGATGCCCTGGCGGCCCGCCGCGGTGACCTTGAAGACGGTGTCGTAGGGGTCCCAGTCGCCGAGCCCGGTCAGGGTCAGCACTCCGCCGGACTGCGACCAGGAAACCTCCTTGCCCGTACGGAGGTTGGTCACGGAGGCGATGCGGCAGCCGTTGTCGCGGATCCGCAGGGTGCCGGTGCCGGGCGGGGTCAGGACGTGGATGTACTGCCGGTTCGGGTCGCCCTTGGCGACGGTCGTCACGCCGTGCGCGCCGTCGTTCCAGAAGCCGGGCTTCAGGCCGCCGTACAGGTAGCCGCCGCCCTCGGTTGCGTGCAGGGACTCCCAGATCGGGTCGAGGTAGGAGTCGGCGAAGGTGTTGAAGGAGGCCTGGTTCGCCGGGAACTTGCCGTTGACCTGGGCGGTCTCGGCCATCAGGGCCTTCACCGAGGAGCCCGCGTTGGTGATCAGCCGGCCGAGGGTGAGCTTCTTGTCGACGGACGGGTCGGAGCCGTCGTACCACCAGGCGCCGGTCGAGGGCAGCTTGAAGTCGGCCTCGGTCAGGCGGGGCTGGGCCGTGTAGAGCGCCTGCGGGTAGTCGTACGCGGGTGTCATCCCCGTCTTCTGCTCATTGCTGATCATGTCCATGATCGGCGTGTCCTCGTTGTTGTTGCTGAGCGTGTAGCCGGGGCGCTTCTGGTAGATCTGCGCATAAAGCCCACGACTCTCCCAGTACGCGTTGTCGTTGTCGATCCAGAAGCCGCCGAGGTCGGGGTAGCGGTCCATGACCTCGAAGAAGTTGTCGTAGCTGAACTGCCCGAAGCCGTCGCGGGTGGTCAGGTCGACGTTCTTGCCCTTGTAGGCGGAGTAGGCGGCCGAGTCGAGCCATTCGTGGCCGCCCTCGTCGTGCCACTGGGGGTCATCGGTCATGTAGAGGATGACCTTCATGCCCTTGGCCTTCGCCGCCTTGATCAGCTCGCCGAGGAAGTCGCGCCGGGTGGAGCAGGATCCGGGGATCTTCGAGGGCCAGGGGCGGGCGTAGCCCAGCCGGCTGTGGAAGGTGGCCAGGACGAGGTACTGCGTGTGCAGTTTGCGGGCCTCGTTCACCCAGTAGTCGGGCGTCCAGCCGCCGCCCGTGACGTCGTTCTCCCAGCCGGTGCAGCTGGTGTGGGCGGGCGCGGTGCGCAGGCCCCAGTGCAGGAAGAGACCGCCGACGGAGTTGCGCAGGAAGTCCTGGCGGGGGTTCTCCACGTCGCGCGGCCCGATCGCCGTGGCGCAGTTCTCCGTCGAGCCGCCGGCCGAGACGCGCAGGGTGCCGCCGCCGGTGCCGTGACTGTCCGTCAGGCAGTAACCGGTGACGTCCTGGAAGCCGACGTCGTACGGCGCGCTGCCGCCCTGCTGCGCCGTGAAGCGGGTCAAGCGGATGCCGCTCGCCGCGTTGGCGACGACCGCGGGCCGTCCGTCGCCCGCCGCGAACTTCACCGAGCTGTCGGTGAAGCGGATGTCGTCGGCGTTGTGCAGGTACCACCCGTACGCCGGCCGGGTGCCGATGCTCTTCGGGTTGTAGTCCTTCGCGTCGTTGTCCGGCACGCCGGTGGACATGGTGCCGTTGCCGCCGGGGACGGTGAGGTCGACGTCGGTGAAGGTGATCCCGCTGATGCGGTGGCCGTTCTCGCCCCACAGGGTCGGGCTGAAGGAGGGGCTGTTGCCGGTGGCCGTGATGTGGTCGTAGGTGACGTCGCTGATCGACCCGACGCCGGGATGGTTGCCGCAGCGCTTCCGGGTGCCGATCTTCTCCATGATCGGCGAGTGGACGTTCGTCATGGTGATGTCGCGGTAGTGGACGTCGGAGATCTTCGCGCCGTCCATGGACACCATGCCGAGGCCGGACTTGTCGGCGCCCTCGATGCGGATGTTCTCGAACTGGTAGTCGGAGAAGTCGCCGCAGGTCTCGGAGCCGAACATCAGGGCGTTGCAGCACTTCGCCGACAGGACCGAGTCGTTCACCCGGACGTGGCCGTTGGGCAGTTTGGCGCCGAGGGCGTAGTCGCTCTTGAAGACGAGGGCGTCGTCGTTGGCCTTGATGTTCGCGTGGGTGACCGTGACGTCGGTGGTGGAGATGATGTTCCAGCCGTCGCGGTCGCTCGCGGTGTCGATGGTGAGGTGGTCGGAGACGACGTTCCTGCAGCCGTTGACGAGCGCGGCGAAGTGGCCGCCGCGGCGCAGGGTGAGGCCGTCGCCGAGGCGCAGTCCGTTGCACCGGGTCAGCGAGATGATCTTGTCGGCCTCGCCGGACTTCGGGTTTCCGGTGATCAGGTCGCCCGCGCCGTCGATGACCCCGCCGCCGGTGAAGCCGATGTTCGTCAGCTTGTCGCCGTAGATCATCGCGTCGTGGAAGTGGCTGTGCCCGTAGTCCTGGTAGGCGTCGTTCGGATTGGGCTCGGGCTTGTCGTAGGTGTCCGCGGAAGAGCCCTGGATCGTGGCACCCTTGTCGACCTGGAGCGTCACATTGCTCTTCATGTGGATGGTGTTCTTGGACTTGTAGGTGCCGGCGGAGAAGCGGACCGTGCCGCCGCCCGCCGAGTTCGCCGCGGTGACGGCCTTGTCGATGGCGAGGGTGTCGTTGGCGGAGCCGTCGCCCTTGGCGCCGTAGTCGCGCACGTCGAAGACGGCGGCCGCGGGGGCCTTGGACTGCGGGGCCCCGGGGTTCTTGGGCTGCGGGGCCGCCAGGGCCGAGGGGTGGGTGAGTCCGAGGACGACGGCGAGGACGCACAGGACGATCGCCGCCGCACCTCTGCGGTGCGCGTTGGGGGGTCGCATAGGGCGGTTCCTCAGGCGAGTTGGTAGCCGCGGAGGCCGGTGAGCAGCAGGTAGGTGTTCTGCAGGGAGCCGGAAGTGTCGCCGAGGGAGCGGTAGATGCCCCATTTCGGGCGCACGCGGTCGGCGAGGAAGGTGTCGACGCCGGTCCTGGACTCGTCGATGAGCGTGGTCGGGCCGCTCTTGAGGATCCAGCGGACGGAGCCGGCCGAGCCGTTGCCGACCTTGATCTGGAAGTCGACGTCGGTCCATCGGTCGTGCAGCGGGTCCAGGTCGGTACGGCCGACGAGGATGTCGTCGACGGCGAGCTTCAGCTCGATCGTCTGCTTTCCTCCCCCGTCCCGGCGCAGCGACTGCACGACGATCGGCGAACTGCCGGTGCCGGGCTGCTTCATCTGCATGATGTGGGTGAAGGTGGTGGTCGCCTTCAGGGAGGCGGGGATGTACATCGAGTAGGTGATCCGCCAGGTCTGGCCCTGGGTCCACTTGAGGTAGCTGCTGCCGCTCGTGCGCAGGCCGGTGACCTCCTGCCGCTGGCGGTCGGTCGACGTGTCGCGGTCGACGGTGTGCATGTCGAAGCGCCAGTTGTCACCGGTGGCGCGGATGTGCGGGTGCCCTGCCGGGTGCGAGTGGGCGCGGTCGTCCTCGACGGTTTCGAAGGCGCCGAGTCCGTCTCCGCTTGCGGTGGGGGACCATTTGAGCCGCCAGGACGCGGCCTGGGCCGGGGTCGCGGCCGGGAGGCCGACGGCGGCTCCGGCCGCGCCACCCAGCGCCGCACCGAGCACTCTTCGTCTGGACGTGCTCATGACACTAATCTCCTCGCAGTTGCTCGTTCATGATCAGGAAGGCGCCCAGGCCGTGGAAGTCGTTCGTGGCCCGGGTACGCGCGGCGTAGTACGCGTAGTCGCCGACGTTCGTGCCGACGGAGATGTCGGCCAGGTCGGTACGGCCGTCCGCGCCGAGCGAGATCTTCGCCAGCACGCCCTCGTAGCCGCGCCGGGCCACGGCCGTGTAGTGCGGGTCGAGATAGCCCTGCTGGACACCGCGCGAGAGGGCGTAGGTGAACATGCTGGAGCAGGACGTCTCGGTCCAGTCGTCGCTCCGGCTCCCCTTGTCCATGACCTGGAACCAGCGGCCGGTGGCCGGATCCTGGTACTTCTCCAGGCCTGCCGCCAAGTGGCGGAAGATGCCCAGGAGTTGAGCGCGGCGGGGATGGTTCGCCCCGATCGCGTCGAGCACGTTGACGATCGCCATCGCGTACCAGCCGTCCGCACGGCACCAGTGCTCGGGGGCGAGCCCGGTCTGCGGGTCGGCCCAGTTCGCGGTCCTCGACTCGTCGTAGGCGTGCTTCAGCAGACCGCTCGCGACCTGGAGATGAGTGCCGTACACGGCGAGCTGCCCGGCCGCCTCGTCGTTCGTGTACGCGCTGTCGCCGAACTCCTTGCCGTACTCCACGAGGAACGGGTTCACCATGTAGACGCCGTCCGCCCAGAGCTGGTGGGCGCGGCTGCTGCTGTCGGCGTGCCAGAAGCCCCCGTCGCTCGTGCGCGGGTAGCCGGCGAGACGGTCGCGGATCTTCTTCGCGGCCTTGCGGTAGCGGTCCTGGCCGGTCTCGTGGTGCAGGATCACCAGAAGCCGGCCGGCCTGCATGCTGTCCAGGCTGTCGAAGGACTGGCCGATGGAACCGTCGCTCTTCACGAAGCGGTCGACGTAGCTCTTGAGATAAGCGAGGTAGCGCGCGTCGTGGGTGCGCCGGTAGGTGAGGTACTGGCCGTAGAGGTAGAGGCCGACCGGGTACGACCAGCCGCCGATGCTCGTCGGCGTGTAGCGGGCCATGGTGGAGTCGATCACGGCCCTGGACCAGTCGGGGGCGGCGGCAGGCCGGGGCGGGGACGGGGCGGGGGCCGCGGCGGCCGGGGGTACGGCCGCGGGGAGCGCGGCCAGGCCGGCGGTGGTGAGTGCGAGTGCCGTCAGGGCCGCCCGCAGGCGTCGGCGTCTCATGGTCCTCCCTCTCGCTGGGCTTCTCGGTAGGCGTACGCGAGCCGTCTCGGCCCGGCCACGAGATCGCGTACGAGGTGGTGGTCCGGGGCGTGTGCGCAGGCGGGGTCGGTGCGGGCCGGGTCGCCGGTGAGGGCGTACGCCTGACAGCGGCAGCCTCCGTGGTCGGTGGCACGAAGGGCGCAGCCGCGGCAGGGCTCGGGCATCCAGGACTCGCCCCGGAAGGCGTTGAAAGCTGTCGACTCGCGCCAGATCCAGTCCAGTCGACGCTCCCGTACGTTCGGCGGGTCGAGGCCCGGCAGCGTGGCGGCGGCCGGACAGGGCAGGACCGTGCCGTCGGGGGCGACGGTGAGCGAGATGCGGCCCCAGCCGCCCATGCAGGGCTTGGCGATGGCGTCCAGCAGATCGGCGGCGACCGACACCAGCTCCAGGGCGTCGCCGAGCCGTTCACGCCAGCGGGCGACGGTGCTGCGGGCCCGTTCCACCTGGGCGGGTGCGGGCAGCAGGGCGTCGCGGTTGCGCTGCGCCCAGCCGTGGTACTGGGTGTGGGCCAGTTCGATCCGGTCGGCGCCCCAGTCCACGGCGAGGCGGATCAGCGCGTCGAGGTCGTCGAGGTTGCCGCGGTGCAGCACGGCGTTGAGCCCCAGCGGCAGGCCCGCCGCGCGGATCAGCCGGGCGGCGCGTTCCTTCGCCGCGAACGACCGTACGCCCGCGATCCGTTCGGCGGCTTCCGGGTCCGCGTGCTGCACGGACAGCTGCACACTGCGCAGCCCCGCCCCGACCAGGCCGGCCAGCCGGCGCTCGCCGAGGCCCACCCCGCTGGTGACCAGCTGGGTGTACAGGCCCGCCCCGTCGGCGGCGGCCACCAGCTCGGGCAGGTCGCGGCGCAGCAGCGGTTCGCCGCCGGACAGATGGGCCTGGACGACACCGAGCTCCCCTGCCTGCCGGAACACCCCGGCCCACTGCTCGGTGGTCAACTCGGCCGAGCGGCTGGTCAGTTCGACGGGGTTGGAGCAGTATCCGCAGCGCAGCGGACAGGCGTGGGTCAGCTCGGCGAGCAGGGCCCACGGGGGTTCGGGCGTCATGTCAGCCAGCCCTCCCTGCGCAGCCGGCCGAGGAACTCCGGGACCTCACGGGCCACGGGCGCGCCGGGAAAGTCCGCGGACAGCTCGGCCACGATCTCCTGCGTGGTCCGGCCGCCGTCGCACAGCCCGAGCACGCGTCCCGCCCGGCCGTGCAGCACGACCACACGCTCCGGCAGCAGCAACAGGTCCACGCCCCGCACCCGGTCATGCCGCAGCAGGACCCCGCGGACGAGCACGGGACGCCAGAGGACCCCGTGCGCGGTGGGGGCCCGACCGGTGTTCCGCCCGCCCGAGGCGCGGGCCGGAGCACCGCCCCGCCCACCCGAGGCGGGGCCGGGACGCCCGGCTGTCACACCTTCGGCGGAAACGAGACCTTCGATCACCCGACCCCCGACAGGGGAGGAAGGCACGGCTGCCACACCCTCGGAGGAAACGAGACCCTCGATCACCCCACCCCCGACAGGGAAGGAAGGCACGGCTGCCACACCCTCGGAGGAAACGGGACCTTCGGTCACCGCACCGCCGGCGGGAGTGGGAGGTCCGGGCGTCACCCCCGCGGCAGGGACGGTGCGCCCGGGCGTCACGGTCCGCTCCCGTGTGCGGTGTCCACGGCGTCCAGCAGTGCCCACAGCACCTCGCACTTGAAGGTGAGCGCGGCCACCGCCCGTTCCTGCAGCTCGCGGGTGCGGGCCCGGGCGAGGACCAGGGCGAGTG
Organism: Streptomyces sp. NPDC107581; assembly: GCF_055657175.1. Taxonomy (NCBI): domain Bacteria; kingdom Bacillati; phylum Actinomycetota; class Actinomycetes; order Kitasatosporales; family Streptomycetaceae; genus Streptomyces; species Streptomyces sp. NPDC107581. The sequence goes on from NZ_JBVKBH010000002.1 coordinate 650,926, forward strand.
CCTCTGCGCCGTCGCGGGCACCCTGGGTGACCCGGGTGCGGAAGTAGGCGAGTCCGGCCGGGTCGATCCACGGGTAGTGGCGCTCGAAGGCGGCGATGCGGGTGCGCATCAGGTCCGGGGCGGACAGCTCGGTCAGGGAGGCGGCGACAGCGTCCAGCACGGGACGCTGCCGGCAGAAGGTGACGTAGCCCTCCACCGCGAACCGCACCCCGGGCGGCACCCGGGACGCGTCCCACAGTTCCTCGCGGGTGAGGCCGACCGCCTCGCCGAGCCACAGCCAGCGCTCGATGCCGCCCTCGCCGCCGGGTCCGGGGCCGCCCGTGCCGTCGTGGTCCCGGATGCGGCGCAGCCAGGCACGACGTTCCTCGGGCCCGTCGAGTCCGGCGAGGATGAGGGCGTCCTTGACGGGGATGTGCCGTTGGTAGTGGAAGCGGGCGGCGATCCAGCGGCGCACCTCGGCGGGGGTCAGCTCACCGCGGTGCATCCGGAGGTTGAACGGGTGGCGGTCGTGGTACCGGGCGGCGGTGACGGCCCGCAGCCGCTCGGTGAACTCGGCGGCCGGCCAGGCGGCCGCGGTCTCGTCGGTGCGCGGGGGCGCCGACGTCATGAGGCCGGGGGCGGCTCGGGCGGCCGGCGGTCGGCCAGCGCGTAGGCGGTCACCTCGAGGGCGGTTTCCACGACGTGGTATCCAGGGCTTTGCCAGGCCTTTTCATCCGATGTCTCCGGGCCGGGGCGGCCCACGGAAGAGATCGTCGGCAAGGTGTTGTTCATGTGTGCGTACCCGCTTTCCTGAGGGTGGGGGTTCTCAGAGGGCAGACGTCGGCCATGGTCAGAGGCCGTTCACATGCATGCACCGGGTTCAGCGACACGTCCGGTGGCGCGATACAGAGTTGCGGGAGGACGCGCCGCGGTCAATGGTCCGGACCCATAACGTCGGATGCATTTCCGGCCATTCTGAGGTTCCGGCAACTGACTGACGGGTCAGTCGGTGCGGATTCCGCGCCCAGGAATGCGTCCCGGCCCGTGATCGTCGACGATGGGAGTACCACCCAGTCGACAAACGAAGGATCAAGAAGCTCGTGAGCAGCAAGGTCCCCCCGATCACCCTCAACAACGGCGTCGAGATGCCCCAGCTGGGATACGGCGTATGGCAGGTGCCGGACGACGAGGCCGAGCGGGCCGTCACCACGGCACTCGAGGCCGGGTACCGCAGCATCGACACAGCGGCGATCTACGGCAACGAAGCGGGTACCGGCAAGGCCATCACCACCTCCGGCCTGCCCCGCGAGGACATCTTCGTCACCACCAAGCTCTGGAACAGCGACCAGGGGTACGACTCCACGCTGCGCGCGTTCGACGCGTCGCTGGACAAGCTCCGTCTCGACTACGTCGACCTGTACCTGATCCACTGGCCGCTGCCGTCCAGGGACACGCACATCGACACCTACAAGGCGCTCGAGAAGCTGTACGCCGACGGCCGCGCGAAGGCGATCGGCGTGTCCAACTTCCTTCCCGAGCACCTGCGGCAACTGATCGCGGCGACCTCGGTCGTCCCGGCCGTCAACCAGATCGAGCTGCACCCGCACCTGCAGCAGCACGAGGCGCGCGCCTTCCACGCGGACCAGGGCATCGCCACCGAGGCCTGGTCACCGCTCGGCCAGGGCAAGGGCCTGCTGGAGGTGCCGGCCATCGTCGCCATCGCCCGGAAGCACCAGCGCACCCCGGCGCAGATCGTGCTGCGCTGGCACGTCCAGCTGGGGAACATCGTGATCCCGAAGTCCGTGACCCCGTCGCGGATCAGGGAGAACATCGAGGTGTTCGACTTCAGCCTGGACGACGAGGACCTCGCGGCGATCAGCGCCCTGAACGAGGACCGGCGGATCGGACCCGACCCGGCCACCTTCGACCTGGGCTGACCCCCGTACGGCGCCGCCCCGACTCGACCTGCGCCGGCGCCCGCACGGCGCACGACCTTCCACCCCGCCACGGCGGCGGGGTGGAAGGTCGTGCCCGAAATCCCGTGCGGGCGCGGTCAGTCGAGGCGCACCTCCGAGTGGACGACCTCGAACTCCTCCAGGCCCGTGACGCTCACATGGGCCTTGGCCGCGCCCTCGTGCCGGGCCGCCGCCTGGCCGGCCCGGGAGGCGACCATCGAGGGGCGGTCGACGAAGAGGGTGCCGACCCGGCCCGTGCCGCGCTCCCGGTCGATGAGCAGGGTGGCCCTGGCCAGCCCGTGCAGGGTCTCGTAGCGCGGGAGCACGGTCGCACGGAAGGTGTCGGCGATCAGGTCGGCGTCCGCGGGATCGAACTCCAGCCGGGTGACCCGCAGTCCGCCGCCCACCCTCGGCCCCTGGACGGGGTCGACCACCACCACCTCGAAGTTCTCCACCGCCAGCGTGCCCGCGAACGGATCCAGCAGCGCCGGCCTGTGCTCCTGCATGACCTCGTTGCTGTTGTGCCGTGCCTCCGGCGAGTCCCACCAGCTCACCCCGAGCAGTTTGCCCAGCTCCCGGTCCACGAAGACCCCGGCCCCTCGGTAGCCCGGGCGCTCTTCGAGCAGGTCCCGCCCCTCGCTGTTCAGTGCCCGGATGGCTGTGTCGATCTTCGTGGGATCACCGGTCACATAGATGCTGCGGACGAACATGAGATGCCACCTCCCAGCTCGACATGACAGTCTTTCCCTTGGGACAAACCTCCGCAAACAGCACAGCATGCCCGACTTCCCCGTGCGGGGTTGACGGGGACATGTAGATGGGCCACCTTGTACGGCACCCAGTAAGGAAAGTTTCCTAACAGAAGGGTTTCTCCACCATGCGCCTTCGAACACTGACCCTCGCCGCGGCCTCCGGGGCCGCGCTCCTCGCGGCCGGGGTGCTCCCCGCCAACGCCTCGGGAAACACGCCGGCTTCGGCCCAGGAGGGCCCGGTCAGCGCCGCCGACCTGCTCGCCAAGGTGAAGTCCTGTTCGCAGATATCCAACGGCAAGTACAAGACCGACGACGAGACCTCGGCCACGGTCCCCGTGTGCGGCAAGAACGGCGCGGTGTTCTGGAAGGCCGACATGGACATCGACTGCGACGGCCAGCGCACCACCAACTGCAACGAGGACCGCGACCCCTGGTACCAGGACGACACCGCCTTCCACCAGTCCGACGGCAAGCCCCTGAAGGCCGAGTCGCTGCCGTACGTGGTGGTGCCGAGCTCCAGCAGCATCTGGAACTACTCCGGCGCCGGCATCAAGGGCGGCGGTGTCGTCGCGGTCGTCTACAACAACAAGGTGGAGTACGCCGTCGTCGGCGACACCGGCCCCACGAAGATCATCGGCGAGGCCTCGTACGCCACCGCCAAGGCGCTCGGCATCGACCCCGACCCGGCCACCGGCGGGACCGACTCCGGCGTAACGTACATCCTGTTCAAGAACTCCAAGGTCTCCCCCATCGAGAGCCACAGCGCCGCGGTCTCCCTCGGGGGCCAGCTGGCCAAGCAGTTCCTGGCAAACAACTGACGTTCAGGACACGTCAGTTGGGCTGGCCCAGCGGACGTACGACCAGGGTGTTGACGTCGACCCCGGCCGGCTGCCGGATCGCCCAGACCACCGATTCGGCGATCTGACCGGCGGTCAGCAGGTGCCCCGGGGGCAGGCTGCCGGTGCTGTCCCAGAACGGGGTCTCCACCCGGCCGGGTGCGACCAGCGTGACTCCGACGCCGAACTCCGTCACCTGGCGCCGGGTGTTCTCGGCAAGTCCGGTGACCGCCCACTTGGTGGCGCCGTAGAGGTTGCCCGGCGTGTTCACGAACCCGGCGACGCTGCCGACCAGGACGATCCGTCCGCGGGTCTCCTTGAGGGCGTCGACGGAGGCACGGATGAGCAGGGCCGGGCCGAGGACGTTGGTGAGGACCATCTCGGTCCAGCCGGCCGGGTCGCCGTCGGCCACCGTGTCGTGGGTGGCGAAGCCGGCGTTGGCGACGACGGTGTCCAGTCGGCCGTACGCCTTGAGCGTGCGGTCGACCGCGTCCTGGACGTCGTCGAACGACGACGCGCTGCCGGCGACCGTGAGCAGGTCGCCGGGGTTTCCCAGACTGTCGGCGAAGTCCCGCAGCCTGCGCTCCCCGCGTCCGGTGACGGTGACCCGGTGTCCGGTGTCCAGCAGCTGCCGGGCGACCGCGGCACCGATACCGCTGCCGCCGCCGGTGATGAGTGCGACCGGTGAGCCGTTCATGGTTTCCCCCTGTGAGTGCCGGTGAACGCCGGGCAGTCCATCACTTCGAGAGCGCTCCAGGTCAAGTGCCGTCACAGCCGCGGCGGTACGGCACCGAGGGGAGGCGGCGGTGCCATGCGGCGCGGGTGAGACCGCCGTGGGCGCGGGCGCAGACGGTGGCGGCGGCACGCTCCGGTGCCAACGGGCTCGTGCGGTCGGCCAGATGGGCGGTCGCGAAGTGCACCTCCTTCCCGTCCGGCGCGAAGCCGAAGGCCAGTACCGGTCCGTCCCCGACCGGCAGCCTCGCCGGCGGCACTCGGGGCGAGGCGGTCTCCCACACGTCGGCGGACCCGTCGGGCGCCCCGGCCGCGAGCAGCGAGCCGTCGGCGGAGAACGCCAGGGCCGTGCGCTGCGTCGTGGCGCCGGCCGTCCGCAGCACGGCCGTCAGACGCCAGGTGCGCGCGTCCCAGAGGGTGACCCGGCCCCGCAGATCGGCCACCGCGGCGTACCGCCCGCCGGGGCTGAAGGCGCCCGACACCAGGATGTCCTCTCCCTTCACGCCCCCCATCCCCGCGCGGCGCCGCCCGGTGGCGGCGTCGACGAGCGCTCCCTCGTCGGTCAGTGCGAGGCGTCCCGACGGATCGAGGACCAGGCGTCCTTCCGCCGGCGCGGGCCCGGGCCGCACGGGGCGGCCGTGCCGATCGAACGCGGCCCGGCCCACCGCCTTCTCGGGCCATGCGTCACCCACGAGCCCGTGCAGCGCGATGGTCCCGACGGCACGGGTGCGGGTCTGCTCCTCGTAGCGCAGCACGCCGCCGGCGAGGTCCAGGCGCAGGCTCATGACCGACGGCGTGCCGAGCGGTACGGTGAGCAGCGGCTCACGCGCGGCGCCCTCGGCCGGGGCCGGCAGGTCGGTGCGCCACAGGGCGAGCGAGTCGTACGCGCTCCAGGTCACCGCGTAGTCGCCCGCGAACTCCACGGCGCTGCCGCCCCGCAGGGGCAGCCGGGGTCGTTCCCGACCGGTGTGGAAGTCCCAGGTCACGACCGCGTCGGAGGCCACGGTCGCCACGGCCCGGCTGTCGGCGGTGAAGGTGAGTTCGTCGCCCCGGCACAGCAGCCGCTCGGTCGCGGCGGGAATCCCGGTGGTCACCGGGCGTCGCTCGCCGACGGCGAGGACACGCAGTCGCCCGTCGTGGCCGCTGCACCAGGCGAGGTGGCGTCCGTCGGGGCTCAGCACGGGCACGGGGCCGTCCGGGTCGCCCCGGTCGTAGCGGAAGAGCAGGTGCTGCCCGCGCACGTCCCACAGTTCAAGCGCCGCGCGGCCGCCGCTCGTCGGCCGCCGGACGAGGAAGGTGCGGCCACCGGGCCCGAAGACGCCGTCGGTGTCGTTCCAGGAGCCGGTCCGCAGACGCCGCGTGCTGCCGTCGGTCAGATCGCCGATCAGCAGGTCCCGGCGGCCGGGGGCGCGGTAGGCGATCAGCCTGCCGTCCGGGCTGACGCCGGTGAAGCCCGCGGACAGCCCGGCGCGCCGCACGGAGCGGATGCGGTGATGGGTGCGCACGTCCCACTGTTCCACCGTGTCATGGGCCACCGTCGTCAGAATGCGCCCGTCGGCACTGAGCGAGGAGGGCGCGTTGAGGGTCCGCCCGCCCTCCTCCGGCGCGGTGAACGTGTCCTCCTCGCTCTGCGCCGCGGCCGTCCGCAGCGCCTGCCGGGTCTCCGGCAGGTCGGCGGTGCGCCAGGCGGCGAGGGCCAGCCGCATGGCGGTGCGCGGCGTTCGACAGAGGGGAACAGTCATGCCGGGCCCGGAGGCCAGCGGCCCTCTTGCAGGACCGCGAAGAACATAACGGGGGAAGGGGGACAGGTACACCGGGCGGACGGAACCCGAGGGGGCCGGAGGCCGGACGAAGAAGCCTGGGCCGGACGAAGAAGCCTGGGCCGGACGATGAGGCCGGAGGCTGAACGAAGAGACCAGGCCGAGCGAAGAGGCCTGGGCCGGATGGTCCTGTGACCGCGGGGCGGTCGCTTCCGGTCCCGCAGGGGCGGGAAGGGGAATGGTGATCACCCGACAAAGGCGGTGCGGAAAATGTCGGGTGATCGAGGCCGGTGTCGCCGCACCATGAGGGCATGGACGACACGACCTTGGTATCCCGTTTCCTCCGCGACGGCTTCGTGAAGCTGGAGGGCGCCGTCGCGCCGCGCGTGGCGGCGGACTGTGCGCGGCTGCTGTGGCGAGAGACGGGCTGCGACCCGGACGACCCGTCGACGTGGACGCAGCCCGTGCACTGGGTGGGCGGGATGGCGCAGGGCCCGTTCGCCGCCGCGCCCAACTCCCCGTCCCTGCATCGCGCGTACGACCTTCTCGTCGGCGCGGGACGCTGGGAGCCGCGCTACTCGCTGGGCACGTTCCCGCTGCGCTTCCCGCACGGGGAGGAGCCGGACGACGCGGGCTGGCACATCGAGGGGAGCTATCTGCCGGAGGGCGAGAGCTGGTACTTCACGAATCTGCGCTCACAGGGCCGGGCGCTTCTGATGCTGTTCCTGTTCAGCGAGATCGGCGAGGAGGACGCCCCGACCCGGATCCGGGTCGGCTCACACCTCGACGCGCCGAAGGTGCTGGAAAAGTACGGGGAGGACGGGGCGAGCGGGCTGACCCTCGCCCCCGATCTGGTGGCGGCGTCCGACCACCGGCCGCTCGCCCTCGCCACCGGGTCCCCGGGCGACGTCTTCCTGTGCCATCCGTTCCTGGTACACGCGGCGCAACCGCACCATGGGGTGCGGCCGCGCTTCATGGCCCAGCCGCCGCTGATGCCGGCCGCGTCGTACGAACTGGAACGTGCCGACGGCGCGTACTCACCCGTGGAGATCGCGATCCGCCGGGGCCTGGGACTGGACACCCCGGTCCGGACGGGGACAGCACCGGCCACGGCACCGGCCAGACGTGCTTGACGACCGTCGCCGGCAAGGTGGTCGTGAAGAGGGAAGAGGAAGGAGGCCGGGCATGGTGGAGCGGCTGAACCAGGCCATGGAGCACATCGAGTGCCCTCTCGACCAGGCCGTCGACGTGGAGGAGCCGGCACGCATCGCGGCCACCTCGGAGCACCACCTGCGCCGGATGTTCTCCGCGCTCGCGGGCATGCCGCTGTCGTAGTACGTCCGGCGCCGCCGGCTCACCCTCGCGGGCGCCGAAGTACTCGCGGGACGAGAGACGCTGCTGGAGATCGCGGTGCGCTATGGCTACGGCTCCGGCGAGGCGTTCGCGCGGGCGTTCCGTGCCATGCACGGCAACGGCCCGGGCGAGGCCCGGCGTTCCGGCGCCGCACTCAACTCCCAGTCCCGGATGGCCTTCCGCCTCACCATCGAGGGGAGCAGCACCATGCGATACCGCGTCGTGGACAGGGCGGACTTCACCGTCGTCGGGCTCAAGGCCCGGGTACCGCTGGTGCATGCGGGCCCGAACCAGGTGATCATGGACTTCGTCCGCGGGATCGACCCGCAGACTCTGCGGCGCCTGGAGAAGCTGTCGGACCAGGAGCCGCACGGCATCGTCGCGGTCTGCGACGGCATGGACCCCAGCCGCGCCGAGGGCACGGAACTCGACTACCACCACGGCGTGATCACCTCCGCGGCCGCTCCGCAGGGCACGACCACATTGGCCGTCCCGGCCGGCACCTGGGCGGTCTTCACCACCTCCGGGCCGGCACCGCAGGCCATCCAGGAACTGTGGCGGGACGCGTTCACCGAGTGGTTCCCGTCGAACCCGTATCGCACCCGCACCGGCCCTGAGATCCTGCGCGCGCACCTGTCGCCGGACAAGACCGGGGCCGACGCCGAACTGTGGCTCCCGGTGGAGCCCGAGCACGGCTGAACACAGCGGCACGGCGACCGCCCAGGAGCCGACGGGCGGCGCGGACGCTGCCCGCATGTCGGCAGACGCGGCCTGAGCCGAACCCACTGCACGTTCGCCGGGTCTCCCCGCCCCATGACCGTGCCGACGCCCCGAGACCAGGACGGTCACAAAATCCGCCGGACCGGCCCTAGGCAGGCCGTACCGCCGTGTGGACCGTGTACGCGCCGAGGACGAACACGTCCGGCCGCCGGTGGACGCTCGCCGGGTCGGACGGGTCGATCAGGCGGTCCAGGGTGGCTCGGTCCTCGGCATCCAGGCCCTCCTCCGTGCCGTGGCGCAGCCGGGTCAGGGCGGCGGCGACGTAGGTGCGGGCCCGGTCGGTCAAGGGGGCCGGCAGGTCCAGGAGGAAGCTGCGGGTACGGGTGTGCCGCAGACCGGCGGAGGCCAGCAGCGCCGGCCAGTCCTCGGTCTCGGCCACGGAGCCGGGGAGATCGGCGCGCATCCGGGCGAACCGCTCCGCCTCCATCGCGTCCAGCCGCTCCTGGAGTCCGGGACGGCCGATGCCGAAGTCCCGGGGCAGGAAGCGGGCGGGCAGGCCGCCTTCGAGGAGGGCGAGGGTGCCGCCGGGGGCCAGCCGGGCGGCGAACTCGGCGAGCGCGGCCCGCTGGTCGCCGAGGTGGTGCAGGCTGCGGCCGGCCCACAGCAGATCGGCCGGATACTCCAACTCGTCCAGCACGCCCGGCAGTTCACCGGCGAGCGTGTCGAAGCGGTCGGCGACCGACTGGCGTACCGCGCGGGCGCGGGCGCGCTCCAGCAGCGGTTCGGTGCCGTCGACGGCCACGATCCGGGCTCCGGGGAAGGCCTCGGCGAACAGACATGCCACGACGCCCGGACCGCTGCCGGCGTCGACGATCAGCCCCGGATCGGTCACCTCCTTCGCCAGCCAGGCCATGGTCCGCTCGTAGACGGACGCGAGCAGCTCCGCCTGCGCCTCCAGCGCCGGGGCCATCCCGCTCCAGTCGATGTGGGCGTCGCCCCCGTGCGTGTGTCCGTGAGCGTGTCCGTGCCGGTGCTCGTGCGGGCTCTGCTCGTGCCGGTGCTCGTCCGGGCGCTGCTCGTGCCGGTGCTCGTGCGGGCTCTGCTCGTGCCGGTGCTCGTCCGGGCGCTGCTCGTGCTGGTGGCGGTCGTGCGCCATGGTGGTGAGCCTCTCGTCCTGTGTGCCGTCAGCCTGCGACGGCACACGGGGTGCGGGCCAGTGGTCTTGCCGGTACGGCAAAAAGGAGATGCACCGTGGCAAGCGGACAATGCCGGTGGGCCGGTGGGCCGGTGGGCCGGTGGGCCGGTGGGCCGGTGGGCCGGTGGGCCGGTGGGCCGGTGGGCCGGTGGGCCGGTGGGCCGGTGGA